>NZ_JAQTXM010000051.1 GCF_028688795.1 Rhodoferax sp. | reverse complement strand
TCGGGCTTCGGTCAGGTCATGATTGACCACATGTGAGCCTGCTTGGCGGCTTCTGCCGCCAATGACAAAAGCCCTGACACCAGCTTGGTTTCAGGGCTTTTTGTTTGGAGAGAAAAATCTGGAGCGGTGATGGGAATCTAATAAGAGGCTGTAGGCCTCATGAATTCTATGTTTCTTGTTTAATTATTTGAAAAGTACCGTAAAAAGTACCGTTATTAATAAAAGTGTCCCCGGTTTTCTCTGAAGGTATGTCTATGCAGTCAGCTTGGCAACCGCATTTTTGAGCTGTTCCAGTGTGAACGGCTTGACCATCCAGGCGCGCGCTCCCGCTGTCCGTCCTTCATTCTTTTTGGCTTCCTGGCTCTCTGTGGTCAGCATCATGACGGGCATGAACTTGTAGGCGTTCAACAACTTGACCCGTTTGACGAACTCAATTCCATTCAGCACCGGCATGTTGACATCACAGATAGCCATGGCGATTGGCCGTCCATCCAGCATGTTCAAGGCTGCTTGACCGTCGCCTGCCTCAATTACATCGTAACCAGCGCCGGTTAAAGCCATATTGACCACTGCCCGTAGGCTAGAAGAGTCATCAACCACAAGAATTGTTTTTTTAGCCATAGTGTTTTCCTCAACGAGGGCAGGATTTTAGGCATGGGCAGCTCATGGCCTGGCAAAAAAAAGCCCAACACAGTGGCCGGGCTGATAACCCCACACGGGGCCACGCTCAGGGAGGAAAAGCGCAGGGGTTTTTAACCCGTGTTTACTGTAACACCAACGCCTCGGCCATGGCGTGCTTGATCTGGTTGTTCAAATCCTGGAACAGTGCACCGGCATCAAAATTGACGGTGTATGACATCTCAAATACCCTCCCACAATTCGATCCAATGCCTCGCGGCGTGCCTGGACTCGTCCGAGACAGGTAGCTTGCCTTGCGCTATCAAATCGGCATTTGCCCACCGCTTATCATTGGTGTCGCCTGGCAGGGCGGCCAGATTCCAGCCTTCAACGGCCTGAGTCCGGCGCACCAGTTCGTTGTGAAGCCCTTCGCCTGGGATTGCCCCCTCGTCCTGTCCGTCGATGGATTGCAGCAATTCCCGAACGTCGTCCGAATAGGTGCGCGTGCCCTTGCGCTGCTCCAGCTTGGCGCGTGCGGCTTGCAAGTTGTTGAGTCGGCGGCAAATGGCACTCAAGCGGCCACCTCGAAAAGCCCGTCTTGCTGAGCCACGGGTAGTCCCTGGATGCGCTTGCGTGCCCCTGATTTGTAGAGGTACACACTGATTTGAGGGGTGTCGACTTTGATCATTGAAGCACCGACTGCCATGGTTGAACGCCACCAGATGCACGCGGCTTGAACACCATGTTCTGGTTGAAGTTTTGGGTTTGAGCTTTCAGACCATCAGCCGATTCAACACGCACGACAACATTGGCCGTAGCTGAGCCCAAATTTATGGCTTGCTGATGGGCAGAACTTGAGCGGTCTACCGGGTTGCCTGCCGGGATTTGGGTAGGCGGGATTTGGGCAGGCGGCTGAGACTTGATCGTTGCAACCAGTTTCGACTCATAGTTCGGATCGGTTGCATAACCACCACGTTTCAAAGCTCTCGCAAATTCTTCTGGTGTTTTGGCGCTTTTCGCACCAGGGTACTTCCGAGACAAGAGCGAGGTAATGTCAGAAACCGACTCCATGTAGTTGTCATACACGCGGTATCTGTCATTGCTGCCCTCAGTCTTATCAAAAGCCCGGACACCATGGCCAGAAAATGATTTGATATTGAACAGATTGTTGGTTCCACCAATCGCCTTCTTTCCGTGACGCGTCTCAAGCAAAGAAAGGCCATTGATGAAATCAGGATTAAACCCAGCCTTGGCCGCACCATCCGCAATTGCTTGACGAGCAGTTTCAGAACCTTTTGCCGAACCAGACGGAATCCCCCAGCGAGAAAGATCAGTACCACTCATGATCCCCTGTCTGTGAGTGTTTTCGAGAGTGGAGATATGTTGAGCAAACTTCTTCTCGTCGCGTATTTCACCGGCTATGGCGCTTTTTGGCGCAAGGGTTTCAACCAAGGCCGCGAGGAAGTCTCTACTTTCTTGGGCTGGCTTGATCAAAAAATCAGCCATGCGCGTGGTAGATTGCTCAATCTTCGCCGCCGTGACTTGCGCCTGCTCGCCAGCAGTTTTCTCGCGTTCGAAGGTTTTTGCGACCGTAACCAGCACATCCTCAAGTAATTTAGGATCAGTGGTCGCGCTGATCGATTTCAAGTTTGCAGATTGGTCAGCAGACAACCCGGAACGCCTAGACATTGAATCACGCAGAGCAGCCAACTTATCAGCATCACCGCCAGCCGCTCCAATATCGGCCATTGCCATCAACCCGGCACTCGACAACTTGGTGGGATCTGCTATCAGACCTTTGTGCTTCGCAAACAGGCTCGTCAGTCCACCAAGTTGTCCAGATGCCCGAAGGTTAAACAGGGTGGCCATTTCCTCTGGATTCATCCGAAAGTGGTTCGACGCACCAAGAAGCTGCGACTCCTTGTCGACACCCTGCCGGTCGTACATATCCAGAACTTCCTCAAGCCCGGACTTTGACCCGCCAAACCGGGTCATGTTTTTGTTTTTGCCAAGGAACCGATTTACCTGCCCGTTCTCGTTGCCAAAAACACTGTTGCCAGTTGCAAACATGCCAGCGGCCTGCCGCATTTTGATGCCAAGCAAACCCACACGGTCGCCGCCCATAGCCATGAACTGCAGGACATTGGATGCCTCACCCATGCCGCCACCGCCCTGGAAGGCAGCATCAGCCCGGTTCAAGATGTTGGCCGCATTGTTGACATTCCCATGCAACCCAGGCGTGCCAGAGCCCACCATGGCAGACAAAAGACCAGCGAAGCCTTCGACGTTGGCGGTACTCAAGCTGCGCTGCGATGTGCTGATGGCAAAGCTATTCATAGCCCCCATGAGGTCACCCGCATTCAGCGTAGAACCGGTGCGCTTCAAGGCCTCGGCAAACTGAGTCGATAACAGCCGGGCATCTGCCGTTTTTTCACTCAGTGAGCCACTTCGCCGCATGGTCGCCATGAAGCTCACGCCTTGCGACTCATCCACACCCGTGGCTTGCGCCAAACCGATACCCGCCGCCACGCTGCCGTAATCATTCACCTTGGCGATATTGGCAAATTCGGAGGTCAGCTTGCGGGACTGCTCATAGGTCAGGTTGAACTGCTCACCCACCGCCCTGCCCTTGTTTTTCAGGGATTCAAAGCTGTCCGCCGTGGCCCCGAGTGAGCGCTTGAATTTGTCCAGTTCGATGTTTTCCTGCTTGCCAGCATCCAACTTATCAGACACAGCACCAACGCCAGCGCTCACCGCCTCAAACGCACCGTAGGCCGCCGCAGCAACCCCAGCACCCTTTAGCATCCCAAGAGCACCCAGGCCGCCAGCCTTGGCCGCCCCAGCGCCATGGATTGCAGCTGCAGCAGTACGACCAGCCACACCGCCTGAATTCAAGCCCTGCACGCCCTGGCTGGCCACACTGGCCCAGGATGGCGGTTTGAACGCCGGTGCTCGACCGGCAATATCGTGGTAGGTGAGCCCGGTATTGACAGGGGTTGTGCCAGCGTTGATGTTGTGCAGCAATAGTCTCGACATCACCGTCTGCATGTATTGACGGTTTTCACGCAGAGACTGCTCAATCTGCATAGGTGTCGCTGGGCGATTCTTTGGCCCCTGGCCCGCAGAATTCAGTGGGCCATGAATCGTTTTATTGAGGTTGATCACCTCTCGCCATTGCTTTTGAAGCTCTTTCAGCTCTTCAATGTCGTCCTTTAAATTCAGCAGTCGAACGGTTTTACCCGCCGCCTTGGCTTGCTCTGAGGTGAACGCGTTGACCGCTTTTGCCAGATCGGCCAACTGCTGCCGGGAGTCACCAGTGTCAACGCCAACTTTAACTTCTTGTCCCATGGCTTATGTTCCTTTCCTAGTTGCCTCAACCCGTGCCAGTAAGTCGGGGTTTGCGGTGTTGTGAATGATTGCGTCCAGCTCTGCGTCGATCAGTCCGGTGAGGTCGTGAGGGTCGGGGGCTGCAATGGCTTGAAGTTGGGAATCGCTCATTTTTTCCAGTGCTGCCACGGTCAGGCGGCTGAGGCTTTTTAGGGTTTGGCGGTTGGACACAACAGCGTCTCCAATTGATCGAGTCGATGAAGAATTTCAGATTGCTCCACCAGCTTGGCCTGTGCCGTCAGGGTGTTCATGGCAATTTGGGCTTGATCTGGGCTAACCCGCCCGCTGGACATGGCAGCAATGATGGCTTCGCCACGCTTGGCAAGGCTTCCTGTAGTGCGCAAATCAATAGCGTCACTGGTCGGCTTGAGCTGTGGAATCAACCTGTCCATGACGATTCGAACAGCTTGCATGTCGCCATTTTTTGCAGCTGTGACAAGGTTTTTAACGATGTCTGGCAAATCCGGGTTAACCATGGCCCGAAACTTGGCGCGGTGGCTTGTGCCTGGTGCTTTACCTTTCGGATTGCCCGATACACCGGGCTTGAATGAACCTGCTGATTTCGCCATGGGTCGCTCTGCTTTATCACTGTTGGTTAAGGGGTGGCAACGTGCAGCGCCTAGAAAGGAGGTGGCGCGGTCGATTTGCCTCACGGTTTCCCGTCGATGTGTCCCATGGGTAGAGTTCCCCCTCGTGGGGCTTTGGTGTATTTATGGGGCACACTCTCAACACACCAAAGCGTTTATTTCGTCTGGCTCGTCATGCCGAGTTGAAGGAGCTGGACAGCCGCCAATTGCGAAGCCGGGTCGCCTGTCAAGGCTTTGGCCAGCACTGCCTCGCTGAGCTGGTGGGCTGAGCGGTTCATGACACGGGCCACCTGGCGGCGGACAGTTGCTGAGCTCTGGGTACGTCCCCCACGATCTGCTGTTTGCATGATCAGGATTCCTCACTTGGGATAATGTTCAGATCAAGCGCACGATGCAGCCGGTCAGACTTTTGGAAGCATGAGCCCAGCGTGCTTTTCCCAATGGCTTGACCCGCCCTGCCAAGCGCCCCCAGGGCCTGGCAAAAAACTGCTTCGATCTGCCTGGTTTTTTCCAACAGAGCCTGGAACCGTGCTTCGGCCATCTCGCGGTCGTGGGCGGCCTTCGCATCGGTGAAATAAGCGAATGCGCCGTGCACCTGATCGATGGCTGCGGCTTTGGCCTGTTCTGCTGCAACAAGCATTTTCTGAAGGAGTATTTCGTCCCCGCCGAGCGCTGCAAATTCGTTGGCCTCTGCGGAGGTGCAAGTGCCTGCCACACGACGCTCGGTGATGAAATGCATCTTGCGACGGGTGTCATTCAAACGCTCAGTGTTTTGCTGCACCAGGTCACGGGCGGACTCAAGCTGGGCCTGGGCTTCGGCGTTCATGCGCTCGGCGCGTGCAAGTTCGATTGTGCTCATTGATGTTGCTCCAAGAAGGTTTCAAAGGGTCTGATAAGTGCGTCAATCGCGTCAGCATCGGCCAGCCTCAGTCGAACGGCGGCGTGCTGATCAAGCATTTGCTCAATAGTGGCAATGTCGCCAGTGGCATCAGAAATTTCATGCCGCTGATCCGAAGAGAGTTCGGAAATATTCGCCAGCTCAAGGCGATAGGGTTCGGTGGGCTGGCCTCTCAGCAATGCAGCCTCAAGGCCGGTTTGGGACTCAATGCGGGAACGCTCCAGAATTCTTAGCATGTCGCGGGCATCACTGATGCGCTGGCGGGCCTGGGCGACGACTTCCCCGGTTGGAGTGGCCGTTTCCTTCTTGCCCGCGCGGGTCACGAGGAACGGCTTGGTGTCGATGATTCTCAGCTCCATGTCACTTGCTCCCCAACAGGGCCACGCGGCGTTTGGGCTGCACTTCGCGCTTGATTTCATTTGCCAGCATGTCAAATTCAGACGTTGCGGACTTTCTGAGTCTCTGAATTGACTTGTGCAGGGTTTCATGCGTTTCAAGTAGGGTTGCCGCCTTTTTCAAAGACCCGGCCTGAAAGGCTTTGCGCTGGCCTTGCACCATCAGTTCTACAAACCCCTCCCAGTCCAGCACCCCCACCTGCGCCAGTTTGGTGGATACGTGCACGATTCCGGGCAGCCAGTCCCGCTCGAAGATGTTCAGCAGCTCGGCGTGAATGTCTTGCAATATCTGGTCAATCATGCGCTCCGGAACACGTTCATCACGTAGGGATTGGCGAGCGCTCTTGATGTCGGTTGCAGCTCCCGCGTGACAGTCACCAGAACCGATTACAAGCTGCTCAGCACATATGCCGCCTAAATCGACAATGGCTGAATCCTCGCCGTGTGCATCGGTTGTGTTTGCACCGCCTCGAACTGAACCGTTAATTTCGGTCACGCTCAGGCATTGGGTAGGACGGCAAACCATCATCGAAGCAAGGGCGTGCCCCACCTCATGCACGGCCACAATGAACCGTTGCTTCTGCATGTCGGTGGTGAAAATCTCGGCGGGTGGCTCAATCGGACGATAAGCTGGCGGGGGGAACATGAGCGGCTTGTTGTCCTGGTCGTCAGGAAAGTCGGCGGCTATCTGCTCAGGTGTCGGTGGCGCTTTGACAACGACAACGGTTTTTAGTTTGGTCATGATTTGGCGGCTTATTTGCCGGGTAGGGCGGGGTTAACTGGCTAACTCAAATATTGCCGTCACGACTTGGCTGCCGTGCCTGCTAACTCTGTTTTTTGTCTGGTTGCAGGCATGGCGCTGCTGTGCTGATTTGGTCGTGACGGGACTATTGAGGGGTCAAACGACGCAACCGTGAGACAATCAAAATTGAAGCCCTTGAGCTTCTGTTTTCTGGCTTTGATGCCAACACGGTTGCGTCGTGGAAAACAGAGCCTCAAGGGTTTTTGCTTTCCAGTGGTGCTGTTCGCCCGTTGACGATGCAATGCACATGTCCCGGTGGCTGACAAGATCAGGGATTGCCTACCGACTCAACCCGGCAAGGTAGCCAGCCTGTTTGCGAGGGACTGGCACAGTTGTGGTGACCAAGTTGATACAAGCACCACGATGACTGAATCGCAACCTCACGGGGGTTCTGGGACTGAATGCATTTCTCCAGTCTGGGAACGGTTTGAACAGCCACGGCTATTCAACCTTGGGGAACCTATGGGCGCTTGATTTTTCCTGTTCGGGGGGAATACCCAGAATCTGGGAGTTGACACTTATGTCGGTGGCGGGCGTTGCCCACTCGCGTTTCAAACGCCAATGGGGTGAGGCTCTTGGCCTTGGCGGCGCTGGCTGCCCAACTGGATTTGAAATCCGAAAGGGTCAAATTCATGAACTCGTGGCCGGTGCTGGCCTTCGTGCGTTTTCCGTCCGAAGTGGCGCTGGCTGATCACTCGGATTTCAAATCCAAGTGATGATCTTGCTGGTGTTTCAAACGCGACTTGTACAGGGCAAGGGTTCGATTTCAAATCGCACCCTTGATGCACCTGGAGAATAGTCGGATTTGAAGTCCGACTATTGCCGCTGGCCAGGTCGCTTTCTGAAAGCTGGCTGGCAGTGATGACAAAGCCGACGACTCGTCGGTTTTACTGCTAGTGCAATGGGTGTCGGTTGAAGCGACACCCATTGAAGGCGCACCTCAAAGTGCGGGAGCCTTGCCTGGTTCCAATTGCAGGATTCCTGCATTTAAAACCGTGGACAAGTAGAATTAACGCATCTACAATTATTCTCATGACATCAAGGCTGATATGGGATGAAGACAAGCGCATGGCGAACCTTGCCAAGCACGGACTTGACTTTGCAGACGCTGGCGAAGTGCTGGATTCCCTCTATCGGCTGGACATATTGGCGGTGCGTGGCGGCGAAACCCGCACACAGTCGCTATCCTATGTGATGGGCTGCCTTCGGGTGCTGACAGTCATTCACATTGACCGTGAAGGCGCTACACGGGTGATCAGTTATCGACGCGCAAGCACCGAAGAACGTGAGGCTTACTATGAATGGATCAGCGACTAACACCATGACGCGGGAACAGGTCAGGGCTGCCGTGCGTGTCATTCCACCAGGCGGTGATTACGTCTGGGATGGCGTGAGCGAGGATGACCGGCCATTGAACGATGCCGAATTGAAGGCCGGGCTTGAGGTGGCGCTGCGCAAGCGTGGCCGTCCTGCTGGTTCCGGTACAAAGGAACAGGTGGCTATCCGCTTTGACCGTGATGTTTTGGACACCTTCCGCAAGGCTGGGCCAGGGTGGCAAACACGCATGAATGACGCGCTGCGGGACTGGCTCAAGTCGCATTCACCGGCTTGATCTGGGGGTGTCCGCAACTTCGCGGCCAGTGGAAAACGAAAGCCCCAATGAACGAATTCACTGAGGCTTTCCACTCCGCTTTTACCGTATTGGAACCATCCGGTTCGGGTGCTGTGGGCGACCCCGGCGGCGCACCCTCTGGTATTGGCTAGCACCTGGGGCGATGATAGCGCCTGTCAGCAAGTCAGCAGCTTGACCTCCACGTCCATAACTTCATTCGCATCATCGACGTGCTTCTGGTGGCCTCGAACCTTGGCACAGACCTTTGCCAGATCGCGCAGTGCCGCCAGTTCAACCCGCTTTGCAGCCGTCACCCTGGCGCTGAGATCACGGTCAGCGCCGCCAAACCCCGTGCGCTTCTTTGAGTCGCTTTTGAACTTGTTGCTGGCGGTGGTGGCCTCCATGCGGGTCATGTGAGCAGTGTGCCAACGCAATGTGGCAGCCAAAATCTCTCGGTCGTTCATTGGACACCTCGCAGTTTGCCAATCAGCTCCTGAGTGGTCACCGTGGCCTTGATGCTGTCCCAAATAGCAGGGCGGTTTGCCTCGATGTAGTCCGTTTGGGCTGCATCCTCCTGGTCGGTCTGGTGAGCATCACAGGAATCAGCCGGGCCGGGGTCACGGCTGCGGTCAGGGCTGACGATGAATGACACCAGATTCAGGCAGCCGGGTTCGTCAATGGCACGCACGGGATTGAAGGCAGCGCAATTGGCGCATGAGCGGGGGGTGATGGTCATTTGGAATTTCCCTTGCGCAGTTTGCCTAAAACCTTCATGGCGATGCGTTCTGCGCTGGCTTCTGACTGGCGGGCCGCTTCGGCTTCTGAGGCTTCATGCTCAATCTTTACCAGACGCATTTCTTCTTCAATCTCGGTTTCCAGCTCTGTAATGTGTTCTTCGCACGCCTGGTCGCTGGCCTGTATGGGGCGATATTTATCTGGCGCTACGCTGATGCACATTTCATTGCCGTTACCGCATCCGGCTGGGATTGTCTCGGCCTCGAAATTTTCGGTTGCTTCGTACTCGATAGGCTCTGTTAAAAATTGATAGCAGTCGGCGCAAGTCGTTGGCCGGATGTAAAACACCTTCGGCAAACCCTGGCGCATCTGGTGCTTGGCGCACACGCTGTTGCGGTGTGGAGTGGTAACAATGCGCTCGCCGTCTGTCGTAAATTGGTCGGTTAGAAAGTTTTTGCCCTTGGTGCATTTGTAGTCGATGTACGAAACGCAGTTTTTGCAGGCGCGGTTATCGGTAGTCATGATGATGGTTCTCAGGTTGGGCCACAGCCTTGTCAGACGGGCGTGTGGCGGGTTTTTAAGTGATTGGTGGGGTTGGTGTGCCAGATCGGGGTGAAAAGAGGCTGTAGGGCCTAAAAATTCAGGTCGTCGTCAAACTCTGGCTGTGCTGGCATGGCGACGGGTTTGGATGTTCTGCCGTCCGGGCCGTCTTCCTTGGCAACTGCGCGGCGCTTGCGGGTGACGTGATAGGCTGTCAGAACCTGGTGGGCCGTCATGTCCAGCGTGGGCTTGGCATTGCCCTGGTTGTCAGTCCAAACACCGGGTTTGATGTTGCCGGACAGGGCCACACTGTCGCCCTGATTCATGGCCAGAATGGCGTTCACGGGGTCGCTGTCAAAAGCAATAACGCTCACGAAAATCGAATCTTCCGCACCAGTGACAACCCGGACTTTGCAGAGTGCGAAGGGTTTTCCGGCCTTGCTGGTGCGCTGGGTGGGCTGGCCGTGAATCTTGCCAGCTATCAATCCATCAATCATTTTGGTTCCGTGGTGCAAATGGGTTGCGTTATTGGATGGCGTTTTGGTAACCAGTCCAAAGGGCTGCGCCGACACCACATCGGGGGCCGTACCGCGTGCCCTTGCCTGCCGTGATGCAGGTAACGCACTTGAAGTGGTGCTGGTGGTAGGCCATTGCGAGTGGCTTCCAGTCCTGGTCAACGTGTTTGACTGGCTGGGCTTTGGCCGGGGGTGGAACCTGTGCGTTGCTTGTGGCTAGCTTGGGCTTTGGCTGCTCGGGCGGTGTCAGGGACAAACCAGCGGCCACGATCTGCGCGTCGAGCGCTTTTGATGCCGCCTGGAGCTTTGGCGATAAGCCGGATTGCTGGACGGTGGCATCGTTGGCAGCTGGAGCTGGATTGATGGCGGTGGTCAGCTCCGCGATGATGGCTGGTTTGAATTCCCGAATCAGCGTGCGCAGGTCATCGGTGAGGTTGGTCGACGGCGACACGGACAGGATGCCGTCGGGCTTCACGGTCAGAGACAGGCCAGCTCCGCGAAGCTGGTCAATGATGGGTTTGACGTTCACGGCTTCCATTTAAAAATCCTCGTTGGGGTTGGTTGGCTGGGTTTTGGCTGGCTGCGCGGTGTCGGGTTCTGTGTCAGAAAGTGCGCCATCTTCTGTGCGCTCTATCCCCCTATAACCCCCTACGCCAGTTGGCGCAGTTGGCGCACCTGCTTTTGCGCCATCTTGAGTAGTTGCGCCAACTGCTCCATCTTCGATAGTTGGCGCAGTTGGCGCAGGCAAGCCAGCAAAGGTTCGGCCATCGGCGGTAACTGACCATCGTTGATGCGGCTTTCGGTCTGGTGTGCGGTAGTCAATCTCTTGAATCCACCCCGCACGCTGACACTGGTTGACAATGCGCTTTGTATCGTCATGGCGCAATTTGAGACTCACAAACTCGGGTTCGCTACGCAATACCGCGTAAACATGGTTGCGCGAAGTTGTGGCCGGGCTGCAAAATTGCCCACGACCTTCAAACTCTGCCAGCATCCGCAAAATGGCCTGTGCGTTTTGATCGTCGCTGCGTTCAGCTTGGGCCAGTGTGCCAGCAGTGCCCGGTGCCTCGTACCCTACAACCAGTTGCGGGAACCCCCCCTCCAGCCATTGCAGCTTGATAGGGTCGCGCCTCAACCCGAGGTTGTTTTTTTGGTGCTCCAACGTCAACAGGTTATCTTGGCCACGGGTCAGGAATAGACGGCTTCTGGCGCTGTTGTGCCAAGCGGTAGAGCCGGAATAGCCCTCGCTGTTTTCTTGCTTTACGGCGCGGCTGGTGTTCTTGTCAACGTGTGCCAGCAACACCACTGCGCCGTCGGCTATCGCTGCAATTTTCCCCAGCTCACGCATAAAGGCGCGGACTTGCCGTCGTTGAATTTCGTCGCCTCCGAATGAGTCGCTTGCGTTGTCAATTACGACCAGGCCAATGTCCCCGGCTTCGACCAAAGCGTGCAGCTCGTGATAAGTCTGCGTTACCTTGCCATCCCCTCGTGTTTCGGCGGCGAATAGTTCTGGGTACTCTTTGCCGTCAACTGCCTGCAAGTTTTCCAACTGCGCCGGGTCAATCAACCAAGCCTTGCAAATTGCAGCCAATCGTTGTCGAACAACTCGCAATGGGTCTTCCAGGCTCACAAAAAGCACATTGCAAGGCTTGGTATTAACCCCGAATAGTGGCCTGCCAAGTGTTGCGCAAACTGCCAGCATCAGGGCAATGGTGCTTTTACCCGTGCCACCATGCGCACCGAACAAAGTCACCACACCTCGGGGTGTGTATCCGTCCCAAACGTATTCCGTCGGCGGTGATGGATTGGTGAATAAGTCGGTGATGCTGATGGGCTTGAGTCTGGGCTCATGTGGCTCGTTCACCACGGCCTGCTGCCCAAACCCGTCGTCAGGCAGTCCGGTGTAGCCATCATCAAAAGACAGTGCCGCCGGGTGTCCTGGTGGCGGTTCACCAATGACTTCGCGGTGGCTGGGTTGGCCGTGTGAGAACTGTACCGGGTAGGCCGGGGGCTTAATGCCGTTGGCCGCAATGAAGCTGTCAACCTTGGCCCCACGCTCTTTATGCCTGGCAATGGCTTGAAGTTCTGGCGATAGGTAACTCATGTTCAAAATCCTGCAACCAAGTTGATTCGGCCAGCGGCCAGCAGACACCGTTCACGGTCTTGATCGGTCAGGATCACACCTTGGGCTAGATTCCCGGCGGCCACGGCAACAACCATTGACTCCTCGGCGAGAAGTTGAAGCGCGTCGTTTGGTGGCAATGGTTTGGGCCGGTGGTGAACATGGGGCTTACCATCGTCTTGCCACGCTCCCAGAGCTTTTGCGGCTTCAATGAAGTCCATGCCATGCGCCGCCATGTGATAGGCCAGCACGTTGCCGCCACGTGCACCACACAAGGCCATGCATACCCAGGCACCGTTGGTGGTGTTGATGCGCATGGTTGACCCGCCACCGTGGAAATTGCAAGCCGTTGTGCGCCACTTGCCCTTGCTGGTCAGCTTCAAGCCTTCGGACTCGAAGTAACTCACGGGGTCGGGCAGGTTTTCACGAATGAATGTCATGGCCAGACTCCAGTCACTCGCCAGCCAGAAGTCGGTTGATGTCCTCAAGTCTCCAAAGGAACTTACGCCCCACTTTTACTGGCTTGATCGGGCCGTTGCCGAGTCGCCCCCAGCGGCGCATGGTTTCTTTACTGAGTTTCAGAAGCTCTGCAGCGTCTTCGGTTAGCACGGTTTTTGGTGTTGACATACTGTTACCCGCAATGTGTTTTGAAGTCGTCTAGGTTGCTGTCACGACCAGTTAACGGGGGATGATTGAGGTGTAAAAAAGCACCCGTCGACGCTTCTGTTCCCGAGCCTTGCGGCGCTCGTCCCGTCTGGGTGGCTTGTTCTTCACGTCGTTCTCCCTGGGCGTGCTGCCTGGCTCCCTGGGCGCAAGACTTCAATGCTGGTTGACTTCCTCTCCTGAATCCAAGCCTCTACGGCGCTTAGCTCCCAGGCCACGTTGCGCGTGGTGAGGGCAATGCGGGCGGGGAAGTCTCCGCGTTTCTCCATGTCGTAGATGGCGCGGTCTGATAGCGGGATCATTTCGAGCAGGGTTTTCCGGTTGATCAGACGGGTGATGGTTGGTTCAGTCACGGCTAGCTCCCTGTTTCGCTGAATGACAATTCCAGCGCAGTCTTGACCGACGCAGCCAAATCAGAGCAAGCCCACAAATAGGCATCCTGCAGGTCATCGTGTAAGTTGCGAAAGGCTGGGCCAGCTTCGCCAAATGCGTTTTGGAGCAATGCATCCAGCTTTGAAATATGGGCATAGGCTTGGTCAATCGCGTCAACCACGGCTGCGGTTTTGGTCACTTGTGAGGTGTTTTTAGTTGCCATGGTTGGCTCCGTTTGTGCATTGGTCGACTGTGTTTTCTTTTCTCAAAAGCTCGATAAGGCGCAGGGCCCGGCTGGCGTAGTCATGAGCTGCGTCAAGGCACGGGCGGGGCTTTTTGAGTTCGGTTTGGCAAATCAGCAGCGCGGTTTCAGCCTGCGTGCGTGTGATCGGGTTCATGCTGTGGCCTCCGTGGTGGCCTGCAAGGCGTGGTGCTGGGCATACAGGCGACCACTCATGGCATGGCGCTCGTCATCCACATGATTGGCTCCACAGGTTTCGGCCTCATAGTTGACGCAGT
>NZ_JAQTXM010000003.1 GCF_028688795.1 Rhodoferax sp. | reverse complement strand
GCTGGCCCTGAGGCACGTTATTGCCCGGCTGGTGTTTATGAGTTTGTGAAGAACGATGACAACACCGACCGCTTGCAGATCAATGCCGCGAATTGTGTGCATTGCAAGACCTGCGACATCAAGGACCCGACGCAGAACATTGTGTGGGTCACGCCTGAAGGTGGGGGCGGGCCTAATTATTCGGGGATGTAAAAGCCCCATCTTCATTGGCAAGCATTCACATGTCACTGTAGCCATGCACATCACAGCAGACATGGTGAGAGCTTGCCAATGGCTTGAACCATTTGCAACTTAAAAGGAGAGAAACCATGACCATACTTGTGGCTTATGTGCCGCGACCCGAGGGGGAAGCGGCTTTGAACAAAGGCATCGAAATTGCGAAGCGCCGCGATGAACACCTGCTGGTGGTCAACGCCTCTCCTGGAGGCGGGAAAACAGACCCTTCTGCAGTTGATGGCGACGCAGCTGACCGCGTTCAGAAAATTCTGAAGGACTCGGGCCTGAACGCAGAACTCAAACAGTTGGTCCGTGGCAAAAGTGCGATCGACGAGATCGAGGCCCTGGTCGACTCGATGCGTGTATCCGTGCTGATCATCGGCCTGCGAAAGCGCTCGGCGGTTGGCAAACTCATCATGGGCAGCGTGGCCCAGGAACTGCTACTTTCTGTGTCCTGCCCGGTATTGGCGGTCAAGGCTGGCGGGTAGCCGTCGACAGAATACTTGCGAATTTTTAAGCGCCCGCCAGGTTGCACTTGCGCGCACTTGGGTGTGGTGCGCGCCTGAGGATAATCCCCGTCAAGATGACCCTGAACCTTGACTTCCTCAGCCTGCCCTTGCTGGGCGCTTCCGCACTGATTTTTATCAGCGTTCTGGTGGGCGTATTCTCAAAAAGGGTGGGCTTTTCTTTTCTGCTGGCATTTCTGGTCACGGGCATGCTGGCCGGTGTGGACGGGCCAGGCGGCTGGGAGTTCAATGATTACCGCCTCAGCTTCTGGGTCGGCAACATTGCGCTGGTCGTCATCTTGCTCGACGGCGGCCTGCGCACCGACTACCCGAGATTTCGCACCGGACTGAAGCCGGCCCTGGTGCTGGCATCGCTGGGTGTCCTGCTGACCACAGGCTTCACCGCCGTGGCTGCGGTCTACCTGCTCAAGCTAAGCTGGACAAGTGCTTTGTTGCTGGGCGCGATCGTCGGGTCCACCGACGCGGCGGCCGTGTTCTCGCTGCTCAAGACATCCGGCGTTCAATTAAACGAGCGGGTTGCCACCACGCTAGAAATCGAGTCCGGCATGAACGACCCGATGGCGGTTTATCTGACCCTCACGCTGATTGGTCTGGCATCGGTCACCAGCACCGGCCGTGGCGTTGCTAGCGAGTTGTCGTTTGATGCCATTGTGTGGTCTTTGTTGGCCCAGTTTGGCTGGGGCGCGCTGCTGGGTATTGGGATTGGGCGGGTGTTTGCCTTGGTGTTGCCGCGAATCCATCAACTGGAAGAGTCGGGGGCTGTGATTGCGTTGCTGCTGACCATGGCCGGCCTGACCACATTCGCTTTAACTACCTGGGTTGGGGGGGCGGGGTTTCTGGCTGTTTATCTGCTTGGGATCGTCCTGAACCGAAGGGCGCCTGCCATTGTGAAACTGGCCTTGTCCGCGCTCGACGGTTATGCCTGGTTGTCGCAGGCGGTGATGTTCGTGCTGCTGGGTTTGCTGGTGACGCCTTCGGAGATCGAAGGGTTTGCATGGCCCGCGCTGGGTGTCGCTGCGGTGTTGATGTTTGTTGCCAGGCCACTGGCAGTGGGATTGTGCCTGGCACCCTTGCGCTTCAAGCCCAAAGAAATCCTCTACATCGCCTGGGTTGGCTTGCGGGGCGCGGTGCCGATTGTGCTGGCCATCTTTCCCTTCATGGCGAACCTGCCCGAAGCACGGCTGATCTTCAACGTGGCTTTTGTGGTGGTGTTGACATCGCTGTTGTTGCAAGGCAGCACGATCGGCTGGTTTGCGCACCGCATGGACGTGGTGCTGCCCGACCAAAACGACACACCTGCCGTTCGTGCTGTGTTTGGCGACTTCGCCCTTCAAGCCAACACCAGAGTCGCCGATTTGTGCGACTTTTACGGACTTCAGCAGCCCGCTGATGCAGACCTGTGCGTGGACGCCTGGCTGACCAATGCCATCATGCGCCCGGTGGTGGTGGGCGACCAAGTGGCCCTGGACCGGGCAGAATTAAGTGTGCGAACGATGTCCGATGGTGTGGTGACAGGCATTGGACTGAAGCTGCCCTCGGAAAAGATTGAAGGCAAGAGCTAAAAAACAGCCGTCAAGCCATTGCAGTGATTGAACTTTTCAATTAGCACTCACTCATAGTGAGTGCTAATATACAAAAATCACGCAACAAGGAGTTCTGGCATGACTATTCAAACGGGAGTTTCCGGCACCGCGCTCACCATGGCTAACCCATGGACGATGGTGCCTGCGCTGGGCCATCTGGAAGCCTACATTTCAGCCGTCAATCGCATGCCTATGCTCACCCTTGAAGAAGAGCAATCTGCAGCGCGAAAATTGCGTCAGGACAATGATGTTCAGGCGGCTGGTCGACTGGTGCTGTCGCACCTGCGCTTGGTGGTGTCTGTGTCTCGCAAATACCTGGGCTATGGCCTGCCGCATGGCGACCTGATTCAGGAAGGCAATGTGGGCCTGATGAAAGCCGTGAAACGGTTTGATCCTGACCAAGGCGTGCGCCTGGTGAGTTACGCCATGCACTGGATCAAGGCCGAAATTCACGAGTACATCCTGAAAAACTGGCGCATGGTCAAAATGGCCACAACCAAAGCACAGCGCAAACTGTTTTTTAACCTGCGCTCAATGAAGCAGCGTTACCGTAGCGAAGATGCCGCAGCCGATTTGGACACGCACCGCGACACACTTAGCGACAGCCAGATTGACGCCATGGCAGCAGAGTTGAACGTGAAGCGCGAAGAAGTCATTGAAATGGAAGCGCGCCTCTCAGGTGGTGATGTGCTGCTGGACCCCATGTCGTCTGACGATGGTGAAGATGCCTTTGGGCCCATTGCCTACCTGACCGACACAGCGCACGAACCCACAGCCATGCTCGAAGCCCACCACCGCGACGTGCTGGCCAGCGATGGCATTGCACTGGCGCTTAACACGCTGGATGCACGCAGTCGCCACATTGTTGAAGAACGTTGGCTCAAGGTGAATGACGACAGCTCGGGGGGCATGACGCTGCACGATCTGGCCGCCGTCTATGGCGTCAGTGCCGAACGCATTCGCCAGATTGAAGTGGCGGCCATGAAAAAGATGAAGAAGGCACTGGTTGAATTTGCCTAAACCTGGCTTAACCGCTGGCGCAGCACTTTGCAAGCCCACCCCTGAAAGCGTCAGCTTCAGGGGTATTTTTTTGAGTGCCACTTGTCCATGACACCCAATTAATTGCTATATTTTTAGTAGCTTGTAACGCTTTATAAATAAGGGCTACAGGCTAAAAATGTCAAAAATAACAATCTATCGAGGCCGACTCATGCGGCTTGAGCCAACCTCCATAGGCTTAAGCCTTACTCCTGCGCGGCGCGAATCGTGTCACGCCCGTTGCGGTCTTTGACGCGGCCCAGATCTGCGTCCAGCGCACGTGCCATTTTTTCAACAGCAGCGATAAAAGCGGCAGCCATTTTGTCGGCATCTGCGGTGACTGTGACCGGCTGGCGGCTGACCACGCGGGCCTCAAGGCGGCAACGCTTGTCATCGACACCCGATTTCGCGCCGTCCAGATCGGTCAAAAAAACTTCCAGGCGGGTAATGTTTTCTTTGAAACGAGCCAAGCGGGTGCCGGCTTCTTCCTGAATCCATTGGGCCAAAGACTCACCACCCTGGATGTGGTCGTCGGTGTTTACTTGTATTTGCATGATGTTCTTCCTTTGTTTTGTCCGGCACGCTGGCCGGCGCGTTTTATCAATCAACCTAGCGCCACCACTTTACCTCATACCAGGCAAGACCAACCTGCTGGCCAGCGAGGTTCCACACCTGCCACAAGGCATCAACAGTGCATCACAAGTACGGCGAGAGCAGCCACACCAAGCGGTCGCGCAGTCGCCCCGTCAGTGATTGACCCGCAAGTTCTGCAGCGGTAAGACGGTGCGCCCGCCGGATGCGCGTATCGACCAGCCTGTCGAGCTGGCTCACCAGCGCGGCATCGTGACACTCCAAGTTGTACTCAAAGTTCAGGCGCAGGCTGCGTGCATCCCAGTTGGTAGAACCAATCAGCGACCAGGCGTCGTCCACCAAAAACACTTTTGCATGGTCAAAGCCCGGGCCGCTCAGGTGCACGCGGCAGCCGCTAGCAACAAGCTCACCCCACTGGGGCCGCATGGCCCAGTCCATCAGCGGCAAGTTGCTGTGGGCCGGCACCACAATATCTACCACCACGCCGCGCAAAGCGGTCACCTGCAGCGTAGTGAGCACCACGTCATCAGGCAGGAAATACGGCGTGACGATACGTACCCGGTGACGCGCCGTGGCCAGAGCCCCCAAGATGACCTGACGCATGTGATCCATATCGGCATCGGGGCCGTCTGTCACCCCGCGCGCCAGCACCGGACCACAAGGCACGTTGGCGACAAACCAGGGAGAATCTTGCAAGGCTTCGCCTGTGGTGAAGGCCCAGTCGATGGCAAAGGTGCGCTGCAAGTCCGTGACGACCGGCCCACGCACTGCGAAATGCAGGCATTGAACGGGCTGTGCTGGCTGTTTGGACAGCCAATGGCTGGCACTGATGTTCATGCCGCCGGTAAAGCCCAGCGCGCCATCCACCACCATGATCTTGCGATGGTTGCGCAAATTGGCTTGTGCTAGCAGGCGGGTCAGGCGCGGTGGCAAAAAGGCGGCGGCAGGCACACCGGCCTGTTTTAGGCGTCTGACCACGCTGGTGCGGCTATAGCGCGCACCCACCGCATCAATCAGCACCCGCACCTGAACGCCACGGGCCTGCGCCTGGACCAGTGCATCACCAAAAGCGCGTCCTGCCACGTCGTCATTGAAAATATAGGTTAGCAATGTGACCGAATGGCGGGCCGAGTGAATCGCTTCCAGCATGGCGGGAAAGGCCTCGTCGCCTTGAACCAAAGGTGTCACGGCATTACCGGCCAGCAAGACACGCCCCGTGACCTCACGTGTGAGCCGATTGATGCCAATCAATTCAGGCAGGCAAGCAGCATCAGTGCCCTTGATCAGATCTGCCGCGCCGCCCGGGCTCTGCTCCGGGCCTCTTATCCGCAGCGCGACACCAGCGCGTTTTATGCGATTCACGCCCAGCATCACGTAGAGCAAGGCGCCCAAAAATGGCGCCAGCCAGGCCAAGGCAATCCAGCCAATGGCCGTGTGCACGTGCCGCTTGTTGAGCAAAGCATGCACCGTCACGGTCAGTGCGCAAGCCAGGTGAAACAGGGTCACCAACAACGGTGTCAGCTCCTGCGCCAACTGCTGTATGAATTCCAGCGAAAAAGAAGTCATGCCCGCATGTTAGACCGTGCGGCATGGACCGGCTATCGCGCTGGCAGCAGTTGCCGGACGTCAGCAACGGTCAACTCAGGCTTGGTGCCGTAGCGGGTGAACAGGCGCAGCTTACCCGTGGTGTCGTACACATAGCTGCCTGCGGTGTGGTCAATGGTGTAGCTAGTGGGCGTGGGGCCATCCACTTTTTTGTAATACACCTTGTAATCTTTGGCCAGTGCGGCAGTTTTCTCTGGCGTGGTGTAGAGCGCCAGAAAGCTGGGGTCAAAGTTTTCCATATAGGCTTTGAGCACCTCAGGCTTGTCGCGCTCGGGGTCAACCGAGACAAACAGGCACTGAATGCGGTCGCCGTCTTTTCCCAGCAGTCTTTTGATCTCGGCCATCTCGCCCATGGAGGTCGGGCAGACGTCCGGACACTGGGTGTAGCCAAAGAACATCATGACGACTTTGCCTTGGAAGTCTTTGAGCGTTCTGGCTTGGCCATTGTGGTCAGTCAGTACAAAGTCTTTGGCGTAATCGGCGCCAGTGATGTCAATCGCCGTGAATTTTGGCCCGGCGGGTGAGCATGCAGAAAATAGACCTGCAGACCCCGTAAATACTGCGCAACCAGCTATAAATTTAAGAGCATTTCGTTTGTTCATGGAACCATCATAAACCGGGCAAGCCCGGTCATCTGACGGTCACACGTAGTGATCAATCAGCAGCGCGGCAAACAGCAGGCTCAAATGAATCAGCGAAAAGCGAAAAGTTTTGCGCGCCAGAAGGTCGGAGTATTCACGCCAAAGCCAGTAACCATGCAGGCAAAAACCAGCGCTTAGCAGCACCGCCGCTGCCAGATACAACCAGGAACTCATGCCATAAATGAACGGCAACAAACACGCTGCAAATAAGATGAAGGTGTAGAGAAGCACCATCAGGCGGGTGAATTCATTGCCATGGGTCACCGGCAGCATGGGCAAACCAGACTTGCGGTAGTCTTCCACTCGGTACAGCGCCAAAGCCCAAAAGTGTGGTGGCGTCCACAGGAAAATAATCAAAAACAGAATCAGGGCTTCCGGCCCCACATTGCCGGCCATCGCCGCCCAGCCCAGCACTGGCGGCATGGCGCCCGAGGCCCCACCGATCACAATGTTTTGCGGCGTCAGGGGCTTCAAAATCAGGGTGTAAATCACCGCATAACCAATGAAGGTGGCAAACGTGAGCCACATGGTGAGCGGGTTGACCGCAAAATACAGCAGGGCAGACCCTGCCGCACACAGGGTCGCTGAAAACAGCAACGTTTGCCGGTCGCCCAATTCACCCTTGGCCGTCGGCCGCCAAGCGGTGCGCTTCATCTTGGCATCAATGCTTTTTTCAATGATGCAGTTGAACGCAGCTGCAGCGCCCGCCACCAGCCAAATCCCCAAACACGCAACCGCCGCCACGCCAACTTCGCGCCAGGACGGCACACCAGGCACTGCCAGCACCATACCGATCAAGGCGCAAAACACAATCAACTGAATCACCCGCGGCTTGGTGAGTGCGTAATACTGGGCAAAAGCTGACATGGCAGCAGGTTGGACAAGGGGAATCACGCAAATTTTCCAGGTTCAGGGGGCGCGCAAGAGGCTGCTGCACGTGCGCTCGCTTTAACGGGGGAATCATCCGGAGCCACCGACGCCGCACTGGCGAGGGTCCAGGTTAGCACCAACACCAGCGCCGCAGCACCACCCGTGTGCATCAAAGCGGCCAGCAGCGGCCAGTCCAGCACCACATTGCTCAAACCGGTGGCCAACTGCAGCCCAACCAGCGCGGCCAGTGCCCTACTGTGACGGCGCCAGACCGGACGGCGGTTAAGCTGCCAAGCCAACAGCGCCAGCACAATCAGCACCCCATAAGCCATTAACCGGTGTGCATAGTGAATCGCCGTCAAGGCAGCAAAGCTGATGGACTCCCCCTCAGAGTTGACACCAAGGTGCCGCCACAACTCAAAACCTTGCGAGAAATTCATCTCGGGCCACCAGCGGTTTTGACACAAGGGGAAATCGCTGCAAGCCAGCACGGCGTAGTTGGTGCTGACCCAGCCGCCCAGCAAAATTTGCACCGCCAACAACGCAGCTGCGACCCCAGCCGATTTATGCAATGCGGCTGACATGGGGCGCCGCACCGGCGTGGCACCGCCGCGCACCACTTGCACACACAGCAATGCCAGCAACACCAGCGCCCCGGCAAGATGCAGCGTGACGATGGCTGGAAACAGTTTCATGGTGACGGTCAAGGCACCAAAAGCACCTTGTAAACAGACCCAAACCAATGTGGCGGTGGCCCACCAGGGTGACAGGCCCGAAACGAATGAGCCGCCATCCACCCCGCTATTTTTTCGCCGGCTCAACCAACTGGCAACCGTCATCGCCACGATCAAAGCCCCGACACCCGTGGCCAGGTAACGGTGAATCATCTCGATCCAGGCTTTGGCTTGCGTCACTGGCCCGCTGGGCATGGCTGCTTGAGCGGCAGCAATGGCGTGGCTGGCCCCAAAGGGCGAGGTGTTGCCATAACAACCCGGCCAATCGGGGCAGCCCAAACCAGAGTCTGTGAGCCGGGTAAAGGCGCCAAACAAAATCAAATCAAAGGTTAAATACAGCGTGAACAAGCGCAACGCCTGCAAGCGCTGCAAAGGATGTGTATGGCGGTTGCGCCAATACACCCAAGCCAGTGGCCCAAACGCCAGCAATGCGCCGAAGCCCAGCAGGCTGGCCAGCGGAGTCAGGTCGTAAAGAGGTTGAACGTTCATACCGACATCTGCTCGGAGTGGCGCTTCATCGCCCCGGCGGGTCCCAAGGCAAGGAAGCGCGCAGCAGATGCTCCATGTCGCGTTTGGCCTTGGCTGCGCCAGCGCTGTCCAGCCTTGAAGGGAAACGCATCATGGTGTTGCCCATCGGGTCAACCACAAAAAAGTAGTCTTTCCACGACTTGTCTGCAGGGGTCGGTAGCCATATGTTGAGCGTGTCGGCATCCACCCGCAGAACCGTGGCGCGGTCATGTTTCAGACTGGCGGCCAGCTTGACATCGACCGGGGCCTGGTCATTGATCAACCAGAGCCAGTCGATGCGGTCCATGTCTTTGCCCAGCATCAAACGAAACTGACGCAAGACGGTGAGCTGTTTCTGGCAATCCTGCACACACGCCCCGCCATCCACCTTGACCAGCAACCACTGCGCTTTGAGCGAAGACAAAGGCTGCTGGGCGCCGTCCAGCCCGGTGGCCTGCACTTGCGGCACTGGTCGCACCGGGGTAATCAATTCTCCAAACCCAGCTTCACCCTGCGGCCGCACCACATAAAACACAAAGTAGGCCACCAGCACCGGCAGCGAGCATGCCAGCAAAATCGCCAACAGCTTCAATCGCCCGCTCAAGCTTGAACCAGCGGAATCCCCAGGTGTCGGCAAGGAATGCACGACCAACCCCAACACCTCGTCAGTCCGTTGCTGGCTCATGAACGCTCACCTTTGCGAAAACTGGCAACCAGATAAAACAGCAATAGAGCAGCAGCCATGCCAAACCACTGAAAAGCGTAACCGCGGTGCTTACCCACGCGATCTTCAGGTGGCCCCCAATGCCGCACCAGCGTGTCGGAGACATCGCCACCAGTCTGCTCCAAGACCACTGGCTGCAAAGGATGGCCAATCATCGATGCAAATCGGGGCATGTCCACACGCGTCCACAGCTTCGTTTGTGCATCGGGATGGTCAGGCATTAAAAAGAATTTCTTTGTGGAAGGCACGACACCTAACCCAACAACTTGAACACGCCCCAAAGGTGTTGGCACCACGGGCAACACCGAACGCCCCTGACTCCAGCCAATCCATCCACGGTTCACAAGAATCCGAGTATCGCTGCCGTCAATGTGAAGCGGCGTGATGACATGCACACCAGGCTGGCCATTTTCTTGCCGGTTGTCCAGGAAAATCTGGTGCTGCGCCTCAAAAGTGCCGGTGACCAATAACGGTGCATCCTGCGCCGCTTGAGCGTCCAGCATTTGTCCTGTGACCACCGTTGGCCCTAGTTGACCACGCAGTGCATGCTGCGCAAGCTCAGCCTCCAGGCGGTCGCCTTTGCCAGTTTGCCAAGCCCCAAGGTAAATGAACAGCGCCATGCCGAGCAACATGGCCAGGGTGGGAATCAACCGAATTTGAAAATGCATGGGTGTGGTGCAGAAGCCGATGGTGAGCAAGCATAATGCAGCGAAACTTTTGAGAGAGACATCGCAATGCTGGCGAAAATTTTAATTCTGGCAACCTTGGCACTGATTTTGGTAAGCCTATTCAGTGCACTTGCGATGCTGTTCAAAAGCGATGATCCAGCCAAGCGCAAACTGGTGGTGCAAGCGCTGACTGTGCGCATCAGCTTGTCGATCGGCTTGTTTCTTGCGCTGCTGGCCAGTTTTTACTTTGGCCTGATTCCCGGCCGCGGGTAATTCGAAAGACTCGAAAAGCCATAGGTTTCACAGCGCCAGCCAGTCAATGGCTGGGAAGTCAAAAATACAGGCCTCTGAATTCGCCCTTGCGGGAAGCACAACTCAGTAGCCAGTTGTGCTTAGGCGCATCAAAGAATGTAGACAAACACAAACAAGATCAGCCAGACCACGTCCACAAAGTGCCAGTACCAGGCCACGGCTTCAAACGCAAAATGGTTGTGCTCAGAAAAATGCCCTTTCATGCCACGCCACAGCATGACCATCAGCATGATGGTTCCCAGCGTGACGTGCATACCGTGAAAGCCAGTCAAGATATAAAACGTGGCCCCATACACGCCGGCACCAAGTGTCAAGCCCATCTCAGAGTAAGCATGGGCATATTCAAAGATCTGAAAGCCCATGAACGTCACGCCAAGTGCCACGGTCAGGGCCAAGCCCCAAGTCAGCTGGCTTTGCTTGCCCTTGATCAGACCCCAATGCGCCCAGGTCAGCGTTGCACCAGATGTCAACAGCAACATGGTATTGATGGCTGGAATACCCCAGGCATGCATCGGCAGGAAAGGGTCTCCCAATGGGCCAGCACTTGGCCAGACACTGGTGAACTTTCCGTAGGGTGACAGGGATTCTTCGAACCCGGCCAGTTCTGGCAGGGAAATACGACGGATGTAATACAACGCACCAAAAAAACAAGCAAAAAACATCACCTCGGAAAAAATGAACCACACCATGCCAATGCGGTAGGAACGGTCTTCCCAAAGGCTATATGCCCCACGCAAGTTCTCACTGATGATCTCGCCAAACCAGCCAACGATCACATACACAATCAGCGCGGCACCAATCAGCATGCTCCAGATGCCAGGTGGTGTCCCGTTCAGCCTGAAGATGAAGCCCAACGCCAAAAGGAAAATACCCACGGACAAAAACGTGGAGTAATGACTGGCTGCGGGCACAAAGTAGTGTCCGCGCGCAGCCGGTTGTGTAGCGTGTGTCATTCCTGTTTCCTTATCAAATCAGCTTTTGCCTTTAACGGCTTCAAAAAATGTGTACGAAAGCGTCACGGTTCCAAAATCACGATCCAACTTGGGGTTCACAACAAAGACCACCGGCATGGTGCGCGTCTCACCAGGCGCAAAGGTCTGTTGACTGAAGCAAAAACATTCAAGTTTCTCAAAATATTGGGCGGCTACCGCCGGTGTGATGCTGGGAATAGCCTGACCCACAAACACCTTGTCGCTGGTGTTTGTAATGGTGTAGTTCATGTGCGAGATTTCGCCCGGATGCACGCGAATGGAAAACTGCTCTGACTTGAACGACAAACCCACGCCGGGCATGGAGTGACTCAAAAACTCAATTTTTACCTTACGTGTCAGATCAACCTGCGTGTTTTTGTCAGCCACCATGGCCACCGCGTTGGTTTTGCCATTCAAGCCGGTGAGCTCGCAAATCACGTCGTAAAGCGGCACCATGCCAAAACCGAAACCGACAAAAAACAGAGCCACGAAGCCCAGCTTGATCGCCATACGCACATTACTGCGCTGCCGGTCAGCCGTTGATAGCCCGCTCAGAACGGGCGATATTTCCATATGGAACCCAGAAATATGGCCAACACGATCGCGCCAAAGATATAGCCTAAACGCTTGTTGCTGCGCTTGCGCTTTTCCCACTCGGCCGCTTCCATCACCGGCACATTGGACTCAAACAGTTTCATGATGACAGGCCCTGCACAGAATTATTTGATGACCGGAGGGGTTTCAAAGGTGTGATACGGCGCAGGCGACGGCACCGTCCATTCCAGCCCCTCTGCACCTTCCCAAGCCTTGTCGGCAGCCTTGTCGCCACCTTTGATCGTTTTGTAGACGTTGTAAACAAAGATCAAATGCGCTGCGCCCAAAATGAATGCGCCAATGCTGGAGATCATGTTCCACTCCGCAAACATCACCGGGTAGTCGGGAATGCGGCGAGGCATACCGGCCAGACCGACAAAAAACTGTGGAATGAAGGTCAGGTTAAAACCAACAATGGTCACCCAAAAGTGCCACTTGCCAATAGACTCGTTGAGCATGTGGCCAGTCCATTTGGGTAGCCAATAGTAAACCGCGGCCATGGCACCCATCACTGCTGTGGGATAGAACGCGTAGTGAAAATGCGCCACCATGAAATAGGCATTGTGGTACTGAGGGTCAGCTGCCGCATCGGACAGTGCCAGACCAGTCACACCGCCCCAGCCAAACAACACCAACGAGCCCAAGGCAAACAACATTGGGGTTTCAAAACTCATCGAGCCCTTCCAGATGGTAGCAATCCAGCAGAAGAACAGCACCGCCAGCGGGAACGAAATGGCCATGGTGATGTACATGAAGTAAATCTGGCTTCCCAGCGACATGCCGCTGGTAAACATGTGGTGCGCCCACACCACCAGGCCCAAACCAGCAATCGCCCAGAACGAATACACCTGTGCTTTGTAGCCGTAGATGGGCTTGCGTGCAAAGGCCGAGAACACATGAGGCAGAGCACCAGCAATCGGCAACAGCAGCACATACACCTCAGGGTGACCCATAAACCAGAAAATGTGTTGCCACAACACGGGGTCGCCACCACCCGCGGCGTTAAAGAAATGGGTACCAAAGTGACGGTCCATCAGCACCATGGTCACGCCACCTGCGAACACCGGCATGATGGTGATGAGCAACACAGCCGTCATCAGAAAGCCATGGGCAAACAACGGCATCTTCATGATCGTCATGCCAGGCGCGCGCATGTTGACAATGGTCACGATCACATTGATAGAGCCCAAAATGGACGACACCCCAAGCATGTGAATGGCAAAAATGGCAAAGTCCATGCCCCAACCGCTTTGAATCGAAAGCGGCGCGTAAAGCGTCCAGCCGGTGTCAACCGCGCCCGGGCCAATACCCATCAAACCCAGGAAAAACGGCAGCGTCAGCATGATGGCAGCTGGCGGCAAAATCCAAAAGCCCCAGTTGTTCAGGCGCGGCAAGGCCATGTCGGGGGCGCCAATCATCATCGGCAACATGTAGTTGGCCAGACCGGTGGCAACCGGCATGGCAAAACCAAACACCATCACCAGACCGTGCAAGGTGATCAGCTGGTTAAACAGCTCTGGCTGGACAAACTGCAGACCCGGCTGAAACAGCTCCAGCCGTACCGTCAAGATCATGGCTCCACCCAAAAACAGCATGAGAAAGCCGAAGATCAGGTACATGATGCCAATGTCTTTGTGGTTGGTGGTTTCCAACCAGCGAACCCAACCGCCCTTGTAGTGCCCGTCATGCGAATCCGCTACCGGCAAGCCATGTGCCATATCGTGTGCCATTACCAACTCCTTCTGCTGAATTTCTGAATATCTATGCTGATTTACTGGGCAGCCTGAGCGACCACAGCCTTGGCCGGCGGCGCCGTCGCGGCCACGGGTGCCACCACCGCTGCTGCAGGCGCGGCCGCTGGCTTCTTGCTGGCCAGCCACTTGGCGAACTCTTCCTGCGTCACCACATTGACCACCACCGGCATGAAGCCATGCTCTTTACCGCAAAGCTCAGAACACTGACCGCGGTACGTGCCAGTTTTTTCAACCGTGGCCCAGAATTCGCGCAAGAAGCCAGGCACGGCATCGCGTTTGACACCAAAAGCAGGCACCCACCAGCTGTGAATCACGTCGTTGGACGTGGTGATGAACCGAACCTTTTTACCCACGGGCAACACCAGCGGGTTGTCCACTTCCAGCAAATAGTGCTCACCCTTGGCAGCACCGTTGTCGATCTGGTCGCGAGGTGTGGTCAGGCGACTGGTGAAACTCACGCCTTCAGCGGGATAGTCGTATTGCCACAACCACTGGCTACCCGTGACCTTGACCACCAACTCGGCATCAGTCTTGGTGTCTTCGTACAACACCACGGCATGGTAGGCAGGAATACCAAACACCACGTAGTCAATGAAAAACAGCAGGGCAAAAGGCGACAACACCCAAAGCCATTGCTTGCGGTTGTTGGGGCCAGTGAATTTACCAGCCTTGTAACCCGCCGCTTTATTGTGGGTAACAAAGGAATAAATCAACAAGCCAAACACCAGGAAGAACATGATCAAGATCACAACCATGACCAGGTTATGCATGTGCAGCGTTTCGCGCGCAATCGGCGTCACGGGTTCTGGAAAATTAAACGCATAACCAGCCAAGGCTGCTGCCGAGCCTAACGCCAGCAAAGCGCCCAAGCAAAACTTGTACATGCTACGCATAAATCGCTGTCCTTCTGATGGGGGAGTGGCCGCGGGAGATCCACTATTTGATATTTATCAATAGATTCTAATGGATCATCACCCAAAAACCAGCGTGAAACTACGCGGGAAAACCCCATGCCACATAGCCCACCCGGGGTGCAACCTGGGCGTCAGGGCGTCCAGAAAATACGGGCGGTAGGCCAAACCAGCAACAACACGATCACAACAGGCGCCACGGTCCAGGCAATTTCAACCGCCAGCGAGCTATGGAAATTAGCCCGCTCGGGCGTCTCGCCACGGTGGTGCCGCCAGGCAGCCCAAAGCAAGGCAGAAAAAGCCAGCACAAAAATCAGCAAGCACACCACCATCAGTGCCCAGCGAAAACCAAACTCAGTCATGCAAGTCCTCCTTCGGCAGGCTGGTTGTGCCCACCATTTTTCCGCGCCGCAAGGTCGCACGCATCTCATCAAGGGAAATTTCACTCTGGGCACTGACTGTCAAGCGTGGCGTGGGCTTGAACGCGTGCCCGTAAACCACTTCAAATGTCAGTTGCAAAGGCTGTTTGGCCGCTGCCGCCAGCAACTCGGCGTGCCAACGCCGGCCACGCATACCTTGGAAGCGCCCCACATGCAAATTGCGCCCCAGGCCCCGCAGCTCTTGAAGCAACCGCTCTGGGCTCTCAAACGTGAGCGTGATGTGTTCCACGTCCATGACCGGTTCGGCAAAACCCACCGTCGCAAGCATGTCACCCCAGTCGTGCATGTCGGTGAATTCATGGCTGGGCGCCGGCCAGCCCAAGGACTGGTACAGCGCCCTCAGTTCCTTGAGCGTGTCTGGCCCCAGACAAGAGAACATCAAGAACCCGTCTACTTTTAATGCACGGTGCCACTGCGCCATCAGTGCCTGCGGGTCAGCGGCCATGTGCAGGCACATGTTGGCCCACAGCATCTGCGCGGGCTGCGTCACCTGTGCACCCACTTGGGCTTGCGGTTGCAGCCAGCGCTGGGTGCTCCACCAGGATGGCTTCAAGGTCTGGGCAACCTGGGCTACGCGCTGCGGCGATGTTTCCAGCACGGTACAGGCGGCGTTCGGGTAGCGCCGCGCCAAACTGCCATGCGCCTGCATGCCGCCACTGAGCGGCGCCCAATGCACCCAGCTGTCGGGCTGCTGTTTGATCCAGTCAAGGCGCTCCTGCATGCGTTGTGCCACTTCTTCGTGCAGCCACGGCGACGCGCTCAGGGGCATGCCCTGCCAACGCTGCGCGGCTGTGGGGTCGATGGTGGGGGGGTGGAGGTCGGCCATGGCTTATTTTGATAAGCCGCGAGTATATTGAGCCATGCTCACCAAATTGTTCTCAGGGCTGATTACCGCGCTGCCCGGCCAATGCCGGGTCTGCCACAGCTGGCCAGCGCAGGCCGTGTGCGAGGACTGCGTCGGGCAATTCGCACAGCCTCACCAGCGCTGCCACACCTGCGCCCTGCCCTTGCCGAACGGCATGCCGCAATGCGGTGCGTGCCTGAAAAGCCCGCCACCCCTGGACCAGTGCCTGGCAGCCGTGGCCTACGCCTACCCGTGGTCGAGCCTGATTGCAGACTTCAAATTTCATGACCAATGTGGCCTGGTGCGCAACTTTGCCACCCTGCTGCAAGCCACGCCGTGGGTTGAACCGACCCTGGACAGTGCCGACCTGCTGCTGCCCATGCCGCTTTCAACTGAGCGTCTGGCAGCGCGCGGTTACAACCAGGCACTCTTGTTGGCGCGTGCGCTGAGCGCGGCCAAAACGCACACCGGCGTGCTGCTGCGCATTCAGGACACGCCGGCACAACACACCCTCAAGCGCACACAGCGGCTGACGGCGCTGGACCACGCCTTTGCCATCGACCCGCTGCTGGCACACCGTGTCAAAGCGGCGCGCATTGTGCTGGTGGATGATGTGATGACCACCGGGGCCTCACTGCATGCCGCCGCTCGCGTGTTGCGGGCGGCAGGCGCGAGCCACATTACCGGCCTGGTCTTTGCCAGGACTGAATGAGCACTGGGCGACAATTCAGCCATGTTTCATATTGTTCTGGTTGAGCCCGAGATTCCCCCCAACACCGGCAACGTCATTCGCCTGGCGGCCAACACCGGCTGCACCTTGCACCTGATCGAGCCCCTGGGTTTTTCCATGGAAGACAAACACATGCGCCGCGCCGGGCTGGATTACCACGAGTACGCCACGCTGACGCGCCACGCCAGTTGGCAAGCGTTTTTGGACACTGAGCAGCCCGCGACAGAACACTTGTTTGCCATGACCACACGGGCCAGTCAAAACGTGTTCGATGCACGTTTTACCCCAGGTGACTACCTTGTGTTTGGCTCGGAAACCAAGGGTTTGAGTGAGCTTGTGCGCCAGTCTTTTGCCCCTGGGCAAGCCATCAAATTACCCATGGTGGCCGGGCAGCGCAGCCTGAATTTGTCCAACGCCGTGGCAGTAACCGTGTTTGAAGCCTGGCGACAAAATGGTTTTGCCAACACCATGCCGCAGAATTTTTAAACACCTGATCACTTGATTTGTTTGAAGAGACTGCAAGGTTCCATTCGAATATTTTTAATGAAATAGCCTGTAGCCCTTTAAATATAAGCGCAAGAAGCTATTTTTTATATAGCAAATATTACACAGCATCCCACAGCAGCTTGATCCCGGTTAGAAACATCCCGGCGTACAAAAACCTGTAAAACAGCACCTGGCTGATGCGCCGCGCCAGCCGCACGCCCACCCACACACCAATCGGTGCAATCGGCAACAACACCAAAGACGTGGCGAAATTGCGCCAGTCCAGAAGCCCCAGCCAGGCGTAAGGCACCCACTTGGCCAGGTTGATCACAAAAAAGAAAAACGCCATGGTGGCGGTGAACCGAATGGGTGACAGCCGCATCGGGATCATGTAGGCGTTCACCGGCGGCCCACCAGCGTGGGCAATGAAGCTGGTAAAGCCGGAAGTGGCCGTCAGAATGGCGCCCAGCCAACGCGGCGGTGGCGGGCTGTCAGCCTTGGGTGGAAACAGCAGGCGCTGCGCCAGAAACAACAAAGTGAAGCCCCCCACAATGCCCGCCACCGTGTGGGCGTTGAGCAATTTAAAAAGCAGCGCACCCACCACGATACCAACCAGACCGCAGGGAATCAAAAATTTCAGCAGCTTCAGGTCAAAGTCTTTGCGAAACGCCGCCATACCCAACACGTCCATCAGCAGCAGCACCGGCATCAAAATAGCCGCGGCCTGCGGCACACTCACCGCCAGTGCCATCATCGGCACGGCCAGCGAGCCAAACCCGGCGCCAAAGCCACTTTTGCTCACCCCCAGCAGCAGCACGGCGGGGATGGTGACCACATAAAAATACGGATCGGTGATGAAGGGATAAGTTTCCGGCAAGGCCATGGCGCGACAATTAAGAGATGGAAAATTCAAGCTTGGACAGCATTCAACATTGGGGACAAACCCTTCGTCTTACCGTCGAACTGGCTGGCACAGCAGCGTTTGCATTGTCGGGGATTTTGGAAGGCGCGCAAAAGCGGCTCGATGCCGTCGGCGTCTGTGTGGTGGGCTTTCTGGCCGCCTTTGGCGGTGGCACGCTGCGCGACTTGTTGCTTGATGAGCGGCCGTTTTTCTGGGTGCGGCATGTGGAAATGTTGTGGGGTGTGCTGGCCCTTTGTTTGCTGGCCATGCTGTTCATGCGCAGTCATCACTTTAATTTGACGCGCAAAGCCATTGAATGGCCTGATGCGCTGGGCTTGGGGCTCTTCACCGCCACCGGCGTCCACCAGGCGCTGCTGAGTCAGTCGCCCGCGCTGGTGGCCGTGCTGATGGGCTTGATCACCGGCGTGTTTGGCGGCGTGCTGCGCGACATTGTCTGCAACGAAATCCCCGCCGCCTTCAGCGACCACCGCCCGTATGCGGTGTGCGCTTTTGCCGGGGGCTGGGTTTACATTGGCTTGTGGCAACTGGGCGCGCCGGGTTGGGTATCGCTGGTGGCGTGTGTGATCGTCACCGCTGGGCTGCGTGGTTTGGCCATGTGGCGTAACTGGCAATTGCCAGCCTGGCAAATCGACTGACCCAGCAGCAGCGACAATCCGCGCCACCATGTTCAACCCTTCACAAGCCGATGTCCGTCGATTTTTCTGCTCTGTTTATGCCAAAGCGCAGGCAGAACAAGCGCTTGAGGCTATTGAAACAATAGCAAGTCTGTGGATTGATGAGCACCCCGAGTACCACGCATTGTTGTCTGACGTCGACGCCGCGCTGGCGGCCATGGGGCAAGTGGAAGAAGGTAAAACCAACGGCTTCTTGCATTTGTCGATGCACTTGTCGATCAGCGAACAGTGCAGCATCGACCAGCCACGCGGCATTCGACAGGCCGTTGAATTACTCACCCACCAACGCGACTCACTGCATGAAGCGCACCACGAGGCCATGGACTGCCTCGGGCAAATGATCTGGGAGAGCCAGCGCGCCAAACGGGCGCCCGACGGCGAGGCCTATGTGGCTTGCGTGCAGCGTCACGCCACACGCGACTGAAACGCGCTTATTTCAGGCGGTCACGCTGCACCGTTTGCATCTCACTGGGCAGGCCGCCCATGTAGTCGGCCAACACCTTTAAATCCGCATTGGAAAACTGCTTGGCAATGCCGCCCATGACGGGGTTACCTCGGCCGATCAGAGGCTTGTCGTTGGTCTTGTAAGAGCGCAAGGCAACGTACAAATAGTCGCTGTGCTGGCCTGCAATCTTGGGGTAGGCCGGGTCAATGGGTTTACTCATATTGGCACCATGACAGGAGGTGCAGCCACCCTTGGTAACCAACTCTGCGGCCTTGGCAGAGCCTTCTGCGGCTGCCGCTGGCAACGTTACCCCGGTGCCGGTGCCAGCATAATAGGCGGCCAGATCGGCAATGTCCTGATCGCTCAGGCTGTTGGCCAGCGTGCGCATGGAGGGGTGCTTGCGATCGCCAGTTTTGTAAGCGTGCAGAGCCGCGCGGATGTACCCAGCGCTCTGACCTGAGATTTTCGGCACCTGATGCACTTCAGGAAAACCAATGTGGTAGCCTTTGATGCCGTGACAGCCGACACACAGCGCATTTTTCTGGGCACCCGCCCCGGCATCTCCCTTGATATCTTGTGCATACGCCGTCACAGTGGTTGCACAGGCGACAAGCAGAGACGACACGGACAACAGAATTTTGTTCATTTTGCTAAGACAATCCGTTAAAGGGCGTTGTTTGATTTGATAAATATCAAACAATTATAGGGAGCCAGCCAGCGCTCGCGTCATGGCGTAAACCCGATATTGACGTGATTGCAACCCAACCAAATGCCACCCCACGGCCCATAGACCTCACTTTCCTGACCCACACCATGAAATTCCAAGGCACCCAAAACTACGTCGCAACCGATGACCTGATGCTCTCGGTGAACGCCGCCATTACCTTGCAGCGCCCGCTGCTGGTTAAAGGCGAACCCGGCACCGGCAAAACCATGCTGGCCGAAGAAGTGGCGACCGCACTGAATTTGCCATTGCTGCAATGGCACATCAAAAGCACCACCAAGGCGCAACAGGGCTTGTATGAGTACGACGCAGTGAGCCGCCTGCGCGACTCGCAGCTGTCGAACCTGGATGGCGGCGAGCGCGTGCGCGACATCAACAACTACATCGTCAAAGGGGTGCTGTGGCAGGCGTTCACGGCCGAGCAGCCGGTGGCCCTGCTGATTGACGAGATTGACAAGGCCGACATTGAGTTTCCGAACGACTTGCTGCGTGAAATCGACCGCATGGAGTTTTATTGTTATGAGACCCGCGAATTGATTCGTGCCAAGCACCGCCCACTGGTGTTCATCACCTCCAACAACGAAAAAGAACTGCCTGACGCGTTTTTGCGCCGCTGCTTTTTTCACTACATCAAGTTTCCTGATGCAGTGACCATGAAACAGATTGTCGATGTGCACTTTCCGGGCCTGAAAGCTGAATTGCTCAGCGCTGCCATGAAGACGTTTTTTGACGTGCGCAACCTGCCCGGCCTGAAGAAGAAGCCCTCCACCAGCGAGCTGCTGGACTGGTTGAAACTGTTGATGGCGCAGGACATTCCCTTGTCCGCCTTGCAAACGCAGGACGACAAAGTGGCTGTGCCGCCGCTGGTCGGTGCCTTGCTGAAAAACGAGCAGGATGTGACACTGTTTGAAAAACTGGTGTTCATGCAGAGCCGAAATCGGTGATTCTTGTGAACATTTTGGAGAAATTGAATGGCTTTTGTTGAACCGGTCACCTTGAATACACGCGGCATCACACTGGTGCCTCTGGCGCTTGAGCACGAAGCTGGCCTGCGCGCCGCTGCGGCGGATGGTGCGCTTTGGGATATTCGTGTCACCTCGGTGCCTGAGCCCGAGAACACCCGCAAGTACATCGACGACGCCTTGGCCATGCGCGAGGCGGGCAACAGGTTTGCATTTGCTGTCGTGGAAGCCGACAGCGGCAAGGTACTAGGCTGCACCAGTTTTCACGACATCCTGCCAGCCGTCAAACGCGTTGAAATTGGTTACACATGGTATGCCAAAAGTGTGCAGCGCAGCCATGTTAATACCACCTGCAAACTGCTCATGCTGACCCACGCGTTCGAGGCTCTGGATTGCCACGTGGTCGGCTGGCGCACGGACAACTTCAACTTTGCGTCCCAAGCCGCCATTGAACGCCTGGGTGCCAAAAAAGACGGCGTGATCCGTGGCCACGCCCTGCGCCGCGATGGCACCATCCGCGACACCGTGATGTACAGCCTGCGCCAAGGTGAATGGCCGGAAGTCAAGGCGCAGTTGCTGTATTTGCTGGACAAGCCTCGCAGCTAGGCCATGCTAATTGACTTCTTCTACACCCTGCGCGCCGCCAAGCTGCCGGTGTCGGTCAAGGAATTCCTGACCCTGCTTGAAGCCTTGAAACTCGGCGTGGTCGGGCCAAAAACGGCCCAACCGGATGACGACAGCGCCGCCCCCAGTGGCTACAAGATCGACGATTTTTACTACCTGAGCCGCGCCACCCTGGTCAAGGACGAAAAGCATTACGACAAGTTCGACAAGGCTTTTTCAGCTTACTTCAAAGGCATCGAACTCATCACCGATTTCACCAAAGACATTCCTTTGGAGTGGCTCAAGAAAACACTGGAAAGCAACCTCAGCCCCGAGCAAAAAGCGGCCATCGAAAAAATGGGTTGGGACGAGTTGATGGAAACGCTCAAAAAACGCCTCGAAGAGCAAAAAGAGCGTCACGAGGGTGGCAGCAAGTGGATTGGCACCGGCGGCACCAGCCCCTTTGGCCACGGTGGCTACAACCCGCAAGGCATCCGCATCGGCGGCCCGGGCAAGAACAAAAGTGCCGTCAAGGTGTGGGAGCAGCGTGCCTACAAAGACTACGACGACACACAAGAGCTTGGCACGCGCAACATCAAGGTGGCCTTGCGCCGCCTGCGAAAGTTCGCCCGCGAAGGCCATGTGGAAGAGTTGGATCTGGACAGCACCATCCACAGCACCGCCGCCAACGCCGGCTACCTGGACATCAAGATGCGCCCCGAACGCCACAACAACGTCAAAGTGTTGTTGCTGATGGATGTAGGCGGCACCATGGACGAACACATTGCACGGGTTGAAGAGCTGTTTTCAGCCGCAAAGGCCGAGTTCAAGCACCTGGAGTTTTATTACTTTCACAACTGCGTGTATGACTTCATGTGGAAAAACAACCGGCGCCGTTACGCCGAAAAATTTGCCACCTGGGACATTCTGCGCAAGTACAACAAAGACTACAAACTGATCTTCATTGGCGACGCCACCATGAGCCCGTATGAGATCTTGCAGCCCGGTGGCAGCGTGGAATACAGCAACGAGGAAGCCGGCGTGGCATGGCTGGGGCGGCTCACCAGCACCTTTCCCAAATTCGCCTGGATCAACCCCGAACCGCAAGGCGTATGGCAATACCGCCAGAGCATCAGCATCGTGCAGCAACTCATGAGCGGGCGCATGTTTCCACTGACCCTCAAGGGGCTGGAAGACACCATGCGGCTCTTGAGCAAATGAACGCCTGGCACTTGATGGTGGTGCTCGCTGCTGCCCCGAGTCTGATCTGGGCGCAATCCCCAGCCCTGACACCCCAACTTGCGACACAGACTCCCGATTCAGGGCAGCAACCTGCGGTGCTTGCGCCAACAAGTTCCGCCTTTGTGATCAACGTCCAGGCGCCAGATGACATCAAACAACTGCTGACCCGCCATCTGGAACTGCAACGGTATCGCGAACTCACCGACCTCAATGAGGATGAGCTGGAACGCCTGATGGCGCAGGCTACGGAAGACGCCCGCAAGCTCATTGGCACGCTGGGTTATTTCTCGCCAGCCATCGTTATCGAACGCCAAAGCGCCACGGCCGGCACACCCTGGCCGGTGGTCAACATCACCGTCACGCCGGGTGAAGCCACCCGGGTGCAACAAGTTCAGATCACATTCACCGGCGCCATTGCCACGGACGCCGCAGCGGCCAGCCAGCGCGAAGACATCCAGACCAACTGGTCACTTCGCGCAGGCAGCCGTTTCACACAAACAGCCTGGGACGCAGCCAAACTGCAGGCGCTGCGTCAGCTCACCACGCAGCGCTACCCAAGCGGGCGCATCAGCAACACGCTGGCTGACATTGACCCAGATGCGCACCAGGCGCAACTGCAAGTGACGCTGGACTCGGGTGCGGCCTACCGCATGGGCGATTTGGTCATCGAAGGTCTGAATCGTTATGACGAAGACCTGGTGCGGCGACTGGCCCGCATCACCCCCGGTGCGGATTACAGCCAGACCGAACTGGTAGATGCACAGCAACGCCTGTCGGACAGCGGTTACTTTGACTCGGCGTATCTCACCCTTGACACCACGACCAATCCGGACGCCGCCCAGATCATGGTGAAGCTGCGCGAGGCCAATCTGCAAAAGCTGGTGTTGGGGATTGGCATCAGCACCGACACCGGGCCGCGACTGTCGGTGGAGCACACGCACCACAAAGTACCGGGCATTGGCTGGCGGGCTGTCAGCAAGCTGCAGCTCGACCGCGAAACCCGCGCTATTGGCTCTGAGCTGACCTCACCGCCAGATGCCGACAATTGGCGCTGGGTAACCTCTGGCCTGTTGCAAAACCAGTTGCTAGGCACGCGCGATGTCACCAGCCAGCAGTTGCGCGGTGGGCGCAAACAAAGCAACCAGCGCATTGACCGCAACCTGTATTTGCAATACGACCGGGCCGAGTCGGTGGACACTGACATCACAGAGCCGGTGATTGCGCAGTCCATCAGCGCCAACTATGCCTTCGCCGTGCGTTACTACGACACCCTGCCGTTTCCCTCAAGCGGATGGGGCTGGGGCGCTGAAGTAGGCGGCGGCAGCACGCTCGGCGCAGACCATCAGGTCTACACCCGACTGCTGACCCGATGGCAAGGTTTCTGGGGGCTTGGCGACAACAGCACTGACAGCGCCACGCAAGCCAGCGCCGGGCGCCTGGCCATGCGCGCCTCAGCTGGTGCGATCCTTGCAAAAGACAGCCTCACCCTGCCCAGCACCCAGTTGTTTCTGGCCGGTGGCGACAACAGCGTGCGCGGTTATGGCCTGCACGACATTGGCGTCACCTTAGCCGATGGCAGCGTCACCGCAGGCCGTTACCTGACCACGGCGAGCATCGAATGGCAGCGCCCGATCCGCATCAACGGCAACCTGAGCGACTGGGAAAGCACCGTGTTTGTGGACGCAGGCGCTGTGGCTAACCAAACCTCTGAACTCAGCCCCAAGGTAGGTGTGGGCATTGGCGCGCGCTGGAAGAGCCCGGTCGGGCCGCTGCAAATTGACCTGGCTTATGGCGTGGATGTGCGGCGTCTTCGCCTGCACCTGAACCTGGGCTTTACCTTCTGATGCATGCCCTCAAAATTGGCCTGAAACTGCTGGCCGCCACACTTGCCGCCGTGCTGGTACTTGCCGGCGCACTGTGGTTTTGGAGCGGCACAGGCGACTCGCTGGCCGCCCTGCTCACCCGCTTGCAACGTTTTTTGCCGGCCGACCAGACACTGGAGGCCAAAGACGTGCGCGGCTCGCTGCGCGATGGCGGCCACATTGGCTGGCTACGCTGGCAACGCGGCGAGCTCAGTGTGCAGGCGCAAGACATCCGCGTGGCCTGGACCCTTGGGGCGCTTTTGAACAAACAGTTAAGGCTGAGTGAGCTCACGGTGGCTTCACTCACCTTTGAAGATCATCGCACCAACACAGACAACACGCCACCCACGCCGCCCGCCAACCTGACGCTGCCCATCAGCATCGATGTTCCCTTCAAAGTGGCCTCGTTCAGTTGGACAGGCAGCACCACGCTGCAAGCCACAGACCTCAGTGGTCACTACATTTTTAATAGCTACTCACACAAGATAGAAGAGGGTCAGGGGCGTATTTCATCAGGTATTTACCAAATCAATGGTGAACTGCAAGCACTCGCCCCGATGGCGCTCACCTTGCAAGTCAATGGGCAGGTGGCAACCACCGTGCCCTCCCGACCAACACCTCTGACAGTAGCGGCGGCCGCCAGCCTCACCGGTGAGTTGAGCGGGCCGCAGGCGAAGCTTGCGCTGCAGGCCACCTTGACACCTGAGCTGCCCGCGGATAACGCCTCGCGCGCCGCCAAAGCCGAGGCAATGCAAGCCACACTGTCGGCCATCATCGCGCCCTGGCAGGCCCAACCACTGACCCAAGCCAAGGGCCAGTGGCGAGCGCTGGACCTGGCCGCCCTTTGGCCGCAAGCACCACAAACCCGCCTTGCCGGAGAAGCTAACGTGACGCCTGCCGGAGACGGTTGGCAAGGCCAGGTCTTGCTGACCAACGACCTGCCCGGACCCTGGAACCAGCAACACCTGCCGCTGGCCAGCTTGCGTGCCACCGTCAACTTTGTGCAGGGGCAGTGGGCGCTGCAGGCGCTGAGCGCCACCGGTGCTGGCGGCACGGTCACCGGCACGGGCCAGTTCAACGCGGGACTTTGGCAAGGCGAGGCCAGCCTGCAAGGTGTCAACCCGGCCGGTATCGACTCGCGCGTGGCCAACGCATCCATGAGTGGCAGCGTGCAAGTCCGACAAACATCCAGTGGCATCGGCTTTGCTGCCCGGATTCAATCCGATGCAGGCAAACCACGATTAGCCAAAGCAAGCCCGTCAAATTCAAGCCCAGCCAAACCAAACCAGCCCATCGATCATTTTCAGGCCATTCAGCTGCAAAGCCTGCAAGCCGACGGTCTGTGGGCAAGCCCGCTGCTCAGCCTGAACACCTTGCACATCGACGCACAAGACGCCCGCCTTGTTGGTCAAAACCTGCAATACCACACTGTCACCCAAGCCGCAAAAGGCCAGGCAACGCTCAACCTGCCTGGCTTGGACAGCACACTGGATGGCAATTTGTCCAGCGCGACAGGCCAGGGCAACCTGACAGTGAGCGTGACCGATGCTGCCCGGGCAACCCGTTGGCTCAGCCGATTCCCTGCCGTGGCCAACACCTTGCGACAAACCAGCCTGGAAGGCGCAGCCGAACTCAAGACCACCTGGCAAGGCGGTTGGCAAGCCCAGGCCATTGGCTTGAAAATCGACGCCGCGCTGCGTGCCCCCAAACTCGACTGGACCAGCCGACCGACTGCAACTTCCGCTTCAACTTCAACCCCACCCCAGTCAACAAGCTGGCACTTCAATGACCTGCAAGTCGACCTGTCCGGCACCCTGGCGGCGCTGCAATTGCGCGCCCAAGGTCATGCCAAAACGGGCACACGGCAGATCGATTGGCAGACGCAACTCAGCGCTAGCCAGCTGGACGCCAACCATTGGCAAGCGGCCTTGAACCAGCTCAAGCTCAGCACACAAGACAGTGCGCAGCCCGGTAGCTGGTCATTGCAGCTGACCCAGCCAGCAAACGCTCCTGTCGCCCTTGACTGGCGTCAAAACAACTTAACCCAAACACTTACCGTGAGCGGTAGCAGCGCACAACTCACCGGCCCCTTGCCTGGTGTGGCGAGCTTAAGCTGGCAGCCGGCGCGCTGGTCCCAACAGCGTGGTTCAGCAGGTACGCCTACACAACCCAAGGCACTTTGGCAAAGCCAGGGGCAAATCAGCCGCCTGCCGCTGGCCTGGCTGGATGCGCTCAGCAACAAAAGCATGACCGAACTAGGGCTGAGCAGCGACGTGCTCCTGGCTGGCAACTGGGATGCCAAACACACCGACACCTTACACCTGAGCGCCCTGCTGGAGCGCAGCTCGGGCGACCTGCGCCTGAGTACGGATGCCAGCCGCCAGCGGGCCTTGCCTGCCAACATGCAAGAAGCCCGGCTCAACGTCAACCTGGATGGCGGACAACTGTCTGGCAGCCTGCGCTGGGACAGCGAGCGTGCCGGCAAAGCGCTGATGGCCTTCAGCACCCGTCTTGATTTGGCCCAAGGCCTGCAATGGGCCGACGATGCACCGCTGGGCGGCAGCCTGCAAATGCAACTACCTCCCGTGGATGCCTGGTCGATGCTGGCGCCGCCGGGCTGGCGCTTGCGCGGCACACTGGACGCCAATGCCACCCTCACGGGCACGCGCAAGCAACCCCACTGGCTGGGCACGCTGCGGGCGCAAGACCTGGCGGTGCGCTCGGTGGCAGACGGCATTGATTTTCAGCAAGGCTCCCTGACCGCTCGACTGGAAGGCCAACAACTCACCATCGACGACTTCACCTTGTTTGGCGCTGGCGGTACGGCAGGCGGCACGGTCAAAGTCACCGGCACAGCGCAGTGGCTGCCTGCGGGCAAACCGGATGCCCCGCTGGCGCAGCGCGTGGCCATCTCGCTGGAAGCCAACGCCAAAGCACTGCGCCTGAGCACCCGTTCTGACCGGCGCATCACCGTCTCGGGCCGTCTGACAGCGCAACTCAAAGACACCCGCCTGGTACTACGTGGCAAGCTAAGTGCCGACCAAGCCCTGATCACCCTGCCCAGCGAAAGTGCCCCCACGCTGGGTGACGACGTGGTGGTGCGCCCCTCTGCCGCGCAAGCAGCTCAAGAGGCCTTGGCCAAGCGCAACGCGCCAGTGCTTAACCCAGCGTCCAAGCGTCCGGTGAATACCATCAGCCCCGACGTGCAAGTCACCCTTGACCTGGGCCCGGACTTCTCGATGCGTGGACGCGGCCTGGATACCCGACTGGCCGGTAATCTTGAATTGCGTGCCATTGGCAACGCCGCCCCCACGCTGACCGGCTCTGTGCGCACCGTGCGTGGCACCTACCAGGCCTACGGCCAGCGCCTGGACATTGAGCAAGGTGTGCTGCGTTTCTTCGGCCCAGTGGACAACCCGGCGCTCGACATCCTGGCGATTCGTCCCAAGTTGAGCCAACGCGTGGGGGTGCAAGTGCTGGGCACAGCCTTATCGCCAGTCGTGCGCCTGTACGCCGACCCCGAACTGCCAGAAGCTGAAAAACTGGCCTGGCTGGTGCTGGGTCGCTCAGCCAGCGGCAGTGGTGGCGAAGCCGCCTTACTGCAGCAAGCTGCACTGGCCCTGCTCGGAGGCAATGGCCAAGGGCCCAGCGCCAGCCTGACCCAGGCACTGGGTCTGGATGAGCTGAGCTTTCGCGGCAGTTCAGACAACACTGCAAGCGGGGCCACGGTGACCTTGGGCAAGCGCCTGAGCAATGATTTCTATGTGGCTTACGAGAGCGGCTTGGCCGGTACCATGGGCGTTTTCACCATTTTTTATGACCTGTCCAAACGCCTGACACTGCGCGCGCAAACCGGCGAACAGAGTGCCATCGACCTGATCTGGACATTGCGCTACGACTGATTAGGCGCTGATCTGCGACCTTTTACAATCGCTGCAATCCCGCTGTAGTTCAATGGATAGAACGAGTGCCTCCTAAGTGCTAGATACAGGTTCGATTCCTGTCAGCGGGACCATTTAACGGTTTCACACCGTCTCAAAACACCTCAAAACCCGCCCTCTTCACCGGGGAGCGGTTTTTTATTACCTCATTTAGCTTCAGGTCGGATCATGCCTTTGCTGGTACTTTTTTTGGCATTTGGTGGTACCAAGCCTTAACGTGATTTTTTGTGCACTGATGCGAAGGCATCAACAAATTCTGCCGAACCTTCGGGCAGATCCAGCCGCGTTTGCAAAGTGGTGCCAAATTCTGCAGCAGGGGCAAACAGACTGTCTTGAAAAGCCACTGAGTCTTCCCACAGGGCCCAGGCGGTGTCGTCATCGACTTCAAGCACTTCAACGGCATGCATAGGCGCAGGCGACTGTTCAAGGGCTTGATCACTTGTATGTGAAAAAGCAACTTGTATCTCGGCATCTTCAGCCTGTTCGCCCAAAGGCAAATTTGCAGGGTCTATGCGATTGAACATGTGTACTCCACAGATTTGATGTTGTTTGGCTGCTGGCTAGTTTACGGGACCGGAATGACCCACCCATGTGCTACCCGTTGAATACCGCACGGCACAAAAAAAGGGGCAGATGAATCTGCCCCTTTTTTTGCTGCGTAGCAGCCGCGTCAACAATCAGCCCACTCAAACGTAGCGTTTGGCCATCGCCTCCAAGCTGATGGGCTTGATCTTGCTGCCCATGCCAGCGCAGCCAAAGGCTTCAAAACGCGCCTTGACAATGCCGCGTGCCGCGTTTTTGGCAGCAATCAGCGCCTTGCGCGGGTCAAACTCGCTGGGTTGCTGGGCAAACAGCTGGCGCATGGCGCCGGTCATGGCCAGGCGGATGTCGGTGTCGATGTTGATCTTGCGCACACCGCTTTGAATGCCGCGCTGGATTTCTTCCACCGGCACGCCATAGGTTTCCTTGATGTCGCCACCGTATTGGCGAATGATGGCCAGCCACTCTTGTGGCACGCTGCTGGAGCCGTGCATCACCAGATGGGTGTTGGGAATTTGCGCGTGGATGGCGGCAATGCGGTCGATCGCCAGGATGTCGCCTGTGGGCTTACGGGTGAACTTGTACGCGCCGTGGCTGGTGCCAATGGCAATGGCCAAGGCATCAACACCGGTTTTTTCGACGAAGTCTTTGGCCTGCACCGGGTCGGTCAGCATCTGGTCGTGGCTGAGTTTGCCTTCGGCACCAATGCCGTCTTCTTCACCTGCATCGCCGGTTTCCAGTGATCCTAAGCAACCCAACTCACCTTCCACTGACACACCAATCGGGTGCGACATCTGGCACACCAGGCGGGTGATGTCGACGTTGTACTCGTAGCTGGAAGGCGTTTTGCCGTCGCTCATGAGCGAGCCGTCCATCATCACGCTGGTGAAGCCTGAGCGAATCGACTGCTGGCAAACGGCGGCAGATGTGCCGTGGTCCTGGTGCACCACCACCGGAATGTCGGGGTGGGATTCGACTGCGGCCAACATCATGTGGCGCAGGTAGGCCTCACCGGCGTATTTGCGGGCACCGGCAGAGGCTTGCAAAATGACCGGGCTATTGGTCTCTTGCGCGGCTTCCATGATGGCAATGATTTGCTCAAGGTTGTTGACGTTGAACGCGGGCACGCCGTAGTTGTTTTCAGCGGCGTGGTCAAGCATTTGACGAAGGGATACGAAGGCCATGTCTGTCTCCTGGTGATTTTAAGAAAAAAAGGGCTCTAGCCCACGCTAATAATGCGTGAGTAGCTATGAATAAGAGAGTGTTTAGCCTTCAGCGCGCTTTTGCAAAATCTCGAAGGCCGGCAGGGTTTTGCCTTCCAGCACTTCCAGGAACGCACCGCCACCGGTCGAGATGTAGCCAATGTCTTTTTCGATGCCGTACTTGGCGATGGCTGCCAGCGTGTCGCCACCACCGGCGATTGAGAAGGCTTGCGACTCGGCAATCGCATGCGCGATCACCTTGGTGCCGTTCTCAAACGCGGCAAACTCGAACACCCCCACCGGGCCGTTCCAGACAATGGTGCCAGCGCCTTTGAGCTGTTCGGCCAGCTTGGCAGCCGTCACTGGGCCAATGTCCAGAATCAGGTCATCGTCGGCCACGTCAGTGGCGGCCTTGACGGTCGCCACGGCGTCTGCCGCAAAGGTTTTGGCGGTGACCACGTCGGTCGGAATCGGCACTTCAGCGCCGCGTGCTTTCATGGCGGCGATCACCGCAGTGGCTTCGCCAATCAGGGTGGGTTCGGCCAGGCTCTTGCCAATATTGAGGCCCGCAGCCAGCATGAAGGTGTTGGCAATGCCGCCACCCACAATCAGGTTGTCGACGTTTTTGGCCAGGGCCTGCAGGATGCTGAGCTTGGTGCTGACTTTGCTGCCCGCCACAATGGCCACCAGTGGGCGCTTGGGGTTGGCCAGGGCCAGGTTGATGGCGTCAATTTCAGCCGCAAGCAAGGGGCCGGCGCAGGCAATCGGGGCGTACTGGGCAATGCCGTAGGTGGTGCCCTCGGCCCGGTGGGCGGTGCCAAAGGCATCGTGCACAAACACATCGCACAGGGCGGCGAGCTTTTTGGCCAACTCAGGGGCATTCTTTTTCTCACCGACATTGACGCGGCAGTTTTCCAGCATCACCAATTGGCCTGGCTTCACATCGACGCCGTCAACCCAATTGGCGATCACAGGCACGTCACGACCCAGCAACTCACCCAGGCGCTTGGCGACCGGGGCCAATGAGTCAGCAGGGGTCAAAGTGCCCTCGGTGGGGCGACCCAAATGGCTGGTGACCATGACCGCAGCGCCGGCATCAAGTGCCATCTGAATGCAAGGCACGCTGGCACGGATGCGCGTGTCTTCGGTGACATTGCCCTCTTTGTCTTGCGGCACGTTCAGGTCAGCGCGGATGAACACACGCTTGTCCTTGGCAAAACCACTGGCAATGACATCAGCAAAACGCAAAACTTTCATGATCAATTTTCCTTGTAAAGTGCAGCCACGCGGGCCATTTCCAGACATTTGTTTGAGTAACCCCATTCATTGTCGTACCAGCTCACCACCTTGACAAAGGTGCCGTCCAGCGCCAGGCCAGCTTCGGCGTCGAACACGCTGGTGCAGGGCTCACCACGGAAATCGGTGGAAACGACCTTGTGGTCGGTGTAACCCAGCACGCCTTTCATGGCGCCAACGCTCTGCGCCTTCATCTCGGCACAAATCTCGGCGTAGGTGGCTTCCGTGTTCAGCTCCACCGTCAGGTCAACCACCGACACATCGCTGGTGGGCACACGAAACGCCATGCCGGTGAGCTTTTTGTTGAGCTCAGGAATCACCACGCCCACCGCCTTGGCAGCGCCGGTGCTGGATGGGATGATGTTTTCAAGAATGCCGCGGCCGCCGCGCCAGTCTTTGTTGCTCGGGCCGTCCACGGTTTTTTGCGTCGCCGTGGCAGCGTGCACGGTGGTCATCAAACCGCGTTTGATGCCCCACTTGTCATTGAGTACCTTGGCCACCGGGGCCAGGCAGTTGGTGGTGCAAGACGCATTGCTGAGCACGGCTTGGCCGGCATAAGCGGTGTGGTTCACGCCATACACGAACATGGGCGTGTCGTCCTTGCTGGGGGCCGACAACACGACCTTGCGCGCACCGGCGTCCAGGTGTTTTTGTGCCGTGACCTTGTCCAGGAACAAACCCGTGGATTCGATCACCACGTCTGCGCCCACGTCGGTCCATTTCAGGTTGGCCGGGTCGCGCTCTTGCGTCAGGCGGATGCGTTGGCCATTGACCACCAACGTGCCACCGTCTACCGACACCTCGCCCTTGAAGCGACCATGCACACTGTCATAGGTCAGCATGTAGGCCAGGTATTCTGGCTCCAGCAGGTCGTTGATGCCGACGATTTCGATGTCCTTGAAGTTTTGCACCGCCGCGCGAAACACCATGCGGCCGATGCGGCCAAATCCGTTGATACCGAGTTTGATAGTCATGAAGTTCTCCTGATAAAAAATTTATAACAAATTGGCCTCTAGCCCTTATTCAATAAGCGCAAGCAGCTATTTATTCAATAGTGAAGAAAAGTCGGCGATCACGCGGTCTGGCGCGCAGGCCTCAATCGGTTGACCCATGTTGTAACCGTAGGGCAGCAGCCACACCGGCACACCGCCGTTGCGGGCGGTGGCGGCGTCAATGCTGGAGTCCCCGACAAACAGGGCGCGATCTGCGGTCACCCCAAACTGGGTCAGACAATGCAACACCCCAACCGGCGTGGGCTTCTTGGTGGGAAAAGTGTCGCCGCTGATCACAGCGTCAAACATCGGGCCCAGCTTGTGCACATCCATTACCACCTGGGTGTAGCGGCCTTCCTTGTTGGTGACCACCGCCAGCTTGACGCCCTGGGCACGCAAGGCCTGCAAGGTCTCGCGCACATGCGGGTAAAGATGGCTGCGGGTGCCACAACGCTGCTGATAAAAGCTGTCGTACACCGGCATGATGTTGGCCAGCAAGGCGCCGCCGCGTACGGATTCCACCGTGCCCTCTGTGACTGATGCCAGCGCCTGCACCATGAGCTCCTTGGTACCGTGGCCAATCCAGTCGTTCACCTGCTGCTGCGTCACCAGCGGCAAATCGAACTGCTTCAGGGTGTCATTCACCGCGTCCATGATCTCGGGCGCGGTCTCTACCAAGGTGCCATCCAGGTCAAACATGACCAGGTCAAAAGTGTGCATGCTGCGGGTCTCGCGGGTTCAGTTGCTCGAAGGCACCACGGTATCGGGCAAGTCGTCAGCACGGCGGTGTGCCGCACGGTGAACCAGCACCTCCACAGCCGCCACCACACGCTCAGACGTGATGCCAAAGTGCGCGTACAACTTGGGTGCCGGGGCTGATTCGCCAAACGTAGGCATGCCGATCACCACACCGGTGCGGCCAACATATTTGCGCCAGAAATCAGGGTGCGCAGCTTCAATGGCCACGGTCGGCATGCTCAGTGGCAACACCATTTCCTGATACGCCTCGGTCTGGCGGTCAAACACATTGGTGCACGGCATAGACACCACGCGGGTCGCAATGCCTTCTGCGGCCAGGGTGGCCTGCGCCTTCATGGCCAGTTCCAGCTCGGAACCCGTGGACAAAATGACCGCTTGCGCGCCTTCCATGTCTGACAAGATGTAGCCGCCCTTGCGGATTTTTTCAACTTGCGCGATGTCGCTCAGGCGCGGCAGGTTTTGGCGCGACAGACACAGCGCGCTCGGCCCATCTTTGCGCTCCACGGCACAAGCCCAGGCCACGGCAGTTTCCAGGCCATCGGCCGGGCGCCACACATCCAGCCCGGGGATGATCCGCATGCTGGGGATGTGCTCCACGCTCTGGTGCGTCGGGCCGTCTTCGCCCAGGCCAATGCTGTCATGGGTGAACACATGAATGACGCGGATTTTCATCAGTGCAGCCATGCGAATCGCGTTGCGGCTGTAATCGCTGAAGGTCAAAAAGGTGCCACCGTAAGGGATGTAGCCGCCATGCAGCGCGATGCCGTTCATGATGGCGGCCATGCCGAATTCACGCACGCCATAGCTCAGGTGGTTGCCCCAGGTGTCACGGCCAGCGCGCACGCAACCCTTGAAGTTGGTCAGGTTGGAGCCGGTCAGGTCGGCACTGCCGCCAAAGAATTCAGGCACCAGTGGAGCAATCGCGTCCAGCGCATTCTGGCTGGATTTGCGGGTCGCAAAAGCAGTGGCGTTGGCGGCAATGGTTTCCAGCACGGCAGGTAGCTTTTCGGCATAACTTGGCAGCAAGTCACCGGCCATGCGACGCTCAAACTCGGCGGCTTCCAGCGGGTACTGGCTGCGGTAGGCCTCAAACCGGGTGTTCCACTGGCTTTCAACTGCGGCACCGCGTGCCACGGCATTCCAGGCGTTGGCAATGTCCGCCGGGATCTCGAACGGTGCCGATGTCCAGCCCAGCGCTTCGCGGGTGGCAGCCACTTCAGCTGCGCCCAGGGCGGCACCGTGCACATCGTGCGTGCCGGCCTTGTTGGGTGAGCCCATGCCAATGACAGTTTTGCAGCAGATCAGGGTGGGTTTGCCATGCGGCAGTTTGGCCTGCGCTTTGGCCGCGTGTACGGCGGCGTCCAGCGCCACAGGGTCGTGCCCGTCCACGGCGGCAATCACGTTCCAGCCGTAGGCCTCAAAACGCTTGGGCGTGTCGTCAGTGAACCAGCCTTCGACGTGGCCGTCAATGCTGATGCCGTTGTCATCGTAAAAACCAATCAGCTTGGACAGGCGCAGCGTGCCGGCGAGCGAGCAGGCTTCGTGGCTGATGCCTTCCATCAGGCAACCGTCACCCATGAAGGTGTAGGTGAAGTGGTCGACGATGTGGTGGCTGACCTCTTCGTCCTCGCGGTTGAATTCTTGCGCCAGCAGCTTTTCAGCCAGCGCCATGCCGACCGCGTTGGTAATGCCCTGGCCCAGCGGGCCGGTGGTGGTTTCCACGCCGGGGGTGATGCCAAACTCAGGGTGGCCAGCGGTTTTGCTGTGCAACTGGCGGAAGTTTTTAAGCTCTTCCATCGGCAGGTCGTAGCCGGTGAGGTGCAACAACGCGTAAATCAGCATCGAGCCATGGCCGTTGCTCAGCACAAAGCGGTCACGGTTGGCCCAATGCGGGTTGGACGGGTTGTGGCTCAGGTGACGGTTCCAAAGCACTTCGGCAATATCGGCCATGCCCATGGGCGCGCCGGGGTGGCCGGATTTGGCCTTTTCAACAGCGTCAACCGCCAGCATGCGGATGGCATTGGCCATTTGTTTGGCGAATTCGGGGGTTGGGTTATTCATGGTGTGGGTTTCCAGATGGGGGTTTTTCACCGTCATTGCGAGCAAAGCGATGCAATCCATGACTTCCTGGATTGCCGCGTCGCTAACGCTCCTCGCCATGACGGACAAATATCAGCTTGCTTTCTTTTGCCGCTCCATCATCCGCCACACAAACGGTGTGAAGATGAGTTGCATGGCAAGCTCCATTTTGCCGCCTGGCACCACGATGGTGTTGGCGCGGCTCATGAAACTGTCGTCAATCATGCTGCGCAGGTACTGGAAATCAATGCCCTTGGGGTTGCTGAAGCGGATCACCACCATGCTCTCGTCGGCGCTCGGAATGTCACGGGCAATGAACGGATTGCTGGTGTCGACCATCGGCACGCGCTGAAAGTTCACATGCGTGTGCATGAACTGCGGGCAGATGTAGTTCACGTAGTCGGGCATGCGGCGCAGGATGGTGTCGGTAACGGCTTCGGTGCTGTAGCCGCGCTGCTTTTTGTCGCGGTAGAGCTTTTGGATCCATTCCAGGTTAATGACCGGCACCACACCAATCAGCAAGTCAGGGTGCTGGGCGATGTTGACCTCAGGCGTCACCACGGCGCCGTGCAGGCCTTCATAAAACAACAGGTCGGTGTTGGCAGGCACATCTTCCCAAGGCGTGAAGGTGCCAGGGTCTTGCTTGTAGGGCGCGGCTTCTTCCGGGTCGTGCAGGTACTTGCGGCGCTTGCCCACACCGGTGGCGGCGTAGTCGCGAAACAAGGCTTCCAGCTCAGGAAACAGGTTGTTTTCAGGGCCAAAGTGGCTGAAGTTCTTGTTGCCCGCAGCTTCGGCTTCGGCAGCCTTCAGCTTCATGGCCTTGCGGTCATGGCGGTGAAAACTGTCGCCCTCAATCACGGCAGCGGTGATGCTTTCACGGCGAAAAATATTCTCAAATGTGCGGGTCACCGAGGTGGTGCCGGCACCGCTGGAGCCGGTGATGGCAATGATGGGATGGCGAATAGACATGACGAAGGTCTCCTGAAGTTTAAAAATTTATAAGAAATTGGGCTCTAGCCCTTTATTTAATTGCGCAATCAGCTATTTTATTTATAGCGGAAAAGTGCGCAGAAACTTAACCTCTGAACAGGCTACGCTCAGCAAACAGCGGGTTGTCTGTTTCGACCTCCACCGGCTCGGCGTGGTAGCGCTCAATGCGCTCAACTTCATTCTTGGAACCAAACACGAAACCAATGCGCTGGTGCAGGCTGGTGGGCTGCACGCTCATCATGGGCAACTCACCGGTGGAGGCGCGGCCACCGGCCTGCTCCATGATCATGCCCACCGGGTTGGCTTCGTAAAGCAGGCGCAGGCGGCCCGGCTTGGATGGGTCTTTGGTGTCGCGCGGGTACAAAAAGACACCGCCGCGCATCAAAATGCGGTGCGCTTCGGCCACCATGCTGGCAATCCAGCGCATGTTGAAGTCTTTGCCACGGGCACCGGTTTTGCCTGCCAGGCATTCGTCTACATAACGTTTCACCGGGGCTTCCCAGAAGCGGGCGTTGGACGCATTGATGGCAAATTCATGCGTGTCTTCAGGAATCATCAGCTTGGGGTGCGTCAGCATGAACTCTCCCAGATTTGGGTCGAGCGTGAAGCCGTTGACACCATCACCCACCGTCAGCACCATCATGGTGGTCGGGCCGTAAAGGGCGTAACCGGCGGCCACTTGTTTGGCACCCGATTGGAAAAAGTCGGCGTCCACCACATCACGACCCGAGTCGATGACGTCTTGCGGCGCGCGCAAAATGCTGAAAATACTGCCCACTGACACGTTCACATCAATGTTGCTGGAGCCGTCCAAGGGGTCAAACACAATCAGGTAGTTGCCGCGCGGGTACTGCTTGGGAATTTGATACGGCGCATCCATCTCCTCGCTGGCCATGCCCGCCAGGTTGCCAGACCATTCGGTGCGTTGCATGAAGACATCGTTGGACAGCACGTCGAGCTTCTTCTGGGTCTCGCCCTGCACGTTGACCGAGCCGCCCTCGTCTGCCGCATGGTTGCCCATGACACCCGCCAATTCACCGTAAGCCACGGCCTTGGCAATGCCTTTGCAGGCCAGCGCCACATCCAGGATCAGGGCATTGAAGTCGCCGCTGGCACTGGGAAAACGGCGGCGCTCTTCAATCAGAAACTGCGTCAGCGTGGAACGGTTGGAACGAAGGGTCATGGACATGAATGTCTCCTGGTTATATGAATTTCTGGGGTGTTCAGGCCGGATGCGCAGCGCTGCGTAGCGCCTGCATCACGGTTTTGTAGCCACCGTCGGCGTCAGGCGCACTGAACACGGCACTGCCGGCCACACAGGTGTCGGCACCGGCGGCCACAATTTCAGCGATGTTGTCGGTTTTGACGCCGCCATCCACTTCCAACCAGATAGGCTGGCCACCAGCGGCCACATGCGCGTCAATTTTTGCCCGCACGATGCGCAGCTTGGCCAGCGTGCTTGGGATGAACTTTTGGCCACCAAAACCGGGGTTGACGCTCATCAGCAAAATCATGTCAAGCTTGTCCATGACGTGGTCGAGCACCGACACCGGGGTGGCGGGGTTCAGCACCAAACCAGCCTTGCAACCCAGCTCGCGAATCATCGACAGGCTACGGTCCACATGTTTGGAGGCCTCGGGGTGAAAGGTGATGATGTTGGCGCCCGCTTTGGCAAACAGCGGGATGATCGAATCCACCGGCTCCACCATCAAATGCACATCAATCGGAATGCTCACGTGCGGGCGAATTGCCTCGCACACGAGCGGGCCAATGGTCAGGTTGGGCACGTAGTGGTTGTCCATCACGTCAAAGTGCACCAGATCGCAGCCAGCGGCTTCAATGGCGCGAACTTCTTCACCCAGGCGGGAAAAGTCAGCCGACAAAATACTTGGGGCCAAACGCAAAACGGGGGAGGTAGTCATGGGGCAGCTTTCTTTAAAGTTTGAAATTCTTGAGCGTAATGCAGTTCAGCGGGCCCAAGCGGCGTGCCACTGGCGTAATTGCTGCAAATTCACCTGACTCAAATCCGGCACCACCTTGAGTGCACCCGTGAAGTCATGGTGCGCAGTGAAACTGTTGGGCGTCACGACAGTGGCAATGCCCGCCGCGGTGGCAGCGCGCAAGCCGTTGCTGGAGTCTTCGAAAGCGAGGCATTGACGGGCCGGCAACTGCATGGCGTCAAGCATCTGCAAGTACACCTGGGGGTGCGGTTTTTTGATGGGCGCGGTAGAGGCATCCCCAATGGCGCTGAAATTCAAGCGCCAATCGCTGCCAATGGCGTGGCGCATGAGCGCAGCAATGTTGACGGGCGACGTGGTGGTGGCAATGGCCAGCTGCAAGCCGGTTTTGAGCGCCTCGTCCATGATTTTCAGCACGCCGGGGCGCAAACTGACTGCGCCGCTGTTGACCGCACTTTCGTAAGCGGCCGTTTTTAGCTCATGAATGCGGCTGATTTTGTCGCCCAAAGCCTGGCCATTGATGGCTTTGATGTCAGGGTTCACCTGTTTCCAGTAATGCAGGATGCGTTCCTTGCCGCCGGAAATATCGAGCAGCTCGGTGTACAGCGCCACATCCCACACCCAGTCCAAACCCGCTTCAGCAAAGGCATGGTTAAAGGCGGCCATGTGCACGCTCTCAGTGTCGGCCAACGTGCCGTCCACATCAAAAATAAGAGCTTGAAGCGCCGCAGAGGCCATGGTTGAATTCCTTCGGGGTTTGAGAAAAGCGCCGTTTTTTCGGCATGGATTTACTTTAATCGCCCGAACTCATAAACTCTAATCACGTTTTATTGAAAAATCATCAGGACAGACTGATGAACTAGCCAGAAGGAGACTCCATGCGCCCCTACACGTTCAAACAAATCCAGACGTTCATGGAAGTGGCGCGCCAGCGCTCGGTGTCCAAAGCTGCTGAGCGGCTTTTTGTAACCCAGCCGGCCGTGTCCATGCAAATACGCCAGCTTGAAGACGCGTTTGGCCTGGCGCTGGTGGAACCCATGGGCCGCAACATTCAGCTCACCGCGGCGGGCGAGGACTTTCTGACCTACGCCACCGCCGCCATGGGGCAGTTCAAGGACCTGGAGGCGATGATGGCCGAGCACGTGGGCCTGCGCCGTGGACGCATTGACCTGGCCGTAGTCAGCACTTCAAAATACTTCATTCCCATGTTGCTGGTGCGTTTTAGCAAGTTACACAGCGGCATTGACGTCAAGCTCAAGATCGACAACCGTGAAAACGTGCTGGGCCTGCTGGCACGCAGCGAGGCCGATCTGGTGGTAATGGGACGTGCGCCAAGCCACCTCGACTGCGAGGCCATTGCCTTTGCCACCAACCCGCTGGTGATGATTGGCCCACCTGACCACCCGCTGGCGCGGCGCAAGAACCTGCCCTTCAGCGCCCTGGCCGACTATGGTTTTGTGGTGCGAGAAGAGGGCTCTGGCACGCTGGCGGCCATGCAGCATCTGTTTGATGAGCATCACACACCCCTCAAGGTGATCATGGGCTTGCCCAGCAACGAAACCATCAAACAAGCCGTGATGGCCGGCATGGGCCTGAGCTTCTTGTCCATGCGCACAATTCGCCATGAACTTGCCAGCGGCCACCTGGCCTTGCTGGATGTGCAGGGCCTGCCGCAAATCAACCACTGGTACATCACGCACCTGAGCAGCAAAAAGCTCTCGCCTGCAGCCAAGGCCTTCAAGGAATTTTTGATTGAACAGGGCGGCGCGTTGATGGACACCTGGAGTTGAGGGCGCCCTTATAAAACAAGCGCAAGCAGCTATCTAATAAGTAGCGCCTAAAAACCCACGTTCGACAGCCAGCCAGGCCAGCACCGGCACCGTGCCGGGCAACACCGGGGCCACGGTGACGGGCAACTGTTGCCAGGCAAACGACTGCGCTTCGCGCATCTGCAATTCACCCGACCAATGTAAAACCTTGCAAAAATGCAGGCGCACCAAGGCGTGCGGGTAGTCCACCAGCTCTTGCCGCCAGGGTTCAATCTGATGCGTTTGAATGCCCAGCTCTTCATGCAATTCGCGGCTCAGGGCTTGTTGCACCGTTTCACCCGGCTCAAACTTGCCACCGGGAAATTCCCAGTAACCTGCGTAAACCTTGCCGACCGGGCGGGAGGTCAGCAAAAAATCACCATCGGGGCGAATCAGAACACCCACGGCCACATCGACCACCTTGCGATCGGTACCACCTTCGCGTGGCAGTTGGGCATCGGCCATCAGTGGCGAATTTTCAGCACTTGCGATGGTTCGTTCATTGGCTGCCGCGGTCACAGCGGTGGCGTCGTCGCGGCTTTTCATCAGGCTGGTCACACCACTGTGGCATGTTGCCCAGCGTAGTCGCGCGCAAACTGGTAGGCCACGCGACCGCTGCGCGAGCCGCGCTCCAGCGCCCACACCAGCGATTGGGGTCGTGCGGCCTCAATGGCGGCTTCAGGCACGCCAAAAGAGGCCAACCACTGGGCCACGATGGTCAGGTACTCGTCTTGCGAGAACGGGTAAAAACTCACCCACAGACCGAATCTCTCCGACAGGGAGATTTTTTCTTCCACACCCTCGCCTGGGTGCACTTCGCCGTCCGCCGTATGGGTGTAGGTCAGGTTTTCCTTCATGTACTCGGGTAACAAGTGGCGGCGGTTGCTGGTGGCGTAAATCAGCACGTTGGCGGTAGTGGCAGCCACCGAGCCGTCCAAAATCGATTTCAGCGCCTTGTAGCCAGGCTCGCCGTCTTCAAAACTCAGGTCGTCACAGAACACGATGAACTTGTAGGGTCGCTCACACACCAGGTCCACGATGTCAGGCAGGTCAACCAGATCAGCCTTGTCGACCTCGATCAAGCGCAGGCCGTGCGGCGCAAATTCATTCAGGCAAGCCCGAATCAGCGACGACTTGCCGGTGCCGCGGGCACCCGTCAGCAACACGTTGTTGGCAGGCTGGCCACTGACAAACTGGCGTGTGTTGCGGTAGATTTTTTCTTTTTGCGGCTCAATTTCTTTGAGGTCAGTCAGCGACATGGCGCCTACGTGGCGCACCGGCTCCAGCGTGGCGTGGCCGGAACTGCGTTTGCGGTAGCGAAACGCGGTGGAGGCGCTCCAGTCCGGCTGGCTCGGGGGTTGCGGCAACACGGCTTCAATGCGCGTGATGAGCTGCTCGGCCCGCAGCAACAGGTGCTCAAAACTGGCATTCATGAGCGGTAGTCGGCGTTGATGGTGACGTAGTCGTGGCTCAAATCGCATGTCCACACAGTGTCTGCCGCGTCGCCCCGACCCAACACCACGCGCACCGTGATTTCGGTCTGTTTCATGACGCGCTGGCCGTCCTCTTCGCGGTAATCTGGATTGCGCCCGCCCTTGACAGCCACATGCACGTCGTCAAGGTACAGGTCAATGCCAGTCTGCTCCAGGTCGGCAATGCCGGCATAACCCACGGCGGCCAGAATGCGACCCAGATTGGGGTCACTGGCAAAAAAGGCGGTTTTCACCAAGGGTGAATGCGCAATGGCGTAGGCCACCTGACGGCATTCGGCCTGTGTTTTGCCGCCTTCAACCTTAATCGCGATGAATTTGGTAGCGCCCTCGCCGTCTCGCACAATGGCTTGGGCCAGTTTTAACGCCACACCCAGCATGGCATTTTTCAGTGCCTGGCCAGCAGCGCTGTCCAGCGAGGTGATCGGTGCGTGAGCCGCTTTGTTGGTCGCTATCACCACAAAAGAGTCGTTGGTAGAGGTGTCACCATCAACCGTGACGCGATTGAACGAGCCCTCAGCAAGCTCGGTCGCCAGTTGTTTCATCACAGCCGGGTTGACACACGCATCAGTCGCCATGAAGCCCAACATGGTGGCCATGTTCGGACGGATCATGCCGGCGCCTTTGCTGATGCCGGTGATGCTCACCTGCACACCGTCAATCAACACCTGTGCACCAAAAGCTTTGGCGATAGTGTCAGTGGTCATGATGGCCTCGGACGCGCGCAGCCAGTTGTCTGGCTTGGCATCTTGCAGGGCGGCTTGCAGCCCTGCTTCGATGCGGTCAATGGGCAGGGTTTCCATGATCACGCCGGTGGAAAACGGCAGCACTTGCGAGGCCTTCAAACTTAAGTGCCCGGCCAGGGCCTGACACGTGTGCACGGCGCGCACACGGCCGTCTTCACCGGTGCCAGCATTGGCATTGCCAGTGTTGATCAGCATGGCGCGGATGCCGTTGCCGCTGGCCAGATGCTCGCGGCAAATCTGCACTGGCGCCGCACAAAAACGGTTCTGGGTGAAGACACCAGCCACCGAGGCGCCATCGTCTATCAGCACCACGGTCAAGTCCTTGCGATTGGCTTTGCGAATGCCCGCCTCCGTGACACCGATGCGCACACCGGCAATAGAAAACAATTCAGCAGGGTTGGGAGCAATGAGGTTGACAGACATGGTTGGCTTTCAAGAATCAGAAGATGAACATGGATTTTGATCGAAAAAAATCGGGCACTTGGCCCGATTCAGCGTTACGGCCTGGTTCAAGCCAGTTTGCCGTGGCACTGCTTGTACTTCTTGCCACTGCCACATGGGCAAGGGTCATTGCGCCCAACACGTGGCACGTCAGCTTGCACGGTAGATGCATCGACCACCGTTTCGACCTCGCCGGTTTCAGTGGGCGCGCTGTAGGTGACATTGCTGATGCGCTCAGCCTTGCTTTCCAGCTCGGCGGCGGCACGCTCGGCCTCTTCGTTGGACTGTATGCGGACCGTCATGAGTATTTTGGTGACTTCGTTTTTGACGGAATCCAGCATTTGGCCAAACAACTCAAAGGCTTCGCGCTTGTACTCCTGCTTGGGCTGCTTCTGAGCGTAGCCGCGCAGGTGAATACCCTGACGCAAATAGTCCAGTGCACTCAGGTGGTCGCGCCAATTGCTGTCAATGCTCTGCAACAGCACCATGCGTTCAAACTGCGTGAAGTTCTCTGCGCCAACCAACGCCAATTTGTCATCAAACACGGTGTTGGCATGGCTGCGCACGGTGTCCAAAATGTCATGATCGGTGATGGCCGACGCCGCGCTGACCTGCTGCTGCAAGGACAGGTTGATTTGCCACTCGTCAGCCAGAACTTTCTCAAGCGCGGGCAAATTCCATTGTTCCTCTACCGACTCGGCAGGCACATATTGGCGCACCAGGTCTTCAAAGCAGCCCTCGCGCAGCGACTGGACCTGCGCCGCCAGATCGGTGGCGTCCAAAATCCCATTGCGTTGCTGGTAAATCACCTTGCGCTGGTCGTTGGACACGTCGTCGTATTCAAGCAACTGCTTGCGCATGTCAAAGTTGCGCGCTTCCACCTTACGCTGGGCGCTCTCGATGCTGCGCGTCACAATGCCGGCCTCAATCGCCTCGCCCTCGGGCATTTTGAGGCGGTCCATGATGGCTTTGACACGGTCACCAGCAAAGATGCGCATCAAGGCGTCGTCCAGGCTCAGGTAAAAGCGCGACGAACCCGGGTCACCCTGGCGGCCTGAGCGGCCACGCAACTGGTTGTCAATGCGACGTGACTCATGCCGTTCGGTGGCAATGATGCGCAAGCCGCCCAATTTGGTGACTTCTTCGTGGTCTTTGGCCCACTGGGCACGCACCGCGTCAATCTGCTGCTGCTTTTGGGCGGCATCCAGTGCTTCGTTGGCCTCGATCTCTTCAATGGCCTTGCTGATATTGCCACCGAGCACAATGTCAGTGCCTCGGCCCGCCATGTTGGTGGCAATCGTGATCATCTTGGGGCGGCCTGCCTGGGCCACGATATCGGCCTCACGGGCGTGCTGCTTGGCATTGAGCACTTGGTGTGGCAGCTTTTCCTTGTCCAGCAACTCGGCAATGATTTCCGAGTTTTCGATGGAAGTGGTGCCCACCAGCACCGGCTGACCACGCTCGTAACATTCGCGAATGTCAGCAATGGCCGCGACGTATTTTTCACGCGTGGTTTTGTAAACGCGGTCCAGCTGGTCATCACGGCGGCTGGGTCTATTGGGCGGCATCACCACCGTTTCCAGCCCGTAAATCTCTTGGAACTCATAAGCTTCGGTATCGGCTGTGCCAGTCATCCCCGCCAGCTTGCCGTACAGACGGAAGTAGTTCTGGAACGTGATCGACGCCATAGTCTGGTTTTCAGGCTGAATGGCCACGCCTTCTTTCGCCTCAACCGCCTGGTGCAGCCCTTCGCTCCAACGCCGACCGGTCATCAAACGGCCGGTGTACTCGTCCACAATCACAATTTCGCCCGCCTGCACCACATAGTGCTGGTCACGCAGGTACAGGTGTTGCGCCCGCAAGGCCGCATACAAATGGTGCATCAGCGTGATGTTGGCCGGGTCATACAGGCTGGCGCCTTCGGGGAGTAGGCCCAATTCAAACAAAATGCGCTCGGCATTTTCATGACCGCGTTCGGTCAAAAACACTTGCCGGCTTTTCTCATCCAGCGTGAAATCACCGACCTTGGTGATGCCTTCGCCAGTGTGCGGGTCAGCCTCGCCTTCCTGCTGCTCAAGTTGCGGCACGATGACCTTGATGGCCTGGTACAAATCGGTCTGGTCTTCGGCCTGACCGCTGATGATGAGTGGTGTGCGGGCTTCGTCGATCAGGATCGAGTCCACCTCGTCGACGATGGCGTAATTAAGCCCACGCTGCACCCGGTCAGCAGCCTCGTAGACCATGTTGTCGCGCAGGTAGTCAAAGCCGTATTCGTTGTTGGTGCCGTAGGTGATGTCGGCCAGGTACGCCAGTTGCTTGTCTTCGCGCTGCATGTTGGGCAAGTTAATGCCCACCGACATGCCCAAAAAGTTGTAAAGCTTGCCCATCCATTGCGCATCGCGGTTGGCCAGGTAATCGTTCACCGTCACCACGTGCACGCCTTTGCCTTCCAAAGCGTTGAGGTACACCGGCAGTGTCGCTGTCAGGGTTTTGCCTTCACCCGTACCCATTTCAGAAATTTTGCCGTTGTGCAAGGACATACCGCCGAGCATCTGCACATCAAAGTGGCGCAACTTCATGACCCGCTTGGAACCCTCGCGGACCACGGCAAAGGCCTCAGGCAACAACGCATCAAGGGTCTCGCCTTTGGCCAACCGGTCCTTGAACTCTTCTGTCTTGCCGCGCAACGCTTCGTCAGAGAGCTTTTCATAGCCCGCTTCCAACGTATTGATTTTGGTCACGGTGTGACGGTATTTTTTTAGCAGGCGGTCATTGCGACTGCCGAAAATTTTGGTGAGGAAATTGGTGGCCATGAATACAGGGCGTTGCTGACAAGCCATAACTGGCTGATCTGCAGCGCCATCCTTATTATTTACGATCTAACTGAAATGGGGGTCACATGAGAGAACACAACAACATCTGCAAAACGCAGCGCGTCATTGGTTTGTTGCGATTTTAGCTATGCCCGGTGCCCACCCCCAAAGAGGTCACTGAGCGGCTGTTTTGCGCCCTGCCTGACCTTGCGCAGCGGGCGATCTCCCGGCTGCAGCTATTTGTAAGCCTTGCGCACGTTCGCTGGCCAACAGAAACTTTTGTGGGTCCTGCGGAATACCCTGCACCAACACCTCGAAATGCAGGTGCGGGCCGGTAGATCGTCCACTGGTACCAACTTCCGCAATTTTTTGCCCCCGCTTGATCAAGTCACCTTTTTTGACCCAAATCCTGGAGGCGTGGGCATAACGCGTGACCAGGTCATTGCCGTGGTCAATCTCAATCATGTTGCCGTATTCAGGATGAAACTCTTGCGTCACCACAACCCCGCCGGCAGCGGCCAAGATAGGTGTCGACGTGGCTGCGGGGAAATCAAGACCGGTATGCAGCGCATTGCGCCCGGTGATCGGGTCGGTACGCCAACCAAACGCCGAGCCCAACTCCGCCATGGCCACAGGCTTTTCTGTGGGCACCATCAGATTTTTCATCTTGCGATCAAACAGGCGTGACTCCAGCACGGTCAGCAAATCGGTGCGCTGATGCGTCAAGCGCTCTAGGTCATCCATCGTCACCTGAAGCTCATCCAGCGTCAGCGCGTGGCCTTTGATTTCAACACCACCTTGCCCAGGCGACACTTTGACTGCCGCAGGATTCACGCCTGCCAAGCTGGAAACGCGCTCACCCAAAGACTCCAGTTGCGTTACTTTCGCCTGCATTTCCCCAAGGCGGCGCGCCATCACATCCAGGTTTTCACGCAGATAACGATCACGCTGCTCAGCTTCGTCTTTAACAACCAGTTTGACCAAGGCACCAACGACAGGCCATCCCTCACGCGCACCTTTAAGGAAAACCCAGTGGTACAAGCCAAGTGCAAGCAACATTAAAACTAATGCGCTCAATAGAAAAGCGGTAAAAAGTTGCAAACCTGAAAGGTGCAGCGCACGCGATTTGGCAAGCCAGGCATCCGTGATAATCAATTGCATCTGATATGACCCTCAACCACATGAACCGACGCCACTCTTCAGTGACCCTGCTGCAAGCCAGCAAAAGCAACCCTGGCCTCGCCAGATTAATGTCGCTTCAGCATGAATCGAGTGCTCGTTTGCAAGCCATCACCGCCTTGATACCTGACTCATTGCGAGCACAAGTCCAAGCCGGCCCGCTTGAAGACGGGGTGTGGTGTCTGCTGTTGTCTAACAACACCACGGCGGCCAAGGTAAGGCAACTGTTGCCAGCCTTTGAGTCACACCTGCGGGTGCATGACCTCGATGTGAAATCGATTCGCCTAAAAATACGTCGCCAGGAGTGACGAGAAAACTTGGTGCCGATTGTCGGATTCGAACTGACGACCTACCGCTTACAAGGCGGTTGCTCTACCAACTGAGCTAAATCGGCGAAAATCGAATTCTACACAAGTTTTTTGAAGCTTTTCCCAAAACTACTTAATTCGTGTGAGTGACGGTCGTTTACCTGGTTTCGGTACATCAACCGATTCTGGCAGGACCACTGAGGCGCCGCTGGTCACGTCGCTTTGGACTTGAGCCAAACGGGCAGGTGATGGTTTTGCAGGCCTTGCGTCAGCCGCCTGGGTTGTTTTAGCAACCGACCGATCATCACGCGGAAACGCCATACCCTGCCCATTTTCCTTGGCAAAGATCGCCACCACCTGACCAATGGGCACAAAAATATCACGAACGACGCCACCGAATCGCGCCTTGAATTCCATGAACTCATTACCCAATTGCAGGCCCGTGGTCGCATCAAACCCAATGTTGAGCACAATCTCGCCGTCTTTGACAAACTCGCGTGGCACCTGCACGGTGTTATCCACCAGCACGGTCACATAGGGCGTCAACCCATTGTCGCCACACCATTCGTGCAAGGCCCGAATGAGGTAGGGACGAGTTGACGTGGTTTGCATATCTTGTGTCATGGAAACCACCTAGGCGCCTACTTGCGCATTACCTTTTCAGAAGGTGTCAATGCCTCGATGTATGCTGGGCGGGAAAAGATACGCTCGGCATACTTCAGCAAGGGCGCAGCATTCTTGCTGAGTTCGATACCGTAATAGTCAAGACGCCACAGCAAGGGCGCAATCGCCACGTCGAGCATGGAGAACCCATCCCCCAGCATGTACTTGTTTTTCAGAAACACCGGAGCCAGTTGTGTCAGACGGTCGCGAATATGCGCACGGGCCTTCTCAAGCGCTTTTTCATTGGCCTTGGCCGAGCGCGATTCCAGTGTCGAAACGTGAACGAACAATTCTTTTTCGAAATTAAGCAAAAAAAGGCGCACACGTGCACGGTCGACCGGATCTCCGGGCATCAATTGGGGATGCGGAAAACGCTCATCAATGTATTCGTTGATGATGTTTGACTCATAAAGAATCAAATCACGCTCCACCAGAATCGGCACTTGCCCATAGGGGTTCATCACGCTGATGTCTTCAGGCTTGTTGTACAAGTCCACGTCCCGAATCTCAAAATCCATGCCTTTTTCAAACAAGACGAAACGGCAACGATGAGAATATGGGCAAGTTGTACCCGAGTAAAGCACCATCATGGTGGAGGCTCCTAAAAAAGTAAAAGAGCGGAAGGCTATTCGCCCACCACTCTGAAGAACCCGCGCAACGCGCTTGCATGCGGCGCGCGAATCAATGAATCAAAGCTTACTTGATGTCTTTCCAGTAAGCGTTGTTGAGTTTCCAGGTCAGGAAGGTCAAGCCGGCCAAGAAAATCAGCACCCATACGCCCAGGTTTTTGCGTGTGGTCTGCGCTGGCTCGGCCATCCACTGCAAGTAATTCACCAGGTCACCAATCGTCTGGTCATATTGCGCGGGGGTCATGGTGCTTTGCATTTCCCACAACACGTGAGGCATTGCGACGTTCGGAAACACATGGTTGTTCCAACCAGTCGGTTTTGTCTCATCTGCATAAAAACTGCGCATGTACGTGTAAAGGTAGTCTGTACCCGTACCACCAGCGCCGGCACGTGACCGGGCGATGACTGTTAAATCGGGTGGATTTACGCCAAACCAGGCCTTGGCCTGTTGTGGGTCAATAGCAGCCTTCATCGTGTCACCAATTTTGCTATTGGTAACCAGTAGGTTGTCTTTGATCTGCTCAGCTGTCAGGCCAATGTCTTGCAGGCGGTTGAACCGATTGAATGCCGCAGAGTGGCAGTTCAAACAGTAATTCACAAACACCTTGGCACCATTTTGCAATGCAGCTTGGTCGTTGATCTTGTCCGGCGCCTTGTCCCAGGCGGGACCGCCCACATTGGCGTGGACAGCCGAACTGATGCCCAATGCCATGACAAACCCGAGAATAATTTTTTGAGTGAAGCCCATGATTTTCATGTGTTGTTCTCCTGTTCAATGCGCCGTGAAATTGACACGACTAGGCACTTGTTTGAACGTACCCAGACGACTCCACCAAGGCATCAGGATGAAAAAGCCAAAATAAAACAAGGTGCCAAACTGGGAAATACGATTGGCAATATCAGACACTGGTTGGGTCCCCAGGTAACCAATCACGAAAAAATTAATCACGAAGGCGCCATAAAGGTACTTGTGCCAAGTTGGGCGATAGCGAATGGACTTGACCTTGCTGTTATCCAACCAGGGCAAAAAGAACAGAATCACAACACCACCACCCATGGCCACCACACCCCAGAATTTCGCGTCAATGGCCATCATCATGGCAACGACCACCACGGCCCCGCCCACGATCAAGCCTTTGAACAGCGCAGGCATCTTGATTTTGACAACCGCCAGCACAGCACCACCCACCACACAGGCCATCAAGACATACATCATCTCGGCAGTCACAGCACGCAGCAAAGTGTAGAACGGCGTGAAGTACCAGACCGGTGCAATGTGCAAAGGCGTCTGGAACGGATTGGCCGGTATGAAGTTGTTGTATTCCAGGAAATAGCCACCCATTTCAGGGGCAAAGAACACAATGGCAGAAAACACAAACAAGAACGCACTGACAGCGAAAACGTCATGCACTGAGTAGTAAGGGTGAAAGGGGATGCCGTCCAGCGGAATGCCATTGGCGTCTTTGGTTGCCTTGATCTCGATGCCATCCGGGTTGTTGGAACCCACCTCATGCAACGCAATGATGTGAGCCACCACCAAACCCAACAACACCAAGGGCACCGCAATCACGTGAAAACTGAAGAAGCGGTTCAAGGTGGCATCACCCACCACGAAGTCACCACGAATCAACAGCGCCAGGTCAGGACCGATGAAGGGGATCGCCGAGAACAAGTTGACGATCACTTGAGCGCCCCAGTAGCTCATTTGACCCCAAGGCAACAGGTAGCCCATGAAAGCTTCAGCCATCAAAGCCAAAAAGATGCCACAACCAAACAGCCAGATGAGTTCGCGTGGCTTGCGATAGCTGCCGTACATCAAACCGCGGAACATGTGCAGGTAAACCACCACAAAGAAGGCCGAAGCGCCAGTGGAGTGCATGTAGCGAATCAGCCATCCCCAAGGCACATCGCGCATGATGTATTCCACGGAAGCAAACGCCAGGGCGGCATCAGGCTTGTAATGCATCACCAGGAAAATGCCGGTGACGATTTGAATCACCAACACCAACAACGACAGCGAGCCGAAGATGTACCAGAGGTTAAAGTTTTTGGGCGCGTAGTACTCGCTCATGTGCTCTTTGAAGAGCTTTGAGAGCGGAAAACGGTTATCAACCCAGTTCAAGGCTTTTTCGCCGGCCGACGCATTGGGGGAGATTTCGTGAAAAGTAGCCATGTTATTGATCCTTAGGCTTTTTTATCGTCACCAATGAGCAGCTTGGTGTCCGAGAGGTACATGTGCGGCGGCACTTCGAGGTTGTCTGGCGCCGGCTTGTTTTTGTAGACACGGCCGGCCAAATCGAAGGTGGAGCCATGACAAGGACAGAAAAAACCACCCTGCCAATCGTCAGGCAGTGATGGCTGAGGACCCGAAGTGAACTTGTCAGACGGCGAACAGCCCAAGTGCGTGCAGATGCCCACCAGCACTGAATATTCAGGTTTGATCGAGCGCGTGGCGTTACGCGCATAAGCAGGTGCCTGATCATTTGGCTTGCGCGTTGAATTGGGGTCAACCAATTGACTGTCGAGTTTTGGCAAGGCAGCAAGCATCTCGGGCGTGCGGCGCACGATCCAGACGGGTTTGCCGCGCCACTCCACCGTCATTTTTTCGCCGGGCTTAAGCGCCGAAATATCGGCCTCCACCGCGGCGCCAGCGGCCTTGGCACGCTCGGAAGGTTGAAATGAACTGACAAACGGGACTGCCGCGGCAAGCCCACCAGCTGCACCGGCGCATCCTGATGCGATCAGCCAAGTTCGTTTACTGGAGTCGATAGAGCCGCTTTCGGCGAGAGTTTCACTCATGAGATTCCTCAATGATAAAGTCCACTACAGGTTTTAGCCTTGGATTGTAGCTGAGGCACTTTGTCACAAAAGTCATACAAACCGACGCGCGATGCCAACAATAGGCGGGCAAAGCCCACATATGACGCCATACTTACATCCTCTTAATATTTCGACTTAAAGGAGCGAACGAGCCATGAGCATGATGACTGAATTCAAGGAGTTTGCCGTCAAGGGCAATGTGATGGATCTCGCCGTAGGCGTGATCATTGGTGGCGCATTTGGCAAGATAGTTGACTCGGTGGTGAGCGACCTGATCATGCCCATTGTGGGTGCCATTTTTGGCAAGCTGGATTTTTCCAGTCTGTTTGTCGCGCTGGCTCAAGCCCCCGAAGGCACTGCCAGAACACTGGATGCCTTGAAAAAAGCCGGTGTACCTGTGTTTGCCTATGGCAACTTCATCACGGTGGCCGTTAACTTTGCCATATTGGCTTTCATCATCTTCATCATGGTCAAACAAATCAACCGCCTGAAAAAGGAAGCCCCGACACCCCCACCCGCTGCGCCAACTGCACCGGCTGAAGATGTGTTGTTACTGCGTGAAATTCGCGACAGCCTGAAAAAATAATTTCAATAGCAATGTACGCTTACTAAGTAAGGGCTAGAAGCGTATTTCACAACAAAACTTTGGCAGCACAAAGTTGCCGCGCCATGCGTATCGCGGCGACCAGACTGGACGCATCGGCGATGCCCTTGCCGGCAATGTCAAACGCAGTGCCGTGATCCGGGCTGGTGCGTGTCAAAGGCAAACCCAGCGTCACATTCACTCCTTTATCTACGCCCAGGTATTTGACAGGAATCAAGCCCTGGTCGTGGTACATCGCCAACACCACGTCAAACTCACCCGGCTGACTGCCCTTGGCTCGTGCCCGCATGAACACGGTGTCGGGCGCCAACGGGTCACTGGCCATTACGCCTTGAACTCGCGCTGCAACAACGGCTGGCAAGATCACCTCAAGCTCTTCTCGCCCAAACAAGCCACCCTCGCCTGCATGGGGATTCAAGCCAGCCACGCCGATTTTTGGCGCGCGCCCCAAAACAGCTTGCAACGCATGATGCGTGATCAGCAAGGTTTGCAACACGTTGTCGAAAGTGACGGCAGCCAACGCGTCGCGCAGAGACACATGGATACTGACAAGCACCACGCGTAACTCGTCATTGGCCAGCATCATGCGCACCGGCAGTTGCGCCACCGATGTGTGGCTGTGCGACGCTGCCAGCGCCTGCAAAAGTTCGGTATGGCCAGGAAAACTGGCCAGCCAATCGCCAGCCATTGAGAGTGCCGCCTTGTTCAAAGGGGCCGTTACCAGGGCAGCCACCTCGCCACGCAGCGCTGCGTTGGCGGCCCACACCACACAGTCACCTGCGATTTGGCCGGCGCGCGCACTCAACTGGCCAAACGGTACGGGCTCGGCGTCTGCTGGCACAACCAAGTCGATCGGCAGCAAGGGGATGCACTGCGGCGGGCAGTGCAACGCCTCTTCCGCATGGTTCAACACCGCCACCGGTAGCGGCACCCCGTGACCGGCAACCACGGCCGCGGCGCGGCGCAGCGTCGCAACGTCGCCCACCACGAAACAGCCCTTGGTGTCAGCGGGTGAGTCTCTGAACGCCTTGGCGATGATCTCCGGGCCAATGCCTGCGGCATCGCCCATGGTGATGGCAATAGGCAACGCTTGCGGGTTTGTAGATGCAGTCATGTCAGGCGGGGTTGTCAATGTCTATGAATTCGTGTGCCAGCCCGAATTGGGCGGCCACGTGGGCGGCTGCGGCTGGCGCGCCATAACGCTCACTGGCATGGTGGCCGCAGGCAATGTAGGCCACACCACATTCGCGGGCAATGTGCGCCTGCGGCTCTGATAGTTCGCCGGTGATGAAGGCGTCAGCCCCTGCGGCAATGGCAGCCTCAAAATAGGTCTGCGCACCACCACTGCACCATGCTATCTTTTTAATAGCTTTTTGCGCATTATTTACAAGGGATACAGGCCTATTTAATACAAATGCCACATGGTCAGCCAAAAGCTGCGCGCCATCAAACGCAGTCCCGTCGATGCGTTCCCCCAAGCAACCGAGGTCTTGCTCGCCAAAGCGCGATTGCACGATCAGACCCAACTGAAGCCCCAGCTGGGCGTTGTTACCCAGCTCAGGGTGGGCGTCCAACGGCAAATGGTAGGCAAACAGGTTGATGTCATGCGCCAGCAATAGGGCCAGGCGCTGCTTCATCCAGCCGGTGACTCGGCCATCTTGCCCTCGCCAGAACAGGCCGTGGTGGACAAAAATGGCGCCGGCGTTGGCCGCAATTGCTGCCTCAATCAAGGCGCGGCTGGCGGTGACGCCGGAGACAATCTTTTGCACCGTGGCACAGCCCTCCACTTGCAAGCCATTGGGGCCGAAATCTCGAAAACGCTCGGGCTGCAGCAATGTGTCAAACGCAGCCAGCAGGTCAGTTCTTTGGGTCATCAGGGGGCTCTCAAGTGGCGTCAGTCAATGCTAAGAGGGATCAAGGGGATAGCGGGTCACGCCCCGAAAGCTTGGGAGTCAGGCGCACGCTCAGGTCTTGACACATCACAATCACAACCCACACCGGCAGCCACCCAGCGCCGCGCCAATCGCGCCAGCAGCCAAGCCAGCGCTGGCACGGCTCCATGCAATAAAACCGGCATACGCGCACGTAACACCTCTGGCGCAGAAGTAATGGCGCCACAACGGTACTGCCGGCTGTCAGCCTGCCAGCGCAAGGCCAGGCAGGCCCCGCTGCGCCGCCCAGAGAGCAGCACACCCAAGGGACAAGGCTCCATCAAACAGCACACGCCGCAGCCATTACACGGCGCACCCAAGGGGGGTTTGAGGGGCGCTTCACGCTCAACATGAAGGGTGACTGTGAACTTGGGCATTGATTTATTGATCAGAGACCTACAATTTAACGCTCAACGCGCAGTTTCTTCCACCTAAATAGGCCAATTTTTGGCATTGTCCATGAAACGTTTCTGGTTGTTGTTTTCTCAGTCGGTCACTGTCTTGTTGGCAGCGTATTTTGTTGTCGGCACGCTCAAACCTGGCTGGCTGGACATGAAGGTCGTCCGCTCTGGCATGGTGGCGGTAATTGAAGCACCCGCTGCCACACCGGGTATGGTGCCACCCGGCAGCTTCAGGCTGGCGGCGCAAAAGTCATCACTGGCGGTGGTCAGCATCAACACCAGCAAAAACGCCCGGCAAGGCCCGCACGGGGATGATCCCTGGTTCAAGTTCTTTTTTGGCGAACAGCAAAACCAACCCCAGGTGGGCTTGGGCAGTGGCGTGATTGTCAGCCCTGACGGTTACATCCTGACCAACAACCATGTGGTGGAAAACGCCGATGAAATCGAGGTGATCCTCAATGACAGCCGCCATGCCCGTGCCAAGGTCATAGGCACCGACCCGGATGCGGACTTGGCCGTGCTGAAGATTGAGTTGGATCGCTTGCCCGTCATCGTGCTGGGCAACTCCGACAGCCTGCAAGTGGGCGACCAGGTGCTGGCCATTGGCAACCCATTTGGCGTGGGCCAAACCGTGACCAGCGGCATCGTGAGTGCCCTGGGGCGCAACCAGCTGGGCATCAACACCTTTGAGAACTTCATCCAGACCGATGCCGCCATCAACCCGGGCAACTCGGGTGGCGCATTGGTTGACACCAACGGCAATCTGCTGGGCATCAACACCGCCATTTATTCTCGCTCGGGTGGCAGCATGGGCATTGGCTTTGCCATCCCGGTGTCCACCGCAAAACTGGTGCTGGAAGGCATTGTGAAAGATGGTCGCGTCACGCGTGGCTGGATCGGGGTGGAGCCGAGCGAACTCACACCTGAGCTGGCGCAAACCTTTGGCGTAGCCGCAGAACAGGGCGTGATCATCACCGGTGTCTTACAAAACGGCCCGGCCGCGCTAGCAGGCATGAAACCGGGCGATGTGGTCACCGGCGTGGCAGGCCATGATGTCCACAACGTGGCCGAGTTGCTGACCCAAGTGGCATCGCTCAAGCCTGGCACAGTCACACCGTTTGACGTGCAGCGGGCAGATGGCAAAACCAAACTGCAGGTGACACCGGGTGTGCGGCCAAAACCACGTCAACCGGCCCAGTAATTCTATTGTTTGTTATTTTGATAGCGCCCCGCGCTTGCTTCACGGGGGCTACAGGCTGATTTAGCTTGAACTTTCGCTGGTTTCAGCGGTATCTTCCGGTGCCTTAGTGTGCTTGATGAATATCTGTGCCGCCCAGATACCGACCTCATACAAAGCAACCATGGGAATCGCCAGCGCAAGCTGCGACACCACGTCAGGCGGCGTCACGATGGCGGCAATGATGAAGGCCAGCACCACAAAATAACCACGGAATTCCTTGAGCTTTTCGATGCTGAAAATGTTCATTCGGGCCAACACCACCACCACGACCGGCACCTCAAAGGCCATGCCAAAGGCCAAAAACATCGACAGCACAAAACCCAGATAGGCCTCGATGTCAGGCGACGCGGTGATGCTCTTGGGGGCAAAGCTCTGGATGAAGGCAAACACCCGCCCAAAAACAAAGAAATAACAAAAGGCAACGCCGGTGAAAAATAGCACCGTGCTCGACACCACCAGTGGCATCACGAGCTTTTTCTCATGCGAATACAGCCCGGGCGCCACAAACGCCCACAACTGGTAAAGCACCACGGGCAAGGCGATCATGAAGGACGCCATCAACAACACTTTGAGCGGCACCATGAAGGGCGAAATCACCGAAGTGGCGATCAACGTCGCGCCGGCGGGCAAATGCGCCACCAGTGGCGCGGCCATCAAATCGTACAACGCTCCTGGCCCCGGATAAATGCCCAGCCCAATGGCCACCACGGCGATGGCCAGCACCGCCTTGACCAGGCGGTCGCGCAATTCAACAAGGTGGGCCACAAACGGCTGCTCGGTACCGGCCAGCTCGTCGTCTTTTTTGGGGGAATCTGACATCAATTGAATTTGGTTGGCCGAAAGCGCGCCACGCGGGCAGCACCTGACAAGGCCCTGGTGCGCACACCTGCCCGGGCTTTGTACCAGTTGGGCGTGGCACCTTGTTTAAGGCGCCAGTTTTTCTTCGGGTGACGGTATTCTGGGGCCGCGTCAGACGATGACGGACGGTAGTCCGAAATGCCTTCAGAGGCCGTGCTGGTGGCTTCTGCCCATGATTTCTCGAAATCTGCGGAAGTGGTCTGAATCGACTGGCTCACGTCTTTGGCGGCGCTCTCGACCGAGTCTTTCATCTTCTTGAGCTCATCGAGCGCCATCGAACGATTGACTTCAGCCTTGACGTCAGACACATAGCGTTGCGCCTTGCCTATCAGGGTGCCGACCGTGCGTGCCACGCGCGGCAATTTTTCCGGGCCAATGACGATCAGCGCGACAGCACCAATCATGGCCAGCTTGGAGATGCCCAGATCAATCATGCAACACCTGCAACAACAGCCACCCTGAGCAACCGCCCGTCATCAGGACTTTTGCTTGGCTTCCACGTCGATCGTGGTTTTGTCGGCCGTAGCGGCGTTGGCCACCTGCGAAGCTGCTTCGGGTTTGTCTTCAGGCGTTGTGCCGCCTTCTTTCATGCCTTCTTTAAAGCCCTTGACCGCACCGCCGAGATCACCACCAAGGTTTTTGAGCTTTTTGGTGCCAAACACCATGATGACGATCAACAGAACGATCAACCAGTGCCAAATTGAAAATGAACCCATTTATGTTCTCCTAACGAATAAGTTGAATTTTATGCGGCAGACAGGCCTGTGCCGCCGCCCAAGCGAGAATTAACCCCGCAGCCAGGGACGCGGTCCACCCATCACATGCAAATGCAAATGGTGTACCTCTTGCCCACCTTCAACCCCAGTGTTGCACAAGGTGCGAAAACCGCCCTCTGGGTAAGGATTGCAGCCCTCCTGCAGGGCCAGCTTGGGGATCATCACCATCATGCGCCCCATCAACCCCGCGTGCTCATCTGTCAGCAGCGCCATAGAAGGAATGTGCAGCTTGGGAATGATCAAAAAATGCACCGGCGCCCACGGGTGAATGTCATGAAACGCATACAACTCGTCGTCTTGATAGACCAGCTTCGACGGGATTTTTCCGGCAATGATCTTGCAAAACAGGCAATCCGGATCGCTTTCAACAATGTGCTCAATCATGCGGCCATCTCCATCGGCAAACCTTTGTTCATGCGCACCATGCCAGACACGATGCGGTACAAAAACCAGACTGAAATCGCCAGCCAGGCGAACCAGCCGGGCAACAAAAATAACAGCCACAAAGGCGCGGTCACCGCATAAAGCAGCGCCGCGATGAGGACGGTGCGAATGCGCCACTTGAAATGTGACGCGTGCCAAGTACCAACCGCCTCGTCGCGTTTCACCAAGTCAATCACCAGCGCAATGACCAGCAGCAGCGGGCCAAACTGGCCACCCGGAATCAACGCCCCTACTGCCACGATCAAATGCAAGATGTAACTGACGGTGCCCCAGGCGTTCAAGCCGTTGAGGGTTTGAATGTCTAGCTCACGCGGGGCCTCAGTCGCATGGCCTTCGCCCGGTGCTTTAGGGCCGGTGGTGAAATCTTGGGTCATGCCGACTCCCCTTCAGATGGACTTGGATCGGCGCCCTGTTTGCGCTGCGCTTTTTCCTGCAAGCCACTGGTGCCCTCGCGGCGCTCCAGTTCGGCCAACACGTCTGCCGGGCTCAGTCCGTAATGCGCCAGCGCAATCATGCTGTGAAACCACAGGTCAGCGACTTCATAAACGATCTTTTTCGGGTCACCACCGTGGTCCGCGTCTTTGGCGGCCATCACCACTTCGGTGGCCTCTTCGCCAATTTTTTTCAGAAAGGCGTCAGGGCCTTTGTGCAGCAGGCGCGCCACGTAGCTGGCCTCGGGGTCACCACCGCGGGCAGGCAAGCGGGACGCAATCACCGCCGCCAGAGCAGCCAGGGAATCAGCAGAATTTTTTTCAGAGGGCATCAGGTTTTGTAAATGGTTTGCGGGTCTTTCAGGACCGGGTCAACAACTTTCCATGTGCCATTGTCATACACACTGTAAAAACAGCTGTGCCGACCGGTGTGACAAGCCAGTCCCGGCGTGTGGCCGGTTTGCGTGACCTTGAGCAAAATCACGTCCTGGTCGCAGTCCACACGAATTTCGTGCACGGTTTGCACGTGGCCGGATTCTTCACCCTTGAACCAAAGCTTGTTGCGTGAGCGGCTGAAATACACAGCCCGACCCAACTCGGCCGTTTTTTGCAGCGCCTCACGGTTCATCCACGCCATCATGAGGACGTCGTTTGAGCCCTGCTCTTGCGCAATCGCCGGAATCAGGCCTTGCGCGTCCCATTTAAGGGTGTCTAACCAGTTCATTGGCAAATATGCGTTCATGTTGGTTACTATAAATAATGTAGCTTCTAGCGCTTTATCCATAAGGGCTAGAGGCTTAAAAAGCAATATAGATACGAACCCCAGAGCCAGCACCCGACTGGTCGCCGTGGCCCTTGGGGTCGCTTTTTTAGATTCTCACCGGAACGCCGCGTTCAGCCATGCGCGCCTTGGCCTGCGCCACGGTGAATTCGCCATAGTGGAAGATGCTGGCGGCCAGCACGGCATCGGCATGGCCCAGCTGAATGCCGTCGACCAGATGGTCCAGGGTGCCTACGCCGCCGGAGGCAATCACCGGAACACTCACGGCGTCGCTCACGGCTCGGGTGAGTTCCAGATCGAACCCGGCCTTGGTGCCGTCACGGTCCATGCTGGTGAGTAGAATCTCGCCAGCGCCAAAGTCAGCCATCTGGCAGGCCCAGGCCAGCGCGTCCAAACCGGTGTTTTTGCGCCCGCCATGGCTGTATACATCCCAGCCCTCCCCCACCGTTTGGCCATGGGCATCCAGACGCAAGGTGTCTGCAGCACTGCGCCGTTTGGCATCAATCGCCACCACGATGCACTGAGCGCCATATTTACCCGACACCTCTCGAATCACCTGCGGGTTGGCCAATGCCGCCGAGTTGAAACTGGTTTTATCCGCCCCGGCATTGAGCAGGCGTCGCACGTCATCCACCGTGCGCACACCACCGCCCACAGTGAGCGGAATGAACACCTGAGAAGCCACGGCCTCGATGATGTGCAGAATCAGATCGCGCCCATCGCTGGTGGCGGTGATGTCCAAAAAAGTGAGCTCGTCGGCGCCCTGCTCGTTGTAGCGCGCGGCAATTTCCACCGGGTCACCGGCATCGCGCAACTCAACAAAGTTGACGCCTTTGACGACACGGCCACCGGTGACGTCAAGGCAGGGGATGATGCGTTTGGCGAGCATCAGCCGTTCAACTCATCAGCCCGCGCCTGCGCAGCTTCAAAATCGAGGTCGCCGCTGTAGATGGCACGGCCGCAGATGACGCCTTGAACGCCTTCCATTTCCACGGCGCACAGCGCTTCGATGTCGGCCATGTTGGACAGGCCACCGGAGGCAATCACGGGAATGGTCAGGGCTTGCGCCAGGCGCACAGTGGCTTCGACGTTGATGCCGCTGAGCATGCCGTCGCGGCCAATGTCGGTGTAGATGATGGATTCCACGCCATAGTCTTCAAACTTTTTGCCCAGGTCAACCACGTCATGGCGGGTCAGCTTGCTCCAGCCATCGGTGGCCACCTTGCCGTCTTTGGCGTCCAGGCCAACGATGATGTGGCCGCCAAATGCGGTGCAGGCATCTTGCAAAAAGCCGGGGTTTTTGACAGCTGCGGTGCCAATGATGACGTAACGCAAGCCGGCGTCCAGGTAACGCTCGATGGTGTCGAGGTCACGAATGCCACCACCCAACTGCACATCCACCTCGCTGCCAATGCTCTTGAGAATTTTGCGGATGGCCGCCTCGTTTTTTGGCTGGCCGGCAAAGGCGCCGTTCAAATCCACCAGGTGCACGCGCCGCGCGCCTTTGTCTACCCAACTGCGCGCCATCACGGAGGGCTCTTCGCTGAAGGTGGTGGAAAGGGTCATGTCACCTTGTTGCAGGCGCACGCAATGGCCGTCTTTAAGATCGATTGCAGGAATTAAAAGCATGATGCTCAGGGCTGGAGGTAATAAAACCGGGAAGGAAAATAGTCACAAACAAACGACACAGCCCACTCGGCAACAGGCGAGCGGTGTTTGCAAAAAAGGCGATGGAGCGACGGCGGTGCACATCGGGAAGAACAGCAGAGTCAGGGATTCCAGTGGAGGAAGTTGCGGTAAAGGCTCAGACCGTGGTCAGAACTTTTTTCTGGGTGGAATTGCGTGGCAAAAATATTATCACGTGCAATGGCACTTGAGAAGCGCTGGCCGTAATCGGTTTCCCCCACGCTGTGGCGCGCATCCGACGGTTTGGCATAGAAGCTGTGCACAAAGTAGAAGTAGCTGCCATCGGGCACGTCACCCCAAACCGGGTGAGGTGGGCCACCATGGTTGGCGCGCCAAACTTGGTTCCAGCCCATTTGCGGCACCTTGAAGCGGCTGCCGTCTTCTTGCAAGCGGCCGGCCAACTCAAACTTGATGACCTCGCCGTGGATCAGCCCCAGGCCAGCGGTGTTGCCCTCGGCGCTGTGGTCCAGCAGCATTTGCATGCCCACGCACACACCGAACAGCGGCTTTCTGGCTGCGGCTTCGAGCACCGAGGCTTGCAGGCCAGACTCGCGCAACTCGCGCATGCAGTCGGGCATGGCGCCTTGGCCGGGCAGCACAACGCGCTCAGAAGCACGCACCACCTCGGGGTCTTGGGTGATGACCACCTCAAAGCCGGTGCCTGCTGCAGCTGCCTGCACCGCTTGCGACACCGAACGCAGGTTGCCCATGCCGTAATCGACCACCGCCACGGTCTTGGGTCGACCGACATTTATTATTAAATTCATAGCTACTTACGCTTGATATATAAGGGCTAGAGGCCAATTTCTCATATAAAACTACAAAGAACCCTTGGTGGACGGAATTTGCCCCAGGGCGCGCGGGTCAAGCTCAAGCGCGGCGCGCAGGGCGCGGGCAAAAGCCTTGAACACGGTCTCGGCCTGGTGGTGGGCGTTGACGCCCTTGAGGTTGTCGATGTGCAGGGTGACCAGCGCATGGTTGACAAACCCCTGAAAAAATTCGTGCATCAGCTGGGTGTCAAAGGTGCCGATCATGCCGCTGGTAAACGGCACGTCCATCACCAAACCGGGGCGACCAGAAAAGTCAATCACGACCCTGCTCAGGGCTTCGTCCAGCGGCACGTAAGCGTGGCCGTAACGGCGAATGCCTTTTTTGTCACCCACCGCTTTGTAAACAGCCTGACCCAGCGTGATGCCAACGTCTTCCACGGTGTGGTGACCGTCAATGTGCAGGTCGCCCTCGGCATCAATGTCGAGGTCGATCAGGCCATGGCGGGCAATTTGATCCAACATGTGGTCAAAAAAACCAATGCCGGTGTGCAGGCGCGAGATGCCGGTGCCGTCCAGGTTGATGCGCACGGTGATGTTGGTCTCGGCCGTGTTGCGCTCCACCTCGGCGGTGCGGGCCGCACGCGTGGCGTGGCTGTCGGGCAATTCGGTCAAGGCAAAGTTGGTCATAACGAGGCTTCCAAGGCGGTCAACATCAGGTGGTTTTCAGTGGCGGTGCCTACGGTGAGGCGCAGGCACTGGTGAAGGCGTGGGTGCATTTTAGAAACGTTCTTGACCAGCACGCCGCGTGCAGCCATGCCGTCAAACGTTTTTTGCGCGTCGGGTACACGCACCAACAGCATGTTGGCCTGACTAGGGAAAGCGTGGACTTGGGGCAGCTTGGCCAAAGCTTCAAAAATCAGAGCACGCTGCGCACATACATCAAGCGCTTGAGCCTGAAACACCTCTTGATGTTCAAGCGCAAACAACGCCGCTTCGCAGTTCAGCACACTCACGTTGTAGGGTGGGCGCACCTTGTCAATTTCTGCCACCAGCACACTGGGGCCAATCAAATACCCAAGCCTGACACCGGCCAGACCAAACTTGCTCAAGGTGCGCAGCAGCAGCACATGGCGATGTCGGGTCAGGCGGTTCTGGTAGCTGTACGAAGCAAAGGGTTGGTAGGCCTCGTCCATCACCACCAAGCCACCCTGCTCACCTGCGGCCAGAATGATGTGCTCAATCGCCTCGTCGTTCCACAAATTAGCGGTCGGGTTGTTCGGATACGCCAGGTAGGTAATGGTGGGCTGGTGTTCAGCGATGGCGGCGAGCATGGCTGATGCGTCGAGCTCAAAGTCAGCCGTCAACGGCACACCGACAAAATCCAAACCTTGCAGCTGCGCGCTCATGGCGTACATCACAAAGCCCGGCACGGGGGCCAACACCACGGCTTTTTTGAAACCATTGGCTTCGCTGGGTGGCACGGCACAGGCCAGCGCCAGCATGCTTATGAGTTCGTCAGAGCCGTTGCCCAGCGTCAACGCAAAGCCTGCCGGCATCTGCGCGTAGCTGGCCAGCGCGTCGCGCAGGTCATTGACGCGACCCGCCGGGTAGCGGTTCAGCGCCAAAGCGCCCAGACGTTGGCCCAACTCGGCCTGCAGCGCGGGCGGCAAGCTGTGCGGGTTTTCCATGGCATCAAGCTTGACCATGCCGTGGGCGTCTTGCACCACATAAGCGTGCATGGCGCGCACGTCGGGGCGGATGCGGGAGATCACTGGCGCTTGCGATTCATTCAATGGATTGACCAATCAAAGGGTTCAGGTTCAACAGACGGGTCTTGCGCCATTGCTGCTTTTTGACAAGGCAACAAGGCAAGCGAAAAAACAGCAAATAGTCAGCCCTTTAGCCGCATCTCGGCAGCCCGGGCGTGTGCCTGCAGGCCTTCGCCATGCGCCAGCACCGAGGCGATCTGCCCCAGTATTTGTGCACCGGCTTCGCTGACTTCGATCAGGCTGCTGCGTTTTTGGAAATCGTAAACACCCAGGGGGGACGAAAAGCGTGCCGTGCCGCTGGTGGGCAACACATGGTTTGGGCCAGCGCAGTAGTCGCCCAGGGATTCGCTGGTGTAGGCACCCAGAAAGATGGCACCAGCATGCCGCAAAAGTGGCTCCCAGCGGTGCGGGTCACGGCTGCTCACCTCCAGATGTTCGGGTGCAATGCGGTTGCTGATCTCACAGGCCTCTTCCATGTTGCGCGTCAAAATTAAGGCGCCGCGACCATTGAGTGACTTGGCGATGATCTCGCGGCGCGGCATCTCCGGCAGCAGGCGATTGATGCTGGCCTGCACCTGGTCGATATAAGCGGCGTCGGGGCACAGCAAAATGCTTTGCGCCAGCTCGTCGTGCTCGGCCTGGCTGAACAAATCCATCGCCACCCAGTCGGGCGGAGTTGACGCATCAGCCAGCACCAGAATCTCGCTTGGGCCCGCAATCATGTCAATGCCGACGACACCAAACACGCGTTTTTTGGCGCTTGCCACATAGGCGTTGCCAGGGCCGGTGATTTTGTCAACCTTCGGCACCGTGGCAGTGCCATAGGCCAGCGCCGCCACGGCTTGCGCGCCACCAATGGTGAAGGCACGCGTCACGCCAGCCACGTAAGCAGCCGCCAGAACCAGCGCATTTTTTTCACCCTTGGGGGTTGGCACCACCATGATGATCTCGCCCACACCGGCCACGTGCGCGGGAATGGCGTTCATCAGAACGCTGCTGGGATAAGCCGCTTTGCCGCCGGGCACGTAAATGCCGACGCGGTCCAGTGGCGTGACTTTTTGACCGAGCAGCGTACCGTCTTCGTCGCGGTAGCTCCAGCTCTCGCCACTGGCTTTGCGCTGGGCCTCGTGGTAGCTGCGCACCCGGGCGGCGGCCGCTTGCAAGGCGTCGCGCTGCGCCGCAGGCAAGCCGTCAAAGGCCACCTTGAGCTCAACCTGGGTCAGTTCCAGTTCGACCATGCTGGACGCTTGCAGCCCGTCAAAACGCGCGGTGTAGTCCAGCACGGCGGCATCACCGCGATGTTGCACATCCGCCAGGATGTCGGCCACACGCTGTTCAATGTCAGCGTCGGTCTCGGCAGACCAATGCAAGCGCGCTTTGAAATCAGCATCAAATGTGCTGCTATCGGTTGACAAACGAGCGGGGGTAGCTACCAAATTCATAGTGTTTGTGATCCGATTTATTGGCCCACCGCCGACTCAAACGCGTCAATGATGCGGCGAATGGGGGCTTGCTTGAGCTTGAGCGCGGCCTGGTTCACCACCAGCCGTGAGCTGATGTCCATGATGTGCTCGACCTCGACTAGATGGTTGGCCTTGAGGGTGTTGCCGGTGGACACCAGATCAACGATCGCATCGGCCATGCCCACCAAGGGGGCAAGTTCCATGCTGCCGTAGAGCTTGATCAAATCAACGTGCACACCTTTGCTGGCAAAAAACTCTCTTGCGATCGCCACGTATTTGGTGGCCACGGTCAGGCGCGAGCCTTTTTTGACGGCATTGGCGTAGTCAAAGTCCGAGCGCACCGCCACGCTGATGCGGCACTTGGCAATTTGCAAATCCAGCGGCTGGTACAAACCATCGCTGCCGTGCTCCAGCAAGGTGTCTTTGCCGGTGATGCCCATGTCGGCGCCGCCATATTGCACATAGGTGGGCACGTCGGTGGCGCGCACCACCAGCACGCGCACGTCGGGCTGATTGGTGGTCAAAATCAATTTGCGCGAGGTTTCCGGGTCTTCCAGCACCTCAATGCCGGCAGCTTTGAGCAATGGCAGGGTTTCCTCGAAAATACGTCCCTTGGACAATGCAATAGTGATCATTTTGGCCTCTAGCCCTTATAGAATATGCGCAAGTAGCTATTATTTATATAGTATCCACAGCTTATTGAACGTGACCCAGGACTGGGGACGCAGGCGCAACAAGGCTGTAGTGTGACGAAAAAATCACTTCACCCGTTCGATATTGGCGCCCAAACCACGCAGCTTGGCTTCCATCTGGTCGTAACCCCGGTCCAGGTGGTAAATGCGGTCCACCAGGGTCTCGCCATCAGCCACCAAACCGGCAATGACCAGGCTGGCCGACGCGCGCAGGTCAGTGGCCATCACGGTGGCGCCCGACAGTTGCGGCACACCTTCCACCATCGACACCTTGCCGTCAATCAGGATGTTGGCGCCCAGGCGCACCAGCTCGTTGACGTGCATGAAGCGGTTCTCAAAAATGGTCTCGGTGACCATGGCCGTGCCTTTTGCAACGGTGTTGAGCGCCATGAACTGCGCCTGCATGTCGGTCGGAAACCCCGGGTATTCGGTGGTGCGAAAGCTTTGCGCCTTGAGCTGCGCAGCGCCAGCTGACTGCACCCGAATGCCGTCGGTAACCTTGGTGATGGTCACGCCAGCATCGCGCAATTTCTCAACCACAGCCTCTAGATGGTCAATGCGGCCATGCTGGGCCGTCACGTCGCCACCGGTGGCGGCCACGGCACACAAAAATGTGCCCGCTTCGATGCGGTCGGCTACCACCTGATGATCGCAGCCATGCAAGGATTCAACCCCTTGGATGCGGATGCGGCTGGTGCCATGGCCTTCTATGCGTGCGCCCATCTTGATCAGCATCTCGGCCAGGTCGGCAATCTCGGGTTCCTGGGCGGCGTTTTCCAGAATGGTTTCGCCCTCGGCCAGTGCGGCTGCCATCAAAAAATTTTCGGTACCGGTCACAGTGACCATGTCGGTGGCAATGCGTGCACCATGCAGGCGGGTGCGCCCGGCGGTCAGCTTGGCCACCATGTAGCCGTGTTCGACCGAAATTTCTGCCCCCATGGCGGTCAGGCCCTTGATGTGCTGGTCCACCGGACGCGAGCCAATGGCGCAGCCACCCGGCAGCGACACTTTGGCGTGGCCAAAACGCGCCAGCAAGGGGCCCAGCGCCAGGACCGACGCACGCATGGTTTTCACCAGCTCATAAGGGGCTTCAGGGTTGGTCAAGGTACCCGCGTTCAGCTGCACCGTGCCGTCATCGCCGCGCTCGGCGGTCACGCCCATGTTGCGAATCAGCTTGAACATGGTGGACACGTCTTGCAGGCGCGGCACATTGCGCAAGGTCACTGGCTCGGCGGTGAGCAAGGCGGCACACAGCTCTGGAAGGGCCGCATTCTTGGCGCCAGAAATCATCACCGTGCCATTCAGGGGCTGCCCCCCGCGTATCAAAAGTTTGTCCATGGACTTAATTGGTTTCGTTGGCCCACTCGGCGGGCGTGAAGGTTTTCATGGACAGGGCATGAACCTCGTCGGTTTTCATCTTGTTGCCCAGCGTGGCATACACGCGCTGGTGTCGTGCAATGGCGCGTTTGCCCTCGAATTCACTTGACACGATGGTGGCGTACCAATGGCGGCCATCACCTTCCACGGTCAGTTCGTCGCAGGCCAGCCCGGCAGCGATCATTTTTTTCAGTTCTTCAGCAGTCATCTTGTTTCTTTCTTGTGGGACAAACCTTCAGAGTTGCCCCCAACCATTTGAAAATCAGGAGCGAACCTTGTAACCGGATCGCAACAGCCACAGCGCCCACAGGCTCACCGCCAGCGTGGCCGAAGCCACAACGCTCAGACTGAGCCAGGGCGACACATCACTGGCACCAAAAAAGCCGTAGCGAAAGCCGTCAATCATGTAGAAAAACGGGTTGAAATGGCTCACCGTTTGCCAAAACGGCGGCAGCGAGTGGATCGAGTAAAACACGCCGCTCAAAAACGTCATGGGCATCACCACAAAGTTCTGGAACGCTGCGAGTTGGTCGAATTTTTCGGCCCACAGGCCGGCGATCAGGCCCAGCGCGCCCATCAATGCAGCACCCAGCATCGCAAACGCCAGAATCCACAGCGGCGCGACATAACTCAAATCAGTGAAGAAAGCCGACACCAGCAACACGCCGATGCCCACCACCAGGCCACGAAACACCGATGCGCCCACATAAGCCACAAACCAGTGCCGATACGACAGCGGCGTCAACAGCAAAAACACCAGGTTACCCATGACCTTGCTCATGATCAGCGACGACGAGCTGTTGGCGAAAGCGTTTTGCAACAAGCTCATCATGGCCAGGCCCGGCACCAAAAACGCGGTGTAACTGACCTGGTCATACACCTTGACATGGGCTTCAAGCGCGTGGCCAAAGATCAGCAAATACAACATGGCCGTGAGGACAGGCCCGGCAATGGTTTGTGCTGCCACGCGCCAAAAGCGCAGCACCTCTTTGTAAAGCAGCATTTGCCAGCCGGTCATGGGGCGCTGCTCACTTCTGGGTTGGCATGCTGGTTCATCACGTCCAGAAACACATCTTCGAGGTCAGCACGGCGAATCTCGATGTCGTGGGCCACCAGGCCAGCCTCACGCACCGCCGCCAGATAACGCTCAACGGCCAAGGCGTCCTGTGCCGGAAACTGCACCACACGCCCGGTGACGCGGGCACCTGCGGCCAGCGCGGGCGGCAAGTCGCTGTCAATCTTGAAACGCAGCACATTGCTGGACGCCGCCTTGAGCAAGGCACTGGTGCTGTCCAGTGCCACCACTTTGCCAGTCTTGAGCATGGCAATGCGCCCGCACAGGGCCTCGGCTTCTTCCAGGTAATGCGTGGTCAAGAGCACGGTACTGCCCTGCTTGTTGAGTTTGGCGATGAAATGCCACAAGGTTTGGCGCAGCTCGACGTCGACACCTGCGGTGGGCTCATCGAGCACAATCACCGGCGGCTTGTGCACCAGCGCCAGCGCCACCAGCACCCGGCGCTTCATGCCACCCGAGAGCACGCGCATGTTGGCGTTGGCCTTGTCAGTGAGGCCCAGGCTCTCCAGCAGCTCATCAATCCAGGCATCGTTGTGACGCACACCAAAGTAGCCCGACTGAAAGCGCAGGGCTTCACGCACATTGAAAAAGGGGTCAAACACCAGCTCTTGCGGCACCACACCCAAGGCGCGACGGGCCGCAGCAAAGTCGGTTTGCACGTCGTGACCCATCACCATCACGCGCCCCGACGTGGCTTTGGCCAGTCCGGCCAAAATCGTGATCAGGGTGGTTTTGCCCGCGCCGTTGGGGCCCAGCAGCCCAAAAAACTCACCCGCCTGAATGTCCAGGCTGACGTGGTCAAGCGCCAAGAAACTGCCGCCCTGCGGGCCGCGAGGTGAAGGGTAGCTTTTGGAAACCGACTGAAACGAAATGGCGGGCATAGGGTGAGTTAGTTTACCGGGGCGACGGCGCCCTGAACTGGCAGCAACGCGGCAATGCCGTAAAGCCGCGCCAAATCACTCAAACGCGAGGGCAAGGCCTGCAACACCAGGGCTTTGCCCGCCAACAAGACGGCCCGCCGCAGTTCCAGCAAAACCGCCAAGGCGGTGGAGTCAAAACGCACCAGGTCTGACGCATCCACGGTGACGCTTGCCGTTGGCTCAGCGCGCGCAGACTGCAACAGACCTGCAAGGCAAGCCGTTGCCGTGCTGTGCACCAAGGTGTCAGGCAAATGCAGCACGATGCTTAGCCTTTGGCAGGCTTATTGACTTTGACTGAAGGCCCTGCCGCGTTGGCCTTGTTGCGCTCGGTCAGCGTGGCAATCAAGCCATCAATCCCCTTGGCATTGATTTCCTCGGCGAACTGGCTGCGGTAAGTGTCCACCAGCCAGACGCCCATCACGTTCAGATTAAAGACTTTCCAGCCAGCGCCAGCCCCTGGTGTTTTTTCCAGGCGGTAGTCCAGCTGGACCGGGTCGCCCCGGCCTTTGATCAAGGTGCGCACAATCACTTCTTTGTCCTCAGGCGCCGCCCGCAGGGGCTTGACACTGAAGCTCAGGTTTTTCGCCTGGCTCATGGCGCCTGAATAGGTGCGCACCAGCAGGGTTTTGAATTCGGTCTCAAGACGCTTGCGCTGCTCGGGCGTGGCCTGGCGCCAACCAGGCCCTACGGCAGAAGCTGTCATGCGTTGAAAATTGACATAAGGCATGACCTTTTCATCCACCAGTGCCATGATGCGTGACACGTCGCCGGCTTGCACCGCCGGATCAGCCAAAATGACATCCAAGGTTTCCTTGGTCACGCGGTTGATCAGGGCGTCCGGCGCTTCATCGGCCGCGTGCACTGGCATCGCTGCAAAAACAGAAGCACTGGCGGCCAGGGCCAGCAGCCATTGGGCTAATAAACGTCGGTTCATTTTCAATTCTTTCTCTAGATTATTTGGTCAGGTTGTCAGCCGGCATCGGCTCGTCGTCGTCAGGCGGGTAGCCGTCGTAGACCGAATTTTGGCGGCGCTGCAAAAAGGCATCGCGGGTGAATGTGTAAGGGTCAAGCGCCACTTGGTCCAGTATGTCGGAGGCCTCCAGCAAGCGCGAGCGACGGTCCAGCAAATTCAGGGCAGTGGCGGAGTTGCGTGTGGGCACATCGTTGATGCTTGACACCAGATTGCCTTGGGCATCCACCGGCAGCGCGGCGGTGTCACGCACGGTTGACGGCCCCAGCAGTGGCAACACCAGATACGGCCCAGACTTGACACCCCAATGGCCGAGCGTCTGGCCAAAGTCTTCGGTGTGGCGCTCGACGCGCATTTCAGACGCAATGTCGAGCACACCGCCCAGCCCCAGGAAGGTGTTGACACCAAAACGCACCAAATTGTTGCCAGCTGCTTGGCCCTTGAGCTGCAAGGCGCTGTTGACCGCAGACCAGGCATCCTGCAAGTTATTGAAGAAATTGTTCACCCCGGTGCGAATCGGTGACGGCAACACATCCCGGTAGGCCGTAGCCACCGGCTTGATCACGGCGCGGTCAACCACATCATTGAACTTGTAAACGCCCCGGTTGAAGGGCTCCAGTGGGTCTCGCCGATCCGCAGTGGGGCCAGTGGCGCAACCAGTCAGCGTGATGAGTACCGCAGACATAAGCACCGACGAACACCGTTGGACCCAGCCACTTTTCAAACTTGACGAATTTTTCATTATTTTCCCTGATTACTTGCACTCGCCGCAGCGCCGGACGGCTCAGCCGCCTTACTGAACAAAAACTGACTGATTAAATTTTCCAGAACGATGGCCGATTGGGTGCTGGAGATCACGTCGCCAGCGGCCAGATTTTTGTCGTCTGCACCCGCCTCAATGCCCAGATATTGGTCACCCAGCAAACCACTGGTCAAAATCTTCAGCGAGCTGTCTTTGGGAAAGGTGTACTGACTCTCCAGCGCCAGCGTCACTTTGGCCTGAAATGACTTGTCATCAAACGAGATGTTTTCAACTCGCCCGACCACCACGCCGGCACTTTTGACCGCTGCCTTGGGCTTGAGACCGCCAATGTTGTCAAACTTGGCTGCCACAGAATAAGTTTTTTGAAAACTGAGCGTCAGCAAATTGGCCGACTGCAGGGCCAAAAACAAAATGGCCACAGCCCCTATCAGCACGAATAAACCAACCCAGAGGTCATTTTTTGAGCGTTGCATTAAACACCTTTCTTGTCATTTGCCGTCAGATGGCGGTCAGATCGTGAACATCATGGCAGTCAGGATGAAGTCCAGTGCCAACACTGCCAGCGATGCCATCACCACGGTGCGGGTCGTGGCTTTGGCCACCCCTTCGGGTGTCGGCTGCGCGTTGTAGCCTTGCAGCAGGGCAATGAACGTCACCGCCACACCAAACACAAAGCTTTTCACCACCCCGTTGCCAACATCCTGAAACACATCCACGCCACCCTGAATCTGGCTCCAGAAAGCGCCGCCATCGACACCAATCATCAGGACCCCCACCACCCAGCCGCCAACCACGCCCATGGCGCTGAACAAGGCCGCCAGCAGGGGCATGGTGAACATGCCAGCCCAAAAACGTGGTGCCAGAACCCGCTGAATGGGGTCAACCGCCATCATCTCCATCACGCTGATTTGCTCGCCAGCTTTCATCAAACCAATTTCGGCCGTGAGTGCCGTGCCAGCGCGCCCGGCAAACAGCAAAGCCGTGACCACCGGGCCCAATTCGCGCAGCAGACTCAAAGCCACCATCAGGCCCAAGGCTTCGGATGACCCATAACGCTTCAAGATGTAATAACCTTGCAAGCTGAGCACAAACCCCACAAACAGCCCCGACACACCAATGATGGCCAGTGAATAGTTGCCCAAAAAATGAATCTGGTCGCGCACCAGCACATTGCGCCTGAGCGCATAACCCAAGCTGGCACACAGGCGGAAAAACAGGCGCGCGGCATAACCCATGGCATCGAGCTGGCGACGCACTGCAAACCCCAGTACTTTCGGGTGAAGCCAGCTCATGGCGTCACCTCTGCACCAAAATCTTCTTCGACCGTCGGGCCGGGATAATGGAAATGCACCGGGCCGTCCGGCAGGGCATGCACATACTGGTGCACCAGCGGGTCGGTGTTGTGGCGCACCTCATCCGGAGTGCCCTGGCAAGCCACCTTGCCGTTGGCCAGAATGATCACCTGGTCAGCGATGGCGAAGGTTTGTTCCAGATCGTGCGAGACAAAAATGCTGGTCAGGCCCATGGCATCGTTGAGCTCACGGATCAAACGCGCAGAGGTGCCCAGCGAAATCGGGTCGAGACCGGCGAAAGGTTCGTCGTACATCACCAGCTCGGGGTCAAGCGCAATGGCCCGCGCCAGCGCCACGCGGCGTGCCATACCACCGCTCAAGTCACTGGGCATCAGGTCACGTGCACCGCGCAGGCCAACCGCATTGAGCTTCATCAGCACCACATCGCGAATCAGCGCCTCAGGCAAATGGGTGTGCTCGCGCAGCGGGAAAGCCACGTTCTCAAACACGTCCAGGTCAGCAAACAGGGCACCAAACTGGAACAACATGCCCATGCGCCGGCGCGCCGCGTACAGCTCCGACTGATTCATGGGTGTCAAGTCTTGGCCATCAAACAGCATCTGCCCTTGCTGGGCCTGCACCTGGCCGCCAATGAGGCGCAGCACTGTGGTTTTGCCGCCACCCGACGCACCCATGAGTGCAGTGACCTTGCCACGCGGCACCGACAACGAAATGTCGTCCAGGATCATGCGTTCCCCATAGCCAAAGCTAAGGTGACGCATTTCAACCAGGGGATCGAGGGGTTTTGGAGCCATAAATAGAAAGACCGGGGGTAAACCCGGCCTCTCGATCATAAATGATGCTGTAATTTAGCGGGGCAGGTCGCTGAATCCCATTAAAAACTCATCGACCGAGCGGGCTGCCTGGCGGCCTTCGCGAATTGCCCACACCACCAGGCTTTGGCCCCGGCGAATGTCGCCAGCGGCAAACACCTTGGCCACGTTGGTGGCGTAACCACCCGTGAACTCGGTTGTGGCTTTGGCGTTGCCGCGCGCATCCTTGTCGATGCCAAAGGCTTCCAGCACGGTTGCCACCGGATTGACAAAGCCCATGGCAAGCAGCACCAAGTCAGCCTGATAGGTCTTCTCGGTGCCAGCGATTTCTACCATCTTGCCGTCCTTGAGCTCGATGTGCACGGTTTTAAGGCCGGTGAGCTTGCCTTTTTCACCAATGAATTCCTTGGTGGAAATGGCGAACTCGCGGGTGCAGCCTTCGTCATGGCTGGAGCTGGTGCGCAATTTCATGGGCCAATAGGGCCAAGTCATGGGCCGGTCTTCTTCGACTGGCGGCTGCGGCATCACTTCAAACTGCGTGACGCTGGCTGCGCCGTGGCGGTTGCTGGTGCCCACGCAATCGGAGCCGGTGTCGCCGCCACCAATCACGATCACGTGTTTGCAGTCGGCACGCAATTGGCCCTTGAGCTTGTCGCCGGCATTGACCTTGTTTTGCTGTGGCAAAAACTCCATGGCGAAGTAAATGCCATCCAGGTCACGGCCAGGCACCGGCAAATCTCGGCTTTGCTCGGAGCCGCCAGTGAGCAGCACGGCATCAAATTCAGCCTGTAATTGCTCAGCAGAGATCTTTTCCTTGGCCCAGTTGGTGACCTTGCTGCCCTTGGGCATTTCACCCACCAGCACACCGGTGCGAATCGTTACACCCTCGGCCTTAAGCTGATCAACACGGCGGTCGATGTGGGTTTTTTCCATCTTGAAGTCTGGAATGCCATAACGCAGCAAGCCACCCACGCGGTCATTCTTTTCAAACAAGGTCACGTCATGGCCAACCCGCGCCAGCTGCTGGGCAGCCGCCATGCCGGCCGGGCCGGAGCCCACCACCGCCACTTTTTTGCCGGTCTTGACCTTGGCTGGCTGCGCTGTCACCCAGCCCTCGGCCCAAGCGCGATCGATGATGGCGTGTTCAATGCTCTTGATGCCCACGGCGCCGTCATTCACATTCAACGTGCAAGCCGCTTCGCACGGAGCCGGGCAAATGCGGCCGGTGAATTCGGGGAAGTTGTTGGTGCTGTGCAGCACGTCAATGGCTTCTTTCCAGTCACCGTGGTAGACCAGATCGTTGAAATCCGGAATGATGTTGTTGACTGGGCAACCGCTGTTGCAAAACGGCGTGCCACAGTCCATGCAGCGCGCGGCCTGGATGTTGGCGGCCTTGTCGTCGAGCCCGATCACAAACTCTTTGTAATTCTTCAAGCGCTCAGGCACGGGCTTGTAGCCCTCTTCCAGGCGCTCATATTCCATGAAACCAGTGATTTTTCCCATGATGTTTTCCTATGTGTCTGATGGAAGCGGCGTTTTACTTAGCCGCGACAGCTTCTTTTTTAATAGCTGCTTGCGCACGTTCTACCTGGGCTACAGCCCCTTTCTTTGCATGAAGCTCACCCAGAGCACGTTTGTACTCGTTGGGGAAAACCTTGACGAATTTGGCACGTGCGGTGTCCCAGTTGTCGAGCAACTCGCGGGCACGGCGGCTGCCGGTCCAGCGGTTGTGGTCTTCCAGCAATTTTTTCAGCTGCGCCTCATCGCTTTGGCCACGGTGCCACAGGCTTTCGTTGATGGCTTCTTTTTGCTCTGCGGTGGTCAACACTTTTTCAAGCGACACCATGGCGGTGTTGCAACGCTTGGCAAACTTGCCGTCTTCGTCATACACGTAAGCGATGCCGCCGCTCATGCCGGCCGCAAAGTTGCGCCCGGTCACACCCAGCACGGCCACGGTGCCGCCAGTCATGTACTCACACCCATGGTCCCCGGTGCCTTCAATCACCGCCGTGGCCCCTGACAGACGCACCGCAAAACGCTCGCCGGCTACGCCGCACAAAAACGCTTCGCCACTGGTGGCGCCGTACATCACGGTGTTGCCCACAATGGTGTTTTTGGTGGCTTCACCGCGAAAATCAATGCTCGGGCGCACCACCACACGGCCACCGCTCAAGCCTTTGCCGGTGTAGTCATTGGCGTCTCCAATCATGTACAGCGTGATACCGCGGCACAAAAACGCGCCAAACGACTGGCCGCCCGTGCCCTCTAACTGGATGCGAATGGTGTCATCAGGCAGGCCTTCAGGGTGCACCTTGGTCACCGCACCCGACAACATGGCACCCACCGAGCGGTTCACGTTGCGCGCCACTTCAATGAACTGCACGCGCTCACCCTTGTCAATGGCCGCACGGCTCTTGGCAATCAGCACGTTGTCGAGCGACTTTTCCAGGCCATGGTCTTGCGACTCGGTTTGAAAACGTGGCACATCGGCGGGCACATTGGGCTGGGCAAACAGGCGGCTGAAATCCAGGCCGCTGGCTTTCCAGTGCTGCAGGCCAGCACGCATGTCGAGCAGGTCAGAGCGGCCAATCAGGTCGTCAAACTTGACAATGCCCAGCTGCGCCATGATCTGGCGAACTTCTTCGGCAATGAAGAAGAAGTAGTTCACCACGTGCTCAGGCTTGCCCGAGAACTTCTTGCGCAGCTCAGGGTCTTGTGTGGCCACGCCCACCGGACAGGTGTTCAGGTGGCACTTGCGCATCATGATGCAACCTTCCACCACCAGCGGAGCAGTGGCAAAGCCAAACTCGTCAGCACCCAACAGTGCGCCAATGGCAACGTCGCGGCCGGTCTTCATCTGGCCGTCGGCCTGCACACGGATGCGGCTGCGCAGGCGGTTCAGCACCAGGGTTTGCTGGGTTTCGGCCAAGCCGATTTCCCATGGGCTGCCGCAATGCTTGATGGACGACCAGGGCGAGGCGCCCGTGCCGCCGTCGTGCCCGGCAATCACCACGTGGTCGGCCTTGCACTTGGCTACGCCTGCGGCGATGGTGCCCACGCCAATTTCGCTCACCAGCTTGACGCTGATGCTGGCCTGGGTGGAGACATTCTTCAGGTCGTGAATGAGCTGCGCCAAATCTTCAATCGAGTAGATGTCATGGTGCGGTGGCGGCGAGATCAGGCCCACACCAGGCACCGAGTAGCGCAGCTTGCCAATGTAATCCGACACCTTGGCGCCGGGCAGCTGACCACCCTCGCCTGGCTTGGCACCTTGGGCCATCTTGATCTGGATTTGATCGGCACTGCCCAAATACTCGGCCGTGACACCAAAGCGGCCCGAGGCCACCTGCTTGATGCGCGAGCGCAGAGAGTCGCCGGCTTGCAGCGGCAAATCAACCTCAACCACATCATTGCCAATCACGCTCTTCAAAGAGTCACCAAGCTTGATCGGGATGCCTTTGAGCTCGTTGCGGTAACGCGCAGGGTCTTCACCCCCCTCACCGGTGTTACTTTTGCCGCCAATGCGGTTCATGGCCACAGCCAGCGTGGCGTGTGCTTCAGTAGAAATGGAACCCAGCGACATCGCGCCCGTGGCAAAGCGTTTGACGATTTCCTTGGCGCTTTCCACCTGGTCGATCGGGATCGCTTTGGCGGGGTCGATCTTGAATTCAAACAGACCGCGCAAGGTCAGGTGGCGCTTGCTTTGGTCGTTGATCAGCTGGGCGTATTCCTTGTAGGTGTTCCAGTTGTTGGCTCGGGTGCTGTGCTGCAGCTTGGCAATCGCGTCGGGCGTCCACATGTGTTCTTCACCACGGGCACGCCAGGCATATTCACCACCTGCATCCAGGCGGTTTGCCAGCACCGGGTCTGCGCCAAAGGCAGCCTTGTGCATTCGGATGGCTTCCTCGGCAATCTCAAACACACCAATGCCTTCGACACGGCTGGGGGTGCCAGTGAAGTATTTTTCAACTGTGTCGGTTGACAGGCCAATGGCTTCAAACAGCTGCGCACCGCAGTAACTCATGTAAGTGCTGACACCCATCTTGGACATGATCTTGGACAAGCCCTTGCCCACCGCCTTGACATAGTTGTAAATGGCTTTGTCAGCGCTCAAATCGCCCGGCAGGTCTTTGCAGATGCTGGCCAGGGTTTCCATCGCCAAATAGGGGTGAACGGCTTCGGCACCGTAACCGGCGAGCACGCCAAAGTGATGCACTTCACGGGCCGTGCCGGTTTCAACCACCAGACCCGCCGTGGTGCGCAAACCTTCGCGCACCAGGTGCTGGTGAACGGCACTCAGGGCCAGCAGCGCCGGAATGGCCACCTGCGTGGCGCTGATGGCGCGGTCACTGATGATCAAAATGTTGTGGCCGCTCTTGATGGCATCCACTGCCTCGGCGCACAACGACGCCAGCTTGGCCTCAACCCCTTCACGACCCCAGCTCAACGGGTAGGTGATGTCAAGTGTGTAGCTGCGGAATTTGCCGTTGGTGTGCGTGGCAATGTCGCGCAGCTTGGCCATGTCGGCAAAGTTGAGCACCGGCTGGCTCACTTCCAGGCGCATCGGTGGGTTGACCTGGTTTATGTCAAGCAAATTGGGCTTGGGACCAACAAACGACACCAGGCTCATCACGATGGCTTCGCGGATCGGGTCAATGGGCGGGTTCGTCACCTGCGCGAACAGCTGCTTGAAGTAGTTGTACAGCGGCTTGTTTTTGTCGCTCAACACCGCCAGCGGGCTGTCGTTGCCCATGGAACCAATGGCTTCTTCGCCGTTGGCGGCCATGGGGGCAATCAAAAACTTCAGGTCTTCCTGCGTCATGCCAAAGGCTTGCTGGCGGTCCAGCAAGGTGCCCTCGGATTCTGCGGCGCTGGCAGGCTCGCCACCGCCTTGCACATCGTCCAGGCGAATGCGCAGGTTTTCGATCCATTGCTTGTAAGGCTTGCTGTTGGCCAAGCCTGATTTCAGCTCCTCGTCGTCCACCATGCGACCTTGCTCCAGGTCAATCATGAACATCTTGCCGGGCTGCAAGCGCCATTTGCGCACAATTTTGTTCTCTGGGAACGGCAACACGCCAGACTCAGACGCCATCACCACCAAGTCGTCGTCGGTGATGCAGTAGCGTGACGGACGCAGGCCATTGCGGTCCAGCGTGGCGCCAATCTGGCGGCCATCGGTGAACACAATGCTGGCCGGACCGTCCCACGGCTCCAACATGGCGGCGTGGTATTCGTAGAACGCGCGGCGGCGCTCGTCCATGGTGGTGTGGTTTTCCCAAGGCTCGGGAATCATCATCATCACCGCTTGGCTGATCGGGTAGCCGGCCATGGTGAGCAGCTCAAGGCAGTTGTCAAACGTGGCGGTGTCAGACTGGTGCGCGAAGCTGATGGGGTAAAGCTTTTGCAGGTCAGCCCCCAACACCGGTGAGCTCATCACACCTTCACGCGCCTTCATCCAGTTGTAGTTGCCCTTGACGGTGTTGATTTCACCGTTGTGCGCCACATAGCGGTAAGGGTGGGCCAACGGCCACTCGGGGAAAGTGTTGGTTGAAAACCGTTGGTGCACCAGACCCAGGGCAGACACGCAGCGCGGGTCTTGCAGATCAAGGTAATAAGTGCCCACCTGGTCGGCCAGCAACAGGCCTTTGTAAATGACCGTGCGGCTGGACATGCTGGGCACGTAATATTCTTTGCTGTGCTTGAGTTTCAAGGCCTGAATGTGGGCGCTGGCGGTCTTGCGGATCACATAGAGCTTGCGCTCCAGGGCGTCTTGCACAATCACGTCATTGCCACGGCCGATGAAGATTTGCTTCAGCACGGGTTCTTTTTTACGCACATTGGGCGACATCGGCATGTCACGGTCGACTGGCACATCACGCCAGCCCAGCAACACCTGGCCTTCGGCCTTGACGGCACGCTCAAGCTCTTGCTCGCAGGCCTGACGACTCGCAAATTCCTTGGGCAAAAACACCATGCCGACACCGTATTCGCCAGGTGGCGGCAGCGTGACACCCTGGGCGGCCATTTCTTCGCGGTACAACGCATCAGGCAGCTGAATCAAGATACCAGCACCGTCGCCCATGAGCTTGTCGGCACCCACGGCACCCCGGTGGTCGAGGTTTTCAAGAATCTTGAGCGCATTTTTGACAATGTCATGCGACTTATGGCCCTTGATGTGAGCCACAAAACCAACCCCGCAAGCGTCATGCTCTTGAGATGCTGAATACAAACCGTTGTCTTGGAGATGTTTGATCTCGGCTGCCGTCGTCATACGCGCGCTCCTAAAAAGTGTCAGATGGGTCAACTTTACCGCATTGCAGCATCCATGCCAAACAAAATAATTGGGGTCAGATTCCAATTAATTTCTACAAATTATGTTTTTCAAAAAATTGGGGACACATTTAAAATAAGAGCTAGTTATGCTTTATTTATAAGGACTACAGCCTTATTTGACTACTTTTTTGTTAACTGAAAGTGGTCGCCCAGCGCCAGTTTTTGACACCCGGCGCTCCGTCCTTTTTTGTAATTCAGCCACAAAATCCGGCTCACCCAAGGCCCAACCCTGCAGCGCAGCATTGGTCAAAGCGGTCTGCTGCACCGTGTTGATGCCACTTCGCACCATTTCGGCGTAGGCGGCTTCGCGCGCAAACGGGGTGTTGCCCAGCTCCCAATACAGGGCGTGCGGCGTGATCAAACGGTCTGAGCGGATGCCCAGGTAGTGCAAATGGCTCGACCACGGGTAGTCTTGCGGCAGCGCCACCAATCCCGCGCGCACCGGGTTCAGATCGATGTAGGCCATACAGGTCAACAAATAACGGTCTGACTGGATCAGCGTCGACTTGTAGCGCCCCTCCCACAAGGTGCCCGTGCGTTTTTGTATGTCATTGAAATAGCGCACATAGCTGCGCCCCACGGCCTGCATCATTTTGGGTAAGCCATCGGCCGTCTGTGGCGTGGCCAGCAGGTGAAAGTGGTTACTCATCAGTACATAGGCATGCACCGCCACCTCAAATTTTTTGGCGTTTTCCTCCAGCAGGTCAAGCAACGCGCGGTAATCTGCCACCGTGGCAAAAATGGCTTGCCGATTGTTGCCACGCTGGATGACGTGGTGCGGATAACCGGGCAGGGTCAAACGAGGTAAGCGTGCCATGGGGGGCAAATGAATTGGACTCTGACCCCAATTAATGGGGTGCCTTGACCACGCGGACTTTGCCGCTGGTGGTGATCAAAATCACCTTGTCGCCAGGCAGCAGCATCTCACCGCCTTTGGCTTGCACCAAGGCCCGGCGTTCGCCGCCCTTGAGCTGGATCAGCAACTCTGTGGCGTCTTCGCGTGTGCTCATGCGCTCAATGGCGTTACCCGCCACCGCACCGGCAACCCCCACGAGCAAGCCAATCACTTGGCTCTCGGCGTTTGATCCGCCACGTGTGGCACCAGCCACCGCACCCGTGACACCACCTACGGCCGCGCCAATGCCACTTTGACTGCCGTCAACCACCACATTGCGCACGGTCAGCACCACGCCGTCCTCGACTTGCGAAAGACGTTGTGCGTCGCCGCGCTGGATCACATCCGGGCTGCTGGAAGCACATGCGCCCAGCACCAAAGCGACCATCACCGGCATCACCGCAAATAAAACTCGTCGCATGAAAATACTCCTTGAGATAAAAACCGCCGAAACAGAGCCTTAGAGCCCAAACCTTGGCAAAAATTCCATCGGGCTTCTTATTGGGCGTTCGCAGCAGCACTCGCCAAAGGCCCACCCGAACCCGCAGCATCTGGCCCTGGCTCGGGCAACCCTGCAAAGCGGGTGTGAAGCAAATCGGTCAGGCCAAATTGGCCAAGCAACTCGCGCAGGCGCTGGGCGGCGGTTCGTTTTTTCTGCCCGGTGTAACGGGCAATGATCAGCTCGTTTTTCATGCTGTGCTCCCAGCCTACCAGTTCGGTCACCGTCACCTGGTATCCGCAGGCTTCCAGGTACAGGCAGCGCAGCACGTTGGTGATCTGGCTGCCCATCTCGCGGGTGTGCATGGGGTGTCGCCATAGTTCTGATAGCGACGTACGTTGCAGTGACAAGGCTTTGTGCTGATTCAGAATCCGTGCCACTTCGGCCTGGCAGCACGGCACCAGCACCATGAAGCGGGCGCGTTTTTGCAGACCAAAGGCAATCGCGTCGTCGGTGGCGGTGTCGCAAGCATGCAAGGCGGTGACCACATCGATTTGCGCCGGCAACTGGTCGGATTGGGCAGACTGTGCCACCGTCAGGTTCAGAAACGACATGCGATCAAAGCCCAGCCGCGCTGCCAGTTCGGTGGACTTGCTCACCAGTTCAGGGCGGGTTTCAATGCCGTAGATATGGCCGCTTTTCAATGACTTGAAAAACAGGTCGTACAGGATGAATCCCAGGTAAGACTTGCCCGCACCGTGGTCGGCCAAGGTGATGCCGGTGGCCCCTACTACATCGGCGCTGCCCGCAGGTTTGTCTGGCAATTCAAGCAGCAGCTTTTCAATGAACTGAAACAAGTGGTAAACCTGCTTGAGTTTGCGGCGCGAGTCCTGGTTGAGCTTGCCCTCGCGAGTCAGGATATGCAGTTCTTTGAGCAATTCAATCGATTGCCCAGGGCGGATGTCGTTGGCCAGCGCAGCGCTCACATCCATGGTGGCCGTGGTGCCTTGGCGTTCAGGTGTTCGTTTTTTCATGGGGCGATGATGCCATGAGCGCTGCGAAACCCTCAGCCACCCCGGCAGCAGCCGCGCTGCAACGGGTTAAACGTCTTGCGGTGTGCGCCCGACCTTTAACGCTGCCCAACCCTCAGCCCCGAGCCGCTCCATGGTCTGCATGTTGACCTCAAAAATGGACTCGGGGTTAGGGAAAGCCGCCACGGCGCGGTCAATGCTGTCTTCACGTAGCAGGTGCAGCGTGGGGTACGGCGAGCGGTTGGTGAAGTTGGTAATGTCATCTTCCGCCGTGCCAGCAAACTGGTAGTGCGGGTGCAGTGAGGCAATTTGCAACACGACGTCCAGACCCAGCTTAACCAGAGTCCGGTCGGCCTGGGCCAGGAAATCGTTGAAATCAAGAAAGTCTTGCAAGCCATCAGGTACTATTAAAAGCGTAGTGTCTCGCGCTTTAGCATCAAGGGCTACAAGCTGATTTAGCTCAAAAATTAAATCTTCCAGCAAACCTGCCCGATCGGTCGCCCGGCTGACGGCGTAATGCACCTGGCCCTTGACATGCACGCTTTTTGCAAACGGACACAGGTTCAGGCCGATCACGGCGCGCTCCAGCCAGGTTTGTGTGTCGGCAATCACGGTGTCGGTGGGGATAAAGAAAGTGGTCATGCAATGCGTTTCATCTGTGGGATTAGAGGTTTTACCCAAGCGTTTGAACAGTTGCTCGGCTCAAGCCAACAGCCGCAAGCCGGTCAAGCGCTCATGCTCGCGCACGGCAAACCGGTCGGTCATGCCGGCAATGTAATCTGCCACGGCACGCGCCGTGACTGCAGCCGGGTCGGTGCCGCCGGACTGGTCTGCGCGGCGTTGGTAACGCTCAGGCATTTCATGTGCTGCGCTGAAATAGGCGTCAAACAAGTCAGTCACCACTTGCCTGGCGTGCCCGGTGGTTTGCAGCACTTGCGGGTGGCGGTAAAGTTGCGGCAACAAAAAAGCTTTCAGCGTCTTAGATTTGGCGCGCATCTCAGCACCAAACTGGACCAGGGGCGGCAACTGGCGCACGGCGTCCACGCTGGCTGGCTGAACTTCATCCAACGCGGCTTGCGTGGCCGCGATCACGTCATACACCTGCGCGCTGAGCATGCGCCGAATCGCCTCGTAAAGCAGGCGGCGACCTTGGACTGCCTCCTGCAGATGCGGGAATTCAGCCAAGGTCTGCCGCCGGAAGTCGTCAAACAGCGGCACCGCCTGCAACTGTTGCAAGGTGATCAGACCGGAGCGCACCCCATCATCAATGTCATGCGCGTTGTAGGCAATCTCGTCTGCGAGGTTACACAGCTGCGCCTCCAGGCTGGGCTGCTGATGGCTCAAAAACCGTTGTGCCACACCACCAGGCTCGCTGAGTTCAAGCGCTTGAGCGTTGGCGCGTGAGCAATGTTTAAGAATGCCCTCGCGGGTCTCAAACGTCAGGTTCAGGCCATCAAACTCGGGATAGCGCTCTTCCAGAAGGTCGACCACACGCAGGCTCTGCAGGTTGTGCTCAAAGCCGCCAAAGGCTGCCATGCAGTCATTGAGCGCGTCTTGCCCGGCGTGGCCAAAAGGCGTGTGACCCAGGTCATGCGCCAATGCAATGGCTTCAACCAGATCCTCATTGAGCTTGAGCGAACGCGCAATGGAGCGACCCAGTTGCGCCACCTCCAGTGAATGCGTCATGCGGGTGCGAAACAGGTCACCCTCGTGGTTCAAAAACACCTGCGTCTTGTAGACCAGCCGCCGAAACGCGGTGCTGTGCACAATGCGGTCGCGGTCGCGCTGGTACTCGGTGCGCGTTGGGGCCGGGGCTTGCGGGTAGCGCCTGCCACGGGTTTGCGCCGGATTGCAGGCGTAGGGTGCCAAGGTCATGTTTATATGATAAATAGGGCTTTAACCCTTATAGAATAAGCGCAGATAGCTATATTTTTAGCAGTTTATCGCTGCAACACATATCGATCACCTGGCGCACCATAGGCTCCGGCGCACCGCGCACAATGGCACGGCCGGGGCCATCAATCAGGACAAACTTGATGTCGCCCGCCTCGGATTTTTTGTCCACCCGCATCAGCTCCAAATAGCGCCCGGCGTTGTCTGTGGTCGACAAGACCGGCGCTTGAACAGGCAAACCGGCCTTGGCAATCAACGCTGTCAAGCGCGCCACAAACAGCGCGTCCACCAGCCCCAGGCGCAACGACAAGTGCGCCGCCATCACCATGCCGCAGCCCACGCCCTCGCCGTGCAGCCACTCGCCATAACCCAAACCGGCCTCAATGGCGTGGCCAAAGGTGTGGCCAAAATTCAAAATGGCGCGCAAGCCCGCTTCGCGCTCATCTTGACCCACCACCCAGGCCTTGATCTCGCAGCTGCGTTTGACCACATGGGCCAGCGCAGCCGGGTCACGCGCCATGACCTCACCGATGTGCGCCTCTAGCCAGCTGAGAAAATCCATGTCGGCAATTGGCCCGTATTTAATGACCTCTGCCAGACCGGCGCTGAGCTCGCGGTCGGGCAGGGTTTTCAGCGTGTCCAGATCACACACCACTTTGAGCGGCTGGTAAAACGCGCCAATCATGTTCTTGCCCAGCGGGTGGTTGATGGCGGTTTTGCCACCTACCGATGAGTCCACCTGTGCCAACAGCGTGGTGGGCACTTGCACAAACGGCACACCGCGCATGTAGCTGGCAGCAGCAAAGCCCGTCATGTCGCCCACCACACCGCCGCCCAGCGCAAACAACATGGTTTTGCGGTCGCAGCTGTGGCCCAGCAAGGCGTCAAAAATCAGATTCAGGCTTTCCCAGGTCTTGTATTGCTCACCGTCTGGCAGCACCACGGTGTGCACCTGAGGGTATTTGTCAGCCAAGGCTTTTTGCAGGCGCTCTGCGTAGAGCGGCCCCACCGTGGTGTTGGTCACAATCAGCGCACTTTGTGCCTTGGGCAACTCGGCATAACTCAAGGGGTTGTCAAACAACGAGCCACGAATGGCAATGTGGTAGCTACGGTCAGCCAGATCAATGGCGACGGTTTGGAGGTCTGAAGCATTCATGCCTCAAGTTTAGAGGCAATGCCAATGAAATACCGTGTTACCGGATTAATGCGAACTCAGTTTAGGACGGCAGTGAAACACCAGAAAGTTCCAACTGCATCATGATCATGTTCACCAGACTGGCCACTGACGGACGGCCCGTGTCGATGTTGAAGTGCGAGGTTTCACGGTACAGCGGGTCACGCTGGGTATACAGATCACGCAGGCGCTGCAACGGGTCAGCCACTTGTAGCAACGGCCGGTTTTTGTCGTGACGCAGGCGACGAAACAACTCGTCTGGCACCGAGTTCAGGTAAATCACATGGGTGCGTTCGCGCAGGTGTTGCCGGTTATTTGGGCGCAACACCACGCCGCCTCCCGTTGACAGGACACCGCTTGGCGCCAGGGTCAACTCATCAATCACCGACTCTTCGATGTCGCGAAAGCGAGCCTCGCCCTCTCGCTCAAAATACTCACGAATTGAGCAGCCCAGGCGCTGCTCGATCACATGATCAGAGTCAGAAAATGGCAATTGCATCCGCCGGGCGAGTTGGCGCCCGACCGTGGACTTGCCAGAGCCGGGGAGTCCGATAAGGGAGATCAATTCGAAACGCCGCTAAACCTACTAAAAAACTGACGTACAAGAATTCGTGCCGAACGGTGGCGTTAAAAATGAACCATTGGCAACGTCGCCTTCCAAAACATCAGTTACAAAAGACCGCGACGCGTCCCCTTCGGAACCTGCAACGCTGGTTGTCGCACGAACCGTATAGGCTAGCCAACGCCCCATATTTTGAGGGTAACTGATTTGAACCAATAACTGTCCGTTAGCATCAGTTTTATTGCTGCTCACATAAGACACAACAATTTCAGCTTTTCGTGGCTGAATAATGCCATCGCGATTAATATCTTCGCCCATATCAAGGGACCCGTTGCGATTCCAATCTTCATTGATACACCATATTTTCTCACCAACGATTACAGGAGTAACTGTAGCGTCAGCTCTCTTTGGCACATACGTCGACGGGGGCAACGATTGAACAGCGTTCACTGGCGATGAAGGTGGCAAATAGTCTGAATGAAAATCACGAATACTAGGCACAGCAATATTTATATACGGCGAGGCCCAATTAGAACCTTTTCCATAATGTGTGATATCAACACTGGCAGAAACAACCGCATCTTTGACCGCAACACCTGCCGCATCGTTTACTTGAATCAAAAATTTCTTCAAGTATGCAATACCACCAAGACCTTTTTCCATCGTGTTGTCAGTTCCGATACTGATACCCAACGACGATCCTGCCACAGTTAAATTAGCAACAACAAAGGAAGGACAATCAGTAACCGATGTAAAGTTAACTGCACTATAACAAGCCCGCAACGAAACACCATTGGTTGGGCTGCTGCGAGTTCCAGGAATGTAATCCGCCTCAGCGAGTCCACTGGCGCTGGTGTATACGGTACCGCTGCCGGTCGAAATCGATTCGCCATTTCCTAGCAAAGGTGTTACCAACTCAAAGCGCACACGCATATTTTCAATACCCACGTTATTAGCGGTCAAAAACTTTGCGCTCAACCTTGCCCGATTTACTGCACTTCCCGCAGTGTTCGGCGCAATTGAGGTCGGATCTGGCGTCAAGGATGCAGAGCTAACGTCACCGACAGCATTGGGTATTGATCCCACACCGGCAATAACCTGGATGGACTGTGAGGCTTTAACACCTAAACCATCGGCCACAACTGTGTAAGGGCCGGCATTGGAGGGCGCCAAAAATGTAACAATCTTGGTACCAGATACGCCGGTATTCACCGAACCAGTCAAGCCAGCAGTCCCACTCAAATTGACCTCAACATTAGGAATCACGATGTTGGCGCTATCGTAGGCCGATACATTCAGGGTGACTATTTCACCGGGCTGTGGGGTGGCATTCAATGCCGCGACAGAAATTCTACTGCCTGTCACTACAACAGACGCTGTTTTAGTCATTGTGCCTACTGTCATCGTTACGTTAATCGTTCGATTTCTTTTATCTGCACCTATTGAAATATTGCCTGTGACTTGACCTGTAGCGTCTGATTTAGTTGCAACTGGCGTGTAAACACCAGAATCAACCGATACAGATACGGGAACGTCAGCCAATATATTTCTCGCAGCATCCAATACAGTTACTGTCAACAACGCAGCGTCACTTCCACCATTAGAAATAGAAGATTTATCGAAAGAAAAAATAAAGTTCGCAGGCACAACGGTCACAACCGGCGAACTAGCCGAAGTAGATGGAGCCCCCGAAGGCGTCCCCGAGCTCCCTCCTCCTCCTCCGCAAGCCACCAACGCCAAGGCCAGGCCAAACCCCGCCGCAAATTTGATGAAATTCATACGCATGTTCATATCACTCACATTTGGTTTTCTGTTAACTATCGTGCTGACCGCTCCGCCACCACCTTAGGGGTGATGAACACCAGCATTTCCTGCTTGTTGGCAATGCGGGAGCGGCTCTTGAAAAGATTACCCACGCCAGGCAGGTCGCCCAGCACTGGCACTTTGGTTTCACTGTCGGTCTCGGTCATCTCAAAGATACCGCCAATCACCACGGTGCCACCGTTCTCCACCAAAACTTGGGTTTGAATGTGCTTGGTGTTGATGGCAAAGCCTGCGGCAGTAGACTGACCAACCGTGTCCTTGTTAACATCCAGCGCCAAAATGATATTGCCTTCAGGTGTGATCTGCGGGGTCACTTCAAGCTTTAAATTGGCTTTTCTGAACGCAATGGAGGTAGCACCGCTAGAAGTGGCCACTTGGTAGGGCAGTTCTGTACCTTGTTCAATCAATGCCTTGATCTGGTCAGCAGTGACCACACGGGGACTTGACACCACTTTGCCCTTGCCATCAGCTTCCAGTGCAGACAATTCCAAATTCAGAAACCGATTGGCTGCCGAACTGAAGATAGACAACGCAAAGGTAGCAGGCGAATAGCCGCCCTGCCCCACCGCGGGCAGATTGACAAATGCACCCGTTAAATCCACCGTACCACCGGCACCGCTGCTGGCCACGGCGTTGCCATAACTGCTGCCAAACGCGACGCGATTACCACCACCAATGGTGTAGCCACCGTCACCGCCCTGCTGCGCACGCAAGTCACTGCCGCCCAACTTAACACCCAGAGATTTACCAAAGGTGTCTGAAGCCTCAACAATGCGCGCCTCAATCAACACCTGCCGCGCAGGAATGTCAAGCTTGGCAATCAATTGCTGAACCTGTTCCAGCTTGCTTGGAATATCAGTCACAAACAACTGATTGGTCCGCGCCTCGGAAATAACACTGCCACGTGGGCTAAGCAAACGCGCACCACCGGATGCGTTGCTGCTTCCGCTGGCTGCGGTCAGTTGCGCGGCAACCTCGGTCGCCTTGGTGTAATTCAATTGAAATGCTTGGGTACGCAATGGCTCCAGCCCCTGCAAAGCCGCAGCGGACTCCAGATCAAGTTTTTCTTTGTTGTTGATCTCATCTTTCGGCGCAATCCACAGCACGTTCCCAGTTTTACGCATGCCCAACCCTTTGGCTTGCAAAATGATGTCGAGGGCCTGATCCCACGGGACGTCTTGCAAGCGCAAGGTGACCGTACCGTTAACCGAATCCGAGGTAATCACATTGAAGTTGGTGAAGTCGGCAATCACTTGCAGCAGCGACCGCACCTCAATGCTCTGGAAATTCAGCGACAGCTTTTGACCGCTGTAACCCGGCCCCTGAGTCAGCTTCGAGGCATCCACCTTGACGGGCTTGATTTCCACCACAAATTGTTCATCACTCTGGTAGGCGCTATGCGTCCACTGGCCTTGCGGCTCAATGACCATGCGGACACGGTCACCGGTCTGGAATGTGGTGACGGTTTTCACTGGGGTACCAAAGTCGGCCACATCCAGGCGCCTGCGCAAGCCTTCAGGCAAGGTGGTTTTCATGAACTCCACCACCAGCGTCTGGCCCTGCTGGCGAATGTCGACGCCCACTTGGTTGTTTGGCAGCGCCACAATCACGCGGCCTGAGCCCTCATCACCGCGCCGAAAATCCAGGTCGCGAAGCGGCAAGGTGTCGCGGCTTTGGTTCTCGGCAAACACTTGCGCCACCGGCGCCGGCGCAGCACCGGTCAAGGCATCTAAAACCACCAACAAGGACTTGCCTTGTAATTGGGTCTTGTAAGTGGTGAATTGCTTCAGGTTCAACACAACACGGGTGCGGTTACCGGCCTGCACCACGCTGACCGACTTCAAGTTGCCTTGGTTGACCTCAATGTTAGAACGCCCCATGGCGCTCACCACATTCGGAAAATCAAGCGCAATGCGCGCTGGCGACTGAATCGAGAACCCGGCAGGCAGCTCGGTTAACGCCTGACTAAGGTCAACCCTGACCACTTCCACTCCGCTTTGGAGTGAGCCCGTGACAGATTCGATAGCCACTTGGGCATGAACCAGACTCGTCGTCACCAGCAGGACAAAAGCCGAGCACATGCGTCGGCACAACGCCCCAACATTTTGACTGTTATACATTTTCATTTTGACCTCTCTTGCAACTGCAGGCTTGCAGTGCGCTCAATCCACTCACCAGCTGCGTCCTGCACGATTTCGCGCAAACTCACTTCAGTTTCTGAAATTTTGGTGACTCGTCCAAAGTTTTGGCCCAAATGGTCTCCCACCCGCACCTGGTATAGCAATTTACCTACCGTCACCAAGGCGACTGGTTTGCCCGCCTTGACCATGCTACCGACCAAAGCCATGCCATCCATGGGGAACTCTTCAAGGGGTTCTTTGCGTCGGGCCAATTCGGGCGCAATCAGCGCGCCATTGGATGCCGCTTGCGTCGAGTCTTTTTTCAGGGACTGCGTGAGCTTGACGTTGCTAAACGGCTCGACGTCGCTGACCATGGTGTAAAGCTCAGGCTTGAACACCTTGGGCTCGGTGATTGGCTTGATCTTTGGGTGGGTTTCGCTTTTTTGTACAGCCATCCATTGACGCAAGTCATCCTCTGGTGCTGCGCCGCACCCGGTCAAAGTGGCCGCAACAATCAGCCCAAACAAGACATGTAAGTACTTGCTCATTTGGCAGCCCCTTTTGCGCCTTTGGCAGCAGCCGTGCGCTGCGCCGCGATTTCTTCGGAATCGAGATAGCGGAATGTTTTTGCCGTGGCATCCATGGCCAGCATGCCGTCTTTGGCAGGCAGAATAGCCAAATTATTCAAGGTCACAATGCGGGACAAATTGGCGATGTCCGCCGCAAAATTCCCCATGTCGTGGTACTTGCCCGTGACCCGCAGCGCAATGGGTAATTCTGCGTAATAGTCCTTCACCAGCACCTGGCCTGGCCGAAACAGGTCAAACTGCAAGCTGCGCCCCAAGCCTGCCTGATTGATGTCAGACAACAGGGCGTCCATTTCAGCCTTGCTGGGCAATTGCTTTTCAAGTTGCGTCACGTACTGCTGTACTTGCTCGCGCTGCTTTTTCAGGGCCTCAAGGTTGACGGCCTTGACCAGCTTTAGCTTGTACTCATCGCGCAGCTTGAGTTCTTTTTCCTGCTCAGCGGCCAATGCTGTTTGTGTGTCACTGAGCCACACAAACCACAAAACGACGACCAACACGGACACCACCGCGGCATACAGCGCATAGCGCGGCACAGTGGGCCAACTTGATGGGTCTTTGGTGTCGAGATTGCGGAACTGGTCAGTGACTTTTTCAAGCTCAGCCTTGAAGTCAATGGAAATTTTTGGGGAGGGAGCCATGCAGAAAGCCCTTACTTCGCCAAAGGCGCAGATGCAACCGCTACCGGCTTGGCTTGTGGTGCGCCCACGGGCACCACCTTTTCGGCCTCGCTGGCACGCACAAGCGTCACTTTGATGTTGAAATTGGCCACCCGACGCAAGTCACGAGGTGTCAGCGCAACGGTGCCAGCCACAATTTCAACCAGCTCCGGGCGAGAAAACCAGGGGGAGTTGTTTCCCAGGTTGCGTAACAACTCTGACACGCGCTCGTTTGACTGTGCTACCCCTTGCAGGGCAACATTTTGCCCATCCTGGCGCATGCTGCTGACATAAACACCTTCTGGCAACTGGCGCGCCAGTTCGGTCAACAAATGCACTGGCAAATTACGGTCTGACTGCAAATCTTCTACGGCTTGCTGGCGTGCCCGCAGCGCAGCAATTTCAGCCTCCAGGCCAGCGATGTCTTTAATTTGGGCGTCAAATTTTTCGATTTCGGTCTGCAAAATCTGATTGGCGTCTTGTTGCGCCGATATTTGCGCTTGAAACCAGAGGAACACCAGCCCAGCCAACACCCCTCCGATCAACGCAGACAGGCCCAGACCCACGTTGAAGAGGTCTTTGCGCCGCTTGCGGGCGGCTTCGCGGTGCGGTAGTAGGTTGATCAGGATCACGACATGAACCTCCGCAAGGCCAACCCGCATGAGGTGAGGTACGACGGGGCTTCACGCGTCATTTTGGTGAGTTTGATGTTGTCAGAAATCTCCATGCCATCAAACGGATTGACCAGCGTGCAGGCAAAAGTGGTTTGCTGGGTGACCGCGTCCGTCAGACCCGGTAAAGCTGCTGAGCCACCGGCGAGCATCACCATGTCAACCTTGTTGTGTGTGGTGCTGGTAAAGAAAAATTGCAGCGCACGACCAATTTCCTGCACCAAACTGTCTACAAAGGGCTTCAGCACGGTGCTGGTGTAGTCGTCAGGCAATTCGCCACTGCGTTTTTTACTTTCTGCCTCTTCCACCGAAAAACCATACTGACGTACGATCATCTGCGTCAATTGGGCACCGCCAAAGGCTTGGTCACGGTCGTATAACAACTCATCGTTGCGAATCACCTGCATGCTGGTGGTCATGGCGCCAACCTCGAACAAGGCCACGATGCTACCGGCCCCTTTGTTGGGCATGTTGCCAATCAGCCGACTGGTGGCCAGGCGTGAAGCGTACGACTCGACATCGACAATCACAGGCTTCAAGCCAGCCGCCTCGGCGAGGCCTTGAATGTCCTGGACTTTCTCGCGCCGGGAGGCTGCAATGAGCACCTCAACATCACCGGACGCGTTGGAACTTGGCCCAACAATGCAAAAGTCAAGACTGACTTCGTCGAGCGGAAACGGAATGTATTGATTGGCTTCAGACTCAACCTGCTGCTCCAACTCCTGGTCCGACAAACCGCCGGGCAGCACAATTTTTTTGGTAATGACCGCTGAAGGTGGCAGGGCCATGGCCACATGTTTGGTTTTAGTGCCACTTTTTTTGACCAAACGGCGCACGGCATCAGCCACCTCGTCGAATTTTTCGACGTTGCCATCGGTGATCCAACCGCGCTCCAGAGGAACGATTGCGCAGTTTTCAAGCACCAAGTTACCGGCCTTATCCCGACCCAACTCGACCAACTTCACGCTGGATGAACTGATGTCAAGGCCCAGCATGGGTGCAGGTTGACGACTAAACAACGACCCCAAAGAAAACAATACGATCTCCTTTACAAATTCTTTAACAGGTACATTGCTCTTGATAATTCACTTGAATAGTAGCAGCAAGAACGTTGACCAGCAATGATATTTACCCCTTTAGCAACCCACAACCGTTGCCAAATATAGACGCTTGGCAAGGTCGCTTGATACACCAAGACACAACAATCATTGAACCAACGCGCAGTTTCAGGCCAGGAAATGCTAACCTGATATTGGCTGCAAAGCCCGTTTTTATAATCGCCGCCATCACTCTTTTGTTCTTTTATGTCCGTTAAAAATTCGCCGGCCTCACCCGACTCCCAGAAAACTGACGCCCGCAAGGCGCGTGCGCCCATGCACTGGGCCTTGAAATGGGCACTTGGAACACTTGCGCTGCTGCTGGCCGGTTTTGTCTCTGTCCTCACGGTGATAGGCATTGCCATGGCCGTGGCCTTTCCCAATTTGCCAGACATATCCGACCTGTCTGACTATCGCCCCAAATTGCCTCTGCGGGTTTTTTCTGCCGAAGGAACGCTGATTGGTGAGTTTGGCGAAGAGCGCCGTCACCTGACCCGCATTCAGGACATTCCTAAGGTGATGAAAGATGCGGTGCTGGCCATCGAAGACGCACGTTTTTATGAGCACGGTGGCGTGGACTACAAAGGCATGGCGCGTGCCGCGCTGGCCAATCTTGGGCGCATCAAGAGCCAGGGGGCGTCCACCATCACCATGCAGGTGGCGCGCAATGCTTACCTCTCCACAGAGAAGACCTACACCCGAAAAATTTACGAGATTTTGCTGACGTTCAAGCTGGAACACATGCTGACCAAAGACCAGATTCTTGAGGTTTACATGAACCAGATTTTTCTGGGTAACCGCGCTTACGGCTTTGCCGCTGCGTCTGAAGCCTATTTTGGCAAGCCGCTAAAAAGCATCTCGATTGCCGAGGCCGCCATGTTGGCTGGGCTACCCAAGGCACCGTCTGCCTACAACCCCATCAACAACCCAAAGCGCGCCCGGTCACGCCAGCTCTACATCATTGAGCGCATGCAGGAAAACGGCTTCATCACTGCTGATCAGGCGGAGGCGGCCAAGCACGAGGAACTCAAGGTAAAAACCAACTCCGACAACACCGGCGTACATGCCGAGTACGTGGCTGAAACGGTGCGCCAGTTGATGTTTGCGCAGTATGGCGAAGACACCTACACCCGCGGTCTCAATGTCTCCACTACGCTGCGCACCGAAGACCAAGCAGTGGCCTACACCGCACTGCGCCGCGGCATCATGAACTATGAGCGTCGCCAGGTGTACCGCGGCCCAGAGCAATTTGTGAGCCTGCCCAATACCCCGGCAGAGCTGGAAGACATGATCGTGGACACCTTGCAGGATCATCCCGACAACGGCGATGTGATGTCAGCCGTGGTGCTAGACGCCAACCCCAAAAAGATTCAGGCGGTGCGCCAAAACGGCGAAGTGATTGAAATCACCGGTGAAGGGCTGAAGCCCGCGCAATCCGGCCTGTCTGACAAGGCGGCTGCCAACATCAAGATCCGCCGTGGTGCCGTGATTCGTGTCGTACAGACGCCCAATAAAACCTGGGAGATCACGCAGCTGCCAGAAGTTGAAGGCGCCTTTGTTGCCGTTGATCCGCGCGACGGCTCGATCAAGGCCATGGTGGGCGGCTTCGACTTTGCCAAAAACAAGTTCAACCACGTTACCCAAGCCTGGCGGCAGCCGGGCTCAAGCTTCAAGCCCTTCATCTACTCCGCAGCCTTGGAGCGCGGCGTGACGCCGGCCACGGTCATCAACGATGGCCCCTTGTTCTTCAGCGCCGGTGTGACGGGCGGACAAGCCTGGGAACCAAAAAATTACGATGGCAAGTTTGAAGGCCCCATGACCATGCGGCGCGGCCTGGCCAAGTCAAAAAACATGATTTCCATCCGCATTCTGCAAACCGTAGGCGCACAAAATGCGCAAGCTTGGGCGACACGGTTTGGCTTTGATGCCGAAAAACATCCGGCCTACCTGACCATGGCGTTGGGCGCTGGTTCGGTCACGCCGCTGCAAATGGCCACGGCTTACTCGGTGTTTGCCAATGGCGGCTACCGCATCAACCCTTGGCTGATCACCAAGGTGACAGACCAAAAAGGCAAGGTGCTGGCGCAAACACAGCCGCCTGTGGCAGATGAATCCAGGCGCGTGATTGACGCACGCAACGCGTTCATCATGAGCAGTCTGCTACAGGAGGTCACTCGCTCAGGCACGGCAGCTTCGGCTCAGGCCAAACTCAAACGCCCCGACCTGTATGGTAAAACCGGTACGACCAATGATTCAATGGATGCCTGGTTTGCCGGCTATCAGCCCACCCTGGCAGCTATCACCTGGATTGGTTACGACACACCCAGAAAACTCGGTGACCGTGAAACCGGTGGCGGCCTGAGCTTGCCGGTATGGATTGAGTTCATGGCACAGGCGCTAAAAAACGTGCCCGTGATGGAACCTGCCGTGCCCGAAGGCGTGGTCAATTCAGGCGGCGAGTGGTTCTACACCGAATACAGCGGCGGATCAGGCGTGTCGGCGCTGGGCATGAACAGCGGCACAGACACGGAACAACCTGAAGTAATCCAGTTGCCACCGGCCGACGAGAAAAAACGCATTCTGGATTTGTTCAAAAACTAGGGGCTGAAAACGCAAGCGCCACGCCAGACTGCTCACTGGCGTAGCGCGACAATGATTCAAAAAACTCACCCTGACCTTTGGTATCCATCCATTGTTTGCCATCAAATTGATAGTGAAAACCTCCGCATTTTGCGGCCAACCAAATCTCGTGCAACGGTTTTTGCAGGTTGATGACGATCTGGCTGCGGTTGGCAAAGACCAACGTTATCATGCCGCCGGTGCGCTGGTTGTCGATGTCGGCCTGGGTGTCATCATTGATGCGGTCGCAACTGGCTTCCACCCCTGCAAGCACACGTTCGGACAAGTCCATGAATTCTGAGTCGGTCATTACAATTTCACCATGCTGTTGATTCCTCAAATTCTAGTCCGCACCCTTGCCCTTGGTGCCAGTGCGGTCGCACTGGCAGCTTGCGGTCAACAAGGCCCACTGTATTTGCCCGACACGGGCGGCGCGCATCGCGCCACCCTGCCTGAGTCATTGTTGCCCCGACCGGGCACACCAAGCACGACCCCACAACCTGCAAGCACAGCCTCTACACCCAAAAATCTCTGAGATCACACAGCCGAGCTGGCCAACCTCACTTGGCATACCTTGGCGATGAACGCTTTTGCGTTTGTCAAATAAGAGCTACAGCCTATTTTTATGTAAATATCGCCACATCCGCCAGCCCATCAAGACAGCCAGGATGACGGCATAAAGGGCCACTTCGGCGAAGTCGTTTTTACCCGCGCGCATCCAGAAGAAATGCAACACGGCCAAGCCCGCCACAAGGTATACCGCCTTGTGCAAACGTTGCCAATTTTTAGCGCCCAACGCCTTGATGGCCCGATTGAACGAGGTCAGTGCAAGGCTACTCAACAGCACAAAAGCGGCAAAACCCACCAAAATGAAGGGCCGCTTGCCAATATCTTTGGCGATGTCAGTCACATCAAAAGCCATGTCAAAACCGCTGTAGCTCAGCAGATGTAGCACCACATAAAAGTAGACAAATAGCCCCAACATGCGGCGAAACCGCGCCAACGCCGGGTTACCGGTGAGCACGCGCAACGGTGTCACAGCCAGCACCACGCACAACATGCGCAGCGTCCAATCACCCGTGGAGCGAACCAGGGCTTCGGCTGGATTGGCACCCAATTGGTCAAACACCGCCGACCACAACAAATAGACAAAAGGCAGCATGGCCAGGACAAACACCAGCGGCTTGGCCAGCGAATGCAGGCTCAAGGCCTTGAAACGGCGCAACAAGCCTTGGTGTAGGCCAACAGTCTGGCTGGCCTGCATCAGAAGAATTTCTTCAAATCCATGCCGGCATACAACTGACCCACTTGCGCCTCGTAGCCGTTGAACATCAGCGTCTTGCGCTTCTTGGCAAACAAACCGTCTTCGCCAATGCGCCGCTCCGTGGCCTGGCTCCAGCGTGGGTGATCCACGTCGGGGTTGACGTTAGAGAAAAAACCATACTCATTGGCCGCAGCCTTGTTCCAGGCGGTAGCAGGCGGCTTGTCAGTGAAGCGGATTTTCACCAGACTCTTGCCGCTCTTGAAGCCGTATTTCCATGGCACCACCAGTCGCAAGGGCGCGCCATTTTGTTTGGGCAGGACCTCGCCATACATGCCAAATGCCAACAGGGTCAACGGGTGCATGGCCTCATCCATGCGCAGGCCCTCGACATAAGGCCAGTCCAGCACCCTGGAGCCAACACCTGGCATCGTCTTAGGGTCGGCCAGCGTCACAAACTCCACGTACTTGGCGCCACCCAAGGGCTCCACCTTTTTAATCAACTCAGACAGTGAGTAACCCACCCACGGAATCACCATCGACCAGCCTTCCACGCAGCGCAGGCGGTAGATTCGTTCCTCTTGGGCGCTGAGTTTGAGCAAGTCTTCCAGGGCATAGCGACCAGGTTTTTTGACAAGGCCTTCAATCTCGACCGTCCAGGGGCTGGTCTTGAGTGTGTGGACGTTTCTGGCAGGATCAGCCTTGTCGGTGCCAAACTCATAAAAATTGTTATAGGTGCTGGCGTGCTTGTACTCGGTGATTTTTTCCATGGTCAAGGCGCCAGCCACCGATGTTTTAACGTGCGCCAGCGCCGCTTGTTGCCCTGATGGCGTCCAGCTTTGTGCAAACGCCTCACGCGATGCCCACGAGGCCAACGCAGCACCTGCAGCGCCGGTGGCCATCAAGCGAATCAAGTCGCGCCGGGATTGGTAAAGCTTAAGCGGTGTGATGTCGCTCGTGGCCGAATGATGAAAGCCTTGGGCAGTGGTTTTGATGGTCATGAAAGTGTCCTTTGTGCCGTTTTAGTCGGCGAAGGATATGTCTTCTTACAAAAACTTGTCGCAGTGGCAAAACAAACACCCATGCCCACCCCGCATGCTCGAAAAAAAAAGCAGGTTGTTCAAAACAACCTGCCTCATTGGCTTCACTATACAGGCGACGGTGTCACCTGAACAGCGCAAAAACCGCCGTCTGATCAGTGCAGACCGGCAATGTAATCAGCAACCGCCTTGATTTCGCGATCATTGAGCTTGGCAGCGATTTGCGTCATTTGCAGACTGTTGTTGCGAACCCCATCGCGAAACGCCGTCAATTGAGCCACGGCATATTCTGCATGTTGGCCACTCAGACGCGGGTATTGCGCTGGAATGCCGGCGCCGTTGGGACTGTGGCAACCAGCGCAAGCCGGAATCTGGCGGTCTGCAATGCCACCGCGGTAAATCTTCTCGCCCAGCAACACCAGCTCTTTTTCTTTAGCAGCACCGGGTGTGGCCTTCTTGCTGCTGACCCAGTAAGCGATATTTTTCATGTCGTCCGGGCTCAACGCAGCCGCCATGCCAGTCATGATTGCGTTTTCACGCTTGCCTGCCTTGAATTCCTCCAGCTGCTTGATGAGGTATTGGGGGTGTTGCTGTGCCAGCTTGGGATTCACCGGAATCAGGGAGTTGCCATCGGGCGCGTGGCAGGCAGCGCAAACGCCTGCAAAACTGGCTTCACCTTTGGCCAAATCGGCTTTGGCGGGCGCTGCTGCTGCGGTTTCGTTCGCAAAACTTGAGAAAACAGCGGCGGCCAAGGCGGCAGCGATGGTGAATGTGGCAATCAGCTTCATAGGTGGACAGATCAGTTGATGTGGTGTGGGGATACCGCGCAATTCTACAATGGGCCAATTACACAGCGCCCACGTCATGACCATTCAAACCAGCCCTTCCGTCGCAACCCCTGTCATCCCCAGCGAGCAAGCCATTCAAACGGTCAGCCCGGTGGTGGCTTTGGGCTGGCTTCACACGGCCAAATTTCTCACCACCGCACCGCAATTGCATTTTTTGCCGCCACTGGAAGTGCCAGAATTTGCCTTTGTAGGGCGCTCCAACGCGGGTAAATCCACCTGCATCAACACCCTGACGCAACAAAAGCAGCTGGCTTTTGCCTCCAAAAAGCCCGGCCGCACCCAGCACATCAACCTGTTCTCATTGGGCAAACAAGGTGTAACCGACGCGATATTGACCGACCTGCCGGGCTATGGCTACGCCGCCGTGCCCAAGGCCGACAAGATTCGCTGGCAGCAAGTGATGGCCAATTACCTGGTCACGCGCGAAAACCTGAAGGCCATTGTGCTGATGTGCGACCCACGCCACGGCCTGACCGAACTGGATGAAATTCTGCTCGACATCGTGCGGCCACGGGTCGAAGAAGGCCTGAAGTTTTTGGTGATCCTCACCAAGGCCGACAAACTGACACGGGTGGAACAAAACAAAGCGCTGTCTATCATGAAACTGCAAGCCGGTGGCGGTGAAGTCAGGCTGTTTTCAGCCCCGAAACGCATTGGCATTGAAGATGTGGCCACCTTGTTGTGGCAATGGGCACACCCGGCGGCATCCGGGGTATCGGCTCTGCCAACCCCGGCAGCGCCCGTGACCACGGTCAACGATGAACCGCCGGAAGTCGCTGATGACGCCGAAGGCACTACTAATTAAGTAGCTGCTTACGCTTATTAATAAAGGGCTAGAGCCTGATTTTATCAATAAAAATCTGGTTGGCCCAGTGGCCGGTCCTTGAAGCGTTTGTGCACCCAATAGTACTGATCAGGCATGGCATCAATGTAAGTTTGCAGACGCTCATTCATTAACACGGTGTCGGCCAGCGGGTCATCAGTCGGAAAGCCAGCCCAAGCGGGCAACACCTGCACCTCGTAGCCTTTTGGTGTCATGCGCGTTACCACCGGCACCACCTTGGCACGCCCCAACCGGGCAAAGCGTGACAGCGACGGCACCGTGGCAGCGCTCACCCCATAAAACGGCACAAACAGCGATTCTTGCGGGCCAAAGTTCATGTCGGGCAGCAAGTAAAGCGGATCGCCCTGACGCAAGCTGGCCACGATGGTTTTCACACCATCAGCCCGACCAAACAAGCGGCTTGAACCAAAACGCTGGCGGCCCTGCAAAATCCACGCATCGGCCACGGCATTGGATTGGTCGGTGTAAATGGTGGTGAAGTGCCTTGGCAGATGCTGTGTGAGCGCCGTCCAGCCCGCATCCAGACCCACAAAATGCGGTGCAAAAATCACCACCGGGTCGCTGCCGCTCAGCTCTTCCACAGCACCTGTGAGTTTCAAACGCAAGCGCACCAAGTCAGGCGCGCCATGCCAGAGCCAGCCTCGGTCCAGCCAGGCTTGAGCAAAACGCACAAACACCCGGCGTGACAGGACACGCAGTTGGATCGGGTCAAGATCCGGGAAACACAGGTGCAAATTGGTCTGCACCACACGTCTGCGCGCGCTCACCACGGCGTACAACACCCAGCCCAGCAAACAGCCCATGGCACGTACCAAGACCAACGGCAGGTGAGCCATAAGGCGCATCAAAAAAAGAACAAAACGGGTACCCATAGCGATGTGTGGTGATGCCTTAAAGCGAATGACGCGGCTGCTTGTAGCGTGCATAGCCCCACAAATACTGTTGCGGGCACTGCAGCACCAACATTTCCATGGCGTGATTGACCGCAGTGACCGCCTCCAGCAACGTAGCAGGCAGTGTTTCCGTCAGGGGTTGCACATGCACCCGGTAACCACGCCCCCAACTGAGGCGCTCGCCCCAAGCCAACAAGACAATGGCACCGGTTTGCTGCACCAGTCGCACCGACAAGCTCATGGTGTAGGCATCGCGGCCAAAAAAAGGCGCGTTCAAGCCCATGCCCTCGGGCGGCACTTGGTCGGGTAGCAAGCCCACCGACTCGCCAGCTTTCAGCGCCTTGATCATTTGTTTGACCCCAGAGAGCGTGGTCGGCGCCGTCGACAGCCCCGGACGCTGGCGTGCAACCCCCACCACCTCACGCAACCAGGCCTGCCGCGGCGGGCGAAACAGCACGGTCATGGGCTTGCCCAAGTGCCCATAACGCTGCACATAAGCTTGCGGAGCGATTTCAAAGCAACCCAGGTGCGGCGTCAAAAACACCAAGCCCCGCCCCTTCTTGAGCACCGCCTCGACATGCTCAGCGCCATCCCACAAGATGCGCACCGGCCCACCCAACCAGAGTCGCGGCAACTCAACCACCAGCTTGCCGCTTTCGCCCACGGCACCAAACCATTGCCGCCACGTCAAACCGGCCTGACGCGCGTTGGACACAAAGCGCCTGCGGTAAGTGGGAGAGGCCAAAAACACCAGCCAACCCATCGCCGCGCCCAGGCCATGCAGCAGCCACAAGGGGCAGTGAGACAGCAATTTGAAGAGGGTGATCATGGGGTGGGATAAACTACGCGCGTCGCCGAGTTACAGAACTACTTGCAGGGCGACACACACGATGGCAGCTGCAACAGGCCGCCATTGTGCCTTGTCAAATCTTTGACATATCTGCTAAAGCGTTCGCTGAAAGCCCCAAAAAAGCCCAGGCAACGCAACCCGGTTGTTAACTTTTCATGGAGCTCTTAATATGGCGAACGACTTTCTCTTTACCTCTGAATCCGTCTCTGAAGGCCACCCCGACAAGGTGGCTGACCAGATTTCCGACGCGATTCTGGACGCAGTTTTCAAACAAGACCCCAAATCCCGCGTGGCCGCAGAAACCCTGTGCAACACCGGTTTGGTGGTGCTGGCCGGTGAAATCACGACCAACGCCAACGTCGACTACATCCAGGTGGCACGCGACACCTTGAAGCGCATCGGCTACGACAACACCGAATACGGCATTGACTACAAAGGCTGCGCCGTGCTGGTGGCTTATGACAAGCAAAGCAACGACATTGCCCAGGGCGTGGACCATGCCTCTGATGACCACCTCAACACCGGCGCTGGTGACCAGGGGCTGATGTTTGGTTATGCCTGCGATGAGACCCCTGAGCTGATGCCCGCCCCCATCTACTACGCGCACCGCCTGATGGAGCGTCAGTCGCAATTGCGCAAAGATGGCCGCCTGCCTTTTTTACGCCCCGATGCCAAAAGCCAGGTGACGCTGCGTTATGTCGATGGCAAGCCGCACTCCATTGACACCGTGGTGCTCTCAAGCCAACACAGCCCAGAGATGAGCGACGGCGCCAAGATGAAACCAGCCTTCATTGAAGCGGTGATTGAAGACATCATCAAGCCGGTGCTGCCCAAGGCCTGGCTGACGGCGGACACCAAATACCTGATCAACCCGACCGGACGTTTCGTCATCGGCGGCCCGCAGGGTGACTGCGGCCTGACCGGGCGCAAGATCATTGTCGACACCTATGGCGGTGCTTGCCCGCACGGCGGCGGCGCCTTCAGCGGCAAAGACCCAACAAAGGTGGATCGCTCTGCTGCGTACGCCGCACGTTATGTGGCCAAAAACATCGTCGCCGCCGGCTTGGCACGTCAATGCCAGATTCAGGTGGCCTACGCCATTGGCGTGGCCAAACCGATGAACGTGACGGTCTACACCGAAGGCACCGGCGTGATCCCTGACGACCAGATCGCCCTGCTGGTGAACGCACACTTTGACCTGCGCCCACGCGGCATCATTCAGATGCTGGATCTGCTGCGCCCGATTTATGAAAAGACCGCAGCCTACGGCCACTTTGGCCGCGAAGAGCCAGAGTTTTCCTGGGAGCGCACCGACCGGGCTGCCACGCTGCGGGCTGCTGCCGGTTTGTAAATCACACTTGACCCGGCCAGTTCGGGCCTTCACACGGCACTTAGGAAATCAGTCCATGAGAAAGTACCAGCATCCTCATTGCGCGCGATGACAAAAAGCGGTGCTTTGGCAACTTTCACCGCCTTTGGCAAAAAATGAACGCTCAAACATCTTCTTTGACAGAACGACAAAAGTCCTGGTTGACACTGGCAGCCCTTTGGCTGCTACTGTTGCTCTTGGCCTCCCTCCGACCGCTGGCCGTGCCAGACGAAGGGCGTTACGGCGAAGTTGGCCGCTGGATGCTCATGAGCGGCGACTGGCTCACCCCGCGTTTGAACGGCATTCCGTTCTTTCACAAGCCACCGCTGCTGTATTGGCTTGATGCCATCAGTCTGGCCATTTTTGGTGTGAACGAGGTCGGACTGCGGCTGGTGCCAGCCCTGCATGCCGGGCTAATGCTGATCGCAATGTACCTGGCGACGCGCCACATCAGCACCGAACAAATCGCCCGCCGCGCCGTCATCATGCTGGGCACCGGGCTGGGCATTTTGGTGGGTGGCCAATATGTCAACCACGACATGCTGGTCGCCACCTGGATCAGTCTGGGCATTGGGTTTTTTGCTTTTTCGATCATGGCGGGTGACAAGCCCAACGCCTGGCTGGCCCGGCTGGGTTTTTTGGCCTGCGCTTTAGGCATGCTGAGCAAGGGGCTGATTGGCGTTGCGTTGCCGGGCCTGGTGCTCTTGGTGTGGCTGATCTGGACACGTCAGTTCAAAAAAATACGTTATTTGCCGTGGGTCAGCGGGCTGGCGCTGTTTGGCGCGGTGGCCCTGCCGTGGTTTGTGCTGGCGCAGCAAAAGTACCCGGACTTCTTCAACTACATGTTCATCGGACAGCAGTTCAACCGCTACACCGCGACCACCTACAACAACCCGCAGCCGTGGTGGTTTTACCTGCTTGCGCTCACGCTGCTGCTGTTTCCCTGGTTGTTTTTTGCACTCGGGCAAGTGCGCCGGGTGACTTCTATGACGCTGACCTCGGCCCTTGGCATCGATCAGGTGTGGTGGCGCTTGTGCTGGGCTTGGGTGCTGTCGATTCTGCTGTTTTTCTCGATCCCGAATTCCAAGCTGGTGGGCTACATCCTGCCGGTGCTGCCACCGTTGGCCTTGCTGGCCGCGCTGGGCTGGCAGCGTGTGATGTCGCATAGAACCCATGCGCAGCGGTGGTTTGCAGGCATCTGCCTGCTGAACCTGGCGATTGCATTGGTGTTGATGCTCAAGGTCGGTGATGTCACAAAATCCGGCCGCTCGAAAGATGTGGCCGAGGTGCTGGCCTGCGCAGCAACACCGGGTGACAGGTTTTATGTGTCAGGGGCCTACCCCTACGATTTGCCGTTTTATGTGCAAACCACCCAAGCGATGATCGCGCTGGAAGATTGGCCCACGCTGCGCCAGAAGTCGGGTGATGGCTGGCAGCGTGAACTGTTCGAAGGCGCTGACTTTGACGCCAAGGCTGGACAGGTGCTGCAATCCAAAGAAGTGCTGGCCAGCATCGCCCAGACCCCGGGCCACTGGTTTGTCACGCGCTCAGGCAACCCGATGGTGGACAACTTACCGGGCTGGTCACTGCACTACAAAGGCAACGGCTGGAATTTGTACCGCTCAGGCGGTAGTCTGGCGGCTGCAGCGGCTGCGATTGAACCCGCATCGCCTGCGCGAGCGACTTTCCCTGGCTGCAAAATAAGTGCCAGATAACCCCAGGCGCTCGCTCCCATGCACCGCACCATTTTTTCGACCCCCATCGTTAACACCCTGCTGCGCGCCTTCTCGGTGGCCTACCTCAAACTTGCCGGCTGGAAAGTGCTGGGGGCATTGCCTGCCGAGGCGCAAAAAAGCGTCTTCATTGCCGCACCCCACACCAGCAACTGGGACTTGCCGTACACGCTGATGGTGGCGTTTGCGCTGCGGCTGAACATCTACTGGATGGGCAAGGCCAGCATCTTCAGCTTTCCATTTGGTCCGCTGATGCGTTGGCTGGGCGGCATTGCGGTGGACCGATCCAAATCCGGCAACCTGGTGGCAGCCTCGGCCCAAGCAATTCAGGCAGCCGTTGGCCCTCTGCAACTGATCGTGCCACCCGAGGGCACGCGAAGCAAAACGCGCTACTGGAAAACCGGCTTTTATCACATCGCTGTGGCCGCACAGGTGCCGATCGTGATGGCTTATATGGACTACGAGCGCAAGGTCAGCGGCCTTGGGCCCATGTTTGTGCCAAGTGGCGACCTGGAAGCCGACATGACGCGCATCAAGGCGTTTTACGCGCCATTCAAAGGCAAGAACTCGGCGCAGTTTGAGGCTGATTAAGCGGAACCAGATCGCACCTACCGCACCGTGCGCGCCAGCTTGAGAAGTTGCGAACTGAACCTTAAATCAGCTTGCCTGGCCGCACCCAGATTGATGTCAAAACGATACCGGCCACCGACAGCCGCCAAACCCACCATGCCGCCGCTGTCTGCAAAGTCAGGCAGGTCGCTCACAGTCAGGACACCAGACCTTTGAGCGGCACCCAACCAGGCGGGCAACGCACCGGGTGCATCGGTTGGCAAATAGAGCGCGTCACAGGCACTGACATCTGCTGGACGATAGACCACACTGACCTGAATCGGCCGCCCCTGAACCGGTTGCCTGGCAAGCTCCCCCAACTGGGCCAGCATAGCTTCGTCGCCAAGGGCCAAGCACAGGCGCAAGGGCCGCCCGGGAGACAAAGCGACCTGGGGCCACTCGGTGTAGCGACAAAAATTAAGCAAAAATCCCAGCCGCACCGAGGCCACATCCTGCGCCCAGACACCTGTTGCGCAAAGCAACAAGCCACTAACGATCAACAGTTGCCGGGCCGAATTCACAAACAGCATCAGAAGTCAATGCGCAGCTGACCCAGCAGGCCTCTGGGCTGGCAAGTGGGAATGAGATCGGTGTTGGATGCTGCAATGACCAAGCCTTGATAAGCGTCGCAGCTGCCCTGGTTCAGATTTTGCCCGGTGAGTGAAAGCTCGACCGTTTTGCTGGGCCGCCAAGCCACGCGCAAGTCAAGCTCAGAAAAGGCCTGACGTTGCAACTGTGCGCGCGTGGGATTAGACGGACGCGCGCCGGTGTGGCGCAGCCAGGCATCTACATTGACGTGGGCGCTGGGTGCCCATGACACGCGCAGTGACGTGATGCTTGATGGCACTGTGCCAGCGGGATCAATGACAACCGTGCCAGCGTCTGTCACCTGATTCCAGGTCTGTGCCAACTGAATGCGCCAAACCGGGTTAACACGCCAGTCCGTGGTGAGCTCAACACCGTCAAGCGTCATGGCACCGCCATTGCGCACATCCACATTGACTACCGTCAACGGAAACCCAGGGATCACGGTGGTGCCCACTGGCACGCGCAACAAGTTGTCGTAGCGGTGGCGAAACAGCACCACATCACTGGACAGGCTGGCCAACCATTGCGAGCGCACACCGAGCTCGGTCGCCAGCAGTTTTTCACTTTGCTGAACCTCGTTGCCACGCAAGATGACCAGCGTGTCGGGCACAAACCCTGGCAAATTGCCCGTAATGAAAGCGGTATTGCGGTTAAAACCCACATCCGCGCGTGAGGGCGCACGTGCGGCCCTCGACACCGCGCCCCACAAGGTGTGACTGGGCTGCAGGTTCCAGGACATGCGCACAGTGGGTTGGGTGTCCCAGCCGGAAAGCGGCTGATGGTCAGCGCGCAGCCCAAGAGTCAGGCGCAGGGTTTCAGACAAGCTGATTTCGTCTTGTGCAAACACACCAAAATATTGCATGTTGCGCGCTGGCAGATTCAGGCTCATCACCTCGCTGGGTGTAATGGTGTCACTGGTGAATCGGTAGTTTGCGCCCCAGACCAATTCATGGTTTTGGCCGGCGCGAAAGCGATGCTGCATGTCCAAATCAAGTGTCTTTCGCTCATCGCTGATCGCGTAGGGCAAACGCATGTCAGAGCCGGCATAAGCCGCCTGAAACTGCAGGTTGCCAGCATCCGCCAGCGGCAACTCATAGCGCCCACGTAGCGTCACGCCCCGATGCTGCTCTTTGAGTGGGTCAATGCTGACACCGCTGGCGCGGTAGAAATATGCCTGGCCATCGCTGTCATTCTGGAAAATATCGGCCGAGAAGTCCCAGTGCGCACCACTGCCCAGGTAACCATCCAGGCGCAAGCCCGCAGCGTCGTGGCCATAGGCATCATGCGCACTGCCGCCCCCCAAACTGTCCAGGGCATCCTGCGCGTTGGCACGCTGTTTTGAAGCGTAGACGCGGTAAAACGTGCTGCCATCAGCGTTTTGTCCGCCCCAGCGCACACGCCCATAATTGCCCTCTGTGGTACCACTCCCCAGCACCACCATGCCGCCTTGCGACGATGCAGCCGAACGGGTGATGATGTTGATGACGCCATTCATGCCATTGGTACCCCAAATGGCAGCGGCCGGGCCGCGGATGATTTCAATGCGTTCGATATCTTCCAGCGGAAACTGAAAATCCTGCCAACTCACCCCTGAAAAGGCTGGGTTAAAGGCGTTGCGCCCATCCACCAGCACCAACAATTTCTCGGCAAACACGTCAGCAAAGCCGCGCACCGACACCGCCCAGCGGTTGCCGGAAAAGCGGGTGGCATCCACACCGGGTGCCAGACGCAACACCTCGGCCAGTGAGTTGACGCCCAGCAGCCGGATCTCCTCGGCGCTGATGACATGCACCGCAGCGGCCACGTTCGCCAGTCGCTGCGGCTTTTTCGACACCGATGTCACCTCCACCTGCATCAGGTCTTCCAGCGACACCTGGTCAAGCCCGCTCTGCGTCTGGGCGGCGACAGCGCCCAACGGGTAGCCATGCAACACAAGGGCCAATAACAAGGGAACGCAGTACTTTTTCACGTTGTGATTCCTTTTGAAATCTCGGTATGGTTTTTGGAAAAAATGTCTATGAAATCAGCCACCTGCTGAGCAGGCATGGGTTTCGCAAAGTAATACCCCTGAAAACAATGGCAACCCGCTTGGCGCAGCAGCACCACTTGCTCAAGGCTCTCCACGCCCTCGGTCATAACCTGCAGGTCAAGAATATTGCCCAAGCTGATCATGGCTGTGGTGATGGCCAGGTCACTGCGGTTGCTGGTGATTTCGTCAACAAAACTTTTGTCAATCTTGAGCTTGCTGACCGGCATGTTTTTCAATTGCGCCATTGAGGAATAGCCAGTCCCAAAATCATCCATGGACATGCGAATGCCACATTGCTGCAAGACGTCCAGCAGCTCTAGCGCTCTGCCACCGTTTCGCATCAAGACACTTTCGGTGATTTCCAGCTCAAGAAAATTCGCCGAACACGCGGTCTCAGCCAGTATCTCCATGACATGAGCGGCAAAGTCCGCGTGCGCGAGTTGGCGAACCGACACATTCACCGCCACTTTGAGTTGCGTGTAACCCGCCAGATGCCACTGCACAATTTGCTGGCAGGCACTGCGCAGCACCCATTCCCCGAGCTGCCGAATGAAGCCGCAGTCTTCAGCCACAGGAATGAACTGCACCGGGCTGATCTCGCCCAGCTCAGGGTGATGCCATCGTGCCAACGCCTCCACGCCAATGACCTGACCACTGGCCAAATCAATCTGGGGCTGGTAATGGACTTCAAATTGACCCGCCGCCAAACCCAGGCGCATTTGGCTTTCCAGCGTTAGACGAAGCGTGGACTGGCTCACCATGTCAACATTGAAACGCCGCCAGGTGTTCTTGCCATCTGCTTTTGCGGCATACATGGCCGCGTCGGCATAACGCAGCAGCGTCTCCGGGTTGTCTGCATCTTCGGGGCAAAGGGCCGCGCCAATGCTGCCACTGATCACCACGTCGTGGTTGTCTAGGCGCAGCGGCTGTGCCAACTGCTGAATCAGTTTTTCGATCAGGGGCTGCATCTGCGTGAGGTCAACCAGATTCTCCAGAATGATGGCGAACTCGTCACCCCCCAGGCGGCACACCAGATCACCGGCACGCAGGGCACTGGTCAGTCGCGCGCCCACCGTCTGTAAAAGCACGTCCCCCACGTGGTGCCCGTAGGAGTCGTTGATCAGCTTGAAGTTATCCAGGTCAACAAACAAAACAGCCATGGTCTGACCCGTAGCCAGTCCATGAGCTACCGAGATCTTCAACCGGTCATGAAAATAATAACGATTTGGCAAGCGTGTGACCGCGTCGAAGTGCGCCAGGTGGTCGAGCTGCTCCTGCATGCGCTTGCGCTCATCAAGCTCGCTGATCAGGCTGGTGTTTTGCGTCTCCAGCGCCCCCAACATGGCGTTAAAACCCTCGGCCAGTTCGCCAATTTCATCATTGCTGACCACCTGGGCGCGCTGCTGGTAGTCACGCCGTCGCTCTACATGTCGCATGACGCTGGTGAGCTGCTCCAGTGGGCGTGTCACGTGACGACTCATGCGGCTAAACAGCTTATAGGCCCCCAACAAAATCACGCAGGCAATGGCCAGACCCGCCAGCGCTGTGAGCTCCATCTCGCGGTTGAGCTTCTCCAAACTGGCCACCATCACCAAACGGGTCGCAGCCACGCCGCTGCCCGCAATGGCCTGGACCACGCCATGACTTTGGGTGGCCATGAAATTACCCTGTGCCAGGTTGATTTCCAAGTGAGCATTGCCCGCAGGGCTATCGTCTGCCAGGTAGCTGGCCAAGTATTTGCCACTGGGCAAGACCACCGCTGCCATGCGGACGTCCGGGTAATGCTGCAGGGCATTGAGCGTCTGCTGGGCGAAGGCACTGTCGGAAAAAGTCACCGCTGACTCCAGATTGCCTGCCAATGCAACCGCCTGGGTGCTAAGGTTTTCATGTGCGACGGTGCGCGAGTGGTGGTAGGCGTACAGCTGCGACACCAGGCCGGCAAAAAACAGAACCAAAACCGCAACAATCAAATAGATGCGGGTGAGCTTTGATGCAATGGTGCGTGCCATGAAAACACTGCGTCAATCACGTCCAAAAGACCGATGGATGCATGAATTCCCTTTTTGTTGATTTTTTACTTGTTGTTTTCTGCCCATTTTTGATGGCAGCTACCAAAGCAATTCTGTCTTCCAAAATATCGCACTGGCATGCGAATTCGCATTAAAGGGCGCAATTTTTAATGTCAACTTTTCCAAGAAACGTGATGAGGTCGCACGGGCATGTGATGCAGAAGCGCTTGGCGCTCAAGTGTGGCTGATGTGTGTGCGCACAAACTCTGGTATCTCGGCCGCTGGCAAGGCCTTGCTGAATAGGTAACCTTGCGCCTCGTCGCAGCCATGCAGTCGCAGCAAATCAAGCTGGGCCTGGGTTTCCACACCCTCGGCCAGGGTGACTAACCCCAGGCTGCGCGCCATGCTGATGACGGCGTTGACGATGGCCAAGTCATCAGCATCATGTGTGATGTCTTGCACAAACGACTGGTCAATCTTGAGCTTGTATGTCTTGAACCGCTTGAGGTAGCTCAGCGACGAATAACCGGTGCCAAAGTCATCAATCGCAACACGCACACCTTGTCGATGCAGTTTCTCCATCACATCAATAGCCGCCAGGGGGTCGTGCAGCGCTGTGCTTTCGGTCAGCTCCAACTCCAGACAGGCTGGTGGCAACAGAGTTTGCGCCAGAACCTGAGCCACCATCTCAGGCAAATCGGGGTGACGAAATTGCACCGCCGAAAGATTGACGGCCATCATCATTGGCCCCAAGCCCTGATCAAGCCATTGTTTGGCTTGCGTAGCGGCTTTGCGCAACACCCATTCGCCAATTTTCTGGATCTGGCCACTGGTTTCCGCAATCGGAATAAATTCAGCCGGTGACACCTGGCCCAGCTCCGGGTGCAGCCAGCGCAACAGCGCTTCCACACCAATCATTTGACCCGTTGCAAGCGACAACTGGGGCTGGTAATGCACCTGAAACTGGTCACGCTCCAAGGCGCGGCGCAGGGCATTCTCGATTTGCAGTGATCGGGCCGAATGCGCTTGCATCTCGGTGGTGAAAAACTGGTAACCGTTGCGCCCGCCTTGCTTGGCGCGGTACATCGCCACATCGGCGTGTTTGGACAAGGTCTCCATGTCATCGCCATCGCTTGGGTATTGGGCAATGCCGATCGATGGCGTGACTGTTAATTCATGGTGCGCGATTTGCACCGGCTCGCTGATGGCAAACAGCAACTTCTCGGCCACGTGGGCTGCGCCATTGCCATCGGTGTCAGGCAACAACAAGATGAACTCGTCGCCGCCCAGGCGCGCCACGGTGTCTTGCTCGCGAATGGCAAATTGCATGCGTCGCGCCAGCGCCACCAGCAGTTCGTCGCCCACCCGGTGGCCCAGCGTGTCGTTGATGTTCTTGAAATGGTCAAGGTCGAGAAACATCACAATCAAGGTTTCATGCCGGCGCTCGGCCTCGGTCAAGGCATGGCTAATGCGGTCATTGAGCAGGGAGCGGTTGGGCAAACCTGTGAGCGCATCGAAGTAGGCCAACTTCTGGACTCGCTCCTCAGCCTGTTTCAGTCGACTCTGGTCAAACAGGTAACCGCGCGTCGGCAACAATTCACCCGCTGGCCCGTACGCGAAACAGGTGAAGTCGTAAAACCAGTGGTAGCTGCCATCTTTCAGGCGCAAGCGGTAGGACTGCTCGATCTGTGCCAGCCGCGTTTTGACAGCTTCATCAAAATGTGCATTCACCTGCGAAAGATCGTCGGGGTGAATCAACCCATCAAAGGAAACTCCCGGCTGCTGCATTTCTTCGGCGCTGTAGCCCAGAATGCCACGAACGTTCTCAGAGGCATATAACACCTGACTGCCACCGTTGTGAAGCCACGAGAACACGCAGACTGGCCCACCAGTGAACAAAGCCCTTTCTTCACGCAGCGACCGTTCGGCTTGCTGACGCAAAGTTTCGCGCTCAAAGTTATCAAGCGCAAAGCTCAGGCTGTCAACAATTTTCAGCAGTAAGCCCTGTGCCGCATCGTCAAATGCATGGGCCTGCCCTGCACTGACGGCAAATATGCCGACGGCTTGGCCACCGCGGTACACCGGCAACACGGCGGTGGCGCCCCAACCAGAGCGCACCCCTTGCGTGTGCCACGGCGTGGTTCTGGGGTCGTTCAGGTAATCCTGGCACCAGACCGGTTGCTGGCCGCGAATGGCGGTCCCCACCAAACCCTGCCCCGCTGCAATGGACGGGTCAATGGAGGGAACCGTTTCATAAAAACCCTCCATGGATGGACCAAAGGATGCAATCGGTGGCACCGTTTGCGTGACCTCTTCAACCATGCCAATCCAGGCCACCCGCATGCCACCCTGTTGCACAGCGTGGCGACAAATTTCCGAGAACAGCTCGGTCTGGTTGGTGCAGCGCACCACGGCCAGACTGCATTCACCCAGAGCGGCGTAAAGCTGCGACAGCCGCAACAAAGCTTCCTCGGCTTGTTTGCGCACCGTGATGTCATGCGAGATCACGATCAAACGGGGCGCCTCACCGGTCAAAACGGGCTTGCGGGCGATGGACAGCTCGAACCATCGGATCTGATCGGCCAGGGGCAATTCAATCTGCTGACCGCGGGTCAATCCGGTGCGATGCGCCAATTGCAAGGCGTCAAGAATGATGGCTGCCGCCGCGCTGGGCAACACCTGAGACACCGTCTTGCCAAGCAAATCTGGAGCCGGTGCCGCTAACAAATCTACAAGCGGCGTGTGGCAGGCGAGGTAACGCCCCTCCAGATCCATCTCAAACAACAAATCGGGAATGGCATCCAGCGTGGCGGCAAGTTGCGCCTTCGAAGCCCTGATTTCGGCGGTGCGCTGCGCCACCAAAGTCTCAAGGTTGGTTCGATTCTCTCGCTGACGCAGCAACAGCCAGGCCAGGTAAGCCAGCAGCAGCGAGACCAACAAACCCGCCACCACTTTGGCACCTAGCCCCAACGGGTCGCCCCACCCCTTTTGCGGCGCCACGCTCAGGGTCCACAGGCCGTTGGGCACTTCAAAGCTCTGCCTCACCGGGTCGCTCAACGCTGCGGTCCCCGAGCTTTCGATGACCTGAACTTTCCCAGTGTCGGGATGAATGCGCCAGAGCTGGAAATTGAGCCCACGCGTGGACAACGCGGGCAACTGCGCTGTGGCCAGTGTCTGGGGAAAGCGCAGCACCACATTGGCAAAACCCCAGAATTTCGCCTGGCCTTGCGCATCGTCAAGAAAGATCGGCAGACGCGCGGCTGCCCCCAAACCACCTTGAATCAACTCAAATGGCCCGGCCAGGGTGAGCTTGCCACTGTCACGGGCAACCGTGCCTCGCGCCCCATCATCGGGTCTTTGAGCAAATCCAGGCCAATGGCTTTTTCATTGCCTTTGAGGGGAAAAGCGTTTTGGATCACCCCGTCCGGGGCCAACAGCAGCACCGACACGCCGGGGTAAAACGGTGCCATCTTGGCTGCCACTTCATCAAAATGGTCGACCTTGCCGCGCCCTTGCTGCACCAGCGCGGCCATGGCATAGGTGGCCGAGAGCGCCCGGTCAACTTGTTCCTTGACAGCGCGCGCATGGTCCTGCGCCAGCCCTTGTGCCGCCAGCCGCGCACTCGCCAGGCGGCTGCGCTCGGTTTGCCAGATCCAGACGGCGCTGGTCAGGGCGGCAAGCACAAACACCAACAACACCAATAGGCTTGACCGGTTGAAAATTTGGCGAGGACTTGAATCGGCCGACATGGTGGAGGTGATGCGTTGCGGTAAAAACCCGCAAGATAAGCGTAACTTAAAACTCGAATTATCCACGTCGCACGCATGGCACCAGATGGCGCGGAGCGTGTGCTGGCGCAACAGACATCAGGTGCCCAGATCGACCTCAATGAAACGCCCGACTTGGCGCGCTCAGGCCGCCCAGCAGCGGCGTCAGGTCTCGCAAAAATCCGGCAATCAGGTGGCAAACCTGGCCGCCACTGCCCTCGTCGCGCTGCCAGGTGCCATGCACGGCCAGCAACTTGGCGTGCAGCAATTCAGTACGCTGGCGGTCAGCAACTGCTTTCCAGACGATCACATTCACCGTGCCGGTTTCATCTTCCAGGGTGACAAAAGTCACGCCTTTGGCGGTACCCGGACGTTGGCGCAGGGTAACAATGCCGCAAGCACGCACCAAGCGCCCACTGGGCAGCGCCAGCAATTTCGCCGCTGTCATCAGCTTTAATTTTGATAGCTGCTCACGCAATAAAGACATGGGGTGAGCGCGTAAAGTTAGGCCAATAGCGGCGTAGTCGTTGATGACTTCTTCGCCCTCTTCGGCTGAGGGCATGGCCAGAAACGCCTCATTCACCGGGGCCTCTCGCAGCAGCAGGGGCGCGTGATGCAGGGCACTGGCGTCCCACACCTGCTGGCGGCGGTGGCCGCTTAAGGACTTCAAGGCATCAGCGCTGGCCAAGGCATTGAGGTCACCGGCATCAAGCCCGGCACGCAGGGCCAGGTTTTCGGTGCTGGTGAAGGGCTCTTGCGTTCTTGCTGCGACGATCTGCTGCGCGGCAGACCCGGACAGGCCGCTGACCATGCGCAAGCCCAGACGTACGGCTGCTGTTTTGTTGGCGCCGCTATCACACCCCTCCAGCGTGCAGTCCCAATGGCTGTGCAACACGTCCACCGGCAACACTTGCACACCGTGGGCTTTAGCGTCTTGCACCAGTTGCGACGGGGCATAGAAACCCAGCGGCTGGCTATTAAGCATGGCTGCCAGAAAACAGGCAGGCTCGTGGCGCTTGAGCCAACAACTGGCCCACACCAGCAGAGCAAAGCTGGCGGCATGGCTTTCAGGAAAACCATATTTGCCAAAACCCTCGATTTGCTTGAAAAGTTGTTCGGCAAATTCGGCCGTGTACCCATTCTTCAACATGCCACCCACCAGCCGGTCATAAAACTTGTGCACGCCGCCCTTGCGTTTCCAGGCGGCCATGGAGCGGCGCAATTGGTCGGCCTCGCCGGGGCTGAAGTCAGCGGCAGCCATGGCCACCTGCATCACCTGCTCCTGAAAAATCGGCACGCCCAAGGTGCGCTTCAAAGCCTCTTTGAGCGCCGGACTGGCGTAGTTCACCTGTTCCGGGTGCTCACGCGCCTTCAGATAGGGGTGCACCATGCCGCCCTGAATCGGACCGGGACGCACGATGGCGACTTCGACCACCAGGTCATAAAAACAGCGGGGCTTCAGGCGCGGCAGCATGCTCATTTGCGCCCGGCTCTCGATCTGGAACACGCCCACGGTGTCGGCGGCACAGATCATGTCAAAAGTTTCGGGGTCATCCGCCGGAATGTCCTGCATCTGAAACAACTGGCCGCGCTGCTGGCTGACCAGCGCCAGGCAGCGGCGAATGGCGCTGAGCATGCCAAGGGCCAGCACATCCACTTTCAGCAGGCCCATGGCATCCAGGTCGTCCTTGTCCCACTGGATGATGCTGCGCTCTGGCATGGCAGCGTTTTCTACCGGCACCAGCCGCGTCAACGGCCCGCGCGTAAGCACAAAGCCGCCAGAATGCTGGCTCAGGTGGCGCGGAAAACCTTGCAACTGCTGGCTCAAGTCCAACCACTGCTGCAGGGTTGCCTCAGATGGCAATACAGCCCTGGTATTTTGAAGGGCCGTCTTCTGTCTGCCAGACTCATGTGGCATCGCTGCCGCCTCATCTACCCGCGCCAGCGCCGCTTGCAGCCGCTCGGCCAGCACGGCCCGGCTGTACATGCCAGGGTGCTTGCGTGACATGGCGGTGATCAACACCTCCGGCACGCCCAGCGCACGGCCTACATCCCGCAAGGCACTGCGTGGGCGGTAGCTGATGGCCACGGCCGTAAGTGCAGCCCGGTCACGGCCGTATTTGGCGTAGATGTACTGAATGACTTCTTCGCGTCGCTGGTGCTCAAAGTCAACATCAATGTCGGGCGGCTCGTCGCGTTCTCTGGAGATAAAGCGCTCAAACAGCACGCTGGAACGCGTCGGGTCCACCTCGGTGATGCCCAGGCAGTAACACACTGCCGAGTTCGCCGCCGAGCCGCGCCCCTGGCACAAGATGCCATGGCCTCTGGCAAAAGCCACGATGTCGTGCACGGTCAAAAAATACATCTCATATTGCAGCTCGGCAATCAGCGTCAACTCATGTTCAAGTTGCTGCTGCACGCTTGTCGGCACGCCATGCGGGTAGCGTTTGGTGGCCCCCTCAAAGGTGTACTGACGCAGGGTTTGACTCGGGCTCAGGCCGGGCAGCACAGCCTCACGTGGGTATTGGTAACGCAATTCGTCCAGGCTGAAGTTGCATCTTGACGCCACATTCAGCGTGTTGGCCAGCAGTTCGGGCGGGTAGATGGCACTCAGGCGCGCACGGCTGCGCAGGTGCGCTTCGGCGTTGGCTTGCAGGGTCAAGCCGCACTGCGCCACCGGTTGCCCCAGACGCACGGCCGCTAGCACATCTTGCAAGGGTTTTCGTGAGCGCACGTGCATCAGCACGCCACCAGCCGCCACCAGGGGCACACCAGTTCGCTTTGAGATATGTTGCAGGTGCTGCAGTTGCAAGGCGTCAGCCGGCCCCAGCAGCAATTCAACACCCAACCAAACATTTATGCCAAATTGGCCTCTAGCCCTTACAGATATTGCGCAAGCAGCTATTACATCAATAGTATCTGGCAACACCAAAAGCACCTCGCAGCCGCGTAGTTTTTGCCAACTGTCATCACCCCAGCGCACCTGATACTGCCCTTTGGGGGCACTGCGCCGGGCCAAGGTGATGAACTCACACAAGTCACCCCAGCCATTGAGGTCATGCACCAAGGCAATGACGGTGAAACTCAAGCCCTGCGACAGCGACACCACAAATTCAGCCCCAGGCAACAGCTTCAGGCCATGTTTTTTGGCTTCGGTATGAGCCCGCACCATGCCTGACACCGAACACTCATCGGTGATGGCCAACGCGCTGTACCCCAGTGCATGGGCACGCGCCACCAGTTCTTCCGGGCCAGACGCACCCGCGCCAAAACTGAAGTTGCTGCGGCAATGCAACTCGGCGTAAGTGGGGCCACCCCCTGCGGCCACGATGGGTGATGAATCTGCAACACAAGGCACGGCATCGCCTCAACGTACTGTTTATAAAAACAGTATTGTGCAGCTATTTGTCACCAGTAGTGTCCCAACGTTGTCTGATCGGAACGTCGTAAGTTAATGATTTACTTGTCAAATTTGGTATTTGAGTCTGGTCTCGATTTGAACGTCGTGGCGCGTCAGACTGGCGGCTTTTTGCGGATTCCCGCCCCAAACCGTCATGCACCAAGGCACGCTCGTATTTGCGCAACTCATGCTCTACCTTCCACTGAGCACGTTTCGTCGCTGTGTGGCCGATCACAACGGCGAATACAAGGTCAAGGACTTCTCTTGTCTGGATCAATTCTTCGCCATGGCGTTTGCACAGTTGACCTACCGCGAGTCCTTGCGCGACATCGAAGTCAACCTTCGCGCTCAGGGACGTCGGCTGTATCACATGGGCTTTCGTTGTCAGACGATTTCGCGCAACACACTGGCCAATGCGAACGCGACACGCCCGTGGCAAATCTACGCCGACTTCGCACAACACCTGATTGGTTTGGCACGTCCGTTGTATGCCACGGAGCCATTCGGGCTGGAACTCGACGCGGCGGTTTACGCGTTCGACGCCAGCACCATCGACCTGTGCCTGTCGGTGTTTGCCTGGGCGCCATTTCGTTCGACCAAGGCGGCCATCAAGCTGCACACGCTGCTGGATTTGAGGGGCAATATCCCCAGTTTCATTCACATCACCGACGGCAAGACGCACGAGGTCAATGTGATGGACGATCTGGTGCTGGAGCCGGGCGCGTTTTACCTGATGGATCGGGGCTACCTGGACTTCGCAAGGTTGTTCGTGATTCACGAGGCGCAAGCCTTCTTTGTGACTCGTGCCAAGAGCAACACCAAGTTCAAGCGACGTTACTCGCATCCGGTGGACCGCTTGGGTACTGCAGTGCTGTGCGATCAGACTGGCGTGCTGACAACCTATCAGTCGAGCAAGGATTACCCCGCGACCATGCGCCGGGTGGTGGTCAAGGACGACAGTGGAAAACGGCTGGTGTTTTTGACCAACAATTTCAGCTTGAAGCCCGAGCTGATTGCCGATCTTTACCGCCAACGCTGGCAGGTGGAGTTGTTCTTCAAGTGGATCAAGCAGCACTTGCGCATCAAGGTGTTCTTTGGCACCAGCGAGAACGCCGTCAAGACGCAGATATGGATTGCCATATCGACATATTTGCTCATTGCCATCGCAAAGAAACGCCTGCATCTTGATGATCACAGTCTGTACGAAATTCTACAAATCCTGAGTCTGTCCATGTTTGAAAATATCCCAATAAATCAACTGCTTACGCCCCCATCGAAAAATTCCGATTCGGATTTCGAGTCAAATCAGCTCCCTCTCCTCTGAAGAACGTTGGGACACTACTGATTTGTCACAATTGGCTAATAGCTTGACACTTTCCCGAAGAATTCAAGCAATATTGGCCTGTAGCCTTTATTCTTATTGCGCTAGTAGCTATTAAATATGAAGCATCTGACGTTACACAGCCGCCACCACAGACACCCCGTGGTCCGCCAGCGTCAGCCCGACCTGGCTACCCAAACCAAGCACATCAGTGAGGTCTGGCGACACCACAAAGATCGGGCCCAGAGCGGTCTCAAAGGTGTATTCAAAAAAACTGCCCAGGTACGCCAGCTTGAGCAGTTTGGCAGCCAGGCCACTGCCATCGCGGTGGATATGCCAGGCCTCTGGCCGCACCGCCACCTTGACCTGACCTGCTGCCACCGCCGTGCGCGAGGTGACCGACAGCGGCCCCAAATGCACCACGCCCGCGCCATCTGCCACACCGGGGAACAGCATGGCCTCGCCCATGAAACCGGCCACGAACTCGCTGCCCGGGCGCTCGTACATGTCTTGCGGCGTGCCACGCTGGGCAATCAGGCCGTCGTCCATCACGATGATCTGGTCGCTCACGGCGAGCGCCTCGCTTTGGTCATGCGTCACATATGCCACGGTCAGGTGCAAGCGCTGCTGCAGGCTGCGGATTTCTTCGCGCATGTCACGGCGCAGGCGTGCGTCGAGGTTGCTCAAAGGCTCGTCAAACAAGAGCACACCGGGCTCCAGCACCAAGGCTCGGGCCAGTGCCACGCGTTGTTGCTGGCCGCCTGAGAGTTCGCTGGGCAGGCGGTCGTCATACCCCACCAAGCCAACATTGCCTAAGGTTTCCACCGCGCGCCGGGTGGCCTCGCCCTTCTCGATGCCCGACATCTTCAGGCCGTACATCACGTTTTCCAGCACGTTCATGTGCGGGAAAAGTGCGTAGCTCTGAAACATCATGCTGACGTTTCGGTCTGCGGGCCCAAGTGTTGTGACATCTTTGCCGTCCATGATGATCTGACCACTGGTGGGGGTTTCCAGCCCGGCAATCATGCGCAGAACGGTGGTTTTGCCACAGCCGGATGGGCCCAGAATGGTGGTGAGTGAGCCCTTTTCAATCTCAAAATTCACGCCTTTGATCACCAGCGGGGCACAGGTGTCAGTGCCGTAGCGCTTGGTGATGTTCTTGAATTCAACGCCGTGGTTCATGGGGTTCTCTTCTATTTTCAATGCGCCGCAATGGGCTGGATGAGCACACCGGTTTTGCGCCGCCCGAGTTTGCGTTCGCCCACCAGAAACTGGATCAACGCAATGGAGGCCGACATCAAAATGATCAGCACCGTGCAATAGGCCAGCGCCACGCCGTAGTCGCCATTACCGACGCGACCAATGATGTAGGTGGTGGCCAACTCGTTCTCGGCGGTGACCAGAAAAATCACCGCGCTCACCGTGGTCATGGCGCGCACAAAGCTGTAGACCAGCGCTGCCACCAGCGCGGGTTTGAGCAGCGGCAACACCACATGGCGCAGCGTCTGGAAGGTAGAGGCACGCAGCATCAGCGAGGCTTCGTCCAGCGACTTGTCCAATTGCTTGAACGCCGCCGTACCCGCCCGCACACCCACCGGCAGGTTGCGAAACATGAAGCACAGCACAATGATCAGCCCGGTGCCGGTCAGCTCCACCGGTGGCACATTGAAGGCGAGGATGTAGCTCACCCCCAGCACGGTGCCGGGTATGGCGAAGGCCAGCAAGGCAATGAACTCAAACCAGCCCTGGCCACGAAACTCGGTGCGCGCCAGCAGGTAGGCAATCAGCAAGCCAATGGCGGCAGTGATGGGCGCGGAAATTCCGGCCAGCTTGATGGTGGTGAAAAACGAGTTCCATGCGGTACCGGCCCAAACCAGACCAAAGTCGCCCCATTCCAGACCAAAAGCGGTTTTGAAGTGCGCCAGTGTCAGGGTGTAGTCGCGCCCCCAGGTTTGCACAAAACCACCGGCAAAGGCAAACAGGTAGACCACCACGGTGAACATCAACCACGGATACACCACGGCATTGAGCACGCGCCGCACACCATCGGGCAGCGCCATCGAAATGCCCGCGTCGCCCTTGCCGCTGACGGTGGTGTAGTTTTGTTTGCCCAACAACCCACGCTGTAGCGCGAACACCAGCAGAGCGAATATGGTCAAGATCCAGGCCAGTGAGGCCGCGCGACCCTGGTCATACTGCGCCCCCACAATGGCAAAAAAGATGTCGGTGGACAGCACCGAATACTGCCCTCCCACCACCACCGGGTTGCCAAAATCGGCAATGCTTTCAATGAAGCCCACCAGGAAGGCATTGGCCAAACCGGGTTTCAGCAGCGGCAAGGTCACAGTCATAAAAGTTTGCAGGCGATTCGCCCGCAGCGTTTGCGCGGCTTCTTCCATGCTGGGGGCCACGCCCTGCACCACGCCGCGCATGATCATGAAGGCAATCGGTGTGAAGGCAAACAGCTGGGCGATCCAGATACCAAACAGGCCGTAAAACCAGCGGGTCGGCTGGATGTCGAACGCGTATTCCAGAAACTGGTTCACCACACCGGCACGGCCAAACAGCAAAATCAACCCAAGTCCAACAACAAACGGCGGCGTGATGATGGGCAGCAGCGCCACGACACGCAAGGGTGTTTGCACCCGTGGCCCGGCGCTGCGCTCGGCCAACAGCGCCATCATCGTGCCCATGATCACAGTGCCGGTGGCGGTCAAAAGTGCCAAAAACAAGGTGTTCCAGGCGACACCGCAGCGTACCCCACCCACCAGGCAATTCAGCCCCCAGACGCGCTCATGGCCAATGCGCTCAAAAATGGCAGAGAAGGCCCACTGCCCTTCTTCGTTCAAAAAAGCCCCATACAAGGCTTTGGTGACGGGGAAGGCAATGAACAACAAGAGCAGCACCGAGCAGCCCAGCACCGCGCTGGCTATGAACAAGTCGCCCTTGAAATAACCCCGACGTGCCACACCAAAGGCGGTGAGCATCACCAAAGCCAGCAAGGCGATGAAGGCCCCGATGCCAATACCAAATTGGTTGACTGCCAGCTCGCCATACTGTTCGTTCAAGAAGGCAAATGACCAACCCTTTGAACCAATCATGAAGCCACTCAACAGCAGTCCAAGAAACCCCACCAGTCCACCTGCCAACAACCAGTTGCTCTGCGGCCTGCCCGGCGGCACAAACATGGCCACGCCGGCCACAGCCAAGCCGACCAGGCCCAGCGCAAGCCAGATGCGTCCATAAAGCAGCGCCTGCAACAGGCCATTGGCGGTCTCGGTGCCACCCAATATTTGGGGCAGCACGCTGTACCAAGCCGTGTCCTGAATGGCGTACCAGGGCAGCACCAGGTAGGCCAGCAGGCCGGTGATGAGCCACAGGCGGATGGGAAGATTGGGGTTCTTGTTCACCGATTAACGCGGCAACGAATTCACTTCTTTTTCCCACTTCGCAATCAGGCGTTTGCGCTCGGCAGACGCGCCGTACTTGGCGTAGTCATAGTTGATAAACTTGATCTTCTTGAAGTCAGGCACGCTCTTGTCAACCTTTGCGCCCTTGTTCGACGGCACCTGAAACTGCTTGGCCGCAGCCGCCATTTCCTGCGCCGCCGGGGTCAGCGCCCATTCGTAAAACTTCTTGGCGGCCTCCAGATTGCGTGCCCCCTTGATGATGCTCATGGAGCCAATCTCGGCACCCGTGCCATCGGTGGGCGTGATGGCATCCACCGGGAAACCGTTCATTTTTTCGCCGGGTGCGTCATGCACAAAACTGATCGACACGGTGGTTTCACCACGCGCTGCCGCCTTGATGGGGCCGGTACCACTGCGGGTGTACTGGCTGATGTTCTTGTGCAGCTTTTTCATGTACTCAAAGGCCTGGTCTTCGCCCATCATCTGCACCAGGGTGGCGACCATGGTGTACGCGGTACCGCTAGAAGCTGGGTTGGCGACCTGAATTTCGCCCTTGAGGGCTGGGTTAAGCAGGTCGTTCCAGGTCTTGGGAATGGGCAGTTTTTTCTTCGCCAGCAGTTCGGTGTTGTAGCCAAAACCCAGCGGGCCGGAATAGATACCAACGGTTTTGTAACCCGACTGTTGAGCCTGTTGCTGCGCCCAGGCCTGCAATTGTGGCAAGGCCGTTGACTTGTACTCCAACGACAGGCCAGATTCAGCCGCTTGCAGATGTGGGTCGCCCGTGCCACCAAACCAGATATCGGTTTTGGGGTTGTCTTTTTCAGCGATCAACTGGGCCAGCGCCTCGCCCGAACCCTTCATGGAGATATTGATTTTGGTGCCGGTGGTTTTTGCATACACCGTGCCAATCATGTTGCACCACTCAGCCTGTACTGAGCAAATCACATTCACGGTTTGCGCTTGCACAAACCCACTGGCGGCAGCCAGAACCGACACAACGAACAACTTCTTCATGACTTCTCCTGTAGTACCCGGCCAATAAACGCCCGGGCGATTGCTAGAACACGCCAGAGCTTACCCCGCGGCAGGCCCGGCAGGTAGCGGGAAAACGCCATGCTTGCGCTGGATCAAACCACTTGCCTTGGTTACCAAATTTTTCAAAACACATGAAACTAAGTTACATTACCGATTCAAATTTTTCAGACCACTTTATTCATTCAGACACATGAGTTTTGACCTTGTTCTCTTTGGCGGCACCGGCGACTTGTCCTGGCGCAAACTGATGCCAGCCCTGTTTCAGGCTTTCAAACATGGCACGCTGCCCGAAGGGGCTCGCATCATCGGTGTGGGTCGTGATGACCTCAGTGACGAACGCTACCGCGCCCTGATCCTTAGCCGTTTCGAGGAGGTGGATCTCGCCAAACGCCCCAGCGCGGATGAGTTTGAGCGTTTTTCCAGCCTGCTGGAATTTGTCAGCATGGACTTGTCCAAGCCTGAGCATTACGCTTACCTGAAAGACAAGCTGGCGCAACGCCCTGCCGACACCGTGGTGATGTATCTGGCCACTGCCCCGACGCTGTTCACCACCATCGTCGAACAGCTCGCCGCCGCTGGCCTGAACACGCCGCAGACCCGCGTGGTGCTTGAAAAGCCGCTAGGCCATGACCTGGCCAGCAACCGAGCCATCAACCACAGCGTGGCCCAGGTGTTCAGCGAAAAACAGGTCTTTCGCATTGACCATTACCTGGGCAAACCGGCCGTGCAAAACCTGTTTGCGCTGCGCTTTGGCAATGCCCTGTTTGAGCCATTGTGGCGGCGTGAGCACATTGCCAACATCCAGATCACCATTGCCGAAGAGCTGGGTGTAGAAAAGCGTGGTGGGTTTTACGAGACCACCGGCGCCCTGCGCGACATGGTGCAAAACCACGCCCTGCAACTGCTGTGCGCGATTGGCATGGAGCCGCCCATCAACTCACACGCCGATGCGATTCGTGACGAAAAGCTCAAGGTGCTGCGCTCACTCAAGCCCTGGACAGCCGAGACCCTGGCGCAAGACGTGATTCGTGGTCAATACGCTGCCGGTGCCATTGGCGGCGCGGCGGTGCCGGGCTACCGTGAAGAGCTCGGGGTGAACCCGGCCAGCAACACCGAAACCTTTGTCGCGCTGCGCACCGAAATCTCTAACTGGCGCTGGGCCGGCGTGCCGTTTTACATCCGCACCGGCAAGCGTCTGGCCGGACGTGACGCGCGCATTGTGGTGAACTTCAGACCCACACCGCACGCCATCTTTAACTCCCAGATGGGCGATGCCAACCGGCTGGTGATCAACCTGCAACCCAAAGACGGGCTGGAGCTGCACCTGCTGGCACAAGCCCAGGACAAACGTCAGAACTCCAACATTTTGGCGCCGGTGCAACTCGATCTGGACTTTGACAAACGCTTTGGCGGCGAGCGCGTCGGCGCCTATGAGCGACTGCTGCTGGACGTGATTGACGGACGTCTGAACCTGTTTGTGCGCAGCGACGAGCAGGAAGAAGCCTGGCGCTGGGTCGAGCCCATGCTGACCTACTGGAAAGCAGACGCACAAGGCCCACGGCCCTACGCGGCCGGAACCTGGGGCCCAAGCGCCACCAGCGCCATGATCGCCCGCGATGGTTTTTGCTGGGCTGAAGAATGCTAGACCGCATCAAAGCCTCCCTGCCGTCCCTCGCCCCCGCCGAGCAACGCGTGGCCAAGCTGGTGCTGGCTGATCCGCGCAGCTTTGCCCTTCAACCCGTCAGCGAGCTGGCCGACCGGGCCCATGTGAGCAAGCCCACCGTGGTGCGTTTTTGCCGCAGCGTCGGCTACGACGGCTTGAGTGATTTCAAACTCAAACTGGCCGGCAGCGTGAGTGAAGGTGTGCCGTTCATCCACCGCAGCGTGGACGTGGACGACAAAACCAGCGACATCATGGTCAAGGTCATCGACAACACGGTGGCGGCCTTTTTGAAGTACCGCAATGACGCTTCAGCCAGCGCCATAGAGAAAGCTGTGGATGCGCTGGTGGCTGCTTACAAAGCGGGTCGACGCATCGAATTTTTTGGCGTTGGCAACTCCGGCGTGGTGGCACAAGATGCGCAACACAAGTTCTTTCGATTAGGCATCAACGGCGTGGCCTACAGCGACGGCCACATGCAGGTGATGAGCGCCTCCCTGTTGCAACCGGGCGACTGTGTGGTGGTGATCAGTAACTCAGGTCGCACCCGTGACTTGATGGATTCAACCGACATTGCGCGCAAAAACGGCGCCACCACCATCGTCATCACGGCCAGCGGCTCACCCTTGGCCTCCGCCGGCAACATCCATGTGGCAGCCGACCACCCTGAAGGTTATGACCGCTACAGCCCCATGGTGTCGCGCCTGTTGCACCTGATGATCATCGACATTCTGGCCACTTGCGTGGCCCTGCGCATTGGCGGCGACAAACTGCAACCCCTGTTGCGCGAGATGAAAAACAACCTGCGCAGCAAGCGTTACGCCTGATTTCAGACGCGCCAAGCCCCGTCTGACTCAGCCATTGCCTGGCAGCAGCCCAGCGTGATGAGCATGGCAAAATGCCGGTTTCTGACAGGTATTGCGCGGGAGCTGAACCAATGACAACGAGTAAACATCACCATGGCTAAAGGCATGATTCTGGCCGCCGGCCAAGGCACACGGGTTCGCCCACTGACCAAAGATTTGCCCAAGCCGATGGTGCCCATTCTGGGCAAGCCGGTGATGGAATACCTGATTGAGCACTTGGCGCGCCATGGCATCACCGAAATCATGGTCAACGTGGCGTTTCTGCACCACAAGATCGAGCAGTATTTTGGCGACGGCAGCCGCTGGGGCGTGCAACTGGGCTACTCCTACGAAGGGGTGCGTGACCATGGCGACATCTTGCCGCGCCCCATGGGATCCGCCGGTGGCATGCGCCGCATCCAGGACTTTGGCGGTTTTTTTGATGAAACCACGCTGGTGCTGTGTGCCGATGCGCTGATTGACCTGGACATCACAGCGGCCCTGCAGGAGCATAAAAACAAGGGTGCGCTGGCCAGCGTGATCGCACTCAATGTGCCGCCCGAAGACGTGCAAGCCTACGGCATTGTGGTGGCGGATGAAGACAAGCACATTGAGTCGTTCCAGGAAAAGCCAAAACCTGCCGAGGCCAAATCCACCCTGGCCAGCACCGGCATTTACATCTTTGAGCCGGAAGTGCTTGACCTGGTGCCCTCACGTCAGGTCTATGACATTGGCTCGCAGTTGTTCCCGCAACTTGTCGAGCAAAAGCTGCCGTTTTATGTGCAAGACCGCTTTTTCAACTGGATCGACATTGGCCGCGTCAGCGACTACTGGACGGTACTGCAGCGTGTGCTGCGTGGCGAAGTGCCGCAGATGCTCATGCCTGGCAAACAGATCAAACCCGGCGTCTGGGTTGGCCTGAACACCTCGGTGGCGTGGGACCAGGTGAAGATTGAAGGGCCGGTGTACATCGGCTCTAACGTGCGCATTGAGCCCGGCGTGACCATCACCGGACCGGCCTGGATTGGCCACGGCAGCCACTTGCGCACCGGGGCCAAAGTGGTGCGCAGCATCTTGTTTGAGTACACGCGCATCCCGGCCGACATGAGTTTCTTCGAGATGATCGTGTCGCCCAACTACTGTGTCGACCGCCGCGGCGAAACCCTGTACCGGGGTGACGATACCGCCCAACTGCGCTGGGGCGATGCCCGCGCCTGAGCCGAGTCAAACCATCACTTGATCGATCTGACTGCCAGCGCCCGCCCCTTGCGCCCTTCCTTCTACCCCAACCGATCTTCACCATGACTTCTACCGTTTTGATCCAGCCCGTGGTTTTATCCGGCGGCTCCGGCACACGCTTGTGGCCGCTCTCGCGTGAAAAATACCCCAAACAATTGCTCAGTCTGATCGGCGACGATTCGCTGTTACAAGCCACGGTGCGTCGCGTGCAGGGCATCCCGGACGCGGATCTGGCGCCACCCATGGTGGTGTGCAACGAGGAATACCGCTTTGTGATTGCCGAGCAACTGCGCCTGCTCGGTCAAAGCGGTACCGTGGTGCTTGAACCTTGCGGAAGAAATACCGCGCCAGCCCTTACCATTGCTGCGCTAGCAGCTATTAAAAATGCTGCAGATCCGGTATTGCTGGTGATGCCGGCCGACCATGTGATCACCGATGTGACCGCGTTTCAAAAGGTGGTGAGCGCGGGTGCGGCGCTGGCAGCCAACGGCGCCGTTGTGACCTTTGGCATCACGCCGGATGCCCCTGAAACCGGCTACGGCTACATCCAAGCCGGTGAAACATATGGTGCCGCAGACGACGCTGATGCACGCATGATTGCCCGCTTTGTGGAAAAACCCGACCTGGCCACAGCCCAGTCGTACCTGAGTGAGGGCAGCTACTCCTGGAACAGCGGCTTGTTCATGATGCGCGCCAGCGTATGGCTGAGCGCCATGGGCGTGTGCCGGCCAGATATTCTGGCAGCCTGCCAAACCGCTTGGGAACAGGGCCAGACCGACGGCGAATTCGTGCGCGTGGGCAAAGAGGCCTTTGCCCAATGCCCAAGCGACTCAATTGACTACGCCGTGATGGAGCGCATTGCCAGCGGTGCCAACCCAAGCAGCGCCACGCTGCCTGCGGGTGTGGTGCTGCCCCTGAGCGCTGGCTGGTCTGATGTGGGCGCCTGGGATGCCTTGTGGCAAGTGCTGCCCAAAGACGCCCGCGGCAACGTGACCCAGGGCGACGTGCTGCTGCATGATTGCGAGAACACCCTGGCACTGTCCGAAGGCCGCCTGATTGCCTGCGTGGGCGTGAGTGATCTGGTGGTGGTGGAAACCGCGGACGCCATTCTGGTGTCGCACAAAGACAAAACCCAGGACGTCAAAAAAATCGTCGACGCGCTCAAGGCCAAAGGCCGCCCTGAGGGCAGCATCCACCGCAAAGTGTTTCGCCCCTGGGGCTGGTACGACGGCGTGGATGCGGGTGAACGCTTTCAGGTTAAGCGGATTGTGGTCAAACCGGGCGGCACACTCAGCCTGCAAATGCACCACCACCGCGCCGAGCACTGGATTGTGGTGAGCGGCACAGCCCGCGTGACCTGTGGCGAGAAAGCCTTTTTGTTGTCAGAAAACCAGTCCACCTTCATCCCCCTGGGCACCACCCACCGGCTGGAAAACCCGGGCTGTGTGGCGCTGGAGATGATTGAGGTGCAGTCGGGCTCTTACTTGGGTGAGGACGACATTGTGCGGTTTGAGGATGTTTACGGGCGCTAGCAGGCTGTAGCCCTTATGCAGAAAGCGTTAACTGCTATCGAATTGATATCAAAGGGCTAGCCGCTGGCAAATCTCCAGGGTCGCCGCACTCTGGTTCATGCTGTAAAAATGCAGGCCAGGCGCTCCCCCAGCGCGCAGCTGCTCACAAAGGTCAGTCACCACATCCAGCCCAAACGCCTTGATGGATGCGGTATCGTCACCAAAGCCCTGCAGGCGTAGGCGAATCCAGCGCGGAATCTCGGCACCACAGGCATCGCTGAAACGCATCAGCTGCGACGAGCTGGCAATCGGCATGATCCCCGGCACCACCGGAATCTGCACGCCCAGCGCATCGGCATCTTCGACAAAACGAAAGTAAGCGTCCGAGTTGTAAAAGTACTGAGTGATGGCCGAATTGGCCCCGGCCTGCACCTTGGCAGCAAAAGCCTTCAAGTCCGATTCAGGTGACTTGGCTTGCGGGTGAATTTCGGGGTAAGCCGCCACCTCAATGTGAAAGTCGTCAGGCATTTCAGCGCGAATGAAGGCCACCAGGTCGCTGGCGTAATGAAACTCGCCACCGGTGCCATACCCGCTGGGCAGGTCACCGCGCAGCGCCACCAGACGTTTCACGCCCATGGCTTTGAGCGTGGCCAATTGCTCGCGCACGCCGGCTCGCGTGGCACCAATGCACGAGAAATGTGAGGCCGCACTGACGCCCTCTGCCAGGATGTCGCGCACCGTGTTGAACGTGCCTTCTTGCGTCGAGCCGCCCGCGCCAAAAGTCACCGAGCAAAACTCGGGCTGAAGCGCATACAACTGCTGGCGCACGGTGCGCAATTTTTCGACGCCTTCAGGTGTTTTAGGCGGAAAAAATTCGATGCTGACAGGAAAACGTGCGTTGGAAGTCATGGCTTGCTTCTTCAGTAGGTTCAGGCTTTGGTGGCGCAGATGAAAAACTCACGGTTGCCGTCGCCACCGGTGATGGGCGAGTCAAACCAGTGGGTCACTTTCAACCCCAGGTCTTCACAGGCTTCGCGCAGGCGTTGTTCAACAATGGGGTACATGGCTGGGTCTTTCACGATTCCGCCCTTGGCCACCTGGCCCGGCTGCAGTTCAAACTGCGGCTTGACCAAAGTCAGCAACGTACCGCCGGCCTTGAGCAGCGGCACCACGGCGGGCAACACCAGCGTTTGCGAAATGAACGACAGATCCGCCACGATCACGTCAAATTCAGGGACAAACGCGGCCTCAAAACTGGCCTGGGCGTCTTGCTCTGCATCAGCGCGCCTTGTTGCGTCTGCGTCGTCTGAATCCGTGTCCGTCTCTGCTGAATCCGCTGCGTCATCAAGCCGGTCATCTTCGTCGTCTTCATCTTCTGCATCAAACTGACCGCCATCGCCTATGCTGTCTGCGTAAGCAGCTACCAAATCTGAAGCATCCAGCGAGCGAGCGTTCAAGCTTTCCACACACAGCACCCGTGGGTCGGCATGCAGCTTGGGGTGCAACTGGGCACTGCCCACGTCCACACCCACGACAAATTTGGCACCTTGTTGCAACAGGCAGTCGGTGAAACCACCGGTGCTTTGCCCCACATCCAGGCACTGCAAGCCGTCCACAGACAAGCCGACCTGCTTCAGGGCTGCCTCAAGCTTGAGGCCACCGCGCGACACATAACGCGCCTCAGAGTCGTCAAGCAACTGCAACTCGGCATCTTCGGGCACGTTGTCGCCATTTTTGGTGACACGACTCCAGATGCCCGCCTGTTGCCATTGCACGCCCCCGGTGATCAGGCGCTGAGCCTGGGAGCGGGTGCTGGCAAGGCCGCGCTGCACCAACAATTGGTCAATGCGCATGATTCAAGTTCGTCATTTTTAGTTACTTTAGAAATTCATGGATTGCGGGCCAGGCCCGCAATGACAAATCAGCTGGCGCGTCTCAATAGCGGTAAGAGTCAGCCTTATACGGGCCGTTCTTGCTCACACCAATGTAGGCGGCTTGCTCATCGGTCAGTTCGGACAATTGCGCACCAACTTTTTTCAGGTGCAGACGCGCCACTTTTTCGTCCAGGTGTTTGGGCAACACGTAGACCTGGCCAACTTTGTACTCCTTGGGCTTGGTGAACAGCTCAATCTGCGCAATGGTCTGGTTGGCAAAGCTGGCGCTCATGACAAAGCTGGGGTGGCCGGTGCCACAACCCAGATTCACCAGGCGACCCTTGGCCAACAAAATGATGCGTTTGGCTGGCGTTTTGCCCTTGGCCGGGAAGATCACGTGGTCCACTTGCGGCTTGATCTCTTCCCACTTGCACTTGGACAGCGACGCCACGTCGATTTCATTGTCAAAGTGCCCAATGTTGCAAACAATGGCCTGGTCTTTCATGGCCGCCATGTGTTTGTAGGTGATCACATTGAGGTTGCCCGTGGCAGAGACAAAAATGTCACACTTGTCGGCCGCGTATTCCATGGTGACCACTTTGAAGCCTTCCATGGCCGCTTGCAGTGCGTTGATCGGGTCAACCTCGGTCACCCAGACCTGGGCGGAAAGCGCCCGCAAGGCTTGGGCGCAGCCCTTGCCCACGTCGCCGTAGCCCGCCACCACGGCCACCTTGCCGGCGATCATCACGTCGGTGGCGCGCTTGATGCCATCCACCAAAGATTCACGGCAGCCGTACAGGTTGTCAAACTTGCTCTTGGTGACGGAGTCGTTGACATTGATGGCGCGCAACAGCAGCTCGCCCTTGGCCGACATTTCGTTCAGACGCAGCACGCCCGTGGTGGTTTCTTCGGTGACACCAATGATGTGCTTGATGCGGCGGCTGTACCAGGTGGGGTCAAGGGCCAGCTTGGCCTTGATGGCGGCAAACAAACAGGTTTCTTCTTCGCTGCCGGGGTTGTCGAGCAGCTTGGCATTTTTCTCGGCCTTGGTGCCCAGGTGCATCAACAACGTGGCGTCACCGCCATCGTCCAAAATCATGTTGGGGCCCTCAAGAGCCGTGCCTTTTTTGCCACCAAATTCAAAAATGCGGTGGGTGTAGTCCCAGTAATCGGTCAGGGTTTCGCCTTTGTAGGCAAACACCGGCGTGCCTGTGGCCGCCAGTGCAGCGGCCGCGTGGTCTTGCGTCGAGTAGATATTGCACGACGCCCACCGCACTTGCGCGCCCAGGGCTTGCAGGGTTTCCACCAGCACAGCCGTTTGAATGGTCATGTGTAGGCTACCAGTGATGCGCGCGCCTTTGAGTGGCTGGTCGCTGGCAAATTCTTCGCGGATGGCCATCAGGCCGGGCATTTCGGTCTCGGCAATGTTAAGTTCTTTGCGGCCCCAGGCGGCCAGGGCGATGTCGGCAATCAAGAAATCAGTGGTTTGATCGATTTTTGCCGTTTTGACAGTTTTTGCGGTTTTGGATGCAGCGCTCATGGTTCACTCCAGAAGGTTAAGGTGACAACCACGGCACGCAAGGCGGAAAAATCTCACCTCACCTGCTGTGGGTGAGCGCCGTTGTGAAACGCTGGACAAGGTGTCGCAGCGGGTTCCGAGCCTCACTCAGCGCCTGGTTTTTAAACCCTGGCGTGAGCTGCAACGCTCCTCGGAATGGCCGCGATTATAGGGACGCGCAAAAAACCGGCAACCCATCGCGGTAACCGCGCAGTAAAGTAGGCTTACATTGACGTGCAAAATAGGGGTTAACTCCCATTTGCCTCCGACCGAAGGAACCCAATTGAACGTTTCCGCCACCCCCATTGCCTTCCCGCTTCCTGAACAAATCAACGCCCACCTACTTCACACCGTTGGCGTGGCGCCAGAGCGCGCCACACCCTGCGACCTGATGCAGGCCACCGCGCAGGTAGCCCGCGCCCAGCTGTCCAAGCGCTGGGTGGACACGCAGGCGCAGGAGCGCCAGCAAAAGGCCCGCCGGGTGGTGTATTTGTCGATGGAATTCTTGATGGGCCGCAGCCTGTCCAACGCGCTGGCGGCCTTGAACCTGACCGACGGCGCTGCCACAGGTTTGGCACAACACGCCCAAGCCCTTGAAGACATTGCCAGCCTGGAGCGTGATGCTGCGTTGGGCAACGGCGGCTTGGGTCGGCTGGCGGCGTGTTTTCTGGACTCCATGGCCACGCTGGGTTTGCCTTCGTTTGGTTACGGCATCCGTTACGAATACGGCATGTTTGCCCAGGAAATTCAAAGCGGTAGCCAGGTGGAATACCCCGATTCATGGCTGCAAGACGGCACACCCTGGGAGTTTCCACGCGCTGACATCACCTACCCGGTGCGTTTTGGCGGCTGGGTGACGCACAAAAATGACGTGGCAGTCTGGCAGCACTGCGCTGAAGTGGCCGCCAAAGCCTATGACATGGTGGTGCCCGGCCACGGCACCGACAAAGTGAGCACCCTGCGCCTGTGGAAGGCAGTGGCGCCCGAGCACTTTGACCTGGGTGCATTCAACACCGGCGACTACGCACGGGCGGCCAGCACCAAAAACGAGTTTGAGAACATCTCCTGGGTCCTGTACCCCAACGACAGCACGCCCGCGGGCCGTGAGCTGCGCCTCAAGCAAGAGTATTTCTTTGTGGCAGCCTCCATGCAGGATTTGATCAAGCGCCACCTCGACGAACACCCCTCGCTGGACAACCTGGCTGAGCACGTGGCGATTCACCTCAACGACACGCACCCGGCCATTGGCGTGGCCGAGTTGATGCGTATTTTGTGTGACGAGCACGGTTTCAATTGGGATCATGCCTGGGTGCTGTGCGGCAAAACCTTCTCGTACACCAACCACACCCTGATGCCCGAAGCGCTGGAAACGTGGCCGGTGTCGCTGATGCAGCAGGTGTTGCCGCGCCACATGGAAATCATTTTTCGCATCAACAAAGAGTTTCTGGACCTGGCCGCGCGCTTTCGCCCCGCAGACCATGAGTTTTTGAAACGCCTGTCCTTGATTGACGAAAACGGCGAGCGTCGCGTGCGCATGGCTCACCTCTCGGTGGTGGGTAGCCACCAGGTCAACGGTGTGTCAGCCTTGCACTCCGAGCTGTTGGTGCACACCATCTTTGCCGACTTTGCATCACTCTGGCCCAAGCGCTTCACCAACATGACCAACGGCGTGACGCCACGGCGCTGGCTGGCACAGGCCAATCCAGGGCTGTCCAAGCTGCTTGATGACACCTTGGGAACCATGTGGCGAACTGACCTGGACCAATTAAAACGGCTGGAAGCTCAGCTGGAGAACCATGAGTTTGCAAACAAATTCATGGCGATCAAGCGCGCCAACAAAGTGCGCCTGGCCCACTTGATTGAAAAAACCACTGGCATCACCGTCAGCCCCGACAGCCTGTTTGACGTTCAGGTCAAACGCATTCATGAGTACAAGCGCCAACTGCTCAATGTGCTGCATGTGGTGGGCCGCTACCAGGCCATTCTGGCCAACCCCGATGCGCCCTGGGTGCCACGTACGGTGATTTTTGCGGGCAAGGCTGCTTCCAGCTACCAGTCGGCCAAATCAATCATTCGCCTGATTCACGATGTTGGACTGACCATCAACAACGACCCCCGTGTCGGTGACAAACTCAAGCTGGTGTTCATCCCCAACTACGGCGTCTCGGTGGCTGAAATCATCATGCCCGGGGCAGACTTGTCAGAGCAAATCTCCACCGCGGGCACCGAAGCCTCCGGCACCGGCAACATGAAGCTGGCGCTCAACGGCGCGCTCACCATCGGCACCGACGACGGGGCCAACATCGAGATTCGGCAAAACGTGGGTGACGAAAACATCTTCATCTTTGGCCTAAAAACCCCTGAGGTGCGTGACCTCAGGGTGGCGGGCTACCACCCCTTGAACTACTACGACAGCAACCCAGCCCTCAAAGCAGTGCTCGATGCCATTGCTGGCGGTCAGTTTTCACCGGATGAACCCAGCCGCTACAGCGCCTTGATCAATTCTCTGGTGTGGGGCGGCGACCACTACATGCTGCTGGCCGACTACGCCTCTTACGTCGACACCCAGACGCAGGTGGACGCGCTTTACCGCCAGCCCGAGCAATGGTGCCAGCGCGCCATTCGCAATGTGGCGGGCATGGGGGTGTTTTCATCAGACCGCACCATTGCCCAATACGCCAGCGACATCTGGCATGTCGCCAAGTTAAGCGACTGACCACTTGCACACACCGTCCTCAACTTAAAAGGTCGCCATGCTGAACCCGAATGACATCGAACTGATCTGCAACGCCCGCCACGGCGACCCGTTTGCGGTGCTGGGGCCGCACCAGCAAGGGTCCAAGCCTTGCAGCGTGCGGTGCTTTTTGCCGACTGCCGTTCGGGTTGACGTGATCTCGGCGCAAGGCACCGTGCTTGCCAGCTTGGCGCAGCAGCCAGGCACGGACTTCTTTGAAGGCGCCGTGCCAATGGCGGTCGGTGATGCCTACCGCCTGCAGGTGCAGTGGGCCAGCGGCCTTGGCAGCGTCATTGAAGACCCCTACCGATTCCCGACGGTACTGGGTGAAATCGATGTCTGGTTGCTGGGCGAAGGCACACATTTGCGACCCTTTGAAGTGCTGGGCGCACACCCCAGCACCATGCAAGGCGTCACCGGCACGCGCTTTGCCGTGTGGGCGCCGAACGCCAGCCGGGTCAGTGTGGTGGGCGACTTTAACCATTGGGACGGTCGCTGCCACCCGATGCGACTGCGCCGCGAATGTGGTGTGTGGGAGCTGTTTTTACCTGGCGTGCAACAGGGTGCGCTCTACAAATATGAGATTCGCACACAAAGCGGCGAGGTGCTACCCGCCCGTGCCGACCCCTACGCGTTGCAGGCCGAGCTGCGCCCGGCCACTGCCAGCCAAGTCGGCCAATTGCCTGAAAAATTAGCCCCTTCAAACCAGCGCCAAGCTGCCAACGCGCTGGACGCACCGGTGAGCATCTACGAGGTGCATCTGGGCTCGTGGCGGCGCATGAACGAGGACGGCAACCGCTGGCTCTCCTGGGACGAGCTGGCAGACACGCTCATTCCCTACGCGCAAGACATGGGCTTCACCCACCTGGAGCTCATGCCGATCAGCGAACACCCGTTTGACGGCTCCTGGGGCTACCAGCCGATTGGCATGTACGCACCCACCTCCCGCTTTGGCGAAGCAGCCGGTTTTGGCCGCTTGGTGCAACGCTGCCACGCGGCGGGCCTTGGCCTGATTCTGGATTGGGTGCCCGCGCATTTTCCAAGTGATGCCCACGGGCTGGCCAATTTTGATGGCACCCATCTGTACGAATACGCCGACCCCCGTGAAGGCTTCCACAACGACTGGAACACCCTGATCTACAACTTGGGCCGCACAGAAGTCAGCAACTTTCTGGTGGGCAACGCGCTGTATTGGCTGGAGCGTTTCGGCGTCGATGGCCTGCGTGTGGATGCGGTCGCATCCATGCTGTACCGCGACTACAGCCGCAAAGCTGGCGAGTGGATTCCCAATGTGTTTGGCGGGCGCGAAAACCTGGAGGCCATCGCCTTTTTGAAACGCGTCAACGAGGTGGTCGGTGTGGAGTGCCCGCAAGCCATCACACTGGCTGAAGAGTCCACCGCCTACCCGGCAGTGTCGCGCCCCACCTATGCCGGCGGCCTGGGTTTTCATTACAAGTGGAACATGGGCTGGATGCACGACACCCTGAGCTACATGGCGCGTGACCCGCTTTACCGCAAGTACCACCAGGGCGAGATGACCTTCGGCTTGGTGTATGCCTTCAATGAAAATTTTGTACTGCCCATTTCACATGACGAGGTGGTGCACGGCAAAGGCTCGCTGCTGACCAAAATGCCGGGCGACCGCTGGCAACAACTGGCCAATGTCCGCGCTTATTTGGGCTACATGTTCGGCCATCCGGGCAAAAAGCTGCTGTTCATGGGTTGTGAATTTGCCCAGGAGCGCGAGTGGGACCACGACCGAAGCCTGGATTGGTATCTGCTGGACAACCCTGCCCACGCGGGCGTGCAGCGCCTGGTGCGCGACCTCAATGCGCTGTACCGCGCCACCCCGGCCCTGTATGCCCAAGACTTTGTGCCTGAGGGTTTTGAGTGGATTGAGCATGACGACGCCACCCGTTCCGTGCTGGCCTTTGCGCGCCACGGCCTGGATGCCAACAGCTTCACGGTGGTGGTGTGCAACTTCACGCCGCAAGTGCAACAAGGTTATCGCCTGGGGGTGCCCAAGGCAGGCCGCTACCAAGAGGTGCTCAACACCGACTCAAGCCATTACGGCGGCAGCAACGTCGGCACACCCTTTGGGACAGCCCTCACCGAAGACACCCCCTGGCATGGCAAGCCCTGCTCGGTAGTGCTGACACTCCCTCCCCTGGCCACGGTGTTTTTCACATGGAACGCCTGATTGCCACCAGCCTGCAAGCGGGCCACCCCTGGCCTATGGGCGCCCATTTTGATGGGCACGGGGTGAACTTTGCCGTGTTTTCGGCCAACGCCCAAGACGTGGAGCTGTGCCTGTTCGATGCCGAAGGCACCCAGGAATTGATCCGCATGAAGCTCCCGTGCCACACCGTTGATGTCTGGCACGGTTACCTGCCGGGTGCCCAACCGGGTCTGGTCTATGGCCTGCGCGCGCATGGTCCCTGGCGACCCGACCGGGGTCACCGCTTTGATGCCAGCAAGCTGCTGCTTGACCCCTATGCCCGTGAAATCGTGGGCAACTTCACCTGGAGCGATGTGCACTTCACGCCCAGCCGTCGTTACCCCTTGCACATGGACACCCATGACAACGCCCGGCTGGCACTCAAGGCGCGCGTCACAAACGACCACTTCAATTGGCATGATGACGCCCCGCCAGACATCACCCTGACCGACACCGTGCTGTATGAATGCCATGTCAAAGGCTTCTCGAAACTCAACCTGCAACTGCCGCCCAAGTTGCGCGGTAGCTACGCGGGTCTGGCGCATCCGGCGTCCATCGCGTATTTAAAGCAATTGGGCGTCACGGCGGTCAGCCTGCTGCCGGTGCATTACGCCATCAGCGAAGAGCGCCTTGTCAGCCTTGGGCTCTCCAACTACTGGGGCTACAACACCATTGGCTTCTTTTGTGTCAACCCAAACCTTGCCAGCAACGCAGACAGTCGCTCGGTGCGAGACGAATTCCGTGACATGGTGCGCGCCCTGCACGCTGCCAAGCTTGAGGTAATTCTGGATGTGGTCTACAACCACACCGCAGAGGCCGATGAGACCGGCCCCACCATCAGCTTTCGCGGACTCGACAACGCCAGCTACTACCGTTTGCCCCCAGACAACCTCAGCCACTATGAAAACTACAGCGGCTGTGGCAACACCCTGAACCTGCGCCAGCCCAAGGTGCTGCAAATGGTGATGGACAGCTTGCGATATTGGGTCGAGGACATGCATGTCGATGGTTTCCGCTTCGATTTGGCGCCGGTGCTGGGCCGCACCGACTCGGGCTTTAGCGCCCAGGCCGCTTTTTTTGCTGCCATGGCGCAAGACCCGGTGTTGTCGCGCGTGAAGATGATTGCCGAACCTTGGGACACCGGGCCGGGGGGCTACCAGGTAGGTGGCTTCCCGCGCGGCTGGCTGGAATGGAACGACAAGTTCAGGGATTGCACCCGACGCTTCTGGGTGCAGAGCGCCGCCGCCGGTGATGGCATGCCCTTGGGCTGCACACGCGGCGACTTTGCCATGCGCCTGTGCGGCTCGTCCGACCTTTACCAGGAGCGCCGGCGGGCACCAGCCAAATCGGTGAACTATGTGGTGTCGCATGACGGCTTCACCCTGGCAGACCTGGTCAGCTACAACCGGCGTCACAACGAAGCCAACCTTGAGGACAACCGCGACGGCCACAACGACAACCTGAGCTTCAATTGCGGCGAAGAAGGCCCCAGCCATGACCCCATGGTGCTGGAATTTCGTGCCAGATTGCAACGTGTGCTGCTGGCCAACACCCTGCTGGCCCAAGGCACGCCCATGCTGTGCGCGGGCGACGAAGTAGGCCACACGCAAAGCGGCAACAACAACCCATATTGCCAGGATAACGCCTCCACCTGGATTAACTGGGCAGCAGCAGACACTGACCTGCTGGCCTTTACCCAGCATGTCATTGCGCTCAGGCACCAACTGCAACCCTTTGCCAACCGGTGGTACCACGGCATTGCAGATGCCAGCGGGCTGCACGACGTGTCCTGGGGAAATTTTGACGGCAGCATGTTGCAAGGCGATGCCTGGCACCAGCCCCACGTGCACACACTGGCTTGCTTCATTGGCAAACCCGGGCGGGTGAAAACCCCCTTGCTGCTGCTGTTCAATGCTAGCGCCAGGTCAGATACTTTTGTGCTGCCGCATGGCCAATGGCATGCCTTGTTAGACACCAGCCAGGCACGTGGCCAAAGTGCGCAACATGGCACAGGCGGCATGGGCATTCAGGTAGCGGCGCATAGCCTGATGCTGCTTCAGCACAGCGCCACCAAGTCAGCAGCAGCGACCTCCCCGGTACCGGTTGCCTAGCCACGGCGCTCACTGGGGCCCGGGCTATTGGCAGCGGGCAAGCCGGCTGTTCAGTGAGCCCGTGCGATTACCATCGGTGCCTGCTTGATCACTACGAGCCTGCCATGATCCGACTCTCCGAACTCAAAATCCCCTTGTCCGCGCTGCCTGTGGTGGCGCCCCGCGCCGCCGATGCACCGGCTGAAAACGACCACGACCGCGCCCCCTTGGCACACCCCATGGTGGCCTTGCGCCAACTCGCCGCCCAGACGCTGGGCCTGCCCGAATCCAGCCTGGGCGATTTGCAGGTTTTCAAACGCAGCTTTGATGCGCGTCAGGCAGAAATACGGGCGGTCTACATCGTTGACCTCACGCTCAGTGACCCCGCACTTGAGCAGCACCTGCTGCAACAGCACGCAGCCAACCCGCACATCCAGCCCACGCCCGACATGGCCTACCGGCCCGTGGCCCAGGCCCCAGCCAACCTGCCACGGCGCCCGGTGGTGGTCGGCTTTGGCCCCTGCGGCATCTTCGCGGCGCTGGTATTGGCACAAATGGGGTTCAAACCGATCGTGCTGGAGCGCGGCCGCCCGGTGCGCGAACGCACCAAAGACACTTGGGGCCTGTGGCGCAAGCACGTTCTTAAGCCCGAATCCAACGTGCAGTATGGCGAAGGCGGTGCCGGCACGTTTTCGGACGGCAAACTCTGGAGCCAGATCAAGGACCCGCGCCACCTGGGGCGCAAAGTGATGGCTGAATTTGTCAAGGCCGGCGCACCCCCCGAGATTCTGGTGGAGGCGCACCCGCACATTGGCACCTTCAAGCTGGTCAAGGTGGTGGAAGCCTTGCGCGCGCAGATCATTGCGCTGGGCGGCGAAGTACGTTTTGAACAGCGCGTGATTGACGTCGATGTGGAAACAGTCAACGGCCAGCGGCAGGTGCGCGGCCTGACCGTGCTGAACCAGGCCACGGGCCAAACCGAAGCGCTGCGCGCCGACCACGTCGTCCTGGCGCTGGGCCACAGCGCGCGCGACACCTTTGCCATGCTGCACCAGCGCGGCGTGGCCATGGAGGCCAAACCGTTCTCGGTGGGGTTTCGCATCGAGCACCCGCAAAGCGTGATTGACCGCGCCCTGTGGGGGCGCCACGCGGGTAGCCCGGTGCTCGGTGCGGCGGCCTACAAACTGGTGCACCATGCCCGAAACGGGCGCACGGTGTACAGCTTTTGCATGTGCCCGGGCGGCACCGTGGTGGCGGCCACCAGTGAACCCGGGCGCGTGGTAACCAACGGCATGAGCCAGTATTCGCGCAACGAACGCAATGCCAATGCGGGCGTGGTGGTCGGCATCGAGCCCAGTGATTTCCCTCAGGAAGCCGCTGATTTTCATCAGGCTTTTGACCCGCTAGACGCTGATCTGTATACGCAAGAAGCTATTAACTTAAGAGCAAAAAATGCACAAGCAGTGCATCCCTTGGCGGGCATCAACCTGCAGCGCCGACTCGAATCCAACGCCTACCTGCTGGGCGGCAGCAGCTATGACGCGCCCGGACAACTGGTGGGCGATTTTTTGGCTGACCAGCCCTCAAGCAGCTTGGGCAGTGTGCTGCCGTCTTACCGTCCCGGGGTTAAATTGGGCAGCTTGCACACCGCCCTGCCCCACTACGCCATTGCGGCCCTGCGGGAAGCACTGCCGGTGTTTGGTAAAAAAATCAAGGGCTTTGACATGCCCGATGCCGTGCTGACCGGAGTCGAAACCCGCACCTCCAGCCCCTTGCGCATGCCGCGCGGCGACAATTTTCAAAGCACCAACACCGCGGGCTTGTACCCGGGTGGCGAAGGCGCTGGCTACGCCGGTGGCATTCTCTCAGCTGGCGTAGACGGCATCAAGTTGGCCGAAGCGCTGGCCCGCGCGATGGTCACTCCCTAGTATATTTTTGATAGCTGCTTGCACTTATTAAATAAGGGCTAGAGGCCTAAAATACATAAATTTTTGCTGTCTTTTAAGTTTAAGCAGAGCGTTTAAAAAAGGCCAGTAACGAGCCGGCAACCACAAACAGGCTGCCAAAGGTGCGGTTCATGGCGCAGATGTGCGATGGCTCTTTCAAAGCCCCCAGCACACGTGAGGCCAGCGCGGTGTAGCCCGCCATCACCACCATGTCGGTGAACGCCAGCGTGGCCCCGATGATCAGGTACTGGGGCAGCAGCGGCTGGTTCAAGTTCATGAACTGCGGCACCACCGCCAGCAAAAATACCGTGCCCTTGGGGTTGACCACGTTGATCATCCAGGCCTTCAAAATCAGTGCCCGTTGCGACACCACCTCGCCCGAGTCCTGAACGGCTACCATGGGCCGGGCCGGTGCCCGCCACTGCGCAATGCCCAACCACACCAGATAAGCCACACCGAACCACTTGACCACGGTGAACGCCGTGTTGGATGCGGCGATCAGCGCGCCCAGGCCCGCGCCAACAATCAGCAGTTGCGTCCAGATGCCCAGCACCAGCCCAAAAATGGTGACATAGCCGTACTTGAAGCCATGGTTGAGCCCCGCGCTCATGGACGCAATGGCACCGGGGCCCGGCGAGATGCTGATGGCCCAGGAGGCGGCGAAAAAGGTGAGCCAGGTGGTAAGTTCCATCGCTTAAGTCTAGCCCAGACGGTCAAAAGCCCCAGCGCAGCAAAGTGCCGCAGCTGGGGCCAAGAAGTCAATGTCGTTCAGACCGGGGCGTTTTGCAGCGCCGCAATGCGGTCTTCAATCGGCGGGTGGGTCGAAAACAGGGCGCCCACACCACCGGCAATGCCAAAGGCTGCCACGCTCTTGGGCAACTCAGCCGGGTGCAAGCCGCCCAGGCGGGCCAGCGCATTGATCATGGGCTGCTTGCGACCCATCAACTGTGCGGCACCCGCGTCAGCACGGAACTCCCGGTGACGGCTGAACCACGCCACCACGATCGCGGCGGCAAAGCCCAGCACGATGTCGAGCACGATGGTGGTCACCATGTAGCCAATGCCGGGGCCGCTGGAGCGCTCATTGCCCTTGTTCAAAAAGCTGTCGATGCCATAGGCGATGACACGGCTCAAAAACACAACAAAGGTGTTCATCACGCCCTGAATCAGGGTCATGGTGACCATGTCACCATTGGCCACGTGGGCCACTTCGTGGGCAATCACGGCCTCAATTTCTTCATGCGTCATGCCGGCCAGCAGCCCGGTGCTGACAGCCACCAGCGCTGAATTCTTGAACGCACCCGTGGCAAACGCATTGGGGTCGCCCTCAAAAATACCTACCTCAGGCATGCCAATGCCGGCTTTTTCAGACAGCTTACGCACGGTTTCCACAATCCAGGCCTCATCGGCGTTGGCCGGCTGGTTGATGATGCGCACGCCCGAGGTCCATTTGGCCATGGGCTTGCTGATCAGCAACGAAATGATGGCGCCACCAAAACCAATCACCAGGGCATAACCAAGCAGCGCGCCCAGGTTCAGACCGTTGGCGGTGAGGTAACGGTTGACCCCCAGCAGGCTGGCCACGGTGCCCAGCACCGCCACCACCATCACGTTGGTCAAGACAAATAACAAGATGCGTTTCATGATTTCCTTTGAGCTGAATCAAACGGATATGCCGTTCACAGGCGCGAATGGTAGTGGCGAATCAGCCGGTTTGACGCCATATGCTGCGCAATTCCCCACATCAAGTGCCTATTTGACAACCCAACGCACACGCTCGTGAGACGGCGTGAAGCCGCAAGGTGTCAAAGACACGCCAGGCGTGCTTGGCGAAACACCGAGGCATCGTCATAAAACCCTTGGGCCTCATTACCAGCCCACCAGCCGGGCACACCAAGCACCGGCAAATGGGCAAAAGGCTTGGTGGCGAGCACCTCGTCGCTCAGGCTGGCGGCCACCCAGGCGTCCATGTCAATTATCGAATCTGTAGCTGGGTACGCACGGTAAACATGGGCTGTGATGGGTTTTCTTGGAAAAACCAGCTTTTCCAGCAAAGCGTGGCCAAACAGCACCAAACAAGACTCAGCCCACAGCCCGCGCAGATCGCCAAACACACGGCCCCATTCTTTGGCCTGCAACGCGTTCCACAGCGCATCGGGCGCGCGCAACAGGGCAGCGTTTTCGTCAAACAGCGTTAGGGCATCACGCGCCGGGCCGCGCACTGGCGCAATGCCGGTGCGTGCAATCTGCGCCACATGCAACTGGTTCAGGCGCCGCTTGGTCAGGGGAAAGTGCAGCCACACCAAGCCATTGAAAAAGTCGTGCAAGCCCTCCCGGGTGGGGCATTGCTTGGTCTCAAAAATATAAGATTCGTAGGCCATTCCCGGCGGTAATGCGTCTTGTGGCACAAATTCCACAGGGGCTTCTTGTGTAGCAGGCCAACGCGCCAGCACGGTCATATTCAGTGCGGCCGGTTGTGCCTGGCCTGCCTGCACGCGCTGCGCCACCGGTTGCCCCACCTCACGCCATGGCGACAACCAGGGCGCTGACCAATCAATGGCTGCGATTGGTGATTGAACCAGCGCCTGCGTTGGCCCGCCTGAATTGGGATCAGGCCCCAATTCAGTGACCAAGCACGCGCCAGTTCAGTGTTTCACCTGCGCACAAAGGCTTGAGTTCAGCATCGCCAAAGGCAAAGTGCTCGGGCACGGTCCAGGCTTCACGGTTCAGCGTCAGGGTACCGGTATTGCGCGGCAAACCATAGAAATCTGCCCCGTTGAAGCTGGCAAAAGCCTCCAGCTTGTCAAGCGCGCCCACCGAGTCAAAGGCTTGGGCATACAGTTCCATGGCAGAAGCTGCCGTGTAGCAACCTGCACAGCCGCTGGCGTGCTCCTTGAGGTGCACCGGGTGCGGCGCGCTGTCGGTGCCCAGAAAAAACTTGTCACTGCCACTGGTCGCGGCACCCAGCAGCGCCTGGCGATGGGTTTCGCGCTTCAAGACCGGCAAGCAGTAGTAATGCGGGCGAATGCCACCAGTGAATATGGCGTTGCGGTTAAACAGCAGGTGGTGTGCCGTCAGTGTGGCTGCGGTGAAGCGGTCGGTAGCCTGCACATACTGCACGGCTTCACAGGTGGTGATGTGCTCAAACACGATCTTGAGCTCAGGAAAATCCCGGCGCAAAGGAATCAATTGTGTGTCGATGAACACCGCTTCCCGGTCAAACAGGTCAATTTCTGGCGAGGTCACCTCACCGTGCACCAGCAGCGGCATGCCCACACGCTGCATGGCTTCGAGCACCTTGTAGGTCTTGCGCAGGTCGGTCACGCCGGCATCACTGTTGATGGTGGCACCGGCCGGGTAGAGTTTGAGCGCCTGAATGCCTGCATCTTTGGCGCGACCAATCTCATCAGCAGGCAAGTTGTCGGTGAGGTAGAGCGTCATGAGCGGCTCAAACGCCACGCCAGACGGCACGGCCGCCAATATGCGGGCTTTGTAAGCCAGCGCCTGCGCTGTCGTGGTCACTGGCGGGCGCAAATTGGGCATGATGATGGCGCGGCCAAATTGGGCGGCCGTATGCGGCACCACGGTGTTGAGCGCGTCGCCGTCACGCACATGCAGGTGCCAATCATCAGGGCGGGTAAGGGTCAGGGTGTTGATCATTCGGGCATTCTAAAAGTTAAGAGGTGCTTGCCTGGGCCGCCAGATAGTCCCACAAGGCCTGAGCGCTGCGCTTGGGTGCAGCACCAGCCACACGCCCAGCACCACTGCCGGACTTGAGGGTTTCGCGCTGGGCCGGCCGTTCACGGTACACCCGAACCTCCATGTTGATCGACATGTCCCTGAGCTCGGGGGGCGCTGCACTGACCAGTTTATGGGTGCGCAACTCGGTGCGGACAGCACTCAGAGGCAAGAAGGCCACGCCGTGCCCCTCGATGGCCATGGCTTTCAGGCCCTCGGCCATGTCGGTCTCATAGACGCGGTCGAAATGAATCGGGGCGCTGCAATGCTTCAGGATCAACGCCACCATTTGCCCCAGGTAAGCGCCTTGGGCATAACCCAAATAAGGCAGTGGTCGGTCCGCTTTTCCCGGCAGCTCAAAAAGAGGCCGTCCATGCGCATCCGGCTTGGCATAGGGCGCGACCACTTCTTCGCCCAGGCTCACCATTTCATAGCGGTCAGCGTCGAGCTGGTTGGGCTGAGAGGGGTGATGGTAGGCGATCAAGAGGTCACAACTGCCTTCTACCAGGCGCATCACCGCATCATGCACATTGAGCGCAATCAAGCGGCTTTTGATGGGCCCAAAGGTATCGCGCAAAGCCGACACCCAGGCCGGGAAAAAAGTAAAGGCCAGTGTATGCGGCACCGCAAACTCGATGACATCTTGCGCCGCGGTGGCATGGCCTCGCAGCATGGCACGGGTTGACTGCAGGGCTTGCAGCATTTCAAGTGCCTGTGCATACAAGGTTTCACCGGCCGCAGTCAGGCGTGTCGGGTAGCTGCTGCGATCCACCAGATCAGAACCGGCCCACGCCTCCAGCGACTGAATCCGGCGTGAGAACGCTGGCTGAGTCACATGCCGCAACAAGGCCGACCGGCTGAAACTGCGGGTTTCAGCCAGGCTGACAAAATCTTCAAGCCACTTGGTTTCCATAACGCGCTTTTGTCGTTCGGGCCTAAATCTTCAACCGGTCAAACCCGACCCGCCCGCTGGCCGCCGTGATGTTGGCCAGCTGCTGGGCCAGCTCCGGACCCACCCACGCCCACTTGAAGCGCCACGACCAGCAGCCCATGGTGCCGGGGGTGTTCATGCGGTGGTTGCTGCCCAGGCCCAGCACGTCCTGAAACTGGCACAAAGCCAAGCGCGCCACAGAAAAATGGGCGGCGCGCAGCATGGCCCAGTGCACATCAGAGCCATCGGTGTTCATGTACTGCATGACAAACGCACGCTCATGCGCATTAGCGCTGGCCCACCAGCCGGGCACGGTGTCGTTGTCATGTGTGCCGGTGTACACCACGGTATTGGGCTCGAAGTTATGCGGCAAAAAGGCATTGCCGGCATCGCCTGCAAAGGCAAATTGCAACACCCGCATGCCCGGAAAACCGGTGCGCTCACGCAACAGGTACACCTCATGCGTGATGATGCCAAGGTCTTCGGCAATGATGGGCAGTTCACCCAGCGCGTCGGCGAGCGCGGCAAACAATGCATCACCCGGCCCCGGCATCCAGCGGCCCTTGATGGCATTGGGCTCTTCGGCTGGAATTTCCCAGTAATCAACAAAGCCGCGAAAGTGGTCAATGCGCACCACGTCGGCCAGATGCAACTGGCGGCGTACCCGCTCGATCCACCAGCGGTAGCCGTCCCGCCCCATGGCATCCCAGTTGTAAAGGGGGTTGCCCCAGCGCTGGCCTGTGTCCGAGAAAAAATCAGGCGGCACACCGGCCACAACGCCTGGTCGGCCGCTGGCATCAAGTTCATAAAGGTCGGGCCGGGCCCAGCAGTCGGCGCTGTGGTGCGCCACAAAAATCGGCAAATCACCCACCAGACGGATGCCTTTGCTGTGCGCGTAAGCCTTGATGGCCTGCCATTGCAGCTCAAACTGCCACTGCACAAATCTCCAAAAAGCGATGTCTGGCGCATACAACTCGCGGGCCTCAGACAGTGCAGCGGCATCACGCCCCGCCAAAGCCTGGGGCCAATCAGGCCATAACGCGGGGCTGTAAGCCTGGTCAAGCGCCATGAACAGGGTGTAGTCATCCAGCCAGGCGCGTTGGGTCAGGGCCCAGGCAGCTTGGTCAGCCAACTCTTGCGCGCTGGCTTTTTGTTCAAAGCCGGCGAAGGCTTCGCGCAGTTTTTTAAGTCGCCAGACTGACAAGCTTGGGTAGTCAATGCGCTCGTCGTCCCAAACGGCCTGCAAGCTGGCAGCCGCCAGCCAACCACGCTGCACCATGGGCTCGAATGCCACCAGCAAGGGGTTGCCGGCAAAGGCAGAGCTGCCCATGTAGGGGGAATCGCCTGGCCCCACCGGCCCCAGCGGCAGGGTTTGCCAAAGCGTTTGCCCAGCGGCGTGCAACCAGTCCATGAAGTAATAGGCATTGGGACCCAAGTCGCCCGCGCCATGCGGCCCCGGCAACGATGTCGGGTGCAGCACCACGCCAGCAGCGCGCTGCGCCATCCATGAATCAGTCATGCGTCAAAAACTCCAAAAAACAAACCATCAAAACGACCCAGACAACACGAGGCAGTCAAGCTAGACGACCAAGTGGCGGTAAAGGGCCACGTACTGGGCAGCCGCCTTGTCCCAGCCCAGAGCTTGCCGCATGGCGCGCTGGCGCACACCCAGCCACTCGGTGGGGCGCGCGTACAAAGCCAGGGCCCGGTACATGGCGCGCTCCAGCGCCAGCGGGGTGAACACATTGAACACAAAACCATTGGCCGTGCCGTCGGCCAGGTGTTCCAGTGCGCAATCCACCACGGTATCAGCCAAGCCGCCCACCCGGTGCACCAGCGGCAGGCTACCGTATTTCAGTCCATACATTTGGGTCAAGCCGCAGGGTTCAAAACGCGATGGCACCAGCGTCACATCGCTGGCGGCAAAAATGCGGTGGGCATAGGCCTCGTCGTAACCAATACGCACCGACACGGCTTGCGGATTGGCCACGGCACGCGCCTTGAAGGCGGCCTCCAGCGCGGCATCACCATTACCTAGCACCACCAGTTGGCCACCGCGGGCAAGCAACTGGTCGAGCACGGCCAGCACCAGGTGCAGGCCCTTTTGCTCGGTCAGGCGACTCACCACGCCAAACAGCGGCGCATCGGCCTTGACATCCAAACCCAGTTCTTGCTGCAGCGCCGCTTTGCAACGCGCTTTGCCGGCAGGGTTTTGGGCATCAAAGGTATGGGGAATCGCTGCATCTGTGGCCGGGTTCCACACGGCTTCATCAACCGCATTCAGGATGCCAGTGAGGTCATGGCCGCGCGCGCGCAACAAGCCGTCCAGGCCACAACCTTGCTCGGGGGTCTGGATTTCATGCGCATAGGTGGGGCTCACCGTGGTGATGTGGTCGGCGTAATACAGCCCGGCCTTCATGAACGAAAACTGGCCATGAAACTCCACACCATTCACCGAGAACGCATGCGCGGGCAAGCCGAGGTCATAAAAATGGATCGGCGCAAACACGCCCTGATAGGCCAGGTTGTGCACGGTGAAAACGCTGGCCACCCGCCTGCCACGGGCGGGCCCGAATGCCAGGTAAGCCGATGTCAGGGCCGCATGCCAATCGTGGCTGTGCACCACAGCGGGCTGCCAATGGGCATCAAGCCCGCACGCCAGTTGCGCGGCCACCCAGCCCAACAGCGCAAAACGCAGGTGGTTGTCATGGTGCGGTTGGCGTTGCTCGTCTTCATAAGGTGTGCCGGGGCGCACATAAAGGTGGGGGGCATCAATCACATAGGCCTGAACGCCCAGCGTGCCCAAGGTGCCATGGCGCAATTGCACGCGCTCGCCCCACGGTGCAGTCAGCTCGGCCACCACACTGGCCGACTGCAAATCAGCCAAGATGGGCGCAAAGCCCGGCAGCAGCACCCGCACGTCGCAGCCTGCCGTATTCAATGCTGCCGGCAAGGCCCCAGCAATGTCCGCCAGCCCCCCGGTTTTGAGGAGTGGAAAAATTTCGGCACTGACTTGCAAGACTTTCATCAACCCGCTCTCTTTAATTCAATTTGGCCAACATGTCGCGCGTGATCAGCACCACACCACCTTCGCTGCGCTCAAAGCGCTGTGCATCCAGCACCGGATCGTCCCCCACCACCAAACCTTCGGGAATGTCACAACCACGGTCAATCACCACCTTGCGCAGGCGGCAATGGCGGTTGATGGTGACGTTGGGCAGCACCACGGCCTCATCAATCTGGCAATCAGAGTGCACCCGCACTTCAGAGAAAAATACCGAATGCGCCACATACGAGCCAGACACAATGCAGCCGCCCGACACCACGGTGTTGACATAGGTGCCGTTGTTGCCGTCTTTGTCCGGCACAAACTTGGCCGGTGGCAGCTGCCGCTGGTACGTCCAGATCGGCCAGTCGGTGTCATAAATGTCCAGCTCGGGCACGGTGGAGGCCAAATCAAGGTTGGCTGACCAAAAGGCGTCAATAGTGCCGACGTCACGCCAATAGGGTTCAACACCTTTCACACGCGAAATGCACGACATGCCAAACGGATGCGCCAGCGCCCGACCGTCGGCCACGGCACGCGGAATCACGTTTTTACCAAAATCGTGCTCAGACTCGGGGTTGGCCAGGTCGTCTTCGAGCAATTGGTAGAGGTAATCGGCATTGAAGATGTAAATGCCCATGCTGGCCAGCGACACCGCGTCATTGCCCGGCATCGGCGGCGGGTCAGCCGGCTTCTCGACAAAGGCGGTGATTTGCCTTGACTCGTCAATGGCCATGACACCAAAGGCGCTGGCCTCGGCACGCGGCACCTCAATGCAGCCCACCGTGCAGCCCGCGCCCATGGCGGCGTGGTCCTTGAGCATGATCGAGTAGTCCATTTTGTAGACATGGTCGCCCGCCAGAATGACGATGTGTTTGGGCCTACTGGAGCGGATGATGTCCATGTTTTGAAAAATGGCATCGGCCGTGCCACGGTACCAGTGCTCCTCACCCACACGCTGCTGGGCTGGCAGCAAATCAACCATTTCATTGAGTTCAGCGCGCAAAAAACTCCAGCCCCGCTGCATGTGGCGCATCAGCGAATGCGACTTGTATTGCGTCACCACAGCCATACGGCGAATGCCGGAGTTCAGGCAGTTGGACAAGGCAAAGTCGATGATGCGGAACTTGCCGCCAAAGTACACCGCCGGTTTGGCGCGCGTGTCGGTCAACTGTTTGAGCCGTGAGCCGCGGCCACCGGCCAGAATCAAGGCCACCGTGTGGCGAACCAGTTGGTGGGTTTCGGGGGTTCTTTTTTCAGCATGTACCATGTGTTGCTCCTCGTTTTTCAAACCTTGTGCAAGCCAAACATCGTAGGGTGTCGGCTTGGTATTCAAACCATTCAGGTGGCCACGCTGGGCCCATCCATGCCGGTGCGTTTGCGGATGCCGGCCACCTGCTCTGCCACGGCAGCCAGCTCAGCCAGCTTTTGCTGCACTGGCTGGTCCTGGCGAACCGGGTCGTCCTCATAACTTTCCAGATAAAGGCGCAGTGTGGCGCCTTCGGTGCCCGTGCCTGACAGGCGAAAGATGACCCGGGCGCCGTCGTCAAACAACAGGCGCACACCCTGGTTTTTGGAGATCGAGCCGTCTACCGGGTCGGTGTAGGCAAAGTCGTCGGTAAGGCTGACAGCACGTTGGCCAAAGGCCCGGCCTGGCAAACTGGGCAAGGCGGCCCTCAAATCAGTCATCAGCGCATTGGCCACGTCCACCGCAATGCCTTCATAGTCGTGCCGGGTGTAGTAATTGCGGCCATAAACGCGCCAATGTGTCTCAACCAAGTCTTGCACCGACTCACCCGTGGCACCCTGCAAACTGAGCCAGAACAAAATCGCCCACAGCCCGTCTTTTTCACGAATGTGGCTGGAGCCGGTGCCGTAGCTTTCTTCGCCACACAGGGTGACACGCCCGGCATCGAGCAAATTGCCAAAAAACTTCCAGCCGGTGGGTGTCTCAAAACATGGCAAACCCAGCGCTTTGGCGACCCGGTCCACCGCAGCCGAGGTGGGCATGGAGCGTGCCACGCCCAACAAGCCATCTTTGTAACCCGGAATCAAAGTGGCGTGCGCCGTCATCAGGGCCAGGCTGTCAGACGGCGTCACGACAAAATTGCGGCCCAACACCATGTTGCGGTCGGCATCCCCATCCATCGCCGCGCCAAAATCCGGCGCATCGGGGGCGCTCATGTGGACAATCAGGTCTTCGGCATTCACCGGATTGGGGTCGGGGTGCAGGCCACCAAAATCTTCCAGCGGCACGGCATTCACCACGCTGCCCTTTGGCGCGCCCAGTTCACCTTCCAGAATGGCCTTGGCATACGGGCCACCGACTGCGTTCATGGCATCTACCCGCAGGGTGAAACCGCGCTTGAACATGCCACGCAGCAGGTCAAAGTCAAACAGCTCGCGCATCACAGCCAAGTAATCCGCCACCGGATCAATCACCTCCACCTGCATCTGCTCAAGTTGCTGCACGCAGAGACGATCAATGTCGATGTCGGGCGCGTTGCTGCTGCGCAATTCACTCAAAACCATGGTGCGGGCAAACACGGCCTCGGTCAGGGTTTCGTTGGCCGGGCCGCCGTTGCTGGCGTTGTACTTGATGCCAAAGTCACCGTCCGGCCCACCCGGGTTGTGGCTGGCTGACAGTACGATGCCGCCAAACGCTTGGCGCCGGCGAATTACCGCACTGACGGCCGGTGTGGACAAAATGCCGCCCTGCCCCAGCAGCACCCGGGCCACGCCGTTGGCTGCGGCCAGTTTCAGAATGATTTGCACGGCGGTGCGGTTATAAAAGCGGCCATCACCGCCAAGCACCAGTGTCTGGCCATGCAAGGCTTGGCCCGATGCGTCAGAGGCGTTGAGCACATCCAGCAGCGCTTGCACAAAATTTTCAAGGTAGTGAGGCTGCATGAACACCCCCACTTTTTTGCGCAAACCAGAGGTACCGGGGCGCTGATCAGTAAAAACCTGAGTGGGAGTGGTGTGGATGGCCATGATGATTGCAATCTAAGGCAGCTGTGACGACTTGAATTTAGCACCAAAACCCCCTCTGAAAGGGGCGTGACCAGCCTTTAAAATACAGGGACTCCTTTGTGGCTGTGCCAGACACCCGGATTTCTGGTCAATCAAGCCGATGCACCTGCACACTGCGCCGCCACGCCCCCAGACTTGAGAACCGCCTGTGACCTACGCTTTTGAAACCCGCCGCCGCCGCACCTTTGCCATCATTTCCCACCCGGATGCCGGTAAAACCACGCTGACTGAAAAACTGCTGCTGTTCTCGGGTGCGATCCAGATCGCAGGCTCGGTGAAAGCCCGCAAGGCCACGCGCCATGCCACCAGCGACTGGATGGAAATCGAGAAGCAACGTGGCATCTCGGTGGCCAGCTCGGTCATGCAGATGGTGTACCGAGACCACGTCATCAACTTGCTTGACACGCCTGGCCACAAAGACTTCTCTGAAGACACTTACCGCGTGCTGACCGCGGTGGACTCGGCGTTGATGGTGATCGACGCGGCCAACGGGGTTGAGTCGCAAACCCGCCGCCTGATTGAGGTTTGCCGCCAGCGCAACACGCCCATCATCACCTTCATCAACAAGATGGACCGCGAAGTGCGCGACCCGTTGGATATTCTGGACGAGGTTGAGCGTGAGCTGGGCATGCCCTGCGTGCCCATGACCTGGCCGGTGGGCCAGGGTAAAACGTTTGCCGGCATCATCAATTTGCGCACCGAAGCCATGACCGTGTTCGAGCCTGGCAGCGACCGCGGCCCGAAAGACTTCACCACGCTGCCGATGAGTGATCAGGCAACCTTGCTGAAACGCTTTGGCCACGAGTTCGAGCTCGCAGTGGAGAGCATGGAACTGGCCACCGGCGCCTCGCCAAAGTTCGATGCTGAGGCCTTTCTGGCTGGCAAACAAACCCCCGTGTTCTTCGGCTCGGGCGTGAACAACTTTGGTGTCATGGAAGTGCTGGACGCGCTGGTTGACCTGGCCCCATCGCCCGGCCCGCGCACCAGCTCATTTGTAGTGAACAAACAACCCGTCATCAAAGAGGTTCACCCGGAAGACGACGCGTTTTCGGGCGTGGTGTTCAAGGTGCAAGCCAACATGGACGCCAACCACCGCGACCGCATTGCCTTTGTGCGCATAGCCAGTGGCAAATATGTGCCGGGCTTGAAGCTCAAGGTGATGCGCACCGGCAAAGAACTGCGCCCGACCAGCGTGGTGACCTTCATGAGCCAGCGCCGCGAGGCCGTGGAAGAAGCCTACGCGGGCGACATCGTCGGCTTCACCACCCACGGCGGCGTGCAGCTGGGCGACACCATCACCGATGGCTCTGTGAACCTGCTGTTCACCGGCTTGCCGTTTTTTGCCCCTGAAATGTTCATGACCGTGGTGCTGAAAAACCCGCTGCGCACCAAGCAGCTGCAGCAAGGTCTGGCCCAGTTGGGGGAAGAAGGTGCCATTCAGGTCTTCAAACCCGAGATGGGTGGCAACATGCTGCTCGGGGCCATTGGCCAGCTGCAGTTTGAGGTGGTGCAGCACCGCCTCAAGGGTGAATACGACGCCGACATTCGGCTGGAAGGCAGCCAGTACACCGGCGCCCGCTGGATCACGGCTGACTCTCCCGCTGAACTGAAAGAGTTCGTTTACGCCTACCCGCAGCGCATGGCGCGTGACGCCGCCAACACCCTGGCCTACCTGTGCACCAGCCCGTATGACGTGCGGCTGGCGCAAGAGCGCTTCCCCAAAATTCACTTCCACCCGCTGCGCGAGCACGCCGGACTGGCGCTGCAAAACGCAGGTTGATGTGAATAGGCGATTGCCGCTTGCTGTCACGGTGTTCTCTAGGTCCGCTCATGACACCACTCTCTGACTGGCCGCTTGAAGACCGCCGCCGCCTCATCGGCGTCTTCACCGACATCGACGACACGCTGACCACTGACGGTGCCATCACCACAGAGGCCTTGCAGGCCTTGTCTGATTTAAAAGCTGCAGGGCTGCATGTGATTCCCATCACCGGGCGGCCGATTGGCTGGTGTGAGCCGTTTGCCAATGGCAACACCGCGCAACACAGCGCGCCATGGGCAGTTGATGCCATCGTGGCAGAAAACGGCGCCGTCGCCTTTACAGCGAATAATTTATGCGGAATTGGCCTCCAGCCCTTATCAAACAAGCGCAAGCAGCTATCAAAAATATACCTTCAAACTGACGCCACGCGGGCCCTCAACGTCACCCGGATGCAGCAAGTGGCAGCCCAGGTGTTGCGTGAGGTGCCAGAGGCCAGGTTGTCGCAAGACTCGCATGGCCGAGAAACCGACATCGCCATTGACCACAGCGAATTTGCCCACCTGCCACCCGACAAAATTGCCCAAGTGGTGGCCATCATGCAAGCCGCCGGCATGACCGCCACCGTAAGCAGCATCCACATCAACGGCTGGTTTGGCGCGCACAACAAGCTCGAAGGCGCGCGCTGGATCGCGCGTGAGTTGTTTGGCCGTGCGCTCGACGCCGAGCTGAGTCAATGGGCCTACGTGGGCGACTCGACCAACGACAAGGTCATGTTTGCGCATTTCCAACACAGCATCGGCGTGGCCAATATTCGCCGCTTTGCAGCCGAACTCACGCACGCGCCGCGCTATATCACCGCAGCAGAACGCGGCACTGGATTTGCCGAAGTAGCCCAGGCAATACTCACAGCGCGGGCTTGAGCCCCTCAAAGGAGACACCCATGTTTTTTGCGAATGACCTCAGCACGGTCAGCCACGGCATTCAGCTGGCTGTGGCCCCGGTGTTTTTACTGACCGCCGTGGCCGGCATGATTGGCACCGTGGCTGGCCGCCTGGCGCGCATCATTGACCGCGCCCGCGTGCTCGAAACCCGCATTGACGCCAGCCCGGCCGACTGTCCGATGACTGCCGCTTTTGGAGAACTGCACCAGTTACGCAACCGTGGCAGATTGGTCAATGGCTGCATTGCACTGCTGACGCTTTGTGCCATCTTGATCGGCTTGACCATCATGGCGCTGTTCCTGGGGGAAACCACCCAGATGCAGATCTTTCGCATTGCCACCGTGTTGTTTCTGTCTGGGGTGACCTGCTTTTTGTTGGCGTTGCTGTGTTTTCTGGCTGAAACACTGATTGCCACGCGCATCCTCAAATTTTCCCGGGGCAAGGCCCCGCTTCCCAATGACACCCCGTGAAGCCCGGGGATCTCAGGGTTAACCCGAATTCAAAGAAACCTAGACAGAATCAGCGCCTAACCGTTGGATAAACTGATGAAAGACACCCTGCGCCATGTCTGACCCCCTTATTGATCTGAGCCACGCGCTGTTCGCTAAAACCGCCGTGGGCCAACAAGAAATTCAGACACGCGCCTTGCGGCTGAGTCCGATCACCCGGCGCTTGCTGATCCTGATTGATGGCAAGCGGCCTGCGCAAGAACTGAGCCCTCTGGTAGCTGGTCACGACCTGAATGAGCTGTTGAACGAGTTGCTGGCCAAAGGCTGTGTTGAAGCCATCGCCAAGCAGCCTGCCGCACCGAGCGCTGTTGTTGCGGCCCCGTTAACACCTGCCGCAAGCCCGGGCAGCGCACCATCAGCGCCACACACAACAAAACTTGCGGACCTGCCTGAGGCCAGCAGCCGCAGCACCAAAGAAGTGGACATGGCACGCCACTTCATGATGAACACCATCAACACCGTGTTCCAGCAAAACACGCGTCTGACCCTAATGGAAGCCATTTTTGCCTGCAAAACCGCTGACGACGTGCGCCGCGTCTATCCCAGGTGGTTAGAGACCATGAGCGCCAGTGCGATTGGCACCAGGCGTCTGCCAGAGTTTCACGAAAAGCTGTTTCAAGTGCTGTAACCAGGACCTCCACCATGCCGCGCGAACCCAAACCCGTCGAATCTCTTGCCAGCGTGCTGGCCAACCACCGCGTTTGGGGACTGATCAGCGCGGCAGACCGCACCGCACTTGAGCCCTTGTTTACCTGCGAAATCCTAGCCAGCTCGGCCATTGTGCTGGCACAAGGCCAGCTGCATACCCGCATGGGGCTGATTCTGAGCGGCGACATCAGCCTGATCGACCCTGACCTGGGGCTGAAAATCCGGCTGCATACCGGGGAAATGTTTGGCTTTGGCGCCACGCCCCAACACCAACTCACCACCTGGGAAGCCAAAGCGACAAGCAGTTGTCGCATTGCGTGGTTGCAGCCTGAAACATTGACCAGCTTGTGCCAACAACATGGCGAACTGGCTTATTTCTTTACCTCGCTGCCAGTCAACGATCCCGCAAGCGACTTGGACACACCCAGCGACGACGCCTTGAACCTACTGAGCACGCCGATTCGCACCCTGATCAAGCGCGCACCCATCACGCTAAGCCCCGGCACCCCGATTCAAACCGTGGCCCAGCTGATGCGCGATTTGCGCGTGTCGTCCGTCTTGCTGGTCGAGCAAGACCACCTGTTCGGCCTGGTGACGGACCGCGACCTGCGCAACCGCGTGGTAGCCCAAGGGCTGGACATCAGCCGCCCAGTGTCCGACATTGCCACGATGGCACCGATGACCGTGAGCGCCAACAGCCCCGCTTTTGAGGCCCTGCTGCTCATGGCACGCCACAACATCCACCACATGCCGGTGATGGAGGGCACAAGCATTCTGGGCATGATCACCACCACCGACCTGACCGAGCAGCACAGCACCTCGGCGGTGTACCTGGCGGGTGACATTTACAAACAGACCACGCTGGAAGGCCTAATATCGATCAGCGGCCGCATCAAGCTGCTGCAGCAACACTTGGCCGCAGCAGACGCCAGCGCCTACAGCACCGGCCACATCATCACCGCCCTCACCGACGCCATCACCATCCGGCTGATCAATATGGCAGAGGCGCAAATGGGCCCGGCACCAATTGAGTATGTCTGGGTGGCCGCCGGCAGCCAGGCGCGCAATGAGCAAACCGCCAAGTCTGACCAAGACAATTGCCTGATGCTCGACGACGCGTTTGATGAGGCCACGCATGGCGCGTACTTCAAGGCGTTCAGCAAGTTTGTCTGTGACGGCCTGGCCGAGTGCGGTTACGTCCACTGCCCGGGCGAGATGATGGCCATGACCGACCAGTGGCGCCAGCCGCGCCGGGTCTGGGCCGAGTACTTTCACAAGTGGGTGGACCAACCCAAGCCCAAGGCCCTGATGCTGACCTGCGTGTTTTTTGACTTGCGCGCGATTCACGGCAAGGCCGAATTGCTTGACGGCCTGCGCCAGCAAGTGGTGCAGCACACCAAGGGCAACAGCCTGTTTTTGGCCCATATGGTCAGCAACGCCCTGAAGCACCGCCCACCACTGGGCATGTTTGGCCAGATCACATTGAGCAAAGGCGGCGACAACCCGCACACCATCGACCTGAAACACACCGGCATCGTGCCGATTGTGGATCTGGCGCGGGTTTACGCCTTGGCCGCCGGTGTCACAGTGGCCAACACCCACGACCGGCTTGAGGTGTCGTCACAAGCTGGCGAAGTCAGCGCCCAAAGTGCCCGCGACTTGCGTGATGCGCTGGAGTTTTTGGGCAAGCTGCGCATTGCCCACCAGGCGCGCCAAATGACGCAAGGCAAGGCACCTGACAACTTCTTGGCACTCGAAGAGTTGTCAAACTTTGAGCGAAGCCACCTGAAAAATGCGTTTGCCGTGGTGCAAACGCTGCAAGATGTGCTCAAACAGCGCTATTAGTTCTTTCAAGTAAAAATAGCTTCTAGCCCTTAAAAATAAATCGTCACAAGCTATTTATTTAATAGCATTCATCGGCTGCATCACATCTTTTGGTGTGAAAGCCCGTGACTCGGCAGCCCCGCCGCCACATCCCGAAAAGCCGCCAGCGCCGCCTCCAGATGGTCGATGATTTCCTGCTGCAACACGTCGGGTGGCGGCAAGTCATCCAGGTTGTCCAGACTGTCATCTTTGAGCCAAAAGATATCCAGGCTGGCTTTGTCCCGCGCCATCAAGTCAGCGTAGGGGTAACACTTGAAGCGCTCGGTCTCGCTGCGCTGGTGGCGGTTTTCGGGGTGGTAACAAGTGATGAAATCCTGCAAATCGTCCAGCTTGAGCGTGCGCGTTTTCAGCGTGAAATGCTTGTTGGTGCGCAAGTCATAAAACCACACCCCTCTCGTATGCACCTTGCCGTCTTTTGGCTTGGCGTCAAAAAACACCACATTCGCCTTCACGCCCTGCGCGTAAAAAATGCCAGTGGGCAGGCGCAGCACCGTATGCACATCGCAGGTTTCCAGCAGCTTGCGTCGAATTTTCTCGCCCGCGCCACCTTCAAACAACACGTTGTCCGGCAGCACCACAGCCGCCTGGCCGTTGTCTTTCAGGATGGTGACGATGTGCTGCAAAAAGTTCAGCTGCTTGTTGGACGTGGTCTCCCAAAAATCCTGCCGCTCGTAGGTCAGCGCATCGCGGTCTTCATCGCCCTCGGCATTGGTGATGGTCATGCTGCTTTTCTTGCCAAACGGCGGGTTTGCCAGCACATAGTCAAAACGCTGGCCGGGGTCGGCAATCAGCGCGTCGGCCCGGTCCACCGTGGGCTCACCGGTCAGGTCGCCAATGTTGTGCAAAAACAGATTCATCAGACACATGCGCCGCGTTCCTGCCACGATCTCGTTGCCGTGGAAGGTCTGGTTGCGCAAAAACTCCGCCGCCTTGCGGTTCAGGCTTTGCCCCAGCAACCACTGCTGCGCGCCCAAAAAGAAACCACCCGTACCGCAGGCCGGATCGGCAATGGTTTTAAGCGGCTCCGGGCGCACGCACTCCACCATCGCCTGAATCAGCGCGCGCGGCGTGAAGTATTGGCCGGCGCCGCTCTTGGTGTCTTCGGCATTCTTTTGCAGCAGCCCTTCGTACAAGTCGCCCTTGGTGTCGGCGTCCATGCCAACCCAGCTCTCGGCATCAATCAGCTGCACCAGCCGTGACAGCTTGGCCGGGTCCTGAATCTTGTTTTGCGCCTTGAAAAAGATCGCTCCCAACATGCCCGGCTCCTGCCCCAGCTTGTGCAGCGTCGCCAGGTATTGCGCCTCCAGCGGCTCACCCACTTTGGTTTTCAGGTGAGGCCAGTCAAAACCGGTGGGGATGTGGGTGTCGCGGTTGTAGGGCTCCTGCGCGTATTCGTGCGCCATTTTCAGGAACAGCAAGTAGGTGAGCTGCTCCAGATAGTCGCCATAACCCACCCCGTCGTCGCGCAAGGTGTGGCAAAAGTTCCAGACTTTCTGGATGAGGGAGGAAGTGTTCATAGATGTTGCGTCATTCGTTTTTATGGTTTTTTACCGGCGCCATCAAGCAAAGCAGCGTCAACGCCGCTGAACTCCGCTTCAATCGCTTCAATACTAGGCAGCACGCTTTGTAGCGTACGGGGAAGCGCACGGGTCAGTTCGTAGCTGGCAATGCCAATCGGCTTGTCAATGCCGCGTAGCGCGTACTCAGCCAGCACGTTGTCTTTACCCTGGCACAGCATCAAACCGATGGTGGGCGCGTCACTGGCGTGTCGCAGCGTATCGTCCACCACATTGCAGTAAAAATTAATCTTGCCCGCGTATTCGGGTTTGAAATCCCCGCGTTTGAGCTCAATCACCAGATAGCAGCGCAGTTTCAGGTGATAAAAAAGGAGATCGATATAAAAGTCGTTCTCACCCAAGGTCAAGTGATATTGCCGCCCAACAAACGCAAAACCCTGCCCGAGTTCCAGCAAAAACTTCTCAAGGTGCTGCACCAACCCAACCTCCAGCTCACGTTCGTGAAAGAGCGAGTCCAGCGTCAGAAAGTCGAAAATGTAGGGATCTTTCAGCGCCTGCTGCGCCAAATCAGATTGAGCGGCAGGCAAGCGCGTGGCGAAGTTGGTCACCGCTTGGCCTTGGCGAGCGTGGGCCGCGCCATCGATCTGCAATGCCAGGACGTTTCTGCTCCAGCCGCACGCCAGCGTTTGCACCATGTACCAGCGACGTTGCAAAGTGTCTTTAACGCGTTCCAGCAAAAGAATGTGATGCCCCCAAGGCAGTGACAGCATGGGCAACGGCCCTGTTTGGGTTTCATTTAGTGCCACAGCTTGTGGCACTTTTGCCGGAGCCTCCACTTGTGCCACAGGCTGTGGCACAAATGTGAGTTCTTGCGCGTAGGCCCTGTAAAACGCCAACATGCGTTTCAAATTGCGTTCTGAAAACCCCTTCACCTCCGGCAACTCGTTGCGAATATCCAGCGCCAGCCGGGGAATCACGCCCGCACCCCAGCCCTCTTCGGCTTGCCGTGCATCCAGCAATTGTCCAATCTGCCAATACAAACGAATCAACTCGGCATTGACCGCCAGCACCGCATGCGTCTGGGCCGTTTGAATGCGGGTTTTGATCTCAATCAGCAGGCCGCTGTAGTGCGTCAGATCATTCATGGTGCGTTTGTTGTGATTGGTGCAGGGAGGGCTGGACGCAAAGTCGCATTGAAAACCCTCACTGCCAATTGTCACGACAATTGACACTCCAGTATTTTGTTGCTCACGCCGCCCCCTTCTTCTTGCCGCGGCCCCGCGCCGCACCGGTTTCGCGCGCGGCCCGTTCGGCCCGGATGCGCGCCAGCAGCGCGCTAGCGGGTTCATCGGCGGGGTCTTGCGGCACCAGCTGGCCGGAGAAGGCGGCTTGCAGGATGTTTTTGCGTTGGGCGGCGGATTGTTTGAGGCTGATTTCAAGAGCGACTCTTTGCTGGTTGAGTTGCTCAAATCGAACACACAGTGTTCGATTAATTTCTGTTTGCTCGTCCAATGGAGGCAATGGGAAATAGATTGATTTGACGATCTGCAAGTTCAAATTTGGCTGAACACCACCAGACGCTTGCTCCCGCATTTTCTCGTAGCTTTTCAACAAAAAAGCCTTCAGATACGCCTTACAGCCTTGCGCCGAAGGCCCCAACACAATTGCTGCAATGGCTTGGTTGATGGTCGCGGCAATCAGCAACTCCGCGCACTTACCCCGAGTCTTGCCTTCCCCATACATTGCCAACAATAACGAACCTGCGGGGTAAAGCTCAAGCCTACATTGCTCTACTGCGAATGTCGTCACTTGTTCGTTGGCGCTATTGACTGTTTCACTATTCAGCGCACCGCTGGTCACCCAAGGAATTGTTCCGCCATCGAAATAAGCAATTTTGGAGCGCAACGGTGTAACTCCTGTTCCAACATGCGCAAGCTGATCAACCGTAGCCCAAACCCACCCCGCCGGCAACGCTGGCAAACCGGTGGTCTCGGGGGCGACGGGGGCGGGGTATTTGGATTGCCAGTCTTTGGGCGGAGGTTTGCCTTGGGCCTGGAATTTGGCAAGTTGGCGGGTTTCCCAGCGACTGCGGCGCTCGGTCAGGATGCGGGCCAGCAGCGCGGCGCCGGATTCGGCGGGGGCTACTTTATTCGTTTTACCTGCTGGACCGGCGTGCTGGGCCGCACGCCAGTCGGCGGTGAGCGCGCCTTCGACCGCCGCTTTCAGCAGCGACTGGCGGTATTGCCCCAGCTTTTTCTGCGCCGCCTTGAGTTCAGCCACGCCCGCGTCCAGGTCGGACAGCAGTTCTTCGAGCTTGGCGACGATACGGGTTTGTTCGGCGGCGGGGGCGACTGGAAACGGAATCAGTGCCGCTTTAGCGCCTGAAATTTCAAGAAAAGTAGTACCGCTGGCAAGTTTTTCTGCAAGGGGTTTCGCACTTGTCAGCCAGTAATACAAATAGTCAGAGTCACAGCCCTTGGCTGGCACGAAACTCTTAAAACCTTGGTTGGTGGTGACCGGCTGCGAAGCAATTGCAACATAGCCAATGGGCGCGCGCGAACTAAATAAAACCGAGCCTTTCGGGAGCCAGCGAGCTCCAGAGCCCTCCAATCCCTTTGCGGAAATCAACCTCGCGCCATTCGCAATAGTTTTTCCAACGTGTGCAGACATATCGGCTGGTGTGATCCATGGAATGTCACCCCCAAAATTCCCCGCGTTGATCGTGGAAGGAGTCCCGCCGCCGATTACATCGGCAATTTCGCCAATACCCACCCATTGCCATGTATTCGGAAGCTCCCAACGGTCATTCTGAAATTCACTCACGTCCCCACCCCCAAAAACACGCCAAACAACCCCAAGCACCAAACCCCAGAAACCGCCAGCGCCTCTTGGCGTAACCCGCGAAATTGGGGTCTGAGCCAGCGCCCTGCGGGCTTGGATCCGACCCCAAATTCGCTCTGCCAGCGATATTCGCGTTGTTGCCCTGCTTTGCGCTGCCAACTGATTTCGCTCCGCTGTCCAAATGCGTGCTGTCGCCCTATTCCGAGCGGTGAGCCTGCGCTAGCGTGTTGCATTAAATTTATAACAAATCGGGCTCTAGCCCCTATACTACTTGCGTAAGCAGCTATAAATTCAATAGCGAATCGCAGAAGCATCAACGCCCACAACGGGCGCCCGCCAGTGGCGGCTTGCAAGGTTTTAACAGTCATCGGTAGGGTGGTTTCTTTAGGGTGAACTTCAGATCATTTTTACAAGCCAAATTGGCATCTAGCCCTTATAGAACATGCGCAAGCAGCTATCAATTTAACAGTCCAAATCTTTCTGGTGTCGCACGGCCACGATCAGGGCGGTTTGCTCATCGACACGACAGACAGGCGGCGCCACATCGTGGCCTGCTTCGAGCTTAGCCAGCCAGTCATCGGCTTCGTCTTGGGTGACGTGCAGACCGGTGGCCTGGTAGTCGTTCCATGCCCGAATGGCATCCTGAAGGTTGCCGCTCATTGAATGACCTCCAGATAAGGCCGCATCACGTTGGCGACGCGGCAGATTTTGGCGTAATGCCAGAGGTCGGCGGCGGTGGCTTTCTTTTGTGCGAGTGCGTCTTTCAGGGCCTCCAGCGCCACGTCCAGCCCAATCTTGTTGCGGTGCTTGAAGCAGTCCGCCACCGTCTTGGCGACGCCATACACCCGAAGCGGCACTTGGTCTCGCTCGAAAACTTCAATGCCTTCGGAATAGGCTGCACCGGTGAACTGGACCATCTTGAGGGGCGGGTAGTCGATCTTGGGCGCATGGCTGCCCCGGGGCATGGCGATCCAGACTTGACGGGGGAGCTGGGTAGTCAGCTCGTGAAACTGCAGCGCCGTGAGCAGGCAAAACACAGCCTGCGGAACTTGGGTCGCAATGGCGGTCAGGCTCTCGTGCTCTGAGGCTTGGGCACCTGGCAGGCGGTAGAGGCCGCGCCCCACTTTTTCAAGTTGCCCGCTGGCGGCGAGTCGGGTCAACGCCGCCCGTGCAGCACCCGCGCCCGTCAGGTCACAAGGACGGAGCATGCCGCGCTGTGATGCCAGCGTGAGGATGCGTTGGGCGTGGGTGTCTTGGCGCATGGTTGGCGAATTATGATTCATTTATTCGTCGAATATAAATTAATGACGAATTTATAAAGCATTACGCCACCAGCGCCTCGTTCATCTCGCCCATCAGCGCGTCGAGTTGGTTGCCAAACACGCTCCACACTTTTTGCAGGCCGCCTTGGGCGGCCAGTTCGGCGTAGTCAAAGTCGGCGCGGGTGATGCAGCAGCTGGCGGCGATGTGGTCTTTCATCAGGCGCAGCCACTCGGTTTGCTCGGGCGTGAAGGCGGTGGCACGTTGGGCGTTGTGGCGCCAGATCCAGTCGGCAAACCGCAGGTTGACCTGATCGGCAAAGGGGCTGAGTTCGAGCGTGTCAGCGCCCGCGCCTTGCAGGCCAATGGCGAAGCGCACCAGCGCCACCAGGTCGGTGAGCTGGCGTTTGGCGTCTGCCCCTTTGACTTGACTGGCTTGAACGCGGGCGTAGGCGCTCCACAGCTTCTCGGTGGTGAGCATCAGCGGCGGGCGGCTCAGGCGCTCGTGCAGGTCTTCGATCATGTCGAAGGTCAAGGCGCGGCGGGCGTAGGGCTGCTGGTAGAAAAAGGCCAGCGCCTCGATCTCGGTTTTGTGCTGTGCGATGTAGTCGGCAAAGGTCTGGATGACTTTTTGCGCTACTTCAGCCGCCTGCGCGCTGTAGCCGCTGAAGGTGACTTTATCGAGGTTGATGTGGTCGATGAGTTGCTCGCGCTCGCGCCGGGCGGTCTCGATTTCTTCACGCAGCGCGGGTTGGTCAAACGGCTGGCAGGCGGCCGCCACACGCAGGGCACGGGCGGCGGCGATTTCATCCGGGGCAAGCGTGTCCTCAGAACGGGTGATGCCTTGGGCTTGCGCGGTGGCGAGGGCTTGCTGGGTGATTTTGTCGGCGTCCAGCGCCAGCACCAGGCCTTTGCCAAGCTCGCCCACCGGGATACCGCCGGAGGCTCTTTCAATCCGCTGCAGGGCTTTGGTGTCGAGCTGTTTGGCCAGGCGCACCAAGCGGTTGGCCAGACTCAAAACGGTGTCGTCGTCACGGTGGCCCATGGCGATGCCTTGCAGCAGGTCTTTGAGGGCGATGCCGGGCTTTTTCTCTAGCGGGCGGCTTTCGGTTTTGAGGGATTTCTCCACGCCCACGGCGTCGATCAGCACAAAGCGGGCTTTGGCACTGTCGGCACTGTTGCTGACCTTTTTGAGGGCGTCAAAACCGAGGCTGCGCACGCCCCGGCCTTTCATTTGCTCGTAATAGCCTTTGCTTCGCACGTCGCGCATGAAGAGCAGCACTTCGAGCGGTTTCACGTCGGTGCCGGTGGCGATCATGTCTACGGTGACGGCGATGCGCGGGTTGAACTCGTTGCGAAAGTTGCTCAGGATGGTGTCGGCGTCCTCAATGGCTTTGTAGGTGACTTTTTTGCAGAAGTCGTTGCCCTGGCCGTAGACCTCGCGCACCATGTGGATGATGTCGTCGGCGTGGCTGTCGGTTTTGGCGAAGATCAGGGTTTTGGGCACCTCTTTGCGCGTGGGGAAAATTTGCGCCTCTACCGCTGTTTTCATGGCCTGGATCACTTGCCGGATTTGGCTGGGGTTGACCACGGAGCGGTCGAGTTCTTTGCCGGTGTAGGGCGTGTCTTCTTCGGTCTCCAGCCAACGCTTTTTGCGAGTCTGGCGGTCGCGGTGGTCCACCCACTCTTGCGCTTTGAGCTCGGCGCCTTTTTGGGTGATGTCGGTTTCGATCAAATACACGTCGTAGCCGACATTGACACCATCCACCACCGATTGTTCGTAGCTGTATTCGGCCACGATGTTCTCGTTAAAAAAGCCGTAGGTGCGTTTGTCGGGCGTGGCGGTGAGGCCGATGAGGTAGGCGTCGAAGTAGTCCAGCACCTGCTTCCACAGGTTGTAAATGCTGCGGTGGCATTCGTCGATGACGATGAAGTCAAAGGTCTCGACCGGAATAGTGGCGTTGTAGCGCACCAGCTTGGCTTGCTGTTGGCGCTGTTGCACTTCGCCCAGCGGCACGTCTTCGGCCGACTCGTCAATGGGCTCGCCGGACAGCACCGAATACATGCGCTGGATGGTGGAGATGACGACTTGTGCGTGCGGGTCAATCGCGCTGCTGCTAAGGCGCTGCACGTTGTACAGCTCGGTGAATTTGCGGCCATCGTCGGGCGGCGTGTAGGCCATGAATTCTTGGTGCGCCTGTTTGCCGAGGTTGCGCGTGTCCACCAAAATCAGGATGCGCTTGGCACCGCCAAATTTGAGCAGCCGGTAAATGGAAGAGATGGCGGTGAAAGTTTTGCCCGCGCCAGTGGCCATGTGGACCAGCGCGCGGGGCTTGTTCAGCGCCAGCGAGACCTCCAGCCCCGTGACGGCGCTGACTTGGCACTGGCGCAGGTTGCGCTCAGGCAGCGCGGGCATGTTGTCTTTTAAACGACGGCGCAGGGTGTCGGGCTGGGCCAGCCATGCGGCCAGCGTGTCGGGCGTGTAGAAGTGGAAGATTTCACGCGCTCTTGGGGCCGGGTCGCGGCCATCGGTGAAGCGGATGATCTGGCCGGTGGACTCAAACAGAAACGGCAGCGGGGTTTTGTCTTTGCGCCATTTGAGGGTGGCGTTGGCGTAGCGGGCGGTTTGCGCTTCGTGCGCGCTGAGGTTTTCACCCGCCTCGTCGCGCTTGGCTTCGATCACGCCCGCCGCGATGCGATTGACGAACAGCACGTAGTCGGCCGGGCCGCCATCGGTGGGGTATTCGCGCACGGCCACGCCAACTGCGGCGCCGAGGTTAAGAAGCTTTAGGTCTTGCACCAGCCAGCCCGCCTGGGCCAGTTTTTGGTCGATCTGTTCTCTGGCTTTGGCTTCTGGTGTCATTGTTTTATTCCCTTGCAGTGCATTCTAGGCGCAGCAAGAGAAATATATAACAAATCGGCCTCTAGCCCATTAAAAACAAGCGTCAGTAGCTATTATTTACATAGCACAAAGACAGGACAACTGGTTCAGTACTTCAACCTTGCGTAATACGTCTTTTGCGCCGCTTCCCTGGCCTGGCGCAAGGTGGTGATGCCCATGGCTTGCAGCAAAGGCAGCAGGCGCAGCCAGACTTCTGCGGTCACAAAAGCATCCCCCAGCGCGGTGTGGCGGCCCAGCACGGTGATGTTGAAGCGCTCGGCAATGGCCTCCAACCGATGCGATTCCTGGGCCGGGTGCACCACAGCCGACAGCAGCAAGGTATCGAGCACCGGGTGGTTGAACACCAGTCCGGTGTGGCGCTCTTGCAGCTGCAAAAACTTCATGTCAAAAGCGGCGTTGTGCGCCACCAGCACGGTGTCCTGGGCGAAGGTGTAAAACGCCGGCAGCACCTCGGTGATCGGCGGCTTGCCCTTGACCATGTCTTGCGTGATACCGTGAATCGGAATGGTGGCCGCCGGAATCAGCCGCCCGGGGTTCACCAGTTGCTCAAAACTTTCCTGGCGCAGCAACTTGCTGTTGACAATACGCGCCGCACCAATCTGGATGATTTCATCGCCCTCAGACGGGTTCAGGCCGGTGGTTTCGGTGTCAAACACGGTGTAAGACAACTCGCTGAGCAGCCGGTCTTCCAGCGCATGGGTTTGCTCGGTGCTCTGAAACAAGTCAAAGTCGTAAAACTCGGGGCGGCTGTCGTTTTGCAAAATTTGCGTGGCTTCAAGCTGCTCTTGCACACTGGCCAGCGGCAGCAAAAACCTGAAGAAAGCCTCGTGGCGCACACGTTCGCGCTCAAACCACATTTCGCCACCATGGCGCTCCACCACATCGCGCACGGTGAGCGGCGTGCTCTCTGCACCAAAACGCATGCTGTCCATTTCCCAGCTCATCACGGTTTCGGTGCTCATGACCTGGCCGGTCCAGATCAGGTCGAGCTGGGCGCGGTTGCCAGACGCTTGCAGACGAATGCGGAAGAACTTCACATCAAATTCATCCACCAGACGCATCGCCAGGTAGTCCAGCGCCTGCGTCAGGCTGAAGCTATCTACTTTCAGCCAGACTGACGCGTCAAGGTTTTCCAGCGTGACGGGGCGTTGGTTACGGGCTTCAATGCGGCGCTGGGTGGCTAGCAACACATCGGCCCCCAGCATTTCTTCCAGCGGCCAGCGGGCTTTGAGGCCTTGCGTGGCCTGCTGCGTCATGTCGGTGATGCGGACACCCATGCTTTGCACTTCTTCGCGCACCACAGCCAAAAAACGTTCCCGCATGTCGGCTTCCAGGTCGGGGTAAGCCAGCATGTCGACGGCGGCCTGAATGTTGGCCAGCGACGAGCGGCTGCCCTCGGTCAGGCCATGCAAGAGTTGGTCGCGCACATGCTCTTCTTCAAAGGCGCGGGTCACGTTGTCAAGCATCATCACAAAGCCACTGACCTCGGCCGCGCCGCCCGACTCGTCACCGTTGCGTACCGGGGCCATTTGTACCTTGAGCAACTGCCCGGCCTGCGTGGTGGTGACAAACTGGGCCGACGGGCTGCCCGCACCACGGCTGATGCGCTGCTGGATGCTTTCCAACGCATGCGCCACCAGTTGCCGGTCAAACACCGCGTAAATGGAGCGCCCGATGCCCACCAGTTCGGCACCGCCAGCCAGCGTGGGTGCCACAGACAAGGCCTTGAATTGCAGGCGGGCACGGCTGTTGTACAAAATGATGCGGCCATCCAGATTGCACACCACCACGCTTTGCGTGAGTTCGGCCATCAGCGCGGCGAGGCGGTTTTTTTCCTGCTGCACGCTCAAGCTGGCCTGGGCGATTTGTTGTGCCACGTCTTCGCGCAGGGTGTCACGCTGGGTGGCCAATTGAAAAATCACCTCGGCCAGAGCCTGGGTCTCTTTGGTGCCTTGGTGGTCCATGGGCGCAGCTTGCGGTGCCGCCAGCAACACCTGGGTTTGCTCCAGCAAGCGCGCAGGTGCCGAGGCATAACGCCGAAACAGCCAGCGCAGCGTGGCACCAATGGCCACCAGACCGAACACCCAGGTCATGCCTATCAGTACAAACCTGGGCGCCAGTTGCTCGGCCACCAGGGCACGTTGCTCAGGCGCCAGCGTCGACGCAATCAGCCCAATGGTGAGCAGCAGCCAGACCACGGTGGCCAGACCGATCACGCCGATGGCAAATATCAGTCGGCGATCGAGCTTCATTTGGTCTGGCCTAACATTTCTGCCACTTTTTGCGCCAGATCGCGGGTTGAAAACGGCTTGGTCATGTAGGCATCTGCCCCCATGGCCGTGCCCTTGGCCACATCGGTATCGCGCCCCTTGGCGGTGAGCATCAGGATTTTGACGCCTTGCAAGGCATCGTTGGCACGCACTTCCTGGCACACCTCAAAGCCGGTTTTCTTTGGCATCATCACATCGAGCAGCACCAGGTCGGGCAACTCGCGCGCAATCGCGTCCAGTGCCTCCTGACCATCACGCGCCACCACCACGGTGTAGCCTTCGCGCTTGAGCAGGTACTCCAGCGAAATCACGATGTTCGGCTCGTCGTCGGCCACCAGTATTTTTGGGTTCATGTCGGTCTCCTCATGTCATTATTTTTTGGCAAGGTAAAGCAAAACGCCGCACCCTGCCCCGGGCTGGATTCGAGCCACAGGCGTCCACCGAAATGCGCCACAATTTGTCGGCTGATGGGCAATCCCAAACCCGTGCCTTGCGGCCGGTTGGCGGCGTCCCCTCCCTGGCGAAATCTCTCAAAAATCAGCGCCTGCTGTTCTGCACTCACCCCGGGGCCGTTGTCAGTCACCCGAACGGTCACGCCATCATCGTCGCGGCTCAGGCTTACACCAACCCGACCACCGGGCACAGGCACAAACTTGGCGGCATTGGAGAGCAAATTGAGCATCACCTGCATCAACCGGTCGGGGTCGGCCAGCAGCACCACAGGCTGATCCGGCAGGCTCACGGTGACCTGGGTTTGGCGCTCCTTGAACAGCTCGGCGGTGGTGGCCACCGCTTGCTGCACCAACGCACTCAAATCCACGTCTTCGGTGTGCCACTCGGCGTGGCCTGATTCAATCTTGGCCATGTCCAGCACCTGATTCACCAGGCGTGACAGGCGTTCAGTCTCGCTCACAATGATTTCGATGAACTGTTTTCGCTGCGCCAGGTCAATCTTGGGGTCATCGCGCATCAGCTCGGCCAGCGCCCGGATCGATGTGAGCGGCGTGCGCAGCTCATGGGTGACAGACGACATGAAGTCATCTTTGAGGCGGTCCAGGCTTTTAAGCTGCTCATTGGCGGCGCGCAGTTCGGCGGTGGCGCGCTCCAGCGAGTTGGATTTTTCTTCCAGCTCCAGGGAGTGCGCGCGAATCTGCGAAGTTTCGTCCAGAATGCGCAACACGTCATCGGGCGTCAGGGTCTCTTCCTCGACACTGCTGGCCACCAACACTCGGGCCGAGGCACTGCCCACGGCACCGGCCAGCTGGGTTTCCACAAAATGCACCAGCCGCGCGTCGGGTGCAATCGCGGCCAGACCAGGTACCCCGACCTGACGCGCGTAACCCTCAAACAGCGCTCGCGCCCGTTCTGCGCCCAAAAACCGCCCACACAGGCGCAGTAAATCAGGCACCGTGGCGCGGCCGCGCCAAAACACCGGGCGCGCCGTGGTGGTGCGCTCAAACACATCCACAAACAGCAGCGCCTGGCTGGCCTCCTGGCCCGATGGCGCCCGCCATAGCGACAAGCCCACGTAAGCGCCAATATTGGCCAACAAGCTCCAAAACAGTGAATGCGTCAAGTTGTCCAGCCCATGCAAGCCCAGCAATTGCTCGGGACGGAGCCAGGCCAGGCCCCACAAACCCTGCGTCAAAAAGGCATCACTGAGCCAGCCCGACTTGGCCAGCGAAGGCAACATCAACGTGAAGCCCCACATCACAAAACCGGCCAGCAGCCCCACCAACGCACCCAGACGGGTGGCACCCTTCCAATACAACCCACCCAGCACGGCCGGGGCAAACTGGGCCACCGCGGCAAAACTGATCAAGCCAATGCTGACCAGCGCATAAGCCTCACCGGCCAGATGAAAGTACACATAACCCAGCACCAATACCACCAAAATGGCGGCACGGCGAATCAGCAACAGCACCCGGGTGAAATCGTGCCCGGCCTCTGATTTGAAATGGGCCGTGCGCAGCAGCAGCGGCATCACCAACTCATTGCACACCATGGTGGACACGGCGATGGTTTCCACAATGACCATGCCGGTGGCCGCAGACAGGCCGCCAATGAAGGCAAACAAGGCCAGTGCCGGCTGCCCTGCGGCCAAGGGCAGCGAGAGCACAAAGTTGTCGGCATTGAGCTTGGCACCGTCAAAGTACAACAAGCCGCCCAGGGCAATCGGCAACACAAACAAGTTGATGGCCAGCAGGTACAGCGGAAACACCCAGACGGCACGGCGCAAATGGCTCTCGCGCACGTTTTCCACCACCATCACCTGAAACTGCCGCGGCAAAAAAATCACCGACAGCATCGACAGCAGCGTCAAGGCAAACCACTGCGTCCACGCAAAGCTACCACTCTGCTCCAGTCGCAACAATTTGGCGAGCTCAGGCACCGCTTGGGCCCGTGAAAACAAGTCGCCCAAGCCATTGAACATGCCGTACACCACAAACAGCCCCACAGCCAGAAAAGCGATCAGTTTGACCACCGACTCAAACGCAATCGCTGCCACCATGCCCTCATGGCGTTCGGCTGAATCCAGATGCCGGGCGCCAAACACCATGGTGAACCCGGCCAGCGCCAGCGCCATGTAGAAGGTGCTGTCTTGCGTCCAGTGTGTTTGCACGGGCAAACCACTCAGGTTTGCGGCCGTAAGCAAGCCGTAGCCAGCAGACACCGCCTTCAGTTGCAACGCAATGTAGGGCACGATGCCCACCACCGCAATCAGCGTCACCAAGCCGGCCAGCAACGGGCTTTTGCCATAACGGCTGCCAATGAAGTCGGCAATGGAGGTGATGCGGTAGGTTTTGGCAATGCGGATCATCTTGCGCAGCACCAGCCAGCCCAGCACCATGGCCAGCGTGGGCCCCAGGTAAATCGGCAAAAACCAGATGCCACCCGAGGCCGCGCGACCGACACTGCCAAAATAAGTCCAGGCGGTGCAGTACACCGCCAGCGACAAGGCATAGACCCAGGGGTTGGCAATGACCGAGCGACCCTGGGCAGCGCGCCAGTCACCAAAACTTGCCACCGCAAACAGCAACAGCAAATAGGCAAAAGAAGCACCAATGACCAGCGCAGGCGACAACATGGTCAATCGTCCTGCCCGTCAGGCGGGTGCCGCTCCATCAGCCAGGCCAGTGCCGCAATCAGCAAGCCCCACAGCGTCAGCAACGCAGCTGGAAACAGCGGTATGCCGAACACCTTGACATCCATGTCCCACAGGCCCAGCAGCGGAAAATTAAGCAGCAGCCAACCACAGCAGAAAAGAGCCACCAGGCGCTGGGTTGTCAAGCTGTTGGACATGTTTGTGCGCTAACTTTGGTGGGTTAAAGACTACCCGGCATGGTTAGACAAACAGGCCATGACGGGGCACACCAGACACTCAGGCCTTGCCCTTGAGCCAACTGGCATGCGCATGGCGGCTGAGCGCAAAACTGCCAATGAACTTGCACCAGATGGTGCTGCCAGCCACGGCGCTCCAGGTGCTGTAGTCCCAGTAGCCCGCAAGGACCGCCCCGATCACACACACAATGATGGTCCCGGCGATCAGGTTAATGGCCATCTCATAGGGTGCAAACTTCTCGGGGTTGGGGGGTGCCTCACCGCGTTTGACACCCACCTCTGAAAAATCACGGTAGGCCACGATGCGCCAGGACCGGCGCAGCCAGACAAAGCCGATCGGAAACAGCGCCAAAAACAAAATCCACGTCATCGCGACGCTGATGTCAAACACCATTTTTCAGCTCCAGTTCAAGTAAAAAGCCCTGCCAGCATGACCGACAGGGCTTTGATTGTCACCCCTGCCCACCACTGCGGGCAAGGGGTTGACTCAGGTACAGACCTGTTGCTTAGTGAGAACCGTCCACCAGCTTGGAGCCACGTGGAATACGCACGGCTTCAACCATGTGCTGAATATGCTCAGGAGGCTCAGGGGTAACTTTGTCCACAGCGAATGCCACAGCAAAGTTCACGATAGCGCCAATGGCACCAAAGGCTTCAGGCGTGATGCCAAAGAAGGGGTTTGCGCCACCAATGAGGCCGAGGAACTCGGTGCCCTTGATGAAGAAAATACCCTTGTGCGCAAACACGTAGAACAAGGTGATGAACAGACCAGCCAGCATACCGGCCATGGCGCCTTCCTTGTTCATCTTCTTGCTGAAGATACCCATCATGATGGCTGGGAACAGCGAGCTGGCCGCAATACCGAAGGCCAAGGCCACGGTACCCGCCGCAAATCCGGGCGGATTCAAGCCCAGATAACCCGCCACCACAATCGCACCCGCCATGGCAATCTTGCCCGCCAACAGCTCGTTCTTCTCGGAAATGTCAGGAACAAAGATGTTCTTGATCAGGTCATGCGACACCGCAGAAGAAATCGCCATCAGCAAACCAGCCGCCGTAGACAGCGCAGCAGCCAAACCGCCAGCAGCCACCAAGCCAATCACCCAGTTAGGCAACAACGCAATTTCAGGGTTGGCCAACACAATAATGTCGGCGTTCACTGTCAGCTCATTGCCCTTCCAGCCCGCAGCAGTAGCCTTGGCCACAGCTTCAGGATTCTTGGACTTGTCGTTGTAGTACTGAATGCGACCGTCACCGTTTTTGTCTTCAAACTTCAGCAGACCGGTTTTTTCCCAACGCTTCATCCAGTCAGGACGTGTCTCAGCCACGATGCTGGCTTCAGGAGCGTACAAGTCACCACCCTTGACCACCGCGGTGTTCACCGTCGAGTGCAGGTTCAGTTTGGCCATGGCCGCCACAGCAGGTGCTGTGGTGTACAGAATGGCAATGAACACCAACGCCCAACCAGCTGAAGAACGTGCGTCTTTGACGGTTGGCACTGTGAAGAATCGCATGATGACGTGCGGCAGGCCCGCAGTTCCGATCATGAGCGACATGGTGTACACAAACATGTTCAACGTGCTGCCGGCCGTGGTGGTGGTGTATTTACCAAAACCAAGGTCAGTGACCACGCCGTCGAGCTTGGCCAGCAAAGACATGTCGGTGCCGGTCATGGTGCCACCCAGACCGATTTGCGGCAGGAAATCGCCCGTGAGTTGCAGCGAGATGAACACCGCAGGCACGGTGTAGGCCAGAATCAGCACGATGTACTGTGCCACCTGGGTGTAGGTGATACCCTTCATGCCGCCAAACACCGCGTACAGGAACACGATGCCCATGCCAACATAAATGCCGGTCTCAGACGACACGCCCAGGAAACGCGAGAACGCCACGCCCACACCGGTCATTTGACCAATGATGTACGTCAGCGACGCGGTCAACAGGCAGATCACGGCAATCAGCGACGCACCCTTGGAGTAGAAACGGTCACCAATGAACTGCGGCACGGTAAATTTACCGAACTTGCGCAGATACGGTGCCAGCAACATGGCCAGCAGCACGTAGCCACCGGTCCAACCCATCAGGAACAAGCCGCCGCCATAACCCATGTTGGCGATCAGGCCGGCCATGGAGATGAACGAAGCGGCAGACATCCAGTCAGCGCCGGTGGCCATGCCGTTCAGCACAGGGTGCACGGCGCCGCCGGCAGAGTAGAACTCACTGGTGGAGCCGGCACGTGCCCAAATGGCAATACCGATGTAGAGCGCAAAGCTCAAGCCCACCATGATGTAGATTGTGGTTTGAAGATCCATGTGTCAGTCCTCAGTCTTCATGAACATCAAACTTGATGTCCAGGTTGTTCATGCGCCAGGCGTAATAAAAAATCTGGATCACAAAGACGTAAATTGAGCCCTGGTGTGCAAACCAGAATCCCAGGGGGTAGCCACCAAGGTGGAATTGGTTGAAAAAGTCAACAAACAAAATGCCCGCCCCGAAAGACACCAAAAACCAGAGGATCAACACGTTCCTCAAAAGTTTGATGGTTTCTTTCCAGTAGGCACCACTGTCGTAGTCATGCTTCATGAAGTCTCCTATTTTAAAAATACAGAACAGCGATTGCTCGCTGCGCCCATACATCACGCTGTGCTTGCGCTATTGCGGGGTGGACTATTAAAAGGTTTGCCTACAGTTTTCTGACAAACACATTTGCGCCAATGAAAACCAAGGGTAAGTCCCTACAAAATAGATTTCCGCCCTGTTTCCCCTGTGAGACATCTGGATTTGCCGCTAAAAAACTGCCCCCTCGTCAGTGACTGGTCTGTAACAGGTAAGTAGTTGGTAAGAACCGGCACATAACCTTCGCGCTCCACAACTCACCGGAGACGCATTTATGCAAGATGATTTGATACAGAGGGTGATCAATAACCCGCAATACCAGGAGCTCAAGCGCAAGCGCAGCAGCTTTGGCTGGACCTTGACCTGGGCCATGATGATCGTGTACTACGGCTTCATCCTGCTCGTGGCTTTCAACAAAGAGTTCCTCTCGCAAAAGCTGGGCGCAGGCGTCATGACCATTGGTGTACCCATTGGTTTCGGCGTGATTGTGTTCACCGTCATCATCACCACGATTTACGTGCGTCGCGCCAACAGCGAATATGACGATTTGACTGCTGCCATCACCAAAGCGGTACTTAAATAATTATGAAAACTACAACAAAAAGCGCCATTGCGCTCATCTCGCTGCTCGCTGTTTCCGCTGGTGCCTTTGCTGCCGGCGCTGATCTGGGTCAGGCTGTCAAACAGCCCACCAACTGGACGGCCATCAGCATGTTTGCCGCCTTTGTGATCTTCACGCTGTTCATCACCAAATGGGCCGCTGCCAAGACCAAGTCGGCTGCTGACTTCTATACCGCAGGTGGCGGCATCACCGGCTTCCAAAACGGTTTGGCGATTGCTGGCGACTACATGTCTGCCGCGTCTTTCCTGGGTATTTCCGCAGCCGTGATGGCCAGCGGCTTTGACGGTCTGATCTACTCCATCGGCTTTCTGGTGGGCTGGCCTGTCATCACCTTCCTGATGGCTGAACGCCTGCGTAACCTGGGCAAGTTCACCTTTGCCGACGTGGCTGCGTTCCGCTTTGAGCAAAAACCTGTCCGCATTTTTGCGGCTTCAGGCACGCTGGTGGTGGTGGCTTTCTATCTGATTGCTCAGATGGTGGGTGCCGGTCAGCTGATCAAACTGCTGTTTGGTCTGGAATACTACGTGGCGGTGATCATTGTGGGCGCGCTCATGATGGTTTACGTGCTGTTTGGCGGCATGACAGCCACCACTTGGGTGCAGATCATCAAGGCATGTTTGCTGCTCGGTGGCGCCACCTTCATGTCCTTGTCGGTGCTGTGGCACTTTGGTTTCAGCTTTGAAGCCATGTTTGCCGGTGCAGTGCAGATCAAGACCGATCTGGCTTTGAAAGACGGCAAGATTGCCGAAGTAGCCGCTGCAGCCGGTCAGTCCATCATGGGCCCAGGCAACTTTGTGAAAGACCCCATCTCCGCCATCTCCTTCGGTATGGCGCTGATGTTCGGTACCGCTGGTTTGCCACACATTTTGATGCGCTTCTTCACGGTGCCTAGCGCCAAGGCTGCGCGCTCTTCTGTGATGTGGGCTACAGGTTGGATTGGTTACTTCTACCTGCTGACCTTCATCATCGGTTTTGGCGCGATCAGCTTTGTGCTGACCAACCCTGAGTTCATTGACCCAATCAAGGGTGGCTTGCGCGGCGGCGGCAACATGGCAGCTATCCACCTGGCCAACGCCGTGGGCGGCAACGTGTTCCTGGGCTTTATCTCGGCTGTGGCTTTTGCCACCATTCTGGCCGTGGTGGCTGGTTTGACCCTGTCTGGCGCTTCTGCTGTGTCTCACGACATCTATGCCACTTTGATCAAAAAGGGTAACGCCAACAGTGCCGACGAACTGCGCGTCTCCAAGATCACCACCATTTGTCTTGGCATTTTGGCTGTGACCCTGGGCATTGTGTTTGAGAAGCAAAACATTGCGTTCATGGTGTCTTTGGCCTTTGCGATTGCCGCGTCTGCCAACTTCCCTGTGCTGTTCATGTCCGTGCTGTGGAAAGATTGCACCACCAAGGGCGCCGTGATTGGTGGCTTTTTGGGTCTGATCTCGTCTGTTGGTTTGACCGTGGTGTCGCCATCCGTGTGGGAAGCCACGCTGGGTAACCCCAAGGGTTCGGCCTTGTTCCCGTACACCTCGCCTGCCTTGTTCTCCATGACCATTGGCTTTGTGGGTATCTGGCTGTTCTCGATTCTTGACAACAGCGCCCGCGCCAAGCAAGACCGCGCAGGTTTCCTGGCGCAACAAGTGCGTTCTGAAACCGGCATCGGCGCTGACGGCGCATCAGGACATTGATATGAGATGTGTCGCATCGGTAGCCCTTGGGTTTCCGGTGTAACCAGCTCAAAGGGCTGCGGACGATTTGTCTGCAGCCCTTTTTTTTATTTTTGGGTGACAACTGTGTCAAATGCTTTTTCTTTTGAACGCGCTCCCTTCAACGAACTGAGCGCCACCGAGCAAACACAAGTGCGTGAGGTGGCACTGCATGTGCGACTCGCCGCCGGCGACCACATGCTGCTGCCCAACAGCGCGCCGCAATACCTGTGGGTGCTGCAGACCGGGCATGCCCAACTCGACGAAGATGGGCATGTGCATGTGCTCACCACCGGCGAGGCTGTCAGTTGGCGTGCGCTGCTCACGCAACACAGCCATGCCACAGTCACAACCTTGGACGAAGTGTGTGCGTGGCAGTTGCCGAAGGCCACGATGATGGCGCTGCTGGGCGACAACCCGCGGTTTAGCGCACGGGTGTTTGCCACCATGGCCAGCAACCTGGCCGATGATGAAGACATCAACCACAACCGCGAACTGTTGTCATTGATGCTGCTTCGGGTAAAAGATGCCTACCTGCAAAAACCGTTTTACGTGGACGGGCAGCTGGACCTGGTGTCGGTATGCAAACGACTGTCTGAGAAAAAATTGACCAACGCGCTGGTGCGCGACACCCAAGATGGCGGTGAACGCATTGGCATGTTCACCACCACTGACCTGCGTGACGCCCTGCTGCACCCCACACCGCCAGCGCGCTTAGCCGTGCGCGAGGTGACGCGTTTTGACCTGATCTCGCTGTCGTCAGACGCCGAGCTGTTTGACGCGCTGCTGATCATGCTGCGCCACCGCGTGCACCGGGTGCTGGTGAAAGACGGTGACGCCATCGTCGGCATCCTTAGCCAGCTTGACCTGATGAGTTTCATGTCAAACCACTCGCACCTGATCACACTGCAGGTGGAGCAAGCCCACACTGTGGCCGAGTTGCAAGTGGCTGCCCTGCAAGTGGACGACACCATCAAGCTGCTGCAGCGCGGGGGCATGCGCATCGAGATCATCTCCCGGCTGGTGAGTGAGCTCAATAGCCAGATTTTTGCCCGTTTATGGGCGCTGCTGGCCCCGCCTGAACTGGTGCAAAACAGTTGCCTGCTGGTGATGGGCAGCGAAGGCCGAAGCGAACAAATCTTAAAAACCGATCAGGACAACGCGCTGCTGCTGCGCGACGGCTATGCCAACCCCAATCTGGAAGAAGCCACCCGTCAATTCAGCGCGGCACTGCTGACCTTTGGTTACCCGCCATGCCCCGGCAACATCATGGTGACCAACCCACTGTGGTGCCAAAGCCTGGCCGCCTTTCGGCAGACCATTGGCCAGTGGCTGTATGGCGCCGACGCCGAGGGCAAGATGAACTTGGCCATCTTCATGGATGCGCGTGCCGTGGCGGGTGATGCGGCGCTGCTGGCAAACGCGCGCGACTACGCCTTGAAGCTGGCCATTGGCAGCGACACCTTCATTGGGCGCATGGCCAGCGCCATCGACCAGTTTGCTGAGCCTGCCAGCGGCTGGTGGCAGCGCTTGCCGCTGCTGCACAGCCGCGAACCAGAAACCTTTGACCTGAAAAAAATTGGCACCTTCCCCATCGTGCATGGCGCGCGCGCACTGGCGCTGGAATACCGGCTGGAAGCGCTGGGCACGGTGGAGCGCTTGCAGGCCCTTGCCAACCGACAGATCCTGCCCATGGCGTTGGTGCGCGACTTGGTGGAGACCCTGCACATGATGATGACCCTGAAGCTGCGCAACAACTTGCGCCAAATCTCATTGGGGCAAGCCATCAGCAATCTGGTGGAATTAAGCAGCCTGGGCACATTGGACCGCGACCAGCTGACCGATGCGCTGGGCATCATCCGCCAGTTCAAGCAGTTTCTGCGGCTGCACTACCGACTGGAAGCCTGAGGAATTTTTAAACAAAATTGGCCTATAGCCCTTTATTTATATGCACAAGTAGCTATTATTTTTAAACCGCCGCCGAATCGAATCCCTGCAACACATTGACAGCATTCACACCCACCTCGGCCACGGCATAACCGCCTTCATAGACCAACACGGTGGGCAACCCGGCCGCAGCCAAGTCGGCGCCCACCTGCAGGTAGTCCGCACTGCGCAGCGTGAAACCTGAGATCGGGTCACCCTCAAAGGTGTCCAGCCCCAACGACACCACCAGAGCCTGCGCACCAAAGGCTTTGATGCCTTGCAAGGCCTGGGCCAAGGCCTCTCGCCACACGGCAAACCCGGTGCCGCGCGGCAGCGGGAAATTGCGATTGGCCCCCAGCCCGGCGCCGGCGCCCAACTCATCGGCATAACCCAGATAGAACGGGTACTCGGTGTGCGGATCACCATGAATGCTGGTGAAATACACGTCGGGCCGGTCATAAAAAATGGCCTGCGTGCCGTTGCCATGGTGGTAGTCAATATCCAGCACGGCGACCCGCTCAAAGCCGTGGTCACGCAGATGCTGTGCGGCCAGCGCGGCGTTGTTCAAAAAGCAATAGCCGCCAAAAAAATCAGCCCCGGCATGGTGGCCCGGTGGGCGCGTCAGCACAAAAGCAGCGCGCTCACCATCCACCACGGCTTGGGCCGCACTCAGTGCACAGTCAGCCCCGACCCGCGCCGCCGCCCAGGTGCCCGAGGTCAAAGGTGTGCCTGCGTCCATTGAAAACAGCCCCATGCGCGCGGAAAAATTGGCCGGCAGCACGTCCGAGCGCAGCGTGCGCACCGGCCAGACTGAGGGCAACGCGTCCCGCGCCGCGTTGGCCGCGTCCAGCGCCACCCATTCATCCCAGGCGGTACGCAAAAAATCAAGGTAGCGCGAGCTGTGGATGCGGGTCAGCGCGTGGTCATCAAAGGTCTGCGGTGGCAGCACCGGCCCGATTGGGCGACGCTGCAACTCGGCCAACACATGGTCCACGCGATCTGGCACCTCAAAACATGGCACCAGTTGGCCGCGAAACATTTCAAGCTTGCCTTGGTGCAGGGCGTGGTGGGGGTTGTAGAAAGTTTTCATTAGATTGACTTATAGCCCTCTAGATATAAGCGTAAGAAGCTATTTAATACATAGTAGAACACGTCAAATGAACGCCAACGATACAACCAGTGTCAACCGGGGAAAGTTACTCCGATATCGGCAATGCGCTCATACCTGGCGCCAACACCTGCCGGTAAGCGCGTGAAAAAGACCGTCGTCACGATGCTTTGCGCATGGCGTTCAAGACACAGCCAGCTTCACAGCTTAAGGTGAATGTCTTTTGGCAACTTCAACTTGACCACACCATGTTTTCACTCAATGCACTCATCGCAGACGACCTCAGATCAGCCATTGGACGTCTGATTCTCCCCGTGTCCCTTTTTGCGGTGGTCACATCAGCCTCGCCGGGGCCGGTCAATATCGTGGCGGCCAGCAGCGGGGTACTCTTTGGCCTGCGGCGAAGTTGGAGGCAGGTGCTGGGTGCCAGCCTGGGCTTTGCCTTATTGCTCTTGATGCTGGGCTACGGTGCAGGAACCCTGCTGGCGCGCTGGGAGACACTGCAGAGTGCACTGCGCTGGGTTGGCTCAATTTTTTTGCTGTATTTGGCATGGCAGATTTACAAGGCGCCAGCGCCCGGCGAACAGGGTCAGCGCATGACCCAACCGCCACGGTTCAGGGATGGTCTGCTGGCCCAGTGGGTAAATCCAAAGGCCTGGATTGTGGCTGCCACCGGCGTGTCAAGCTACACCCTGCCCGGCACCCATTATTTGGCCAGCGTTTGGCTGCTGGCAGGGGTATTTTTTATGGTTTGCCTGCCGTCGATTGGTGCCTGGGCGGCTTTTGGAACAGCAGCGAGGCATTTGCTTACCTACGCGCCCGCGCTGCGCTGGTTTAACCGGAGCATGGCATTGATGTTGTTGGCCTCGGTCTTGTCACTTTGGTTGTAACACCGGCCTGGCCAACCGCCTGTTAACTGACACCACTCGCCCAAAGCGGCCCGGTGCCATGCCAAATACGCGCTTGAATTCGCGGCTGAAGTGCGCCTGGTCGGCAAACCCAAACTGCTGCGCCACATCTGCCAGCGGCATCCGCCCAATCCAGTGGCGACTTTTTTGCACCCGCAACTGACGCAAATAGGCCCCGGGGGTCAAACCGGTTGCGTTACGAAAACTACGAATCACCTGGGAGCGACTGCGCGGCATCGCACGCTCGGTTTGCGCCAAGTCCAGATGTTGTGACCAGTGCGCGTGAAACCACCGTTGCAATGGGTGCAATTGAGGTTGGCGCGGGCCCAGCGTGAAGGAAGACGGCGCGGCCAGCACATTGTCCAGCCTTGCCAGCCAGTCAAGCGCTACCGCCACAGAGTCGACCTGCACTGCCGCATCGAAAATAGCCTGCCTGCTGGACGCAGCTTCTGGGGAATGGTCAGGTTGGGCCAACCCTTGCCAGACACGCTGTGCCTGACGCATCACCTGGGCGCCAAGGCACGAAGCCGCATCTTGCATCACAGCGTCTTCAACGTAAAGAACGGCGTAGACAACATCCGCACTAGCGGCGCCACACGCATGAACCTCATAGGGCGGCAAGATAAACAAGCTGCCCATGGGGGCCAGGTGCGACTGCCCATTGGCGTTGAAACTGCAACTGCCCTGCAGGATCAAACCCACTGACCATACGTCGTGAAAGTGTTGGGGCAAACCACACACACCCATGCTGGCGCGCACAAACTCAACTTGCTCGCAGGGGCTGACTTGCCATTTCAAAATGCTTCGCGTCGAGCAGGGGGAAATCAACATGCGGTACGTGCCTAGCGCCCCAGCACAGGTTCAAGCGCCGCACCCGTCGCGGTACCCAGCGCCACCACGCCCTCTGGTGTGGTCGCGGCCACCACCTGCCCGCCGTCTTTGCCGCCATTGGGGCCCAGATCAAGTACCCAGTCGGCCTCGGCGATTACGTCCAGGTCGTGTTCGATCACCACCACGCTGTGGCCGCCATCCACCAAGCGGTGCAGCACCTTGATGAGTTTTTCCACGTCTGCCATGTGAAGACCCACCGTGGGTTCGTCCAGCACATACAAGGTGTGCGGCGCTTTTTGGCCACGCCGGGTGATGTCGTCACGCACCTTGGACAGCTCGGTGACCAGCTTGATGCGTTGCGCCTCGCCGCCGCTCAAAGTGGGCGACGGTTGGCCCAGCGTGAGGTAACCCAGGCCCACGTCTTTCAAAAGCTGTAGCGGGTGGCTGATGTTGGGCATGGCAGCGAAGAAATCCACCGCCTCGTCCACTTCCATCTGTAGGATGTCGCCAATGTTTTTGCCGCGCCAGGTCACCGCCTGGGTCTCTGGGTTAAAGCGTGCGCCCTTGCAGGTCTCGCAGAGCACTTTCACATCCGGCAAAAAACTCATGGCGATGGTGCGAATGCCCTGGCCTTCGCAGTTGGGGCAACGGCCCTCGCCGGTGTTGAAGCTGAAACGGTTGGCAGCGTAACCACGCGCTTTGGCTTCAAGCGTGTCGGCAAACAGCTTGCGGATGATGTCCCAAAAACCAATGTAAGTGGCCGGGCAGCTGCGCGGGGTTTTGCCAATGGGGGTTTGGTCGACTTCCAGCACGCGGTCTACCGGCTCAAAGCCGCTGACTTGTTCACATCCCAGCCAGTGGATTGGCTCGCCTGTCGCCAGCGCATCCCGGCCCGCTTTGGTGCTGCGTTTTTGCACGGCGGTGTGCACGTTGGCCAGCAGCACGTCGCGGGCCAGAGTGGATTTGCCGGAGCCTGAGACACCGGTGACGGCCACCAGACGACTCAAAGGAATGCTGGCGGTGACGTGTTGCAGGTTATGCAGGTTTGCACCGCTGACGGTGATCCACTGCTGTGTGTAAGCGGCCGTGACATTGGGGTCGGTGGGCAGTGCTTTGGCGGCCTTCTTCTTTTTGGGTGCAGGAACAAAGACAAAGGGTGCATTCGAGTCGACATTCACTGCGGCAGTAGACCTCGAAGCGTCGCCCGAACCCACCACAACCGCTGCCCGACTGACATCTCCCGACACTTCAAGGCCCGCGCTGGCGGCAACTTGCCCGGGTGGCGGTTTCTGTCCGCCAGAAGCGTTGCCCAGCCCAACGGACGCCGACATAGCACTTCCAACTGAGCTATCCGTCACCCACATCGCGGAATCAACTTCATGCTCATTTTGGCCTCTAGCGCTTGATGAATAAGCGCTAGTAGCTATTAAATTTATATCATTCAGAACCACTCGCCGCGGCTTCAACGGGTGTTTCATGGCGTGCAGCAAATAACGCCCGGTTTGTGACTCAGCGGCGTTTTGGATGTCAGCCACCGAGCCCTCGGCCACCAGGCGACCACCGCGTTTACCGGCGCTGGGGCCGATGTCGATGATGTGGTCGGCGTGGCGAATGGTGTCTTCGTCATGCTCCACCACCACCAACGTGTTGCCCTGGTCGCTCAACCGTTGCAGGGCGCCCAGCAACATCTGGTTATCGCGCGCGTGCAGGCCGATGGTCGGCTCGTCGAGCACGTAACACACGCCCTGCAGATTGCTACCGAGTTGCGCGGCCAATCTGATGCGCTGGGCCTCGCCACCGCTCAAGGTGGGTGCGCCCCGGTCAAGCGTCAGGTAACCCAGGCCGACCTGCTCCAAAAATTCCAGCCGGCCCTTGATTTCGGGAATCAGGTCACGCGCAATCCCCGCCTCGCGTACGCTCAAATGTGCCTCCGACTGCAAGGTCTGCACCCAGGCGCGCAAGTCGCTCACGCTCAGGCGTGCCAACTCAGTGATGGCGGGGGCATCCATGGACTCGGCGGGGAATTTGGGGTCAGCGCCCTGGACTTGGGGTTTTGCCAAATCTCCAACCGATTTCCCAACAACATCTAGCGGCGTGCGTGGGGTGTCCGATGCAGCGGAATCAAGGAGGAGGCTCGGGCTCTGCCCGGGCCGGGGGACATCCGCGGAGTCGGACACCCCGCGTGCGCTGCGGGTCAACACAGAATCAATCGCCGAGCCCAACTTAAGCCGCACCGCCCGCGCCGTCGCGTTCAAGCGCGTACCCTGGCAACTGGGGCACGCCGAATCCACCAGGTCTTCCACGTCGGCCTCAGCAAACGTTTGCTCCCGGCCCTTTTGCGCGTCGTCGCGCACCGAGTCATCAAACACCGCACGCTGCTCACGCGTCAGCTTGACGCCGGTGCCGACGCAGTCCGGGCACCAGCCGTGTTTGCTGTTGTAGCTGAACAGCCGCGGGTCCAGCTCGGCGTAGCTGGTGTGGCAAAGTGGGCAGGCACGCAGCGTGGAAAACGCATACAAGGTGCCGATGCCGGCCGTGGGCGTGCCGGCCAGCATCGCCTCGCTCAGGCCCGCCAGACTGGTGAGCACATGCACCACGCCCTTACCGTGTTGCAAGGCGGTGGCAAGAGCGGCTCGCAGTTGCGGCTCGTTTTCCGGCAACACGTCCAGGCTATACACGGGCAGCTCAATGGTGTGTTCCTTGAAACGATCCAATCGCGGGAAGGCGGTGGTCGGCAAAAAGTTGCCATCCACCCGCAGGTGCGTGAAACCGCGCGGGCGCGCCCACTCGGCCAACTCGGTATAAACCCCCTTGCGGTTCATCACCAAGGGGCTGAGCAAGCCGATGTGCTGGCCGCGAAAACGTTTCATCAGCTGCGCGGCAATTTGTTCGGGCGTTTGCGGCGCCACCGGCGTACCGTCATGAATGCAGTGCTGGGTGCCGAGCTTGACAAACAACAGCCGCAAAAAATGCCAGACCTCGGTGGTGGTGCCCACGGTGGACTTGCGCCCGCCGCGGCTTAAGCGTTGCTCAATGGCCACCGTGGGCGGTATGCCGTAAACCGCGTCCACCTCGGGGCGGCCGGCGGGCTGCACGATGCTGCGTGCATAGGCGTTCAGGCTTTCCAGGTAACGCCGCTGGCCTTCGTTGAACAAGATGTCAAACGCCAGCGTGGACTTGCCCGAGCCCGACACACCCGTGACCACATTGAACTTTCCGCGCGGAATGTTGACGCTCAAGCCTTTCAGGTTGTGTTCGCGGGCATTGATGATTTGTATGGTGTTATTGACCTCTAGCCCTTTTGAAATATGCGCTAGTAGCTCTTTATTCAATAGTGACCCGCAATCACGCACCTCATGCACCACGCCCATTTGCGCGGCGTAATCCCGCAGGGCCAGCGCAGTGTGAGAGCTGGCGTGCAGCATCACGTCTTCAGGCGTGCCATAAGCCACCACTTCGCCACCGGCATCACCGCCCTCGGGACCGAGGTCAATCAGCCAGTCGGCGGCGCGAATCACGTCGAGGTTGTGTTCAATCACCAGCAGGCTGTGGCCCGCGTCTTGCAACTTGCGCAGGGCGCGCATGAGTTTGGCGATGTCGTCAAAATGCAGGCCGGTGGTGGGCTCATCGAACATGAACAGCACGCCTTTACGCGCCAACGCCTGGCGGCTGGCGGCGCTGCTTTTGGCGGCATCAGCCAGGAAACCGGCAAGTTTCAGGCGCTGCGCCTCACCACCACTCAAGGTGGGCACCGGCTGACCGAGTTTCACGTAGTCCAGGCCAACGTCCATGATGGGTTGCAGGGCGCGGATGACGTCGCGATCGTCCTTGAAAAGGCCAGCGGCTTCGCTGACGGTGAGGTTCAGGACGTCGGCCACGTTCAGGTGGCAGGCGGTACGCTCAATCGTGATCTCAAGGATTTCCGGGCGGTAACGTTTGCCGTCGCAGTCCGGGCAGCGCAGGTAGACGTCGCTCAAAAACTGCATCTCCACATGCTCAAAACCCGAGCCGCCACAGGTCGGGCAACGCCCGTCGCCGTTGTTGAAGCTGAACTTGGTGGCGGTGTAGCCGCGCTGTTTGGACAGCGGTGCGTTGGCAAAAATCTCCCGGATCGAGTCCCACGCGCCCACATAACTCGCCGGGTTCGAGCGCGCGGTTTTGCCAATCGGGGATTGGTCCACAAACACCACATCGCTCAACAGCTCGGCACCCAGCAGGCGCTCAAACGCACCCGGCGTCTCCGTGGCCTTGCCAAAGTGCCGCAGCAGTGCCGGGGCCAGAGTGTCCTGAATCAGCGTGGACTTGCCTGAGCCGCTCACACCGGTGACCACCACCAGCCGCTGCAGCGGAATTTCAACGCTGATGTTTTTCAAATTGTGGCCGCTGGCACCTTCCAGAATCAGCCGCGGTGTGCTGGCGGCCACCAGGCGCTTGAAGCCCATGCCCACGGTTTTGCGGCCACCCAGGTAGGCGCCAGTGAGCGTGTCGGCGTTACGCAAATCATCGGTGCTGCCGTCAAAGACAATTTGCCCGCCGCGCTCGCCCGGGCCGGGGCCCATGTCGATCATGCGGTCGGCGGCCAGCATCACGGCCGGGTCGTGCTCCACCACCACCAAGGTGTTGCCGGCATCGCGCAGGCGCTGCATGGCCACAATGATGCGGTGCATGTCGCGCGGGTGCAGGCCAATGCTGGGCTCGTCCAGCACAAACAGCGTGTTGACCAGCGAGGTGCCCAAGGCCGTGGTGAGGTTGATGCGCTGCACCTCGCCGCCGCTCAAGGTGCGGCTTTGCCGGTCGAGCGTGAGGTAGCCAATGCCGACCTCGCACAGGTATTTCAGGCGTGTGCTGATTTCGTCAAACAGCAGCTTCTGCGTCTTCGCGTTGCCCTCAGAGCTTGCCACTGGCACACGTGACCCGGGCACAGCGACTGCGACTGCCGCCGCCTGCATCTGCTCAAAAAAGCGCCGCAACTTGTCCATCGGCAACAGCATCAAGTCATGCAAACACAGCCCCGGCAAGGTTTCCAACTGGTCGCGCGTCCAGGCCACGCCCTGCGGCATGAAACGTTTGGCGGGGTCAAGCACGGCATCTGCATCGGCTTTAGAGCCAATGCGCCACAACAAGGATTCGGTTTTCAGGCGCGCACCGCCGCAATCCGAGCACTCGGTGTAGCTGCGGTACTTGGACAGCAGCACCCGGATGTGCATCTTGTAGGACTTGGTTTCCAGGTACTCAAAAAAGCGCTTGATGCCAAACCAATGCTGGTTCCACTTGCCGTTCCAGTTGGGCGAGCCGTTGATGACCCACGCCTGTTGCTCGCGCGTGAGCTTGTTCCAGGGCGTGTCACGCGGAATGCCGGCGGCCTCGGCATGGCGCATCAAATCATCTTGAGCTTCTTGCCAGGCGGGAGTCTGCATCGGCTTGACGGCACCGGCGCGCAGGGTCAACTTGTCGTTGGGAATCACCAGGCCGTAGTCCACACCAATCACCCGGCCAAACCCACGGCAGGTGTCACAGGCACCCACCGCAGAGTTGAAGGAAAACGCCGAGGCGATCGGGTCGGTGTAGCGCAGGTTGCTCTCGGGGCAATGCAGGCCGGTGGAAAAGCGCCAGATTAAGGGTTCTGGCACAGTGGCTGCAGCCTGCGCAACCGCCTCGGGCACCGCACCATCGGCGCCATCATTCACTATTGATTCTGTAGCTGCTTGCGCATGTATATCAATTGCTACAGGCTGATTTAGTACATAAACATTGAGGCGACCGCTGCCGTGCTTCAACGCCACTTCTATGGCTTCGAGCACACGGGCGCGCTCGGCGCTGCCGAGTTTGAAGCGGTCGGCCACGACATCCAGCACCAGCCGGTCGCCCTCTTGCCGCTGCGCCTGCACCTTGGTAAAACCACTCACCGACAGCCATTGCTCAATCTCCTCAGGCGTGGCGCTGGCGGGCAGTTCCACCGCAAACGTCAGCGCCAGGCGCGGATCAGCCGCCCCGGCGCGCAACAGCAGCTCGGCATAAATGGAATCGGCCGTGTCATGGCGCACCGGCTGTGCCGTGGCCCGGTCAAACAAAGACCCGGCGCGGGCAAACAACAGCTTCAGATGGTCATTGAGCTCGGTCATCGTGCCCACCGTGCTGCGGCTGGAGCGCACCGGGTTGGTCTGATCGATGGCAATGGCGGGCGGCACGCCTTCAACCTTGTCCACAGCGGGCTTGTCCATGCGGTCGAGAAACTGGCGCGCGTAGGCACTGAAGGTTTCTACATAACGCCGCTGGCCTTCGGCAAACAGCGTGTCAAACACCAGGCTGGATTTGCCCGAGCCGCTGGGCCCGGTGACCACTGTGAGCTCACCGGTGCGGATGTCGAGGTCAAGGTTTTTGAGGTTGTGCTGGCGCGCACCGCGAATGCGGATGGTTCCCTGTGTCATGCTTGGCTTCCCGGGTGGTGAGGCGGTCAATTCTAGAGACTGCGCCAACGCCGCCACGCCAAAGGGGGAATCACGGCAGACATCAAATTCAGATGCTGAACTGCCAGTTTTTTTGTGCTGAAAACACCGCGTTAGGGTACTGCGGCTTGCCACGCGAACCGTTGTAGCGGCCTAGCGTCATGTACAAATCGCCGCGCTCACGGTCCAGGTAATGCCGCAAAATCACACAGCCAAAACGCATATTGGTTTGCATGTGAAACAGTTTGCCGGCGTCACCATCACCCAGCACGCGCGTCCAAAACGGCATCACCTGCATGTAGCCACGGGCGCCGACGCTGCTCACGGCAAACTTGCGAAAATTGCTTTCCACCTGGATCAAGCCCAGCACCAGCGACACGTCCAGCCCGGCGCGTTTGGCCTCGTACCAAACCGTTTGCAGGAATTCCTTGCGGGTGTTCCAGTCCGATTTTTTGCTTTTCAGACGCTCGCTCATGGCGCCCAGCCAACGCAGATAGTTCATGCGTGATTCGGTGTCAGAAAACTCAGGCACCAGCGGCGCGTGGTTGGCAATGGCCGACGACAAGGCGGTGCGGACCGAATCAATCAGCGGTTCTTCAGCCTGTTTGCCAGCCCAGGCATGCTCATTAAAAAAGAGCGCTCCGCCCCCTATTAACAAGGGTGATAGGCCTAAAACATCATGAACAAATGATCGGCGCGTCAAACTCATCGCGCACTCCAATGCTGGGGCGTCACTGCGCTTGTGCTGTCATGACACTTCCCGTTGTCATTGCGAACCTGATCTGCCATCCAGTACGCCCGAATCAAGGGATGCCAGATCACGGCCGGAATGACAAGGCAAGTCGAGCCATTGCGCCCGACCTCACGCTTGGAGCTTGGCCAGCAACTTGCTCACAATGTCGGCCACCGGCACAACACTGGCGGTCGCATCACGGCGGTGTTGGTATTCCACGTTGCCTTCTTTCAGGGCGCGGTCGCCAATGTTGACGCGGTGTGGCACACCAATGAGCTCCCAGTCGGCAAACATGGCGCCCGGGCGCTCGCCACGGTCATCCAGCATCACATCCACGCCAGCGGCCAATAGTTCGGCGTAGAGTTTTTCAGAAGTGGCCTTGACTTCAGGCGAACGCTCCGCGTTGATCGGGCAAATCACCACCGTGAACGGCGCCAAGGCGTCGGGCCAGATGATGCCGCGTTCGTCGTGGTTTTGTTCAATGGCCGCCGCCGGTAGGCGCGTGATGCCAATGCCGTAGCAACCCATTTCCAGAAACTGGGGCTTGCCGTTTTGGTCCAGAAATGTGGCTTTCATGGCCTCACTGTATTTGGTGCCCAGGTAAAACACGTGGCCAACTTCAATGCCGCGCTCAATCGCCAGCACGCCTTGCCCGTCGGGTGACGCATCACCGGCCACCACGTTGCGCAGGTCGGCCACCGTTTCGGGTTCGGGCAAATCGCGACCCCAGTTGACACCGGTGAGGTGAAAGTCGGGCGCGTTGGCACCACACACCCAGTCGCTCATCACCGCCACGTCGCGGTCCACCACCAGCTTGACGGGTTTGAGCAAATTTAGTGGCCCAAGGTAACCGGGCTTGCAGCCAAAGTGGTCTTCAATCTCAGGCACCGTGGCAAAACGGAAAGCGTTCAGGCCGGGCAGTTTGCCCACCTTGACTTCGTTCATATCGTGGTCACCACGCAGCAACAGCAGCCAGACCTGGGTTTTGACCACTTCGCCCTTGTCATTGAGCGTGTCGGTGGACAGCACCAGTGACTTGACGGTCTGCTGCAACGGCAGGCCCAGCAACTCAGCCACGTCGGCGCAGGTGCTTTTGCCCGGTGTCGGCGTTTTGGCCATGGCTTGCGCGGCATCCGCACGCGGGCCGGCAGGGGCCAGCGCCTCGGCTTTTTCCATGTTGGCGGCGTAGTCGCTCCCCGGGCAGTAGACGATGGCGTCTTCACCGGTGGCGGCAATCACCTGAAACTCTTCGCTCAAGTCGCCGCCAATGGCGCCGCTGTCGGCCGCCACGGCACGGTAGGTCAGGCCAAAGCGGTCAAAAATACGCCGGTAGGCTTGGGCCATGACCTGGTAGCTGGCTTTGGCTGAGGCCTGGTCGCGGTCGAAGCTGTAGGCGTCTTTCATGATGAATTCACGGCCACGCATCAGGCCAAAACGTGGCCGGCGCTCATCGCGGAACTTGGTCTGGATTTGGTAGAAATTCTTCGGCAACTGCTTGTAGCTGCGGATTTCCTGCCGGGCGATGTCAGTGATCACTTCTTCGCTGGTCGGCTGAATGACGAAGTCGTTGGCATGGCGGTCTTTGATGCGCAACAGCTCCGGGCCCATCTTTTCGAAGCGTCCAGTTTCCTGCCATAGCTCAGCCGGCTGCACCACCGGCATGGACAGCTCCACAGCGCCAGCGCGATTCATTTCTTCACGCACGATTTGCTCCACTTTTTGCACCACACGTAAGCCCATCGGCATCAAGGTGTAGATGCCGGCACCGAGCTTTTTGATCATGCCCGCGCGTGTCATCAGCTTGTGGCTGACAACCTCGGCGTCGGCGGGTGCCTCTTTGAGGGTGGAAATAAAGAATTGGGAGGCTTTCATGGGCGAATCCAGCAAGTTGTCAGGGTTATGTCTCTTGATGCACCGCAAGGGCTGTGCATAATGAACGCAATTTAAAAATTGGGGTTTGATTATGCTTGACCGTGACGGCTATAGGCCCAACGTCGGCATCGTCCTGCTCAACCAGAAAAATCAGGTGTTTTGGGGCAAGCGTATTCGAACGCACTCCTGGCAGTTTCCGCAGGGTGGCATTGACCGGGGTGAGACCCCCGAACAGGCCATGATCCGTGAACTGCACGAAGAAGTTGGGCTGCAACGCGAACATGTTCGCATTGTGGCCCGCACCCGTGACTGGTTGCGCTACGAGGTGCCAGACCGTTTTATTCGCCGCGATTCGCGCGGTTTTTACAAAGGCCAGAAACAGATCTGGTTCTTGCTGCAACTGGTGGGCCACGACTGGGATTTGAACTTGCGCGCCACCAGCCACCCCGAGTTTGATGCTTGGCGCTGGAACGAGTATTGGGTACCGCTGGATGCCGTGGTGGAATTCAAGCGCGGCGTTTATGTGACGGCGCTCACGGAATTGTCACGCTACCTGCCCCGCAACGAGCACCGCAACCGCTTTCTGCGCCAAGGCATTCATCCGATCGAATCTGACCAAATGTGCGCAGACATGCCCGGCGCCACCTTCGAATTGCCCCCAGGTGCGACTTATGAGCCAGACCCACAAATTGGAAATCACCATGCGTAAGCCCCACCCCTTGACCCGATCAGCACTGTGGCTGAAACGCTGCATGCTGGCGGGGTTGGCGCTGGGCGCGTTGGGCGTTCAGGCGCAAGGCTTAACCGACAACCCGGACTGGAAAGAAACCGAAGTACCAGCACCGCCGGCCTTCAGCAAAGACCATCTGCTTGCCATAGAGATGCCTCATTACGTGAGCCTGAAGTTTGGCGTAGACCCAGCCACGCTGGCGATCACGTCGGACGGCATCGTGCGTTACGTGATGGTGGCGACCAATGCCAGTGGATCGGTGAACGCCATGTATGAAGGTATTCGCTGTGCCACGGGCGAGGTCAAAACCTATGCCCGAGCCAGCAACAACGGCGTCTGGTCTGTGGTCAAAGAGCCGCAGTGGCGCGATTTCAGCGACAACTTGCCCTCCAAACACGCCATCGCTTTTGCGAGGCAAGGCGCTTGTGATGGCCGCGCTGCAGCGGCAAGTTCGGCGGCTGACATCATCAAGGCGATGAAAAAATAGCCTATCGGCTTAACACCATGTTGTCGCGGTGCACCATTTCAGGTTCAGCCAAATAACCCAGCAATCCCTCAAACGCACTGGAAGGCTTGCGGCAAATCAGGCGCGCCTCTGAACTGGCGTAATTTGCCAAACCCCGGGCAATTTCAACACCATTGGTGTCACGAATGGCGATTACATCGCCGCGTGAAAAGTCGCCCTCAACTGCCGTCATGCCAATCGGCAGCAAGCTGGAGCCGTCACCCTGCAACTTGGCCACAGCCCCGTTGTCAACCGTGACAGAGCCGCGCAACTGCAAATGGTCGGCGATCCACTGCTTGCGCGCCTGCGTTTTTTGCGTGGGCGCCACCAAAAGCGTGCCAATGGCCTCACCCTGACTCAGGCGCAGCAAGGCATCAGGTTCACGACCCCAGGCAATCACAGTCGACGCACCCGAGCCCGCCGCGCGCTTCGCGGCCAAAATCTTGGTGATCATGCCGCCACGGCCCAGACTGGACCCAGCACCACCGGCCATCGCCTCCAGCGCGGCGTCACCCGCCTGCGCCACGTGCACAAACTCTGCAGCAGGGTCTTTGCGCGGGTCAGCGGTGAACAGGCCTTTTTGGTCAGTCAGGATGACCAACGCATCAGCTTCCACCAAGTTGGCCACCAGCGCACCGAGCGTGTCGTTGTCGCCAAACTTGATTTCGTCGTTGACCACGGTGTCGTTTTCATTGATGACCGGCACCACGCCCAGCTTTAACAGAGTGAGCAATGTGGAACGGGCATTGAGATAACGCTCACGGTCAGCCAGATCAGCGTGTGTCAACAACACCTGGGCGCTGCCCAGGCCGTTTTCGCGCAGCTTGGTTTCATACATGTGCGCCAGGCCCATCTGTCCCACAGCGGCGGCGGCTTGCAGCTCATGAATTTCGTGCGGACGCGTGACCCAACCCAGGCGCTTCATGCCCTCGGCAATGGCACCGCTGGAGACCATGATGACCTCGCGCCCACCGCGCACCAGCACGGCCATTTGACGGCACCACTCGCCAATGGCCACTTCATCCAGCCCACGGCCATCGTTGGTGACCAAGCTTGAGCCCACTTTGACGACGACGCGCCGGGCATCACGCAAGGCCGTATTTTCAGATTTTTGAGCCATTTAGACCTCTAGCCCTTATAAAACAAGCGCAAGTAGCTATCTTATTTATAGCTACTGAGCCGCATCAGGTGCAGCTTCAGCTTCCACCACGAAACGCGGGTCGATCACCTCTGGCGCCTGTTCCTTCTTTTGCTGGGCGCTGATGTGTTTGAACACCGTCTTGATCAAAGGCTCGCAGCCCTCACGCGTGAGCGCTGAAATTTCAAACACCGGGCCCTTCCACTTGAAGCGCTTGACAAAGTCTTTCACCAGCGCCTCGCGCTCTTCCTTGGGCACCATGTCGAGCTTGTTGAGCACCAGCCAGCGCGGCTTGGCGTACAGCGCCGGGTCGTATTTTTTGAGCTCGTTAACAATGGCTTTAGCCTGCGCCACGGTGTCCACTGCGTCGTCAAACGGGGCCATGTCAACCACGTGCAAGAGCAAACGGGTGCGCTGCAAATGGCGCAAAAACAGATGCCCAAGACCAGCGCCATCGGAGGCACCTTCGATCAAACCGGGCAAATCCGCCACCACAAAACTTTGCTCTGGCCCAACCCGCACCACGCCCAGATTAGGGTGCAAGGTGGTAAACGGGTAGTCGGCGATGCGCGGACGGGCATTGGAAATGGCGGTGATCAGCGTTGATTTACCTGCATTGGGCATACCCAGCAGGCCCACATCGGCCAGCACCTTCAGTTCCAGCTTGAGTTCGCGCTTTTCGCCCGGCCAGCCGGGGGTCTTTTGCCGCGGGGCGCGGTTAATGGCGCTCTTAAAACGCATGTTGCCAAAACCGCCGTCGCCACCTTTGGCAATCGTGATGACCTCACCGGGTTTGAGCAACTCAAACAGCACTTCGCCAGTTTCTGCGTCACTGATGATCGTGCCCACCGGCATTTTGAGCGTGATGTCGTCGCCAGCAGCGCCAAACATGTCTGAGCCCATGCCGTGTTCGCCGCGTTTGGCGTCGTGTCGACGCGAGAAGCGGTAATCCACCAGGGTGTTCAGGTTTTCATCAGCGACCGCGAACACGTGGCCGCCGCGGCCGCCGTCGCCGCCATTGGGGCCGCCAAACTCTTTGTATTTTTCATGCCGAAACGAGACGCAGCCAGCGCCACCGTCTCCTGCGGAGATGTCAATGTAGGCTTCGTCAACGAATTTCATGAGGGGGACCTTTATAAGCCGGGACTCACACAAAACTGCTTTGCACAGACTGCAAGAACAATGGCTGCAGCTTGTGGTGCGCCGAGGCAGCACCACGCTGCCGAAGCAGTTTTGAGTAAGTCCTATAAACGAAAAACCCCGCGCCAAGCGCAGGGTCTTGGGTGAGCATACCCAGCAATTAAGCTGTGGTCACGCTCACTGTGTGGCGATTGAGCGCACCTTTGATGGCAAAAGACACATGGCCTTCTGTCAATGCAAACAGGGTGTGGTCTTTGCCAATACCGACATTGGTGCCGGGGTGGAATTGTGTACCGCGTTGGCGCACGATGATTGCGCCAGGGCTGACCAATTGGCCACCGTACATCTTCACACCGAGCATTTTGGGCTTGGAATCGCGCCCATTTCGCGTCGAGCCGCCGCCTTTTTTGTGTGCCATGACTCCTGCTCCTTATGCGGTAATCGCGCCAATCAGCAGTTCGGTGAACTGTTGACGGTGACCTTGACGTTTTTGATAGTGCTTACGACGGCGCATTTTGAAAATGGTGACCTTGTCGTGTTTACCATGCGTCACAACCGTGACACTTACTGTTGCGCCGGATACCAAGGGTGTGCCAACCTTTAATTCTGCGCCGCTACCGACTGCAAGAACCTGATCGAACACAATTTCCTGGCCTACATCCGCAGCAATCTGTTCTACTTTAATTTTTTCGCCAGTAGCAACTTTATATTGTTTGCCACCAGTTTTTATGACCGCGTACATAATAACCTCTTAAAAATGCTCCGCAAACGAATTTCCGCAGAGCCCGAGATTATTACACAAGCCAAGAAAAATGCCAAGCCGGCATTAAAACCTGCGCAAACCCGCAGCCGATGGCATACAGGCTTTCTATAATCCGCGCAACCAACCGAGCCACCGTTTTGCACGCTATTCACACTCAAAAAACAAGCCCTTTGGCGATCATTGCGCAGGACATGCGTGAGGTTGACCAGGTCATTGCGCAGCGCCTCGACTCTGGCGTACCTTTGGTCGGTCAAGTTTCGCGCTACATCATTTCTGCCGGCGGCAAACGACTCCGTCCGGTGTTGCTGCTACTGATGTGCGGCGCGCTTGGCTTCAAAGGTGCGCAGCGCTTCAATCTGGCTGCCGTGGTGGAATTCATTCACACCGCCACACTGTTACATGACGACGTGGTGGACGACTCTGCCCTGCGCCGCGGCAATGCCACCGCCAATGAAACTTTTGGCAACCCGGCCAGCGTGTTGGTCGGTGATTTTTTGTACTCACGGGCTTTCCAAATGATGGTTGATGCACAAAACATGCGCATCATGGAGGTACTGGCAGATGCCACCAACATCATTGCCGAAGGCGAAGTCATGCAATTAATGAACATGCACAACGCGGCACTTGATGAGGCCGGCTACTTGCAGGTGATTCGCTCCAAAACCGCCAAGCTGTTCGAGGCTAGTGCTCGCGTTGGCGCCATTCTGGCAGGCGCTGATGCAAAAACGGAAGCTGCTTGTGCCGAATACGGGCAAGCCTTGGGCACAGCATTTCAAGTGATCGACGACGTGCTGGATTACACCGGCGATGCCGCTGTAATGGGCAAAAATTTGGGTGACGACTTGCGTGAAGGCAAAACCACGCTGCCATTGATCGCAGCCATGCAACGCGGCAACGCAAGCCAGCGCGAACTGATCCAAACCGCGATTGAAACCGGCAACATTGACCTGATCGGCCAAGTGGTGGCCATTGTCTCAAGCACTGGCGCGCTGGACGTCGCACGCGAGGCAGCAGCGTCAGAAGCGCGCCGCGCCATCAGCGCCGCCGAACAGCTGCCAGACAACGAACACACGCGCTGCTTGATACAATTGGCAGCTCAATTGCTTGAGCGTCAGTCGTGATTCTCAAGAGTAAAAAATCGGAATGTAGCGCAGCCTGGTAGCGCACTTCGTTCGGGACGAAGGGGTCGGAGGTTCGAATCCTCTCATTCCGACCATATAAATCAATGGGTTAACTCAATATGCGAGTTAGCCCATTTTGCTTTGTGGTTACAGAAATTGAATTTGGCCACACTGCCACAATTCACGCACAAACATCGCTGCCAAGGTAGCCCCCATCAGAGACCGCGACAAACCGCCGCACCGCACCGTGTGCGGTTGCAACCATATCATCAATCTCAGCCATGGGGCGCATCCACGTGACGTCTTGGCTGTCGCCCTGATGGGGCTTGTACAGCACACCAGGTTGCAGGGTCGCCTCAATCAAACAGGTACCGACAACGGTGTAGAGTCCGCCCTTGTAATGTCGAAGCAGTGACCCTGTCTTAAAGCGACCGGGGTGAATGGCATTAGGGGTCATTGCTTGCACTTAGTCGCCTATTTTTTTGCAGCTTTCGCAGCGGCTTCCGGTTTTGACGCCGCGGACGCAGGTGGCAAGCCCAAATGTTTGACCATCGCCTGCTCAAGTGCTTTCACTTTGGGCTCTACCATCGCCTTGGTTTCGGTAACCAATTTGTCAGCCAGGGCTTTTTGCAACTCACCGCCCATTTGCTGGTATTTGCGGTTCACTGGCGACTCCAGAATGGCAATCAGTTGCGTCAGCTCTTCCTCTGTGAAACGCTGATCCAGCAGCACCCCAACGGTGGACGGTGCCAACTTGACCGCTTGCTGACGCACCAACGGGCCCACTTCGTCAGCGTACTTTTTCAGATCTGCCTGAATGTCTTTGGCCACGGCTTCGCGCTTTTCAGGCGCCACGCGGGTTTGCAGCGCCACGCCGGCCTGCTGCATCATTTGCACGGCTGGGCGCTCGGCCAACACTTGCGCCGTCTGCTCAATAGCCCCTTGCTGCAGGGTCAGAATTTTGGCAATCAAATCTTTCTTGGCTCCTGTGGCTTGCGCCCCAGCCACCCCACACACCACGATCAAACTTGCAACACACCATTTTTTCAAAGAAATTCTCCCGGTTGGTTCATTCACAGCCAAAGCCTGACACCATCGCGCAAGCAAAATTGCCCTGCGTCAGGTTTCAGCCACACAATTAAGCTTAACCGATGCCGCCCTTGACCCGTCATGACCCCATGCCATCACATTCAGTGGCATCGACTAGCCCGCCAAGCGGCCGCGCGACTGACGCCGCTGGCTGCCCAACTTTTTTAGATCTTCTGCCTGCATGTTCGACCGCTCCGCCAGCCTTCTCATCAAGCCCGTGATCAACCGTCTGGCCAGGCTCGCCCATGACGCTGGCTTGACGGCCAACCAGCTCACGCTGGCGGGATTTGCCATCGGCCTATTTGCTGCTTATTTAATAGCTACTAGCGAATATATTGAAGGGGCTACAGCCATATTTATCTCAAGACTCTGTGATGCATTAGATGGCGCTGTGGCACGTTTGACCCGCCCCACGGATGCCGGTGGTTTTTTGGACATTGCCCTCGACTTTGTGTTTTACGCCAGCATTCCCCTGGCTTTTGCGGTGGCCGACCCAGCCCGAAACGCGCTGCCTGCGGCGGTGCTGCTGGCCGCCTTCATGGGTACCGGAACCAGTTTTCTGGCCTTTGCCGTGCTGGCGGCCAAGCGCGGCATGGCCAACCTGGCTCACCCCAACAAGTCGTTCTATTTTTTGGGTGGACTGACCGAAGCCACGGAAACCCTGGCCTGTTTTCTGGCGATGTGTGTGTGGCCGGAGTTTTTCATTGAGCTGGCTTACGGCTTTGCCGCGCTGTGCGGCATCACCACCGTGACCCGTATCTGGTGGGGCTGGAGAGCGTTTCAATGAGCCATTACGCGATCATCCAAAGCCCTAAAGCCACTCTATATTTAATAGCTGTTTGCGCTTTATGTATATGGCCTAGAGCCTCGTTTAGTCAAAATATTCTAAATGCAAGCCAAGCGCAGCAGTCGATACCTGCCCTGGCACCATTTGCCAGCCCAAGCTCCAGTGCACTTAACCCGGCCTGGAAACTCACCGGCTTACCAAGGGGCAAGGCGCCGCTTACCGAATTTGAACCGATCACGCTGGACGGCGAGGGCGTGCTCCAGTTGCGCAGCCAAGCCTCCTATGGCGTGCTGACCCACAATTGGCAGGGCAACACACCTAAAACGCTTAACTGGCGCTGGCGGCTGCAACTGCCCCTGAACGCAGCCGACATCCGGACCAAGGCGGGTGACGATGCTGCCCTGAAGGTGTGCGTGATGTTTGACCAACCCATCGCTGACATCCCGATTTTTCAACGCGCCGCATTGAACCTGGCGCGCACAGCCACCGAGCAAAACCTGCCCAACGCCACGCTTTGCTACCTGTGGGACAGCCGCTACCCGGCAGGCAGCCGGGGCGCGAACCCTTACACCGCTCGGGTTCGCTACATCGTGCTGAACGGCACCGAGACGCCCATTGGCCAATGGGCCAGCCAGAGCCGGCACGTGTCTGAAGATTTCGCTTTGCTGTTTGGCCAGGAAAGCCAGGCTCTGCCACCCATCACCGCCATTGCCGTGGGGGCCGACAGCGACAATACGCAAGGCAGCAGCCTGGGCTACTTGGGCCGACTCCACTGGCTGCCCTAGTCTTCCTGACTTGTCCCGCAACCTGAATTCCACCCACCGCAAATGAAACACCTGGTGATGCTCGGCGCAGGCCATGCCCATCTGCACCTGCTGTCTACCCTGGCTGCGCAACCGCTGGCCGGGGTGCAGATCACGCTGGTGGCGCCCTACCAGCAGCCGCTGTATGTTGGCATGCTGCCGGGTTTTGTTGCGGGCCATCACACAGTACAAGACTGCGTGATCCCGCTTGAGCGCTTTGCAAACAACCCGGCCGTAACCTGGTTACAGCGGCATGCCGTCAACCTTGATGCGGTCGCACGCACTGTGACGCTTGACGACGGCAGCACCCACACCTTCGACGTGTTGTCCATCAACCCTGGCCCGATGCTGGACAAGCAAAAAACTGAGCAGATGATGCCAGGCGCACGAGAACATGCGCTTTTTGCGCTGCCACTTGAACCCTTTGGCGCGCTCTGGCCCAAAGTGCTTGAATTGGCCCGGCAAAAGCCCTTGCGCTTTGCCGTCATCGGCGGTGGTGCCACCGGGTTTGAGCTCGCCTGCGCTGTGGCGCACCGCCTGCCGGCATCGTCGGTCACCCTGCTCAGCGGTGACGCTGCGGTGGGCACCAATTACCCGGCCGCAGTGCAATCCATGATGCTGCAGGCGCTCAAGGCTCGCGCCATTACCGTGATTCAGGAACGTGTGGTTGGCATTGGCGCGGGCGAAGTGACGCTGGCCAGTGGCGCGCGCCTGGCCAGCGACGTGCCGATCATCGCCACCGGCGCTCAGGCACCCGAGTGGTTGGGCAACAGCGGTTTGGCGCTGGATACGCAAGGCTTTGTGGCGGTAGACGTTTATCAACGCTCTGTTAGCCACCCGCAGGTGTTCGTCGCCGGTGACGGGGACACTCGTGTCGACCTGAATCTGTCGCTGATCAAAAACCTGCGCGCCGTGCTGGCAGGCATTGAACCCAGCCCCTGTGCGCCACAAGCCAAAACCTTGAATTTCTTGGCCTGCGGCAACCAACGCGCCATTGCCAGTTGGGGCAACTGGTCCGCACAGGGACGCTGGGTTGTCTGGCTTAAAGACTGGAGTGACCGCCGGTTCATCAAGGCCTACAGCAGGGGCTGAAGGCACGGCACACTTTCAGCCACCCAAGATGGCGCAGCGGGCAGGTCTGAATACCGTAGCCGCCCTGCCCGCCAACCCAAACATCTGTTGACTGCATAAGTTGCCCACTCTTGAACCGACGGGCAACTAACCGCCAACGCTCTTTCAGCGCTTGATGGCTTCGATGGGTATGTAGATTTCGCCCCCGGTACGCTTGAACGCCGCAGACATGTCAGCCATGCCATCAGTGACGGCCTGCGCCTCAGTCACACCTTTGTCTTTAGCGTACTCGCGCACTTCTTGCGATATTTTCATCGAGCAGAATTTCGGTCCACACATGGAACAAAAATGCGCCACCTTGCTTGAGTCCTTGGGTAAGGTCTCGTCGTGGAAGTTGCGCGCCGTGTCGGGGTCAAGCGACAGGTTGAACTGGTCCATCCAGCGGAACTCGAAGCGCGCTTTGGACAGCGCGTCATCACGCGCCCGCACGCCGGGATGGCCCTTGGCCACATCGGCCACATGGGCGGCGATCTTGTAGGTGATGATGCCGACCTTCACGTCGTCGCGGTCCGGCAGACCCAGGTGCTCTTTCGGTGTCACGTAGCACAGCATGGCGGTGCCGAACCAGCCGATCATGGCCGCACCGATGCCGCTGGTGATGTGGTCGTAGCCGGGTGCGATGTCGGTGGTCAGGGGCCCGAGCGTATAGAAAGGCGCTTCGTGGCAGTGCTTGAGTTGCTCGGTCATGTTGGCCTGCACCATGTGCAGCGGTACGTGGCCCGGGCCTTCGATCATCACCTGCACGTCCTGCTGCCAGGCTTGCTGCGTGAGCTCACCCAGCGTGCGCAACTCGGCAAACTGCGCTTCGTCATTGGCGTCGGCACCCGAACCGGGCCGCAAACCATCGCCCAGCGAGTAGCTCACGTCGTAGGCCTTCAGGATTTCGGTCATTTCATCAAAGTGGCTGTAGATGAAATTCTCTTTGTGGTGCGCAATACACCACTTGGCCATGATCGAGCCGCCGCGCGACACGATGCCAGTCACTCGGTTGGCCGTGAGGTGGATGAAGGCCAGGCGCACACCGGCGTGCACGGTGAAGTAGTCAACGCCCTGCTCGGCTTGCTCAACCAGCGTGTCTCGGAAAATTTCCCAGGTCAGGTCTTCGGCCACGCCGCCCACTTTTTCCAGCGCCTGGTAGATTGGCACGGTGCCAATCGGCACGGGCGAGTTGCGCAAAATCCAGTCGCGCGTGGTGTGAATGTTGCGACCGGTGGACAGGTCCATGACGGTGTCCGCACCCCAGCGCATCGACCACACCAGTTTTTCGACCTCTTCTTCGATGCTCGACGTGACCGCCGAGTTGCCGATATTGGCGTTGATCTTGACCAAAAAATTGCGGCCAATCGCCATCGGCTCCACTTCGGGGTGGTTGATGTTGCCGGGGATGATGGCGCGGCCACGGGCCACTTCATCGCGCACAAACTCGGGCGTCATCACGCGCGGAATGCTGGCGCCAAAGCTGTTGCCAGCCAAGCGCGCTTCGCGCTCGGGGTTGCCCAGGTACTGTTCCATCCAAGCCAGCTTCTGGTTCTCGCGAATGGCCACGTATTCCATCTCGGGGGTGATGATGCCTTGGCGGGCGTAGTGCATTTGTGAGACGTTGCCGCCCGCTTTGGCCCGACGCGGCGTGCGCTGCAGCCCCGATGCTTGCTCACGCAGGGCAGCGACTGCTTCAGACTCGCCATTTTTCAGGCCGTCATCCAAGGCATAGGGTGTGCGGCCAGTGTAGGACTCGGTGTCGCCACGGGCCTCGATCCATGGGCTTCGCACGGTCGGCAGACCCTGGCGCACGTCAATGCAGGTAGCGGGGTCGGTGTAGGGGCCAGAGGTGTCGTACACCACCACGGCTTCGCCGTTGCTCTGCATGATTTCACGCATCGGCACCTGGATGTCGGCTTGGTGGCCGGGCACGTAAACTTTGCGCGAAGCCGGCAAAGGTTCGCGCGTGAGGCGCATCAAATCGATGAATTTGTCGGGGGCGTTCATGGCGGCAATCTCCTGAAGTGTTGAAAAAACAACTCGGGAAAACAGCCAACCAACATGCAAACGAGACAAGAACAAACGCGGCCCACCACAAACGCAACGCATCGACCCACATCGATGCCCGGCAATGGCAATGACCTAACGCTTGGCACTTCTTACGCCGGTATCAACCGGATCAAGTTCGCGGGTTTGGAAAACCATCTCAGTGCTGGCAAGCAGCACACCCCGGGCGAGGAGAAGTTTACGCGATGTCCTGGCACCGCAGGCCAGCGCTCAGCTCACCCGCTGCCAGACCCCTGCGTTCAACCACTGCAAGCAAATGCGCGGCAGCACCACTGGGCTACTTATCGCCGTTTTTCCTCTACTGAATGGTAGAAAATCAAAACTGCAATACCAGCGTTTTCAATGGAGGTTGTCCGTCGGTCGAAGGAAAGTCGGCACCCGGCGCCAGTAGCTGGCAGTCGCGCACTGGCCGCCCCAGCTTGTCGGCGCAGCGCAGCACCTGCTCGCGCCAGTCGGCCATGGCCACCTTGGCCAGGTTGTTGCAGCAAATTAAGACGCCATCGTCAGCCGTGGCCAGAATCGCAGGTTTGAGCAAACTCTGGTAGTCACGCAGCAAATCAACCGTGCCGAACGCACTTTTTGCCCAGGCTGGGGGGTCAAGCAACACCAGGTCAAACTGGCGCTGCTGCAGTCGCGGATAGTTCGGGAGTTGATGGCCGCGCCGGCCCCCCACCGGCAGACCAGCCAGTTGGCGAATGGCCGGAAAGTAATCGGACTGAACAAACTGCATGCCGATCAACGCAGGATTCAGCGCCCCGTTCTCGCGTCCGACCGCCAGATTGCCATCGGCAAAATCCAGATTGACGACTTCGCGTGCGCCACCCGCTGCAGCACATAAACCGACACCACAGGTATAGGCAAACAGGTTGAGTACCGACTTCCCGGCGCTGTGTTGCTTCACCCAGCCGCGAGCGTTGCGCAAATCTAGAAAAAGCAGTGGGTCCTGCCCGGCATGGCGGCCCCGTATGCGGTAGTTAAGCCCCCATTCATGGCCAATCAGGTCGGCCAGTGCGGCTACCTCGGCCTGGTAGACCGGATCGTTCCGATCGATCCGGGAGTTACCCTGCGAGCGGTCGTTGTACACCAGCAGCAGAGGCTCATTAAGGGTGCGCCCGCACTGGTCAGCCAGTCGCTGCAACTGGTCAGGCGGCAGGCTCTGGTGAAAACTCTGCACCAACAACTGCGGCCCATACCGGTCAATGGTCAGCCCGCCGGCGCCCTCCTGACTGCCGTGAAACAGGCGATAACAGTCGGTGCCTTGCTGATGCAAGTTGGACAGCAAGGTCTGACGGTTTTCAAGGGCTGCGCTAAGCGCATGGTCGATAGAGGTCATGCGCAAAGGCTCGTGAATGGGCAACAAGCAAAGTCTACCAAGGAAAGACCGACAGAACCATGCACCGCTCTTCAGTGCGCACACAATGACGCGAGCCACGTAACATGCAGCACACCCCATCAGGCCATAAGGATTTCAGCCATGCCCATCATCACCAACATTGAAGACCTGCGCGTTTTGGCGCAAAAACGCGTGCCACGCATGTTTTACCAATACGCCGACTCCGGCAGCTGGACCGAATCCACCTACCGCGCCAACAGCGATGATTTTCAGAAGATCAAGCTGCGCCAGCGTGTTGCCATCAACATGGAAAACCGCAGCACCGCCAGCACCATGATCGGGCAAAAAGTCGCCATGCCGGTGGCCATTGCACCCACCGGCTTGACCGGCATGCAGAGTGCCGACGGTGAAATCAAGGCGGCCAATGCGGCCAAGAAATTCGGCATACCGTTCACGCTGTCGACCATGAGCATTTGCTCGATAGAAGACGTGGCCAAAGAGACCGGCGGTCACCCGTTCTGGTTTCAGCTTTATGTGATGAAAGACCGCGATTACATCGAGCGCTTGATAGACCGCGCCAAAGCCGCCAACTGCTCAGCGCTGATGCTCACGCTGGATCTTCAAATCATCGGCCAGCGCCACAACGACATTCGCAACGGTCTGTCAGCCCCGCCCAAACTGACCGCGCGCAACATCCTCAACATGATGACGAAGCCGCGTTGGGGACTGGGCATGTTGGGCACGCAACGCCGTGGCTTTGGCAACATTGTGGGCCACGTCAAGGGCATTGAGAACATGGGCACGCTGAGCGAATGGACTGCCAAACAGTTTGACCCAGCCTTGAGTTGGAACGATGTCGAGTGGATCAAGAAACGCTGGGGTGGCAAGCTCATCCTGAAAGGCATTCAGGACGTGGAAGACGCGCGCCTGGCCGTCAACTCAGGCGCCGACGCGCTGATCGTCAGCAACCACGGCGGGCGCCAGTTGGACGGTGCGCCCTCCTCTATTTCGGCCCTGCCCGCCATCGTTGACGCGGTCGGCAACCAGATCGAGGTGCACATGGACGGCGGCATTCGGTCAGGCCAAGATGTACTGAAAGCCCGTGCCCTGGGTGCCCGTGGCACCTACATTGGCCGCGCCTTCCTCTATGGTTTAGGCGCCATGGGCGAGCAAGGCGTGACAAAAGCACTTGAGATCATCCACAAGGAGCTTGACTTGACGATGGCTTTTTGCGGGCGCACGCAGATCGATGCCGTAGACAAGGGAATTTTGTTGCAGGGAACGTACCCGACGATTAGCCAATGACTGTCTTCGCTCCGCCTAAGGCGGGGCGAAGCAGTGCAACTCAAACCACCTGCAAGTGATGTGTCACCAGTTTGAAGTCCGGGTCTTCAGGGAACGACTTCACGACAAAGCCCAGCCCCTTCATGAGCTTGAGCATGTTGGGGTTGTTGGCCAGCACCAAGCCTTCAATTTCGGTCAGGCCTTTTTCACGCGCAAAGTCCATGATGGACAACATCAACCGTGAGCCCAGGCCACGCCCCTTGAACTCATCAGCCACCACCAGCGAAAATTCGCAACTGGCGCGGTCCGGGTTGGTGATGTAGCGCGACACACCCACAATGCGCGTGGTCTCAACGGTGTTGCCCTTGTCATCTTTGGATTCTTCGGTGACCAGGGCCACCAGCGCCATTTCACGGTCGTAGTCAATCAGCGTGAAGCGCGACAGCATGGTGGCGGGCAGCTCCTGCATGCTTGAGACAAACCGGAAATAACGGCTCTCGGGCGACAAGCCACGCACAAAGGCCTGCAGCATGGTGGCATCGTCCGGATGCACCGGGCGCACGATGTATTCGCCACCACCGGCCAGCATGCACAGCTGCTCGTGTTGTGACGGGTAGGGCAATATCGCCAGATGGTTGTAATGGCGCACCGATGGCGCCGCGTTGTCCACCACAATGCGCGCATCCACCGCCAGCGCACCAGACTCGTCCACGATGATGGGGTTGATGTCCATCTCGCGCAGTTGCGGCAGCTCGCACACCATTTCAGACACACGCAGCAAAATTTGCTCCAGTGCCACCATGTTCACCGCCGGGGCGCCGCGCCACACGCCAAGTGTTTCTGCCACGCGTGAGCGCTCAATCAGGCGGCGTGCCAGAAACTGGTTCAGGGGCGGCAACTCCATGGTGCGGTCGTTGATGAGCTCGATCATGGTGCCGCCCGCGCCAAAAGCAATGGCCGGGCCAAACGGTGCGTCGGTCACCAAACCCACACACACCTCACGGCCACGCCGCTGGTTGGACATGTTCTGAATCGTCACGCCATTGATTCGGGCGCCGGGCTGCAGCTTGGACACTGCCTGGATCATGTCCAGATAGGTGTCACGCACGCTGGTGGCGTTCAGGATGTTCAAGGCCACGCCCTGCACATCTGACTTGTGGCTGATGTCGGGCGAGTCAATTTTCAGCGCCACCGGAAAGCCCAGCTGCGTGGCGATCATGATGGCTTCATTGGCACTGCGCGCCAAAATGGTTTTGGTCACGGGAATGTGAAAGGCCGCCAACAGCGCCTTGGACTCCATCTCGGTCAGCACCTTGCGTCGCTCGGCCAGCACGCTGTCAATCAACAGGCGCGCGCCTTCAATGTCGGGCTGCTTCAGATCCGACAAGGGCGGCGGCGTTTGCTGCAGCAACTGCTGGTTTTGATAAAACGAGGCAATGTTGCCAAACGCACCCACCGCTGCCTCTGGCGTGCGGAAGGTGGGAATAGCGGCATCGTTGAGAATTTTGCGTGCATCGCCAACTGTCGCATCACCCATCCAGCAGGTCAGCAGTGGCTTGCTCACATGGCGGTTAAAACCGGCAATGGCACTGGCCACGGCGTCGCCGTCAGCACCCATCTTGGGCGAATAGATCACCAAAATACCATCCACCTGCGGCGCCTTGCTCAGGGCTTCAATGGCGGCACGGTACTGCTCCGGGCCCGCGTCTTCCGACACATCAATCAAATCCGTCAAGGTGGCAAGCGGTGGCATCAAGGGCTTGAGCACCAAGGCCTGCTCAGGGGTCAGGCGACCCATCTCAAGGTTGATTTCACTGATCCAGTCAGCGGCCAACACCCCTGGGCCACCGCCATTCGTGACCACAGCCAGGCGTTTGCCCACCGGTTTGTAGCGCGAGGCCAGGCACTTGGCGGCCGAGAACAGCGCCACAAAAGAGCGCACCCGCACAGCACCGGCACGGCGCAAGGCGGCATCAAACACATCGTCGCTGCCCACAATGGTGCCCGAATGTGTCAGCGCAGCGCGGTTACCAGGCGCCTTGCGGCCGGCCTTGAGCACCACCACCGGCTTGGCGTTGGCCGCTGCGCGCAGGGCGCTCATGAAGCGCCGGGCGTTGGTGATGCCTTCCAGGTACACCACAATGCTGTGCGTCTGGGCGTCCGAGGCCAAAAAATCAAGCACTTGTGCCATGTCCACGGCAGTGTTTGGCCCAAGTGACACCACTGTAGAAAACCCCACTGCGTTCTTCTTGGCCCAGTCCAGAATGGATGCGGTGAGCGCGCCAGATTGCGACACCAGCGCCAGCGGCCCATGCGACGCCAAATCGCCCGCCACACTGGCGTTGAGCTGCAACTGCGGGCGCTGAAAGCCCAGGCAATTTGGCCCCAGCAGGTAAATACCATCGCGCGTGGCAATCTTGTGCAACTCGGCTGCATGGGCGGCATCAATGCCGCTGGAAATCACCAAGGCGGCGCGGCACTTGATGCGCCCGGCGATTTCAAGCGCGGCAGACACCTCAGCCGCAGGCAAGGCAATGATGGCCAGGTCCGCATGCACGGTGGCCAAATCAGCCAAGGTGCCGGTTGAATGAATGTCCAGAAAGGTGAGCGTGCCAGTGAAGCGCTGCGCGGTGATGGCCTGGTGCAACACCTTGGCCTGCGGCGTCTGGGACTCAGGCTCGTCGGGCTTGCCGGCAAACACCACAATAGAGGCTGGTGAAAAAAGAGCGCTTAAAAAATGCTTATCCATGGAACCACCTATTGACTAATTTGCAGTATTGTGCCGCTTAACTCAAAAAAAACAGGCACTTTATTGACTTGGTGTAAATACCACACCCCCAGACCGCGACTTTATGCCACTTCACGCCACACCCCAGGGCCCGATGCCAGCCGCAACGATGCGCCGGCGCATTGCGCACCTCGACATGGACGCGTTTTATGCGTCGGTGGAGTTGCTGCGTTACCCGCAACTCAAGGGTTTGCCGGTGGTGATTGGCGGCGGGCGCAGGTCTGAGGACGAAGCCTTCAAGGGCGCGCAAGCTGACCGGCCGCTGAACAAGATTCCGGTTGCGGCTTTTCCCCTGCTTCAGGGCTACACCGGGCGCGGTGTCATCACCACCGCCACTTACGCAGCACGGCAGTTTGGCGTGGGCTCAGCCATGGGGCTGATGAAGGCCGCCAAGCTCTGTCCGCAAGCCATTCTGCTACCGGTGGACTTTACTGAGATCAGGCGCTACTCAAACGCCTTCAAGGCCATCATCGGGGACATTGCACCGCTGATGGAAAACCGTGGCATTGACGAGGTGTTCATCGACTTCACCGCAGTGCCCGGTGGCCAGCGCGAAGGCGGCCGGGTGCTGGCGCGACTCATCCAAAAAAGCATTTTCGATGCCACCGGCCTGACCTGCTCGGTGGGCGTGGCGCCCAACAAGCTGCTGGCCAAAATGGCCAGCGAGTTCAACAAACCCAACGGCATTGCCATCGTGTTTGAAGAAGACCTGCACAGCAAGATATGGCCACTGGCGTGCCGAAAAATCAACGGCATCGGCCCCAAAGCCGATGAAAAGCTGCAAAGCTTCGGCATCCACACCATTGGCGAGCTGGCGCAAAAAGACATTGACTGGCTGATTGACCACTTTGGCCAAAAAACCGGTGCCTGGCTGTTTGAGGCGGCCCACGGCCAAGACGAACGCCCGGTGGTGCTGAGCAGCGAACCGGTGTCCATCAGCCGTGAAACCACCTTTGAGCGCGATCTGCACGCCGTGCGCGACAAAGCCGAATTGGGCGCCATCTTCACCCAGCTGTGCGAGCAGGTGGCGGACGACTTGGCCCGCAAAGGCTACGTGGGTAAAACCGTGGGCATCAAGCTGCGTTATGACGACTTCAAAAGCGTCACCCGCGACCATACCCTGCCCAACCACACCGGTGATGCCCAAACCATCCGAAAAATTGCCGGGTTATGCCTCAAACGTGTGCCGCTGAGCCAGCGCCTGCGCCTGCTGGGTGTGCGTGTGGGCTCGCTGATGAAAGCCGAAGAACATGCAGAATTTATGAAAAATGAGCCTGTAGCCCTTATTAATAAAGCGCAAGAAGCTACTGATTCAATAGCACTTGAGTGGCAGCTTTTTTGAAGCATCGCGCGCAAACCGGGCCAATGCCATCCCCCAGCCCTCGGCGCCGCGACCTGCCCCGCAGAGCGCTGGCAGGCACAGGTCATAACGCCTGACAAACAGGACTACCATCGCCACTTGTCTTGCCATTGCGCAGCCTTTCCCTTTGACCAGACCCCGTTTTTCATGTCATGACCCCGGCCCTTGACCCCTCCGCTTCATTGCACCAGTTGTTCACTGGCGACCTGAGCTTGCTGCAGCGCTTCATTGACGCGTTACCGGTGCATTGTTTTGTCAAGACGCCGGGCAACGACATGGTGCTGATCAACCAGACCGGCGCGCAGGCCTTGGGCAGCACGGTGCAAGGCGTTCGCGGCAAACCGCTGGCCACCTGGCTTGACGCAGGCCAGTTGGCGCACGTCAGCCAGCAAGACCAGCAAGTGCTCACCCAGCACCACACCGTGCGTTTTGACGAAACCCTGTGGGACGCCCAGAGCGCGCAATACCGCCACAACCTGACCTTCAAAACCCCGGTGTTTGATGCCCAGGGGCAAGCGCGTTTTTTGATTGGCCTGGTGCTTGATGTCACCGAACAAAAAACCCTGGAAAACCAAACCGCCAGCGAGCTCCAACTGTTGGAGTTGCTGGCCACCAACGCCCCGCTGCCCGAGTTGCTGGCAGCCTACACCCAAAGCTTCGAGGCCAATTTTTCCGGGGTGATCTGCTCGGTGTTGCTGATGGACCCCGACGGCATCCACCTGCGCCACGGGGCTGCGCCCAAACTACCAGTGGCGTTTTGCCAGGCCATTGACGGCGTCGTCATTGGCCCGATGGTGGGCTCCTGTGGCACGGCGGCCTTCACGCGCGAAACCGTGGTGGTCAGTGACATTGCCACCGACCCACTCTGGCAAGACTACCGCCACCTCGCGTTGGCGCACGGCCTGCAAGCCTGCTGGTCGGTGCCCATTTTGTCAACCAAAGGCCGGGTGCTAGGCTCCTTTGCCAATTACCACCGAGAGCCGCGCAGCCCGCAGGCGCATGAACTGCTGGCCCTCAAACGCAGCGCCTACTTGCTCGGCCTGTCCATCGAACACCACCAGATCGGGCAAAACCTGGCGCAACAGGAAACCGCCCTGCGCGAAAGCGAGGCGCGCTACCGCACCCTGGTGGAATGGTCCCCCGAAGCCGTGGCCGTGCACAGCTTGGGCATGATTACTTATGTCAACACCGCCTGCATCAAGCTGCTGCGTGCCGACACGGCGGCTGACCTGCTGGGCAAACACATTGGCGAATTGCTGCACCCCGATGACCGCGAACGGGGCCTGGCCCGCGCCAGACAGGCCCTGGAAACCGGCGACAGCATCCCCATGACCGAAGAACGACTGTTGCGCCTGGACGGCAGCACGGTTTCTGTCGAAATCCAGAGCACCGCCATCGTCTACGACGGCGCACCTGCGGTGTACGTGGTGGCACATGACCTCTCAAAACGCCGAGAGGACGAGGAAACCATCCACCACCTGGCGTTTTTTGACGCCCTGACCGGCCTGCCCAACCGCCGCCTGATGCTGGACCGCCTGCAACAAGCGCTGGCGTCCTCGCAACGCAAACAGCTCCATGGCGCGCTGCTGCTACTGGATCTGGACAACTTCAAACAGCTCAACGACCTGCAGGGCCACAATGTGGGTGATGCCCTGCTGCTGCAAGCGGCGCGGCGCCTGCAGGCCTGTGTGCGCAAGAGCGACAGCGTGGGTCGGGTCGGTGGTGACGAGTTCATGGTGCTGCTCGACATTGGTGCCGACAGCGCGTCGCACGCGGCCCAATACGCCGAGACCGTGGCGCAAAAAATCCTCAAACAACTGGCTGAGCCTTACACCTTGCTGGGCAAACCCTATGCCAGCACCTGCAGCATTGGCGCCATGGTGTTCATGCAAGGCGGTGACGGCCGCGACAGCGTCGTCAAAATGGCCGACGCCGCCATGTACCAGGCCAAAGCGGCCGGACGCAACATGGCGTGCTTTTATGACCCCGCCATGCAAGCCCAGGCGGTGGCCCGCGCCGAGTTTGAAGACGACATGCGTGAAGGTTTTGAACGCCACGAATTCACGCTGTTCTACCAAATTCAGGTCGATGTGCAGGGCTGCCCCACGGGCGCAGAAGCCCTGGTGCGCTGGCGCAGTGCCAAGCGCGGCATGGTCTCACCGCTGGAATTCATCCCGCTGGCCGAAGAAAACGGCATGATTTTGCCGCTGGGCCAATACGTGCTGGAAACCGCTTGCACTCAGTTGGTGGCTTGGGCGCAACAACCGGCCACAGCGGCCTGGACGGTGGCGGTGAATGTGAGCGCACGGCAGTTTGCGCAGGCAGGTTTTGTTGACGACGTGACCCAGGCGCTGAAAAAAACCAGTGCCAACCCGCTGCTGCTCAAGCTTGAGTTAACGGAGAGCATGCTGGTGAAAAACGTGGAGGCGGTGATCGCCAAGATGAACGCCATCAAAGCGCTGGGCGTGAGTTTTTCGCTGGACGACTTTGGCACCGGCTACTCCTCGCTGTCTTACCTGAAGCTGCTGCCGCTGGCCCAGCTGAAAATTGATCAGTCGTTTGTGCGCGACCTGCTGACCGACCCCAACGATGCCGTGATAGCCCGCACCGTGGTGGCGCTGGGCCACAGCCTTGGCATGCGCGTGATTGCCGAAGGCGTGGAAACCGCCGCCCAACGCGACCTGCTGGCCAGCATGGACTGCGATGCCTTCCAGGGCTACTACTTTGGTCGCCCGGTGCCACCTGAAGAATTGTTTACTGCCGCGCGTTGCGGTGGTTCGCTGGCAGCGCCTGCGGGAAACTGCTGCGAAACGGGTTGATGTCAAGCCCACCGCGGCGCGTGTAACGGGCATACACGCTGAGCTTGTGCGGCTGGCAGCGCGCCTGGATGTCCATGAACATGCGCTCGACACAATCTTCATGAAACCCGTTGTGCTGACGAAAACTGACGATGTAGCGCAACAGCCCAGCCTGCTCAATCTGCGGGCCAAAGTAGCTGATCTGCACACTGCCCCAGTCGGGCTGTCCGGTCACCGGGCAATTGCTGCGCAGCAGGTTGCTGGTAAGCACCTCTGACACCGGCGCCTCTGCTGTGGCTGCCTGCAGCAGGTCCGGCGCGGGGGTGTAGCGGTCGCAAATCAGGTCCATGCGGTCCAGACTCAGGCCATCCAGCTCATAAATCGGTTCGCGGTCGAACAACTCTGCCGCAACCAGCTTGACACCCACGCTGCTCTGCACCACAGCTCCGCGCCAGGCGGCTTCAGTCAAATCAGTACGCAGGCGTGTCTGCACCTCGGTGGCGTCGGCAAACCGCGTGTTGTTGAAGCTGTTGAGATAGAGCTTGAACGACTTGCTCTCGATGATGTTGGTCGACTCGCACGGCACCGTGACGTGCGCCAGCGCCACCTGCGGCTTGCCGCGCGGGCTGAGCCAACTCAGCTCAAACGCCGTCCACAGGTCGGCGCCCAAAAAGGGCAAATGCTGCGACAGGCCGAGTGCCGCGCGTTGTGCGGCACGCGGTATCGGGAACAGCAGCGCAGCGTCGTACTGGTCGGCATAGGTGGTGGGCTGGCCCAGTTGGGAGTGGTTTGGCGTGGTCATGAATGCTATTTAATCAAGAGCTGCTTGCGCATATATTTGAAGGGCTAGAGGCTGATTATTTATATAAATATGGAGGTTATCTATTCAAGCATTGCCGCAATGATGTTGATGGGGCATTCTGCCGACTTCAGTCGGCCAGCCGCCGGCGAAACACCAACTTGTCCAGGCTGGAAGCCGCTGGCTCAAACGCATAAGCATCCAGGTCAAAGCCTTTGAGTTGCTCGGGCAGGCTCAAGGCGTGCGTGGCGGCAAAACGCGCCATCAGCCCGCGCGCGCGTTTGGCGTAAAAGCTGATGATCTTGTATTTGCCTCCCTTGAAGTCTTCAAACACACAGTCCACCACGCGGGCCTTGAGCGCTTTTTTGTCCACCGCCTTGAAGTACTCCTGACTGGCCAGGTTGATGATCACCGGGGTGGTGTCGCGCTGCAGCCGGCTGTTGAGGTAGTCAGCAATCTGCGTGCCCCAGAACTCGTACAGGTTTTTGCCGCGGGTATTGGCCAGCGCCGTGCCCATTTCCAGCCGGTAGGGTTGCAGGTAGTCCAACGGACGCAGCACGCCGTACAGCCCGCTCAAGATGCACAAGTGGTCTTGCGCCCAGGCCAGCTCGTTGGCGCTGAGGGTTTTGGCGTCCAGCCCGTCATAGACATCGCCGTTGAACGCCAACACCGCCTGCTTGGCGTTTTTGGCGGTGAATTTAGGGTGCCAGCTTTGGTATCGGGCCACATTCAAGCCACTCAAGGTGTCGCTCAGGCTCATCAGGCTGGCAATGTCCTGCGGTGATTTTTCTTTCAGGATGGCGATCAACTCAGCAGCTTGCGGCACAAACAGTGGCTGGGTGTGGGGCACATCGGCAGCGGGGGCGTCGTAGTCGAGCGATTTGGCGGGGGAGAGTAGAAACAGCATAACGATCCGGGTGATGGCACAGCAAAACCGGCTGCGTTGCGATTATCGCAACAGGGGGTCATATAAATTGACTATCAATAGCTTAAGAACAATGCATCATGAACACGATAGATCAGTCCTATGATTCACCCTATCGGCGAGTTGCCGTGTTTTCTCATCAACCCACAGGAGCTATCTATGTCATTGATCAACACCCAAGTCCAGCCGTTCAAAGCCCAAGCTTTTCACAATGGCAAGTTCATTGAAGTTACCGAGGCCAGCCTCAAGGGCAAATGGTCGGTCGTGATTTTCATGCCCGCCGCCTTTACCTTCAATTGCCCCACTGAAGTCGAAGACGCTGCTGACAACTACCCAGAATTCCAGAAGATGGGCGCAGAGGTCTACATCGTCACCACCGACACGCATTTCTCGCACAAGGTGTGGCACGAAACCTCTCCCGCTGTCGGCAAGGCCAAGTTCCCTCTGGTGGGCGACCCCACCCACGCGCTGACCCATGCCTTTGACGTGCATATTGAAGAAGAAGGCCTGGCACTGCGCGGCACCTTCATCATCAATCCGGACGGCATGATCAAGACCATGGAAGTGCATTCCAACGAAATCGCCCGTGATGTGTCTGAGACCTTGCGCAAGCTCAAGGCAGCCCAGTACACCGCCAGCCACCCAGGTGAAGTCTGCCCCGCCAAGTGGAAAGAAGGCGCCAAGACCATCGCACCATCGCTGGATCTGGTTGGCAAGATCTAAGCATCCTGACCGTTGCGGGACAGGGCATCAGCGCTGTCCCGCAAACGGTCAAAGCGGTCAAGCTTCTCGCTTGAACCCGCAGCGCGCGTTGGGTATCCAACTACGCGAATGTCCCCCGGTTTGGGCAGAGCCCAAACCTCCTCCTTAATTTCGCTACGTCAGATACCCAACGCACGCTGCTTGACTGCGACCTGCGGGTAAAACTTTGCGTTGTCATTTTCAAAGTAAAAAAGGATTCCACCATGCTCGACCAAGACCTGAAAACCCAACTGGCCGCCTACCTGCAGCGCGTCATACAACCGTTCGAGATGGTGGCCAGCCTGGATGACTCCGACACCGCCCGCGAAATGCTTGATCTGCTGCAAACCATCCAGGGCTTGCGAAGCGACATGATCACCCTGAAGACCGATGGCACGGACGCCCGCAAACCATCCTTCACCGTACAGCGCACCGGTAGCCACAACAGCCTGCGCTTTGCCGGTCTGCCGCTGGGCCACGAGTTCACCTCGCTGGTGCTGGCGCTGCTGTGGACCGGCGGCCACCCACCCAAGGTCGAGGCCGATGTGCTGGACAGCATCCGGGCCCTGGACGGCGACTTCAACTTTGAGGTCTACATGTCCCTGAGCTGTCACAACTGCCCGGACGTGGTGCAGGCCCTGAGCTTGATGGCCATCTTCAACCCCAAGGTCAAGACCGTGGTGATCGAGGGCGGCGCATTCCAGGAAGAAGTGACCCGGCGCGACATCATGGCCGTGCCCATGGTATTCCTCAATGGCCAGATGTTTGGCTCGGGCCGCATGCTGCTGGAAGAGATCATCGCCAAGCTCGACACCGGCGTGTCCGCCCGAGAAGCCGCCAAGCTGTCGGACCAAGCCCCCTATGACGTGTTGATCGTCGGCGGAGGCCCGGCCGGCGCTGCAGCTGCCGTGTATGCGGCCCGCAAAGGCATCCGCACCGGCATTGCTGCCGAACGCTTTGGCGGCCAGGTGAATGACACCATGGCGATTGAAAATTTTGTGTCCGTGCTGGAAACCGACGGCCCCAAATTTGCCGCCGCGCTGGAAGCCCATGTGAAGGCTTACAACGTCAACATCATGAATTTGCAACGCGCCGACAAGCTCATCCCAGCGGCACAAGCCGGTGGCCTGATCGAAATTCAGTTGGCCAACGGCGGCTCACTCAAGAGTAAAACCGTCATTCTGAGCACCGGCGCGCGCTGGCGCAATGTCAACGTGCCGGGCGAAGCGCAGTACAAAAACAAGGGCGTGGCCTACTGCCCGCATTGCGACGGCCCGCTGTTCAAGGGCAAACGTGTGGCGGTGATTGGTGGCGGCAACTCAGGCGTGGAAGCGGCCATTGACCTGGCTGGCATCGTGGCCCATGTCACGCTGATCGAGTTCGACACCAAGCTGCGCGCGGACGCAGTGCTGGTCAACAAGCTGCAAAGCCTGCCTAACGTGACCATTCACGTGAACGCGCAAACCAAAGAGATCACCGGCGACGGCCAAAGAGTGAATGGCCTGAGCTACAAGGACCGCGCCACCGAGGCCGTGCACCATGTTGAACTGGAAGGCGTGTTTGTGCAAATTGGCCTGGTGCCCAATACCGAATGGCTCAAGGGCACGCTGGAGCTGTCCAAACATGGCGAAATCGTGATCGATGCCAAAGGTGCCACATCACTACCCGGTGTGTATGCTGCAGGTGATGCCACCACAGTGCCCTTCAAACAAATCATCATCGCCACCGGCGACGGCGCCAAGGCGGCGTTGAGCGCGTTTGACTATTTGATGCGCTTGCCGGCTGCGGCACCCCAGGTGGCAGCCGCACCAGCAGAAGCGGCCATGGCCTAAACCCTGGCGGCCTGAGGTTGGCTCGGTAAAATCGGGCCAGTTCCCTCTTTTTTACATCGAGCGGCGCCTGTTGGGCGCCGTTCGTCATTGATTGCCCACTCCCATGACCGACACCCTGCAACAACCCGGCCTTGACAGCCTGTCCAAATCCTTCGAGCCCGCCGCCCTGGAAGCCCATTGGGGCCCCGAATGGGAGCAACGTGGCTACGGCGTGGCAGGGGCACACGGCACAGGCCAGCCCAGCGCGGAGGCCGCAGCGCGCGGCGACAACTTCTGCATTCAGCTGCCACCACCCAACGTGACCGGCACGCTGCACATGGGGCATGCGTTCAACCAGACCATCATGGACTCGCTCACGCGTTACCACCGCATGGCCGGCTTCAACACCGCCTGGATTCCCGGTACCGACCACGCAGGCATTGCCACCCAGATCGTGGTGGAGCGCCAGCTGCAAGCCCAAGGCATCAGTCGCCATGACATGGGCCCAACACCCGCTGAAGCCCGCAAAAACTTTGTGAGCAAGGTCTGGGAATGGAAAGAAAAGTCCGGCAACACCATCACCACCCAGATGCGCCGCATGGGCGACACGGTGGACTGGAGCCGCGAGTACTTCACCATGGACCCCAAGCTGTCCAAAACCGTGACTGAGACCTTTGTGCGCCTGTACGAGCAAGGCCTGATCTACCGTGGCAAACGCCTGGTCAACTGGGACCCGGTGCTGATGAGCGCCGTCAGTGACCTGGAAGTGGAAAGCGAAGAAGAAGACGGTAGCCTGTGGCACATCCTGTACCCGTTTGCCGACGGCCCGCAGCTGGTGAACGGCGAACTGGCGCCCGGCCTGGTCGTGGCCACGACACGCCCCGAGACCTTGCTGGGCGACGTGGCCGCCATGGTGCACCCCGAGGACGAGCGCTACGCGCACCTGATCGGCAAAGACGTTACCCTGCCCTTGTGCAACAGAACGATCCCGATCATTGCCGACGACTATGTCGACAAGGCCTTTGGCACCGGCGTGGTCAAAGTTACCCCGGCACATGACCAGAACGACTACCAAGTCGGGCAACGCCACAAACTGCCAATGATCTGCGTGCTCACGCTGGATGCAAAAATCAATGACCAGGCACCCACTGTGTACCAAGGCCTGGACCGCTTTGCAGCACGCAAACAAATTGTCAAAGACCTGCAAGCCTTGGAGTTGATGGTCGAGATCAAAAAACACAAACTCATGGTGCCGCGTTGCGCCCGCACCGGCCAGGTCATCGAGCCCATGCTCACCGACCAGTGGTTTGTGGCCATGACCAAAGTCAGCGAACAAGACCCCACGGGCAAGAGCATCACGCAAAAAGCCATCGACGCAGTGCAGTCTGGCGAGGTGAAATTTGTGCCCGAAAACTGGGTCAACACCTACAACCAGTGGATGAACAACATTCAAGATTGGTGCATCAGCCGCCAACTCTGGTGGGGCCACCAGATTCCGGCCTGGTATGGCGAAGACGGTACTGTTTTTGTAGCAAGAAATGAAGAAGATGCAAGGGTCAAGGCTGAAAAGGCTGGCTACACCGGCACATTGACGCGCGATGAAGACGTGCTTGACACCTGGTACTCCAGCGCCCTCGTCCCCTTCAGCACCATGGGCTGGCCAGAAGCTGGCGATGCAGAAGGCAAGCTCAAGGATATCGACCTCTACCTGCCCAGCAGCGTGTTGGTCACAGGCTACGACATCATCTTCTTCTGGGTCGCCCGGATGATCATGATGACCACCCACTTCACTGGCAAAGTGCCCTTCAAACACGTCTACATCCACGGCCTGGTGCGTGACGCGCAAGGCCACAAAATGAGCAAGAGCGAGGGCAACGTGCTTGACCCGGTGGACTTGATCGACGGCATTGCCCTGCCCGAACTGCTGGTGAAACGCGCCGAGGGCCTGCGCAAACCAGAAACCGCACCCCAAGTGCGTAAAAACACCGAGAAAGAATTCCCCACCGGCATCCCCGCCTTTGGCGCCGATGCCCTTCGCTTCACCTTTGCGTCACTCGCATCCTTGGGCCGCAGCATCAACTTCGATGCTAAACGCTGCGAAGGCTACCGCAACTTCTGCAACAAACTCTGGAATGCCAGCCGCTTCGTGCTGATGAACTGCGAGGGGCAAGACTGCGGCTTGAAAGACCACACGGCGGCGGAATGCGAAGTTGGCGCCAGCTACCTGAGTTTTAGCGCCGCTGACCGCTGGATCGTGTCGCTGCTGCAAAAAACCGAAGCAAATGTCGCACAGGGTTTTGCCGACTACCGCCTGGACAACGTCGCCAGCACTATTTACGACTTTGTCTGGAACGAGTTCTGCGACTGGTACCTTGAAATTGCCAAGGTGCAAATTCAAACCGGCAACGACGCACAGAAACGTGCCACGCGCCGCACCCTGATCCGCACGCTGGAAACCATTTTGCGGCTGGCCCACCCCATCATTCCATTTGTCACGGAAGAACTGTGGCAAAAGGTGGCGCCTGTTGCCGGGCGTGCGGGCGAATCGGTGGCGATTGCGGCCTTCCCCAAGGCCCAACCCGAGCGCATTGACGAAGGCTCAATAGCCCATGTCGCCAAGCTCAAAACGCTGGTGGATGCCTGCCGCAACCTGCGCGGCGAGATGAGCGTGTCACCCGCCACGCGCCTGCCGCTGTTTGTCATGGCCAGCTCAACCGCAGAAGCGGCCTTCATGACCCAAGCTGCGCCAGTCTTGCAGTCCCTGGCCAAACTGAGCGAAGTGCGGGTGTTTGAAGACGAAGCAGCCTGGGCCGCAGCGGCCCAAGCAGCGCCAGTCGCCGTGGTGGGCGAGGCGCGCATTTGCCTGTTTATGGAAATTGACGTGGCCGCCGAAAAGCTGCGCCTGGGCAAAGAGCTGACGCGCCTGGAAGGTGAAATCGTCAAGGCGCACGGCAAGCTGGGCAACGAATCATTTGTAGCACGTGCACCCGCCGCCGTGATTGATCAGGAACGCAAGCGCCTGACCGACTTTGAAGCCACCGTGGCCAAGATCCAAGACCAGTTGGCTCGGCTGGGCTAAACGCAAAACGCCATCCTTGCGATGGCGTTTTCAAAAGCTGGCTGGAGCCAGCCAACGCAGCCTTAGCGGCGGCGAAGCACGTGAATGAAGTCTGTGCCCACCGTCTGCTGGTCCACGAGCTCATTGCCGGTCTGCTTGGCAAAGGCCTGAAAATCTCGCAACGAGCCTGGGTCGGTTGACACCACCTTCACGGTCTGGCCACTGCTGAGTTCAGCCAGGGCTTTTTTGGCTTTCAGAATGGGCAGTGGGCAATTCAGCCCACGGGTGTCGATTTCTTTGCTAATGTGCATGATGGCTTGATCCTGGAATTTTTTGAAGAATGCCCGCGCGTCAGGCCGGAAAAACACCGGTCGACAAATAGCGGTCACCCCGGTCGCAAACGATGAAGACAATTGTGGCGTGCCTTTCGCGCTTGGCAATTTCTTCAGCCACCCAGCAAGCACCCGCCGCTGAAATGCCGGCAAAAATACCTTCTTCCCGGGCCAGCCTGCGGCACATGTCCTCAGCGTCCTCCTGACTCACATACATCAAGTCGTCCACATGGGTCGGGTCATAAATCTTGGGCAGATAGGCCTGCGGCCACTTGCGAATGCCCGGAATACGCGACCCATCGGTGGGCTGCACACCAATAATTTTGATCGCCGGGTTTTTCTTCTTGAGGTACTGTGACACACCGGTAATGGTGCCAGTGGTGCCCATGGCGCTGACAAAGTGGGTGATCTTGCCCTTGGTGTCAGCCCAGATCTCGGGCCCGGTGGTTTCCACGTGAATGCGCGGGTTGTCAGCGTTGGAGAACTGGTCGAGCACATGACCTTTCCCCTCACGCGCCATCTGGTCGGCCAGGTCGCGCGAGTATTCCATGCCGCCGCTCTTGGGCGTCAAAATCAGTTCAGCGCCAAACGCCTTCATGGTTTGTGCGCGCTCAATCGACAAGTCTTCGGGCATGATCAAAATCATGCGGTAACCCTTGATGGCTGCCGCCATGGCCAGCGCAATGCCGGTGTTACCCGAAGTGGCCTCAATCAAGGTGTCGCCGGGCTTGATCTCGCCGCGCTCTTGCGCGCGGTTGATCATCGACATGGCGGCCCGGTCCTTGACCGAACCCGCGGGGTTATTGCCCTCCAATTTGCCCAAAATCACGTTGCCTTGCGTCTGATTTTGATCGGCTCCAATGCGCTGCAAACGCACCAAAGGGGTTTTACCGATCAAATCTTCAATGGTGGAATATTTCATACCCCGCACTGTGCCATAATTCGGGCCTCAAAGCGTTGCCCGGGTGGTGAAATTGGTAGACGCAGGGGACTCAAAATCCCCCTCCGAAAGGAGTGCCGGTTCGATTCCGGCCCCGGGCACCAGAATAGCGCTTCAGACAGTATCAGAACCCCTCAGAACCCGCATGTTATCTAACATGGCGGGTTTTTTGTTGCTTCATGCAGGCCTTGCACCTAGGGTTAACCCTTGGCTGCATTATGATGCACTGCACAATTTTTACGCCAGCCACCTGGCGGGTTGGCAATCATCAGCGGAGTTTTCTCATGCGTTCGTATTTCGTTGCAGCAACACAACCCAATGTCGGCCTTACCTCGGTGTCACTGGGCCTTTTGCGGGCGCTGCAACGGCGTGGCCTGAAAGTGGCATTTGTCAAACCCATCACCAAACGCACGCCAGACACCGAACCGTCTGTGCTGTTTGCCCGCCGCATCTGCCAGACTGAAACCACGCCTGATCCCTTGCCCATGAGCCAGGCCACCCAATATGTCACCAATGGCAAGACCGACGAGTTGCTTGAGAACATTGTCAGCATGGCCATGTCCTGCACCGAAGGCGCCGACGTGCTACTGGTTGAAGGCATCCATGCGGACCCAAGCCGGGCCTTTATTCCGCGCCTGTCGGCTGACATCGCCCGAAGCCTACAGGCCGATGTGGTGCTGGTGGCCAGCGGCGCCAACCCAGAGGACATCGCCCAGGCCCGCTACATGATTGCCCAGGTGCGCAATGCCGGACGCAGCGTGGTGGGCGTCATCTTCAATCGCGCCACACCAGACTTTGATGAGGCCGCCGTACACAACCAACTCGACGGCGTGCCGATCTGGGGCGTTGTTCAAAACAACCCGGCGCTGTCGGCGCCGCGCACCCTGGACGTGGCGCGCCACCTGGGTGCCGAGGTGATGATCGAAGGCGACATCGCCACCCGGCGCGTGCTCGACACCGTGCTGTGCGCCCGCTCAGTGACCGAAGTGGTGCCGCGCCTCAAGTCGGGCACGTTGGTGGTCAGCGCTGGCGACCGCGACGACGTGATTCTGGCCACCGCGCTGGCGGCAAGCAACGGCATTGAGTTGGCCGGCCTGGTGCTAACCCATGACAGCTTCATCAGCCCGGGCATCGAGCGCTTTTGTTCGCGTGCGTTTCACAGTGGGCTGCCGGTCTTGCGGACCGATGGTGACAGTTTTGGCACCGCCGCACGCATCAGCCGCTTGCAGCTTGCCGTGCCGCAAGACGACTTGAGCCGCATGGACACCGTGATCGACAGCGTGGCCGAGCAAATTGACGGCGATGCGATCTGCGTTGGACTGGACCGCGTCAACTCGACCCGCATGTCACCCCCAGCCTTTCGCTACCAGCTCATGCAAAAAGCCCGTGCTGCCAACAAGCGCATCGTGCTGCCCGAAGGCGACGAGCCGCGCACCCTGCGTGCCGCCGTGATCTGCACCGAAAAAGGCATCGCCCGTTGCGTGTTGCTGGGCAAACGCAAGGTGATTGAATCCGTTGCCGACTCGCTGGGGCTGGAGTTGCCGCCGGGCCTTGAGATTCTGGACCCCCAGCAAATCGCTGAACAGTATGTAGCGCCAATGGTGGCGATTCGAAAAAGCAAAGGCTTGACCCCCGGGCAAGCCCTGACCGCGCTGGAAGACACCGTGGTGCTCGGCACCATGATGCTGGCAGTGGACGAGGTCGACGGCCTGGTCAGCGGCGCGGTGCACACCACGGCCAGCACGGTGCGCCCCGCGTTGCAGCTCATCAAGACGGCGCCAGGCTCGTCCATCGTGTCGTCTTGCTTCTTCATGCTCATGCCTGAACAGGTGCTGGTGTATGCAGACTGCGCCGTCAACCCCGACCCAACCGCCAAAGAACTGGCCGAAATTGCCAAGCAAAGCGCCGACAGCGCCCTGGCCTTTGGCATCGACCCCAAGGTGGCGATGATCAGTTACAGCACCGGAGCCTCCGGCTCGGGTGACGACGTTGAGAAGGTGCGCGCCGCCACCGAACTGGCCCGCGCGCAGTGGCCAGAGTTGGTGATTGACGGCCCCATGCAATACGACGCAGCCACGGTGCGCGATGTGGCGGCCCAAAAGGCACCGGGCAGCGCGGTGGCAGGCCAGGCCACCGTGTTCATCTTCCCTGACCTGAATACCGGCAACACCACCTACAAGGCGGTGCAGCGCTCGGCCAACGTGGTGTCTGTGGGGCCAATGCTGCAGGGCTTGCGCAAGCCCGTGAATGACTTGTCGCGCGGGGCGCTGGTGGACGACATTGTGTTCACCATCGCGCTGACGGCGATTCAGGCTGCGGCACTGGATTAGCCATACAAACGCCCCGGGTTACAAAAGGCCCAAGGCAATCGCCCACAGCAAAATCACATCACCCGACGCACGATCACAACCGATATGCGCGCGGTGGCGTCGCACAGAAGGCAGATCATCAGCTGCTGCACCAAGCACAAAATCCTGATGGCAAAAGTTTGCCTCAGTTCATCAAAACCCTTGATTTCTTGGTGATCAAAACCGGTCCTGCAGTGCATGCCCGGTTTTTCCGCACGCGACCAAATTCAAAATTCTCACACTGTCGATGCGATTGACACCAAAACCTTTCGCGTAAATTGCCCAAATTTCCTCAATATTCCCCATTTTCGAAATAGCCCAGGCGGTCAATTGCACTTACCATCAAGGCGCTCAGTGCACGCTTTCTCTCCGCTTCAAGACAGGCCGGCCTAACTTGACAGCGATCCCATGAGAGCACTCGTCAAATCAACTCAGGTCTTCTGGCGCAACTGCGGGTGACGTCTCGTGACGCGATCTTTTGTTTTCAAGCCATTGTTTTTATTCTTAATTTTGAAAATTTTTGCATCCTTCGCCGCACCGCAACCATTCCACGTTGTCGCCTGATCAATGGATCATTTTTATTCCCGCTCGTTTGAAATCACCTGCAACCACCGCCACACCATCACGCGGTCGTTAGCGGTACATAGCCATCGTGACATACCGGACTGGTGGCCAGGCGACCGGCAAAGCTACCTTCCATACCAAGAGCACTTAGCGCCCCCCACTAATGGCACTACCCACGCACCCGGCCATGCGTCCGACCTGACCGATCGCGAAGTCCAGGTCTTGTACTGGGTCGCCTCGGGCAAAACCGACCCCGAAATTGGTCGCCTTATGGACATCAGTGAGTTCACCGTCAAAAACCACATGAAGCACATCTTCAAAAAGCTAGATGTGGTTGCCCGCGCCCAAGCCGTAGACAAGTACAACGCCTTTCTCGTCAATGACTGAAGCGCGATCCAACACCTCTGCTGCTGCCGCCAGCAAACAGCTGGCAGGTTCAACACTTGGCAAGGGCAACCTGCTTAACGTCCTGATCGCCATCGTCACCCCGACGACTCTGGTGCTGTCGCTGTGGGGCGTTTCGGTTTACTTTGAGGGCGAGATCCCGCCGGCCTACCTGCTGCTCTCAGTGTTGGTGTTTGCGCTCACGTTTCCAGGCGAGTCGCGTCTGCAAAAACCCTTGTGGACCGCTGGACTCAACATTCTCCTCAACTGGACCTGGATTGCTGCCCTGCTGTTTCTTATCGGTGTGGCCACCGGCTTCTTGCATGTGTTCTCCGACAAAGCCTTGCTAGCCTGGCTATTGTTAGCACCAGTCGCTGAATTTGGCGCCTGTTTGCTGCTGCGCGCCGCGGTTCCCGCACTGCTCAATCTGCAAGGCCCCAAGCAGCGCGCCGTCATTGTGGGCATGAATTCTCAGGGCTTTGCACTCGCCACCAAGCTGGCGCAGTCGCCCTACAGCCACATCGAACTGTGCGGCTTTGTCGACAGTCGCGATGCTGGCCGCAACGGCGTTGACGCCAACCACCCCGTGCTGGGCAAGCTCAGTGACATTGCCCGCCTGGTGAAAGTGCATCACATTCAGGTCATTTATTTGTCGCTGCCCATGGCTTCGCAGCCACGCATCCTGCATGTGCTGGACGACCTCAAAGACACCACCGCCTCGATCTATTTCGTGCCCGACATGTTCGTCACCGACCTGATTCAGGGCCACACCACTGCGGTATGTGGCGTGCCAGTGATCTCGGTCTGTGAATCACCGTTTACCGGCATGAACGGCGCCATCAAACGCGCCAGCGACATCGTGTTCTCCGTGCTGATCCTGACTCTGATCACACCTGTGCTCATTGGCGTGGCCATTGCCGTCAAGCTCACCTCGCCTGGCCCCATCATCTTCAAGCAGCGCCGCTATGGCCTTGATGGCAAAGAAATTCTGGTCTACAAATTTCGCTCCATGAGCGTCACCGAAGACGGCGGTGCCATTCGGCAAGCACAAAGAAACGATGCCCGCATCACCCCGCTGGGCGCCATATTGCGGCGCACCTCACTTGACGAACTGCCCCAGTTTGTCAACGTGCTGCAAGGCCGCATGAGCATCGTGGGCCCTCGCCCTCACGCCGTGGCCCACAACGAAACCTACCGCAAACTCATCAAAGGCTACATGGTGCGCCACAAGGTCAAGCCCGGCATCACCGGCTGGGCCCAGGTCAACGGCTTCCGTGGCGAAACCGACACCCTCGACAAAATGCAGGGCCGCATTGACTACGACTTGGACTACCTGCGCCACTGGTCGTTGCGGCTTGACATCAACATCATCTTCAAAACCGTCCGCCTGGTCGCCAAAGACCAAAAGGCCTACTAAACCGATGTCCCCCAAGACTGACCACAGATCGAATTCACCCACTGCAGCCAGGGCCACCCGTTTCACTTCACCGTTAAATACCCTGCAAGTCGGCCTGGCGAAATAGCCATCACGATCACAACCCCGGCATTGCCAGGCCCTCAGCCACAGTTGCATAACGCAAACGCAGGCCCAACTCTTTCTTCAGCCGGGAGTTGTCCATGCGGCGCGATTCGCCCATGAAGCTCAGCATCATCACCGGCAGTTTTTCTTTGGCACCAGCGCGCGACACGCGGGGTGGGCGCGGCAAGCCATACAGATCTGCGGCAAAGTCAAAGTAGTCGCCCATCTTCAGGCAGGTGTCGTCATTGACGTTATAGACCCGGCCCGGCTTGGCATGCCACAGCGCGGCCACGCAGGCTCGGGCCAGGTCGTCGGCGTGGATGTGGTTGGTGAACACGTCGTCTTCAGTGCGCAACACCGGCGTGCCTTTGAGCAGGCGCTCACGTGGCGTGCCGCCTTCACGGTCGGGCGCGTAGATGCCGGGAATGCGCAAGGTGCTGACGTGTGCGCCGCTGGCACGGCCAAAGTGGCGCACTCTATTTTCAGCATCAATTCGCCTCTGGGCCCTTGCTGTTTCTGCGTTAGTAGCTCTAGTTTCAATAGCTAAACCACCCTGACAGTCGCCATAGACGCCGCTGGTGGAGCCATACACCAGCGTTTGCACAGGCAAACGCCGGCGCAGCACACCCAGCAGATTGCGTGTGCGGGTGTCTTGCCAGCCAGCGCCCGGGGGCGGGGCCAGGTGCACGATGCGGGTGGCCAGACCGCTCAGGCGTTTGAGGCTGGCGGGCTTGTCCAGGTTGCCCAGCAGGGGTGTGATGCCACGGGCGCGTAACTCAGGCACACGCTCAGCACTTGAGGTCAGGGCAAGCAGACGCACCCGGGGGGCCAGTTCGCGGGCCACGCGCAAGCCCACGTCACCGCAGCCCACCAGCAACACGCGCTCGCGCCGAAAACGTGCGGGCAACGCGCCGGGGCGGGTGGCATACAGGAGCACATGGGGGCTTTTCAATGCAGGCAAAATTGGCACCTTTTTGACGATTAAAACAAACGCCTTGAGGATAACCAGAATATGACAGCCAGCAGCGCGACGGCATTTCAGATCACGATTGAGCCCAGCGGCCGAACCTTTACCGTGGCCCCCACCGACACCTTGCTGGCCGCCGGCATTGCGCAAGGAGTCAACCTACCCTACGGCTGCAAAGACGGTGCCTGTGGCTCATGCAAATGCAAAAAGCTCAGCGGCACCGTCAGCCACGGCGCACACCAAAGCAAGGCGCTCAGCACCGAGGAAGAAGCGCAGGGTTTTGTGCTGACCTGCTGCGCCAGCGCCCACAGCGACGTGGTGCTGGAGTCGCGCCAGGTGACGGCTGAAGGAGCGTTGCCCATCAAGAAAATGCCCACACGCGTGACCTTGATGGAGAAAAAATCGCCCGATGTGATGCGCCTGCTGCTGCAAATGCCAGCCAACGATGTCTTTACCTACCATGCCGGTCAGTACATTGAATTTTTGCTGCGCGACGGTGTGCGCCGCAGTTATTCCATGGCCAGCGCGCCGCACCTGATTGGGCAAGGCCTGGAGCTGCACATTCGCCACATGCCCGGCGGCGTTTTCACCGACCAAGTGTTTGGCACGATGAAGGAGCGCGACATTTTGCGCATTGAAGGGCCGTTTGGCAGCTTTTACCTGCGCGAAGACAGCATCGAACCGATGGTGTTGCTGGCCGCGGGCACGGGCTTTGCCCCGATCAAGGCGCTGATCGAGCACCTGCAGTTCAAGGGCAGCACACGCCCGGCCACGCTGTATTGGGGCGGGCGCCGACCGCATGATTTGTACATGGACGATTGGGTCAAGGCCAAACTCGCCGAGATGCCCAACCTGCGTTATGTGCCGGTGGTGTCTGATGCTTTGCCAGAAGACAACTGGGCCGGCCGCACCGGCTTTGTGCACCGCGCCGTGTTGCAAGACCTGCCAGATTTGTCGGGCTACCAGGTCTATGCCTGCGGCGCACCGATTGTGGTGGCGTCAGCGCAGCGCGATTTTGTAGAAGCCGGGCTGCCAGTAGACGAGTTTTACGCGGATTCGTTCACCTCTGAGGCGGACAAGGCGGCATAACCGACCAAGGCACAGCTCAGTCGCTCTTCGCCCCGGTCTCAAACCACTGCTTGATCAGCATGCGCTCGGCCTCGGAGATGCCGGTGGCATTGGTCATGGGCATGATTTTGCTCACCACCACCTGCTGGTAGATGGCTTGCGCGTGCAGCTTGACATTGGCGGCGGAGTCCAGCCGCACGTTTTTCATTTGCACCTGCGCGCCGTGGCACAGGTAACAACGCTGGGCCAGAATGGGTTGCAGAGTTGCATAACCAATTTGGCCTCCAGCCACCGTGTTACCTGCGTGAGTAGCTATTGAATCTGAAGATACTGAAACGGGCTCGGGTTTTGGTGCCAGCCAGACGATCATGGCAAGAATCACCGCCACGCCCACACCCGCGTAGGGCAGCGGGTTGGTGTTGCGGCCCAGCTTGTAGCCGTGGCGCATGACAAAAAACTGCCGGATGGCGGCACCGGCAAACATCATGGCGATCAACACCAGCCAGTTTTGCGGGTGCGTGTAGGTAAAGCTGTAGTGCCCGCTGAGCATGGCAAACAGCACCGGCAGGGTGAAGTAGGTGTTGTGCACACTGCGCTGCTTGCCGCGGATGCCGTGAATCGGGTCCACCGGCTGCCCGGCCTTGATGGCAGCCACCACCTTGCGCTGGCCCGGAATGATCCAGTGCGCCACGTTGGCGCTCATGCTGGTGGCCAGCATGGCACCCACCAGCAAGAAAGCGGCGCGCCCGGCAAACCAGTGGCAGGCCAGCCAGCTTGCCACACACACCAGCACCAACACCAGGACACCCACGATCGCATCACCGTTTTTGCGCTGGCCGAAGATACGGCAAATCAAGTCATACAGCAGCCAGAACACCACCAAAAACCCGATGGCCACCGCAATGGCCTGCCAGGGCAGCCAGTCCATCTTTGACTTGTCGATAAGGTATGTGCCCGCGCTCCACAGGTAAGACACGGTGAACAGCGCAAAGCCGGTGAGCCAGGTGCTGTAACTTTCCCAGTAAAACCAGTGCAGGTGCTTGGGTAACTGCGGGGGCTTCACGGCGAATTTCACCGGGTGGTAGAAGCCGCCGCCATGCACGGCCCAGAGCTCGCCGCTGACGCCTTGTTTTTTCAAATCATCGTCTTCCGGCGGGGTCAGGCTACTGTCCAAGAACACAAAATAGAACGACGAGCCAATCCAGGCGATGGCGGTGACCACATGCGCCCAGCGCAGCAGCAAATTAAGCCAATCCAGCACGTAACTTTCCATCATGTTGTCCTTTGAGTTTCACCGCGGGTGATGTCGGCGCTGCCAATGACCTGCAAGAGTTGTGCCGCCACGGCCACGGCGATCACTTCGGGCGCTTTGCCAGAAATGCCGGGCAGGCCAATGGGGCAGGTGACGTGCGCCAGTTCTTCGGGCCGAAAGCCGCGCGCTTGCAAGCGGTGGCTAAAAGCTGCCCATTTGCTATGGCTACCGATCAGACCGATGAAGGGCAAGTCAGCCTGTGCGCGCTGGCGCGCAATGCACGCGGCCACCACGTCCAAGTCTTCGGCGTGGCTAAAGCTCATGACCAGCACCAGCGCGCCTGGCGGCAAATCAGCAACTGCTGACTGAACCGGGTCGGCGTGTTCGGCCAGCACGTTGGCGGGCAGCGGCTCGGGAAAAATCTCGTCGCGACTGTCTACCCAGCGCACACTCAAAGGCAACGGGGCCAGCGTTTGCACCAGCGCCCGCCCCACGTGGCCGCCACCGAACAGCGCAATGTGCGGCCAGTGGGCACGGGCTTGAGCAAAAGCGGCCTGCAAACGCGGCACGTCGGCCGCGCCCACGCGTTCAAACTTCAGCACCACCTCGCCGCCGCAGCATTGGCCCAGCGATGGCCCCAGGGCATAACGCAGCAGGGGTTGGCCCGGCGCGCCGTTTAGCCGGGCGCGGGCTTGCGCCATGGCTTGCCACTCCAGATGCCCGCCGCCAACCGTGCCAAGGGTTTCATCAGCCAACACGGCCATCCAGGCACCAGCCTCTCGCGGGACCGAGCCACGGTGGCTGTGCACGGTGACCAGCACGGCGTCTTGCGTGCGCAACTGCACCAAAAAGTTGCGTTCAGATGTCACAAAGGCTTACCTTTTTAAGATGACTACGCTTCAGCGGACGCGGTTTTTCAGGCACATTACGGGGCCATATCTCATCCAACCGTTTTGAGGGTTTTGCAACGTGAAAACAACACTCCTGCTGCGCACACGCTGGCTTGCATTTGGCGCGGGTCTGGCGGCGGGCTTGGCCGCACTGATCGCGGGTTGCACGTCGACCCCAGTGCCCCCGCCTGCTGTGACCGAGCAGGCACCCACACCCGCCACCACACCCCTGGTGGTGACGCCCACGCCTGGCCAACTGCTCGTCTCGAACGCCACCACACCGCGCGCCTACCGGCGTGACGCCGCCAGCCATTTGTATGGCAAGAACAAAACCCGCATTTACCAGGGCATGATGCCGCCGCTGCTGTACGCCATTGGGGTGTTGCAAATAGAGGTTGACGGCAAGGGCCGCGTGACCAGCCTGAACTGGATGCGCGCGCCCAAACATGCGCCGGAAGTGATAGCCGAGATTGAGCGCCTGGCGCGCCAAGCCGCGCCCTATCCGGTGCCAGTGCGCATGGGCCGCGTGACCTACACCGACACCTGGCTGTGGCACAAAACCGGTCTGTTCCAGCTCGACACCCTGACGGAAGGGCAATTGTGAAACCTTGAGGGACAGACCAAGATTTACGAAGTAAATTTGCTCTGTCCTCAACTGACTAGACCTGCGGGACAGCCCCCCGCGCATCAAGACCCCCGGTACGTTGAATAACTCCACGGGCTCACCAGCAGTGGCACATGGTAGTGCTGCTCGGGCGCTGCCACCCCAAAGTCCAGGCTGACTTGCCCCAGAAAATTCGGCTCGGGCAAGGCCACACTCTGCGCCTTGAAATACGCCGCCACATCAAAGACCAAGCGGTAGGTGCCGCGCTTTAACTCGGTGCTGTCAAGCAGCAGGCCAGCGGGGTTGCGCCCGTCTTGATTGAGCACAAATTGCTTGAGTTGCAGCGCGGTGCTGCCTTCGGTGGCGTACAAAGTCACGGTCATGCCCGCGGCCGGTGTGCCGTGCATGGTGTCCAACACATGCGTACTCAGTCCCATGATGCAGCCCTCAAAAATGAAGCAAAGTGTATACACTGATTCCCCATGACCCACGACAACAGCACCCTGCCCTACCCCCGCGATCTGAAAGGCTACGGCCCAAATCCACCCCATGCGCGGTGGCCAAACCAGGCCCGTATTGCGGTGCAGTTTGTGCTGAACTATGAGGAAGGTGGCGAAAACTGTGTGCTGCACGGCGATGCGGGCTCAGAGCAGTTTTTGTCGGAGATGGCCAACCCGGCCAGCTACCCCGACCGGCACATCAGCATGGAAGGGATTTACGAATACGGCAGCCGGGCCGGGGTGTGGCGCATATTGCGCGAGTTTGAGCAGCGCGGCCTGCCGCTCACCGTGTTTGGTGTGGGCATGGCGCTGCAGCGCCACCCCGAACTGGTGCAAGCCTGCCAACAATTGGGGCATGAGATCGCCTGCCACGGCTGGCGCTGGATTCACTACCAAGACCTGCCCGAAGACATAGAGCGCGAACACATGGCGCGCGGCATGGCGGTATTGACCCAGCTCATGGGCAGCCGCCCGCTGGGTTGGTACACCGGGCGCGACAGCCCCAACACGCGCCGCCTGGTGGCCGACTTTGGCGGCTTTGAATACGACGCGGATTACTACGGCGACGACCTGCCCTTTTGGATGCAGGTGCGCAAAACGGATGACAGCGTGGTGCCGCAACTCATCGTGCCCTACACGCTGGACTGCAACGACATGCGTTTTGCCCTGCCACAAGGGTTTTCGCACGCTGACCCGTTTTACCAATACCTGAAAGACAGCTTTGATGCGCTCTATGCCGAGGGCGACCCGGCTGGCCTGAACGCGCCCAAGATGATGAGCGTGGGCATGCATTGCCGCTTGCTGGGGCGGCCGGGGCGCATTGTGGCGCTGCAACGGTTTCTGGATTACATCGGGCAGCATGACAAGGTGTGGGTGTGTCGTCGGCTGGACATTGCGCGGCATTGGCGGGTGGTGCATCCGTATGGCGCATCTGCCACAGGTTCGTCAGCGCCAGATTGAGCTTGGCCCAAGGCGGCGCAGGCTGCGGGCAGACTGGAATGAATATTGCATGTGTTTTTAACCTCTAGCCTTTTGTTTGCAAGCGCAAGCAGCTATGTTTAACGGAGCATTTTTTGTTAACTGTCGTTGATCCCCCCTCTGTTTCCCTCGCCAGCAGGAGCAAAAAATGCCATTGACCTTGCAACAACTCAATGCCGCAACACATGAAGAAGCCTTAACCCTGCTTGACGGCCTGTACGAACACAGCCCCTGGATTGCCCAGGCTGCCCTGAAAAACCGGCCCTTCAAATCCATCAACCACCTCAAATTTGCCTTGGCCGAGGTGGTCAGCCAAGCGACAAAAGAGCAACAGCTCAGCCTGATCAAAGCGCACCCCGAGTTGGCTGGCAAGGCCATGGTGAGCCAAAGCCTCACGGTGGAATCCAGCAACGAGCAAAACAAAGCAGGCCTGACAAACTGCAGCGCCGACGAATTTGCCCGTTTGCAGCAACTCAACGCCAGCTACAACGCCAAATTTGGTTGGCCATTCATCCTGGCGGTGCGCGGGCCGCGTGGCTTGGGCTTGAGCCGGGCTGAGATCATTGCCACTTTTGAGCGCCGCCTGCACGGCCACCCCGACTTTGAATTGCAGGAGTGCCTGCGCAACATCCACCGCATTGCCGAGCTTCGCCTGAACGACAAATTTGGCATCACGCCGGTGCTGTGCAACGACGTGTGGGACTGGCATGAAGCCTTGAGCCAACACTCGGAAGCCCCCGACCAACTCACCGTGACCTACCTCACCGAGGCTCATCGAGCCTGCGCCGCGCGCCTGCAGGGCTGGATGCAAGACTGCGGTTTTGATACGGTGCACATCGACGCGGTGGGCAATGTGGTGGGGCGTTTTGAGGCTCACCAAACCACCACAGAATACTATTCAAACGATAGCTACTCACGCATATTAAATAAGGGCTACGGGCCTAAAAAGCATATAAACACTCAAACCCTGCTGACCGGCAGCCACTACGACACGGTGCGCAATGGCGGAAAGTATGACGGCCGCTTGGGCATTTTTGTGCCCATGGCCTGCGTGCGTGAGCTGCACCGCGCCGGGCAGCGGCTGCCATTTGCCATTGAAGTGGTGGCCTTTGCCGAGGAAGAAGGCCAGCGCTTCAAGGCCACATTTTTGGGCTCAGGCGCACTCACCGGCGACTTCAAGCCCGAGTGGCTGGACCAATTGGACGTTGATGGCGTGTCGATGCGCGCAGCCATTCAGCACGCTGGCTTGTGTGTGGACGACATTGCCCGGCTCAAGCGCGACCCGGCGCAGTACCTGGGTTTTGTCGAAGTGCACATCGAGCAAGGCCCGGTGCTGAACGCGCTGAACCTGCCGCTGGGCGTGGTGACCAGCATCAACGCCAGCGTGCGCTACACCGCCGACGTGCTGGGCACCGCCTGCCATGCGGGCACCACCCCCATGAACCAGCGCGCGGACGCTGCCTGCGCCGTGGCCGAATTCATGCTGGCCTGCGAAGCCCGTGCCGCAAAAGACGGTGACTCGGTGGCCACGGTAGGCCAGTTGTCTGTGCCCAATGGCTCCATCAACGTGGTGCCCGGGCGCTGCCAGTTTTCACTGGACCTGCGCGCGCCCAGCAACGCCCAGCGTGACGCGCTGGAGGCCGATGTGTTACGCGCATTGGCCGACATTTGCACACGCCGAAAAGTAAGTTTTGAAATCACCGAATCGATGCGCGCCAGCGCCGCCCCCAGCGCACCCGTCTGGCAGCAGCGCTGGGAAACCGCCGTAGCAAGCCTGGGCTTGCCGCTGCACCGCATGCCCAGCGGTGCCGGCCACGACGCCATGAAACTGCATGAGGTGATGCCGCAAGCCATGCTGTTTGTGCGCGGCCAAAATGCCGGCATCAGCCACAACCCGCTTGAATCCACCACCAGTGACGACATGCAGCTGGCGGTGGAGGCGTTTAACCATTTGCTTGAACAATTGGCCAGCGCAGGGCCGGCTGCCGCCAGCCAGGCAGACTGAAGTCCGCCCCACAACCGCACACTGCCTCGACAACAAGCCTGCACCACCATGACCAACTACACCCAACTTGACGCCTGGATTGACGCCCACTTTGATGAGCAAGTGCGCTTTCTGCAAGAACTCATCCAAGTCCCCACCGACACGCCCCCCGGCAACAACGCACCGCACGCCGAACGCACCTTTGCGCTGCTGCAAGCCATGGGCATTGACGCCGAAAAACACCCGGTGCCCGCCGCTGAAGTGCATGCCGCCGGGTTGCAAAGCATCACCAACCTCATCGTGCGCCGCGCCTATGGCCCAGGCGGCAAAACTATTGCGCTGAACGCCCATGGCGACGTGGTGCCGCCCGGTGAGGGCTGGACGCATGACCCCTATGGCGGCGAGATTGAAGACGGCAAGATTTTTGGCCGCGCCAGCGCCGTCAGCAAATGCGACTTTTCCACCTTCACCTTCGCCATGCGCGCGCTGGAAGCCGTGTGCCAACCGCAAAAAGGCCAGCTGGAGCTGCTGTTCACCTACGACGAAGAGTTTGGCGGTGAAGTTGGCCCAGGCTGGCTGCTCAAGCACAAACTGACACAACCCGATCTGATGATTGCCGCCGGATTCAGCTACCAGGTAATCACCGCCCACAACGGCTGCCTGCAACTGGAGGTGACGGTGCACGGCCAGATGGCGCACGCCGCCATTCCAGAATCCGGTGTCGATGCGCTGCAGGGTGCCGTCAAAATTCTCAATGCGCTTTACGCACAAAACGCGCTTTACAAGGCCATCACCTCGCAGGTGGAAGGCATCACCCACCCGTACCTGAACGTGGGGCTGATCGTTGGTGGCACCAACACCAATGTGATTCCGGGGCGGGTCAGCTTCAAGCTGGACCGGCGCATGATTCCAGAAGAGAACGCAGCAGACGTCGAAGCCGGCCTGCGCGAACTCATTGCCCACACGGCGGCACAATCCCCCGGCATCACAGTGGAGGTCAGACGCATGTTGCTGGCCAAAAGCATGCAACCGCTGCCCGGAAACAAGCCCTTGGTGGATGCCATTCAGCAACACGGCAAAGCCGTTTTTGGCGAAGACATTCCCGCCTTGGGCACCCCGCTTTACACCGATGTGCGGCTGTTCTGCGAGGCCGGCATACCCGGCGTGATCTACGGCGCCGGACCCCGCACCGTGCTCGAATCCCATGCCAAGCGCGCCGATGAGCGGCTGGACCTGGAAGACCTGCGCCGCGCCACCAAGGTGATTGCCCGCAGCTTGTGCGACTTGCTGGCGTAGAAAAATAGATGCTTGGGCGATGATGGGGAACCAGCGCTTGCGCGTTGCCGTGTTGCAACTAAACATAGGGTAAACCCTGATTTTCCCAGTACACATAGGCGGCATCAGTGACAATGCCTGCTCCATAACACACCGGCTTTCAGACGCTTGTTTTCATCGTGATTGTTCGCCCCCGACCCCATTGGATTCGCCTGCTGCTTGTTCGGCGAGGTTCGCTGGTACACCGCATTTACGGCCAGCAACTGTTCATTTTTGTCCTGTCTTGCGCGGTGGTGTTGGCGCATGGCCAGCTTTTTTTATGGAAAGTCACACTCAACGCCAGCCCGTTTTCGTTGATGGGCATTTCATTCGCTATTTTTCTTGGTTTTCGCATCAACGCAAGTTACGACCGTTATTGGGAAGCCCGCAAACAATGGGGCAGCGTGCTGGTAGAAGCACGCAACCTGACGCGCCAGGCTCTGACTTTTGTTGCGCCTGGGCGCGATGTGCGTCCGTTTGTGCTGGGGCTGGTTGGCTTTGCCAGCACCATGCGCAACCAGTTGCGTGAGCAAACGCCCACCGCGCACACCGAGGGCCTGCTGCCCGAGACCTTGCGGCTGCAGTTGGCCAGCGCACGCTCGGCCCCCGCACTGGTGTTGCTCTGGCTCGGCCAATGGTTGCGTGATTGCCGGCAGCAAAAGCTGCTGGAGCCGATGCTGGCGCACAAGATGGAGGCGTCGCTCGACGGCCTGTCATTGGCCCTGGGCAGTTGCGAACGCATTGCCAACACGCCCTTGCCGTTTGCCTACTCGGTGATTCTGCACCGCAGCGTTTACCTGTATTGCGCGCTGTTGCCGTTTGGGCTGGTCGACAGCATTGGCTGGATGACGCCGCTGGTGGTGACGTTTGTGTCGTACACCTTCTTCGCCCTGGAAGCCCTGAGTGATGAGATTGAGAACCCGTTTGGCCTGGCCGACAACGATCTGGCGCTAGACGCCATGGTGACCGGCATCCATGCCAGTCTGTCTGAAATGCTGGGTGATGTGCCCCCGCCCATCGCCCGGCCAAACGCGAATTTTGTGCTGACGTGAATTTGGGCAGTCCACCCTTGTGTGACAGCCAATCTGTCAGAGAACTCTGCGTTTTCCGGGTGTAAAGTAGACGCCGTCTATTACATCAGGAGCCTCCATGAGCCATGAACTATCCAGCGCTGAACAAGCCCTGGGCGACGCATCGCGTGATTACCACCGCTTTCCCACGCGCGGCAAGATCTCGGTCAACGCCACCAAGCCGTTGATCAACCAGCGCGATCTGGCACTGGCTTACTCACCCGGTGTGGCTTATCCCTGCCTGGACATTCAGGCCAACCCTGACCTGGCTTATGACTACACCAGCCGAGGAAACCTGGTGGGCGTGGTGACCAACGGCACCGCCGTGCTGGGCCTGGGCGACATTGGCCCGCTGGCGGGCAAGCCGGTGATGGAAGGCAAGGCCTGCCTGTTCAAGAAATTTGCTGGCATCGACGTGTTTGACATCGAGCTGGCCGAGCGCGACCCCGACAAACTCATTGAGATCATTGCCGCGCTGGAGCCCACGCTGGGCGGCATCAACCTGGAAGACATCAAGGCCCCCGAATGTTTCTACATTGAAGAAAAGCTCAAGGCGCGCATGGGCATTCCGGTGTTCCATGATGACCAGCACGGCACTGCCATCATCAGCAGTGCAGCGCTGGTGAATGCGCTGGAGTTGGTGGGCAAAAACATCCAGGACGTGAAGGTGGCCGTGTCGGGCGCCGGTGCCGCCGCGCTGGCCTGCCTGGGGGTCATGGTGGGCCTGGGCGTACAGGTCAAAAACGTGTTTTTGTGCGACTCCAAAGGTGTGATTTTCAAGGGCCGCCCAGGTGGTTACGACCACTCCAAGGCGCGTTTTGAGCAAGACACCACTGCCCGCACGTTGGCTGATGCGGTCAATGAAGCCGATGTGTTTCTAGGCTGCTCGGCCGCCGGGGTGCTGACGCAAGACATGGTCAAAACCATGGCGCGCCAGCCCATCATTCTGGCGCTGGCCAACCCCGAGCCTGAGATTCGCCCCGAACTGGCCAAGGCCGTGCGGCCCGATTGCATCATTGCCACCGGCCGCTCGGATTACCCCAACCAGGTCAACAACGTGCTGTGTTTCCCGTACATCTTCCGCGGTGCGCTGGACTGCGGCGCGACCCAGATCACCGAAGAAATGAAGCTGGCCTGCGTGCAAGAGATTGCTGCGCTGGCCAAGGCCGACATCAGCGAAGAGGTGGCCCATGCCTACGCCGGGCAAGAGCTGGCGTTTGGTGTGGATTTCATCATCCCCAAACCGTTTGACTCACGCCTGATTTTGCGCATTGCGCCCGCCGTGGCAGCTGCCGCAGAGGCCTCTGGCGTGGCCAAGCGCCCGATCAAGGACATGGACGCCTACCGCCAGACGCTGGCACGTTTTGTCTACTCCACCGGCTTGCTGATGGAGCCCGTGTTCAACGCCGCGCGCAACGCCCCAGCCGCCTCCAAACGCGTGGCCTATGCCGAAGGCGAAGACGAGCGCGTGCTGCGCGCCGCCCAGATCGTGGTCGAAGGCCAACTGGCCCGGCCCATTTTGATCGGCCGCCCGGCTGTGATCGAAGCCCGCATTGCCAAGGCCGGCCTGCGCCTGCAGCTGGGCCGCGATGTGGACGTGGTCAACCCCGAGGACGACCCGCGTTTTCGCCAGTACTGGGAAAGTTACCACCAGCTGATGGGGCGCAATGGCGTCAGCCCGGAAGCCGCCAAGGCTGCGGTGCGCCGCAGCACCACCACCATTGCCGCGCTGATGGTCAAGCTCGGCCACGCCGACGCCATGTTGTGTGGGCTGCATGGCCGCTTTGACGTGCACCTGGACCATGTGCGCGACGTGATTGGCCGCGCCCCCGGTGTCAGCAACTTTGCCACCCTGAACGCCCTGATGCTGGAGAGCCATTCGCTGTTTGTGGCCGACACTTATGTCAATGAAGACCCGAGTGCCGAGCAGCTCGCCAACATTGCACAAATGGCCGCCACTGAGGTCAAGCGCTTCGGTTTACAACCCAAAATTGCGTTTTTGTCGCACTCCAATTACGGCTCGTCCAGCCGTGGCTCGGCACGCAAAATGCGCGCAGCCCGTGATCTGTTCAGAATAGCGTGCCCAGAAGTGGAATGCGACGGCGAGATGCAGGGCGACGCCGCCTTGTCAGAAGACATCCGCAAGGCAACTTTGCTCGACAGCACACTCAGCGGCCCGGCCAACATCTTGATTTGCCCCAACCTGGACTCGGCCAACATCTTGTTCAACGTGCTCAAGATGACCGGTGGCAACGGTGTCACAGTGGGCCCGATTCTGCTCGGTGCAGCCGCCACCGCACATGTGCTGAACCCCTCCAGCACCGTGCGCCGCGTGGTCAACATGACAGCGCTGGCGGTGGCAGACGTACACGCCGTGCGTTAAAGCCAGTTCATCAGGCCAATAGAAAGCCCAGCCAAAATACTATGTTTTTTATAGTGCCTCGCGCTTATTCCATAAGCGCTACAGCCTTATTTCTTATAAATTATTGGGAGGCAGCAGGGGTACCCCAAAGCTGTTTGAGGCGGGCATCTCGGCCACAACTGGTGCGGTAGTAGTTGTATCGCACCGGGTTGTTCTGGTGGTAGTTTTGATGCTCTTGCTCAGCGGGGTAAAAATCATCCAGCATCACAATCTGGGTTTGAATCGGATCGGCAAACGGTTTGCTCTGCGCCAGCGCCGCCAGTGACTCCTTGGCTAACTGCAGTTGCGCTGGCGTGGCTGCAAATATCGCCGTGCGGTAAGGTGTGCCAATGTCGCAAAACTGGCGGTCTCGCACGGTGGGGTCGATGGTCTTCCAGAAGTAGGCCAGCAATTGCGCGTAGCTCACCTGTTTGGGGTCAAACACCACCCGCACTGCTTCAGCATGACCGGTGGCATGGCTCGACACCTCAGAATAGGTTGGGTTGGAAGTTTTGCCGCCGGTGTAGCCAGAGGTGGTGGACAACACGCCAGGCAGCTTGTCAAAGTCGGCCTCGGTGCACCAGAAACAGCCGCCAGCCAGCACCGCCACTTCGCTGCCCGCAGGCTGAGCCAGGTCTTCTGCTGGCGGTGTGGCGGCCCCCGGCGCGCGGGGCGTGGCAAATTCCCACCAACCAATCAACCCCAAACTGACGGCGAGTGCCAGCCACAAGGCAAAGCGAGGCTTGGCGGGTTTGGCGGCGTGTGAGGCAGGTGGTTTTGAATTCATGCCGCATGATAAAAACTGCGGCCAAAGACCGTCATGCGCGGGGGTATTTTGCCAATTGAGGGGCGCAGCACCTAGAGGCATCGCACACAATGACCTGGCCTGACCCACTCCACCCAAAGACCACCATGACATCTTCTGAATCCTCCCGCCCCGCCATCGTCGCCTGGCTGGGCTACGGTGGCCTGTTGCCGTTTGTGGTGCTGGCCTTGGCAAGTGCGCTGGATGCCAACCACCGTGAGCTTTGGCAAAAAATGCTGCTGAGCTATGGTGCGGTGATTCTGAGTTTTGTAGGCGCCTTGCACTGGGCGTTTGCCATGGTGCACCCCGCCACCCAAGAGCAGCCAGCCAATGGCGTGTATGCCTGGAGCGTGATGCCCAGCCTGGTCGCCTGGGTGGCGCTGCTGGTGTCCCCTGCGGCGGGCACCACACTGTTGCTGGGCGGGCTGCTGGCCCATTACCGGCAAGACCTGCGGTTGGCCCGGGTGCTGGCGCTGCCGACCTGGTATTTGCCGCTGCGCCTGCAGCTCACGGTGGTGGCATGCCTGTGTCTGGCCACGGTTTATTTGCTCGGGCAAGGCTTGACACAAGGGGGCTTAAGCGCGTGAGCTACGGCGTGGTCTGGTTCAAGCGCGACTTGCGACTGCACGACCACGCCGCGCTAACCAACGCCGCCGCGTACGGCCCGGTACTGTGCCTGTATGTGATTGAGCCCAGCTTATGGGTGCAGCCAGATGCGGCACGCCAACACCATGAATTCATCCTGGAAAGCCTGCGCGAACTGGCCCACGCGCTGAAAGCGCTGGGTGGCCGCCTGCATGTGCGCACTGGCGAAGTGCCTGAGGTGTTGGCGCAGTTGCACGCACTGGCCCCTTTCGAGCGCTTGTATTCACACGAAGAAACTGGCAACGGCGTGACCTTTGAGCGCGACAAGGCAATGGCACGCTGGTGCCGCGCCCAAGGGGTTGGCTGGCAAGAATTCCCCCAATTTGGTGTGGTGCGCCGACTGGTCAGCCGCAACCACTGGCAAAGCCATTGGGTCACCCATACGGCAGCGCCCCAGTTACCCTGCCCCACGCCTGGCGCCCTGCAATTTGCGCCGTCGCCCTGGCACGCGCAGCATGTGTTCAGCGCGCAAGAACTGGGGCTCGACGCGTTTGACCCACCTGAGCGCCAGCGTGGCGGACGCAGCGCGGGGCTGGCGGTGCTGGATGATTTTTTGAATGACCGTTGCCGCCATTACCGGGGCGGTATCTCGTCACCGCTGTCGGCACCCAGCGCTTGCTCGCGCCTGTCGCCCTACCTGACGTTTGGGTGTTTGAGCCTGCGCGAGGTGGTGCAAGCCACCGATCACAAGTTACTACAGTTAAAAGAGCACTCTGCGCATGCTGCAAAAGGGCTAGAGGCATTTTTAAGCCGATTGCATTGGCACTGCCACTTTATCCAGAAGCTGGAATCCGAGCCAGAGCTGGAATGGCGCAATGTGCACCGGGGCTACGACGGCCTGCGTGAGCCCGACTGGAACCCGGCGCATTTTGAGGCTTTGCAATCCGGGCGCACCGGCTGGCCGATGGTGGACGCCTGCGTGGCCATGCTGCGCGAAACCGGCTGGCTCAACTTTCGCATGCGGGCCATGCTGGTCTCAGTCGCGGCTTACCCGCTGTGGCTGCACTGGCGCGAGGTGGGTCAGTGGTTGGCGCGGCAGTTTTTAGACTACGAGCCCGGCATCCATTGGAGCCAGATGCAAATGCAGTCGGGCACCACCGGCATCAACACCACACGGGTCTACAACCCAATCAAACAGGCGCAAGACCATGACCCCAAGGGCCTGTTTGTGCGCCGCTGGTGTCCGGCCCTTCGCCGAGTGCCTAACAGTTGGTTGTTTGAGCCCTGGCGCATGCCCGAGAGTGTGCAGACGGCCTGTGGCGTGCGCGTGTGTGCGGATGCGCGCCCCGGTGCGCCTGACGCCTGGCCAATGCCACTGGTCGATCTGGAAACCGCCACCCGCTTTGCCAAAGACCGCCTGCACAGCTTGCGCCGCACACCATCAGTGCGCGCAGGCAAAGCCACCATTGTTGAAAAACATGCATCCCGTAAAGTCCAGGGCGCGCGAGTGACAAGCACCCGGCCAAACCGCCAGGCAAGCCTTGCCGCTAGCACGCAGCTGAGCCTGGGCTTTGACTAACACCCGCTCCGTGGTCCACCAACCCCAAGCTCCTCGCACACACCTCCTCCATGAAAATGCGCAAAAAATCTGAGTTGCCCAGCAAAATCTGCCTCACCTGCGGCCTGGCTTTTGCCTGGCGCAAGAAGTGGGCGCGCGACTGGGGCAACGTCAAATACTGCTCTGAGCGCTGCCGCCGCTCATCCCCCACCTCCCAGCAAGACTGACATGACCCCTCTGATTTACTGGTTCAGGAACGACCTGCGCCTGCACGACAACCCGGCGCTTGTCCAGGCCTGCGCGCAGTCTGATGCGCTTCTGCCGGTGTACTGCCTGGGCAGCGCCAGCGCCATCCACAACGGAGACACACGCTGGGGCGTCATGCAGCCCGGCATGCACCGCCAACGGGTGCTGCTGGACAGCCTGATTGACCTGGACGCCCAATTGCGCGCCATGGGCAGCGCCCTGACCGTGGTCTACGGCCCCGCCACCGACATGTTGCCCAAACTGGCGCGGGCCGTGGACGCGACCGCCATCCACTGCGAAAGCATTGCCGCCACCCATGAACAAAGCGAGCTTGACCAGTTGCAACATACCGGCGTTGAAGTTGTCAGCCGCTGGCAGTCCACCTTGTTCGAGCCCGATGACCTGCCCTTCAAGGTGCAAGACCTGCCTGCCGTGTACACCCAGTTTCGGCGGGCCTTGACGTGTGCACAGGTACGACCCGTGGTCCCGCTGCCAGCCCCCACACAGTTGCCGCCGCTGCCCGAAACCGCGCACGGCTACGCCACGGTGAACCTGGCAGACGAACTGGCCAAATTGGGCCACAACAGCCCCGAGCCGCGTTCCAGCCTGCCATATTTGCAAGCCGAATTTACCGGTGGGGAACGCGCTGGATTGGCCCACTTGGCGCGCTACTTTGCGAGCGACCTGCCACGGCATTACAAAGCCACACGCAACGGCCTCACGGGCACGGACTTTTCCAGCAAATTGTCCGGCTGGCTGGCCTCTGGCGCGCTGTCGGCACGCCAAGTGGCACAGACCATCAGCAACTATGAGCAGCGCGAGGGCCCCAATGAGGGCACCGAGTGGCTGCTGCTGGAGTTGCTGTGGCGCGACTACTTTCGCCTGCTGCACCTGCAATATGGCGACAAGCTGTTTCGGTACCGTGGCCTGCGCGACAAGGTGCCGCCCATCCACCACGACCCGGCCCTGTTCACCCGCTGGTGCCTGGGCCGCACCACTGAACCCTTGGTGGACGCCGCCATGCACGAGCTGCTGGCCAGCGGTTACCTCTCCAACCGCTTGCGCCAGGTGGTGGCCAGTTATCTGATCCATGAGCTGCACGGCGACTGGCGCGCCGGTGCCGCCTGGTTCGAAGCCCAGCTGATTGATTACGACGTCTACAACAACCAGGGCAACTGGCTCTACATCGCTGGCATGGGCACTGACCCACGCGGCGGGCGGCGCTTCAATGTGCAAAAGCAGGCACAAGACCACGACCCCGACCAAAGCTACCAAAAGCTTTGGCATCAGGTATGAACCGAGATTGTTCATTAGGACTTCTGCCGACTTTGGCGGCACAATAACTGCTCACATTTTCTTGTGGATTTCTAATGGCATCCATTAGAAATAGCTCAATGAAATCAACGCTGTTGTTCTGAATTG
>NZ_JAQTXM010000092.1 GCF_028688795.1 Rhodoferax sp. | reverse complement strand
TGCAAGGGCTGCGCGCGCTGTGTGATGCCCATCAGCTGCTGTTGATCGTGGATGAGGTGCAGACCGGGTGCGGGCGAACCGGCACCCTGTTCGCCTACGAGCAATACGGCATCGAGCCCGACATCATGACCCTGGGCAAAGGCCTTGGCGGCGGGGTGCCGCTGTCAGCCCTGCTGGCCAAGGCGCACTGCTCCTGCTTCACGGCCGGGGACCAGGGCGGCACGTTTTGCGGCAACCCGCTGACCTGCGCAGCCGGGGTGGCGGTGCTGCGCGAGCTGCTGTCGGCCGATTTTCTGGCGACCAGCCGCGCCATCGGTGCGCAACTGGCCCAGGGGCTGACGGCGCTGGCAGACAGCTTTGGGCTGGGACAGGTACGCGGACGCGGCTTGCTGCTGGCACTTGAACTTGGGCAGGACCTGGCACCGCAGGTGGTTGAGCGGGCCAGAGCGCATGGCTTGTTGCTCAATGCCCCGCGCCCGCATTGCCTGCGCTTCATGCCAGCGCTCAACACCACCCTTGAGGAGGTCCAGCAGGGGCTGGCCCTGTTGCAGCAGGTGCTGGCGGAAATCCGCAGCGGCGAGCCCGAGGCGCCGAACCTGGCCCCCTCTGCACCGCCCACGCCCCGGCTTGAAGTGCGCGCTTTTGACAACACCAGGCACCGGGCGCAGGTGGTGTCGCTCTGGACCGAGGTGTTTGCTGATGACTCGCCCCACAACGCCCCGACGCTGGCCATCGACCAGAAACTGGCCGCCGCCGACGGGCTGTTTTTTGTCGCGACAAAAGGCGAGCAAGTGGTGGGCACCATCATGGCCGGCTACGACGGCCACCGTGGCTGGCTGTATTCGGTGGCGGTTCACCCGTCCTGCCGCCACCAGGACATTGGATCGGCCCTGCTACAGACCGCCGAACAGGCCCTGGCCGAGCGCGGCTGCCTGAAAGTCAACCTCCAGGTGGTCGAATCCAATGCCGGTGTCGTCGGGTTTTATGCCGCCCAAGGTTATGCCGTTGAAAAACGCATCAGCATGGGCAAGCTGCTTGGTGGGGGGAGAGTTGCCAAAAGTCTTGAACCACAGAACATGACTGAGCAACCGATTGCAGCCGTTTAATCCGCAAAATCGCAAGAGGGGCTCCGACCCTTCGACAACGCGCCAACCAGCGGCCCACTTGAACGGCTGCACCGAGCATAGCGACGGGCTCAAATCGACCCAAAGTGGGCATTCGCGCCTTCGTGCCGCGTGACCACTCTGTAGCGGGAGCGGTCATCCATATGCGTTGTCCCGTGGGCTATAGTCAAACCACACGAAGTTCTGGGAACACGAACCAGACGCTAGCCAAATTTCGCCAGGATAGGCGACAAGGTTCAAAGGGACGGAAATGACTTCAACTTTTTGCGAAATTGACTGCAAACGTTGGCGGCACGGGTCTAGCCATTTGATGGGCCTCGCCATCAATGGGTGGAATTCCAGATTATTTTGTCGTCTAGCTTGGCTAGGCCAGGATAGGCGGTCGTCTACATTACGTTAGAGCGTATGAGCAAATTGTTCACACATATCGGAAATACCTCTTCCGTCGCGGCTTTGTTGATTGCAGCCCTTGGCGGCATTTGTTTTGGCTTCTTTTCGTGCGGTGGTTACGCATGGCATCGTGAGTTCTTTACGCTCATCACAGTGCTCATAACTTTGGCAGCAGTTCTTGCGCCGGGAAAGTTTCTTCGCTCATGGCAACGGCGCGCCATTTTTCCTTTCGCAGTTCTTATCACGTATGTTTTGATGGAGTCTTTGTCTGCCCCGTTTTATCCTGCGCCGCCCGAGAGCATAGCGGCGTATTTCAAGCAGTTTTTTTATGCGCTGGAGTATGGGCCTTGCTAAAACGCTCTAACCCTACGTATATGGACTCCCCCACAAGTACAAGAGGCTGAGCGATAGTTTGGCTGTTTGGGATGCGCCTGCAGTCGTATATCCGGCATCTACGGTGGACTCTGTTGTGGTCCGTGCCGACATGGAATCTGCGTCACCGATGCGCCAATCGTTACAAGCGGCAGGCAAGCTGCCAGAAGGGTTATCGGCGTCTGTCAGTGTGGGGTGAACCCGGTTGGCCATGATGGTCGATCAATCTCGTCGCAAGCGTGGATGGGTGTTCAACTTCTTTTTGATAACGGCTGTTTTGGATGTTGGCAATCAAGCTGGCATCACAAAACTCTCCCTGTTGATTTTCTTGTTCATTCGCTGGTCTTCGCCAAACGGTTTCTTATCTCTGAGCGTGGCATAACAAATCCTGGCCAGCTTGTTGGCCAGCGCACAGGCCGCCTTGTTGTGGTTTGAGCGGCCTTGCACATCCAAGGCCCAGCGGCGCACCCCGCAGACCTCGCGCCCGGCGTCTTGCGCTACCTTGGAGGAGCGCAGCACACTCCTGGCACCATGGGTGAGCAACATGCGCAAGTAGCGGTCCCCCTTCTTGGAGATGTGCCCCAGGTATCTGGTGTTGCCCGAGCTGTACTCCTTGGGTGTCAGGCCAAACCAACTGGAGAAATGCCGCGCATCCTTGAAGTGGCTGACATCGCCCGAAGTTGCCGCCACCATCGCGGTCGCCGTCAGCAAGCCAATTCCAGGAATTGACAGCAAGGTGGTGCAAGCCGGACTCAACTTGGTCAACGCTGCAAGTTCACGCTCCAATTGGGCAATGCGCCCTTCAAGCAGGCGGATCTCTTCAACCAGCAGTTTGGCCGTACCTCGAATCAAATCTGGCACGACCGTGTTGGGGTCGGCCAGCACCCGACTGATTGTTTCAATGCCGGTGCGAGCGCCCACAGGAATGGCAATGCCAAACTCCCGGCAGAACCCACGCAGGGCATTGATGCGGGAAGTGCGGGTTCCCATCCAAAGACTGCGGATGCGATGCAAGCCTTGCAAGGCTTGCTGCTCCACCGACTTGACGCGCACCGGGCGCATGTCAGAGGCACGTGCCGCTTCAAGCAATGCGGCAGCATCTGCGGCATCGGTCTTGTTGCGTTTGACGTAGGCGCGGATGTACTGGGCAGGCAGCAGCCGAACTTGGATGCCTAGGCCGTTGAGCCAGCGACCCCAGTGGTGGGCAGAGCCACAGGCTTCCATGATGACCAGGGATACATCCCGGTTAGCAAACCAGCGTTCAAACTGTGTCCGGGTGAGGCGCTGAGTTTCAACCACATGCCATTGGTCATCGGCAACGGCAAGTTGGAAAACGGATTTAGCAAGATCAACTGCAACGGTAGTAGCATTCATGTCGGACTCCTTACGTTGAAAGAACTGTTCCCCACGCCAATGAAGACCAGTACGCAACTGTTGCGCAAAACAACGGGGGAGTCCATCCCATCA
>NZ_JAQTXM010000030.1 GCF_028688795.1 Rhodoferax sp. | reverse complement strand
CGGGCAGCCTCTGCATTGCCAGGTGGGCAAATTGCCAAGAAAACCTGCGACGTTCATCTTCGAACGCTGTCCAGTTTGGTGTCTGGCGCTGTTTTGCCAGATCCTTGTGAATAATGGACGGCCTATCCATAACCGGTCTCTCAATGCCGCTGCTCGAATCAAACGAATCGCACTCAAGCCACGTCGAGCGGCCGCGTCCGGGTCTCACGGTCTTTGGCGCTGCCCAGATCAACGGAAAAGTCTGCGAGCTCGCGTGTCAACAGCGCCAACACGTCTTCAATGGTTACAATGCCGGCCAAGCTACCCGAGCCATCGGTAACCACCAGTCGGCGTAGCCGGTGCTTGCGCATGAGTTGCACGGCATCCATGGCATCCATCTCGGGGCTGGCTTTCACCAAGTCAATGGACATGATGTCGCCCGCCGTGAACACAGCGGGGTCAAGGCCTTCAGCCATGAGTTCCAGCACCAGATCCCGGTCTGTCACGATGCCAATCGGCTTGGTTTTATCAAGCGCGTCTACTACGACTAATGCGCCAATATGGTGTCGGCGCATTAGCTGCGCTACTTCACGCGCTGACGTTTCAGGCTCTACAACGGCAACCAGAGTGGTGGCAAATTCCTTGAGTTTTGTTCCCATGGCGACTCCTGATATTTATAGATCCCGTAAGAGATTCCAGAATAATCATGCCAGCCAACATGGCGTTGCGAATAATCATGTCAGTGACCGGTTTCGCCCGTGATCGGGGTAAGTTGGCTCAAATCTTCAGCGCACAACCACCAAAACATCAGAGCGTGATTGCCCCAGCACATGTTTTGTGACGCTGCCAAGCAGCAACTCTTCTGTCATGCCCATGCCGTGTTTGCCCATCACGATCAGATCCGCCGCCTGCTCCTCCTCTTGCTCAATCACGAAGTCAGGCGGGTTGGCAAATGCCAACAACGGCCGCCACTGCGCGGGTGTCAGCCCGGCATCTGTGGCGATTTCATGGAGCCGTGCCAGCGCTTCACGGTGGATCGTGTCACGGTGTTGTTGGATGATGTCTTCGTCAATGCCGGCAAACCGCATCTTTCCTTCAAACGGCAGTTCGCAGGCGTGTAACAACAAAATCTGGGCCTGTGGGCTGATGCACCGTGCAAGTTCGATGGCGCGCGCTGCCCAGGCTGAAAAGTCAACCGGCACCAGCACCTTGCGATAGGCCCGCTGGGGTGCCTCTTTCACGACCAGAATGGGGTGTCGGGTGATGCGCAGCAAGCGCTCGGCGGTGGCGCCCAGCAACCAATGGCGCATGAAACCAGCACCACGCGAGCCCACCACCACCAGGTTGCTGCCCAGCCTGTCTGCCTGGTCAGAGATGGCGGCCAGCACGGTGCCTTCTACCAGGTGATGACGCACCTCCAACGGTTCGCCCACCCTGAGCTCAAACGCCAATTGCGCCAAGGCGTCAGATGCTTGCTGACGCATGCGCTCTAGCATGGCATCACCGGTCTGGTCGAAAAGTCGTTTGAGCTCGGTCAACGCGTTTTTTTCAAGTACATGCACAAGCGCCAGTTTGCCGCCAGTCTGGCGGGCCAGCATGGCCGCGCGCTCGGCGGCATGATGGGCCGGTGCGGATAGATCAGTGGCGGCGAGTGGAAAAAGTACGGTGTTCATGAGCTCTCCTTGTCTTTGGTGACTTCGGCAGTTTCGGCAATGGCAATGCGGGCAGCAATGTCTAGCGCCGCAAAATCGGCGGCCTGATTAATTGGCAGGATGACCTCGACGTTGGGCAACCCGTTCAGCGCTTGCGCCTCTGCCTCATGACGCGCCACCATTGCTATTCTTCCGCTGAAATGGTGCTCGGACAAGGCGTGCAGCAAGGCGTGGTTGGCTGCCGTCCCAGGCAGGCTACTGACCACCCATGGCACACCCGCGAGCGGCAGGCTCTCAACAAAGTCCGACGCTTCGCAGTCGCCAAAGCGCGCATCGAGCCCGGTGAGCTGTAGGGCCTTGATGACCTCCGGGTCAAAGTCAACCCCCAGAACCCGCATGCCCCGCTCACGCAGCTTTTGCGCCAAACGGGCGCCGTAGCGCCCAAGACCAAACACCAGTGTGTCAACCACCCGGGGCAGCACAAAACGCATGAGGATAAAAAGCAGAATTGCCGCACCGCCAAGACGGGCCAGCAGGTTCAGGGTCAGCGTCAGGCCGCTCACGGCCTCACCCCCGATGCCACCGAGCCCGCTCATGACCATCATGGCGATCACCACCGCCAGGTCTTGCACGATCAAAAAGCCCACGGCAATGCGCCCGTGCAGCGATTCAAGCTCGCGTTTGTCGGACAACAGTTTGACGATGATGATGGTGCTGGAAAACGTCAGCGCCACAGCCACGTACAAGGCGTCCAGCCAGCCGCGACCCAGCGCCAATATGATGAAAAAGCCAAACAATATGGTGAAGCCCAACTGCCCAAGCCCGGTTGCCAGCGCCACCGGGCCGATCTGGCGCACATGCCGCAAATCAAGCTTTAGACCCACCACAAACAGCAGCACGGTGATGCCAATTTGCGCCAGTAGATCAATCTGGTCATGGGCGCCGACCCAGCCAAAAACCGACGGCCCCACCAAAATGCCCACGATGATGTAGGCCATCAGCAGCGGTTGGCGCAGGCGCACCGCAATCGCTCCCACCACCGCTGACAACATCAGCAACAGGGCAAATTCCTGGTAGCTGGTGATCAAGGGGGGCCTTCAGACAGTGTTGTTGCGCACTCGGCTGCGCCGTTTGGCCAGCGTGCGCCAGCGCCAGATGAGGGAAATCAAACCGTAGGTGAGCAAGCCCATCAGCACCGCCGTGATGGACAAACCCACCAGCAGGGGTTTGCCCAGGTGGGTGATGCGCGCCCAGAAACTGGTGTCTGCAGGTGCCAAGTTGTGTTGCGGATTTTCAAGATTCAAGGTTTTTGGGCGTTCCTTGGCGCCAGTGACCCAAACCCCGAGCTGGTAGGCGCCGTAATATATTGGACCAAAGGTGACCGGGTTACTGACCAGCGTGCTGGCCACTGCCGTTGGAATATTGGCGCGCATGATGGCGGCCGCTGCCACCGAGAGCGGTATTTGGGCAATCGGAATGAGCAGGCCAAAAAACACGCCCAGCGCCACACCCATGGCCACACCGCGGCGCGACCAGTGCCACAGCTTGGGGTTCTGCAGCCAGGGGCGCAGCCATGTCAGCCAGCGATTCTGGGCGATCTGCTCGCGAGTCGGCACATGGCTGCGTAGCTTTTGCAGTAGTTTCATTCACAGGCTCCGGATGTTCATGCGCCGAAGCACCATCTTTTCTGCTTCAACCGCCAAAAACTTGAGCCCACCCAGCCCCAAAATGACGGCCCACGAGGTGGCGTCGAGCGGGGCCGTCTGAAACACTTGCTGCATTGGCGGGGCGTAGGTGAACAGCAGTTGCAGGCCAATCAGCAGCACACTCATCCACAACGCCACCGGGTTGTCGGTGAGGATGCCGCGCGCAAAGGCCGATGCAGTGAAGTGCCGCACATTGAACAGGTACACCAGCTCGCCCACCACCAGCATGTTGACCGCCGCGGTGCGGGCCATCTCCAGGCTGCTGCCGCGAGACAGCTCCCACTCAAAAACGACAAACGTCACGATGATCATCAGCAGGCTCACGTAGGCAATGCGAAACCCCAGGGCGCGCGTGATCAGCGGCTCGGTAGGGCTGCGTGGCTGGCGCTGCATGACCCCCGGCTCGGCAGGCTCAAACGCCAGAGCCAACGCCAGCGTGATGGCGGTCACCATGTTTACCCAAAGGATTTGCCCGGCCGTGACCGGCCGTGCCAGCCCGGCAAACACCGCCAGCAAGATCACGCCGGCCTCACCGCCATTGGTGGGCAACATGAACAAAATAGACTTTTTGATGTTGTCAAATACCACACGGCCTTCGCGCACGGCGTGGGTGATGGTGGCAAAGTTGTCATCGGTGAGCACCAGGTCCGCCGCTTCGCGGGCGGCATCCGTCCCTTTGTGCCCCATGGCCACGCCAATATCTGCCGTCTTGAGCGCCGGGGCATCGTTGACTCCGTCACCGGTCATCGCCACCAACTCACCTTGGGCCTGCAACGCATCCACCAAACGCAGCTTGTGCTCCGGGCTGGCACGGGCGAATACATCGGTGTCATGCGCCACGCGCTGCAGCGCCAGGCCATCAAGTTTCTCGACGGCATCGCCGGTGACGGCCTGATCAGCATGAAGCCCCAACTGCCGGCCGATGGCTGCGGCCGTGACTGCATGGTCACCTGTGATCATCTTGACGCGTATGCCTGCGCCCTGGCACTCTGCCACCGCCGCAATGGCTTCTTCGCGTGGTGGGTCAATCAGCCCGACCAGCCCGAGCAAGGTGAAGCGTGGGGTGATGTCGGCCATGGCCAGCGCGCTGGTGCCTGCCGGCATGCCGGCGCGGGCTAGCGCCAGCACACGTTGACCGGCGCGGGCGGCATCATCCATGCGGGCGTTCCAGGCCGCATGGTCAAGCGGCTGCCCGCTGGCGTCGATCTGGCACAAGTCAAGCACGCGCTCAGGCGCACCCTTGAGCAGCACAAAGGCATGACCCGCGTGGTCGTGGTGCAGGGTGGCCATGAAACGGTGTTCAGACTCAAACGGAATGGCGTCCACGCGGGGTGTCGCAGCACTGGCCTCCGCCGGGTTGAGCCCGGCCTTGTGGCCAAGCGTCAGCAAAGCGCCCTCGGTCGGGTCGCCCACCAAGTGCCAGCCTGTGCCAGCCTTGTGCCGCAGGCAGGCGTCGTTACACAGCAGCGCACAATGCGCCAGCGCTTGAAGCGCCGCGTCTTGCGCGGCATCCACGACCTCGCCACGGTGGTGAAAGCCGCCTTCAGGCGCGTAGCCCGCACCACTCACCTCCAGGGTGTACGCAGGCAACATCACTTGCACCGCTGTCATCTCATTTTTGGTCAACGTGCCGGTCTTGTCGGAGCAAATCACGGTGACTGAGCCCAGGGTTTCAACCGCTGGCAGCCGGCGGATGATGGCCTTGTTGCGTGCCATGGTACGGGTGCCAATGGCCAGCACGATGGTCACGATGGCTGGCAAGCCTTCAGGGATGGCGGCCACTGTCAAACCAACCACGGCCAGAAAAATGTCCAGCATCGGCATGTGACGCACCCAATACCCGAACGCAAAAGTGATCAACCCGGCGCCAAGGATAAAGACGGTGATCTGGCTGGCAAACTGGGCCAGGCGGCGGGTCAGCGGGGTGTCAAGCGACTGCACCTCGCCCACCAGGGTGCTGATGCGGCCAATTTCGGTCTCGCGCCCGGTGCCCACCACGACCCCTTGCGCCTGGCCATAGCTGGCCACCGTGCCCGCAAAAGCCATGCCACTGCGGTCGCCAATGGCGGCGGCTGCAGCCACAGGCACTTCATTTTTTTCAACAGGCACCGACTCACCGGTCAGGGCGGCTTCGTTGATGCGCAAGTTTTTGACATGCAGCAAACGCAGGTCGGCTGGCACCTTGGCACCGGATTCCAGCAACACGATGTCACCGGGCACCAACTGCGAGGCGTCAATTTCTTGCCGCTCGCCGTCACGAATGACCACGGCCCGGCTGGCCAGCATGGCGCGCACGGCGTCCAGGGCTTTTTCTGCCTTGCCTTCCTGTATGAAGCCGATGAGTGCGTTGATGAGGACCACGGCGGCAATCACGCCCGCATCCACATAGTCTTTCAGGCCAAATGTCACCACACCTGCAGCCAAAAGCACATAGATCAGCGGGTTGTGAAACTGCAGAATGAAGCGCAACCAGGGGCCACGCCGACGCGATGCGGGCAGGCTGTTGGACCCGTAGGTGGCAAGACGTTGGGTGACATCAGCGCTGGACAGGCCGGTGTTGGCGTCAGCGGCCAAATGGGCTAGCACCTGATCGCCGCCCAAGCTGTGCCAGACCACATTTCTGTCTGGCGGTGTGACCTCTTTTGTCATTATTGAACCCCTTTTCACATCAGGGTCATCTTAAAGACCAAGGGCTAATTCAGCGGTTGATGATTGTCAGTTTCCGTAGGGCTTGTGATGAATTGGACCCGGACTGTCATGGCACCCAAAGTCCGGAGCCGACGGCGGCGCACAACTCTGTCACGCCAACTGCGCCCAGGCCTTCTCCAGACGTTTCACACTCACCGGTTGCGGCGTGCGCAGCTCCTGGGCGAAGAAGCTCACGCGTAACTCCTCAAGCAGCCAGCGGAATTCTTGCAAGCGGTCATCGACAACACCTTTTCGCTCGGCCACCAGGCGCCAGTAACGCTGCTCCAGCGGCTGTAACTCTTTCAGGCGGGCGCCGTCGCGGGCCGGGTCGGCTCGGTATTTTTCCAGCCGAGCGGTGATGGCTTTTTGGAAGCGGGCAAAGTGCTGCAACGCACTCCAGGGCGTGACGCTGAGGAACTTTTTGGGCATCAGCCTTGCCAGTTGTTGGGCTGCATCTGCCATGGCTTCGGGGGCGTTTTTGCTGTCTTTGATCTTGCGGGCGGCCACGGCGTATTCCAGCAAAATGGCGGCGGCCAGGCGCGCCACCTCGGTGCAGATCAAGGTCAAGCGCCCTCGCCCCTCATCCACGCGCTTTTTGAACGCAAATTCATCGGTCGGTAACGGGTCGAGCAAAAAAGCGCGGTCCAGCGCCACCGAGATGATTTGCTCGCGCAACTCTTCCAGCGTGCCGCCAGTGCCAGAACCGTCGGGATTTTTGCCGACCTGCATGTAGGTCACAGCCATTTTTTGCAGGTCGGGCACGTTTTTTTCAAGGTACTTGAGCGCGTCCTTGATCTGCAACGCAAACAGGCGACGCAGGCCAGCGCGGTGTTTGGCGGCGGCCACGTCAGGCTCGTCAAACACCTCAATGCTCACCGCGTCACCGGCGTCCAGCAGGGCCGGGTAACCGATGAGCGTTTGGCCGCCCTTCTGGATTTCCAGCAGCTCGGGCAGCTCGCCAAAGGCCCAGGCGGTGTAGCGGGCAGCGGCTTGGTTTGCTATTTTATTTGTAGCTACTTGCGCTTTATCTAAAAGGGCTGCAGGCTGATTTATTATATTATTCTGGTGTGCGTTTGAACCGACACCCTGCCTGGCCTGACCTGCTACGCTATCAATAGCTGCTTGCGCTTTATCTATATGGGCTAGAGGCTGATTTGTTACAAATTCTTGGGTTGAAGCTGCGGTCTTTGCCATCTTCAACCCGGCCAGCGCCTGAAACGCACCGCGCGCCTGTGCGCCAAGTTCCGCCTTAAGGGCGCCCAGGTTGCGCCCATGGCCAAGCTGTCGGCCATGTTCATCCACCACCCGAAAGTTCATGAAAAAATGCGGCGACAACATGTCAACCTTGATGTCGGCACGCGCCACATCCACGGCCGTGGCCAGGCGCACCAGCTTCAGCACAGCTTCAACCAGCGAACCGTGGCCAAACACTTCGGGCACGTTCAAGGCCTCGGCCATCTTGCTGGCGCTCTCAGGCAAGGGCACCAGGCGCGAGCGGGGCCGCTGGTGCAGGGTTTTGATCAGCGCCTGAATCTTGTCCTTGAGCATGCCGGGCACCAGCCATTCGCAACGTTCCTCGTTGACCTGGTTCAGCACAAAAATTGGCACCGTCACGGTCAGACCGTCTTTCGCGTCACCCGGCTCGTGCAAATAGGTGGCGGCGCAATCCACACCGCCCAGGCGGATGGTTTTTGGGAACGACTGGGTGGTGATGCCTGCCGCCTCGTGGCGCATCAGTTCCTCACGCGTCAGCAGAAGCAGTTTGCTGTTGCCGACAGGCGCCGCGCCGCGTGCCGGCATCGGCATCAGGTATTCGGGTTTTTTGGAGGCGTCGCGGTACCAATTGTCAAAGCTGTAGCCGCTGCACACATCAGGCGGTAATTGCTGGTCGTAAAAGGCGTAAATCAACTCATCGTCCACCAGCACGTCTTGCCGCCGGGCTTTGTGCTCCAGGTCTTCCACCTGTTTGACAAGCTTGTGGTTGGCCTCCAAAAACGGCCATTTGGTGTCCCACTGGCCGTTGACCAAGGCTTCGCGGATGAAGATTTCGCGCGCACCCACCAAATCAACCCGGCCATAGTTGATGCGCCGCCCGCTGTAAATCACGATGCCGTACAGCGTGGCGCGCTCCAGCGCGTTGACCTCCGCCGATTTCTTTTCCCAATGCGGGTCGAGCAACTGCTTCTTTAAAAGATGCGCCCCCACCTGCTCCAACCACTGCGGCTCAATGGCGGCAATGCCGCGACCAAACAGGCGCGTGGTTTCAACCAGCTCGGCGGCCACAATCCAGCGGCCCGGCTTTTTAACCAAATGCGCGCCGGGGTGTGGGTAGAACTTGATGCTGCGGGCACCTAAATACTCACCATTGGCGCCGTCAGTTTCCAGCTTGCAGCCAATGTTTCCCAGCAGACCAGCCAGCATGGACAGGTGCAGTTGCTCGTAACTGGCAGGCTTGGTGTTAAGCCGCCATTTGTGCTCGGCCACCACCGTGTGCAGCTGCGAATAAATGTCGCGCCACTCACGCACCCGGCGCATGCTGACAAAGTTTTGTCGCAAGAGTTGTTCGTATTGGCGGTTGCTGAGTTTGTGCTGCCCTTCGCCACCCTTGCCGTCATTGATCCACTTCCACAGCTTCAGGTAACCGCTGAATTCGCTCTTTTCATCGTCAAACTTGGCGTGCGCCTGGTCCGCCTGCTGCTGCGCTTCCATCGGCCGGTCGCGCACGTCTTGCACCGACAGCGCCGAGGCAATCACCAGCACCTCGTCCAACGCCTCACGGCTGCGGGCCTCCAGAATCATGCGGCCCACGCGTGGGTCAAGCGGCAACTTGGCCAGCTCCTGGCCCATGCCGGTCAGCTCGTTGGCGTCATCCACCGCGCCGAGTTCATTGAGCAACTGGTAACCGTCGGCAATGGCCCGGCCAGAGGGCTTTTCAATGAACGGGAAGTCTTCCACCACACCCAGGTGCAACGACTTCATGCGCAAAATCACACCGGCCAGTGAGCTGCGCAGAATTTCGGGGTCGGTAAATTTGGGGCGGCTGTTGAAGTCTTTCTCGTCATACAAGCGGATGCAGATGCCGTTGGCGACACGGCCACAGCGCCCGGCGCGCTGGTTGGCTGAGCTCTGGCTGATGGGCTCCACCAGCAACTGCTCCACTTTGCTTCTGAAACTGTAGCGCTTCATGCGCGCCGTGCCTGCGTCTATGACGTATCGTATGCCCGGCACAGTGAGCGAGGTTTCGGCCACATTGGTGGCCAACACAATGCGCCGCCCGTTGTGGCCGTCAAAAATTCGGTCTTGCTCAGCTTGGCTCAGGCGCGCAAACAGCGGCAGCACTTCGGCACCTCTGAACACCGGCTGATGGCTCAGGTGGCCACGCAGGTGGTCAGCGGCCTCGCGGATTTCGCGCTCTCCGGGCAAAAACACCAAGATGTCGCCGCTGTTGTGCGCGTCACGCCAGAGTTCGTCCACCGCGTCAGCGATTGCCGAGTTCAGGTCGTAGTCGCGTGATTCTTCAAACGGGCGGTAACGCTGCTCCACCGGGAACATGCGCCCCGACACCATGATGATGGGCGCTGGCCCTTGTCGGCTGGCAAAGTGCTCAGCAAAACGGTCTGCATCAATCGTGGCCGAGGTCACCACCACTTTCAGGTCGGGCCGACGTGGCAGGATTTGCCGCAGGTAACCCAGCAAAAAGTCGATGTTCAAGCTGCGTTCATGGGCCTCATCAATGATGATGGTGTCGTAGGCTTTCAGCAGCGGGTCGGTTTGGGTTTCGGCCAGCAAAATGCCGTCGGTCATTAGCTTGACGGAGCTGTCCCGGCTCAGCCGGTCTTGAAACCGCACCTTGAAGCCGACCACATCGCCCAGCGTGGTGTGAAGCTCTTCGGCAATGCGCTTGGCCACAGAGCTTGCGGCTATGCGGCGCGGCTGGGTGTGGCCAATGAGTTTGCCCGGCGGCGCGCGCGAGCCATCCGCGTTTTGGAGTGGGTAATTGAGCTTGCCACGGCCCATGCTCAGGGCAATTTTGGGCAACTGTGTGGTTTTACCCGAGCCGGTTTCACCGCAGACGATGATGACCTGGTGCTGGGTAAGAGCCGCCATGATCTCTTCACGCTTGGCAGAGACCGGCAGGGATTCGGGGAATTCGATTTTCAGAGGTTCAGACATTGGGCGGCCATTATCGATGGCTGCTCCGGGACCGGTTGACGAGCAGCTCAAGTTATAAGCCTAATTGGCCTCTAGCCCTTTTTATATATGCGCAAGTAGCTATTTAATATGGAGCGTTTTTAACTGCCGTCAAAAGGTTTCCCACTCGTCAGTAACCGCGAATGAACGTGCTTTATAAGCTGTGGTGTCTGGTGCACACCGTCAAGTTTAAACACTGCAACTGTCTGCACCAAATCTTGCGCTTGACTGTTCAGACTGCTGGCCGCTGCTGCTGTTTCTTCAACCAAGGCGGCGTTTTGCTGGGTGGCATGATCCATTTGCGTCACAGCTTCACCAATTTGACTTACGCCCAGGCTTTGCTCGTTGCTGGCGGCACTGATTTCGCCCATGATGTCGGTTACACGCCGGATACTGCTGACTACTTCGGTCATGGTGCTGCCTGCTTGGTCTACCAAGGCTGTTCCTTGCGCCACCCGCTCGACACTGGCGTTGATGAGGGTCTTGATTTCTTTGGCGGCTTCTGCGCTGCGTCCGGCCAAGGAGCGCACTTCGCTGGCCACCACGGCAAAACCGCGCCCTTGTTCGCCTGCACGTGCGGCTTCCACGGCTGCATTGAGCGCCAAAATGTTGGTCTGAAAGGCGATTCCGTCAATCACGCTGATGATGTCAGAAATCTTGCGTGAGGCGTCGTTGATGCCCTTCATGGTGTTGACCACCTGAGCCACCACTTCGCCGCCCTGCACTGCCACGTTGGATGCACTTTGCGCTAGCTGGTTGGCCTGGCGTGCGTTGTCAGCGTTTTGTTTGACGGTTGCGCTAAGTTGCTCCATGGACGCCGCTGTCTCCTCCAACGCGCTGGCCTGACTCTCAGTGCGCGCTGACAGGTCGTTGTTGCCCTGAGCAATTTCAGCACTGGCAGTAGACACGCCTTCAGCACCCTGACGCACACTCTTCACGGTGGTGACCAGCGTCACCAGCATTGCATCTAGTGCGCCAGCAAGGCTGCTCGCCGTGTGCGGCCCAGACACCTTCATTTCGGACAAATCCCCTGCCGCCACATGGCGGGCCTCGGCTATTGCCTCGTACAGTTCCATGCCCAACTGGTTGGTGATGCTGCGCGACACCACCAAGGCCAACGCCACCAGCAGCAGCCCGCCAAGGATGACCGAGGCGATATTGACGGTGCGTGTGGTGCTGACACCAGCGTCAAACGCAGTGGTTGCAGCGTCCGCCTCTGCTTGCAGGCTGGTGGCACCCTTAGTGACAAATTCATCGTATTTGTCAATCAACTTGTCCATCTGGTCATCCACCACGGAGATCTCGCTCAGTGGTGCATCGCGCTTGGCCATGGGGAGAAAAGTTTGTGCGTAGAGCGTGCGCATCTCCACCATCGCCTTGCGGGCTTCCTGGGTCCACTGGTGCTCCTGATCCGTGTCGGCGACTTTGGCAGCAAAGTCCAGGGCTGCATCAATCTGCACCGACATGGTTTGCCACTTTTTGGCGGCCTCATCGAACTGACGATTGATATAGGTGTCGGCCACAATGCGGTAGGCCTGCGCGCCCAAAGCCGAAAAATGCTTGAGTTGGCCAGCCTCTTGCGTGCGCCGCTGCGACTCTTTTTGCAGTGCATCAAGCTTGTTCAGACTGATCCAATTGACAGCGGCCAGCATCAGCATGATCAGCACCGAAATGCCGATCAGCAGATTCAACCGTTTAGAGATTTTCCAACTATTCATCAAATTCCCTTTCAAGATTGACACGGTTTGCCATGTGGTGCAGCGACCAAAAACCATGACGGATTGGTATTTCAGCCCCAGTATCGTACTGCGCAGTTCTGCCTGGATCGATTGCCACCCAAGGTGATTTCATGTTGAGAAAGAACAAGCGCCAAAAAAAAACGTTAAGCATAAGTGGGCAAACTGGTCAAGAATTGGACTCTGGCGCACAATATTCAACAGTTAATACGGATGCACTTCCTGAAGGAAATTCACTTGAATCTGTCAGAGTTAGTAGACATCGGCGAACTTCGCGGTTTATGTGAGAACTTCACGGCAGTCACAGGCGCGGTCACTGCTGTTCTCGATCTGGAGGGGCGCGTGCTGATAGCAACTGGTTGGCAAGACATCTGCACCCAGTTTCATCGCATTAATCCGTCAACCTGCGCGCGCTGCAAGGAAAGCGACACAACGCTTGCCAGTCAATTAAACAAGGGGGCGGCCTACAACGTCTACCGATGCAAGAACGGTCTAGTCGACGTTGCTGTGCCCATCATCATTGCCGATGAACACATCGCCAACTTCTTTACAGGTCAGTTCTTCTTTGAGCCACCGGACAAGTCATTTTTTGTCCGTCAGGCCAAGGAATTTGGGTTCAATGAAAGCGACTATCTTGGTGCCATGGCGCGAGCGCCCATATTTTCCGAAAAACAAGTTCAAGCAATGATGGGGTTCTTCACTCGTCTGGCCAAAGTGATTGGGGAAATGGGGCTCGCCAAGCTCCGTTTGCAACAAGCCAATACAAAATTGCAGCAGTTCGCGGCAATCATCCAGTCATCGGACGATGCCATTGTCGGGATAACGTTGGAGGGCATCATTGAAAACTGGAACCCCGGCGCCGAGAAGATATTTGGATACACAGCGAGTGAGGCTGTCGGCCAACCACTGAAGATGTTGATTCCCCCTGAGCGGGCAGATGAAGAGGCTGAAATTGTTTCGCGAATAGCGTGTGGGGAGAGAGTGAGTCACTTTGAGACCGTTCGCCGCCGCAAGGGTGGCCAAATCATTGATGTATCAGCCGTGGTATCGCCGATACTCGATGATGTCGGCCACGTGGTGGGGGCTTCAAAAATTGCACGGGACATCACCACAGCCAAGCGAGCCGTCAAAGCCTTGCAGCATCGGCAACTCATGCTGGAGCGCACCGAAAGCATGGCGCGTTTGGCCAGTTTCGAGTGGGATGTCGATACCGATGTCGTCACCTGGTCGCCTGAGATGTTCCTGATTTTCGGCCGCGACCCAGCCTTGGGTGTTCCCAATTTGGCGGGGCAAGGCGAGTTGTACACACCTGAGTCAACGCAAATACTGTTTGATGCGGTCAGCAAAGCCGTCTCGAATGGCACGCCCTATGAAATCGAATTGATGACGGTACAGCCCGACGGGGAGCAGCGCCCCTGCTTCGTCAAGGGCTTCCCGGAGCGTGACGACAGCGGGCGAGTGGTTCGCGTGGCTGGGCTGGTACAGGACATTACCGAACGCAAACGGACCGATGACATCATCAAACAACTGGCCTATCACGACCCGCTCACCCATCTGCCTAATCGCAGATTGCTGAAAGACCGTCTGCAACAGGCCATGGCGTCCAGCAGTCGCAGCAAGAACTACGGTGCGCTGATGTTCCTTGACCTGGACAATTTCAAACCGCTCAATGATGCGTATGGGCACGAGGCAGGTGACTTGCTGTTGATAGAAGTCACCAGTCGATTAAAGAGTTGTGTGCGCGAAATGGATACTGTTGCCCGGTTCGGCGGCGACGAATTTGTTGTCATGATCAGTGAACTGGCGACGGATAAGGAAGAATCAACATCACGCGCCGAGGCCATTGCAGAAGAAATACGTGCGGCCTTGTCCCGGCCTTACTTCATCGCGATCAAGCGCGATACAGAAATTGAGCATTGCTGTACAGCCAGCATTGGCGTCACCTTGTTTATCGGCAACGACTCCAGTCAGGAAAATCTCCTGAAATGGGCTGATGACGCGATGTATCAAGCCAAAGTGGCTGGACGCAATTTGATACGTTTTTATCGCAGCAAATGATCCTGGGTTCAAAGACTGCTATTGCGATGCGCGATGCCCGATCGAAAAATGCGATGTAAGACTGACCTAGTCACGGTGGCGATCCAATTTTTCTAAAAATAGGGCTAAAACCCAATGAAAACATGCAAAGTAAGCTATATTTTATATAGCGATTAAATCCCTTACTCAAAATTTATCGCCATGCTTTCAATCTCCCTCGGCCCTTTGGCACTTCCTGTTCTGCCAATGGTCTTGATGCTGTCGGTGTGGAGTGCTGCTACCTTGGCGCGGCGCCTGTCGCCCAAGGAGTTCGGTCAATCTGCTGAAAACATGGTGTGGAGCGCGGCGGCCCTGGGCCTGATCGCAGCCCGTCTGGCGCATGTGTTGCGTTATGCCGATGCCTACTTCGTCACTCCGTGGGCCTTGGTGGATGTGCGCGATGGTGGCTGGCATGCAGCGGCAGGCTGGGCGGTTGCCGCGTTGTGGCTGGTATGGTGCGGCTGGCGGCAACCCATGATTCGACGTGCATTGGGGATGGCCGCTTTGGGCGCTGGCCTGATCTGGATGGCAGGCCTGGCCATGGTGTGGTTGGCTGACGGCAAACCGGCGCACCAATCAGCGCCCGATGTGATGCTGACCGAGTTCAACGGCGCACGCATGCTCAGCCTGCCCCAGCTCATCGCAGGCAAACCAACGGTGGTCAATTTATGGGCCACTTGGTGCGGGCCGTGCCGCGCCGAGATGCCTACGTTGGCCGCCGCCCAGCAAAACACACCTGACGTGGCGTTTGTTTTTGTGAACCAGGGCGAGCCCCCTGCCAAAGTGGCGGCGTATTTGCAGCGCTCCGGCTTAACCTTGACCAATGTGTGGCTCGACCCGGCCAGCCAATTGGGACCGGCCTCTGGTTCCCGGGGCTTGCCCACCACCTTGTTTTTTGATGCCACGGGCAAGCGCGTGGATGCCCACTTTGGCATGCTCAATGCAGCCGCCTTGCAAGTGCAATTGGAACGTTTGCGCGGGCGTTGAATGGCGAAAGCGCGGGCGGGTTGTTGGGTTTACAAGCCTTGCTGGCTGTACTGCTGCGACTGATACACTTTTTGCACCTACTTCACCCGCTCTACTTGCACTCCCTCCCTGATTCGCCCCATGTCATCCATTTTCAACTTCACCTTTGTCCCTTGGTTTCGCTCGGTGGCACCTTACATTCACAAATTTCGCAACCAAACTTTTGTGGTGGGTGTGTGTGGTGAGGCCATTGCGGCTGGCAAATTGCCCAATCTGGCGCAAGACTTGGCTCTGATTCAGAGCATGGGGGTGAAAGTGGTGCTGGTGCACGGCTTTCGCCCGCAAGTAAACGAGCAGCTCAAGGCGAAGGGCCACACCCCGCGTTATGCCAGCGGCATTCGCATCACTGACGAGGTGGCACTGGACTGCGCGCAGGAGGCTGCCGGCCAGTTGCGTTACGAAATCGAGGCAGCGTTCAGCCAGGGCCTGCCCAACACACCCATGGCCGGCGCCACAGTGCGGGTGATCTCAGGCAATTTTTTAACGGCACGCCCGGTCGGCATTGTGGATGGCGTGGACTTTCAGCACTCGGGTGTGGTGCGCAAGATCGACACGGCGGGCATCATGCGCTCGCTCGACATGGGCGCGCTGGTGTTGATGTCGCCGTTTGGTTTTTCGCCCACTGGCGAGGCCTTCAACCTGACCATGGAAGAAGTCGCCACCTCGGTCGCCACCGCCCTGCAAGCCGACAAATTGATTTTTGTGACTGAAATACCGGGCATTCCGACGGATGTGAGTCAGCCCGTGAGCGAAGACAACCCGATTGACACCGAGCTGCCACTGGCCGCGGCCGAAAAACTGCTGGCCGACTTGCCCAATGCGAATGTGCCCAGCGACACCGGCTTTTATTTACAGCACTGCGTAAAGGCCTGCAAAGGCGGCGTGGAGCGCAGCCACATCATTCCGTTTGCGGTGGATGGCTCGATCTTGCTGGAGGTCTATGTGCACGATGGTATTGGCACCATGGTGGTGGACGAAAAACTGGAAAGCCTGCGCGAGGCCAGCGTGGACGATGTCGGCGGCATTTTGCAACTGATTGAACCCTTTGAGAAAGACGGCACCTTGGTCAAGCGCAGCCGCACCGAAATAGAGCGCGATGTTGGCCTGTACACCGTGATCGAGCATGACGGTGTGATTTTTGCCTGTGCGGCGCTGTACGCCTACCCGGAAGCACGCACCGCCGAAATGGCTGCGCTCACCGTGTCGCCCCAAGTGCAAAGCCAGGGCGACGGAGAACGGGTACTCAAACGCATTGAACAGCGCGCCAAGGCCGCCGGCCTTGACAGCATTTTTGTGCTGACCACGCGCACCATGCACTGGTTCATCAAGCGCGGGTTTGTGCAGGTTGACCCTGAATGGTTGCCCGAAGCGCGAAAACGCAAATACAACTGGGACCGCAAAAGCCAGGTGCTGGTCAAGAAACTTAGCTGATCCACAATTTAGATTTGTGCACGGGTCTTGCTAGGTTGTGCGCGCAACAGCAAAAATTTCAATCAATTCAACAGGAAATTCATGAGCTCTCTAAATTTCATCGGCGGCGAAAAAGGTGGCGTGGGCAAATCCGTGGTGGCGCGGCTGCTAGCCCAGTATTTCATTGACCAGGACAAAGCCTTCATTGGCTTCGATACCGACCGTTCACACACGTCGTTTACCCGCTTTTACGCGGATTACGCGTCCCCTGTGTTGGTGGACAGTTTTGAAGGTCTGGACCAGCTGGTGAGCGTGTTTGAGACCGCGCTTGATGGTGAATTTCCGCGTGTGGTGGTTGATTTGGCAGCCCAGACGGCAGCGCCCCTGGCACGCTGGATCAAAGACTCGGATTTGCTGGCGTTGCTGGCTGACATGGGCATCACCGTGAATTTTTGGCACGTGGCTGACGCGGGTAAAGACTCGGTGGACCTGCTCGGCCGCCTCTTGGAAACCTATGGTGCCGGGCCAAACTACGTGGTTGTTAAGAACCTGGGCCGAGGCACCGATTTTTCACAGCTTGACAATTCTGCGGCCATGGCCAAAGCACTTGACCTGGGTGCCAGAGTTATCACATTGGGCCAATTGCACGAGGCCAGCATGCGCAAAATTGACCGTCAAAACACCAGTTTTTGGAGCGCAATTCACAACCGCCTGGAAGTCGATGCACTGGGCCTGCTTGAGCGTCAACGCGTCAAACTCTGGCTAAAACGGAGCTACGAGGCGCTCGACGGCTTGCCGCTCTGACCCATCGGAGGACAGATTTGATAAAACAATGCTGATTTGATGCAAATCAAGCAGGTGGCAGTAGACCAGGCACAAAATTCATTGCAGCCACTTTTTAAAAAATTGACATGACTGAACAAAAAACCAAGGCCCCCTCACCTGCTTCCAGCACCGCCACATCGGTGAATGCAATTCCTGCGCCGAGAAAAAAAGCCCCGGCCAAATCTGTGGCAAGCCCAGTGCGTCGCACAAAACGTGGCGACACGCTCGGTGCGAAAACCACTGGTGGCCTGGCGCGACGGGTGATTCAGGCCAGCGTAGATGCAGCTCAAAGCAGCCAGGCCAGTGCCATCAAAGACATTTTGGCCAGTTCGTCCAGCAAGATGGATGCCCTTAAAACCTTGCTTGAAGGCAGTTCACCTGACGACGCGGCGGCCATACGGCAAATGCTGCTGGAGGGGCAAGCCCAGCCGCAGGACAAAGGCATCAGGCCTGATGACGAGCTCGCCAGCGACTGGCGCACTGGCGGTTACCCTTACAAAAACCTGATGTCGCGCAAGCGCTACGAGACTCAAAAATACAAGTTGCAGGTTGAACTGCTCAAGTTACAAAGCTGGGCCAAGGAAACCGGTCAACGCGTGGTGATTTTGTTTGAAGGTCGCGATGCCGCTGGCAAAGGTGGCGCCATTCGTCGTTTCATGGAACATCTGAACCCACGCGGCGCCCGCGTGGTGGCTCTCGAGAAGCCCTCAGACGCCGAGCGTGGCCAGTGGTACTTTCAACGTTATGTACAACATTTGCCCACTGCAGGCGAAATTGTGCTTTTTGACCGGTCCTGGTACAACCGTGCCGGCGTCGAGCGGGTGATGGGGTTTTGCACAGAAAAAGAATACCAGCAGTTCATTCACCAAGCGCCGCTGTTTGAGCGCCAACTGGTGCAAAGTGGTGTGTTTCTGATCAAGTTCTGGTTTTCGGTGAGCCGAAAAGAGCAGCGTCGCCGCTTTAAAGAGCGGGAACTTCACCCGTTGAAGCAATGGAAACTCAGTCCGATTGATTTGGCATCCCTGGACAAGTGGGACGACTACACCAAGGCCAAGGAAGCCATGTTTTTTGAGACCGACACGGCCGATACGCCTTGGACCGTTATCAAGTCAGACTGCAAAAAGCGCGCACGCCTGAACGCCATGCGTTATGTGCTGCACAAACTGCCGTACACCAACAAGGAGTTACCCAACATTGGCACGCTAGATACGCTCTTGGTCGGGCGTGCCCACGTGGTGTATGAGCGCGGCGAACACCCAGGCAGCGCCCTGCTCTAGGCATCTGCAGCGCATTGGGTCGCCATTTAACGTGAAATTAGGGTGGTTGCTGGCCCTTGAAGGCCAGCACCAACCGAGGCACGGACTATTTCGAGGCTTCGTCCAGCGCTTTGCAGGACGGCGCGCACACCGCCTGCGATTTGCCCAGTATCTTCTTGGACACCATCTGGGAGCGAGCCCGGTGTTTGCCGCACAAGAAGCACGACATGGTGGCGGCACCAAACGAAGTGGCCGCCGTGAAGGGTGAACCCGACACTTTGGATTTGTAACGTAGGCCGTCGGCCACGATTTTAGTTTTGGTATCTGCTTTTGCCATAGGGGTGGATTTTACTTCAGTGCGCGCGCTGTTGGAAAAGCTTGCTAAAGTTCAACCTTTTTGTACATTGAGTCAAAGGGTATTTATGGCGCGCACTGTGAAATGCATCAAACTTGGCATCGAGACTGACGGGCTTGATTTCCCACCCTACCCCGGCGAGCTTGGCAAACGCCTATGGGAAAGTGTGAGTAAACAAGCCTGGGCCGACTGGCTTAAACATCAGACCATGCTGGTCAATGAAAACCGGCTGAATCTGGCCGATGCACGCGCCCGTCAGTATCTGGCGCGCCAAATGGAGAACCATTTCTTTGGCAGTGGCGCAGATGCTGCACAGGGCTACGTGCCACCGAAAGCCTGACGCGTGATGTGATCCATGGGATATCCATGGCATCAACTGCCGGCTTGGCGCGTTCTTGACACCGACTTTGGTTCCGGGCAAACGTTTTTATCGACCTGGAATGCGTGGCAACAAGATGCTGGGCGTCCTCGCACGCTGCACTACGTGGCGCTGTGTGAGCAGCCTTGTGGCGCACAGGACCTGATAGCTGGCTGCGCTACCATGCCAGCGCTTGCCACTTTGGCTCGGGAGTTGGCTGCGCAGTGGTTTGGGCTGCTGCCAGGTTTTCATCGTTTTTCGTTGGCACGCGGCCAAGTGGTGCTCACTCTCTGCGTGGGGGAGCCATTGGGCATGCTGCGAGCACAGCAATTTGAAGCCGATGCGGTCGAGCTGTGCGCAAAGCAATTAGGCACCGCCGATTCTTCCTGGTTTTTAAAGGCTTTGGCACGCTGCTGTCGCCGTGGCACGACGCTTTACCTGCGCGGCCAGAATGACGAAAGTTCAGCAGATGAGACTGAGTTGCGTGCCACCTTGACCCGAAACGGGTTCACGTTCACGTCAAATGACACACGCGATTGGCAAAGTGCCCCAGCTCAACCCCGTGGCCACTTTGATCCGCCGTGGGTCTTGAAACACAGCCGACAAGGCGCAGCTCTGGCGGCCTTGCCGATTGAGCGATGTGCTGTTATTGGCGCGGGCCTGGCTGGTGCCAGCGTGGCAGCCGCGCTGGCCAGACGTGGCTGGCAGGTACATGTGCTTGACCTTGCGAGCGAGCCCGCTGCGGGTGCGTCTGGCCTGCCGGTAGGTTTGGTGGTGCCCCATGTGTCGAGTGACGACTGCACGCTGTCCCGCCTGTCGCGCGCTGGCGCACGGTTGATGCTGCAACAGGCCTGCCAACTGCTTGAGATCAATCAAGACTGGGCGCCCAGCGGCGTGCTTGAGCGCCAAGTGGGGGGCACACCCAAACTGCCGCAGGTGTGGCCACCATCGGGCGAACAATGGTGCGAGGACTTTTCCGATTCAGACATCGCTGGGCAGCTTGGGCCGGGCATCTGGCATCAGCAAGGCGCATGGATCAAGCCTGCAGCCCTGGTCAATGCCTGGCTTCTCCAGCCTGGTGTCACCTTCCAGCCACACGCTGAAGTGACCGATATACGCCACGCCGATGGCATCTGGGAACTGCTGGATGCAACAGGTACGGCGCTTTGCCGCGCTGAACGCGTGGTATTTGCGAATGCCTGCGGTGCCTTTCATTTGCTACATAAAATGAAGCTACTAAAGCCTGATTTATATGGGCTGTGGGAGCATTTACCTGCTACGCAAGGCATGCGTGGCTTGCTCAATTGGGACTTTCATCAAGGTCCCATTGACGCAAGCTTTCCACCCTTCCCTGTCAACGGCTCAGGCAGTGTGGTGCCGCGCATTCCAGTTGGTGGTGAGCTGGCCTGGTTCATGGGATCGTCATACCAACCGCAATCGCAGCCTGAGCGCAGCGACATGATCAACCAGGCCAACAACTTCAAACACCTTGAACAATTGCTGCCACCGTTGGCGCGGCATCTGGCGCCTGCGTTTGCCACGAACACGCTTAAGACCTGGAAAAACACCCGCTGCGTCACCGCAGACCGCTTGCCTGCCGTGGGGCCATTGCAGGTAGCTGAGCAACCCGGCCTTTGGTTGTGCGCCGGCATGGGCTCAAGAGGTTTGAGTTTTTCAGTGTTATGCGCTGAGTTGCTGGCAGCCAGGTTTGGTGCGGAACCCTTGCCCATCGAGGCCAAATTGGCCCGCTCACTGGAGGCGCTGCGCGCCTGAAAATCCCGCCGGCTGCTGCAAATCAGCTGTCGTAGTTCACCGCTCTTTGGTGTAGGGAACACCCAGTGCTTTGGGGGCCATTGCCCGGCCCATCAGGCCTGCCAGCAACACCACCGTCAGCACGTAAGGCAGGGCCTGGATGATTTGTACCGGCACCTCACCCACGCCAGGCAATTGAACCCCTTGAAGGCGAATGGCGGCAGCGTCCAGAAAACCAAACAACAGGCAGGCCCACAAAGCCTTCACTGGGTGCCAGCGACCAAAAATAAGAGCGGCCAGCGCCATGAAGCCACGGCCTGCCGTCATATTTTGTGAAAAACTAGCACTTTGCGCGAGCACCAGGTAGCTGCCAGCCAGGCCACACAGCATCCCATTCAAAGTCAGCGCGGTGTAACGCAGGCGCATGACGGACACGCCAGCGGCGTCCACCATCTGCGGGTTCTCGCCGACCGCGCGCAAGCGCAAGCCAAAGCGCGTTCGAAACAACAACCACCAAACCAGTGGCACCAGCAACAGTGCGAGGTACACCAGCGCGTTGTGCCCCAAAATGCCGTCACCCAGCACCGTTCCCAAAACCGGCAGATTGCGCGCCGCCTCAGCCAAGCCAGGCATCAGGGCCGAAATACGGACATTAGGGCTCACAGGCGGCGTTTGTCCACCCTGATGAAACCAGGCGGCACCCAGCACAGCGGTGAGGCCTAGTGCAATGATATTAATAGCAACACCAGACACCACCTGGTCACCCTTGTGGCTCACGCACGCTAGCCCATGCACCCACGACATGCCCATAGCCACGGCCATTGCCGCGAGCAAAGCCAGCGTCGTGGAGTGAAACGCCGCGCCGACCGCCCCGGCGGCAAAGGCCGCCAGCAGCATCTTGCCCTCAAGACCAATGTCCACCACGCCCGAACGCTCTGACAACAGCCCGGCAAGCGCACAGAAAATCAGCGGCGTAGACACCCGCAACGTTGAGGCCAGCATGGAACCGATCAGCGCCTCATCCATGTGCAGCTTTCGATGTCGCCGCGCTGGCAAACGGCTTGCTGAACCAGCCCAACACGCGCGCTAATATCGGCGCAATCACGTAAGTCATGGCACCGGAAAAAAGCACAATAAAGCCTTGCAACATCACCACCATGTCGCGACTGAAACCACGCACTTCAAACGCCACCTCTGCACCCCCCTGAAACAAAGCCCCAAAAAGCAGACTGGCCAGCACAATGCCAAGCGGGTGATTGCGTCCCATCAAGGCCACGGCAATGCCGGTAAAACCCGCGCCACTGACAAACTCCAGCAGCAGCTTGCCACTAACCCCGGCAATTTCATTCATACCCACCAGGCCTGCCAACGCGCCGGAGATGGACATCGCCACCAGCACCTGATGGCGCGCATTGATACCGGCATATTCAGCCGCGCCAGGGCTGGAGCCAACTGCGCGCAATCGGTAACCGGCACGCGTGCGCCACAAGAAGAGGTAAATCAGCACAGCAGCCAAAGCGGCCAGCAAGACACTGAGGTTCAAGGGCGAAGCGGGCCAAGCCACGCCTACCCAAGCCAGCGCCTGATGCATGCCAGGCAATTTGGCTGACTCAGAAAAACTGGCGCTTTCGACCGACATGACACCGTTCGGGCGCAAATGGTTGACCAGCAAATACACCAGCACGCTGCTGGCGATAAAGTTAAACATGATGGTGGTGATCACCACATGGCTGCCCCTATAGGCCTGCAAATAGGCTGGTACCGCAGCCCACGCCAGGCCAAAAAGTGCACCCGCGATCATCATGAGTGGCAGCATTAACCAAGCCGGCAACGATGCCGATAACCACAGCGCCACCAGCCCGGTGCCCAGACCACCCATGACAGCCTGCCCTTCCCCACCGATGTTAAACAGCCCGCCATGGAACGCCACAGCCACCGCCAACCCAGTAAAGACAAACGTGGTGGCGTAGTACAGGGTGTAGCTGAAACCCCGGGCGGTGCCGAATGCACCTTGAAGCAGCACCTGAATCACCAGCAGCGGGTCTTGCCCAACCAGCGCGACAACGCCACCCGCGGCCAGCAAGGCCACCCCCAGACTTACCAAAGGCAGCAGCACCAAATCAGCCCAGCGCGGCAAACTTGTCATGTGTTGCCCCCGGTCATCAAAAGGCCCAAAGCGGCCTCCGAGCACTGCGCGATGGGGAGTTCACCCGCCACGCGGCCTTGGTTCATCACGATCACCCGGTCTGCCAAGGCCAAGATTTCATCAAGCTCGCTTGACACCACAAGTACCGCGCAGCCGGCTTGGCGCATGGCACGCAGTTGAGCGTAAATAAATTCAATCGCCCCGATGTCTACCCCGCGCGTGGGTTGCCCGACCAGCAAGACTTGCGGTGAACGGCCCAGTTCGCGTGCTAGCACCAGCTTTTGCTGGTTACCGCCCGAAAACTTGCTGCTAAGCAGCTCAGGGTCGCGCGGGCGTACGTCAAAACGGTCCATCATGTCGGCGGTCGCTTGGCGCATGTGGTCGTGGTTCATCCAGCCACGGGTGGCGTAGCCCGGCAAGTTGTCGTAGCCCAAGGCGGCGGACTCCCAGGCGGCAAAAGCCATCACCAAGGCGCGTGCCTGCCGGTCTTCAGGCACATGCGCTAGCCCGAGTGCCCGGGCTGCGCCAGGGTCAAGCCAATGCGGGCTCTCAAAATGACTGTTGAGCAACTGCAGTTGCCCGCGTTCGGGCGTCAGCAAGCCCGAAAGTACGTCCATCAACTCGCTCTGTCCGTTGCCTGACACCCCCGCAACGCCCACAATTTCACCGGCGTGTAAGGCCACGCTCACATCCTTCAAGCGCTGCACGCCCATGCTGTCTGTTACTGACAGTTGACTGGCCTGCAGCAACACCTCCCCGACCGCCGCAGCCGCATCGTCAGCACGCCCCATGTTCACATGGCGCCCCACCATGGCTTGGGCCAGGCCCTCAATCGAGGCGGATGCAATCGGCACATCCTGTACCACCCGACCCGCACGCATGACCGTCACCACATCGCACAAAGCCATGACTTCCTTGAGCTTGTGGGTGATCAAAATGAGGGTGGTGCCTTGTTCGCGCAGGCGATTGAGCACGGCAAACAGCTGCGTCGTCTCCGCAGGTGTCAACACCGCCGTGGGCTCGTCCAGAATCAGAATCCTGGCACCCCGGTACAAGGCTTTGAGAATTTCAAGCCGCTGGCGGTCTCCCACCGGCAAATCAGCCACCAGTGCATCGAGTTGGATGTGCAGCCCGGTGGCCTGCATCAAGGCATTGAGCTTGTTGCGGACTTGTTCTTTGGCCCGTTGCAGCAGCCAATGCGGCTCCGCACCCAGCATCACGTTTTCCAGTGCGCTGAGGGTATCAACCAGCATGAAGTGCTGGTGCACCATGCCAATACCCAGTGCAATGGCATCGTCGGCATTACGGATATTGGCGGGCTTGCCTAACACGTCAATCTGCCCACTGTCGGCCTGGTAGAAGCCATACAGAATAGACATCAAGGTGCTTTTGCCAGCACCGTTTTCGCCCACGATGCCGTGCACTGTGCCCACCGCCACACTCAAAGAGACACCTGCATTGGCTGCCACAGCACCAAACTGCTTGCAGATGCCGGTCATGCGTACCGCAGGCGCTGGGTTGTCAGGCATGCTTGAAGGAATTTATAAGAGAAATAGGGCTCTAGCCCTTACTGTATATGCGTGAGCAGCTATATAAAAAATAGCTAACTAACACCATCAATATTTACAGGCGTTGTCGGCCATGTAGTCGGCCACCTTGATCTTGCCGCTGATGATGTCGGCTTTCATGGCATCGACCTTTTTCTTCATGTCAGCACTTACCATTTTGGCGTTATGCGCATCCATGGCGAAGTCAACGCCGTCTTCCTTCAGCCCCAACACCGCGATACCTGGCTTATATGATTTGGCTGCGTTGTACACCGCTACATCGACGCGTTTGACCATGGAGGTCAGCATGGTGCCCGGCTGCACATGGTTCTGGTTGCTGTCAACCCCAATGGCCAGTTTTTTGCTGTCTTTGGCCGCCTGATAGACACCCATGCCAGTGCCGCCCGCTGCTGCAAACACCACGTCAGCTCCCTTTGCAAACTGCGCCTTGGCCAACTCGCCGCCGCGGGCCGGGTCGTTCCAGGCCGAGCCGGTGGTGCCGGTCATGTTGGCAAACACTTCTGTTTTGGGGTTGGCAAACTTGGCGCCCTGCTCATAACCACACTGAAACTTGCGAATCAGCGGAATGTCCATGCCACCGACAAAGCCAACCTTGCCGGTCTTGCTCGCCATGGCCGCCATGGCACCCACCAAAAAGCTGCCCTCCTGTTCCTTGAAAACCACCGACTGCACGTTAGGCAGATTCACCACCATGTCGATGATGGCGAAATTGAGCTTGGGGAATTCTTTGGCCAGCTTTTCAATGGCAGAGGCCTGACCAAACCCGATACCAATGATCGGGCTGGCGCCCTTCTCTGCCATGCGGCGCAGGGCCTGTTCACGCTGAGACTCGTTGGAGATTTCAAATTCAAGGTAATTCTTGCCGGTCTCCTTCTTCCACTTCTCCATGCCGTTGTAGGCCGCTTCATTGAAAGACTTGTCAAATTTGCCACCCATGTCAAACACCACGGCAGGCTCGGCCCACAGCGCAGAACTGGCCAGCATTGCACAGGCCAGCAAGCTCAGACGAAGGGTTTTTGTGGTCATGGCAAATCTCTTTTCAAAATTAAAAAAGTAATGGGCAGGTGAGCCGGAATCAAACCAGCGCCAACTATGCCACGATTATTTTCAGCCACAGCGGCCGCGACATAATCGCCGCGTCATCTCTTGGAAAACACGCTCATGATTTTGGTTGCCGGCTCTGCCAATCTGGATTTCGTCATTCGCGCCCATCACATTCCCGCACCTGGTGAAACCGTGTTGGGACAAGCATTCAAAACCTACCCGGGTGGCAAGGGTGCCAACCAAGCCGTGGCTTGCGCCAAGGCCGGTGGCGCAGCAACCCGCATGTTGCTGGCGCTTGGCAACGACCCTTATGCCGAGCCTCTCCGGGCATCGTTGATGGCTGCGAACGTCGCGCTTTATGAAGTCCTAGCCCCCGATATACAGACGGGTTGTGCTTTCATTTGTGTAGCAGACAACGCGGACAACGCCATCACAGTCGCACCCGGCGCAAACCTGTGCCTGCACAGTCACCATCTGCCTGACCTGACCGGTTTCAACTACTTGCTGATGCAGCTTGAGATTGAACTCGCCACCGTCACTGCCTATGCACATTCCGCCAAGGCCCGGGGCGTCAAAGTGGTGCTCAATGCCGCGCCAGCCCAGCCCATGCCGGCCGAGCTGCTGGCAGATGTGGATGTGTTGATCGTCAACGAGGGAGAACTCGCCGCATTGGTGCCCTACCCCGTCAGCATCGTGACCAATCTGGCGCAAATCGCAGTGCCCTGTGTGGTGGTCACCTTGGGACAGCGCGGCTGCGTGGCCCGCCTGGGCAACAACTTCTTTGTGCAGCCAGCGTTCGATGTGATCGCAGTGGACACCACCGGTGCCGGCGACACGTTCAGCGGCGTGCTGGTGGCCGCTTTGAGCCAGGGCAACGCCATCAACCTTGCCATGCAGCGCGCCAGTGCTGCGGCGGCGCTGGCTTGTACGGCGCACGGCGCACAGTCGAGCATTCCGGCCGCTGAGGAGGTGAGTGCTTTTCTGGCGCAACATGCTCAACCGATTGCAGCAGATGAAGCCGCTTTGCGGGCCTACTGTGGACTCAGTTAAGTTTCACCCCTGGACCCAACCCTAGCCAACAATGATCCCAACGCCACCCAGAAAAGTTATTTTTGACACCGACCCAGGCGTGGATGACGCCATGGCGCTGTATTACGCCCTGGCTCACCCGTGCATCGATGTGGTGGGCATCACCACCACGTTTGGCAATGTGTTTGTAGAACAAGCGGCAGCCAACGTGCTGTACCTGTGCGCCTTGGCCGGGCGCAGCATTCCGGTAACGCTGGGTGCCAGCCACCCTTTGTTCAAAAATGCCGAGTCACCACCCGCGTTCATTCATGGCGCGGATGGCTTGGGCAACTTGCCGAGGCGCAGCAATACGCCAGGTCGGCCCGATCCGGGATCATCAGCCCAATTCATCGTTGACACAGTGCGTGCCAGCCCTGGCGAGATCACGTTGGTGGCCGTTGGGCCGCTCGGCAATTTGGCACTGGCCCTGCAGCTGGCCCCTGAATTGCCGACGCTGGTTCGCGAGGTGATTCTGATGGGCGGTACCGTTCTGGAATCTGGCAACGTTTCCCCAGTCGCCGAGGCCAACATCTGGAACGACCCACATGCCGCAGATGCGGTGTTTACTGCTGGCTGGCCTTTGACCATGGTGGGGCTGGATGTGACGCACCAAGTGATCTTGCCATTGAGTCTGTTCAAGACGATTGCCAACCACCACCAGCACGTAGCCACTGACACCCTTTACCATGCGGTTCAGTTTTACAGCGCGTTTTACAGCCAACACGACGCGCTGGTAGGAAAGGTCAACGGTTGTTATGGGCACGATGTGCTGGCCTTTGTGGTGCTGACCAACCCGGAACTTTTCACCCTGCAAAGCGGTCGTGTGCGGGTGGCTGTCGACGGGCTGGCGCAGGGCCAGACGATGATGCAGCGGAAGAATGTGGTCTACCCGCAGCACGGCTGGCACGACGATATTCCACACACCCAGGTTTGCCTGCAGGTTCAGGCAGACGCTTGCAAGGCTGTGGTGACGTCTACATTGATGCGGGACTGGTTGCAAACACCCCTGACAAGCTGACGCACCAATCCCCCTGAAAATTCAGCGCTAAGCGCGCCGTGGTGTTGTTAAAACGTGAGCGTCTTGACACCGCTGGCTGTTCCCAAAAGGCAAACCTGAGCCTTCTGGTGGGCAAACACACCGACCGTCACCACGCCAGGCCATTGGCTAACAGCGGTCTCAAAAGCCAGCGGATCGGCAATTTGCAGGCCGGTGACATCCACAATATGCTGACCGTTGTCAGTCACCAACGGGATGCCATTGCTCAATCGCAACTGCGCTGCGCCGCCCAGAGCGCGAAACTGTTTGATGACACGCTGTGTCGCCATCGGAATCACTTCTACCGGTAGCGGGAACTTGCCCAAGGTCTCAACCAGTTTGGACTCATCTGCAATACACACAAACTGGCGCGATTGGGCAGCGATGATTTTCTCACGGGTCAGCGCAGCACCACCCCCTTTGATCATGAACCCATGGCCATCAATCTCGTCTGCGCCGTCGATATACACAGACAACTCATCCACCTCATTGGAATCAAACACAGCAATGCCCAGCGCTTTAAGGCGCTCAGTGCTGGCGTTGGAACTTGACACTGCGCCCTTGATTTCACCCTTCATGCTGGCTAGGGCATCGATGAACTTGTTCACGGTGGAGCCTGTGCCCACACCGACAATTTCACCTGGCACCACGTATTTAAGCGCGGCGTGGCCCACCAGAGTTTTCAAATCATCTTGGGAAAGTGTGGACATGGTTCGGGCCTTTCAGTGTGCATGGTGGAAAATCACCATTATTTATGATTGACGGAATTATCCAATGGCTCTTGTTCCCTACGCGTTGACCCGCCCGTTTTTATTTGGCATGGACCCCGAGGCCGCGCATGAGTTGACCCTGAACACCATCGCGCGCACGCAGCACTCGGTGCTGAGCCGGGCCTATCGTGCACCCCGCGTCAGCGACCCAATTACTTTGGCTGGCCTGACGTTTCCCAATCGCGTGGGGCTTGCCGCAGGGCTGGACAAGAACGCGCGCTGCATCGACGGCTTGGGTGCCATGGGGTTTGGCTTTGTAGAAGTCGGCACGGTGACGCCATTGGCCCAAAGCGGCAACCCCAAACCGCGCATGTTTCGTCTGCCCAAGGCACAAGGGCTGATCAACCGGCTGGGCTTCAACAACGATGGCCTGGCGGCGTTTGTTGCCAACGTCAAGCGCTCTCGCCTTTACCAGCACCGCGTCGCGCATCCTGATGAGCCTGCGGCGCTGCTGCTGGGTTTGAATATTGGCAAAAACGCGGCCACACCCATCGAGCGTGCCACAGAAGATTACCTGACCTGTCTGGACGGTGTTTACCCCTATGCGGACTATGTGACGGTCAATATCTCCAGTCCCAACACAAAAAATTTGCGTAGCCTGCAAAACGACGACGCCCTGGATGCCTTGTTGAGCGCCATCTCCGAGCGGCGTGAAGCGTTGGCACAAACACATGGCAAGCGCGTGCCTATTTTTCTGAAAATTGCCCCGGACCTGGACGAAGCGCAAATCGCCGTGATTGCCCAAACCCTGAAACGCTACGGGCTGGACGCCCAAGGCAACGTGAACAACGCGTGGGGGGTGGTGGCCACCAACACCACTTTGAGCCGTGATGCGGTGAAAGGCATGGAACATGCCGACGAGGCGGGCGGACTCTCTGGCGCGCCAGTGCTGGTCATGAGTAACCGGGTGATTGCCAATTTGCGCGCGGCTTTGGGCGCAGACTTTCCCATCATTGGCGTGGGCGGCATCATGAGCGCACAAGATGCGTTGAGCAAAATTCGTGCGGGTGCCAACGTGGTGCAGATCTACAGTGGTTTGATTTATCAAGGGCCTGAATTGGTATCAGAGACTGCGTCTTTGATAAAAAACACCTTCTAGCCCTTATGGATATTGCGCAAGCCGCTATCTTTATTGAACATTTAGCAAGGTCAATACTTCTTGACCAATGGCAAGCGCACTGGTCAGACCGGGGGATTCAATGCCAAAGAGGTTCACCAAACCGGCATGTCCGTGGTGTTGTGGCCCTTGAATCAAGAAGTCTCTCGCGGGCTCGTTGGGGCCGCTGATCTTGGGCCGGATGCCTGCATAGGCAGGCAGCAAAGCGCCGTCTTTCAAACCTGGCCAGTACTTGCGTACCTCGCTGTAGAAGGCATCGCCGCGCGCTGAGTCGACACACAGGTCGTTGCTTGAGTCAACCCACTGCACATCAGGGCCGAACCTGGCTTGGCCTGCCAAGTCCAGCGTCAAGTGCACGCCCAGCCCAGCGGCTTCAGGCACAGGGTAAACAAGATGTGAAAACGGTGCCCTGCCCGCCAATGCAAAGTAATTACCTTTGGCAAAAAACGCCTGCGGGACATGTTCAGTCTGTAACCCGAGAAACTGATGGGCAAGCAATGGGGCTTGCAGTCCGGCCGCATTGACCAGCACCTTGCAGCGCAATGTGGTGCCGTCATTGGTCAGCAGTTCAATCGCACTTTTAGTAATCGTGGCTTGTGCCAATGCGCAACGAAGCACAACCATGCCATCCGCGTTCTCCAAATCAGCTTGCAGTGCCAACATGAGGGCATGGCTATCGACAATTCCGGTGCTGGGCGACAGCAGAGCAGCATCACACACCAACTCAGGTTCAATGCTGCGGGCTTCGTCTCGCTCAAGCCGCACCAGATCTGTCACGCCATTTCTTTGAGCCTTGTCTGCAATACCTGTCAATTGCCCGACCTGCTCGGTGCCGCACGCCACGATGAGCTTGCCGCAGCGCTTGTAGGCAATGCCTTTCTCTTCGCAATAAGCGTAGAGCAGTTTATTGCCCGTCACACACAAACGCGCTTTGAGGGAGTTGGCCGCATAGTAGATACCAGCGTGAATCACCTCGCTGTTGCGCGAACTGGTACCCGAGCCAATGGTATCAGCGGCTTCCAGAACCAAAACGGCTCTTCCAGCCAAGGCCAAAGCCCGGGCAACCGCCAAACCAACCACGCCTGCCCCCACCACCACGCAATCAACTTCATCCATAGCCGATTTACCTTTTGCAACCAAATAGCCGCGACAACAAGCAGACGAAAAAAAGGACTGGGCATTTCTGCCAAGTCCTTTTTTTTTACTGGGTATCTGTGGTGGGCGGTGGAGGCTTCGAACCTCCGACCCTTGCAGTGTGAATGCAATGCTCTACCCCTGAGCTAACCGCCCTATTTCCTCTGCAGGAAAGCCTAAAATTATGCCACAAGTTTTTAGATTTTTCAAAGGGCAATGAAAGTTGACCCAAGTTATTATTTCTCAACGACGTTGGTTAAAACCAGTAAAAAACCGTTCTATAATTTTGATCTTGTTCCTCGATAGCTCAGTTGGTAGAGCGCCGGACTGTTAATCCGTAGGTCCCTGGTTCGAGCCCAGGTCGAGGAGCCAAAAAATTGGACCCCCAAGTGTGCAAATGCTTGGGGGTTTTGTATTTCTGGCGTGTCATTGTGACGCAACGCCGTGTGCAGCAGACCTGTCTGATTCGCAATAATCTGACGCTTGCGTTCTGCATTGGTTCAGTTGAAAAATTTCTGCTCATTCGTTTAGATGAAATCATCTCTTATTAACCCGCTGCGCTTGCTCGCAGGAATCAGCTTGGTTCTGACCCTGCAAGCCTGCGCTGTGGTGGCTGTGGCCGACGCAGCGGTCACAGTGGTAGCCACCGGGGTGAAGGTCACGGCAAAGGCTGTGGGGGCTGTCGCCAGTGCTGTTATTCCTTGATTGAACGAAAAAATTCTGCTGACTTTGCCAAACCGTCGTTCCTGGCGAGTTTCGCTTCCACACGGCAAATCCTCAACACTTCTGGAGTTTTCCATGCCACGCCCGATTCTTGACGAGAGATACATTCACCCTGCGATCCGCAGCAAAGTTGCAGGGCATCAGCAGGCCATCGTGCAAGAGGTGATCGCGGCGATCAAAGACAATGATGTGGTGGTGGTGGGAATGGGCTTCAACCCTTTTCCCAAGCAGGCATGCAAAGCGCTGGACATGATCAAGCAGCCATATAAGTATTTGGAATATGGCAACTATTTCAATACCTGGCGTAAACGTAATGCGCTCAAAATGTGGACAGGTTGGCCGACTTTTCCGATGGTGTTTGTTAAAGGCACGCTGATTGGCGGCACTGATGATTTAAAAGCGATGATCAACAGCGGCGAGTTCAAGAGAATAGTGGCCTAAACATTGCCCCCTCAACAAAGCATGGCAGCAACGTGAATTTACTCAAACGACTTCTTTCTCGTGGTCTCCCCCCGTCACCAGAGCAGCGTGCCAGGGACCTGATCAAGGCCATCGACGCGGGGGGCATCCCTCTGAACCCTGCGGTGGTCAACGACATTGCCAGAAAGTTGGGGCTTGACGTGTTAACCACCGCACCAATGGACGAGACCATTGAACGTATTCGTGTCGCCAATGGGGTAGCCAAAAAGGCTGCTGGGGGCGTCGCTGGTGGTGGTGTTCCCGGTGTGGATTGATTGCTTTAATGCCCATGACACGCTTGCACGCCTTATGGCGATGGTCTTTTTGGTCACTGGTGTTGGTCACGCTGTGGTTATCGCTCATTCCAGGCGAGCAAGTCCCTTCGGCCTTTCATTTTTGGGACAAAGCGCAGCATGCATTTGGGTTTGCTGCTCTGGCGTTTCTGGGCCTGCTGGCTTATCCTGGGCATATCCGTTTGGTCATGTTGGGCTTGGCGCTGTTTGGGGCCGGTATAGAGTGCGCTCAGTGGCTGACTGGCTGGCGACAAGGCGATTGGCAGGACTGGGTTGCTGACTGTATTGGATTGGTAGTAGGCGCGGTGGCTTGGCGTTTTGTACGCTGGGCCTCTCCCCGTTTGAAACGGTTATTTAAAAATGAAAGAAAAAATGTTCGATAAAAGCGGTCAGTGGATCCAACTTGAAACCTTCGACGAGTTCGACAACGGTCTATCTGAGCTTATTGACCTGTGGTCAAGTACCGCAACCCAAGCGGTCAAAGAATCAGCACTCGCTCACTACAAAGAAGACTTGGAGGGCGTTGCACTCAATTGGGCTAACAACCGCGCAAAGCTGAAAAAATACGCTGTCATTGGTAAGGAGTTGGCTGAGTTTGAAGAAGCGCTGAAGTAAGACCGAGAAAATGCCGCGGTAAAGCGTTCCATGAATGAACTCAGGCAGATTCAATCTCTCGGGTTGGTACTGCCCTCCCCTGCATACATCTTGGGTGCCATCCTGTTTGGCATCATCGGCTGGGTTGCGTTTCGACGCGGTCGAAAAGAATCAATCGCAGCACTTACATGGAGTGGTATTGCCCTGATGCTGTACCCGTATGGCGTGTCGGAAACTTTGTTGCTTTGGTTTGTCGGAATTGCGGTTTCTGGCTTGGTTTATGTCAAGTGGAACTGATCGACACGGGCAAGTGCAGTTGCACTGCCGCCAGCAACAATAAAAAAGGCAAGGCTCATGAAGAACCTTACCTTTTCCGAGTGCTTCCTCAAGTATGGGAAGCGTCATGACGGCAAGCCGTCAGTCAGGTGTGAGCGTAAATATGGTCCATCGTCATGTATGAAACTCCTTCACCGAGGTTGGATCCCGGTCGCAGGGAAATTTTGCGCCAGATTTTCTGAGTAGTCAATAACTTTACTTGCGCCAGTACCAAGGACATAGGCTCAAGGCTTTGGGAGACTAAATCTTCAGCTCTGTGAGCATCAATGCTCAGATGCCGGCCATATTCGTGCACTACCATTGTCAACATGGAAATTATTGAAATCAGAGCAACCAAGGTCGAGGATTTACCGACAGTGGCCGAAATGTTTGGCCTTTCCCGGCAGTTTTACTGGCGACCTTCAGATCGAAGTCTCGCGTTGCGGTTCCTGTCGGATAGGCTTGGCGTTTGCCGCGCTGGCCTTCTCCCCGTCGACATGCAATTTGAATTTGCGAATTAATGAAAGAAAAAAATGTTTGATAAAACCGGCAAGTGGATCCACCTTGAGACGTTTGACGATTTTGACAATGGCCTGTCAGAGCTCATTGACATCTGGTCCAGCACCGCAAAGGCGGCGACCAAAGACGTCAAAGAATCAGCACTCGCGCACTTCAAAGAAGACTTGGAGGGCGCCATGCTCAACTGGGCCGAAAACCGGGCCAAGTCAAAAAAATACGCGGCTATTGGCAAAGAGCTGGCTGAGTTTGAAGCGGTGCTGGGCAGGGATTCGGTTGATGCACCTGAAGCCGAAAACAACACCCTTGTAACAGCAGCCAAGGCCAAGAAGAAAGCCTGAGCACCCACCCCCGAATCAGGGTGCTATTTTCAAGATAGTGGCCACGCTCAGAGACAAGCACTTGGGTGATCAGCCCGGGTGCTTTTTTTACGCCTGTATGGCAGGTGTTTGGCCACCACTTTGGCCATTTTCGCAGAGCAAGCCAAGTTGAAATCTGGTTTTTTTTAATGCTGCCGTACAGCTAATTCATGCAGCAAAGATGATCGTTGTCAACGTCATGATTTGATTCTTGGCATTTGATACAAGGTATGCATCACGGCATGACTTGCGCAATAAAGAGATAAAAACCATGTTCTCCATCTTTCACCCTGTACCCCGGATAAGTGCCGTTTGCTATGGCTTTGTTGCCTCTTGTTGCGCGGCGGCAAGCTTAGCGGCTTCTCCGAATATTCTGCGAAATCTGGGTGCGATCGGCGACACCTACAGCTTTCGTGTTGTCACCGATGATGTCGAGCAGGTGCCGAACAGTGTCTTCGCAGCCAGTAATGCAGTCCCACAGGCCAAGCTGTCGCATATTTCCGGCGGTAGCTATCTCGGTAATGCAGCAACGATGCCTCGCGACGGACGCACGACCAGGGTTGGCGATGTCGATCAACGCACCCCGGGTGAGGCTTACAGCTACGCTCGCGACATTGAGAACAAGCTTTGGTGGGCAGCGCCGGGTTGAGTTTTGGTCGCCCTTGATTTTTTTATCAGTCTATTTGCCGAAATCAATCCCGAGCCCAGCGCAGTTAACCCAGTGCTCGCTGCCTCGTGCACCACCAAAAACACGCTCGCTTTCTCCAATTCTGCCTTGATCAGAAAATCTTCTTCAGTGCTGGCGTCCGGTTTTGCATGTGTGATCGCGATAAGGACAAACCCTTATTACGATCGTTCATCGTGTTTATTTGAGCGATAAACGAACTCAAATGAACGAAATAGTACAACCAAAATTTGTCTGAATGGATAAAGTCACGGCACTTTCCAAGATTCATCTTCCATTGCGATGAGTTGGACCGCCTTCATTTCCAACACTGCACGCCTACATCAGGAGACAAAAATGCAAGATCTGATTTCCCACCAACTCGTCAAATACCTCGAAGACCGAGGCGTTGAGCACATCTTCGGTCTGTGTGGTCACACCAACATTGCTGTGCTGACAGCGCTGGAAAAAAGTAGCATCAAGTTCATTAACACGCGCCACGAACAAGTGGCTGCCCACGCCGCTGACGGTTACGCCCGTGCCAAGAAAACAACAGCAGTGGTGCTCAGCCACCTTGGCCCCGGCCTGACAAACGCGTCTACTGGTGTGGCCAATGCGGCGCTGGATTCGATCCCGATGGTGGTGATTGCCGGTGACGTGCCCAGCCACTACTACGGCAAGGGGCCGCACCAAGAGGTGAACCTGCACTCGGATGCCTCGCAATCGGAAATGTACCGTCCGTTTTGCAAGCGCGTCTGGCGCGTCGAGCGTCCCGAACTGTTCCCCGAGATCATCGAAAAAGCCTTCCAGCTGGCAGAGACTGGCCGCCCCGGCCCGGTGCTGGTGTCGGTACCCATGGACATCTTCTCCAAGCCCGTGGACGTGCAACTCTTTGCCAAATTGCGCCTGCACACCAAAAAGCTGCACACGCCCAGCATCGATGATGAGGTGGCCACACAGATCATCGAGGCCCTGGTGGCAGCCAAGCGTCCGCAACTCCACGTAGGCGGCGGCGTCGTGTTAGCCAACGCCACAGACGAGCTGGCAGAGTTTGTGAACCACATGAGCCTGCCGGTGTCGCACAGCCTGATGGGCAAAGGCGTCTTGCCTGACGACCACCCTTTCATTCTGGGTATGACCGGTTTTTGGGGCACCAAGTTCATCAACGACAAATGCCTGAACGCTGACCTGGTGTTTGGCCTGGGCACACGTTTTGCTGAAGCAGACTGCAGCTCGTGGGAAAACGAGTACACCTTCGACTTCACCAAATCGAAGCTGATCCACATCGACATTGACCCCAGCGAGATCGGCCGCAACTACCCTGTGCAAATCGGTGCCGTGGCCGACCTGAAACAAGCGCTCAAGGTGCTGAACCGTGTTGCCAAGAAACTTTACCCAGCAGGCTTCAAAAACGACACGTTGAAAGCTGAAATGGCAGCTAACCGCACCGCTTTCAAGGCCGGCTTGGTGGCTGCCCAGCAAAATGATGCGTTCCCGATGCGCCCCGAGCGCATCCTGGCAGATGCCCGAACCGTGCTGCCGCGCGACGTCATCATCACCACCGACGTGGGCTGGAACAAGAATGGCGTGGGCCAACAATTTGACATCTTCACCCCCGGAAGCATCCTGACCCCCGGCGGCTTTGCCACCATGGGTTTTGGTGCACCGGCAGCTATCGGCGCCAAGATTGCCTGTCCAGACCGCGTGGTGGTGTCGCTGGTGGGGGATGGTGGTTTCGGCCAGAACCCGGCCATGCTCGCCACCGCGGTTGAAAGCAACGTGCCGGTCATCTGGGTCATCATGAACAACTGCGCCTTTGGCACCATTGCCGGCTTGCAGTTGGCGCACTACGGCACCACGGTGGGCACGCTGTTCCTCAAAGACGGCGTACCCTTCCAGGCTGACTTTGCAGCCATTGCCCGGGCTTATGGCGCAGAAGGTGTTCGCGTCACATCCGCCGACGAATTCAAGCCCGCGCTAGAAAAAGCCATGGCTTCCAACAAACCATTTGTCATCGACGTGGCAATGCAAAACGCACCGGTCGAGACCGCCGGCCACTGGAACATCATGGACATCTACTCGCCCGGCAAGAAGGTGCACCACGCCGACACCGGCACTCTGCAAAACATAGCACGTAACACCTGATTAACGGGGGCTAAACGCATGAAACACCAATATTCATTAGCCCACCTCACCGCCATGGCACTGCCACCGGTGGATTTAATCGAGGCGGCGGCAAAAACCGGCTACGCGTATGTGGGCCTGCGTCTGAGCCGAGTGACCGATGCCGAACCGCTCTACCCGATCATCACCAGCAAGACAGCCATGGCTGCCACCAAAGCCAAGCTGGCCGACACCGGCGTGAAGGTGTGGGACATCGAGCTGGCCCGCATGGACCCCACGCACGATGCGCAGAGCTACTACCCCATGCTGGACGCCACGGCTGAGCTGGGTGCAAAGCACGTCATTTGCCAACTGCCCGACCCGGACCGCGAACGCGCCCACACACGCTTTGCCACCATGTGCGATTACGCCAAACCGCTGGGCATCACCGTCAGCCTGGAATTTCCGTGGTGGACCGAAACCGGCAACCTGGAAACCGCCACCACAGCGCTCAACACGGTGGACCGGTCCAACGCGGGCATGTTGATCGACATGCTGCATTTCTTCCGCTCCAAATCCAGCCATTCGGCTTTAAGAGCCTTGCCACGCGAATGGTTCCACTTTGCCCACGTGTGCGACGGCCCCAAAACGATCTCCCCTGGCATCGACAGCATCCTGCACGAGGCGCGCAGCCACCGCTACTTTCCTGGTGATGGTGACTTCGGTGTGAAAGACATTCTGGCTTGCCTGCCGGACAACATCACCTACACGCTGGAGATCCCCGGCGATGCGCTGGCGGCTGAAATCGGCTTTGAAGAATACGCCCGCCGTGCCCTGCAAACTGCACAGAAAAACTTGGACTGATTTTTTAACTCACTCACACTCACCGGAGGCAAACCATGAGCAACATCCCCCCAGAACTCAAAAAAACCGAGATCAACACCGAGCAGCGCGAAGAACTCGACACCGCCTTTGCTAAGGCCCGCGCGGCCTTGGCCATCATCGAAACTTATGATCAAGCCCGTGTTGACCGCCTGTGCCAAGCCGTGGCTTGGGCCGTGTCCAACAAGAAGACCTTCACCCGCCTGGTCGCTGAAGGCATTGCCGAGAGCCGCCTGGGTGACCCGGACAGCCGCATGGGCAAACGCATGAAAATTCGTGGCATTTTGCGTGATGCGCTGCGCCAGAAGAGTGTCGGCATCATCGAAGAAATCCCCGAAAAAGGCATCGTCAAATACGGCAAGCCCGCTGGCGTGGTGGCGTGTATCGTGCCCACCACCAACCCGGACCTGACGCCCGCTGGCAACGCCATTTACGCCATCAAGGCGCGCGACGCCGTCATCTTCTCGCCCCACCCGCGCGCCAAAAAAACCAGTTTCGAGACCGTTCGCCTGATGCGTGAAGCGCTGGAAAAAGAAGGCGCACCGCCCGACCTGCTGCAATGCCTCACCAAGGTCAACATCCCGATGTCGCAAGCCCTGATGGCTGAAGCCGACCTGGTGATCGCCACCGGCGGACAACCCATGGTGCGTGCCGCCTACAGCTCGGGCACCCCGGCTTACGGCGTGGGCGCAGGCAACTCGACCATGGTGATTGATGAGACCGCCAACATCGAAGAAGCGGCCATGAACACCCGTTTGAGCAAAACCTCTGACTTTGGCTCGGGCTGCTCGGCCGACGGCAACCTGATCATTCAGGAAAGCATTTTTGACGCGCTGCTGGCCCAACTGGTCAAAGAAGGTGGCTACGTCGCCAATGACACCGAGAAAGCAGCGCTGCGCAAAGCCATGTGGGACGACGAAAACCACCGCCTGGCCGACACCGTGGCCGTGGCACCGCAAAAACTGGCCGAGGCAGCCGGTTTCAGCATTCCGGCAGACCGCAAGTTCATCATCGTGCACGGCGACGGCATTGGCAAAGAGTACCCCTACTCTGGCGAAAAGCTCACCACGCTGCTGGCGGTTTACAAATATGGCACGTTTGACGAAGCGTTGAACATGATGCGCGGCATCTACAACGTGGGCGGCAAGGGCCATTCCTGCGGCATCTACTCGTTTAACCAGGACCACATCCACCAACTCGCCATGTCCGCACCGGTGAGCCGCATGATGGTGCGCCAGCCGCAATCTAAAGCCAACGCCGGCGCCTTCAACAACGGCATGCCCATGACCAGCAGCCTGGGCTGCGGCACTTGGGGTGGCAACGTGATCAGCGAAAACGTGAGCCTGAAGCACTACATGAACACCACCTGGGTCTCGGTGCCGATCAAAGAAGACCGCCCGTCTGACAAAGAGTTGTTCGGCGAGTTCTACGACCCGGCTCTGGAGATGGGCGAATTCACCGCTGAAGACATGGCCAGCGCCTGCTGAATCAGCCCTGACATGACGTAAAGTGCCTGCCGTGCGCTCTTGCAGCGCTGGCAGGCTTTTTTATTTAGGAGACCCTATGCACACCAACAAACCTATCGAATTGAACGGTCAACCCATCGCCGGCGGCAAGTTCCCGCTGATCTGCACCCCGCTGGTCGGGCGCACGCTTGAAAAAATCATGGCCGAGCTGGCTGTGGTGCTGCCAAAAAAACCTGACGTGCTGGAATGGCGTGTTGATTTTTTTGAGCAAATTGGCGATGCAGCCTCTGTCATTGCTGCTGCAGTAGCTATTAAAAATGAAGCAGGTGAGATCCCGTTGCTGTTCACCCGCCGCTCCATCATTGAGGGTGGTGAAAAAATCGCGCTGAATGAAGCTCAGGTGATTGCTCTTTACACCGCCGTGTGCGAGAGCAAAACCATCGACTTGATCGACTACGAAATGGCTAACGACGCGGCCAACATCGCCCAGGTGCGCACAGCAGCCAAGGCCAACGGCATCAAGTTGGTGCTGTCGTTTCACAACTTCTCTTACACGCCGGGGTTGGAGACGCTCACCAGCAAATTCCTCACCGCTGAGCAACTTGGCGCTGATGTGGCTAAAGTGGCCGTGATGCCGCGTGACTTGGACGACGTGCTCACCTTGCTCACAGCCACACGTGCGGCCAGCAAAAAGTTGCGCGTTCCACTCATCAGCATGGCGATGGGTCCTCTGGGGGCGATCACCCGCATGGTGGGCGGCGTGTTTGGCTCGTCCTTGAGCTTTGCAGTAGGCGCATCCAGCTCTGCCCCAGGCCAGGTGCCGATTGAAGACCTGAACACCGTGCTGTCGATCTTTCAGAAGTCGATGGGCGCCAAGTAAATTTATAAATTTTAGGCTTCTAGCCCTTTCATATAAAGCGCAAGTAGCTATAAATTACATAGTAAATATTCCGTGTGCACGGCCACAGTCCACACAGGGTTGAGCTCACTCAAGTGGCCTGCGATCTGCCTTCGCAGCAACCTCATTCAATACCTGATCAGCATTGCAGCGCACCTGCCCTGCGATGCCTTCGGCCAGTTGCAGCCGCCGCAATAGCCAGGGGCTGAGGTCACCATCAAAAGGGTCGCTCAGACCCGACCAGGACAGCGGTGTGGCAGGCTGCGGGCCAAGTGGCAGTCCCAGGTCGCGCGCCGTTAAAGCAGTTTCGATGGCTTGCGCGGTCTGCTTCAAGGGCGCATCAATCTCTTGATGCGTCAAGCGACCGCGCAGCAGCAGCAGCATGGTCTTGACCGTGGTCAGTTGTGCGAGTAACTGGTAACTGTAGGCCAACAGGCGCCCCAGTGGCTCCAGCGGTGGGCGCATGGCGCGTGGCTCGGACAAGGAGCGCTGGGTGGCCTGCACCAATGCCGAGAGGCTGTCGTAAGCCTCCCGCCGCGCCAGACGCCATTGGATTTCAGGCTCGTTGTCAACCGCCTGCAACTGCCACAAGCTCAAGCCCACCCGCGCGTGTCGTGCCTGCGCTGCCAGCGCGCGCTTCACCAACGCCGCCATCTGGCTGCGCTCCCATGAAGGCAAAACGTAGCTGAAAGCCCAGGCAATGGCAACGCCCATCAGGGTATCGAACATGCGCTCCACCACATCAAAAACCGGGCTCGGGCCGGCATTGAGCATTTGCACTTGCAGCAGGCCCAGCACCGTCGCGGCCACTGCCGTCACAAGGTATTTTTTGATTGCAAAGGCATGGGCCAAGGCCTGCGCCAGCGTCACCACCACCAGCAAGACCAGTGGCGGCGTATGCGCATACAGCAGCAGGCCCGCCAAAACACAGCCAATCAGCGTGCCGATGGCCCGGCTGTTGCGCCGCTCCAGGGTTTGGGCCAGGCTACCGCGCAACACCACCACAATGGTCAGCAAAATCCAATAATCATGCGTGCCCCAAGGCAAGGCCAGCGACACGGCATACGCTGTGCCAATGGCCAGCGCCGCCCGAATGGCGTGGCGCAGCGGGGGCGCATTCCAGCGCCACAGAGCGTAAAACGGCTGCCAGGTCCACACCGTAGGGCTGACAAACAGTTGCCAGTTGGTGCGCACCAGACCCCCATCGGGTTCAACATCGCCACGCGCCAGCGCAATCAGGCGCAAGGCATCGTCATTCATGTGGCCGACCCGGCTGGCCATCCCCATGGCCAATATCGCGGGATTTGGCGCAGCAGCGTCATCTGCTGCGGCCGTGTTGTCGTGGCGCCACTGAAGACTCGCCAGCTGCGGGCGGTGACTTTCAAACTTCAAAGGCATGCGGGCAAGGATCAGGGCATCGGCCAGGGCATCGACCTCATCAGCCAGCCGCTGCAGGATGTCGCGCAGCCCGCTCAGCACCGGTTCATGGCCGGGGTGGGATTTCAGTGTGTCCAGATCGAGCTCGCAAACCAGCAAATGGTCACGTATCTCCAGCACCAGCACGAGCATATTGGCCAGCCGTTGGCGCTGCGCGGATCGCGGCGACTCCAGCAAAATGTCGCGGGCGGCCTGCAATTGGTCAGCCAATGCCGCCTGTTGCTTGAGCAAGGTGCCGATCAAGGGCGCACGCACAAGCAGATCGCTTGTCTCGATGGGCATGAATTGCTGCGCCTGGGTGCGCATGAGATGCGCCAGCGCCAGCAGGGTGTCGGCCAGCATTTGCACGCGATAGCGTGTGTTGAGCGCGGCATTGGCCAGCGTCGCCCAGAGCAGATACAACGCTGAACCCAACGTGAAATAGAGGCAGGTGGTCAAGTTGGTGGCACTGTTGGTGTGGTCTGGCACCGCCAGCGAGAACACCATGGCAAACATGACCGAGATCGAAATCGGCAGCCCCCGCTTGCCCCAGGCGCCCGCCAGAAACGCCAAAAAGCTGGCCGGTACCAGCAGCAGGCCCAACCAGATGGGCGAGGCATGCAGCGCCTGCACCGCCCAAAAAAGTGGTAACCCAAGCAAAAACGCTGGCAACAGTTGCCAAAATTTGCCACGTTTTGGCGCTGGTTGGTCTGGCGGAATACACACCACCACGCCCACCGAGGCAGCCGCCGCGGCGAAGGGCCCCAGCAGCAGATGGATGCCGCCCGCGATCAGCAACAAACCCAGCGCCGCCGACAGACCGTTGGTCACGTAGTGGCTAAGCGCGATGCGCAAGGCATCACGTTTGTAAATCTCAAAACGGGCTGTTGGCGACATGGACAAAACGGCGCTAGGTGACCTGAGTTTCAAATCAAATTACGCATCGCCCGAGCGGTTTCCATCAGCACTGGCAGCACGCGTTGCACGGCATCTTCGGTGCTTTCATGCCCCATGGGCATGGTCACATTCAGGGCGCCCACCAAATCGCCCTTGCGGTCAATCAGCGGTACGGCCACGCCCCGGTAGGTCAGCTCCAGTTGCTGCTCCGACACGGCCCAGCCGCGCTGGCGGATGCGCGCTAGCTCAAGGCGCAAGCGTTCTTTGTTGTTGATGGTGTGGGTGGTGTAAGCCTTGAGTTCGTGGTTGGCCAACCAGGTTTCCAGCCAAACGGGGTCGCGTAGCGCCAACATCAGCAGGCCTGCGGCGGTCACCTGTGCTTGCACGCGCGAGCCCAACACCACGCCGGTGTTCATGGCACGCGTAGAACCATTGCGGGCGATGTAGACCACATCATCACCGTCCATCACACTCACATAAGCAATCTCTTGCGTGCCTGAAGTGACCCGTTGCAAAAACGGCTGCACGATGCGCGGTAGCCTGGCCGACTCCAGGTACGACTGGCCCAGGCGCAGGACACGCGGCGTGAGCCAAAACAGCTTGCCGTCCGTGGCCACGTAGCCCATGTAATTCAGGGTCAGCAGGTAGCGCCGGGCGGCAGTGCGCGTGATGCCGCAGCGCACACCGGTCTGACTGGCCGTCATGCGCGGGTTCGCATCATCAAAGGCCTCGATGACGGACAGACCTTTTTCCAGGCCAGCAATCCAGTCGCGCTTGTCCAGTGTGGCACCAGGCGAAACTTTCGAGGTTAGATCAAGTCCAGTCATACGGTCAACTTTATCGAACGAACACTGCGCAAACCTAAGTAGTTACCCGCAAAGTGTGCGTTGATCGACCATTTAAATTCATTAAACGTACAAACATCAAAGAATTTCTTTTTTATTACAGGCCCAACTGGCTAAAGTTCACCCAGAAACACAATTATGAACGATCAACGCAACTCCCCTACCGCAGCAGCGGCCAAGCCCTCAGTGAGCGGCAGCACGGACATCTACCTGATTCTGGGCGATCCGGTTGAGCAAGTACTGGCGCCGGAGACATTCAACCCGCTGTTTGCGCGTTTTGGCCATGACGCCTTGTTGGTGCCGGTTCAAGTGGCACCGGAAAATCTGGAGGCCTTCGTCAAGACAGCTTTTTTGGCCAAGAACATCAAGGGCATGTGGATCACCATTCCGCACAAGGTGCCGGTGATGAACGTGCTTGACCGCTACAGCGACCTGGCACGTCAGTCGGGCGCGGTGAACGCCATTCGGCGCAATGCGGACGGCTCATTGGAAGGCGGGCTGTTTGATGGCGAAGGCTTGGTTGATTCGCTCAACTACTTCAACATGGCGTTTGCCGGCAAAAAGGTGCTGATCCTCGGGGCTGGTGGTGCGGCAGCAGCCATTGGTGCCTCATTGGTGCAGCCCCGCCCGACCGGCCAGGTTTTGGAAGTTGCGTTGTTTGACCCAACCCCTGGCAAGGCACTGGAAGTGGCTCAGCGCTTATCCATCAGCCACTCAGCTCGGGTTCGAGCCGCAGCCAGCAACAACCCCGAAGGCTTTGATCTGGTGATCAATGCATCGCCCCTGGGGCTGAACTCCACAGATTCCCTGCCCTGTGATGTATCGCGCATGGCTCCGCACGCCGCTGTGATCGACATTGTGATGAAGAACTACCCCACGCCCTTGGTAAACGCCACGCGAGCCCGCGGCTTGCACGCTGAACCAGGGTTTGAAATGTTGATTCAGCAAGCGCACCTGTACATGGACTTTTTTGGCTTCACTGACATTGCCACTGCGCTGCGTCACGACACAACCTGCATCCGTGAGCAGATTTACCCTGCCAAGCTGCAGGAAGAACTTGCCCAGGCCCAGGCCAATTTTTTGCAACCCCGTGCGGCATGAGCCCACATTTTTAAACCAGAGGAGACTTTTCCATGAACTTTCGCCGTCAATTGCTGGGTGCCACCGCCCTCGCCCTGATTTCGACTTTGGGCCATGCCCAGACCTACCCCGACCGTGAACTGTCCGGCATCATCCAATGGGGTGCTGGTGGCGCCACTGACGTTGTCGCGCGCTCACTGGCGCCGTTGGCTGAAGAAGCCCTGGGCAAAAAAATTGTGCTGCAAAACAAGGCAGGTGGTGTGGGTGCCATTGCCACCAACTTTGTCAACCAGCAAGCCTCTGATGGCTACACGCTTCTGATTGGTGCGGAGAATCCGCAACTGCACCCCATCCTGGGCATCAGCGACCTGGACTACAGCAAGTTTTACCCGGTCAACATCATTGGCCGCGGCAACGTGCTGGCCGTGACCACGGTGGACAAACCCTGGAAGAACTTCAAAGACCTGCTGAACGACGTGCAAGCCAACCCCGGCAAAATCAAACAAGGCTCCACCGGCACCGGCGGCCTGCCGTTCACCGTGAGTTCCATGATCTCCACCGTGACCAAGTTCCCCACCACTGCGGTGCCCTTTGCCGGTGACGGTCCGGGCGTGACGGCTTTGCTGGGCGGCCATGTGGACTTCATGTTTGTGGGTGTGGGAGCGGCTGCTGAGCACATCAAGGCCGGTCGTCTCAAAGCCTTGGCCAGCATCAGCGCTGAAGCGTTTGAAGGCACACCACCCATCACCGACGCGCTGCCAGGCCTTGGCAAATACCTACCCTGGGGTCCGTTCTATGGCGTGTTCGTGAAGAAAGACACCCCGGATGCGGCCAAAGCCAAGTTGACAGCTGCCTTCAAAAAAGCCGCAAGCGACCCAAAATTCGTGGCCTTCATGAAAGACCGTGGCAACGTGATGATGAACATCTCTGGTGCTGAAGCGGAAGCGTTCCTGAAGAAATGGCAGTCAGTCACATCCTGGACATATCAGGATGTGGGCGTCGCCAAGGTTGACCCAGCCACTCTGGGCATTGCAAAACCATAAGGGCTTGAACTCGGGCAGGCCATGCGCCAGCCCGATGCTTCCCGATCAAGAATAAACAGGAGACACCATGCTTTCGTTACGTCGCCGACTCCCTGGGGAGTTCGTCTTTGCCCTGCTGCTGATCGTTTTCAGCCTTTTCATGCTGTGGCAGGCCTACAGCATTTCCAAGTTTGAATCGCTCACCTCGGCAGGTGCCTTTCCCATGTTTGCGGCGACGGTGATGTTGATCTCTGGCTTGATTGCGGCGGGGGAAACCGCACGGATGACACCCCAACCGGGGGCTGACGGCGAGTCGGTTTGGCGCCAATTTGTGCGTCAGATCACGCCTGGCATGCTGGTGCAGTTTGTGGTTGCCATTGCCGCCTACATGTTTTTGTTAGAGCGGTTGGGCTTTGTGCTGTCCTCATATGTGTTTCTGGTGGTTTCCATGTGGCTGCTGGGCAGCCGCAAGCTGATCCTTAACCTGTGGGTCAGCGCGTTGAGCCTGGCCGTGGTGTACGCCATATTTCAAACCATTTTTGCTGTGGTGCTGCCCTCTGGCACCTGGCTGGCCGGAGTTTTCAAATGAGTGAGGCCCTCGCCTATTTCTTCATGTCCTGGGTGGACATCAAACTGTTGGGGCTGATTGCCGCTGGCACGTTTGCGGGCATCTATATTGGCGCTATTCCGGGCCTCTCGGTCACCATGGCGGTGTCGATCCTGATCTCGTTCACATTCAAGTGGGACATCAATTCAGCACTGGCCGTGATTGCCGGCATCTACCTGGGCGGTGTGTACGGCGGCTCGCGCAGTGCCATCTTGCTCAACATCCCTGGCGCGCCCTCGGCCATTGCCACCGGACTGGATGGCTACCCACTGGCCAAACGGGGTTTGGCGGGCCAAGCCATTGGGCTGACCACGGTGATGTCAGTATTTGGCGGCTTTGTCGGCATTTTGGTGCTGGCCATTGCCGCGCCCGCCGTGGCCACCCTGGCACTCAAATTTGCACCGCGTGACTATTTGATGCTGGCCATTTGGGGCATTTTGCTTGTGGGCAGCTTGTCCGGTGGATCTCTGGCGAAAGGGATTTTTGCCGGTGCGGTCGGCGTGTTGATTGGCTCGGTGGGTCTGGACCCCATGACGGCTGAACCCCGCTTCACCTTTGGCAGCCTGCAGCTGACCGCCGGCATTTCTTATGTGGCAGCCATGATCGGTTTTTTTGGCGTGGCCGAGGTGCTGGTGCAGTTGCATGAAATGCATCTCAAAGCCGTCAAGCAAAACGTCGACAAGATCATTCCTGAATGGAGTCTGGTCAAGAAATACTTGCCACTGGCCACCCGTACCTCGGGCATTGGTGTGGTGGTGGGGGCTTTGCCTGGCGCGGGGGGCGACATTGCCGCGCTGATGGCTTATGACCACGCCAAACGCACGGTCAAGAACCCATCCAGCCCGTTTGGCGAAGGCGCTTATGAGGGCTTGGTGGCACCGGAGTCGGCCAACAACGCTGCCGTGCCAGGTGCTTACATCCCGATGATGACGCTGGGCATTCCAGGTGATGCCGTGACCGCCGTGATCATTGGGGCCATGTACATCCATGGCCTTAAACCCGGCCCGATGCTGATGATCGAAACGCCGCACCTGTTCTGGTTTCAGGTGGGTGCGTTGACTCTGGCCAACTGCTTCTTGCTGGTGTTTGGCCTGACCGGCATCAAGATTTTTGCCAAGATAGTCGAAACGCCCAAGCCACTACTGTTACCGCTGATCTTGATGCTGTCGGCCGTGGGCGCCTACGCCATCAACAACAACCCGGCTGATGTCTACTGGATGCTTGGGTTTGGTGTGGTGGGCTACACCTTCAAGATGTATGGCTTTCAGGTTGGACCCATCATTTTGGGCATGATTCTGGGCCCGCTGATGGACTCGTCTTACCGTCAGGCCATGATCTCAGCTGAGGGCAATGTAGGGCAGTTTCTTGGTGAATTTTTCACCGCCCCCCTGTCAGCGATCATTCTGGCAGCCCTGACGTTCACGATCCTGAGCCAGACCAAGTGGTGGAAAAATCGGCGTGGTTATGCGGCCTGATGGTGCATGCTGCATCGGCATAATGGCTTTGATTCAACCCCGAGGGATAAAACCATGACGGCAACCCATCTTTCCACACCTACTGTGGCTCTTGACCGCGAACAAATCGTTGAGGGGCTCAATCCCCTGGGCCTGGATGGCATTGAGTTCATCGAATACGCCACGGCCAAACCGCAAGCCTTAGGGCAGGTGCTGGAAAACATGGGTTTCAAACCGGTGGCGCGGCACCGCTCGCGCGAGGTGCTGCTGTACCGCCAGGGCGCCATCAACATCATCGTCAACGCCCACGCCAAGGGCGCGCCATTGAGTGACAAGCCTGTGATTTCCGCCATTGCACTGCGCGTGCGTGATGCAGCTGCCGCTTACAAACGCGCGCTTGACCGGGGCGCTTGGGGCGTGCCCACCCATGTCGAGGTGATGGAGCTCAACATTCCAGCGATTCACGGGGTCGGAAAAAGCCGCATCTATTTCATTGACCGGCACAAGCAGTTTTCAATTTACGACGTGGATTTCACCCCCATTCCTGGGGTGAATCAGCACCCACCAGCTACCGCCGGGCTGCACTTTTTTGGGGTGGTGCAATACATTGGCAACGACCGCTCAGACGACTGGACCGAGTTTTACCGCGAGTTGTTTGGTTTTACAGAACTGCCTGCCGAGCAGCGTTTTGGCATTCTGCCCAAAGGGCGCATTCTGCGCAGCCCCTGCCCGCCCGAGTCACGCTTTTACATCCAACTGATTGAGCCAGAAGCCGGCGTGCTGGACGTGGAGGACGACGAAGGCTTGCAGCGCGTTGGCCTTGGAAGTGCCGACGTGCTGGCCACGGTGGCTGAACTCGGCGCGCGGGGTGTCGAGTTTGTGGCCTCAAAAAGTGTGCAGACCAGCGAGCGCGGGGCCTTGACCAAGACCTGGCTAGGTGGGGTCAGCTTTGAAATCGTTCACGACGTTAGGGGCTGAGAGCACCATGAACAGTGCCATCATGAATGATTTTGCGGTAGACAGCCGATCTTTATCGGGCGCGCTGCAAGCCAAACTGAGCGCTGTGCGCGCAGCCGGGTTCTCACAGATCACCCTGTGCGCACAAGACATCGTTAACCACCCTGGCGGAGTGGATGCAGGCGTTGCAGCGGTTCGCGCCAGTGGCTTGCATGTGATGGCGTTTCAAGCGCCCGTCAACCTTGAGGGCACAACCGGCCCCATGCAGCACTACAAGCTTGATGTGGTGAAGGCCATGCTCGGCATGTGCGCCGCGCTGCGTTGCCGTCTGCTGGTGCTGCCATCTTCCAGCCTGAGTGGTGGCTCTGACGCAGTCCAACGGGTGTGCGACTTGCGCCGGCTTGCCGTGCTGGCCATTCCCATGTCGATCAAGATCGGCTACCAAGGCTGGCAAGGTGGCAGCTTGGTGAAGGACTATTTGCAGGCCTGGGACTTGGTGTGTGCGGCAGACATGCCTAACCTGGGGCTGTGTCTGGACAGCTATGGGTTGCTGACCAGCAACACGCCGATAGAAGCGCTGCTGGAAGACCTGGACATGCTTGACCCTGACAAACTTTTTTTGGTGCAGTTGGCTGACCGATTGGGCGCTGACCCAGAGCCATGGCGGGTCTTCCCGGGTGACGGCGACCAAAGCGATAAATTGGCCAGCATCGTGAGCACCCTGCACACCCTGGGCTACCGGGGCGGCTACAGCCTGGCGGCGTTCAATACCGACTACGCGAGCCTGCCACCCCAGCATGTGGCGCAGCTGGCAAAAGCCTGCGTCCTGTGGCTTGGGCAGGACGTGCTTCAACGCTCCGTGCCCCTGCCCAACCAGATCCGCCTGCGACGCGCTTAAGCCCCAATGACCTTGCCATGAGTTGCCTGTTCGAGAGCTTTTTATCCACCCCTGAAGTCACAGAGCTTTTGAGCGATCGCGCCGTGGTTGGGGCCATGCTGCGTTTTGAGGCCGCGCTGGTGCGCGCGCAAGCTATTGCCGGCCTGATACCGCAAGCAGCCGCGCAGTCCATCATGGGTACCTGCAAGGTCGAGCTGTTTGACGTGCCCAAGCTGGTACGCGAAAGTGCTCAGAGTCGCAGCCTGGCCAAGCCACTCGTCAGCAGCCTGCGCGAAACCGTGTCACTTTTCAACCCCCAGGCGGCAAGCTTTGTGCACGTGGGCTGCAGCGACCAGGACCTGGTGGACACCGCGCTGTCGTTGGTTGTGCGCGACGTGCTCAAACTCATTGAAACCGACCTTGGGCAAACCATTCAAACGCTGCTGAAAATGGCGGTTCAGCATGCGGCGGATGCCATGCTGGCACGCAGCCAGCCGCCATGGTCTGCACTCACCAGCTTTGGCCTCATGTGCAGCCAATGGGCGGCCCCACTGGTGCGTAGCCAACGCCGCTTGCAATCGGCTTGCAGCTGCGCACTTAGCCTGAGCTTGAGCCTGCGGCAGGTTAGCGAACCCCAGGCCCTGGCGGCATTGCAAGACAAGGGCCCGCAGCTCATCACCTTGATGGCCGCCGACCTGCAACTTAATGCACCCGATTTTGTTGGTGATTCAGCGCAGGATGAATCCGTGGCACTGGCTTGTGAGCTGGGCGTGCTGGTAGGCAGTCTTGGCAAAATTGCTGCTGACATCGCGCATCTGGCGGCGTTTGACATCGGTGAACTGATGCAAGCCACCGCACCCCTCGCCTCAGCACCCGGTGCCAGGCCGGCGCCGCCCTTAGACATCGCTAATTTGTGCATGGTCGCGCAGGCAGCCGCACAGCGGGTGCCACAACAAGTGGCCGTTTTACTGGCCATGTTGTCACAAGCCCATGGCAGCGCCGTCGACCATTCGCAAGCCCAATTGGCGCCATGGCCCGCGCTGCTCACGGCCAGCCAAGGCATTTGCCACGTCGTGACCCAACTGGTGACAGGCTTGCAACCTGACACCCAGCGCATGCGCAGCAATCTGGAGGCCGTGCGCGCCGGGTTGCCCGGGAAGAGTGCCAAAGCGCGGTTTTCTGGTGAGATGGCAACACAAGCTGTGGCGCTGGCGCACACCCAGGTTGCTGCTTTGCGCGCCCTGTAAGCGCCGTTACCATGGACGCAAGCTGGTGGGGCTACCGCTGCATGGCTTGGCGCGACAGGTGCTACCGATCACATTTGCCAAACTGGTGCTGACCACGGTGGCAGCGTTTTATTACTTTAAGCGGGTTGATCTGGTTGACGCAACTGGAGCAGATAAATGCTATTTAATAAATAGCTGCTTGCGCTTATTTAACATGGTCTAGAGGCTTATTTATTATATAAATCGCCAATCGCGCTAGCGCATCTCAAACAACTCCTGGTGAAAACGCGCCTCTGGCAGGCCCATGGTTTTGAAGCTCTCTTTGAGCGCCTGGCCAAAGCGGGCCGGGCCGCAAAACCAGATGTCCGAGGCACGCCAGTCAGGCACCCGGGCGACGATGTGTGCCGCATCCAGGTGACCATCTTGCGGGCTGTGCAGCAGGTGCAGATTCACATCAGCCGCTTTGGCATCCTGCGCCATCAAGGCCATCACCTGCGGGTCAAGCACCGATGTGGCGTGAAACAAATCCACAGTTTTGCCATCGGGCATGAGCGCCAGGGCTTTCATGCGCGCCACAAACGGCGTGATGCCAATGCCACCCGCCACCCAGATCTGGCGGGCTTGTGTACTTTGAAAATCAAAGCGTCCGTAAGGCCCTTCGACCTTCACTTTGTCTTTGAGCCGGACGGTGTCGGCCAGCGTGTTGGTGTAGTCGCCCAGCGCCTTGATGATGAATGTCAGACGCCCGTTGTTGGCCCAAGCCGATGAAATGGTGTAAGGGTGCGCGCCCTCTTTTTCATGCAGCGTCACAAAGGCAAACTGGCCCGCCGAATGCCCGGCCCAAGGCCCTTGCAAGGCCACGTCCACTTCCACCACCTGCAACGCGGTGTGCTGGCGAATGCCCACCACCTCGCCTGCAAGCTGGCGGCGCTTGGCGGTGCGCCCCAACAGCACCAGCACGGCGGCCACGCTGCCAGAGAGCATCAACACCGCCATCACCAGCCCCAGCACACTACCCCAGGCTTCAAACTTCAGCAACACCACCGCGTGCCATACCAGCACCAGGTAAGTCACCGCCAGCAGGTGGTGCACTTTCAGAAAGTAGCGGTACGGAAAACGCTTGATCAGCGCCAGCACCATCAGCAGCGCTGCGGCATAAAACGCCCATTCAGCCAGCCCTTCAGCCAGGCCGCGCTGGTCCATGAAAAACTGCCGAATCACTTCATCTGCTGGCAAGACGGCGCGCGGGCCCCGCACCGGGCGTTCCAGCCAACCCCAGCCAACCAGCCATTTGGGGCCGTTGGCCGCCAGCCAATGCATCACCGACAGCGCCAGCCCAGCAATGCCCAGCCATTTGTGCAGACGGTACATCTTGTCCAACCCACCCAAGGCGGACTCAAACCACACCGGCCGCACCGCCAGCAGCATCGCCACGCTCATGATGCCGATGCCCAGAACGCCGCTGAATTGCACCAGCACATTGCGCCAGTCAAAAACGCCCGACAGATTGGCCCACACCGTGGTGTCCGTCAGGAACCACAGGCTGGCCAGGCCGAAGAGGAAAAGCCAGAAAAATTGTTTGATGCGTTTCATACCAAGTCACCTTAGGGTTTACCCTGATGATTCTAGAAACACCGTATGAAGCCCTGGTAAAGCACGCGCAAGCGTTTGGCAAAACTTGCGGGTGACAACCGCATTCCGCGCCATTAACTGGAAGTCAACGGGTCAGAGATCAAGCCCCAGAAACTTGGCACCGGGAATGGGGTTGAACGCCACAGGTGTGGCAGGCTGAAAGCCAATGGACTCGTAAATATGTGTCGCAGCCTTGAACTCTGGCAACACATCCAGACACATGCGCGTGTAACCCGCGTTTCTGGCTTCTTCCAGCATGCGCAAGACCACCCGGCGACCCAGCCCATCGCCACGCCCTTCTGGCCGGACGTATACCCGTTTTAATTCACAGGTATGGGCATCCACCTTGCGAAGTGCCGCACAGCCAATCACCCCTGCTTCTCCCCAGGCCAGCAAAAGCCGCCCTTCTGGATGGGCGTACTTGCCCGGCAGGCTGCTGAATTCAGCGCAATAATTTTGAAACTCAAGACTGACACTGGCGCTTGCGATGTACTCCTGAAAGATGGCTGTGACCGCCTCAAGGTCTTCCGGAAAACGTGCGGGTCTGATGTCAGCGCCAAACCCGAACAGCCGCTGTGGTGTGTCACTCAGGATGGCTTGACGGTGGGCTGCATGCGGCACCAGTTGCTCAAACAGCGCCAGCAACGGCCCGTAATCGATCCGCTCAGGTGCCCGCAAAAACGGCCAGTCTGAGCCCCATACCAGGTGTTTTGGCGTGTACACCTGCAACAACGCGTGAAAATACGGCCAGGCATCGGACCAGGGATAGGCCTGGCGGGAACATTTCACCATGCTGGACAACTTGACGGCACATCGCCCCGTGTCTGCCAGCGCCAGCAGCGCGGCAAAACCGGCCTGCCCGACGCCTGCCTTTGGGTCGGGGCGGCCACAGTGGTCAAACAGCAACTTTGCGCCGCTGTCCACCAACATGGGTTTCAAGTCCACCAACTGATCGCCCTGCACTTGCACCTGCGCCCACAGGCCGAGCTCACGCAGGCGCGCCAGCAGCGGGCCGGTGTCACCGTAAAAGTCCACCCCCAGCAGCGCCACGTTCATGGCCACACCGACCACGCCCTGGGCTTGCAAGTCTTGCAGCTCCCCAAAGCTGGCGTCATTGCGCACCACGGCCACGCCTTTGAAGCGGCCCGCACCGACCTTTATCGCACCCAGCAAGCAGCGGTTGTCCAGCCCGTAGCCTGAATTGGGGCCCACCAGCAGCGCATGTCGGACGCCATGGGCATCCATCACCTGCTTCAAATGAGCCGCCGTACCGGTCTCGCCGCCCGCAGGGGTGTACCAAGTGTCCGGCGCATAGGGGAAGCGGGCAGGGTCAAAGATGTGGACGTGGCAGTCGATCATGGGGCGTGAAACAGGTTGTCAGAGTTTATAAAAACAATAGCTTCTTGCGCTCATTCCATAAGGGCTAGAGGCCAGAAAAGCATATATAAAGTACGGTGACTACGGACTGGTTCGGGTGGCCGTAAAACGCTGCTCCATCTCCCGGCGCATCTGTTTGCGCAGTTCGGCTGCTGCATGGCGGCGAATTTCATCCGGGGTGATGGGGGCAAGCGGCGTCACGTGCGCGGGCTTTTTATCATCATCCACCGCCACCATGGTGAAGAAGCAGCTGTTCCCAATTAACACCGTCATGGACAGTTGGTGAATCGGCAAATCCATGGACAGTGCTCCTGAGAAAAAAGTGAATGCGCGGGTCAACCCGCTACAGCCGCAAGGCCAGGGCCAGCGGGATAAAAAACAAGGCCGCAACATTGCCGATGATGACAATGCTGGCCACCTTCTCGGGCTCTTGTTTATAACGCTCGGCAAAGATGAAGCACGACACGGCCGGTGGCAGCGCACCAAACACAAACAGCATGGCTTGTTCGGTCGGGGTCAGCGGCATGGCAAGCCCCAACACCCATGCCACGAGCATACCCGTGAGGGGTGTCACGCACGCGCCCACCATGCCAATGCGCCAGGCACTTAAGTGCGCCGTGGCCAGGCGCACCCCAAGCGAAAAAATCATCAGCCCAATTGAAATGTCGCCCAGCAACTTGACCGCCACCATCAACGGTGGCCACATCGTCAAGCCACTCAGACTGACAAAAATACCTGCCCCAGCTGCCAGCAGCAGAGGTTCGCGCCAAAGCATGGACGCATTGAAGCGGCCGCTCAGCAGCCAGATGCCCAGGCTGAACTGCAACACCGTCACCACCAGCATTAACACCACGGCCGCCCCCAGCGCCTGTTCACCAAAGGTCAGCAGCATCAACGGCAAACCCATGTTGCCCACGTTGTTGAACATCGACGGGGGCACCAGTGTTTTGGGGTCGATGCCGGCCAGCCGGGCAAACCCCCATGTGAGCAAGCCAGAACCCAGCACCACCCCGGTGCTGCCCAAGGCAATGGGGATGTTGTCCGCCAGATTGAAGGTTTTGCCCGCCAGCGCCGAAAAAAACAGCGCGGGCAAAAACACCGTGATGTTGAGCGTGTTGGCCGCCGCCATGTCCGGCTGGCGTTTGCGTCCGTAAACAAAGCCGATCATCACAATGATGAAGATCGGGAAAACAATGCTGAGGATGCGCAGGAACATTTTTATATGAAAAATTGGCCTATAGCCCATGACCTATAAGCGTAGCCAGCTACTCAATTAATAGTGAAATTAATTGGAATCTGACCCCAATTAATCACTATTAAATCCAGCCCTTGGGTAACCCAGCCAAAGGAGTCATGCCGTAGATGGGCTCACCCGGCAAACCGGCCATCAAAGGTTCACGTGCAGCAATGAGTTTTTCAATGTCGACGCCGGTTTTGATGCCCATGGCCTCAAACATGAACACCAGGTCTTCGGTGACCACATTACCGGAGGCACCCGGTGCGTAGGGGCAGCCACCCAAACCGCCCAAGGATGAATCAAAGGTACGCACACCCACGTCATAGGCCGCCAGGCAATTCGCCAACCCCAAGCCACGGGTGTTGTGCATGTGGGCAGCGCCGGTCTTGTCGCCAATGGCGGCACGTACCTTATTGAACAAGCGGCGCACCTGGGCCGGGTTGGCCATGCCGGTGGTGTCCGACAGGCCAGCTTCGTCCACACCGGCGGCCACCACTTGGCTTGCCATCCAGACCACGTCGTCATCGGTCACCTCGCCTTGAATGGTGCAGCCAAAGGCGGTGGACAGACCGGCTTCGATCTTCACACCGGGGGCGATCTCATCGCGCAGGCGCACGATGGCGCGCACTTCTTCCACCATTTCTTTGCGGCTTTTGCGCACGTTGGCCAGGGAATGCGCCTCGCTGGCGCTGCACGGAATGGTGAGTTTGTGCACGCCCGAGCGCAAGGCGCCTTCGGCACCACGCAAGTTTGGCACCAGCGCCATGATGGTCACGCCCTTGTGTTGCAAGGCATGCTGCACCACCTCGGCTGCATCGGCCATTTGCGGCAACAGCTTGGCCGGCACAAACGAGCAAACCTCGATCTCGCGCAGGCCAGCGGCCACCAGCGCATCAATCCATTTAAATTTGTCAGTTGTGGGCATGGTGGCCTTGACGGATTGCAGGCCGTCGCGCGGGCCCACTTCAGAGATCAGGACATCAGAAATGGTAAAAGTGCGCATGGTCGGGTGTTCAATGGGTTAAAAAGTTGCTTGAGCCGCTGCGCGCAGCTCATCAGGGGTGGGGACGGGGTAGCCAAAATACTCCAGATAGGCCGGAATTTGCTCGTAAAGCATGTCGGCACCCATCTGGATGCGGCAACCGCGCACTTGGGCGGCTTTCAAAAAGGCCGTCATGTCGGTCTTCATGACCACTTCACCGACAAAGGTGGTCGCATTCACGCGCGACATGTCCACCGGCAGCGGATCGCCCTCGTTCATGCCCATGGGGGTGGCGTTCACCAGCAGTTCGTAGCCAGCAGGGTCGTTGGAACCGGTGCGAATCGTCATGCTGGGGTAGTGCTGCATCAGGCGATTGGCCAGGCCTTTGGCCGACGCGTCATTCACGTCATACAAATCCATTTCAAGCACACCGGCTGCCGCCAGCGAGGCGGCAATGGCGCAACCCACACCACCCGCCCCCACCACCAGCGCGCGCCGGCCTTTGGGGTCAAATCCCTTGCGCTTGAGGCCACGCACAAACCCCTCGCCATCAAACATGTCACCTTGCAGGCGGCCGTCTGGCAGTCGACGCACGGCGTTGCACGAGCCGGCAATCAGCGCCGTGGGCAACACCTCATCCAGCATGCCAACGGTGGCCACCTTGTGCGGCATGGTGATGAGTGCGCCGCGCACGTTTTCCAGGTGAAACACCGAGCGCAAAAAGCGCGGGTAAGGTTCACTCTTGCAGGCCATCGGCACCACAACGGCATTGATGCCCACCTTGGCAAACCAGGGGTTGTAAATCAGCGGCGCCCGAAAGGCATGGGTGGGGTAGCCGATGTGGGCGATGATTTCGGTGTTGCCGTCGATGGTCATGATAATTTATATAAAAATGGGCTCTAGCCCTTATGAATGTTGCGTGAATAGCTATGTTTTTTATTTAAAAGTTTGCTTCGCCTTAGCCACCAAGACACCGGCGCGCAAATTGTGGGTAACGCCGTGCAGCATGAGATCTTTCATGGGGATTCCTTTGAGTGGATCGAGGTCACACTGAGGTCAGGGCCGGCGCGCGACCCTGAGCACAGTGCAGGCACCCCTATCAGGTGCCTGTTGGTTGTGCAAGATGACGTGCTTATTTGCGCATTGCCGCCAGTTGGTCTTGCACTTCTTTCACGGTTTCCTGACCGACGTTGACCGAGTATTTGGCGATCACTGGGGTCATCTTGTTACGCAGCTTGGCCATCTCTGGCGCGGACAGTTCGGTGACTTGCATGCCGTTTTTCTTCAGGTTGTCCAGAATGCTGGCGGCCAGGCCACGCGACTGTTCACGCTCGTACTTGGCCGACTCGGTGGCTGCGTCCTGAATGATCTTCTTTTCGGATGCGCTGAGGGTGTCCCAGAACTTCTTGCTGATGACCACCGACTGCGGGTTGTACTGATGGTTGGTCAGCACCAGGTTTTTCTGCACTTCGTACATCTTGGCTGAATTGATGGTCGGCAAGGGGTTTTCCTGACCATCCACGGCGCGTTGTTCCATGGCGGCGTACAGCTCAGGGAATGGCAGTGGCGTGGGGTTAGCACCCATTGCTTTCACCCAGTCCACGTTGATCGGGTTGGGGATCACACGCAGCTTCAGGCCTTCGAGGTCTTCCACCTTGAGGATTGGGCGCTTGCTGTTGGTGATGTGGCGAAAGCCCAACTCGTAATACGCCAAGCCCACAATGCCTTTGGCATCCAGCATGCCGTGCAGTTTCTTACCGACCGGGCCGTCCACCACCGCATCGGCTTCCTTGAAGTTGCCGAACATGAACGGAAAGTCGTAAATGGCGAATTCCTTGGCCAGGCTGGCAAAAATGCCCGAGTTCATCGACGCCATTTCAAGCGTGCCACCTTGCAAAGAAGACACATTGGCCTGGTCGCTGCCGAGCGTGCCGCCGGCAAACACCTTCACCACCATCTTGCCGCCCGACTTGGCAGCCACCAGTTCGGCAAACCTGTCCATGCCCAACACGATGGGGTGGCCTTTGGCGTTTTGGTTGGCAAATTTGATGACCTTTTCTTGCGCGCTGGCCATGCCGACAGCGGCGACGGCTGCAACAGCTAGGACGGATTTGATAAACAGACGTTTCATGCGTGTCTCCAGTGACGGTGTATTCGGGCCGCCGTTATAAAAGCTGTTGCGGCGGCGAACCCAGCACCGCAGCAGCTGGTAAAAATTACTTGTAGAAGAATTCCAAAGGAACCATCACAATGGACGGGAACAACACCAGCAAAAACAACACGATGAGGTCGGCGATCAGGAACGGCATGACCCCGCGCGCCACCTCGTCCATCTTCATCTTGCCCACGCCAGCCACCACATTCAGCACCGTGCCCACCGGCGGCGTCACCAGGCCAATGACACCCACCAGCACAAACAGCACGCCAAAGTACACCGGGTCAATGCCCGCAGCAATCACCACCGGTACCATCACCGGCGCAAGAATCAAAATGGTGGGGGTCAGGTCCATCACCATGCCGACCAGCAGCAGCACCAGCATCAAAATGCACAGCAAGGTGGTGGGGCTCTGCATGAAGGGCTCCAGGATGCCAATGAGCTGGCCTGGCAAGTCAGCCACGGCAATCAGCCAGGCACTCACTGCGGCGGCAGCCACCATGAACATGATGATGGAGGTGATTTTGGACGAGGCCAAGAACACCTCGTACAGCTGCTTCAGGCTCAGTTCACGGTAGACCACGGTGGCCACAAAAAAGGCATACACAGCTGCCACCACTGCAGCTTCGGTCGGGGTGAACACACCAAATTTCAGACCGACCAACACAATCAGCGGCAACACCAAGGCCCAGGTCGATTCTTTGAATGCCTTCGCCAGGTCAGCGCGCGTGGCCCTGGGTGGGGTCACCACGGCTTCGGTTCGCGCCGTCAGCCACCAGGCAATCGCACAGGCAATGCCCATCATGAGGCCAGGCACAATGCCTGCCATAAAAAGTTTGCCGATCGACACGTTGGCGGTGACACCAAAGATCACGAAAGGGATGGACGGTGGAATGATGGGCGCGATGATGCCTGCAGATGCAATCAGACCACCCGAGCGGGCTTTTTGGTGACCAGCACGCACCATCATCGGCAACAACAGGGCAGTCAACGCGGCGGTGTCCGCCACGGCCGAGCCCGACAGCGACGCCATCAGGCAGGCGGCAATGATGACCACATAACCCAGGCCGCCGCGCACATGGCCCACCAGCGCAATGGCCAGGTTCACAATGCGCCGCGACAAGCCGCCGACGTTCATGATTTCACCGGCCAGCATGAAGAAGGGCACGGCCAGCAGCGGAAAGCTGTTGGCGCCTTCCAACACGTTTTGCGCCAGAATTTGCGAGTCAAAGTTACCCAGGTGCACCATCAGGGCAACACCCGAGAGCAGCAGGGAATACGCAATCGGTATACCGAGTGCTATGGCGCCGATCAAGGCAGCTAGGAAAATGGCAATGGTCATTGTGAGCTCCGTGTCAGTGAGTGGCGGACGACTTGTTGAGCCGCTCTTCAGCGACACGTGCATTGATTTCGAACTGCTCCTGCTCGGCGGCGTGGTGTGCCTTGCGGATCTGCGTGGGGGTCATTTCGCCCCGCAGCGTGTACCACAGGTCACTGAGCAGCATGAGCCCGGTGGAGACAGAGAACACCACACCGGTGCTGTACACCCAAGCCATGGAGTATTCAGTCACAGGGGCCATTACGTCCCAATTGATCTTGGTTTGCGCCAAGCTGCCAGTGAACAGCAGCCAGGTCACCCAAAGCATCAAAAACTGGGCCACGACAGCACCCATTTTTTGCCACTTGGGGGACAGTTTTTCCATCACCATGTCGCTGCCCATGTGGCCCTGCTCATGCACCGCAATGCTGGCCCCCAGAAAGATCAACCACAAAAACAACCAGCGGGAGAGTTCCTCAGACACCGCAATGCCGGAGTTGAAGGCATAACGCATCACCACGTTGCCAAACACCATCAGCACCATGGCAACCAGGCAGATGACGATGAGCACCGACAGCAACTGGCAGTAGCGGGTGATTAATTTTTGAACCATATTCGTCTCCAGATCATTCGGATAAGATAATGTACGAACTGGTTAGTTTTCTGCAAATCGGTGTTTACCCTAGGTTTATAAAGATATTTTTCAGCGTCGCGGGAGAAGGCGAAATCAGGGCGCACGCACGTAGCGCAGCACCATGTCGATCACGCTGCTGCGTCGCATGGCGGCCGTGTCGGGAGCTGTGGCGTCTTGCTTGAAGATGAGACCAAAGGTGTGACGGTTGGACACATTAAAAAACGTCAATGCCGATATTGAGGCGTGAATGTCCACTGGGTCTAGCCCGGCACGAAATACGCCGGATGCCACACCCCGTTCATAGAGCTCGGAAATGGCCGAAATAGCCGGCACATTGAGGTCCTGAATGTTCTTGCTCTGCGCGATGTACGCGCCACGCTGCATGTTCTCTGACATCACCAGGCGAATGAAGTTCTCGTTGCTGTGGTGATGGTCAAAGGTGAAACCAACGAGCCGTTGGAGTGCTTCCTCTGGCGGCAAATCGGCCAAATGCAAGCCTGACTCGATGGCACGCATGCGCCCATACATGTCCTCCAGCACGGCGCGATACAAACCCTCTTTGCTGCTGAAGTAGTAGTAAATCATGCGCTTGCTGGTCTTGGTGGCGGCCGCAATCTCGTCGATACGCGCGCCGTCCAGGCCCTTCTCGGCAAACTCGACCGTGGCAACTTCCAGAATACCCGCCATGGTTCGGTCGGGGTCGTTGGTGCGGCTCGGCACTGTGGCAGGTGCCTTGGCGCTAGCGACCTTGACCGTCTTTGTTTTCTGGATTTTTCTGGATGGCAAATGTACGGTTTGGTTCATCCGCAAAGTATAGAACTGCGCGTTGCCTGCGTGTGCGCACACGGTATGCATTCAATGACCGACAGCGCTGGCGGGGTAGCTGCCTCACGCCCATCAACACATTTATCTTTGCTTATATGATCTGCGCTCAAAAACCGGAATTTTGATGAACAACAGCTTATTGAACTTGCGCTGGCTGCGCTGGGCATCTTTGTCCGAAGGTGCGACCTTGCTTTTGCTTGTGTGTCTGGCCGTGCCGTTGAAGCGCCTGGCCGGCCTGCCTGAATTCGTCACCGTGCTGGGCCCGGTGCACGGTGCGGCGTTTTTGATTTACGTAGCCATGGTGGTGCGAGCCGGGTCGGCGGGCTTGCTCAGCGCGACGGAAACCACGCGCATGATGCTGGTAGCGTTCATCCCATTTGGCGCGTTCTTCATGACCGGTATGTTCAAACGCAAAGCCGCTGCACTAGCTCGCTCAAACACGACAGAACCGGTCCGCCAATGATCGCCGGACCCACTTTGACTTTTTTCAAACACAAACCATGACCACACCCAACGCCACCCATGCAAATGCGCAACCTGCCTGCACGTTTTCGCGCCGCCACTTGTCCGTCCTGGTGTTATGCCTTGGCATGACGGCTTGCAGCGAAGCCGCAAACGCCAATGACTCGGTCTCGCTGGATGTGGCGCGGACAGAATTTGAAGCCGGACGCGCCACCTTGATCGACATTCGCGAACCTAACGAACACGCCACCGGGGTGGCAAAAGGCGCGCAACTGCTGCCCATGCGACAAATTGGTGCCCGGTTGGCGGAAATCCCGACGGCCACCGACAAACCTGTGCTGCTGATCTGCAACACCCAGAACCGCTCCAGCGCCACGCTCTCTGCTTTGCGCGAAAAGGGCTACAAGCATGTGAAGTTTGTGCAGGGCGGCATGAGTGAATGGGTGCGCCGAGGCTGGCCAGTGGTGAAGCCCTGAGGCGCACCCAGGTAAGCCTTTGTGCTCAAATTGCACCCACATCAACACTAAACAGGCGGTTTTTATGGTGTCTATTTCATCTATCGCGCTCTCAGGCATGAATGCGGCTCAAGCAACACTGAATTCGTCCGCGCACAACATAGCCAACATGAACACCGCTGGCTTTCGGCGTCAGGAGGTGTTTCAAACCGCCCAGTCCGAAGGTGGCGTGTCAGCGTCATTGACCGCCGCCGCTGCCCCAGGGCCTTCACTGGTAACTGATGTGGTGGCACAGTTGCAGGCAAAAAACTCGTTTTTGGCCAACCTGGCAGTTTTCAAGACGAGTGACAAGATGGCCGGCACATTGCTTGACAAGAGCGCCTGAGCCCAACTCACACCAAGGGCACGGTTAGCGCCAGCATCACTGCCCGAGTGTCCGGTCGCACACCACGCCACCACTTGAATGCCTCGGCAGCCTGCTCAGCCAACATGCCCACACCATCGGCCAATTGGCTCACACCTAAGTTTTTGGCCAGCCGCAAAAACGGCGTCAAGCCCTTGCCGTAGGCCAACTCATACGCCAGGCTGCATTTGGCAAACACCGAAGCGGACACCGGCGGGAACTCGCCCCGCAGGCTGGCCGAGGTGGCATTGAACACCAGGTCAAAGGTCAAACCGGCCAGCGCGGCATAACTGTGGCTGCGCACCCTGCCCTGTAGCGCGCCCAGGCGGGCTAGGTCAAACGCTTTTTGCAAGGTGCGGTTGGCAATCACCAGCTCCTGAGGCGCCTGCTCCAAAAACGGCAGCAACGCACCCCGCGCGGCGCCACCCACCCCAACAACAACACGCGTTTGCCCTTCATGGCGCATTTGAGGTTGTGCGATCACATTCAGCCGATACAGCGATAAGTGTCAACACTACCCATCACGCTTTTGTCGGTTTCAGAAAATCTTCTATTGAGAGTTTTAGTTTTTTGTTGTGTGTTGCGTAATTTCCAACAACAACACAGCGAAAACTGCTGGGTGGGTAAATGGGTGGGTAAATTGCAGCCCAAACGCCAGCAAAGAAAAAGGACTTAGCCCATTTCTAAGCTAAGTCCTTGATTTTATTGGTCGGTGTGAAAGGATTCGAACCTTCGACCCCTTGCACCCCATATTATTAATTGCCGATCTTTGACGGACGACGCTGGACAACGCAAGACAAACATTTATCAATTAAATCAACAACTTAAAATACTTTGTTGTCCATTGTCGTCCAGTGCGATACACTGACTTCCAGAAATTGGTTTACCCCTTGGTTTACCCCTTGGATTCCCCCTTCTTCTGTACCATCAGGAAAATATGAAGCGCACCATAGACCAGTTACCGACCGCCAAAAACAAAGCAATAAGCCTTAGCGTAGCTCCCATAGCTGAGACCCAAACGGACAAAAAGACGCATTCGAAGTCGGGGTTAAAGTGGGATCCGAAGAGGCTGGCAGCGATCCCTGCCGAATGGGGTGGCGATCAAATCCAGGATGGTGATGGCCTTGTTGGTGAAATCCGGGTCGCCAAGAGCAACGCGGTATCGATCAGATACCGATATGCATTTAAGTGGAAAAACAAGAACACTTGGTTCCAGTGCGGCACCTGGCCTAAAAAATCATTGGCTGATATTCGTAAGAGCCGCGACGATGCGCAAGCCCTGCTGTCAACCGGGGTGAACCCTACGGATCACAAAAATGCCGAAAAAATTACCAATCAAACACAGATAGAAGAAATCATTGCGCAAGCTGCGACTGCAGATAACGAAAACAAAACGTTTTTTGACATGTACACGGATTGGAAAAAAAACGGAGTGAAAAGAAAAGACGGCAATTCCGAGATCGAAAGATCATTTGAAAAAGACGTCCTTCCAAAACTGAAGAATATCCCCGTCAAAAATCTTACGGAAAAAAATTTACGGGAAGTTCTGAGTGCGATGGCCGACCGCGATGTAGGTCGATCAACAGAGCAAAGATACAACGACTTAGCGCAACTTTTTAATTGGGCGCAAAAGCGTCCACCATATCGAAAATTATTGGTCGAAGGCAATCCCTTGGATCTGATCGACATTGACATCATCTTGCCCAATGATTATGACCCCGATGCAGTACGCGAGAGGATCCTTTATCCACGCGATATTCGTCAGCTAAGAGAGGTCTTTATAGCAATGGGCACGACTTATGACGAAACCCCTGCCGGCCAAAAGTATGGTGTGCCGCGGCCGATGAAAAAGGAAAATCAGATCGCTCTCTGGATCTGCCTTGCAACAATGTGCCGGATTGGCGAATTGTTGATGACAAAATGGAAGGATGTGGACCTAAAAGATGGAATATGGACTGTCCCAAAGGAAAATGTCAAGGGTTCAATACGCAACCAAAAGAGCCAGACTGTGGCCCTTTCATCCTTTGGCTTGAAACAATTTAAGGAGTTGCACGCACTTACAGGTGTGACACCGTATTGCTTCCCAAACACGAAAAAGAATAATCACGTTGACTTGAAGACGGTTTCCAAGATCGTCGGTGACTGTCAAACCATGTTTAAGAAGCAAAATAAGCCACTGAAAGGCAGACGAAACGATAACAGTCTTGTTTTGAATAGTGGTCAAGACGGCAACTGGACTCCCCACGATCTTCGTCGGACAGGCTCTACTATGTTGCAAGCCATGGGTGAGGACACCAACATGATCGATAGGTGCCAAAACCACAAAATCGACGAACCCAAAACGCGGGCGCACTACATGCACTACAAGTACCGTCTTCCGAAGAGAAAAATATGGGAGCGTCTTGGACTGGAAATTGAAAATATTTTTGCCGGCAAACCTGACTGGCAAGATCAATATCTATAGCGAGCAGCGACCAAAGTTGCACTGCATGTCATTGCAACTTATTGATATCGATTTCTAGTGAATGCAGGCGCTTGATGATCTGAGTAAACGCAGGGGGCACCCCAATAAACATGCCGGCATCGATCATGCGTTGAAAGTCTTGCGCTTGGGACGCAAGTCCTGCTTCGTCTGGAAGCAGGCGCAATTGACCAACCAGACAGTCATCGTGGTTGGCGTAACTGGTACTGTAAAAACCTTTTTGTGTGAGTACAGTCAGCTATCGTGATGGACTTACCCGCTGATTTGATCAAGTTACGTGAGGGACGAGTGCCCGGTGCCATCGTCCAACTTGATCAAATCGGGTTAAAGATGAATTGGTCATGGGTGACACTGCCTGGTTGAGCACCACTTCACAGGATTTATCCATGATTGCCAATGTCATTGAGGAGCCCAGTTTTTTTCAGTTTCTTGCAGTCATCGACGCTGACTTGGCAAGTCGGACACGGATACGGGCTGCGGCTTCTGTGGTGGCGTTCTTCACAGCGCTTGCTACCCCCGCAAACCGCGAAGTGGGTCAGTGGAATTGGAGACGACGGCCCCGACAATGCGCCAGAGTTTTTGTTGCGACAAATGCAGACGGCGAACAACTCCAGAATCGGTGCTCTTTCTCGGGCGACGTGTCTATCCTGGGTTCATTATGGTTTTGCTGAGTGTCATGCAGTCCGGCGTTACGGACACTCTGATTAACGAATTGCAGTTGCACTTGGGGGTGGCGCGTCGAAAATTGCAACGGTGGCGGCACTGGTGGCGCGAGATATTCGTGGCAACCCCATTCTGGAATTTAGGCAGAGGCCGTTTTATGCCGCCAATCGAACATGCCGCGTTGCCAATGAGCCTGCTGGATCGTTTCAGCGGGAGGGATGCCCAATCGTCGTTGGTGCGGTGCCTGCAATTTCTGGCACAACTTTCAAGACCTGGCGTGATCACGCTGAATGATGGTCGTTGAGCACCCTCAGAGAGTGTCGCACCTCAGAAATGGTCACACAAAGTGATGCTGGCGGCACAAAAATGGAGCACTGGAGCCTGTGTTTCTTCTTCCGGTAAAGACCCATTGCAGCCGGCCACGACAGTCAGCTTACAGGCTGCCCAATCCATTGCCCATCAAAAGCCTTTCGTGGCGGACTTCAAAGTGCCCTTATGCACAGTTCCCAGTTATCAACAGTTGGGGTTCATTGTTGACCGCATTCACTGTGAACAGCCGAATTTGACGGGTTGATTAACTTTACATAATTTCTGGATTGGCGCATGAGTGGTGGCTT
>NZ_JAQTXM010000029.1 GCF_028688795.1 Rhodoferax sp. | reverse complement strand
TGATCAGCTCATCCTTTTGTGCATGGCTGAGTTCGGTGAGGTCGGGCAGGGTTGGCATCAAAACCAATTCTCGCTCACTATTTCATAGCGAACTCAAATTAATCTCCGTTGGGAGCTGAGTAGTTACTATATTTTTGCAAAACGAACTGCTCGGGAATAAACGCGGGCTGTCAGCAAATGCGCTTAAAGTGAAACAATTCACTGCGAACGCAATGAAGCACCCTAGAACCCCGGACTGCATGACCTGCCACGTTGTCCCCGCCCCTGTTTAATTAGTCGCTACAATGAGAATAATTCTTATTTGAATCAATGCAGCATGAGTCTTTCGGAACCTAAACCCAGCGAAGCACACGCCGTCATCGGGCTTCATGAACTAAGGCGGCATGTGAATGCCGAGGTGGTTGGCCTGGCGCTCACGTCAGATGAAGAAGACCGCGGCGTGGCATTGCGCCTGCTTGAAATTGGCTTTTTGCCCGGCGAATCGGTAAGAGTGATTGCGCACGGTTTTCCTAGCCATGACCCGATGGCGGTGCGGATAGGTCACACCACGTTTGCGCTGCGCAGCCACGAAGCGGCACTGGTGCAAGTGCGTGTGAAAAACGACGATTCCGGGGTGCACGCATGACCCGCATCGAACCTTCGCCGCTGCCTCTATCGCCCTTGCGTATTGCGCTGCTGGGCAACCCCAATTGCGGCAAAACGGCGCTCTTTAACCTGCTGACTGGTAGCCGCCAAAAAGTGGCCAATTACGCCGGGGTCACGGTCGAGCGCAAAGAAGGTAACCTGGAAACGGCCTCACATCGTCGCGTGACGGTGCTTGACTTGCCTGGTGCCTACAGCCTGAACGCCCTGAGCGCCGATGAGCAAATCACCCGTGACATCGTGACCGGACAGCGTGCCCAGGAACCCCTGCCTGACTTGGTGGTGTGCGTGGTGGACGCCACCAATTTGCGCCTGAATTTGCGTCTGGTGCTGGAGGCGCGGGCACTTAACCTACCGTTGGCACTGGTTCTGAATATGTGCGATTCGGCCGAACGCGAGGGCATTTTGGTGGACCGAGAGCTGCTGTCCAAAGAACTTGGCATGCCAGTGCTGAAAACCGTGGGGGTGCGCCATGATGGTGCGCGTGAATTGCTGGACTACCTTGACACGGTTCAACCCGTGGCGCAGGCACGCTCTGCTGCAGTGTGGCATGGCTCGTCGGTGAACGAGGTCATGGCCACGCAACAGGAAGTGCGCCGCGTGCTGAAATTGGCGGTGCAGGAGCCGCGCGACACCTTGCACGCTGACGATGCCATTGACGCCGTGGTGCTGCACCCGGTGTGGGGCATGATGCTGCTGGGGCTTACGCTGTTTTTGATGTTTCAGGCGGTGTTTAGCTGGGCGACGCTGCCCATGGATGCGATCAAGGCGGTGATGGAGCTGACCCAGGCATTCATCCGCGAGCACCTGTCCGATGGCTTGCTGCGCAGCCTGCTGACCGATGGCATTCTGGCTGGGGCAGGCGGTGTGCTGGTGTTTCTGCCGCAAATCCTGATTTTGTTCTTCTTTATTTTGGTGCTGGAAGATTCCGGCTACCTTCCGCGCGCCGCGTTTTTGCTGGACCGGGTCATGGGCACGGTGGGTTTGTCGGGGCGGTCGTTCATTCCGTTGTTGTCAAGTTTTGCTTGCGCCGTGCCAGGCATCATGGCCACACGCACCATCACGCATTGGCGCGATCGGTTGGTGACGATCATGATTTCGCCCTTGATGACGTGTTCAGCCCGGTTGCCTGTGTATGCGCTGCTGATTGGCGCCTTTATTCCGTCGCGCACGGTGCTGACTATCTTTAATTTGCAGGGATTGGTGATGTTTGGTTTGTATGTGGGCGGCATTCTGTCGGCCATGGCTGTCGCGGGGGGCTTCATGTTGTGGCGCGGGCACGCCCGCCCAACGCCACTGATCATGGAACTGCCGTCCTACCGCTTGCCCAACCTGCGCAACCTGAGCCAGGGCTTGTACGAACGTGCCAGTATTTTTGTCAAACGGGTGGGCGGCATCATCTTGTCGCTGACTGTGTTGCTGTGGTTTTTGGCTTCTTCTCCGGGTGCCCCAGACGGCGCGACCGGTGCCGCCATCACCTACAGCTTTGCCGGGCAATTGGGGCGAATGCTGGAGGTGCTGGTTGCGCCCATTGGCTTCAACTGGCAAATTGCGATTGCACTGGTGCCGGGCATGGCGGCGCGAGAAGTGGCGGTGGGCGCGTTGGGCACGGTGTATGCGTTGTCCGAATCAGGGGCCGATGTGGCCTCGCAACTGGAACCCATCATCGCCCACAGCTGGTCGTTGGCCACCGCGCTGTCGTTGCTGGTCTGGTATGTGTTTGCGCCGCAGTGCATCTCAACCCTGGTGGCGGTGCGCCGAGAAACCAATTCCTGGCGTTATCCGCTGTTGCTGGCGGGCTACCTGTTTGCCCTGGCGTATTTGGCCAGCTTTGTCACTTACCGGCTGGCCTTGATGTGGGGAGGCGCCTGACATGCTGCAAACCTGGATCGTGGGTGTGATTGTGTTGCTGGCCGCGCTTTACAGCGCGTGGTACGTGTTACCCGTGGGCTTAAGGCAACGGCTGGGTCAGGTTCATCGGGTGTTGGGGCCAAGTAAACCCTGCAGCACTTGCAACAGTTGTGGCGGCTGCGCTGCGGGTGCAAAACCAAAAAACAGTGATGCACCGATAAATCAGCCTGTCGAACAGGTCGTCAAGTTCCACAGATAGCGCCGGCAAGAGTGGTTTCCCCTGCCGGGACAATCACTGTCTTTTGAAAATCGGCGAGTCTTTGCTGATGCCCCAAGTGTCAGGGGGAGCGGCTTCTGGTTCGTAGGTGTTGAACTTGGCCGTGTAGTACAGCCCCAAGCCAATCAGGACGATCAGCACCACGGCGCCAAGCACCAGTTTGAGGACGGTCACCCAAAACTTCGGCTCTTTGTCGTTGTCCATGGTGGCTCCTTGTACTTAAGACAGGCGGCCCAGCAGCAAGAATTCCATCAGCGCTTTTTGCACGTGCATGCGGTTTTCTGCCTCGTCCCAGACCACACTTTGGGGCCCGTCGATCACGTCCGAATCGACCTCTTCACCACGGTGTGCTGGCAAACAGTGCATGAACAAGGCATTGGGCTGGGCCACGGCCATCATGTCGGCACTCACGCGCCAGGCTTCAAAGGCTTTGCGGCGCACTTCGTTTTCAGACTCATAACCCATGCTGGTCCAGACATCGGTGGTGACCAAATCAGCACCTCGGCATGCATCCATTGGATTGCTATATGTTTGGTAGTGGTCTTCGCTTACTTTACCTGCGATAGAAGCTATTTTCTCATTCACTTCGTAGCCGCTTGGTGTGCTCACGTTGACCTTGAAGTCCAGCAACTCGGCCGCCTGTAACCAAGTGTTAGCCATGTTATTGCCATCACCCACCCAAGCCACCGTCTTGCCCTGGATCGAACCCCGGTGCTCAATGAAGGTAAAGATATCAGCCAGGATTTGACAGGGGTGAAACTCGTTGGTCAGGCCGTTGATCACCGGCACGCGTGAAAACTCGGCAAAACGCTCAATTTTGGTTTGCTCAAAGGTGCGGATCATCACCAGGTCGACCATGCGGCTGATGACGCGCGCACTGTCTTCAATGGGCTCAGCCCGGCCCAGCTGGCTGTCACCAGTCGTCAGATGCACCACGCTGCCGCCCAACTGGTACATGCCAGCTTCAAAACTGACGCGGGTGCGGGTCGATGCCTTCTCAAAGATCATGGCCAGCGTGCGGTCTACCAATGGCTGGTGCTTTTCATAGGCCTTGAACTTCTTTTTGATCAGCGAGGCGCGATCGAACAAGTAGGCGTACTGGCTGGCATTGAGGTCGGTGAATTGCAGGTAATGTTGAATGGAAGGCATTTTTTTCAGTCTGTGTTGAGAGCGCAGGGGCAAGCTCAGGCTTGCAGCAGTTGCTTGACCAGTGGGCACAAAATGCTGATCACTTCATCGGCCTCATCCTCGGTCATGATGAGCGGGGGTACCAGGCGGATCACGGTGTCGGCGGTGACACTGATCAGCAGGCCCTGGTCGGCACACTGCTGTACAAGTGCACCGCAGGGCTTGGCCAGGTCCACGCCAATCATCAAGCCCTGACCACGAATCTCACGCACAGCACCACTGGCCAGCTCGGCAGAAAGCGCAGCAGCCAAGCCTTGACTCAGGTGTGCGCCGACACGTGCCGCGTTTTCCAGCAGACCATCTGCTTCCATGATGCGAATGGTTTCCACACCCGCGCGCATGGCCAGCGGGTTGCCGCCAAAGGTGGTGCCATGGTTGCCCGGCTGGAAAATCTGGGCGGCTTTGGGGCCAGCCACCACCGCGCCTACCGGCACGCCCGAGCCCAGGCCTTTGGCCAGTGGCATCACGTCTGGCACCACGCCGGCCCATTGGTGGGCAAACCATTTGCCGGTGCGGCCCATGCCGCATTGCACTTCGTCAACCATCATCAGCCAGTCGCGCTCGTTACACAGAGCGCGCACGTCGCGCAGGTAGTCCAGGTGCATGGCGTTGACGCCGCCTTCGCCCTGAATGGCCTCAAAAAACACCGCAACCACGTTGGGATTACCTTCGGTGGCTGCCTTCAAGCTGTCAATGTTGTTGATTGGCACACGAATGAAGCCTTCCACCAGCGGGCCAAAGCCGGCCTGCACCTTGGGGTTGCCGGTGGCGCTTAATGTGGCGATGCTCCGTCCATGAAAGGCTTTCTCATAGACCACGATCTCAGGTCGCTCAATGCCTTTGTCATGGCCAAACTTGCGCGCCAGCTTCAGGGCAGCCTCATTGGCTTCCAAGCCCGTGGAGCAGAAAAACACATTCGTCATGCCAGAGAGTTCCACCAGTTTTTTGGCCAGCGCCTCTTGCAGCGGCACGTGGTAATAGTTGCAGCTGTGAATCAACTTGCCAATCTGGTCTTGCAGTGCCGGCACCAACTGAGGGTGGTTGTGGCCCAGGGTGTTGACCGCAATGCCGCCCAGCGCGTCCAGGTACTCTTTGCCGTTGACATCCCACACGCGGCAACCCTGGCCGTGGCTAAGTGCAATGGGCAGACGACCATAGGTGTTCATCACGTGCGGGGAACTGGCTTCGATCAAAGGGTTGGCAGCGGTCATGGGGCAGTCTTTCGAAGGTTTTTCGAGGGTGGCAAAAACAAAGCGGCCCAACGCAGGTTGGGCCGTTGAACGATGATTTTAGACCGATCAAATGGCAACACCAGGTCGCGCAAACAAACCGCTTCAGCCTTGCGTTGGATCAATGATTTGACTTGTTTCAGTCTTGTATAAGACATAAGATAAGTTAGAATAATTGGCGCTACAACAACCTGCCTGTGGCCCTTAAACAACCTCTACCCGATGGTTTCACACACTTCAAAAAAAGTTTATATCCTGGGCGTCACAGTCGCCGGCCGGGCGTTTCGCCCGAGTGACTGGGCCGAGCGTCTTGCCGGGGTGATGAGTCAATTTCGCCCGGGCGGGTCGCTGCCTGGCAGGCAGTTGACCTATTCGCCCTGGTGCGTCCCCAACAGCGTCAACAACGTGCGTTGTGTCATCGTGCATGAAGATCTACGGGCCCACAACGTGATGGCCTGGGACTTCGTGATGGGTTTTGCCAAAGACAACGAGCTGCAAGTGCACCACGGTGAACCGCCGCATGCGGATTCACATGCGCACCACGGGCATCACCACAAAAAATAAAACCTGGTTGGGGCCGTGAGTGTGAGCGCGTTGTTCTTGTGCCCAACCTTAGTCCTATAGGCCAGACGCAAAAAAGCCGTCCTAAGACGGCTTTTTTGCTTTTGCTGACAGCGCACCCGTTACAAACGGCGAACCTGACTTTATTTAAAAGGTGACAGGTTCGTGCGATTTGCCTAAAAATTAGGCAGCGAGTGCCAAGGCTTTCACCTTGGTCGACAGGCGGCTCTTGTCACGAGCTGCCTTATTTTTGTGGAAGATGCCCTTGTCGGCCACGGTGTCAACCACGGCTTGCATCTTGGCAAACAACTCTGTGGCTTTGACTTTGTCGCCGCTCAGAACTGCTTTTTCCACGTTTTTCACCGCAGTGCGGTATTTGGAACGCAGCGAGGTGTTGGCTGCGTTGATTTTGATGTCCTGACGGACGCGTTTACGGCCTGATGCCAGGCGGGGGTTCTTTTTCTTTGGTTTTCCAGATGCCATGATGAATGTTCCTTGAGTCTGTGGATGTTGTCAGCAAAGCCTGCGATTCTAGCAGCTACGCACCCCGCAGGCAGTCAGGTGAGCCAGCCCGGCTACACTTTGTCGGGTGAGTCTCTTCAAATCCGCTTCTATCGTCTCGTTATTGACACTGCTGTCACGCATCACTGGGCTGGTGCGCGAGCTGTTGATTGCGTCGACCTTTGGCGCATCCGCCATGACCGATGCGTTCAATGTGGCATTTCGCATTCCCAACCTGTTCCGTCGTCTTTTTGGTGAAGGTGCCTTCAGTCAAGCCTTCATACCGGTGCTGGCTGCCAGCAAAGCCCAGCACGGCGAGGAAGTCACCCGGCGACTGATTGACCACGTGGCCACGGTGCTGGCGTGGGCTCTGCTGGTGTTGAGCGTGCTGGGCGTGCTGGGTGCGGGTGGCTTGGTGTGGGCCATGGCCAGCGGTTTGCAGCAAGAGCCTCGCGGCTACCAGGTGGCGGTGGTCATGACGCGCTGGATGTTTCCCTACATTGCCTTTATGTCGCTGGTCGCTTTGGGCGCTGGGGTGCTCAATACCTGGAAGCGCTTTGCCGTGCCTGCGGCGACACCGGTGTTGCTCAATATTTGCATGATTGGCGCGGCCTGGCTGGGTGCGCCTTGGTTCAAAACGTTGGGGCTGGAGCCAATTTATGCGCTAGCCGGTGGCGTGCTGCTGGGTGGCGTGCTTCAGCTGGCAGTGCAATGGCTGGCTTTGAGGCGTCTCAATTTGCACCCAAGACTGGGATGGCGCTGGTCGGCTCTGCGGATGGCTTGGGGCGATACGGGCACCAAAAACATCCTGCGCCTGATGGGCCCGGCCCTGCTAGGGGTCAGCGTGGCACATATTTCGATGCTGATCAACACGCAAATTGCCTCGCATTTGGCCCCGGGAAGCGTCAGCTGGATCACCTATGCCGACCGGCTCATGGAATTTCCCACCGCCATGCTGGGGGTGGCCTTGGGCGTGGTGCTGATGCCGCAACTGGCCGGTGCGCGCGCCAGCAATGACGCCGCAAAATACTCGGCCATGCTCGACTGGGGCTTGCGCTTGGTGGTGGTGTTGTCAGTGCCGTGCGCCGTGGCGCTCTTGGTGTTTCCGACCCCGTTGGTGGCAGTGCTTTACCACTACGGCGCCATGACTGACTTCGATGTGCGCCAGGTTACCCATGCACTGATGGGCTGGGGCGTGGGCTTGATCGGGCTGGTGGCCCTGAAAGTGCTGGCCCCCGGCTATTACGCCAACCAGGACACCAAAACACCAGTCAAGGTGGCGGTGGCGGTGCTGATCATCACGCAGATATTGAACTATTTTCTGGTGCCCATTTTTGCCCATGCGGCGCTGACGCTGTCGATCGGCATCGGTGCCATGGTGAATGCGTTGTGGCTGCTTTTGGGCTTGCTTAAACGCGGTAGCTACAAGCCTTCGGTGGGGTGGGGTGCATTCACGCTGCAGGTGCTGGCCGCCTGCGCGCTGCTGGCGGTGTTCTTGATGTGGGCCAACGGCAGCGTCGACTGGATTGCCTTGCGCGCCCAAGGATTTAAGAGAATTTGGCTTGTAGCCCTTGTATTAATTGCGTCAGTAGCTATTTATTTTATAGCGTTGTGGGCGGCTGGCATGAAACTGCGTCAATTGGTACGGCGGTAAACCCTTAATGTCCTGCACTGATAGACAATCACGCCCATGAACCTCAGTCTGAACGTGCCCACACCGCTAGAGTATTTTTCTGCTCTGGTGCATGCCGACGCGGATTTTCCGCTGCTTGAAGCTGCCATCAGCCTGGCGCAAGACGAATACCCTGACCTCAGCGTGCAGCAGGTGTTGGGCGATGTGGACCAGTTGCTGGCCCGCTTGACGCGTCGTCTGCCGGTTGATGCTGGGCCCTTGCAACGCTTGCGCACGCTCAACCAGTTTGTCTACCGCGATCTCAACTTTGCGGGCAATTTCAACAATTTCATGGACCCGGACAACAGCTTTGTGCACGTGGTGCTGCGCACTCGTCTGGCCATACCGATCTCGTTGGCGGTGCTCTGGCTGGAATTAGCGCAGGGTATTGGTCTGAAAGCACGTGGCGTTGCGTTTCCGGGGCATTTCCTGGTCAAGGTCAATTTATCTGAAGGGCAGGTGGTGATTGACCCGCTTACGGGCCAGTCACTCAGCCGCGAAGAATTGGCGGAGCGGCTAGAGCCATATCGCCAGATGAACGGCTTGGTGGACGAGCAAGAGGTGCCGCTGGGCTTGTACCTGCAGGCGGCGCTCCCGCGCGACATCATTGCCCGCATGCTGCACAACCTGAAAGAAATCCACGCCGGACAAGAAGACTGGTCGCGCCTGATTGCGGTACTTGACCGTCTCATCGTGCTGCTACCTCAAGCCTGGACTGAGTACCGAGACCGCGGCCTGGCCCACGCCGAGGCCGGCCGCAGCGGCCATGCCCTGGAAGACCTGGAAACCTACTTGGCCAACACCATGCACGGTAACAGTACCAATCTCTATACCGACCGTGCCGCGATTGCCCAGCGCGTGGCAGAGTTGCGCCGCGCCATCAGCTGACGACTTTTGATGTGTCAAGGTGTAAGTGGCTTTGACTTTTGCGGCTGATGTCGATTGAATCAGGGGGTTTTTGCCACAACCCAAAAGAGTACCCATGAACAGCATCAAAAAAATCATCTCCACTGGCCTGATCGTTTGCATCACCGCAGCAGGCTTGCCGTTCAGTGCGCAGGCTCGCATCGTCGCCACCGAAGAAATCACCGCGCCTGCGGCAACCAGCCAAAGTGCCAGCCGTGACACGGTGAACCAGTTTTTCGCCCGTGCCGAGGTTCGCCAAGCCATGCTCGGCCAAGGCGTGACCGCACAAGCCGCCATGGAACGTGTGGCCGCCATGTCCGATGCTGAAGTGGCCCAACTGGCGGGTCGGATTGATCAGGCCCCGGCCGGTGGCGACGTGCTGGGCATTCTGTTTACCGTGTTCATAGTTTTGCTGGTGACAGACATCATGGGCCTGACCAAGGTGTTTCCGTTCACACGATCGGTTCGATGATCGGCCAACGCCTGAGCCTTCGAACCCCCGTTTTGACGGGGGTTTTTGTTTGGGCGATGCTGTTTTTGGGTGGCTGCGCCACGCGGCAGGTGGCCATGCTGGACGCCCGCTGGCCAGAAGACGTGCCTGCACAGGTAGAACTCACCCAGGTGCCGTTTTTCCCGCAGGAAGACTTTGAATGCGGGCCGGCGTCATTGGCCATGGTGGCAACTACGGCTGGGGTGCAGGTCACGCCTGAGGCCTTGGTCAGTCAGGTTTACCTGCCGGGTCGCCAAGGCTCACTGCAGCCCGAAATGCTGGCCGCCACGCGTCGCCAGGGCTTGCTGGCTTACCCTTTGAAGCCACAAGTGGAAGACGTGTTGCGCGAGGTGGCTGCCGGTCACCCGGTGTTGGTGTTTCAGAACCTAGCGTTTCAGATTTACCCGGTGTGGCACTACGCTGTGGTGATGGGCTATGACCGCGCGCGCCATGTGTTGCTGCTGCATTCCGGGCGCACGGCGCGCATGGAGATTTCAATGTTTGCCTTTGAGCGCACTTGGGCGCGCGGGCAATATTGGGCCATGCTGGCGTTGAAGCCGGGTCAACTGCCAGCCACTGCCGAGCCACAAACCTTCACCACAGCGGCAGCGGCGTTGGAACGCGTGCATGTGGCTGCTGCGCAGCTAGCGTTTGCCGCAGCCGTGAAGCGCTGGCCTGACGACCGCGCTGCACTTTTGGGTGTGGGCAACACAGCTTACGCCCTAGGGCAACGTGAAGTGGCAGCCAAAGCCTTTCGCCACGCCGTCCTGAAACACGCCGATTTTGCTGACGGCTGGAACAATCTGGCCCAAGTGCTGCTGGAGTTGGGCCGCCGTCAAGAGGCCCGCCAAGCCATCTCTAAAGCCGTGACACTGGGTGGCGCGCGCCTGCCAGCGTACCTCGCCTTGCAGAAGGAAATTCTCAGCAAATAGGCCGATGCACTGGCGGGCTGAAGCCTTCCGCACCTTGCGCCAGTCGTTGCTTGAAATTTATAAGCCTTTTAGCCTTCTAGTGCTTATAAAACATGCATAAACAGCTACTATAACTATAGTGAATTTGGGTTCGACGGTGTTCCCGTTTCACCCAACTGATGCCAGGCCCGGCGCAATTGAGTATCGGAACTGAACCCGGCAAGCGCCGCGGCTTGCGTCACATTGCGGCCAGACTGCAGCGCCGTTTGTGCCACCGCCAGCCGGATGCGACGCAGGTACTGCAGCGGCGCAATGTCGGCGTGCGCCATGAACAGCCGCGTCAGGTGTCGGGGCGACGTGCAGGCCACGGCTGCCATGCTGGCCAAATGCCACTCGGCAGCGGGCTGGCTGCTGATGGCATCCTGCACGCGATGCAGGGCAGGGTGCAGGTGGTTGCGGTAGGCCAAAAACGGTGACAGCTCCGGGTCGTTTGGGCCGCGACGCATGGCCACCACCATGGTTTGTGCCACCAGCGCGGTGATGGGCTCGCCACAGATTTGTGCCATGCGGTGCAGTGTCAAATCCACGCCAGTGGTCACGCCTGCGCTGCTGTACACCGGCGCGTCTTCCACAAACACCCGGTTTTCAACCACATGACACGCAGGCTCCACCGTCTGCAATTCAGCCAGATGGTGGTGGTGCGTGGTCACGTGGTGGCCCGCCAGCAAGCCCGCGTGCGCTGCCAATAAAGCGCCCGCACACACCGTCATCAGCTCCAGTTTATGGGTTTGCAGCCGCAGGCCACGCAGCCAGTGCAGCAGCCCCTGGGTCGCCTCGGATTGCACCGGAATCGTGGCACCCGGCTGACCCACCAGCACCACCCAGGTTGGCTCGGTCAGCTTGTCAGGCAGCGCCTCAAGACCAGCCAGTCTGAGGCCGACCGAACTGACTGCTTCACTGACTGGCCCAACAAACCGCAGCACAAAGCGCTCGGGCTGGCCCTGTGCCAGCAACGCCTGGTTGGCGATGCGCAAGGCCTCAGCCGGCCCAGCCCAATCCAGCGCCAAGCTGTCGGGCAGCAGGGCGAACAGCACCTGGATCGGTGTAATGGCCGCTGTCTGTCTGGTCATAAATTGCCTGTCAACCTGCTGTCCGCTCCAGCGCCTGAGCAGCGCTGCAAACCGTGGCAAAGCGATCTTTCAGCACGGCCGCGGTGCGGGCTTTGATGTCGGCGGCACTCAGCGTAGAGCCGTCCAGATGCTGCATGTCCCAGGTCAGCGTGGCATCCAGGCAGTAGTCCACCGACCAGCCCAAGTCAGAGGCGTGGCGCGTGGTGGTTTCGCAGCATTGCTCGGTGCGAATACCGCTGACGATCAGCCTCTGGATGCCTAGTTGTGTCAGCCACACCTCCAGCCCGGTGCCTACCAGTGCACTGTGGCGCCCCTTGATAAATGTGGCTGAGGCTTCAAAAGCGTGTAACTCGGCCAGCGGCTGCACAAAGCCGGATTCGATAGAAAACGGGTTGCTGACCACTTTTGGGCCGTCGACGTGAAAAACCCGAACAATCGGCACGCCCTGGGCCACGCAACCGTCAATCAGGGCGTTTTGTGCGACCAGATAGGCGGGCAGGTCAGTGTCGGTGAAATACGGACGCTGGCGGAATGACTCCTGTGCATCAATCAAAATAAGACATGTTTTCATAGATTTTCCCGTGAGTTGAAAAGTTCAATGATGCGCTTAGATCAATCATAAAGCCGACTGAAGAACGACAAGTATCAGTCAAATTGAGACATGAATTGTGAATTCCTTAAAGGGCGCTTGATGGCTTTTCTTGTTGTGCAACGCGCATCCATTGAGCCAGGCCTGGCGTCCGCGCGTTAAAGAAGATGGCGTCAATGCCCGCGCTTTGGGCGTACGCATGGCCAGTTACATTCGCGAGTTTTGCGGTATAAATTACTTAGGCCAGTCAACAACTAACCGCCCCACATCATGTCCAAAACCTCACTTCAGTCACTGCTTGCACAAAAATCCTGGGCCAATAATGAGCTGTTCAACGTGCTTGCTACAGTGAGCTCTGAGCCGCACGCCGCTGCCATCCACTCTGCCATTCGCACGCTTAACCACATCTATGTCGTGGACCAGATATTTCGGGCCCACTTGACGGGTGAACCGCATAACTACACGGCGACAAATACGCAAGCCACACCTAAACTCGGTGACCTTCAATTCGCCGTCGCAGAAACTGATGCCTGGTTTGAAAGCCACGTTGCCACGATTACCGATAAACAACTCAATGAAAGCATTTCCTTCCGCTTCACCGATGGTGATGTCGGCCAAATGTCTCGTGAAGAGATGCTGTTTCATGTCATTACGCACGGGTCATATCACCGAGGGAACGTGGGGCAGGTGTTGAAGTCAATGGCTGTTGCCCCGCCCCGTGATCTGTATACCAAGTTTCTCCATGTCCGCGAGCCATCGCGCAGACAAGCCCAGGCCCTTGCCTAGCTTGGAGCCGAGCCGCGTGGTCGTAGCACCATCAGCACTAGCGCCACGCCCGCAAATCCGATGCCAGCCATGAACGTGGTGGCTGCACCGAAGCTCTGCCACAGCCAACCCGCCAGCCCGCTTGCAAGTAGCATGGCCAAGCCACTGAGCAGATTGAAAAAGCCGTAGCCTGTGCCACGCAAATCAGCCGGGGCTGTGTCAGCCACCATGGCGGCCAGCAGGCCTTGTGTCATGGCCATGTGCAGGCCCCACAGTGCCACGCCAGCCCAAAACACTACGCCACTGTTGCTGTAGGCCAATAAAGCGTCAGCGCCAATCAACAGCAGCAAGCCCCAGCCCAACAGCTGCGTGTGGGGTAACTTGTCGGCCAGCTTGCCAAACGGGTAGGCGCAGGCGGCGTAGACGACGTTCATGCTGATCAGCACCACCGGGGTCCAGGCCAGCGCCAACCCACCTTCGTTGGCGCGCAGCACCAGAAAAGCCTCAGAAAACCGCGCCAGGGTGAACACCGCACCGACGCCCACCACCCACCAATAGGCTGGGCTCAAGCGCGCCAGGTTGGAACGGCTGATGGGGTTGAGGCGTTTGACAGCCAGCGGCTTATCGGGCTCTTGCACGCCCCAGATGAGCAGTGCCACGCACAAAAAGGCGGGCACGCTGGCGACCCAGAACACAGCCCGAAAGTCGTCATGCCAAAGCAGCATGAAACCCACCGCCAGCATTGGCCCCAGAAACGCACCCACGGTGTCAAGCGACTGGCGCAGGCCAAAGGCGGCACCGCGCAGTTCGGGCGGTGCCAGGTCAGCCACCAAAGCGTCACGTGGGGCGCCGCGTATGCCTTTGCCAACGCGGTCGGCCAGGCGGGCAGTAATGATCAAGCCGCTGGAGGTGGCCAGTGCAAACAGCGGTTTGGTGAACGCCCCCAGGCCATAGCCCAGGACCGCCAGGGGTTTGCGCTTGCCCCAGTAATCGCTCAAAGCGCCTGAGAACACTTTGACGATCAGCGCCGTGGCTTCGGCCGCGCCTTCGATCAGCCCTACTGTAAAAACGCTGATGCCCAAAGCGGTGACCATGAACACCGGCAGCAGGCTGTGGATCAGCTCGCTCGACACATCCATCAGCAGGCTCACAAATCCCAGCGCCCAGATGCTGCCCGGAATCTGCCGCAGGGTGGCAAAGCGTGTGGCCATGATTTATATGATAAATCGGGCTCTAGCCCTTATATAATAAGCGTAAGCAGCTATTTAATAGATAGCAAATTTGGCGCCATGCTTTGGTCGACTTGAATCAACCAAAGCAAACTAAAGCCCGCCCCAAGCGGCCCATGATGGCTAGCGCACCAACACCGCCGCCGCGTCACCGCGCTCGGCAATCACACCAATCTCGAACACGGTTTCACCCGCAGCGCGCAGCGTGGCAGCGCAAGCGGCAGCGTTGGCTGCGTCAATCACCACCACCATGCCGATGCCGTTGTTGAAGGTGCGGTTCATCTCGATGTCGTCAATGCCAGCGGTTTTCTGCAGCCAGGCAAACAGCTCGGTTTGCGGCCAGCTGCCCTTGACCAGGTGCGCGGCCATGCCTTCGGGCAGCACGCGGGGAATGTTTTCAAGCAAACCGCCACCGGTGATGTGGGCCAGCGCCTTGATCGGGTGCTGCTTAAGCGCCGCCAGTACGTTCAGCACATACAGGCGGGTGGGCTCCATCAGGGCGTGTTTGAAAGGTTTGCCGTCTAGTGTGGCGGGCACACTGCCAGCGCCTTCGGCGCGTTCAATGCACTTGCGCACCAGGCTAAAACCGTTGGAGTGCACGCCACTGGAGGCCAGGCCCAGCACCACGTCGCCGGGCTTCACGTCGGCACCGGTCAAGATTTTTGATTTTTCGACCGCACCCACAGCGAAACCAGCTAGGTCGTATTCACCCGCTGGGTACATGCCGGGCATTTCAGCGGTTTCGCCACCAATCAGCGCACAGCCGGACAGCTCGCAGCCCTTGGCAATGCCGCCCACCACAGCGGCTGCGGTGTCCACATCGAGCTTGCCGCAGGCAAAGTAGTCCAGAAAAAACAGCGGCTCGGCGCCTTGCACCAGCACGTCGTTGACACTCATGGCCACCAGGTCAATGCCCACGGTGTCGTGCATTTGCCACTCGAATGCCAATTTAAGCTTGGTGCCGACACCATCGGTGCCACTCACCAGCACAGGCTCCTTGTAGCGCTTGGGCACTTCAAACAACGCGCCAAAGCCGCCAATGCCAGCCAGCACGCCTTCGCGCATGGTCTTTTTAGCCAAAGGCTTGATGCGTTCCACCAGCGCGTCGCCTGCGTCAATGTCAACGCCCGCGGCTTTGTACGATAGGGGAGTGGTAGGGGTGTTGGAAGTGGTCATGGCTTGGGTCGATGAGGGGAAAAGGGTGTGGGCTTGGCCTGTGGGTCCGCAAAACTGCCAAAAAGAAAGCTGCTGCGGTCAAGCCCGATAGAATTTGGCCAGATTTTAGTTGCGACGCCACTTGCTTAAGTGGGTCTGCGCTGAACTTTTGTTTTAAGGGCCCGGCTTTTCGCCATTTCGATGCAATTTACTTCCACACAAAAAAGAGCCACCGCCTGGGGCGCATTGTTGCTGGGCGCGGTCGCCGTGTTGTGGCTGCTGGCACCGGTGTTGACCCCCTTTGTGGTGGCTGCCATTCTGGCCTATGCGCTGACCCCGGTGGTGGATTGGCTTGACCATCTGGGCCGCGGGCGCATACCTCGGCTGGCCGCTGTGGTGCTGGTTGAGGTGGTTTTTCTGCTTATGTTGCTGGCCCTGATGCTGCTCGTGGTGCCAATCCTGGTCAAGCAACTGCCGCTGCTGCGCGAGCAGGTGCCGCCCATGCTTGACCGCTTCACTGCCGCTTCGCAACCTTTGTTGTCCCAGTTTGGACTAAAGCTGACGCTGGATGTGGCGAGCCTCAAGGCCTTTGCCATGGAGCACTTGAATGCCAATTTTGAAGACATGCTGGGCCGCCTGCTGGCGTCAGCAAAGCTCGGCGGTAGTGTCGCGCTATCAGTGGTGGGCAATGCGGTGCTGATCCCTGTGGTGCTGTTTTACCTGCTGATGGAGTGGCGCCGTTTTATGGGGCTGCTGCTGGTGCTGGTGCCTCCCCGCTTGCGCTCGGCGGTAGACAGCTTTACCGAAGAGGCCGACGCCGTGTTGGGCCAATACCTGCGCGGCCAATTGCTGGTGATGGTGGTGCTGGCGGTGTACTACAGTGCTGGTCTAGCGCTGTTTGGGCTCGATCTGGCCTTGCCGATTGGCGTGTTCACCGGCTTGGCAGTGGCTATTCCCTACCTAGGATTTGGTCTGGGCCTGATTCTGGCCACCCTGGCCGGGTTTTTGGAGTTTTCCGCCCAAACCGGCCACGTCAGCGCGCTGGTGATGGTGGCGGTGGTGTATGGCATTGGGCAGTTGGTAGAAAGCTTTGTGCTGACGCCGCGGCTGGTGGGTGAGCGCATTGGCCTGCACCCGTTGGCCGTTATTTTTGCCTTGATGGCGTTTGGCCATTTGCTGGGGTTTGTTGGCGTGCTGATTGCGCTGCCGCTCAGTGCCGTGCTGCTGGTGGCCATTCGGCGTCTGCGCACTGCGTACATTGGCAGCACGCTGTACCAGGACGCACAGGACGCACAGGACGCACAGGACGCATGATGCAACAACTGGTGCTTGACATGGGTCTGCCCACTGGCCCGAGCCTGAAAAATTTTTGCGCGGGCCCCAACGAAGCCGCCGTTGCGCACCTGACACTCTGGCTCGGTGACGCCACCAGTACGCTGCGCTCTCCCGTGCCCACCTACTTGTGGGGCGGCAACGGCTGCGGAAAAACGCATTTGCTCCAGGCTTTGCGCGCAGCGCTGCAGCAGCAAGGCGAGTCTGTGGGCTGGCTCGACCCAAATGTGCAGGCGCCGCCAGAATTCGACGAAAACTGGGCTTGTGTCTTGATGGATGACGTGCATGCCTTTAATACCGAATTGCAACACGTGGCATTTAACTGGTTTGTGCACGCGCAAACCCTGCAACTGGCCGTGTTGGCTGCGGGCAGCCTGCCGCCTGCCGACCTGAAGCTGCGCGACGACTTGCGCACCCGCCTGGGCTGGGGCCATGTGTTTGCCCTGCAGGCCTTGAGTGAGCCCGAGCGCCGCGCGGTGCTGCGCCAGGCCGCCGATACACGCGGTATTTTTTTGACTAACGAGGTGATGGACTTCATGCTGACGCGCTTCAGCCGTGACTTGGGCAGCTTGATGGAGCTGCTTGACCTGATGGACGGCTACGCCCTTCAGACCCAGCGCGCCGTCACCATTCCCCTGATTAAAACCATGATGGACAACACCTAACGATGAAACTGGCGCTCTTTGACCTGGATCACACCTTGATTCCCATGGACTCGGACTACGAGTGGGGTGTCTTCACCACCGCACTGGGCTGGAACGACGCGGCAGAATTTACTCAACGCAACGAGGTGTTTTACGAACAATACAAAGCCGGCACGCTCGATATTCACGAATATATCCGCTTCGCCACCGCCGCAATGCGCCGTCAGGGTGCTATAAATTCAGAAGCTGCTCACGCAGATTTCATGAGGGCTGTGGTTAAAAAAGCCATGAAGCCTCAGGCTTTGGCACTGGTGCAGCAGCACCAGGCGGCGGGGGATGTGGTGGTGATCATCACAGCCACCAACGAATTCGTCACCGCACCCATTGCCCATGCATTTGGTGTGCATGAGCTGCTTGCCATCAAGCTGGAGCGTGACTCGGCAAGCGGCTGGTTCACCGGGGAAATCGATGGCACGCCGTCATTTCGTGAAGGAAAGGTGGCACGGGTTGAGCAATGGCTGCATGCCCGTCATATGACCTGGGGCGATGTCGAAAGCACTTTTTACAGCGACTCAAGCAATGATTTGCCCCTGCTTCAAAGGGTCAACTACCCGGTGGCCACCAACCCTGATGCGGGGTTGCGCGAGGTGGCTCTGGCACGTGGCTGGCGCATACTCGAGCTTTTCTAAAATCAGGGCCAAGGCCGTATCGCATCACTGCGTTCCCAATGACGACAGCGCTTGGTATCGCATAGTTAAGAAAACAAACATAAATGATCAAAAATTTCATCAATAAACTTTTGGGCAAACCTGCCCCGGCGGCCAAACACCCATTTGGCAAACGCATGGAGATTGGTCCGGCCGAGCACGGCATCAACCCCAAATTGGTCGACGAGCGAGCGTCAGGTGTGGTGCGCACGTTGAAACAGGCGGGTTTTGAGGCTTACATCGTAGGCGGTGCCGTGCGTGATCTGATGCTCGGGCTGGCCCCAAAAGATTTTGACGTGGCGACCAACGCCACGCCGGAGCAGGTCAAAGGGCTGTTTCGCCGGGCTTTCATCATCGGGCGGCGTTTTCGCATCGTGCACGTGGTGTACGGCCGGGGCCGCGAGCATGAGGTGATTGAGGTCTCCACGTTTCGCGCTTACCTTGACAACGTCGCTGCAGAACAGGTGGCGGGTAACGAGAAAACCAGCAAGAGCGAATTGGCCGGCATGACCCATGCGGTGGACAGCACCGGGCGGGTGCTGCGCGACAACGTCTGGGGCCCGCAGGAAGAAGACGCGGTGCGCCGCGACTTCACCATCAACGCCATGTATTACGACCCCGAGACACAAATTGTGGTCGACTACCACCACGGCATCAAAGATGCCAAGGCCAAAGTCATTCGCATGATTGGCGACCCGGCTGCGCGTTACCGTGAAGACCCGGTGCGCATCATCCGCGCCATCCGTTTTGCCGCCAAGCTCAATGGCCTGGGCTTCAAGCTGGAGCCCAAAACCGCCACACCCCTGGTGAAATGCAGAAGCTTGCTGTTAGAGGTGCCGCAAAGCCGCCTGTTTGATGAAATGCTCAAGCTGCTGCAGACGGGCCATGCGCTGGCCTCCATCGACAAGCTGAAAGAACTGGGCCTGGCCCACGGCATTTACCCGCTGCTGGATGTGGTGGTTGAACGCGTCGACTCACCGTTCGTCAAAGCCGCATTGCTTGACACCGACCGCCGGGTGGGCGAAGGCAAACCGGTAGCCCCCAGCTTTTTGCTGGCCTGCGTGTTGTGGGCCGATGTGCGTGATGGCTGGGCCAAACGCATCAGCGAGCGTCAAAATCCCCATCCGGCCTTGCAAGATGCGATTGAAGACGTGTTCAATGCCCGCATTGGTGACGTGTCGGGCCGCGGCAAGTTGGCTGGCGACATGCGCGAGATTTGGTTGATGCAGCCACGGTTCGAGAAGCGCGTAGGCAGTGCCCCGTTTGGCTTGACCGAGCAGCCGCGCTTTCGGGCCGCCTTTGACTTCATGCGCTTGCGTGCCGAGAACGGCGAGTTGGACATCGTGGTGTCTGATTGGTGGGAAGAGTTCAGCATGGCCAACGACGATTTGCGCAATGACATGGTCGATGCCGTCAAGCTGGAACAACAGCAGCGTGCCCGGCCAGCACGTGCGCCACGGGTACACAAAGCGCCTGCCGGCACGGTTGAAGGGGCATCAAAGCCAAGCGCTACGGCATTGCCTGCCGAGCCATCCGGACACCAGGGGGATTCGTCGATGGATGGTGCGGCGCTTGATGGTTCCCAGGCGCCCAAGAAACGCCGCCGCCGCCGTCGTCCAACCGATCGAAGTGCAGGCGATACCCCAGCGCAAGACCCGCAAGTCTGAGTGACACCTGTGACATCACCCGGCAACGGGCTGCGAACCATCAACGTGGCTGGCGCAGGGCGTACCGAGGTGCTGGCCTTCATTGCACTCGGTGGCAACATGGGTGATGCACCCACCACCGTGCGCACAGCCATAACGCAGGTCGCGGCCATGCCACAAACCCGGCTGGTGAGCGCATCTGGCCTGTACCGCAGCGCGCCCGTAGATGCCAGCGGCCCGGATTTTGTGAACGCCGTGATTGGGGTGCAAACCCATCTCAACGCCCATGAGCTGCTAATGCAATTGCAGCATCTTGAAACGCTTGCCGGGCGCAAGCGGCCTTACCTCAACGCGCCGCGGACACTTGACTTGGATCTGCTGCTCTACGGCGATGCCCGCATCGACAGCCCACAGTTGGTGGTACCGCACCCACGCATGATGCAGCGGGCTTTTGTGCTTGTGCCGCTGGCTGAAATAGCGCCTCACTGCGTGACAGCCGAGCAGTTACGTGCTGTAGTAGGCCAGGAGATTCATCGATTCGATGAGTCTCAGTCCTTGAGAGACGGTGCATTACACTGAAACCAGCAACAAGCCGTGTTCGCGCTTGAGAACAAACAAGGAAACATTCTGATGATTTTCAACAATCTGCGCCTGGCCGCCAAGCTCTGGATCGCGGTAGCGATCATCATATCGGCCCAGGTTTTTCTTGTGATTGGCGTGTCCATCCGCACAGCTGAGCAACAAGACCGGATGAACAGCACGCTGACTGATCTGAATACACGCACCAGATTAGCCAATCAGTGGTTTGCAGATACCCTGGCCAACTCTGTGCGGGTGACTGCCAGTGTCATCAGCAGCGATCCGGCGGTTGATGCGTCTTTCAAGACAGCCATCGCGGAAACAACTGCCCGCATCAACGAGGTCCAGAAGAGCATTGAGTCCATGCAGCTTTCGCCGGACGAAAAGGCCCAGATGGAAAACATTGCGTCCAACCGCAAGAAGGTGATCAGCTTGCGCGATGCCGCTCGCAAGATGCGAGCAGACGGCAACGCCGAAGAAGCCTTGGCCATGATCAATGCGGAATATGTTCCCGCGCAAAAAATTTACGTGAACGCACTGCGTGATCTCGTTCAAATTGAAGAAAAGTCTGCTGCAGCCTTCATGATTGAGATGGAGCAAGCACGGGCAACGACGTCGAAAATAATTGCGGGTGTTGTGGTCTTTTTTCTGCTGGGCATCATGGCCGGTGCGGCGTGGTTGATCCGGTCTATTCGGCAACCATTAATGGCCGCCAATGATCTGGCTGCAAGAATTGCGAAGGGTGACCTCAGCATGCAAATTGACACCAACCGTGGTGACGAATTTGGCGATCTGATGAAGTCTCTCTCCAGCATGAATGCGTCACTTGGCCACATGGTGAACCAGGTGCGCAACAGCACCGACAGCATCGCCAATGCCAGCAATGAAATTGCCGTTGGCAACAACGACCTGGCCCAACGCACCGAGCAAACGTCAAGCAACCTGCAGTCCACCGCCTCCAGCATGGACCATTTGACGCAGACCGTGCAGCTCAGCGCCGACAACGCGCGCCAGGCCAGCACACTGGCGGCAACCGCCTCTACTGTGGCTGAGCGCGGCGGCGCCGTGGTGCGTCAAGTGGTGACCACCATGGAAGAAATCAACGTCAGCAGCCGCAAGATTGCCGACATCATTGGTGTCATCGACAGCATCGCCTTTCAAACCAACATTTTGGCGCTCAACGCCGCGGTAGAGGCGGCACGCGCCGGTGAGCAGGGCCGTGGCTTTGCGGTGGTGGCCAGCGAAGTGCGCAGCCTGGCGCAGCGCAGTGCCGAAGCAGCCAAGGAAATCAAGACGCTGATCAACACCTCGGTAGACAAAGTGGCCTCTGGCACCCAATTGGTGTCTGACGCTGGCGTGACCATGAACGACATCGTGCAGTCGGTGCGCAAGGTGGTGGATGTGATCGGTGAAATCACCGCAGCGTCGGGCGAGCAAAGTGATGGTATTTCAGAGATCAATGGCGCCATTGGCAACCTCGATCAGATGACCCAGCAAAACGCCGCTTTGGTGGAGCAAAGCGCCGCAGCCGCCGAAAGCCTGCGCGACCAAGCCGACCAATTGGCGCGCGCCGTGGCGGTGTTCAAGACCAATGGCTCCTCGCTGGCCATGCAGCAGCACCCACCGCGTGACATCACGCCACGGCCGCAAGCTTTGGCGTACCGCAGGCCAGCCCAACTGCCCGCAGCCCGGGCAAAACCCGCACTGGCCTCACGGCCTGCCGCCAAGCAGTTGGGCACCACTCAAAAGGCTGCGGCCCCCAAGCCCGCTGGACCGGGGCCAATGAATCGCCTGGCGATGGCCAAAACTTCGGCCCCTGCCAAAGCACCCGTCAGGTCAACGCCCGCACCGGCAGCCGATTCTGATTGGGAAACGTTTTAAGCCACTTCGGCAATCATCTCGATCTCGACACATGCGCCCAGCGGAATTTGGGCCACACCAAAGGCGCTGCGGGCATGTGCGCCGGCCTCGGGGCCAAACACTTCACCGATGAGTTCGCTGGCACCGTTGGTCACCAGGTGTTGCTCTGTGAAATCGCCTGTGGAGTTAACCAATGACATCAGCTTGACGATGCGCTTGACGCGGTTCAGGTCGCCCACGGCGGCATGCAGCGTGCCCAGCAAGTCAATGGCGATGGCCCGGGCGGCAGCTTTGCCTTCCTCGGTGCTCATGTTTTTGCCAAATTGGCCAGCCCACACCTTGCCATCTTTCTTGGCAATGTGGCCGCTCAAAAACACCAGGTTGCCAGTCTGAACAAAGGGCACATAGGCGGCTGCAGGTGCAGCGACGGGGGGCAGGGTGATACCGAGTTGGGTTAGTTTGGCGTAAATGCTCATGACGATGTCTTTCAAAAAATATATGAAGAAATGGGCGCTAGCCCTTTATTTATATGCATTGGTAGCTATTAAATTTGCAACATTAAGCCGCTGTATTTTAAGACCTGCCGGAACCCTGGTTTTGCGATGACTCGCCCAATGGCACCACCAGAGGCCCTGATGATTGGCTTTGTGACTGCCCAAAGTTTGTCCCTGAACCAAAGCCTTGCGTCTGGCATGACTCAAGGCCCCGCAACTGGGTTTGTGTCGGCAGTGGGCTCACCCATTGCGCAACGGGTTCTACCGTGACACCTACTTTGAGGGTGTGGCTGGCCCCGCCATGAATCACACCGCGTAGCGGTGAAACATCTGAAAAATCGCGCCCAATGGCCAGCGTCACATAGTCTTCGCCGGGTGAAAGCCATCCGGCGCGGTCATTTGTGGGGTCGAGATCGACCCAACGCTGACCGTCGGGCAAGTCGGGCACGTAAACCGCTGCCCAAGCGTGTGAGGCGTCGCTGCCCTTGAGCTTGACCGTGCCGGGCGCCGGCAGCGTCAACAAATAGCCGCTCACATAACGCGCTGCCAGCCCCAGCGAGCGCAGGCAGGCTATCAAAATGTGTGCAAAGTCTTGGCAAACGCCTTTACGCTGGTTCAGGGCTTCCAGCGCAGGGGTGTTGACCTCGGTGCTTTGGCTCTCATAAGTGAAGTCGGCAAATATACGGTGCATCAGGTCAAGCGCGCCGGCCAACACCGGGCGACCCGGTGGAAAACTGAGGCGGCCATACATCGCAAATTCGCTTTGCCTAGGCACCATGGGCGAGGCAAAGACAAATTCGCTGGCCGCATCAAAGGGCGCGCCTGCCAGATAACGCAGGCGTTCACGCACGGCTTCCCAGGCCACAGTGCTGTTGGGCAGAGCACTGGGTTGGGTTGCCACCTCACTGTGCGCCACCACGCGCAACTGGCGGTGGGTGACTTGCAGCGAGAAAAAACTACGGGTGTTGCCATACACGTCCAACGCCTCGCTCAAACACGTTGGGCTGGGCGTCACCTCTAGCTGATGGCTCAGCAGTTGCTGGGCCTGCGTTGGCAGGGGTGTCAGGTAGGCCATGTGCTGGGCCGTTTCTACCGCTGGCCGGTAGTCATACACGGTTTCGTGGGTGATGCGTAATTTCATAGCGCCCCCACGCTGCGATTGGCCAGGCCGCTGTGCGTGAAATAGGTGGCGCTGATGTCATCTGAGACGTTAAACGCCGCCTGCCTGCATTGCTGTAAGACCCGGTTGAGAAGTTCAAAGCGCGCGATAGCTAGTGCATCAGCGGGTTGAAGCGCGTCAAGGGTTTGATCGAAGGCCGGGCTGGCCAGATCGACATGCAAGCCGGACAGCTGCGTCAAGCTCCACACGTTCGGATTAGGTACTTTCAGGGCCATGGCGCTCAATTCATGCGGTTCGCTGCCAGCCAGTTTGGCTAAGCGGCCCCGCAGCGTGTGGGCTACCCAAGCAACCGAGCGCGGGTTGTCACGGTCAAGCACCAACAGGTCAATCAGTGCCGCCATGTCGCGACTTTGCTGGAACTGGGCGTGGAAGGTGATGGCGCTGTCAAACAGCTCGACCATGGCGTCAAAGCCGCTGTCGGTGTTCAGGCTGCCGCAGGCCAGTGCGCTACTCAAGGCCCCGGCCAGAAACGCCAGACGTTCCACGTGCCTGCCAATGCTGAGCAGGCGCCAGCCGTCGTCCCGCGTCATGCGGTCGGTTTGCGCGCCGGTGATGGCGGCCATGTGGTCGCTGGTGTCCTTCAGAATTTGCAGCGCATGCAGGGTCGAGAAATCACTCCTTTGGCGTGCTTCGGCAAAACGGCTGAACAGGTCTTCTTCGGCTCGGGTGATGATGCGCCAATGTTCCTGGGATAAGCGTTCGCGCACGGTCGAGGCCGCCATTTTGAGGGCGCGCAGGTAAAAACCCACGCTGGTAGCACCTGCCGTGCTGCCCAGGCTGTCAATCAAGGAGCGCTCAAATACCCGCACCGCCTGCGCCGGCGTGGGCACACCGGGCAACACCAGCGTGTTGGTCAGCGCCATCTGGCCCAGCCAGGTGATCAGCGCCGGGCTGGATTGCTCTTCACCGTGCAGGCATTCCAGGGTCAGCCTTGCGAGTCGAATGGCATTTTCTGCGCGCTCGGTGTATCGCCCCAGCCAAAACAGGTTTTCCGCGGCGCGGCTGGTCACAAGGCGCTTGCGTTGCATCAGACTCTCGGGGGTCAGGTGCGGAGCAAGTAACGTGCTGGCGTCTACCTCGCCCTGAGTCAGGGCCCAGACATCGGCGCTGCTGCCGCCACGCTGCATGGCGGTGATCTCTTGCCCGCGGCTGGCCACTCGCGCCAGGCCACCAGGGAGCACACGCCAGCCTTGTGCACCATCAGACACGGCAAACACCCGCAGCGTTACGGAGCGCGCCCTCAGCTGGCTGCCCGGCACATCGTCTGCATTACTCTTGCTGGCCGATTGCCAGGCAGGCATTTGAGACAGCGGCGTGTAGGCCTGCACCGTGTGTTCTTCGGGCTGGCGCATGATGCGCCCCACCCACTCGTCCAGGGCGGGCTGGTCTTGCTGAACGCCCAGCACCGAGTCAAAACTACCGTGGCTTGGCGAACCGGGGTAGGTCGGTTTGATGGCGCAGCTCTTCAAATTTTCCAGCGCTTCTTGCATGGCACCGCGCTCACCGCACCACCACGTGGCCAAGGCCGGCAAGGTCAATTTTTCGCCAAACACATGGCGCGACAGTGCCGGCAAAAAACCCAGCAGGGCGGGGGACTCCAAGAATGCAGTGCCTGGGGCATTGGCCACCAGCACGTTGCCGGCCCGAATGGCTTGCAGCAGCCCGGGTACGCCCAATGTGGAGTCTGCGCGCAATTCGAGCGGGTCCAGATACTCGTCGTCCACTCGTTTCAAGAGGCCATGCACTGGCACCAAGCCTTTGAGGGTTTTCAAGAACAGATGCTCGTCGCGCACCAGCAGGTCGCCGCCTTCTACCAGTGTGAGGCCCAGGTAGCGCGCCAGGTAGGCGTGTTCAAAATAAGTTTCGTTGTAGGGACCGGGGGTCAGCAGTGCCAGGTGGGCGTCTTGCCCCAGTGGGCTCATGCTGCGCAAGCTGTCCATCAGGGCGCGGTAGGTACCTGCCAGCCGCTGTACCCGCAGCTTGCCAAAGGCTTGCGGAAACTGGGCCGAGATGGCCAGGCGGTTTTCCAGCAGGTAGCCCAAGCCGGATGGGGCCTGGGTGCGCTGCCCCACCACCCACCAGTTGCCATCCGGCCCGCGTGCCAAATCAAACGCCGCAATGTGCAGGTAACGCCCACCCACGGGCTTGACGCCGTGCATGGCACGCAGGTAGCCGGGGTGGCCATGCACCAGCGCAGGGGGCAAAAAGCCCTGGCGCAACAGCGCTTGCGGCCCATACACATCGGCCATGATGTGCTCCAGCAGCCGCACCCGCTGCAGTACGCCGGTTTCAATGTGGCGCCAGTTGGCTGCGTCAACCAGCAACGGAAAAACGTCCAGCGACCACGGGCGTTGCGGTCCGTTTTCATCAGCATAAACGTTGTAGGTGATGCCGTTGTCGCGTATCTGACGTGCCAGACTGGCGGCGCGCTGGTCCATGTCATCCGCGCTATCAACTGACAGTTCCGAGAAAAAGTCTGCCCAAGATCTTGTCAATACGTCACTAGAAGCTACTGAATCAGTAGCTGGTTCAGCCTGACGGGAGTTTGCCAACGTTGCCTTGCCCGAGAGCTCATCAAAGTGCCCGGGGGCTGCGTGGCAATGCAGCGCCAGGGTGTCAACTGACGGGGTTGGACGGCTCTGATTCTGGCTTTGTAACAGGGGTGCTTCACTCATACTTTGGAGTATGCCAGCGATGCGGCGCTTTGGTTGACAATCACGGGTTCCCCCAACACATTGCCCGACATGACTGACACCACGACCGACATGGCTACCGAATTGCCTGAAACCGCTTCCATCACACCCTTTGCCCCACCAGCAACTGAGACAAATACTGAACTTTTGGCCGATGCCGCTGCGCCAGTTGCGGTTGTATCCTCAGCACCCAAAGCTAAAAACCGCCTTGAGTCCGCACAACCGGTACTGGAAAAACTGTTTGAGCTTTACCCTCAGTTGTTCGGTCAGCGCTTTCTGCCGCTTAAATTGGGTATTTTTCAGGAACTGTTGGCAACCCACCCTGACGACTTCAAGCGAGACACCCTGAAAACAGCGCTGGGTGTGCACACCCGCTCCACGCGCTACTTGCAAAGCGTGGCATCTGGCCTGAAACGCCATGATCTTCAAGGCAACCCGGTGGAAGCTGTCGCCCCAGAACATATTTATCTGTCAATTGTTGAGTTGTTCCAGCGCCGTCAAGCCCGCAGCAAGGACGACCTGAGGCCTAAGCTCTACGCGCAATTGGTGGCTGCGTATGAGCAATCTGGTTTGTCCAGGCAAGACTATCTGGCGCGGATTGGCGCGCCTGCTGAGGCTATTCAAGTGGTGCTGGACGATGCACTGGCTGAAGTGGACCAGCAACGCGCGCGCCGCGCGGCCCTGCTTAAAGCTTATGAAGCCAGTGGCAAAACCCCTGAGGCATTCGCCGACATGCTGGGCATGGACCTGCGCGACGTCAAGGCGGTGCTTCAAACTAACCCGTAGATTCTCCGGGGCTTCACCGGCCAAGCGCGAAGGCTTCAAAGTCGGCCACAGGTAGTGGTCGGCTGAACAAATAGCCTTGAATGAAATCGCAGTTGTGAACCGTGCTTAACAAATGGAGTTGGGCTAGTGTTTCGACACCCTCTGCAACCACTTTGAGTCCCAGGCTGTGTGCCAGACTAATGGTGGCGGCGCAAATCACCACGGCGTTCTCACTGGTTTCAATGTCTTTGACAAACCCTTGGTCAATTTTCAGTTGGTCAAGGGGCAAACGGCTCAGGTAGGCCAGCGACGAGTAGCCGGTGCCAAAGTCATCCAGCGAGAAACTGACACCCGTGGCCTTGAGCGCGGTCATTTTGGCAATGATGTCGCCTACATCGTCCAGCAACAGGCTCTCAGTCAACTCCAGCTTCAAGCGCTGCGGGTTGGCGCCTGTTCGCGTTAGCGTGTCGACAACGTGTTCTACAAAATCCGGGTGGCGAAACTGCAGGGCGCTGACGTTTACAGCCAGCACCCAATGTGATTGCAATGCAGACTGTCCCCATTGCGCCAGTTGTTCGCACGCAGTCCGCATGACCCAGGCGCCTAGCGGCAAAATCAGTCCCGTTTGTTCAGCAAGAGGAATAAAGTCTGCCGGTGACACCATGCCTCTGACGGGGTGCAACCATCGCACCAGGGCCTCAGCGCCCGTGATCTGGCCATTGGCAGTCACTTGTGGCTGGTAATACAAGCAGAACTGGTGCTGCTCAATGGCTTCTCGCAGCGACACTTCGAGCTCAGCCTTGGCCTGCACCGCCGCTTGTACCTGCGGATCGAAAAATCGCAGGGTGTTGCGACCACTGGCTTTGGCTTGGTACATGGACATGTCAGCACGTTTGAGCAGGTCGTCCACGCTCACACTTTGGTCGGCGAACAGCGCGACACCAATGCTGGCGGTGGCGCGGCAGACATGCGCCGCAATGGGGTAGGGCTCTTGCAGGCTGCTCAGGATTTTGCAGCCCACCAATTCGGCCTGGATGGCGGCATCGGTGGTGTTGTCACTGAGATTTTCCAGCATCACCACAAATTCATCGCCGCCCAGGCGAGCCACCGTGTCGCCGTTGCGTACACAGGCGTTCAGGCGTTGGGCGACTTGTTGTAGCAACTGGTCACCCATATGGTGTCCCAAGGTGTCGTTGATGGCTTTGAAATTATCCAGGTCGATGAAAAACAGCGCATTCACGTGTTGGCGCCTTTCCCCTGCGATCATGGCCAGTTCCAACCTGTCCATGAGCAGGCGGCGGTTGGGCAAGTTGGTCAGTGGGTCATAAAACGCCAGGTTGCGGATTTGGCTCTCAGCGGCCTTTCGCTCGCTGATGTCGCTGAAGGCTGCCACATAGTGGGTGACCACACCCTCATCACTTTTTACCGCCGTGATAGTGAGCCACTCTGGAAAGACCTCGCCGTTTTTATGCCGGTTCCAAATTTCGCCGGCCCACATGCCGGTGTCCACAATGGTTGCAAACATGGCTTTGTAAAACGCATCGTCATGACGCCCGGAACTCAGCAAGTGAGGCGTTTTTCCAATCACCTCTTCTGCAGAATAGCCCGTGATATCCGAAAACGCTTTGTTGACACGCAAAATGATGTTGTTGGCATCGGTGATGGTCATTCCCATCTGGGCATTGAAAGCCGTGGCGGCAATGCGCAGTTCAGCGTCAATCCGCTTTCGCTGCGTGATGTCACGAATGATGGCAATGCCATGCCAACCCGCCTCCAGCATGACAGCCGACACCGACAGCTCAATGGGGAACGCTTCAGCGTCTTTTTTGAGTGCAACCGCCTCAAAACGCTTACCCATCAACGGGCCTTCCCCATTTGATTTGAACCGTTTCAACCCGATCTCGGCTGCATCTCGATGCTCAGGCGGCACCAGCAGGCTATGAAAGGTGATGCCGTCAAGTTCGTTGAACGCATAGCCAAACATGTGCTCAGCCGCTGGGTTCCAATAAACCAACTCGTCATGGGGCCCAATAATCACAATGGCATCTTGCGCAGCGGTGCTGATGAGTCGAAACTTTTCCTCACTGTCCGTTAACGCGATGGTGCGCAAATTCAAGTCTTCGGTACGCTGAATCACCAGTTCTTCGAGGTGATCTTGATGCCTTTGCAGCTGCCGGGTGGCATGCTGCAATTTGCCGATGACGTTGTTCACATGCTTGGTAAAGGGGTGGAAAATCAGCGCCGCTTCCAGCATCAGCAGCAGCAAGGTGACCAGCCAAAACAGCGTTTCCGCCTTTTCAAGCCGCGCCACGGTGGCTTCACCCTCTTGTTGGTACAGGCGCACCATGGCATCCAGTGCGCTGACCAGTGGGCCAGTAGCCGTGCGGGTAATGAAGGCCAGTTCAGGAGTTCCCGCCGCCAAATCGTTATCGGCTGCACGCAACAAACGACGCACCGCATCGATGTAGGTGCGTACTTGGGCGTCCAGCGGTTGGGCTCCTTCAAAATACAAGGCGCGTTCGGCAGGCGTCATGGTGTAGGGCAATCCCAACCCGACGTCACCTTGTGTTAATCCTTGATGCGAGCGCGCCATCAATTCAATGGCCTCCGCCAGGCTGTCCCGAATGAGGGGGCGCTCAGGGGGCGCCGCGCTGACCAGCAGGTTTGAAAAGAGTGCTGTGCGCTGACTCAACATGCGTTGGCGGCCACTGATATTGACCACCGCTGCGGTACTTTTTTGCTCGGTGATGACCCAATGCAGACTGAGCCAGGCCGCGCTGGACAAGCTTGCCACCAGCGCCAAGGCTATGGCATAGCGCCATGTCAATGAGCGTGCCACGGACGCATCCTTTGTGGACAAGTCCGTGGCAGTCTGGTTTATCAATGACATGTGTTAACTAGGTTAAAACGTGTTTCATTCTATAAAACCCAGTTGCCATGACTCCGGCATGGTCTTGACGCAACCGTCTGAGCTACACCCGACGCAAATCCAGCGTAAAGGGGAATTCACGGCTGCCCGGCACGTTGATGGTGGCTGGTGGCACATGCATCAGGCCTGGCGTGTGGCCCATTGGGGTAAAGCGTGACAGGCGCCGGCTTTCGGCTTCGTTGGCATTCACCGGCAGGCTCTCGTAGCTCAAACCGCCCGGGTGCGACACGTGGTACTGGCAGCCGCCCAGAGAGCGCTTCATCCAGGTGTCGACAATGTCAAACGTGAGCGGAGCGTGCACACCAATGCTGGGGTGAAGGCTGCTGGGCGGGTTCCATGCCTTGTAGCGCACACCGGCAACAAACTCGCCCACCACGCCGGTGGGTTGCAGCGACAAGGCGTGACCGTTGCAGGTGACCACATAGCGGCTTTCGTTCAGGCCGGTGACGCGCACTTCCATGCGTTCCAGCGATGAATCTACATAACGGGCAGTGCCGCCTGGTGCGCCTTCCTCGCCCATCACATGCCAAGGCTCCAGCGCATTGCGCAAGGTAAGTTCAATGCCTGCCGAACACACCGAGCCGACCAGCGGGAAGCGGAACTCCACATGTGGTGCAAACCAGCTGTCGTCAAAGGCGTAACCAGCTGTCCGCATCTCGGCCATCACGTCGTTGAAATCGGCTTGAATAAAGGCTGGCAGCATGAATCGGTCATGCAACTCGGTGCCCCAGCGGCTGGCAGGCGCGCGGTATGGTGTTTTCCAGAACCGGGCAATCAGGGCACGCAACAGCAACTGCTGCACACTGCTCATGTGCGGGTGTGGCGGCATCTCGAAGGCGCGCAACTCCAGCAGGCCCAAACGGCCCGTGGCGGAGTCGGGCGAGTACATCTTATCGATGGAGATTTCGCTTCGGTGCGTATTACCAGTGGCGTCGATCAGGATGTTGCGCAGCGTCCTGTCAACCAACCACGGCGGCATGCTTTGGCCGTAAAGGTCGCGGTTCTTGTAAATTTGCTCAATGGCAATTTCAAGCTCGTACAGTTGGTCGTTGCGGGCCTCATCTACGCGCGGGGCCTGGCTGGTGGGCCCGACAAACATGCCGCTGAACAGGTAGCTCAACGACGGGTGGTTGTGCCAGTACAGCAGGAGGCTTGCCAGCAGCTCGGGTTTACGCAAAAACGGGCTGTCTGAGGGCGTGGCACCCCCCATCACAAAGTGGTTGCCACCACCGGTGCCGGTGTGGCGGCCATCGGTCATGAACTTTTCAGCGCTCAGGCGTGACTCAAACGCGGCGTTGTACAAGAACTCGGTATTGGCCACCAGTTCTTTCCAGTTCGTCACCGGGTGGATGTTGACCTCAATCACACCGGGGTCGGGCGTGACACTGAGCAATTTCAGACGCGGGTCACGCGGAGGCGGGTAACCTTCCAGCACCAGTTGCATGCCAAGTTCTTGCGCGCTGGCTTCAATGGCAGCCAGCAAATCCAGGTAATGCTCCAGCTTTTCAAGCGGTGGCATGAACACATACAACACGCCCGAACTGGTGCCCACGGCTTCCGCCTTGGGGCCGCTGGCACGACGTGGGTCTCGCACTTCGACACACAAGGCAGTGCGAGTCACCCAGTGGGCAGACTCCTGCGCACTTGGCACACGGGCAAAGTCGCCAGGTTCTGACTGGCTGATGCTTTGGGCATGTGTGGCCGCGCTGGAGTCGGATGCAGGGCCGGTGGCCGCTTGCATCTTGCGAGCCGCTTCCGGCTGCGGGCCTGTGCCTGCCAGATAGCTGGTGGCAGAAAATTTATTGCCTGATGCCACAGATGCTGCGGCCGCTACACGGCGTGCAGCCAGCCCCAGCGACAAGCCTGCCGTGCCTGGCGCGTATTTGGTCGCCACGGTGGCATGGGCGGGCAGGGCATCTACCAGCACAGACGGGTCTTGCTCGATCATGTACGGAAAATCTGCCTCGCTCACCCAAGGCAATGAATCCAACGGCAGGCGCAGGCCCATGGGCGAGTCACCGGGCATCAGGTACATGCGCTCATCTCGTAAAAACCATGGACCAGTAGTCCAGGCTGCGCCATACATGTCGTCATAACCTGCCACCTTGATCGGCAACACGTAGCCTACGGGCGTGTCAAGTTTTTGCTCAAAAACACGGCGCAGGCGGGCGCGCTCCATCTCGTCGTCCAGTTTGGAGTTGAACGGGTCCACATTGACCGGCAGGCGGCGTTCGCGCCACAGGTAATACCAAGTATCTTCATACGCGGTTTGAACAAACTTGCCGGTGACACCGAGTTTGGCGGCCAGCAACTGGGTGAAGCGGCTGGCATCTTCAGGCTTGTAGTGTGTGGGATGCCGCTCATCGGTGAACAGCGCAGGGTTGGCCCAGACGGGTTGACCGTCCGCACGCCAATAGATGTTGAGCGCCCAGCGTGGCAACTGCTCACCGGGGTACCACTTGCCTTGGCCGTAGTGCAAAAAGCCCCCTTCGCCGTACTCTTTGCGCAATTTGTGCACCAATTCGGTGGCAAAACCCCGTTTTGTTGGGCCAAGTGCATCCGTGTTCCATTCTGGTGCATCGCGGTCGCTGTTGGCCACAAAAGTGGGCTCACCACCCATGGTCAGGCGCACGTCTCCGGCGACCAGTTCGCTGTCTACCGCCTCGCCCAGAGACATGATGTCGGCCCACTGTTCTTCGGTGTAAGGCTTGGTCACGCGCGGCGATTCGTAAATGCGGGTCACCTGCATGTGGTGGGCAAACTCCACTTCACATTTGTCAGAGCGGCCCTCAATCGGTGCTGCGCCGGATGGCTGCGGTGTGCAGGCCAGCGGAATGTGGCCTTCACCGGCCAGCAGGCCTGAGGTTGCATCCAACCCGACCCAACCCGCGCCCGGCAAATACACCTCGCACCAGGCGTGCAGGTCAGTAAAGTCAACCTGGGTGCCGCTGGGGCCGTCGAGCGATTTCACGTCGGGCTTGAGTTGAATCAGGTAGCCCGAGACAAAGCGTGCTGCCAAGCCGCAATGGCGCAACAGGTTCACCATCAGCCAAGCCGAGTCCCGGCATGAACCTGAGCCCAGCGTGAGCGTTTCTTCTGGTGCCTGCACACCGGGTTCCATGCGAATGGTGTAGCTCACGGCTTCGTGCACGCTCTGGTTCAGGTCAACCAGAAACAGCACGCTGCGACGTTTGGTTCGGTCAATTTTTTCCAGATAGGCCTGCACCAAAGGCGTGACCGGTTCAGGCACCAGGTACGGGGCCAGTTCTTGCTTCAGGTCGGGCTCATAAGCGAAGGGAAACTCTTCGGCAGCAGGCTCCAGGAAGAAGTCAAATGGGTTGTAAACCGCCATGTCCATGACCACATCGACCGTGACCTTGAACTCTTTGGTTTTGTCCGGAAAAACAAGGCGTGCCTGGTAGTTGGCAAACGGATCTTGCTGCCAGTTCAGAAAGCAGCCTTCAGGCTCGATCTTGAGCGAGTACGAAATGATTTTGCTGCGGCAGTGCGGGGCGGGGCGCAGGCGGACAACTTGAGGGCCTAAATTGACCAGCCGGTCATAGGTGTAGTGGGTAACGTGGTTCAGTGCTGCGTGAATGGACATGTGGGTGTCTCGATGATTGAAAGAAGCCAGGCATTGCCTTGCGTGGTAACAAGCAATGTTGATGCCAGACGATATCCCGGTCATGTTTGTCGTCTGCGCTTGGTAGCATGTGACTCCACTGTACCAAGACATTGCCCCACCATGCCCCATCGAAACCCGCGCGCCTTACTGACCCCCGCCATGCACGGCGTGCTGGAGCGCATGGCGCGCGCGGGACAAGTACCGCTACACGCCCTGACACCGCAACAAGCGCGGGCGGCCTATGAAGTCAACGCCGGTGTGCTGGACCTGGCACCGCCCAAATTGCACCGTGTGGAAAGTTTCACGGTGCCCGCACGCGATGGGTTCGAGTTGCCCGTGCGCCTGTATGCACCGGCAGACGGCCCGCTGCCGGTGCTGGTGTACCTGCACGGCGGTGGCTTCACCATTGGCAGCATCGTCACACACGACGTGTTGTGCCGCACCTTGAGCCACCTGGCGCGTTGCACCGTGTTGTCGGTTGGCTACCGGTTGGCACCAGAACACCGCTTTCCAATTGCTTTTGAAGACGCCTGGGATGCGGTGCAGTGGGTGACCCAACAGGGCGCAGAAAAAGGCCTGGACCCGACCCGCATCGCAGTCGGCGGAGACAGCGCTGGTGGCACCCTGGCAGCGGCCTGCGCCTTGCAGGCGCGCCTGCAAGGCATCACACTCAAATTACAACTGCTGTTTTACCCCGGCACCACGGCCCACGCAGACACCCCATCGCACAAAACCTTTGGTCATGGCTTTGTGCTGGAAGCGGCGCACATCGACTACTTTTTCGACCTCTACATACCCAACCGACGTGACCGCGAAGACTGGCGCTTTGCACCCTTGATGGCCAGTGACGTGGACGGCGTAGCCCCGGCTTGGTTTGGCCTGGCTGAATGTGACCCGCTGATCGATGAAGGCCTGCAGTATGCAGACAAATTAAGGGCGGCAGGCGTGCTGGTAGATCTGGACATTTACCGCGGTGTGACGCATGAATTCATCAAGATGGGCCGTGCCATTCCACAGGCGCTGACATGCCATCTGGATGCCGCAAATGCCTTGCGAAATGCTTTTGCATGAATGATGAATTGCCCTGCTCACTTGCCACCAGCAGGTGCTAAGCCAGCTCTTTTTCAGAGCAGAGTGCGATGACAATTTTTGAGGTGTCCGGCGCGTAGACGGCGTATCCACTGGATCGCTAAAAAGCAAAAAGCCGATGTGCGGCCCATCCACTTCAGCCTAAACGGTGGCAACGCAAGCGTTTAGAGACAGTCAACGTCATTCCCAACATGGCCGCCATCGGGCGCAATGCGTCGGGTCCGACCAGAACGTCGCCATCCATGAAGACATGCATCTGCGCAAAATCAGCATGTTGCGTTGCTGCTCGTCTGTGACGAGGAACTCCTCTTGCATCGGCAACGTCTATGACCGGGTTGCCATTGATCCACCGCTTGTTGCAATGCAACAACTGAAAGACCGTATCTCAGTACAGATTAGGGTAAACCCTTAGAATGCGCCATTGCTAACTTCGAAAGGACTCACCATGTCCAACCTGATAGCGCTTATCAAAGCGCTCATTTCCAATTTTCAAAGCCAAAAAGAGCGTGATGAAGCTTACCTCTGCGAGTCGGTCGATATGTTTGACCTTGAGCGTCGCATGCGTCTGGTCGATTTTGCCGCCCGAGACCATGCCCGCAGTTTGATATTTGGCAACAAAATGCCGTGAAGGAGCCAACCATGAACAATTCACAAGACTTCAGCAAGACCGCCGCCAGTTTGGGCCGCACCGCCGCGCTGATGCAAGGCTTGCCATTTGACATGGCCCGCGAACAGTACGCCAAGGCCGTGCAATTTGGACTGATTGAAAGATCATTGCTAAGCTGGGCAAAGTTTGAACGACAAATTGACTCGCTCGAAAAAATGATGCTTGGACCTTGGGCACGCCGGGTTTAAATTACGCAGAGTTAACCCGACGGGTATCTATAAATAGTTATTTGGTGCAAGATGCCAGCCAACCCTATTGGCCCATTTACCAATGATTATGTCCACCCCACGTGCTGATCGCGAACGTCTTATTCGCTCGCTGTTTGACGCGTACATTGAGATGTACGCCGCCCGTGACGATCGTCTGACCACACGATTCAGCGACAACTTCAGCGGTTACACCGGTGGCGGCGATTTTCTGGTCAAAGACCGAAGAGCTTGGGAAGAGATCACGCGTCACGATTTTTCCCAGGTACCTGGTCGAATTCGCATTGAGATGCTGGACGTCGCCTTGCAGGACATCAGTGACAATGTGGTCGTTGTAACGGCGTTCTTTCACATTCACCTGCCCATACCGGACCATGTGCTGTCGACAGAGGTCGCACGATTGGTCTTGATCTTCCACCTCGAAGGCTCAGATTGGAAAATTGTGCACAGTGGGATTTCGATTCCCTACCACTTGGTGCAAGACGGCGAGGTCTACCCCATGAAGGGCTTGCGCGAGCAAAACGAGGCCCTTGAGGCTTTGGTGGAAGAGCGCACTCAGGCGCTACATGACAGCGAATCCTTGTATCGCTTGTTGACTGAAGACACGCTGGATGTGCTTTGGAAGACTGATCGCAATCTTTGTGTAACGTACATCAGCCCAGCCGATGAACGGTTGCGTGGTTACAAGGCCACAGACGTCGTTGGCCACTCAGCGTTTGAGATGTTCACCGAAGAAGGTGTCGAATCGGTAAAACACATCATACAAAAAAGTCAGCATGCCAGGCAATCTGGGGCTCTGACTGGTTTTTTAACCTTTGAAGTGCAACACCACTGCAAAGATGGCCGCGTGCTTTGGGGTGAGGTGCTTTCCAAGCCAGAGCTCAATGCAGAAGGCGTCATCGTCGGCTACCACGGCATCACGCGCGAGATCACCGAGCGCAAACTGCTGGAAAACCAGGTGCGCCAACTGGCGTTTTTTGACCCGTTGACAAATCTGCCCAATCGCCGCCTCCTTGATGACCGGCTTACCCAGGCACTGGCGGCCAGCACACGCTCGGGCTGTTACGGCGCACTGATGTTTTTGGACCTCGATAACTTTAAACCACTGAACGATGCACATGGCCATGCGGTCGGTGATTTGCTACTGATCGAGGCGGCGAACCGTCTCACCGGTTGCGTGCGCGCGACCGACACCGTGGCACGTTTTGGTGGCGATGAATATGTAGTGCTGGTCAGCGAATTGACGTCCGATCAAGTCAAGTCCGAGGAGCAAGCACACTTGGTGGCCGAAAAAATCCGAAATAAGCTTGCTGAGCCCTATTCGCTCACCGTGGTGCGCGAAGGCTTGGCAGACAGTAAAGCGCTGCACCATTGCACTGCAAGCATTGGCATGGTTGTGTTTCTTGGCACAGACGCCGATCAGAATGACCTGTTAAGGGTTGCCGATGCAGCCATGTACCACGCTAAAGATGCCGGACGCAATTCAATCTGGTTCGAAGGCGCAAGCCGCTGATCAGATATCCGCGAGCAACGGGTAGGGCGGAGGCGACAAAACCAGCACAGGGCCATCAGCTGCCTGCGCACGCACCCCCCCGGCTCCAAATGCCGTAATCTGCATTGACACAATTGCGTCAAAACCACCGTTCGGCGCTTGGGCCACTTGTGCCACCAGGCCGCAGGGCTGGCTGGCATCGTCCGGGGCAAACAACTCGTCGCCTGCTTGCAGAGCCGATTCAGAATAGGCCAAATAGGCACGACGTTTCAAAGTGCCCCTGAACTGACTGCGGGCCACCACCTCCTGTCCGGGGTAGCAGCCTTTTTTAAAATTAACGCCGCCAACGGATTCGTAATTGAGCATTTGAGGCACAAACGCCTCAAAAATGGGTTGCGTCACAGTGGCTATGCCACTGCGCACGTCACCCCAGGCCCATTGTTCGGCCGTCATGGGTGCGCCAGCGGGTGCCTGCATTCCAGCCGGGGTAATCCATAAAGCCCGTGGCACACCGTCGACGGGGTAAAGTGTTACCAAAGATGCCTCATCAAAATCAGCTTTAGCCCAAGCACCACCAGCGTAAGCCGTTATCTTTTGTGAAGCAGTCACGGCGGCTGAACCAGCCAGCCCATACACCGAAAAATCAGCGCTGGCGTCAGTCAGCTTGACCTTGGCGCGCATCACAAACATGCTCAAACGTTTCAGGGTGTTTACCAGAATGTCTGGGCTGCAAATGAGCAAAATGTCAGTTTGGCTGCGCTTGAAGCCAATAAAACTGGCTTGCAAACGACCTTTGGCATTGCAAAAACCAGCCAACCGGGCCTCGGAAAGCCCCAGAAGCGAGAAGTCACTTGTTAATTGACCGTGCAAAAATTTGGCGGCGTCGTCGCCTTGTGCCCTGATTAGCCCTGAATGTGTCAGCGGGGCTACGCCTTCGAGTGTGGTGTGCATGGCGTGAATTATCATGCGCAGTCCATTTTTGATAAGGTAACAGGGTTGTGCGTCGATTCATCGGTTTTGTATTTGTATTGACGCTGGCTTTTGGCAGTTTGGCGTTTTGGTGGGTGAACAAGCCGTTTAGCCTGAGCGCACCCACGCTGGACTTGTCCATTGAGCCCGGCACCACACCGCGTGGCGTGGTTCAGGATGCGGTGGCAAGCGGGGTGAACGTCTCTCCCGCACTGCTGTACTGGTGGTTTCGATTGTCCGGCCAGGCCCGCTTGATCAAGGCCGGCAGCTACGAGCTTGAAGCTGGGCTAACACCGCGCAGCTTGCTGTCCAAACTCACACGCGGGGAAGAAGCCTTGCGTTCGGTGACGCTGGTCGAAGGCTGGACATTTAAGCAGGTGCGTGCAGCACTCTTAAAAGCAGAGCACCTTACGCAAGATTCAAAAGGGCTAGAACCTAATTTAATCATGAATAAACTGGGCCGACCAGCACTTGCGCCTGAGGGGCGGTTCTACCCCGATACCTACACCTACGCCAAAGGCAGCAGCGACTTGAAAGTGCTACAACGCGCCCTGCGTGCCATGGACCACCACCTGGCTGCGGCCTGGGCCATGCGCGCAACCGACTCTCCACTGAAAACCCCGGACGATTTGCTGACGCTGGCGAGCATCGTCGAAAAAGAAACCGGCAGCGCCGCAGACCGCCCGATGATTGCCTCGGTGTTCACCAACCGCCTGCGCATTGGCATGATGCTGCAAACCGACCCCACGGTGATCTATGGTTTGGGCGATCAGTTTGACGGCAACCTGCGTCGGCGCGATTTGCTCGCCGACACCCCCTGGAACACCTACACGCGGACTGGCCTGCCAGCCACACCGATTGCCATGCCCGGCAAAGCATCTTTAATGGCCGCAGCCCAACCGGCCGTCAGCCGCTCCTTGTACTTTGTGGCACGTGGCGACGGCAGCAGCCAATTCAGCGACAACCTGGACGCGCACAATCGCGCGGTCAACAAATTCCAGCGCGGCCAGTGACTCAAAACCCAACCATGACCAGCAGCGGCATTTTCATCAGCTTTGAAGGCATCGACGGTGCCGGCAAGTCCACGCACATCGACGGCCTGGCGCAAGCCTTCAGGGCACAGGGCAGGGTGGTAACACTAACCCGTGAGCCTGGCGGCACCCCGCTGGCCGAAAAACTGCGCGCCCTCGTGCTCAACGACCCGATGGACGCCATGACAGAAGCGCTGCTGGTGTTCGCAGCGCGGCGTGACCACCTGCAACAAGTGATTGAGCCCGCTTTGGGCCGGGGTGACGTGGTGCTGTGCGACCGTTTCACCGACGCCACCTTCGCCTACCAGGGTGGCGGGCGCGGCTTTGATCTGAAAACGCTATCTTTTCTAGAGCTGCTTGTGCAGACTGTTAAAGCTCTAGATGGTGATTTTATTCGTCAACCAGAACTCACGGTGTGGTTCGATTTGGCCCCCGAGATTGCCGCGGAACGATTGGTCGGCGCCCGCATACCCGATAAGTTTGAAGCACAGCCCGTCACGTTTTTTGCCCGCGTTCGCGCTGGCTACCAAGCCCGATTTCAGGCCCAGCCGCAACGTTTCGCCCGCATTGCAGCAGACCAAAGCCGTGACGCCGTGTGGCTGGATGTGCTGGCAGCGGTCAAGCAAAAAGGCTGGCTGGCATGAGCACACCACTCGGCCCCAGCACCATTGCGCCCTGGATAGCAGCACAAACCCAAACTTTGTTGGCGCAGCGCGGCCACGCCTGGCTACTGGCCGGGCCATCTGGCTTGGGGCAACACGAGTTGGCATCGGCGCTGGTAAGGGCCTGGCTGTGCGAGCGGGCCACGCCGCAGGGTGCGTGCGGCACCTGTGGCAGTTGCCATGCCATCGACGTGCATACCCACGCTGACTTGTGTGTGCTGATGCCAGAAACAGTGATGCTGGCCCTGAACTGGCCGCTGGGTGAAAAAGCGCAAGATGAAATTGACAGCAAAAAGCGCAAACCCAGCAAAGAAATTCGCGTAGATGCCATGCGTGATGCGGTTGAATTTGCACAACGCACCAGCGCACGCGGTCGCGGCAAGGCAGTGCTGGTGTTTCCGGCAGAGCGCATGAATATTTACACAGCCAATGCCTTGCTCAAAACCCTGGAAGAGCCCGCCGGCGATGTGAAATTTGTATTGGCCACTGAGGCTGCCCATCAATTGTTGCCCACCATTCGCAGCCGGTGCCTTGGCCACACCATGGTTTGGCCTGATCAACCCAGTGCCATGGCATGGTTGCAAGGGCAGGGCGTGTCCGACAAGCAAGCCCGCGTGATGCTGCGCGCAGCCGGCGGTCGACCACAAGACGCCCTTCAATATGCCGCGATCAGTGAGTTGTGGCCGCGCCTGCCACGCGCCGTGCAAAGCGGCGATGTAAGCATTTTCAAAGACTGGACACCAGCCCAAACGGTGGATGCGTTGCACAAGCTGTGTCATGACTTGCTGGCACAACGCAGCGGCGCCTCACCCCGTTTTTTTGAGGCCGTTGATTTGCCCAAAACTGGCACTTGGCAGAGTTTGACGACTTGGGGGCGGGCCCTGTCAAATGCCATGAAAACGGTAGAACATCCATTTAATACCGGTTTGATGCAAGAAGCTTTGGTCAGCCAGGCGCAATTCGCTCTAAACTCAAAAACATGATCGACTTGACCCATAGCCAAAATGACGCAGTTTCTGTGAAACCACAAGCGGCTCTGCCACGTCCCAGCGTTATCCAGCTGGCTGTGAAAGAAAAATCAGCACTTTATGCGGCTTACATTCCAATTTTCGCGACCGGTGGCTTGTTCATTCCTACCGTTCGCGACTACCAGCTTGGTGACCCAGTTTATGTGCTGATTTCGCTGCCTGACGACCCGCAACGTTACCCGGTGGCAGGCAAAGTCGCCTGGGTAACACCACCCAAAGCGGTCAGCAACCGCACCCAAGGCGTGGGGGTGATGTTTCCCAATGACGAAAAAGCCCATGCGCTCAAGCTCAAAATTGAAGAGATGCTGGTGGGTCAGCTGGCGTCAGACCGTTCCACACAAACCATTTAAACCTGTCAGCAACCCAGTCTGGTTGCACAGCGTCATGTATGTTCACAGATTCTCATTGCCACCTAAATTTCCCGGAACTGCTTGCCGAGCTGCCAGCCATCCGCCAAGCCATGGCAGCCGCCAAAGTTGACCGAGCCTTGTGCATTAGCACCACACTTGAGGAGTTCGGTGGTGTGCATCAACTTGCACTTGAATACGACAATTTTTGGGCCACAGTCGGCGTGCACCCGGACAACGAAGGCGTGCAAGAGCCCACCCTCAATGACCTGCTAACGCTTGGTGTGCTGCCACGGGTGGTGGGGATAGGTGAGACCGGATTGGATTACTACCGACTCAACGGCCGCAGCGTGGCTGACATGCATTGGCAGCGCGAGCGCTTTCGCACCCATATCCGCGCGGCCCGGCAACTGGCAAAACCGCTGGTCATTCACACCCGTCAGGCCTCTGAGGACACCTTGGCGATCCTGCGGGAGGAGGGCGAAGACGGCTCAACTGGCTCGGCCGGCGGTGTGTTTCACTGCTTCACCGAAGACGCCGCGGTAGCCCGTCAAGCACTTGACTTGGGGTTTTACATCTCGTTTTCAGGCATTTTGACCTTCAAGACGGCGCAGAATTTGCGCGACGTGGCGGCATTGGTGCCGCTTGATCGCTTGCTGATTGAAACCGACAGCCCTTACCTGGCGCCTATGCCTTATCGCGGTAAAACCAATAACCCGTCGTACGTGCCATTTGTGGCTACCCAGTTGGCGCAGATCAAGCAGTTACCCCTAGAAGCGATTGCAGAAGCGACCAGTCGTAACTTTGATGCGCTCTTTTCAGGCGTGCTGTCATCATGAAATCAAGCTTAATAAACCTCATTAATCACTTTAAAAAAGTGATATATCTTCTTGTTTTAACTTGCTTTTCAGTCTCTCATGCGGGCTCGTATGATGATTTTTTTTCCGCCATCGAGCGCGATGACGCGGCGAAAGTCAGCGAGCTTTTGTTGCGTGGGTTCGACCCCAATACAGTCGATGCTGCAGGCACAGCTGGCCTGTTGCTGGCCGTCAAATCGGGGGCGTTGAATGTGGCGCTTGTCTTGGCCAAGTCGCCGAAGACCAAGGTTGAGGTGAGAAATGCGGCAGATGAAAGTCCCTTGATGCTAGCCGCGCTCAAAGGTGAAACCGCACTTTGCCAGCTATTGATCCGACAAGGAGCTGACGTCAACAAACCCGGCTGGGCACCTTTGCATTACGCGGCCACCAACGGACATCTGGAAGCGATGAACCTGCTGCTGGAAGAAAACGCGTACATCGACGCCGCATCACCCAACGGCACCACGCCGCTGATGATGGCCGCACTTTACGGCACCGAGTCCGCAGTCAAGCTGTTGCTTGAAGCTGGCGCAGACCCTTTACTCAAGAATTCGCAGGGATTAAGTGCTTTGGACTTTGCCAACCGCGGCAATCGCACCGATTCAGCCAACATCATTTCTGCTTTTGTACGTGGCCTTCAGCCTAAAGGGACCTGGTAATGAGTAACAACACACTTTATACGATGTATATTATGTTAAGTGCCAACAACACAAGCCCCACGCGAGTAAGTTAACAAACGCCCTCGGTACGCAGTCTGCTGCGCACTTTCCAGTCGATCCAGCCGTTCTTCGACCAAACTGAATCCATGGCTGGCCATGCGCCGGCTAAAGGCCGGACGGTTGCCCCGATGTGGGTCCACGATCCAGATCTGTGACACCGGCATCGCGTGCGCATCAATGAACGCAGCCAACACACCAGCGTCATCGCGCTCGTACAACACATCACTGCCCATGATCAGGTCAAACTGGCCGCTGACCTTCAGGGCCAGCGAACTCGTCGGCACGGCCAAAGCATCGTCTTCAGGCTGGCCCCATTGGCCAGTTCGGTACCGCATGTCAGACAAATCGTTCAAGCGCAGGTTTTCCTTCAGAAAAATCCCTGCCAACGGATGGCAGTCACTTGCGGTCACGTCTGCACCGCGACGATGCCCCACCAAACTGGCCAGCGCCAAACCACAACCGATCTCCAGAACACGTTCGCCGCTGCGCACCGGGTGTCGGGCCATACGTGCGGCCAACTCGGCGCCCGATGGCCACAGCAACCCAAACAAGGGCCAGGTCGCAGACGAAATACCCAGTCGCGCGCCCTCCCCGGCAGGATCAAAAAACTGCTGGCGGTCAAGTAATGAACGAATGATGAGGTTGGGCACACCCGCTACGGCGATGCTCTCTTGCTTGGTCAGATAGCCGGGCATCGGGGGTGCGCCAGGCGCGTGAGTCAGCGTCTGGCAGTAGGAAAAAGAACGCGCAGTATAGGCTTCTGGCTAATCTGCCTGTTACCAATTGCCGTCTCTGGCTGCTGTCCCTTAAGAAGTGGTCTGCCAGATCACCAACTGCCCAGAAGACTCCCAGCGTTCATAAGACGCCGAGTAAAGGTCTTCAATGCGGTTGCGCTTAACCTTGAAAGTGGGCGTGACAATGTCGTTTTCTACCGACCAAGTGGTCGTCGTTACCACAAGACACTTGAGCTGTTCGTGTGGGTCGAGGACTTGGTTGATCGACTTTAAGTGACGTGCCAGAGAGGTTTCAAGTTCTACCCGTGCGCCCGGGTTTGCCGCGCGGGCCAAAGCCTCGGCATTCAGCATCACAATGCCCAGTGGTTGGCCCAGGTTGGCCCCGGTGACTACGCAAGCTTCAATCGCGTCGTGCATCACCAGTTTGTCTTCAATGGGGGCCGGTGCCACGTACTTGCCCTTGCTGGTTTTAAACAGGTCTTTAACGCGGCCGGTGATGTGCAGGTTGCCCTGCGTGTCAATTTGACCTTTGTCCCCGGTACGCAACCAGCCGTCAGGCGTGAACGCATCACGGGTTAAGTCGGGCGCTTTGTAATAGCCCAACATCAGCGCCGGGCTGCGCATTTGGATCTCGCCGGTCGTGGCGTCGATCCGAACATCGACACCCGGGTAAGCTGGGCCAACCGTGCCCTCCTGGTTCTGGCCAGCCAGCGTGAGGTTGGACACGGCCAAATTCTCTGTCAGGCCATAACCTTCATTGATGGGCAAACCCAGCTTTCGGTACCAGGCCAGCAATGGCACAGGCATGGGGGCCGCGCCACCAGCAGCAAAACGGCACTGGTCCAACCCCAGCGCCTTTTTAACCTTGCGCCGTACCAGCGCGCCAATGATGGGGATAGACAACAACCGGTCAAGCTTGGCTGGCGGCAACTTGTGGTGTACCCCATGCTGAAACTTGACCCACAGCCGGGGCACCGAGAAGAAAATCGTTGGGCGTGCGCGCTGCAGGTCGCTTGTAAAGGTATCCAACGACTCGGCAAAAAAAACATGTATGCCAGTGGCCAGCCAACCGTGTTCTACCAACACGCGCTCCACCACATGGGCCAAAGGCAAATACGACAACATTCGGTCATCCTGACTCATGCCCACACTGGCCGCGCCCGTGCCAATTGCCCAAGCCAGTGTGCCAAAGCTGTGCATCACGCCTTTGGGCACGCCAGTGGTGCCCGAGGTGTAAATCAAGGTGGCCAGCTCATCTGCGTTCCGAATCGGCTCACCCTGCAGCGGTGCGCTTCGGGCCACAATGGCGTTCCAGCCTTCAAACCGCTTGAGGGCATCTGCCGGCGACAGCGGGTAGCTGATGCAAGGCATGTCGGGGGGCACGCCAGCTTTCATACTGGTCCAGTCGTCAAGCTTGCCAACAAAACAGGCGCGCGCTTCGCTGTGCGTCAAAATTTGCCTCACGGTGTCATGCGCCAGCGTAGGGTACAGAGGCACAGACACATAACCCGCCATCCAGATGGCCAGGTCACTCATCATCCACCAGGCGCAGTTTTTGGAAAGAATGGCCACTTTTGCGCCCGGCTCCCAACCCTGCGCTTTGAGGTGGGTGGCCATGCGGCGCACCTGGTCGCCCACTTGGGCCCAGGTGAAGTTTTGCAGCACGCCGCCGCCCATTGGTTGGGTCAGCGCGATTTGATTGGGCGCGGTCTTTTCCCAGTAATAAAGGCGTTGTAGCGCCAGATGGCCAGATGAAATGGTGTCCATGACATTTGTCTCCATTGGTTTTTTCAGATCTCTTGCATGACCAAAATTCGGCGCCATCCAGTGCTCAAAAGCCGGGCAATTTGTGTGCCCTACCCACTTGCTATGTTCAGCATGGGCAGTTTCGTTCTTAATGACAATTCGCAATTGTTGCGGTGATACGCGCCGGGAAAGTTTATACGCCTGCTTAATGCCTCATGCACACCGCTTACATAACGAATTGCCCCCGTTGTTTGGCAACAGGTCACAGCATGGATATCGGTGCAATCAGCGCCTACACCCACGATAATTCAGCACTAAGGCGCTTGCCGCAATAATAAAAAAGCCCGGGTTAACCGGGCTTTTTTCTTGGGGATGACCCGCGTTACTTGCGCGCCGGCGGCAAATCCGTGCAACTACCATGTGCCACTTCAGCCGCCATGCCGATGCTTTCGCCCAGCGTGGGGTGCGGGTGAATGGTTTTGCCAATGTCGATGGCGTCCGCGCCCATCTCAATCGCCAGCGCCACCTCTCCGATCATGTCACCCGCGTGGGTGCCGACCATGCCGCCGCCGAGGATCTTGCCGTGGCCATGAGCCTCAGGTGAATCGTCAAACAGCAGTTTGGTGACACCCTCGTCGCGGCCATTGGCAATGGCGCGGCCTGATGCGTTCCAAGGGAACAACCCCTTCTTGACCTTGATACCTTGCGCCTTGGCCTGGTCTTCGGTGAGGCCAACCCAGGCCACTTCAGGGTCGGTGTAGGCGACACTTGGGATCACGCGGGCGTTGAACGCGGCTGCCGCCAACTCCTTGTTGCCTTGCAGTTCACCGGCAATCACTTCGGCGGCCACATGCGCTTCATGCACTGCCTTATGTGCCAGCATAGGCTGGCCCACGATGTCGCCAATAGCAAAGATGTGCGGTACGTTGGTACGCATCTGGATGTCGACGTTGATGAATCCTCGGTCGGTCACGGTCACACCGGCCTTGTCGGCGGCGATTTTCTTGCCATTAGGTGTGCGGCCAACCGCTTGCAGCACCAGGTCGTACACCTGTGGTGCGGGCGCCGTGCCACCCTCCTCTGCTGCGGCAAACGTCACCTCAATGCCTTCTGGCAATGCGCGGGCACCCACCGTTTTGGTCTTGAGCATGATGTTGTCAAAACGAGGCGCGTTCATTTTTTGCCAGATTTTGACCAGGTCGCGGTCAGCACCTTGCATTAGTCCGTCCATCATTTCGACCACGTCCAGGCGGGCGCCCAGCGTGCTGTAAACCGTGCCCATTTCCAGGCCGATGATGCCGCCGCCCAAAATCAGCATGCGCTTGGGCACTTCTTTCAAAGCCAGGGCACCGGTGCTGTCTACCACGCGCGGGTCGTCCGGCATGAACGGCAAGCGCACAGCTTGTGAGCCCGCAGCGATGATGGCTTTTTTGAACGCAATGGTTTGCGTCTTGCCAGTCTTCTCTTGGCTACTGCCGCTGGTCTCTTCGACCGTCACATGGTTGGCACCAACGAAGGCACCGTAGCCGCGCACGATGGTCACTTTGCGCATCTTGGCCATCGCAGCCAGCCCGCCGGTAAGCTTGGTAATAACTTTGTCCTTGTGTCCGCGCAAGGTGTCAATGTTGACCACGGGCTTGCCAAAGTCCACACCGAGGGCTGCCAGGTGGCTAACCTCGTCAATCACCGCCGCCACATGTAACAGCGCCTTACTGGGGATACAACCCACATTCAGGCAGACGCCGCCTAATTGGGCATAACGCTCGACCAAAATCACTTTCAGACCCAGGTCGGCGGCGCGAAAAGCAGCCGAATAACCACCGGGCCCGGCGCCAAGCACCAGCAAGTCGCACTCCAGATCGGAGGTGCCGGAATAATTGGCAGCCGTTGAACTTGGAGATGCTACGTTTTGAATAGCTGCTTGCGCATTAACTACGGTTGCTACAGGCTGATTTTCTATAGAAGAATCACCCGCTGCTTCAAGTACCAGCAGCAAGGAGCCTTCAGAGACTTTGTCGCCCAAGGCCACTTTGAGTTCCTTGACCACGCCAGCGTGGCTGCAAGGGATTTCCATGGAGGCCTTGTCAGACTCCACAGTGATCAGGCTTTGCTCAGCCTTTACGGTGTCGCCGGGTTTCACCAGCAGTTCGATCACGGTGACCTCGGCGAAGTCGCCAATGTCGGGGACTTTGATGTCGATAAGTGCCATGTTGTTATTCCTTATCGGTTCGGGTTAGAGCAAGACCCGGCGGAAATCGCCCAGGATCTGGCCCAGGTAGACGTTGAAGCGAGCCGCAGCAGCGCCGTCAATCACGCGGTGGTCCCAGGTCAAACTAAGCGGCAACATCAGGCGCGGCTGGAAGGCCTTGCCGTCCCAAACGGGCTGGATGGTCGATTTGCACACGCCCAAAATGGCCACCTCAGGTGCGTTGATGATGGGCGTGAAATAGCGCCCGCCAATTCCGCCCAGGCTGGAGATCGTGAACGATGCACCAGACATTTCTGCCGGGCTCAATTTGCCATCACGGGCCTTTTTGGCCAGTTCGCTCATTTCCTGCGAAATCTGGTAGATGCCTTTTTTATCGCAATCTTTGATCACAGGCACCATCAAGCCATTGGGTGTGTCGGCGGCAAAACCGATGTGGAAATACTGCTTGTAGATGATGGCATCACCGTCAAGCGAGCTGTTGAAGTCAGGGAATTTTTTCAGAGCAGACACACATGCCTTGATCAAGAACGCCAGCATGGTGACTTTCACGCCCGACTTCTCGTTCTCCTTATTGGTCGAGACTCGGAAGGCTTCCAGATCGGTGATGTCGCAGTCGTCGTGGTTGGTGACGGCCGGAATCATGATGGCATTGCGCAACAGGTTGGCACCACTGATCTTTTTGATGCGGCTCATCTCCTTACGCTCAATCGGGCCGAACTTGGTGAAGTCAACCTTTGGCCACGGAATCAGGCCCAGGCCTGCGCCGTCGTTGCTTGATGTGGCTGGCACAGCTTTGGCGCTTGCCTGAGCAGCTACCGTTTGAACAGCACCACTCATCACCGAGCGCGTGAAGGCTTGCACGTCGTGGTCGGTGATGCGGCCTTTCAAGCCGCTGCCTTTGACCTCGTTCAAGGGCACGCCCAACTCGCGGGCGAACTTGCGCACGGACGGACTGGCGTGAGGCAAGCCAAGCGTGGTCGCACCGGGGTTGTGCGCTGGCGCGACCACGGTGGCCGCTGCTGCTACAACTGAAGCTGCAGAATTAATAGCTGTTGACGCTTGTTCTACCTGGGCTACAGTCATATTTGATGCAGATGCTGGCGCAGCAGCAGGTGCCGAAGGTGCCACGGCGGAAGCCACAGCAACGCCTTCCAGAATCGCCAGCAAATCGCCAATGTTGACCTTGTCACCGAGCTTGACCTTGAGTTCTTTGATGACGCCAGCAACGCTGGAGGGGATTTCCATCGAAGCTTTGTCACTTTCGACTGTGATCAGGCTTTGCTCCAGCTTGATGGTGTCGCCTGCCTTGACCATGACCTCAATGACAGTCACGTCCTTGAAGTCACCAATGTCTGGCACGCGCACTTCCACCGGTCCAGTTGCTACTGAAGTTGCAGCTGCTTGCGTTGGTTCTACAAGGGCTACGGGCTGATTTGATGTGGAAGCCGCTGGCGCAACTGAAGCGGCTACAGAAACCGTAGCTGCTTGCGCTTGTTCCACGGGAGCTACAGCCTGATTTGATGCAGAAGACTCGCCAGCAACTTCAAGCAGCAGCACCAAAGAGCCTTCGCTGACCTTGTCGCCCAATTTCACCTTGAGCTCCTTCACCACGCCAGCGTGGCTGGAAGGGATTTCCATGGAGGCCTTGTCGGATTCAACGGTGAGCAGGCTTTGCTCGGCCGTGACCGTGTCGCCGGGCTTGACCAGCAGTTCGATCACCGCGACTTCGTCGAAGTCGCCGATGTCGGGTACTTTGATTTCAATAATTGCCATGTTGTGTCTCGCTTTTTAAGTAGTCATGGGTGGGAGCGACCTTGACGCGTCGACCTCACATCGCATTCGCGACATGAGTCTTCGCTGAAAGGTAAATCCCGAATTCCGCTTAGGCGTAAAGAGGATTCACTTTGTCGGTGTTGATGCCGTATTTGGCAATCGCCTCACTCACCTTGCTCACCGGCACTTTGCCGTCTTCGCTCAGGGCCTTCAATGCGGCAATCACAATGAAATGGCGGTTGATCTCAAAGTGCTCACGCAGCTTGCTGCGGAAGTCGCTGCGCCCAAAGCCGTCGGTGCCCAGCACTTTATAGGTGCGACCCTTAGGGATAAACGAGCGGATTTGCTCGGCATACGACTTGATGTAGTCAGTAGATGCCACTACCGGGCCATCGTGGTTTTCAAGCTGTTGCGCCACAAATGACACTTTGGGTGTCTCGGTGGGGTGCAGCAGGTTGTCACGCTCGCAGGCCTGGCCATCACGCGCCAGCTCGTTGAAGCTAGGGCAGCTCCACACATCGGCGGTCACACCCCAGTCCTCAAGCAGCAGTTTTTGCGCTACAAAGCTTTCGCGCAGGATGGTGCCAGAGCCCAGCAACTGCACGCGCAGACCCGTTGACGCATCCGTGCCCGGTTTGCACAAATACATACCTTTGATGATTTGCTCTTCGGTGCCCGGGGTCAGGCCTGGCATGGCGTAGTTTTCGTTCAGCAGGGTCAGGTAATAGAAGACGTTGTCTTGTTTCTCGACCATGCGTTTGAGGCCGTGGTGCAGGATCACGCCCACTTCATGCGCAAAGGTGGGGTCGTAGCTGATGCAGTTGGGAATGGTGCCCGCCAAGATGTGGCTGTGGCCGTCTTCGTGTTGCAGGCCTTCGCCGTTGAGCGTGGTGCGCCCGGAAGTGCCACCCAGCAGGAAGCCGCGTGCTTGCATGTCGCCAGCGGCCCAGGCCAGGTCCCCAATGCGCTGAAAGCCAAACATCGAGTAGTACACATAAAACGGCACCATGATGCGGTTGCTGGTGCTGTAGCTGGTGGCCGCTGCAATCCAGCTGGACATGCCGCCGGCTTCGTTAATGCCTTCCTGCAGGATTTGGCCCTTTTTGTCTTCCTTGTAATACATCACCTGGTCTTTGTCGACCGGGGTGTATTGCTGGCCAGCGGGGTTGTAAATACCGATCTGGCGGAACAAGCCTTCCATGCCAAACGTGCGGGCTTCATCCACCAAAATCGGCACAACACGTGGGCCCAAGGCCTGGTCACGCAGCAACTGTGTCAAAAAGCGCACATAGGCCTGGGTGGTGGAAATCTCCCGCCCCTCAGGGGTGGGCTCCATCACGCTCTTGAAGTTCTCCAGCGCGGGCACGGTGAAATGCTCGTCAGCCTTGGCGCGCCGATGTGGCAGGTAGCCACCGAGCGCTTTGCGGCGCTCGTGCAGGTACTTCATCTCAGGGGTGTCATCCGCTGGTTTGTAAAACGGAATGTCGGCAATCTGGCTATCAGGCACAGGGATGTTGAAGCGGTCACGGAAGGCCTTGATGTCGTCGTCCGTGAGCTTCTTGGTTTGGTGCACGTTGTTTTTGCCCTCGCCACTTTTGCCCATGCCAAAACCTTTGACGGTCTTGATCAGCAGCACGGTCGGCTGGCCCTTGTGGTGCACCGCCTTGTGGTAAGCCGCATAGACCTTTTGCGGGTCGTGGCCGCCACGGCGCAGGTTCCAGATGTCGTCATCGCTCATCTTGGCGACCATTTCCAGCGTTTTTGGGTCGCGGCCAAAGAAGTTCTTGCGCACAAAGGCGCCGTCATTGGCTTTAAAGGCCTGGTAGTCGCCATCGAGCGTGTCCATCATGACCTTGCGCAACGCGCCGTCTTTGTCACGTGCCAGCAGGGGGTCCCAGTTGGCGCCCCAAAGCAGTTTGATCACGTTCCAGCCCGCACCGCGGAAGGTGCCTTCAAGCTCTTGCACAATCTTGCCGTTGCCACGCACGGGGCCGTCCAGGCGCTGGAGGTTACAGTTGATGACAAAAATCAAGTTGTCCAGGCCTTCGCGAGCGGCCAAGCCAATCGCGCCCAGGGACTCCACCTCGTCCATCTCGCCGTCACCACAAAACACCCAGACCTTGCGGTTTTCGGTGTTGGCAATGCCCCGGGCGTGCAGGTATTTCAAAAAACGCGCCTGGTAAATTGCCATCAACGGGCCCAAGCCCATTGACACGGTGGGGAACTGCCAGAATTCGGGCATCAATTTGGGATGCGGGTAGCTGGACAAGCCCTTGCCACCAGTTTCCTGGCGGAAATTGAGCAACTGCTCTTCGGTCAAGCGGCCTTCCATGTAAGCACGGGCATAGACGCCGGGAGACACGTGACCTTGTATATAGAGGCAGTCGCCGCCATGGTTTTCGCTCTCGGCATGCCAAAAATGGTTAAAGCCAGCGCCAAACATGTGCGCCAATGAGGCAAACGAGCCAATGTGGCCACCCAAATCGCCCCCGTCTTCCGGGTGATGGCGGTTAGCCTTGACCACCATGGCCATGGCGTTCCAGCGCATGTAAGCGCGCAGGCGCTCTTCAATTTCGATGTTGCCGGGGCAACGCTCTTCTTGATCAACCTCAATGGTGTTCACATAACCGGTGTTGGCTGAGAACGGCATGTCGATGCTGCTTTGGCGGGCATGTTCCAGCAATTGCTCTAGCAAAAAGTGAGCACGTTCGGGGCCTTCGGCCTCGATCACGGCGCTTAAAGCGTCCATCCATTCACGGGTTTCCTGGGTGTCCAGGTCGGGTGCGCCGGGCGCAGATGTGCCTGAATGGCTTTCGGGAATCGCTGACATGCCTGTCTCCTGTTGTTGTAAAGCGGGTCAATATTAGATGAATTAGCCTATTTGTTGGCTGAAATATTTTATAACCATTTTTAATATATTTCAAATGGCGTCTAGTGATTTCATAATATGACATTTAAAAAGAGGCAAACCTTCTACACTTCGCCCATGCCGTTGCACCCTCTTTTTGTCCCCTTGTCCGATTTAAAACTCACCCCCTCTGCGCGCTTGAAGCGTTGGTGGGGCCGGCTATCACCGCATCGCCAGGACCGGTTTGCAGTGTTGGCGCCGTTGGCGGCCGTGGTGTTGTTTTTGGCCGCCATCCTGTCGGCATTTGCTTACCTGCGGTATGAAGAAATCTCCCGTGAGCGTGAGGCGATCAACCGGGATGTGGAATACACCCAACAACGATTGCGCCTGCGCTTGCTGGAGCAACAAGAACAGCTGATGCGGTTTGCCCGCGAGGTGTCGAGCCGCGAGGTCAGTCACAAAGATTTTGTGACCCGTGCGGAAGCCTTGGCCAATCTTTACCCTGAGCTGCAAAGCCTGACCTGGATTGATGAAAACAGGAAAGTGCGGGCGAGTTACAACACTGCCCGGCTACGCAAGGAGTTCCAGCAGTCCAGCGGTGCCCTGATTGAAACCAAAGACACGCTCAGCAATTACCAGCTGGTGCGAGAACTGTTGCTGCCCATTTACTCAACCCCGCGAGCCGAAACAGATATGGCAGCGGTGTTGCAAATGCATTTGCCCTTGCTCGAAAAGGCAACCTTCAAAGGGGATTTACTGGCTGAATACTCGGTAGACGCCATGTTTCGATACGGTGTGCCCAGTGAGATCACCTCCAAATACGCGGTGTCCTTTCACGATGCGGACGGCAAGTTGCTGGCGGGCACCACGGTCTCTGAGAGCAAGCTCAAACGCCACTTGCTGCCTTGGGCCAGCCCGATCAACACCTATGAAATGCCGGTGTCGCCGGTGGGCAACGGCATGACGATTCGCGGCCTGGCCTACCGAACCTCGCTTGGGGTGATTGGCAGCGGCCTGTTTTGGCTGGTGATGGTGCTCAGTGGCATCACCGCCTGGTTGCTGCTGGCCAACTGGGGGCACACACGCCGGCGCATTCAGGCGCAAGACGCGCTGATGCAAGAAGCGGCGTTTCGTCGTGCCATGGAAAACTCCATGCTGACCGGCATGCGCACACTGGACATGCAGGGCCGAATCACTTATGTCAACAACGCGTTTTGCCGCATGACCGGTTGGTCTGAATCCGAGCTGGTGGGGACAACAGCGCCCTTTCCCTACTGGCCCGATGAAGATTTTGACATGCTGCAAACCCGGCTGAACGACGAACTGGCGGGAAAAATTCCGCCGGGTGGCATCCAGTTTCGGGTCAAACGTCGAGATGACTCCCTGATTGACGCGCGCTTGTATGTGTCGCCCTTGATCGATGCTTTTGGCCAGCAAACAGGCTGGATGACATCAATGACCGACATCACCGAGCCCAATCGCATTCGCGATCAGCTGGCGGCCTCGCATGAACGCTTTACCACCGTGCTGGAGGCGCTTGATGCGTCGATCTCGGTGGCGCCTTTGGGGTCAGATGAATTGCTGTTTGCCAACAAGCTCTACCGCCTTTGGTTTGGCACCCAGGCAGCCGGCCACCTGCAACTGGTGGAAGAAGCGGGTGTGCCCGCCCCTGTGGCCAGCGATGACACACGCGACACGGTGGATGCGTATGCGGGTCTGCCCACCGATCAGTTGTCCGACAAGGAGGCCGAGAGTTCCGAAATCTATTTGGGTAGCCTGGGGCGCTGGCTTGAGGTACGTACCCGTTACTTGAGCTGGGTCGATGGTCGCCTGGCCCAAATGGTGATTGCCACCGACATCACCGCCCGGCGGGTGGCTGAAGAGCAGTCGGAAATTCAAGCTCAGCGCGCCGAAGCCTCCAGCCGCTTGATCACCATGGGCGAAATGGCGTCCAGCGTGGCACATGAACTCAACCAGCCACTCACCGCCATCAACAACTACTGCAACGGCATGGTGTCACGCATCAAGGCGAACCAAATCACGCAAGAAGAGTTGCTCGGGGCCCTGGAGAAAACCGGCCGCCAAGCCCATCGGGCAGGGCAGATCATTCAGCGTATTCGTGCGTTTGTGAAGCGCAGTGAACCCAACCGCACGGTTGCCAATGTGGCCACCATGGTGGCCGAGGCGGTTGAATTGGCAGAAATCGAGTTGCGCAGGCGCAATGTCAAGCTCACCCAATTCGTCGCGCCCAGCTTGCCCAACTTGTTGGTGGACCCCATCCTGATCGAGCAGGTGTTGCTGAACCTGCTCAAAAATGCCGCTGAGTCGGTGGACTCCGCGCAACGCCCTTCCTCGCAGCGCATTGTCAAACTGCGCGTGGCCCCGACTCGGGTAGATGACAAACCCGTGATCGAATTCATGGTGACCGACTCAGGCGGCGGCATTTCGCCCGAGGTCATGGCGCGCCTGTATGAAGCGTTTTATTCGACCAAAGCCGAGGGCATGGGTATCGGCCTGTCGTTGTGCCGGTCTATCGTGGAGTCGCACATGGGTCGAATGAAAACAGAGAACACCTACAATGCAGAGGTCATCACGGGCTGCTGCTTTACCTTCTGGATTCCCATTGCAGAACCCCTACCGGCCACGCCCATAAAGCGTTCTGAACAACACACATTGCAGGTTTCACCATGAGTTTGATCCCCAAAAAAGGCACGGTTTACGTCGTTGACGATGATGAGGCAGTACGCGACTCATTGCAATGGATGCTCGAAGGCAAAGACTACCGGGTACGCTGCTTTGATTCGGCTGAGTCGTTTTTAAGCCGCTTTGACGCGCGTGAGGTGGCCTGTCTGGTTGTCGATATCCGCATGGCGGGCATGACGGGCCTGGAGCTACAAAACAAGCTCATCGAAAGCAACTCTCCCCTGCCGCTGGCCTTTATCACGGGTCATGGCGATGTGCCCATGGCCGTTGACACCATGAAAAAAGGTGCCATGGATTTCATCCAGAAGCCGTTCGACGAGCCGCAACTGCTGCTTCTGGTTGAGCGCATGCTGGAGCAGGCCAAAGAATCATTTGCCGGATACCAGAGCGCCATCAACCGCGATGCCTTGATGGCACGCCTGACACTGCGGGAGTCGCAGGTGCTGGAACGCATTGTGGCTGGTCGCCTGAACAAGCAAATCGCCGACGACCTGGGCATCAGCATCAAAACCGTCGAGGCCCACCGCGCCAACATCATGGAAAAGCTGGGCGCCAACACGGTGGCAGATCTGCTCAAAATCGCACTCGGACCAAATGCTGCCAAGGTCTAATTATTTGCTATTTTTAGCATAGCTACTTACGCCCGCCCCATAAGGATTAGCGGGCTTTTTTATTGATGGATTTGACATGATCACAAACACCCCTACTGCACACATCATCGATGGCATTGCGCTCTCTCAAAAGCTTCGCACGGACATCACCGCGCGCGCTAGTGCCCTCAAGGCGCGCGGCATCACACCTGGCCTGGCCGTGATTCTTGTGGGTGAAAACCCGGCCAGCCAGGTTTACGTGCGCAACAAGGTCAAGGGCTGCCAGGACTGCGGCTTTCATTCGGTGCTGGAAAAGTTTGATGCCACGATGGCTGAGGCCGAGTTGCTGGCGCGAATTGAAGCCCTTAACAACGACCCCGCCATTCACGGTATTCTGGTGCAGTTGCCGGTGCCCAAGCACATTGACGCCAACAAGGTCATTGAAGCCATTTCGCCGCTCAAAGACGTGGACGGATTTCACATTGCCAGTGCCGGTGCCCTGATGACGGGCATGCCGGGCTTTTGGCCATGCACCCCCTACGGCTGCATGAAAATGCTTGAATCCATCGGCTATGACCTCAAGGGCAAACACGCGGTGGTGATTGGGCGATCTAATATTGTGGGTAAACCCATGGCCTTGATGCTGCTGCAAAAAAATGCCACCGTGACCATTTGCCACAGTGCCACAAAAGATCTCAAGGCGTTCACCCTGCAAGCCGACGTGATTGTGGCCGCTGTGGGCAAGCGCGATGTAGTGACAGCTGACATGGTCAAACCCGGCGCCGTGGTGCTGGATGTGGGGATGAACCGCAATGATGAAGGCAAGCTGTGTGGCGATGTTGACTTTGAAGGCGTGCGCCAGGTGGCGGGCTACATCACCCCCGTTCCGGGTGGGGTTGGCCCCATGACCATTACGATGCTGTTGATGAACACCCTTGAAGCGGCCGAACGCGCCGCCATATAAGAGTTTTGCGGGGTTGCCCGCAGCTACACGCAGCGAGCCTGCTCTGTCCCCAACTGATCAAGACCATGACCAATCCTCTCCTCTCCTTTGACGGCCTGCCCCACTTTAACCAGATTGGGCCAGAGCATGTCGAGCCAGCCATTGCGCAGCTATTGACTGAGTCCAATGCCGCGCTTGAGCTTGTCACGGCCCCGGATTTCGCGCCAAGCTGGGACGGCATTGCCAAAGTGCTTGACGTTGCCACCGAGCGCCTGTCCCGGGCCTGGGGTTCGGTGAGCCACCTTAACAGCGTCTCTGACACACCGGAATTGCGTGCTGCCTTCAACGCGGTGCTACCGAAAGTCACTGAGTTTTATACGCGCTTGGGTGCGGATGAACGCTTGTACGCCAAATACCGCGCCATTGACCCAACCAGCCTGAACAGCGAGCAACGCCAGGCACTCAAAAACGCCTTGCGCAACTTTGTCTTGGGTGGCGCCGACCTCAAGGGCGCCGAGAAAGATCGCTTTGCCGAGATTGCCGAACGGCAGGCATTTTTAAGTCAAAAATTCAGCGAAAACGCATTGGATGCGACCGATGCTTTTGCCTACTATGCGCAGACCGATGAGTTGGAGGGCGTGCCTGAAGATGTGAAACACACTGCGCGAAAAGCAGCCGAAGTGGAAGAAAAAGACGGCTACAAGCTCACGCTGAAAATGCCGTGTTACCTACCAGTGATGCAGTTTGCCAGCAGTAGCACCCTGCGCCAGACGCTGTACCGTGCGTATGTAACCCGTGCGTCTGATCAAGCAACAGGCGACAGCACCAAGTTTGACAATTCCAGCATCATCAGCGAGATGCTGGCACTGCGACTGGAAGAAGCCAAGCTGCTGGGTTACCCCAATTTTGGCACCCTATCGGTGGTGCCCAAAATGGCCGAATCACCGCAACACGTGGTGGACTTTTTGCGCGACTTGGCCAAACGCGCCCGCCCGTTTGCTGAACTTGACCTAGCCGACATGCGTGCTTTTGCACTTGAGCACCTGAACCTGTCCGACCCCAAATCCTGGGACTGGCCTTATGTGAGCGAAAAGCTCAAGGAAGCGCGCTACGCCTTCAACGAGCAGGAAGTCAAACAGTACTTTCCGCTGCCCAAGGTGCTGGCGGGGCTGTTCAAGATTGTCGAAACCCTGTTTGAAGTGTCGATTCGCGAAGACCACGCGCCCGTGTGGCATGAGTCGGTGCGTTTCTACCGAATTGAACGTACCAGCGCTGAAGGCCGCACCGAGCTGGTGGGCCAGTTTTACCTTGACCCTGCGGCCCGCAGCGGCAAGCGCGGGGGCGCCTGGATGGACGACGTGCGTGCTCGTTGGTTGCGCCCTGACACGTACCAGCTGCAAACCCCGGTGGCGCACCTGGTGTGCAATTTTGCCAGCGGTGTTGACGGCAAGCCCGCCTTGCTGACGCATGACGATGTCACCACCATGTTCCATGAATTTGGCCATGGTCTGCACCACATGCTAACGCAAGTCAACGAGCGTGATGTGTCCGGCATCAGCGGCGTAGAGTGGGATGCGGTCGAGCTGCCCAGCCAATTCATGGAAAACTTCTGCTGGGAATGGGATGTGCTAAAAAACATGACCGCCCACGTTGACACTGACGAACCACTGCCACGTGCCTTGTTTGACAAGATGCTGGCCGCAAAAAACTTCCAGAGCGGCATGCAAACCCTGCGGCAGATCGAGTTTTCTCTGTTTGACATGTTGTTGCACACCGCACACGACCCGGCGCAGGACGTGATGCCATTGCTGCAACAAGTTCGCGACGAAGTCGCTGTGCTGCAACCGCCCACCTTCGCACGCACCGCTCACACTTTCAGCCATATTTTTGCTGGTGGTTATGCGGCTGGTTATTACAGCTACAAATGGGCCGAAGTGCTCAGCAGCGACGCCTATGCGGCTTTTGAGGAAACCGTAGGTGCAGACGGCTTGCCCAATGCAGAAACGGGCAAAAAATACCGCGAAGCCATTCTGGAAGCTGGGGGAAGCCGGCCGGCCATTGAGTCGTTCAAGGCCTTTCGCGGTCGCGAGCCCACCCTGGACGCGTTGCTGCGCCACCAAGGCATGGCGCAGCCCGCCTGACATTCACAGACCGGTCACAGACACTGACTTGAAGGACCTGCAAATGAAGCTAATTCAAGGAAAGAGCAAAACGCCAGCCGGCGTATTTGCTTGCTGCGCCTCTGGCCGCACCTCTGGTATTGTTGCGCCTTCAGTAGCACGCTGGCTGGCGGCATTGGCCTGTGGCAGTGTCTTGTTTGGGACCCTGACCACGCAGGCGCAGCAGGTGTACCGCATCGTCGGACCTGATGGACGGGTCATGTTTTCTGACAAGCCACCGGCTACCCCTGCTGCCAAAGTCACATCGACAGACAACACAGTGGCGACCAATCAGCCGGTCGGGCCGGCCTTGCCATTCGAGTTGCGCCAAGTGGTCGCCAAATACCCAGTCACGATCTACACCAGTGGCAACTGCGCGCCTTGTGACAGCGGGCGCAGCCTGCTCACCGCCAGAGGCGTGCCATTCTCGGAAAAAACAGTGGCCACAGCGCTAGATGCGGATGCTTTGCAGCGCTTTAGTGGCAGCACATCGCTGCCTTTCCTGACCATTGGTGCGCAGCATGTGGCGGGTTACTCGCCCAGTGAATGGACGCAGTACCTGAACGCTGCCGGTTACCCGGAGCGCTCCAAACTGCCCGCAGGTTACCGCTCGTCAGCTGCCACGCCATTGACCGTGCCCGAAAAGCCTGCGGCAGTGGAAACGCCTGTCCCGGCAGTACAAGTTTCCCGCCCTGCGGTGGCGCCTGTGGCGCCCAGGCCTAACCCAGGCAACCCTGCGGGTATCCAGTTTTAATTAGCGCTTATTGGCTTTGGAGTTGAATCATGGCCAGCGGCGGCTGGCCAGCCATTGCCAGCAGCAGATTGCTGGTGGCCATTTCTGCCATGGCGTAACGTGTCTCGAAGGTTGCTGAACCAATGTGTGGCAATGCAGTCACTTTGGGGTGAGTGCGAAGTGGTGAGTCCAGCGGAAGCGGTTCGGTTGCAAACACATCAAGCCCGGCGGCGCGAAGCGAACCATGATTTAGCGCATCAAGCAACGCCGATTCCTGCACGATCGCGCCACGGGCACCGTTAATAAAAACTGCACCTGGTTTCATCAAGCCAAATTCGCGCTGGCCCATCAAGCCCCGGGTCTCGGCAGAGAGCGGCAGCACAGCGGCAACAATGTCAGCGCGTTTCAGCAAGTCATCCAGCGCTGTGTGCTGGGCCTTGCCGACCAGTTCTGGCAATTCACTCGGTAAATCGATCGGGCGGCGGTTGTGGAACAGCACCGGCATGCCAAAACCCAATGCGGCACGCCGGGCCAGCGCTTGGCCAATTCGGCCAAAGCCCAAAATACCCAATGTCTTGCCATGAACATCCCAGCCAAACAGTTCTTCGCCAATGTTGCGTGTCCAGTGGCCCTCGCGCACATGGTCGGCCAGCGCGACCAAGCGCCGACTGCTGGCCATGATGAGCGCGAAAATGGTGTCGGCCGTGGTTTCGGTCAGCACGCCGGGCGTGTGACACAGCATGATGCCGTGCGTCGCCAGCGCGGGCAAATCGTAATTGTCAACGCCGACCGACACGCTGGAGATGACTTTCAGATGCGGCGCACCCGCCAAGAGGGTCGCATCTACCGGGTAGCTGGAGCCGATCATGCCGTCCGCGTTGGCCAGCGCCGCATGAAAAGCTGCAGCTTGTTCCGGGAGGCGCGGGTTAGCCACGATCACGTCATGCAAAGTTTGCAGGCGAGCGAGCTGATCGAGCGGTAATTCGCGAAAGACCAAAACTTTTTTGCGTGTTGTGTTGGCTGTTGGGGTCGGCATGGTTCAAAGTCCTGCTTGATTGAGTTCGGCGCGGGTTGGCAGGCCTTCGCTGTCGCCCAGCACTTGGACAGCGCGCGCGCCAATCCAGGTGCCACGTTTGACGGCATCGGGCACGCTCAGTCCTTCGAGCAAAGCGCTGATCACGCCCACGGCAAAACCGTCGCCGGCACCGACTGTGTCTACCACCTCTGCCACTGTAAAGCCAGCCACATAGCCGCTGCCACCCTCACCGTCATAGAACGCGCCATCGCTGCCAAGCTTGACGACCACCAAGTTGGCACCGCGTTGACGGTAGAAACTTGCAATGCCTTCAGGCGTCTGCTCACCTGTTAGAAAGCGTCCCTCTTCCAACCCGGGCAGCACCCAATGGGCGCAAGTAGCCAAGTCGTTGATGGCCTCGCGCATTTTCTCGGGCGTAGCCCACAGCGTAGGGCGCAAGTTGGGGTCAAACGACACGGTGCGCCGGGCGGCGCGCATGAGCTCCATGGTTTTGCGAGCAGCCGGCAAGGTGGTGGCTGAGATCGCGGGAAACACGCCGGTAGCGTGAAGGTGCCGGGCGCTAAGCAGCCAGGTTTCATCAATATCACCCAACCCCATGTGGCTGGCTGCCGAACCGGCACGGTGATATTCCACTGGTGGGTCGCTACCGTCGCTCACCTGGCCCTTGAACTGGAAACCCGTTTTTTGGCCCGCGTCACACACAACGTGCGAACAATCGATGCCCTCACCCGCCATGGCAGCCAAAAGATACCGCCCCATGGAGTCGGTGCCCAGCCGACTGGCCCAGCCTACCTTGAGGCCCAGGCGTGCCAGGCCAATGGCCACGTTGGTTTCGGCGCCAGCGGTGCGTTTGTGAAATGCCTTGGCCTGCTCCAGCGGGCCAGGCTGGTCGGCCACCAGCAGCATCATGGCTTCGCCGAAGGTAATGACATCCAGCGCGTGGCTCATGGGGTGGCTTTCTGCATGATTTTTGACATGTCGGGTTTGTCCGCGCAGACCGTGCCTGCCAGGCCAACCGCGACGCCCCGCAGTTGGGCGATTTCCTGCTGAACGACAGTCAACAGGTCATCGCCGGCGAGTGGGTATTCGATGGCCCAGGGCACATCAGCAGGCATGGCGCGCAGCACGGCACGCCAAGGCGCGCTGGACTCGGCCAAGGGCACGGCAACCCAGCGTTGCGGCTGGCGTTGCACCCCCTTGCAATGCACATAACGCACCTGGGAAGCCAGGGCGGTCGCCGCCTGCAGTGGGTCCTCGCCGGTCCAGTGCCAATTGCCCATGTCAAATGTCATGCCCAAAAACAGGTCTTGGGCATGCGCTACGGCAAAGAAGTTTTGCATGGCGCTCAGCGTGCCAGCCATCGGTGTCTGGTCGTTTTCAATGAGCAGCTCAATGTTGGTCCTTTGCAGGTGCGCTTGAAGATCATCCAGGGTGCGATGAGAGGCCACGCCAAAGCCGCCAATAGACATCTTCAGGCGCGATGCCCCCAAGGTTTGCGTGGCTGACAGTGCGCTTTCGAGCGCCGCAGTGTCAAGTTGACCATCAGTTGCCCAGAGGTACTGCGCGCTGGAATAGACCAGACGATTGCTAACAGTTCGCATGGCATGCGCGATGGCTGGGAGCTCATTGACCGGGTCAACCAGCAACTCGCTGCGCACTTCAACGCCATCGGCACCAGCCGCCAGACTGAGTTCGCTGAACCAGCCTTGCCCATGGCGGCGCACTTCAGCCGCGCCGAATGCAGACAGCGAAATCAAAATGGGTCGCGCCACACTCACACCTGACTGGAAAGGACGCGCCGCGCTATCGTTCTCAGTGCGCATGTTGCGAATTCAGAATTTGTCCCAGAAAGCTACGCGTGGTTTCGTGCTGTGGGTTGCTGAAGAACTGCTGTGGCGGCGCTTCCTCAATGACCTTGCCGTTGGCCATGAAGATCACGCGGTCGGCCACACTGCGGGCAAAACCCATTTCATGCGTGACGCACAGCATTGTCATGCCCTCTTCGGCCAAGCTCACCATGGTGTCCAGCACTTCCTTGACCATCTCAGGGTCGAGTGCGGAAGTGGGTTCGTCAAACAGCATGATTTTGGGCGTCATGCACAGGGCGCGCGCAATCGCCACGCGTTGCTGCTGACCGCCTGAGAGCTGGCTTGGGTATTTTTGCGCCTGCTCTGGAATACGCACGCGCTTGAGGTATTTCATGGCGATGCTTTCAGCCTCTTGCTGGCTCAGGCCGCGCGAGCGCATGGGGGCCAGTGTGCAGTTTTGCAAAATGGTCAGGTGCGGAAAAAGGTTGAACTGCTGGAACACCATGCCAACCTCCTGCCGCACCGAGTCCACGTTTTTTCCGCCGGCGGTCAGGTCAATGCCATCCACCACGATGCGGCCAGTTTGCACCGTCTCCAACCGGTTGATGCAGCGGATCAGGGTTGACTTGCCCGAACCCGACGGGCCACAGACCACAATGCGCTCCCCGGCTCGCACGCTCAAGTTGATGTTGGTCAGCACCTGAAACTTGCCGAACCATTTGTCTACCGCTTCGATGCGGATGATGGGTTCAGCGTCAAGGGCTACGGCGGGAGAGGTTTGCGTTGTGTCTGTCATTTAGAAGCACCGTTATCAGCGATATTGCACCGGGTTTATTGCATCTTTGGCAAATCGGTTTCCAGCCATTTGCGGTAGAGCTTGTTGAGCTCGCCATTGGCCGTGTTACGGGCCACGAAGTCGTCCACCGTGCTCAGTAATTCGGCTTGCCCGGGGCGCATGGCCACGGCCATAACTTGCTGGCGCAGCAGGAACTTGTTCTCGAAAGTATTGGCCGGTGCGCGTTTGTCGATTTGTGCAGCCACCGTGGTCGAGCAGCCAATGGCATCCACCTGGCCGGACATCAGGGCTTGCATGGCCGACGCGTCATCATCAAAGCGGCGAATTTCGGTGCCTTCGGGTGCTACAGCGGTCAAGGCCACGTCTTGCGTGCTGGCGCGGGCCACACCAACGCGTTTGCCCTTGAGGTCAGCGGCGGTCTTGATGCCGGCTTTTTTGTCACCGTACACCACAATGCTGGCGGCTGCATATGGCTTGGAGAACTGCACCTGCTTGGCGCGCTCGGGCGTGACCGCCAACGAGGCCACCAGCAAATCTACCTTGTTGGTCAGAAGAAATGGAATGCGGTTAGGGCCGGTCACAGGGACCAGATTGACCTTGACGCCAAGGTCTTTGGCCATCAGGCGGGCAACGTCAGCATCGTAGCCGTCGGGCTGGTTGCTGCTGTTCATGGTGCCATAGGGTGGAAAGTCAACCAGCATGCCAATGGTCAACTCGCCCTTTTTCTTGATGTCGGCAACGCTTTGTGCGCTGGCAAAGGGCGCCCAGGCAACCAAGGTGGTGGCCAGGCCCAGCGCCAGGGCGCCCGTGAATGTGCGACGTTGCAGATGCTTGATCATGGTGAAGTCTCCAGAGTTGTGGTGATAAATAACAGGGTGAGAAAGAGAAAATAGCTCAACGCGTGAGGGCTGCTGCTTGCCGTCGTTCCATGCGTGCAGCCAGAAAAGACAAGGGCCAGCACAACACGAAATAAATGGCAGCCACCACGCTGAACACAATCAGCGGCTGAAAAGTGGCGTTGTTGATGATCTGTCCAGAACGTGTGACCTCGACAAAACCAATGATGGCCGCCAGGGACGTGCCCTTGATGATCTGCACCATGTAGCCAACCGTGGGGGCCAGCGCAATTCGACCAGCCTGCGGCAAGATCACGTCCCGCATGCGAGACACATAGGACAGGCTCAGTGCCTGTGCTGCCTCCCATTGGCCGCTGGGTATCGCCTGAATACAACCGCGCCAGATTTCACCCAGAAAAGCGCTGCTGTTAAGAATAAGCGCTGCGCCAGCTGCGACCCAGGGGTTGATCTCCAGCCCCAAAACCGGTGCACCAAAGAACACCAGAAAGAGTTGCAGCAACAAAGGTGTGCCCTGAAAAATCTGAATGAAAGCGCTCGACAGCAGCCGCGCGACGCGGTTGTCCGAGGTGCGACACAGCGCAATGATCAGTCCACCAATGGCACCACCAATGAAGGCAATCATTGACAGCGCAACGGTCCATTTTGCAGCCTCAAGAATGAACAAAAATTCGGAAAAACCAAAAGTACGCATCAGCGACCTGCCGGATAGTTGAGTGTCAGGCGGTAAATTACCCGAAACAGTGCAGAAAACGAGAGCGCCAGCAGCAGATAGATGCCGGCCACAACGATGTAAATTTCGAAACTGCGAAAGGTTTGAGACTGCAAATTGGCTGCAACCGAGGTCAAATCGTCTGCAGATATGGCCGACACCACGGCCGAACTCAGCATCAGCAGGATGAATTGGCTGGTGAGCGCCGGGTAAACCGTGCGCAGCGCCGGTTTCAGAATCACAAAGCGAAAGATTTCGTGGCGCTTCAAGTTAAGCGCCAAGCCAGCCTCAATCTGCCCCTTTGGAATGGACTCGATGCCCGCGCGGATGATCTCCGTGGCGTAGGCACCCAGGTTCACCACCATCGCGACCAGCGCAGCGGCGTAGGCCGACCAGCGCAGACCAAGTGCGGGCAATGCAAAAAAGAAGAAAAACAACTGCACCAGAAAAGGCGTGTTGCGAATGAGCTCAATGTAAGCATTGATGACCCAGCGCAACGGGCGCGGCCCAGCAGTTTTGCCCCAGGCGCAAACAATGGCCACCATCAAACCCAGCAGCATGGCGAGCACCGACAACTCAATGGTGTTGAGCGTACCTTTGACCAGCAGCGGCCAAGCTGCAAAGACATCACCGAATTGAAAAGAATAGTTCATGGACAGGCGCAATCGCCAGGTTAATCACAGAAATTTACAGGTCAACTGGATCCAATCTTCCTGTCTTCAAGGACGCACTGAAACCGGTTTCAGATAATTATAAGAATGCCCCATTCCAATTTGCAACTAAGGAAAACCCTAATGAGGGCTAAATGACCGTATGCACCGACGAGCCGCGCGGCACCAGCTGACCAGACAGGAAAATCTGGCGCGGCGGCAATTGCAGGCCTTTCAAGCGCTCGATGAGGCAGCCAGCCGCAATGCGACCCAAGTCGTCAGTCGGCTGTGCAATGCTGCTCAGGCCCGGCCCAATGTAGGGCGACCACTCCGTGTCATCAAAGCCTATCAGTCCGACATCGGTTCCCAACATCCAGCCCAGCCGCGCCATGGCAGCAACCACCCGCAAGGTCACCACTGCATTGCTGGAAAGCACGGCCGGCAATCGGTTGCCAGCACGCTCGCGCAGGCTGCGCAGGGCATCATCAAGCGCCTGCGGGTCATCGGCTGCGTGTTCGAAGGTTCGACCTTGCAGGCCGGATGAATCAGGCGCCGTATTACCAATAAAAGCGCGAAACGCAGCCTCCCGCTCCTCCCGGGAGCTAACGCCCTTGATCTGTTCTGAAACAAACAGAAGCTCCTGATAACCGGCACCAAGCAGGTGGCTGACACCCATGCGAACCGCACCCACATTGTCAAGCGACACAAAATCAGCTTGCATGCCGTGATGGCGACGGTCTACCAGCACAACCGGCTTGCCGTGGCGAGCAGCCTCAGTGACAGCCTTGGCATCACCGCCCAGCGTGTTCAAGATGAAGCCTTCCACTTGATAAGCGGTCAGCGTCTCAATCGCCTCGCTTTCGCGGCAACTGTCATTACCCAAGTTAAACATCATCAGCAGGTAGCCAGCTTCCTGACACGCCTTTTCTGCACCACGCAAAACCGCGACCGAAAACGGGTTGGTGACGTCTGCTACAACCAGACCGATCAGCCGTGAACGTCCTCGTTTGAGCGATTGGGCCATTGGGCTGGGGATGTAAGACAGCGCAGCAATGGCGACTTCCACGCGAGTGGCAATGTCTTTGGTCAGCAGTTTGTCGCGGTGATTAAGGAAGCGTGAGACCGTGGCTTTGGAGACACCAGCCTCACGTGCCACATCCGCAATCGTGGCGCGTGACGTTGGCAAAGCGATTTGGACTGATGAAAGAGTTAATTTGCTGGACATCGACAATGGGCCAAACTTGCGAATTTGTTAAAGATTTCTGAAACCAGTTTCAGTCAATACTAGCATCGCAAACATGCGAGTGCAATTAGAAAAGCCCCGCATCGCTGTCGCCTAGCCGGTAGTTTAAAGTGTTGACGCTTTTGGGTTGATTTGTTAAAATGCCCTCTGAGCCGTAACGGTTTGGAGGGCATTTTCTTGTCGAAGATTTCTCTAGCAGGGTACCGCTTTCCAGAGCCCG
>NZ_JAQTXM010000028.1 GCF_028688795.1 Rhodoferax sp. | reverse complement strand
TTACCATCCGCTCCTACTTGGCAACCATGACCAAGCAGAAAAACAATCTGTTTGACTGTTTGGTCAGCGTGTTTAACCGCCAGATAATTCAGCCCAGCTTTGCTCGTTAAGCTGAGTAGTTACAAAAATTTATAAGAAATTAGCCTGTAGCCCTTTATATATGCGTAAAAAGCTATTTTTAATATAGTAGAAACAGGTTATTTTGATGCCCGCAAAAATTCAGTTTGAACAGCATGACGGCATCGCCCATGTCACCCTGAGTTACCCCAGGCGTTTTAACGCCATGTCACGCGCGATGTGGCGCGAGTTGCGGTCAGTGTTCGAGTGCATTCAGCAAAGTTCCGATGTGCGTGTGGTGCGGGTAGCCGGTCATGGTGCGCATTTTTGCGCCGGTGGTGATATTTCCGAGTACGCCAGTTTTCGCTATGAAGAAGCGTCGTTGCGTGAGTTTCATGAGGGCGACGTTTGGGGTGCCCTGAGCGCCATGCTGGCTTGCGACGTGCCGATCGTGGCGCAGATTGCGGGCAACTGCATGGGTGCCGGTGTTGAAATTGCCAGCTGTTGCGACATTCGGCTGGCGGCTGAGTCGGCCCAATTCGGTGCCCCGATTGCCCGGTTGGGTTTTCCAATGGCCCCGCGCGAGGCGGCGCTGGTGTCTCGCGAGTTGGGCGGTGTCACCGCGCGGCAGATGTTGCTTGAGGCAGCTGTGTTCAGCGCACCCGAGATGTTGCAGCGTGGTTTCTTGAGCCGGGTGGTGGCCGATGTCGATTTGGCCAATCTGACCCAAGCCACGTTGCAGCGCATCAGCCAACTGGCTCCCCAAGCTGCGCGTTTGAACAAGCAGACACTTAGAGTTATAAATATGCCTCTAGCCCTTATGGATAAAGCGCAAGAAGCTATCCATTTAGACAAATTTGCAGACCCCGTGGCCCAGCTGATGAGCACGGCTTACGCGTATGCCGACAGTGCTGAGCAGTTGGAAGGCATCACCGCGTTTTTGGAAAAGCGACCACCGAAGTTTTAAGGTGCCGCCTAGGCAAGGTGTAAAAGAATATTTGCCTCTGTCAATTTCGCTGTCCGTAAAGCCGCTAATATTTCGCCAGCTCATTTCAACCTACTCATCTTACAAATCATGCAAGTTCTTCAAACCGTACTGCGTGACCGGGCCGATATGGCCGCCGCTCTGCAAGGCCTGAGTGCCATTGATCCGCAGTTGCTTTTGGTGTTTGGTTCGCGAGCCTGGCTGCAAGTTTTGGAACCGCAGTTGGCCATGCAATTTGGGTCGGCGCACCGACTGGGTTGCAGCACCGCCGGTGAAATATCGGGCGAGGGGGTCAGTGTGGACGCGTGTGTGGTGACAGCCGTTCAGTTTGACAGGGTTCAGGTTCAAGCAGCCTGCACAACTTTGGCGGGTATGGCGGATTCGTATGCCGCTGGCCAGCGATTGGCCCAAGCCTTGCCTCAGCTTGGTTTGCGCGCCGTGCTGGTGCTGGGCCAGGGTGTCAACATCAATGGCAGCGCGCTGATTGGCGGGTTGGTGGGTGGTATTGGCCCTGATGTGTTGGTCACGGGCGGCTTGGCTGGCGACGGCGCCGCGTTCAAGGAAACCTGGGTGTTGGACGATACCGGCGTGCGCTGCGACCACGTGGCGTGTGTCGGCCTCTATGGCGCAGATTTGACTGTGACGCATGGCTCGTTTGGTGGTTGGATGCCTTTTGGCCCGGCGCGCAAGGTGACCCGCTGCGACAACAATGTGTTGTTTGAACTTGATGGTGAGCCAGCTCTGGAGGTTTACAAGCGCTATCTGGGTGATCACGCCAAGGATTTGCCGGCCGCTGGGCTGCTGTTTCCCTTTGCCATGTTGGGTGGCGACCACACTGAAATGGGCTTGATCCGCACCATTTTGGCGGTGGACGAAGCCGGTGGCAGCTTGATGCTGGCTGGTGACATTGATCCCAATGGCTATTTGCGTCTGATGCACGCGAGCACCGACGCACTGGTCGATGGTGCAGAGGTCGCTGCGCTGGCGGCAAAAATGGCGGCCCAACCACCAGGGCAGGGCTTGGCTTTGCTGGTGAGCTGTGTTGGGCGCAAGCTGGTCATGGGGGGTCGGGTTGAGGAAGAAGTGGAGGCAGTGGCCGACGTGCTCGGTCAAAGCGCGGTGCTGACGGGTTTCTATTCATACGGCGAGATCAGTCCGTTCAGCGGCGAGTTGTCGTGCAAATTGCACAATCAGACGATGACAATCACCCATTTGATGGAAAATCCGGCAGTTCCCCTGTGAGGACGAAATTGCACCATGCATAAGTTGCTTTCGCGCCAGACTCGGCGGTTGCTCGGGGTTGAAGAGGCGCAATTCCCAACGGTGCTGGCGGAGCTGAAGAAATTGGGGTCGAGCGCTGGTGTGTCTGAAGGCGCTGCGCAAGTGCTGGCTGGTCTGGAAGGGTTTTTGGCCCGTGTCGAAGAGGCCTATGAACAAAATGACCGCGACCTTGACCTCAAGACCCGTAGTTTGCAACTCAGCTCTGTGGAGTTGTCGCACACCAATGACCGCTTGCGTCAGGAGCTTGACAGCCGCACACGTGCCATCGATTCGCTGCGTGAAACCGCCAACAGCCTGCTGCGTACAGAAGATGCCGAGATGCCACCGCTGCAGGACGACAACCTGGAATCTTTGTCGCAGTTGATGTCTGAGCTGGTGCGCCAGCGCGAAGCGGGGCAGCGCGATTTGCAGGCTGCACTGTCAGATTTGGCCAAACAAAAGTTTGCGCTTGATCAGCACGCCATCGTCAGCATCACCGATGTGACAGGCCGCATCACCTATGCCAATGACAAGTTTTGTCAGATCAGCGGCTACTCGCGTGAGGAATTGCTTGGACATAACCATCGGTTGATCAATGCGCGCACGCAGCCACGGGAGTTTTTTGAGAATCTCTGGAAGACTATTCTGGCGGGTCAAGTCTGGCACGGAGAAATTTGCAATCGGTCGAAAGTGGGGGAGTTGTATTGGGTGCAGGCAACCATCGTGCCGCTGCTTGATGACCAGGGTGCGCCGGAACAATTCATTGCCATTCGCACGGACATCACAGCGCGCAAGCACATGCAGGCGGCCGTGGCGCAGGCGGAAAGCCGGGTAAGACGCATCACCAACGCGGTGCCGGGTGTGGTGTACCAATGTGAGGTTGGGCCAGGGTCTATGCGTTACACCTTTTTGAGCGACCGCCTGGAAGAAATCCGGGGGCTTGACAGGGCGGCACTGTTGGCCGACGGGAGTCTGGCTTTTTCTCAAATTGTGCAAGACGACCGCGATCGGGTGGCGGAAGAAGTGTTCGCAGCGGGTGCCAATCGCACCGCGTGGCGGGGTGATTACCGGGTACAAATGCCTGATGGCAGCGTGCGCTGGATTCGTTCCGAGATTAATCCCGACCCTGAACTTGCAGTCAATGGTGCAACGGTGTTCACTGGTATTTGGCAAGACGTGACACAGCTGATAGAGGCCGGGCAGCGGCTGCGCGAGGTCAGCGAAAGCATTCCGGTGGTGGTGTTTCAGTACCGCTTGTGGGCGGACGGGCACCAAAGTTTCCCGTTTTGCAGCAGCGTGGCCGAGCAAGTTTGCGGCTTGACACCGCAGGCTGTCATGGCTGATTCGGCCGTGTTTTTTGACCTGATCCATCTGGACGACCAAGAGGTTTTTGAGGCAGCTTTTGTCGCCTCAGCCAAGTCAATGGTGCGCATCTCGCTGGACTTTCGCATGCACCACCGACGCACCCGCGAGCTGATTTGGGTGCATGGCGAATCCATGCCACAACGTGCGGCCGATGGCGGTGTGGTCTGGAACGGTTATCTGGCAGATATTTCTCAGGCGAAAAAGGCTTCTGAGGAGCTGCGCCGCGCGAAGGAAGCTGCCGAGGTGGCGAATCGCGCAAAATCCGATTTTCTGGCCAACATGAGTCATGAAATTCGCACACCCATGAACGGTGTCATTGGCATGACGGAGCTGGCGCTTGACACCGATCTGACAGACCAGCAGCGCGAGTACCTTGAAATCGTCAAGTCGTCTTCAGATGCCTTGTTGCGCGTCATCAACGACATTCTCGATTTCTCGAAAATCGAGGCCGGTATGCTGCAGACTGAAAAAATCCCTTTCAATCTCAGCCGCACAGTCACTGAAACGCTCAAGTCATTGGCCGTACGCGCTCATGCCAAACGCATCAAGCTGGTGTGTGCCATGGCCCCTGATGTGCCGCTGGCGGTGGTGGGCGACCCGGGGCGGTTGCGCCAAATTTTGATGAACCTGATTGGCAACGCCATCAAATTTACCGAAAGTGGCGAAGTGCTGTTGAGCGTGGGCGTTACAAAGGTGGCAGGCAAGTCACAGCAGTTCAAGTTCTCAGTGAAAGACTCGGGCATTGGAATTCCATCTGACAAATTGAACAGTATTTTTGAGGCGTTTTCGCAGGAAGACAGCAGCATCACGCGTCGTTTTGGTGGAACGGGCCTGGGTTTGTCGATTTCGTCACGACTGGCCGAGGCCTTGGGGGGGCAAATTACGGTGCAAAGTGAGCTCGGACATGGCAGTCAATTTGACGTGGTGATTCCGATGGCACTTGATGAGGACACCCTGGTGCCAACCAAGGATTCAGCCCACTTGCTGACGCAGCACAACGCGGCTGGTGCCAACGTGGCGTTGGACATTCTGCTGGTGGAAGATCACGTGATCAACCAAATGCTGGCCACTGCGCTGCTTGAGCGCTGGGGTCACCGTGTCTCGGTGGCAGGTGATGGTCAATTGGCGCTTGACGCATTGGCGCAGCATCGCTTTGACTTGGTGTTCATGGACATGATGATGCCTGTGATGGATGGTCTGGCGGCCACGCAGCGTATTCGGGCAAATGAACCTGCAGGTGAGCACCTGCCAATTGTGGCCATGACGGCCAACGCCATGACGGCGGACCGGGAGCGTTGCCTGCAGGCCGGCATGGACGATTTCATCTCCAAGCCGATTGAGCTTGCCGAACTTCATCGGGTGTTGGTCCGCTTTGGCAAACCCCATGTGCCAGCGAGCTCACTGGGCATGCAGTGTCCATCGGTCGCATCTACTCACTTGGTAGCGCCTGCACTTGAGTTTGACTACGAACAGGCTTTGGCGCAGTCAGATCAGGAGGTGGTTGACATCGTGGCAGATGTCTTCATAGCGCAATGGCCCATTGACGTGAAAAAAATGACAGACGCGCTGGCCAGTGGTGATCAGTCGTCTTGGTTGCACACAGCGCATGCGCTAAAGGGCACGTTGGGCATGTTTGGTGCCAAGCCTGCTGTCGATCTGGCTGAGCAACTCGAACAGTTGGCGGCTGATGGTGACTGGAACGACACGTGGCGGGAAACAGAGGTGGCCGTTACCACTGCTGCCAAGTGGGGCGCTTTACAAATGCAAGTTGCGTATTTGTTGGCAGCTTTGGGGTGTAGGCAAGGGTGAGGGCGCTGGTGCAGTGATACAGTCGTTTCAAACGGGTAGCGGCAGGTATAGCCTGTCATATTGGGTGTTGATGGGCAGTCGGGCGATCTAAAAAAAAGTAAATATGATGAATCAAGTATTGATTGTTGATGACGCAGAAATCAACCTGATTTTGTTTGAAGCTCTGATCAAGCGCATGGGTAACTGTGAGCCGACCAAGTTTTCCGATGCACCTCTGGGCTTGGCGTGGGCTCAAACTCATGAGGTTGATCTGGTTATTGTGGATTACATGATGCCCGAGCTTCATGGCATTGACTTTATTCACCAGCTGCGTGCCACAAAGGGTAAGGAAGATGTACCCATACTGATGATTACAGCCAATGATCAGAAACAAATTCGCTACCGCGCTTTGGATGCTGGCGCCACTGATTTTTTAACCAAACCGGTTGATAAAGTTGAATTCATGGCGCGGGTCAACAACATGTTGCAGCTTAGTGCCAGCCGCAAGGTGCTGGCCAATCGGGCCGACTGGCTGGCAGAAGAAGTTCGCAAAGCCACTTTTGAGATCGTTCAGCGTGAGCGTGAGACGGTGGTGCGCCTGTCCAAGGCCGCTGAATACCGTGACCCCGAAACCGGGGCCCACATTTTGCGCATGGCACATTATTCGGAGTTGATTGCCAAAGGCTTGGGTCTGCCACGGGCCGAGCATGAGTTGCTGCTTGAGGCTGCGCCCATGCACGACATTGGCAAGGTGGGGATTGCTGACCATATTTTGCTTAAACCTGGTCGACTAACACCCGAAGAGTTTGAGATCATGAAACAGCACGCCATTTTTGGCTATGAAATACTCAAGGGTAGTTCATCCAGAGTGCTGCAGGCCGGTGCAGAAATTGCCCGGGCGCATCATGAAAAGTATGATGGTTCGGGCTATCCCAACGGTTTGGCAGGCGAAGCCATTCCCATTTTCAGCCGAATCGTGGCGGTGGCCGACGTGTTTGACGCATTGACTTCGGAGCGACCTTACAAAAAAGCCTGGACGCTGGAACGCGCTGCTGAACATGTCAAGGCCAGCTCAGGTACCCACTTTGACCCCCAGTGCGTCGATGTGTTCTTTGCAAACTGGGACGGAGCGCTGGAAATTCGCCATCGGTTTGAAGATCATTGACCTGTAGATACTATTAATATAGTAGCTTATAGCCCTTATTGAATAAGGGTTATAGCATGATTACCTTAGTACAAGCACCGGAATGTGAGAGTGCGTCAATACTTGTTGAGTTTCACTGCCAAGCAGCAGGCGTTTGACGCCGCGGCGGCCATGCGATGCCATCACGATCAAATCGCATTTATGTTTTTTGGCAGTAGCAATCACGGCATCTGACACCACGTCGGACTTGATGGTCAGCGCCCGGGTTTTGACTCCCTGTAACTCAGCGGCTTTTTTGACCTCATCCACCACCGCCTGGCCTTCGTCTGCCCACTGCTTTTCAATCCGGCCCACTTCGGCTGCTTGCAACGCCAAACCCCCTTCAAAATAGCTTTGTGGGTAACGAGGCACGACTTTCAGTGCAACCAAGCTAGCGCCGGTCAGCGTGGCCAGCGAGATGGCGCTACTGACAGCCTTCTTGGAAAGGGTTGAACCATCTGTTGCTACCAGAATCTTGTCGTACATGATTGCGTCTCCTTCAGGTTTAAACGAGCAGCATAACCTTACACTCAGCGCCTTTCTTGATATATCTCATGCATTCAGCACGTTACGTCAGTTAACCTTCGCCCAATGTCCTCCGTACCCCTTAGTTTTCCCACCAAACCTGACACGCTCGACACGCTGCAACTTCTTGACGACGAGCAAGAGTGGGCTGCTTTTAGTCGCCCAGATGCTCAGCAAACAGGTTGCTGGGAGTCCAATGTGCTCATTGAGGGCATGCACTGCGCGGCGTGTGCGCTGACGATTGAAGACGTGCTCAAAGGTGTGCCAGGTGTACTCAAGGCTGAGGTGAGTGCCGGTAGCCACCGTGCCAAGGTGGTTTGGCAGTCACAAGCTGTGGCACCCTCGGGCTGGATGCAGGCGGTGCAACAGGCGGGTTACCGGGCGCTTCCGGCCAACGACGCTTTTTCCCGCGAGCGTCGTCTTGTTGAGTCGCGCAAGGCGTTGTGGCGGATGATGGTGGCGGGGCTGTGCATGATGCAGGTGATGATGTATGCCTATCCCGCCTACATTGCGAAGCCGGGTGACTTGACCGTGGAGTTGGAACAATTGCTGCGCTGGGCGTCCTGGGTGTTGACTTTGCCCGTGATTTTGTTTTCGTGTGGACCATTCTTTAGTAATGCCTGGCGTGATGTGCTGCACCGGCGTATCAGTATGGACCTGCCGGTTGCGCTGGGTATGTTGATCACGTTTGTGGTCAGCACCGCGGGCACGTTTGACCCAACGGGTGTGTTTGGCGCGGAGGTGTACTTTGACTCGCTCACGATGTTTGTGTTTTTTCTGCTGGCCGGGCGCTGGCTGGAGCTGCGTTTACGTGACAAGACAGCTGGTGCGCTGGAAGCTTTGATGAACCGCCTGCCCGACAGCGTGGCCCGGCTTAAGGCCGATGGTGAGTTCGAGCGCGTGCCAGTGCGGCGGCTGCAGTGCGGCGACGTGATTCGCGTGCTGCCAGGCGAGGCCTTTCCTGCGGATGGCATCTTGTTGCAGGGGAACACCTCAGTAGACGAGTCGTTGTTAACTGGAGAGTCGCGTCCCCTGACCCGCAGCGCGGGTGATGAGGTAATTTCTGGCAGCCACAACCTGGCTGCTGTGGTGCGCATGCGGGTTGACCGGGTGGGTGAGCAAACGCGTTTTGCGCAAATTGTCAGCTTGATGGAAAGTGCCTCCACCACCAAGCCCCCATTGGCTCGCCTAGCTGACAAAATTGCCAAACCATTTTTGGCTGGTGTGCTGGTCGCGGCTGGCTTGGCCTGTGCTTACTGGTGGCAAACTGACCCTGAGCGGGCCTTGATGGTCGCCGTATCGGTGTTGATCGTGACTTGCCCTTGCGCGCTTTCTTTGGCCACGCCTGCGGCCATGTTGTCGGCGGCAGGTGCTTTGGCCAAGCGGGGTGTTTTGGTCCGGCGCCTTGATGCGTTTGAGTCGTTGGCCGCTGTTGACACCGTGATGTTTGACAAAACGGGCACACTGACGCGGGATGCAATGGTGTTGGGTCAGGTGACGGTGCGTACCGGGCAGTCTGAGCAACGAGTGCTGGCCATGGCATCAGCGCTGGCGCAGCATTCGTTGCATCCGGTGTCTAAAGCCCTTTGCGCTGCAGCGGCGCTGGCTGAAATTTCTCCGTTGTGGCGCGCTGAAAAGGTCGAGGAACAAACCGGGCAGGGCGTGAGCGGCCTGGTGAGTTTGGGCGATGCCTCTGTCGCTACAAAATCGCTTCGTTTGGGGTCTGCTGAGTTTTGCGGTCTGGCTGCTGCTGACTCGCCCATCCTCAAGGTTCATTTAAGCGATGACCACGGTTGGCTGGCAAGCTTCGAATTCCAGGAAGACATTCGTCCGGATGCGGCCGAAACGGTGGCTGCCTTGCAACACGCGGGCATCAGCGTGTATTTGCTGTCGGGCGATGCCAGTGACGCTGCCCTGCGAGTCGCTGAAAAAGTTGGAATTTCAAACGTCAAGGGGCATTGTTCGCCGCAAGAGAAGCTTGATTTCATGCGCCAATCGCAGGTCGATGGGCATAGAGTTGCAGTGGTCGGTGACGGTTTGAACGATGGGCCGGTGTTGGCGGGTGCGCATGCATCCTTTGCATTTGGCCAAGCCGTACCGCTGGCACAAGCGCAGGCCGATTTTCTGGTGTCTGGCAGTCGATTAACCAATGTGGTTGATTCGCTTCTACTGTCGCGACGCACGCTGGCTGTGGTGCGACAAAATTTATGGTGGGCAGCAATTTACAACGCCGCCTGCGTCCCCTTGGCAATTGCCGGTATGCTTCCAGCGTGGCTGGCAGGATTGGGCATGGCGAGCAGTTCATTGCTGGTGGTACTCAATGCCTTGCGTTTGTCTAACGATGCGCAGTTTGAACGGAAAACTTGATGGACATCTTGTATATGTTGGTGCCGCTCTCGGTGGTTTTAGTGTTTTTGATCATCGGAGGGATCTGGTGGGCCATTTATCGCGGGCAATTTGATGACATTGAGCAAGAAGGGGAGAGAATTCTTAAGGATGGATAAGAATTTTGTAACAATTTGATTTGTATCAAATGGCGCGCGACCGGAGTCGTGCAAACTATCGGCTAGATAAACTGAAAAGAGGTGAACATGGCATTTGCAAATTCGCAGGCGACGACTTACAACGACAAAGTTGTAAGGCAGTTCGCCATCATGACCGTCGTTTGGGGCGTGGTCGGTATGCTGGTCGGCGTGATCATCGCCGCCCAGTTGGCTTGGCCCGAGCTTAATTTGGGTATTTCGTATTTGTCCTTTGGGCGATTGCGTCCCTTGCACACCAATGCGGTTATTTTTGCGTTTGGTGGGTGTGGTCTTTTTGCGACTTCGTATTATGTTGTTCAGCGTACTTGTCAAGTGCGCATCTTCAGTGACAAGCTGGCAGCTTTCACCTTTTGGGGGTGGCAAGTGGTTATCTTGGCAGCTGCCATTTCTTTGCCCATGGGATTCACCGAAGGCAAAGAATATGCTGAGCTTGAGTGGCCCATTGACATTCTGATCACACTGGTCTGGGTGTCTTACGCGGTGGTGTTTTTTGGCACCGTTGGCACTCGCAAAGTGAAGCACATTTATGTGGCTAACTGGTTCTTTGGCGCGTTCATCCTGGCTGTGGCTTTGTTGCACCTGGTTAACAGCGCTGCTATGCCGGTCAGCATCACCAGCATGAAGTCATATTCGGCTTATGCTGGCGTGCAGGATGCCATGGTGCAGTGGTGGTATGGCCACAATGCAGTGGGCTTTTTCCTGACGGCGGGCTTCTTGGGCATGATGTATTACTTCATCCCCAAGCAAGCGGGTCGTCCTGTTTACTCTTACCGTCTGTCCATCGTTCACTTCTGGGCGCTGATCTTCACGTACATGTGGGCGGGTCCTCACCATTTGCATTACACCGCCTTGCCTGACTGGACTCAATCCGTGGGTATGGTGTTCTCCCTGATTTTGTTGGCACCCAGTTGGGGTGGCATGATCAACGGCATCATGACGCTGTCTGGCGCCTGGCACAAACTGCGCGATGACCCTATCTTGCGTTTCCTGATTGTGTCTTTGTCTTTCTATGGCATGTCCACTTTTGAAGGCCCAATGATGGCCATCAAAACTGTTAACGCCTTGTCTCACTACACCGACTGGACTGTCGGACATGTGCACTCTGGTGCCTTGGGCTGGGTGGGTCTGGTCACCATGGGTTCCATGTATTACCTGATTCCGCGTCTTTTCGGTCAAAAGCAAATGTTCAGCGTCAAAGCCATTGAAGTGCACTTTTACATGGCCACCATTGGTATCGTGCTTTACATTGCAGCTTTGTGGATTGCTGGTGTGATGCAAGGCCTGATGTGGAGGTCGATCAACCCTGATGGCACCCTGACCTACACCTTTGTGGAGTCTGTCAAAGCCAGCTATCCGTTCTATGTATTGCGTTTGGCTGGAGGTCTGCTTTACTTGTCGGGCATGATCATCATGTTATGGAACACGATCAAGACAGCTACTTCAGGTCGCTCGGTGAATGTAGCCATTCCGTCAGTTCTTGCACACGCTTGAGGTATAAAAATTATGTCTAACCCGAATCAAAGCGGCGGCATGTCGCACTCAACGATCGAAACCAACAATGGCTTGATGATCGTATTGATCCTGATTGTGTTGTTGTTCGGTGGTCTGGTTGAAATTGTTCCCTTGTTCTTCCAGAAATCAACCACCATTGCTGCACCTGGCCTGAAGCCATACACATCGCTTCAGTTGGCAGGGCGTGATATCTATACGCGTGAAGGTTGCTACAACTGCCACTCACAGATGATCCGGCCATTCCGCGCCGAGACACTGCGTTATGGTCCGTATTCAAAAGCGAACGAGTTTGTTTATGACCACCCATTTCAATGGGGTAGCAAGCGCACTGGTCCTGATTTGCATCGCGTAGGTGGCAAGTACAGCGATCAGTGGCAGATCACGCATTTGAATAACCCTCGTGACTTGGTGCCTGAGTCCATCATGCCTGCTTACCCGTGGTTGATGGGTACCCCGGTTGATGCAGAAAGCATGCCGTCTCACATGAAGGCTCTGCGTAAAGTTGGTGTGCCTTACACCGATGCCGAAATTGCGGCTTCAGTAGAAGAGCTCAAGGGCAAGACCGAAATGGATGCCATGGTGGCATACCTCCAGGTACTCGGAACAACTGCAAAGTAACAGGGGACACTAATGGAGTTTGATGTCAACACACTGCGCTCACTGGTGACGGTGGTCAGCTTTCTTGCTTTTGTCGGGATCATCGCGTGGGCTTACTCACGCAAGAATTCGGCGGACTTTGAAAAAGCTGCCAACCTGCCATTTGAGCAGGATTGACAATTTCACCTAATAGGAAATAAAAATGAGCGATTTCACAAGTAATTTTTGGGAGATATATGTCTCCGGGCTCACGTTGGTCAGCATCATCGCTTGCTTGGTTTTGTTGATCATCACCGGCAAGATGAAAGCTACGACGGCTGGTGATAACACCACGGGCCACGTTTGGGATGGTGACCTTCGCGAGATGAATAACCCGCTACCACGGTGGTGGAGTTACATGTTTGTATTCACCATCATATTTGCTTTGGCCTATCTGGTGCTTTATCCTGGTCTGGGCAGCTACAAGGGTACGCTGGGTTGGTCTTCAGCCAAGCTGCATGCAGATGAAGTTGCCAAGGGCAATGCTGAAATTGCACCGATCTACGCCAAGTTCATGTCGATGAAGCCAGAAGATGTTGCCAAAGACGCACAGGCTATGGCCATTGGTGAGCGCTTGTACGGAAATAACTGTGCACAGTGTCATGCATCCGATGCTCGCGGTAACAAGGGTTTCCCGAATCTGACAGATGGCGATTGGCTCCATGGCGGGACCACTGACAAAATCAAGGAAACGCTGGTCGGTGGTCGCAACGGCAACATGCCTCCCATGGCTGCTGCTTTAGGCACTGCTGACGATGTGAAAAACGTGGCCCAGTATGTTCTGAGCCTTTCTAACAGTCCGCATGACTCCGCACGCGCAGCATTGGGTAAAGAGAAGTTTGCTGTGTGCGCTGCATGCCACGGCGCTGATGGCAAAGGCATGCAAGCTGTAGGCTCTGCCAATTTGACTGACAACATCTGGTTACACGGCTTTGGCGAAAAAGCCATTGTTGACATGATCAACAATGGCAAGGTCAACGTCATGCCTGCGCAGGCTGAACGACTCACTGAAGCTCAAATTCATGTGTTGACTTCTTACATTTGGGGTCTGTCAAACAAATAAAACCTTTGAGGTTATTTGTGAATGGACTTGGTCTTTTAGCTAGAGGCCAAGTTCTTTCTTTTTTGACAGTATCAGATACCGTGACGACTACACGCGGCGGCTCTTGGCGCCGCCTTCCTTCAAGAGTTAAAGGCACCTGCAAATGCAAAAAAATGATGAGTTAAACCAAAAATGGTGGCAATTTGGTCACGTTTGGCTTGTGATTGGGTTGCCCGCTGTTGTCGTTGTGGCAAGTTTCATCACGCTTTATCTGGCCATGTCGCGGCCAAATGAAATCATCAGTGACGATTCCTATCAACCAAGCAGGCAGTCAGATCAGTCCATCGAAGCGCGCAGAAAAGAAAGCAGTATGGCACCGGCGATGTTGGGCAGAAATCATGCCCAAACGGGGATTGTTCCGCCTCCGAAATAAAACGGATCGAACCGCTTTTTCAAATGCTTATCTTGGGTTGACGATGTCTTGCAGGGCTGCGGTGTTCACAATGTGAACGTGGCGTTGCTTAACCTGAACGATGCCATCGTCAACAAATTTAGAAAATGTGCGGCTGATGGTTTCCAGTTTGAGACCAAGGAAACTGCCGATTTCTTCTCTTGTCATGCGCAAGACCAACTCAGACTGAGAGAAGCCCCGTGCGTGTAGGCGTTGGGCCAGATTAAGCAAGAAAGCAGCCAGCCGTTCTTCGGCCCGCATGCTTCCCAGCAGCAACATCACACCATGCTCACGCACAATTTCACGGCTCATGATCTTGTGCACATGGTGTTGCAAGGCGTTCACCTCGCGGGATAAGTCTTCAATCTGTGCGAAGGGCATGGCGCAAATTTCGCCATCCTCAAGCGCGACAGCGTCACACGTGTGATGGTCATGAACGATGCCGTCAAGTCCAATGATTTCGCCAGCCATCTGGAAACCCGTCACTTGATCACGCCCATCTTCAGAGGTGATGCATGTCTTGAAAAAGCCAGTCCGAATGGCATAGAGATTGGTGAACTTCTCACCGTTGTGAAACACTGTCTCACCGCGCTTTATTTTTCTGCGCGCACCGATGATTTCGTCAATCCGATCAAGCTCAGTATTGCTAAGGCCAACGGGCATACACAGTTCGCGCATGTTGCAGTCTGAGCAAGCAATTTTGATGGGTTCGTGGTTCATGGGGGGTGATTTTGACACTGTTCGTGTCCATGTTCTGATCTGGGTCAATTTTCGATCGCTTTCGTTTTTTCTTTGTTCATTGATTGAGATCAAGAATTAGTAGAGAAAAATTTGGCATATTCGGTACCATTGTGAAGGAATATCCATGATTGAAAGTACTGCTGAGCCAATTTCCGAGAGTCTGATTCGTCAGTACGATGTTTCCGGACCACGGTATACGTCTTACCCGACTGCAGATCGTTTTGTAGAGGCGTTTACGCCGCAAGACTATATACAGGCGCTGGAACAGCGTCGTTCTGGCGCAGCTGCCTTGGTGCTGCCACTGTCGCTGTATGTGCATATTCCGTTTTGTGAGTCGCTTTGCTACTACTGTGCATGCAACAAGATCATCACCAAGCACCATGATCGCGCTGCTGCCTATCTGAAATATCTGGGCCGTGAGGTTGACCTACACACCCAGCACATGGGCCTGGGGCAGGTGGTGTCTCAGTTGCATTTAGGTGGTGGTTCGCCAACCTTTATGTCGGATGATGAGCTACGCGAGCTCATGGCCATGCTCAGGCGCAGTTTCACGTTCACGCCGGGTGGTGAATACTCCATTGAGATTGATCCGCGCACCATTGATGCGTCGCGGCTTGATACGCTGGCGGAGCTGGGGTTTAACCGTTTGAGTTTTGGTGTACAGGATTTTGATCCCGCTGTGCAAAAAGCCGTGCATCGGGTGCAGCCTGCTGACCAAGTGTTCGCGCTGGTCGCTGCTGCGCGTGACCGCGGTTTTGAATCGGTCAACGTTGACCTGATTTATGGGTTGCCTGAGCAAACGCCTGAGTCGTTTGACCGCACCATGGCTCAAATTTGTGAGCTCAGGCCAGATCGCATTGCCTTGTATGCCTATGCGCATTTGCCAGAGCGTTTCAAGCCGCAGCGGCGTATCTCTTCGGTGGAAATTCCAACCGCTTCGGCCAAGGTGTCGATGTTGGCTCGCTCAATGGCTGCGCTGATGGCTGCGGGTTATGTTTACATTGGCATGGATCACTTTGCGCTGCCAAATGATTCACTGGCAGTGGCCAAACGCCAAGGACGTCTGCATCGCAATTTTCAGGGGTACAGCACGCAGCCTGATTGCGATATGGTGGGCTTGGGGGTGTCATCAATTGGTCGGGTTGGTGCTACTTACAGCCAAAACGCCAAGACGCTCGAAGAGTATTACGACTTTTTGGACCAAGGGCAGTTCCCTGTGGTGCGTGGGCTGGCGTTGTCTCGCGATGACTTGGTGCGCCGTGCGGTCATCATGGCCTTGATGTGCCAAGGCCGACTCTCATTTGAGTCGATTGAATTGGCTTATCTGGTAGATTTCAAGCAGTATTTCGCCAAAGAATTGGAAGTTTTGCAGGCACAGGTCGAACAGGGCCTGATCGAACTCGAGGATGCCGGGATCAAAGTTACGCCTAAGGGCTGGTTCTTTGTGCGTGCGGTGGCCATGGTGTTTGACCGGTATCTGCAAACTGACCGTACTCGCGCCAAGTTTTCCAAAATCCTCTAAATTCGGATAATGCAAACAACCCTCGCAACGACCGCGCTTCTCATGGGCCTTGCCGGGGGACCGCACTGCATTGCCATGTGTGGTGCCGCTTGCGCCGGAATTGGACAAGCGGCCGGGTCAAACAAAACCTCGGCCATGTGGACTTTTCAATTAGGACGGGTTGTCGGCTATTCAGGGTTGGGGGCCATCGTGGCGGTATCCATGCAAGGTTTTGGCTGGTTAGCGGTTCAATCATCAGTACTGCGCCCTGTCTGGAGCATGTTCCATGTGGCCATGATGGTCTTGGGTCTGGCCTTGCTTTGGAAGGCCCAGCAGCCAGTGTGGATGGAACAAGCGGGTCGCAAAATTTGGGCAGGTGCCCGCAGTTTAGCGATGGGGCGGGGCAGGGGTGCACCACTTGTTGTGGGCGTTCTTTGGACTTTTTTGCCGTGTGGCCTGTTGTACTCGGCCCTGCTTGTGGCAGGTCTCACTGGCAATGCACTTGATGGTGCGTTGGTGATGGCGCTGTTTGCGCTGGGCACCAGTGTGTCCATGATGCTCGGGCCTTGGCTGTGGCTGCGTCTCAAGGGCAACCACTCAGGTGATTGGGGAGTGCGCCTGGCTGGCCTTGCACTTGCGGCCAGTTCTGCCTGGGCATTGTGGATTGCTTACACCCACGAATCAGGCCTGTTTTGTGCAATCTGACGGGCAGGGGCCAGGGAGTTTTTTGAGGCTGGGATAATCCCGGGCATGCTGAGTTTTACCCCCCCTGATTCGAACCGATGGCGACTTTCCGTGGCGCCCATGCTTGACTGGTCTGACCGCCATTGCCGTTATTTCCATCGTCTATTGTCAAAACACGCCTTGCTTTACACCGAGATGGTGACCACGGGCGCGTTGATTCATGGCGATGTGGCCCGCCATCTCGCCTTCAATCCGCAAGAACACCCGGTTGCACTGCAACTTGGCGGCAGCGAGCCCAAAGACCTTGCACACTGCGCACTCCTGGGTGAGCAATGGGGCTATGACGAAATCAACCTGAACTGCGGATGCCCAAGTGAGCGCGTGCAGCGTGGTGCCTTTGGTGCGTGCCTGATGAACGAGCCGCTTCTGGTGGCTGACGGGGTCAAGGCCATGGTGGACGCGGTGGGTATACCGGTCACTGTCAAACACCGGATTGGCATTGACAAAGTAGAGAGCTACGATTTTGTGCGTGACTTTGTTGGTGAGGTCAGTGGTGCTGGTTGTGGCACCTTTATTGTGCACGCCCGCAATGCCTGGCTGAAAGGGCTTAGCCCCAAAGACAACCGGGAAGTGCCACCGCTGCGCTACGAGTGGGTGTACCAACTCAAACAAGATTTTCCGGGACTGGTGTTTGTGCTCAACGGTGGCGTGACCACCACCGAGCAGGTGCAGCAACACTTGCAGCATGTCGATGGAGTCATGCTGGGCCGCGAGGCTTATCACAACCCCTGGTGGCTGAGCCAGTGGGATGCCCAGTTTTTTGAAGGTCATGCCCCTGCCTTGGCAGACACCCCGCCGGAGGTTCTCACGCGTGAGTCGGTTGAACAGCAAATGGTGGCCTACATGCAACAAGAGCTGGTGCAACACGGAACGCCTTGGCCGTCGATTGCGCGGCACATGCTGGGCTTGCGGCATGGTTTGCCAGGTGCACGCCGCTGGCGGCAGGTTTGGAGCGACCACAAATTAAAGACTGCTCCGCCAGAGCAAGTGATGGTACTAGCTCATGCCGGGTCACGTGCTTGACTGGCGATTCAGGCCAACAAGTGGCGGTGACGCTGATTGGCGTTGATGGTGTAACTGCTGCCCAGTGAGCTAGCAGGTTGGCTTCACTTGGTGAACGCGGATTTGATATTTTCCGGCCTGTACCTGATTGCTCAGGCTTAGGGGACACCTGATTGGTGTCAGAGGGCCAAGTTATCATCAAGCGGTCAGGCACGCGCGTGTCTTTGGCCTTTGTTTTTGTCTTTCTCCGACTTTTGTTTTTAGCAATTCGTGCGTCTCAACTCCATCAAGCTTTCAGGGTTCAAGTCTTTCGCTGAACCCACCAATTTTCTGCTGCCTGGCCAACTGGTTGGCGTGGTGGGGCCGAACGGCTGTGGCAAGTCCAACATCATGGATGCGGTGCGCTGGGTGCTGGGCGAGTCCAAGGCATCGGAGCTGCGTGGCGAGTCCATGCAGGACGTGATTTTTAATGGCACCACCACCCGCAAGCCGGCCAGTCGCGCCAGTGTGGAACTGGTGTTTGACAACGAAGACCACCGCGCCGGCGGCCAATGGAGCCAGTTTGGCGAGATTGCGGTCAAGCGCGTGCTAACACGCGACGGCAACAGCAGCTACTTTATTAACAACCAGGCCGTGCGTCGGCGTGATGTGCAAGATGTGTTTCTGGGCACCGGTCTGGGCCCACGCGCCTACGCCATCATTGGCCAGGGCACCATCAGCCGCATCATCGAGAGCAAGCCTGAAGAATTACGTTTGTTTCTGGAAGAAGCGGCCGGAGTGTCCAAATACAAAGAGCGCCGCCGCGAAACTGAAAACAGGCTGAGTGACACGCGCGAGAACCTGACCCGGGTTGAAGACATCCTGCGCGAATTGAACGCCAACCTGGACAAGCTTGAAAAACAGGCTGAAGTTGCACAAAAATACAACGCACTGACCAGCACCGTCACGCTCAAGCAACAACAGCTCTGGTTCTTGAAACGTTCTGAGGCCGAAGCTGACCAAGGCCGGGTGCATCTCGAATCATTGGGTGCCGTCAACTCGCTGGAAAGCCGTATGGCGGATTTGCGTCACATCGAGTCTGAGCTGGAGACTGTGCGCCAGGCCCACTATGCGGCAGGCGACCAGGTCAACCAGGCGCAAGGCTTACTGTATGAGGCCAGCACCGAAGTCGGCCGTCTGGAGGCTGAAATCCGCTTTGTGGTGGAAGGCCGCCAACGCGTTGAGCTGCGCCTGCAGACCCTGAAGGAACAAGACGCCCAATGGGCCACGCGTGGCGATGATGCGCAAGCTGAGCTGGACAACCTGGTTGAGCTCGAATTTCTGGGTGAGGAACAGACCGAACTGCTGTCCGCCCAAGTAGAGGAGCAAGCCCAAGCCCTGCCAGATCTCGAAGAAGCCCTGCGCCAAGCGCAGCGTGCCGCAAGTGAACAGCGCGCCAGCGTGGCACAGGTGCAACAACATTTAGGCGTTTTGGCAGCCGAGCAACGCAGCATGGACGACCAGACGCGTCAGCTTGGCACGCGCCGCGAGCGCCTGCTGGCTGACCGCAATGCCTTGGCCGCGCCCGATGAGCAACGCCTGCTAAACCAGCAAAGCCTGCTGGACCAAGCCCTCGAAGCCACCGATGAGGCGCAAGCGCGGTTGGTCGAGTTGCAAGACAGCGCGCCCGAGCTCGACGACACCCGTCGCCGTCAACAAACTGCTGTGAACACAGAATCAGCTCAATTGGCCGATTTGTCCGCCCGGCTGGAGGCGCTCAAAGCGCTGCAAGAAAAAGTCAAGACCGATGGCAAGTTGCAACCCTGGTTGCAGCGCCACGGGCTGGACCATTTGCAAGGTTTATGGAGCCGTCTGCACATTGAGCAAGGCTGGGAAAATGCCTTGGAAGGCGCGTTGCGGGAGCGCCTGGGCGCGCTTGAAGTCAGCCGCCTTGAATTGGTACGCGCCTTTGCGCAAGATGCGCCGCCTGCCAAGTTGGCCTTTTACAGCCCGCCACCGGCCGCCACTGCGCCACAAAGCAGCAGCTTGCCACGGCTGGCAGATTTGTTGAAAGTACACGACGCCAGCCAAAAAGCCGTATTGGATGACTGGCTGCAAGGCGTCTTCACGGCGGCAAGTCTGGAAGATGCGCTGGCCTGTCGTGACCAGCTGCAAATGGGCGACCTCATTTATGTCAAAACAGGCCACGCGGTAGGCCGCTACAGCGTCAGCTTTTACGCGCAAGACTCTGAACAAGCTGGTTTATTGGCGCGCGCGCAAGAAATTGAAAACCTGCAGAAGCAACAGCGCGCCCAAGTGCTCATCACTGACGAATCGCGCGCCAGGCTGGTACGGGCTGAAGCCGCGTATGCCGAGGTGTCGCAACGCCTGGTAACGGCCCGACGTGAAGCCGCCGACCTGCAAAACCGCAGCCATGAACTGCAAGTGGAAACCCTGCGCCTGACCCAATTGGCCGACCAGGCGCGCAGCCGCAGCGCCCAAATAGCCAGCGACATGGCTGAAGTCGACGACCAGTTAGGCGAATTGCAAGAACGCCGCATGGAGGCCGAAGCCCGCTTTGAAGAGCTCGACATGCAGCTGGCCGACACCCAGGAGCGCCACGCCCAACTGGATGACAAGGTGATTCTTGCCGAGCGCAAACTCAACGAATGCCGAGAGCAACAGCGCAGCCTGGAGCGTCAGGCACAAGAAGCTACCTTCTCCCTACGCAGCTTAGGTGCACGTCGCGCCGAACTCGCTCGCGCTATTGAAACAGCAGCGCAACAAGCTCAATCTGTAAGGGCTGAAGCCCAAAGGGCTCAAGATGAGTTGACGCGCCTGAACGATGCGGCGGCCCAAGGCGGCTTACAGCAAGCGCTGGCCAAAAAACTGGAGCGCGAGCAGCACCTGGGTGCCCAGCGCAGCCAATACGACGACCTGACCGCCAAGCTGCGCGCCAGCGACGAGCGCCGGCTGCAGCTTGAGCGCGAGCTTGACCCCTTGCGCGCGCGCATCACCGAATTTCAGCTGAAAGAGCAAGCTGCACGTCTTGGCTTTGAGCAATACAACCAAATGTTGGCCGATGCCCAAGCCGATCTGGCCGTTTTGGCTGCCTCGGTGGCAGACGGTGCGGTGCGTTTGGTGGGCATGCAGGGCGACATTGACCGCCTGAACCGCGAAATTGCCGCACTGGGCGCGGTCAATTTGGCCGCACTGGACGAACTGGCCGCCGCCCGGGAGCGCAAAACGTTCCTGGATGCGCAAACCGCCGACTTGGTAGAAGCCATGACCACGCTGGAAGATGCCATTCGAAAAATAGACGGCGAAACCCGTGAGCTGCTCTCTGGCACCTTCAATACCGTGAACGAGCACTTTGGCAAGATGTTTCCCGAGCTGTTTGGCGGTGGCAATGCGCGCCTGGTCATCACGGGTGATGAAATTCTGGACTCTGGCGTGCAAGTGATTGCCCAGCCGCCCGGCAAGAAGAACCAGAGCATTGCCTTGTTGTCAGGTGGCGAAAAGGCCTTGACGGCGATTGCGCTGGTGTTTGCCATCTTTCAGCTCAATCCGGCACCGTTTTGCTTACTTGACGAGGTCGATGCGCCGCTGGATGATGCCAACACAGAGCGGTATGCCAAGCTGGTGTCGAGCATGAGCAAATCAACACAATTTTTGTTCATCAGCCACAACAAGATCGCCATGGAAATGGCCAAACAACTCATCGGCGTGACGATGCAAGAGCAGGGCGTGTCACGCATTGTGGCGGTGGACATGGACGCAGCCCTTTCAATGACTGACGCGGGGTAACACATGAGCCAATTGCAATGGGGACTGATCATCACAGGCGCTTTGGTGCTGCTGGGCGTGCTGGCGCAAAACCTCTGGGTGGCGCGCCGCAACCGGCCACGCCAGCCCGAGCCCGTCCAGCCTGGGCACGAAGGCGGGGTGGGTGAGCGTGAACCCACGCTGGACACCCAGGCTTTTGAAGACAGCGGGTTTGCCTTGCCCGTGCCCGAGAAAAAGCCCACGCTGGATGCCTTGATCGATGTGATTGCGCCGATCGCGCTGGATGGCCCGGTGTCTGGCGATGCGGTGCTGGCCGCCATGCCGCCAACCCGTCGTGTTGGCAGCAAGCCGTTCACCATCGAGGGGCAAGCCGAAGGCCACTTGCGTTGGGAGTTTCCGGTGGCGGGGCAGCGTTATTTACAACTGCAGGCAGGTATTCAGTTGGCCAACCGATCTGGCGCCTTGAATGACATCGAATTTTCTGAATTTGTCATGAAGACCCAAACATTCTGTGATGCCTTGGGTGGAACGCCTGATTTCCCCGAGATGCGCCAAGAGGTTAACCGTGGCCGCGAGCTCGACCAGTTTGCCGGTGACCATGATGCGCAGCTTGGCTTTGTAGTGCGGGCGCGGCGTGCCGCCTGGAGTCCCAGCTACATCCAGCAAATGGCGGCCAAGCTGGGCTTTGTGCCAGGCTCAATTGCCGGGCGCATGGTGGTGCCTGCCAGCGCGGCCGGCTTGCCATCTGTGTTGAGCCTGAGTTTTGATGCCCAAGCCGCACTCGCCGAAGACCCGACCCAATCAGCCCTGCGTGAGGTGACCCTGAGCCTTGATGTGGCGCAGGTAGACCGCAGCGAGCGCGCCTTTGAGCGCATGCGCGAAGCGGCGATGTCGCTGGCCCGGGACATGGATGGCGTCATCACGGATGACAATGGCCTGGCGCTGCCAACCGAGGCCCTGGATGTGATTGCATCTGAGTTGGAGCATTTGTATGACACCCTGGCACAGCGTGAGCTTGCGGCCGGGTCAGCTTTGGCGCGCCGGCTTTTTTCCTGATAACGCCCCAATGTCCACACCTGACCTGTTTGACCCCGCGCCCGAGGACGCTGCGCTGTTGGCGCAACTGCGCCAGACCTTGCACGCCCATGCGCACCGATATTACGTGCTGGATGCGCCCACTGTTCCTGATGCCGAGTACGACCGGCTGTTTAGGCAATTGCAAGCCCTGGAAGCCAAACACCCCGAACTGAACTCGCCCGACTCGCCCACTCAGCGCGTTGGCGGCAAGGTGCTGGACCAGTTTGGCCAAGTGCGCCATGCCGTGCCCATGCTGAGCATACGCACCGAAACCGACACCGAGGCCAGCGGTGCTGAAAATTTTGACGCACGCATTCGCCGTGAGCTGAGCCTGACTGACGCTGAACCGGCCATTGAGTACGTGGCCGAGCCCAAGTTTGACGGTCTGGCCATGAGCTTGCGTTATGAACATGGCGTGCTGGTGCAGGCCGCCACGCGGGGTGACGGTGAGGTGGGTGAAAACGTCACGCAGAACATCCGCACCATTGGCCAAATTCCCTTGCGTTTGCCCGTAGGTGTGCCACCGGTGCTGGAAGTTCGCGGCGAGGTCTACATGCGCCGCGATGATTTTGAGGCCCTCAACGACCGCCAGCGTCAGCGTATTGCCGCCGGTGAGCGCGGAGAAAAGATCTTTGTGAATCCGCGCAATGCCGCCGCCGGTGCCGTGCGCCAGTTGGACCCTGCGATTGCCGCGCAGCGCCCCTTGAGCTTTTTTGCGTATGGCCTGGGCGAGGTGACGCCCCCCGAGGCTGGCGGCCCGCAATGGCAAACCCATTACGAGCTGCTGCAAACCTTGAAAATATGGGGATTTCCGGTCTGTACCCTTGTATCTATTGCGCAAGGTGCTACTGAATTAGTAGCGTTTTATACCGCCATTGGTGGGCAGCGCGATGGCTTGGGTTATGACATAGATGGCGTGGTCTACAAGGTCAACAGCCTGGCGTTGCAACGCAAGTTGGGCTTTGTCACGCGCGAGCCGCGCTGGGCGGTGGCGCACAAGTTTCCGGCGCAAGAAATGCTGACCACCGTGCTTGGCATTGACGTGCAGGTGGGGCGCACCGGGAAACTCACCCCAGTGGCCAAACTGGCGCCGGTGTTTGTCGGTGGCGTGACCGTGACCAACGCCACCCTGCACAACGAAGATGAAGCCCGTCGCAAAGACGTGCGCCTGGGCGACACCGTGATCGTGCGCCGCGCTGGCGATGTGATTCCTGAAGTGGTGAGCGTTCTGCTGGACAAACGCCAGGGCAACCCCGAAGTCTTCACCATGCCCCGCATTTGCCCGGTGTGTGGCAGCGCCGCCGTGCGCGAAGAAGGTGAGGCCGATTACCGATGCACCGGCGGCCTGTTTTGCCGTGCCCAGCGCAAGCAGGCCATTTTGCATTTTGCGCAACGTCGCGCGGTTGAGGTGGAAGGCCTGGGTGAAAAACTGGTCGACCAGTTGGTCGATGCTGGCGTAATCCATACGCTGCCTGATTTGTACCGCCTGGGTTTCAGGGCGCGGGCTGAAATTGAACAACTCAGTGCCGACGATTTGTATGCCAGGTTGCCCACCACCGAGCGGCAAGACATCGCCCTGGAGCAGCTCAAAAAACTTGAGCGCATGGCGCAGCTGTCAGCGCAAAACATCGTGGATGCCTTGGAGAAGTCAAAGCACACCACGCTGCCCCGGTTTTTGTTTGGCTTAGGCATTCGCCACGTGGGCGAGGCCACTGCCAAAGAACTGGCGCGTCACTTTGGCAAGCTTGACGCCATCATGGATGCCACAGAAGAACAGTTGCTTGCCGTGGCGGACGTTGGTCCGATCGTGGCCAAAAGTATCCGAACCTTTTTTGACCAGCCACACAACCGCGAAGTGGTTGAGCAGTTGCGTGCCTGCGGCCTGACCTGGCCAGAAGGCGAGCCAGCCCCGGTGGCCGCGCAACCTTTAAGCGGCAAAACTTTTGTGCTGACCGGCACCTTGCCCACACTGGACCGTGAAGAGGCCAAAGCCTTGATTGAGGCTGCGGGCGGCAAGGTGGCTGGTTCCGTCAGCAAGAAAACCAGCTATGTGGTGGCGGGGCTTGAGGCGGGCAGCAAGCTCGATAAGGCCCAGGCACTGGGCGTGGCCGTGCTGGATGAAGCCCAATTAAAGGAGATGCTTGATGGCCGTTCGTAACATTCTCAAAATGGGTGACCCGCGGTTGCTGCGCACAGCGCCGCCGGTGACGCAGTTTGACACTGACGAGTTGCACCTGCTGATCACCGACCTGCTTGACACCATGCGTGCCGCCGACGGCGCCGGGCTGGCGGCGCCACAAATTGGGGTTGACTTGCAGGTGGTGATTTTTGGCACCGACAGCAGCAACCCGCGCTACCCTGACGCACCCTTGGTGCCGCGCACGGTGCTGATCAACCCGGTGATCACGCCGCTGATGCCCTCCAGGCAAGCACCGCAGCACTGGATGCCATTGCAGCTTGCCAACCTGCAGAGTCCTGCAGACTTGGCGCCTTATCAATTTGAAGATTGGGAGGGTTGCCTGTCGGTTCCTGGCCTGCGTGGCAAGGTGCCGCGGTTCACCCATATTCGGTATGCCGGCTTCAACCAATATGGCGATTTGATTGACCGCACGGTCGAAGGGTTTCACGCCCGGGTCGTGCAACACGAGTGCGACCACCTGATTGGCACGCTTTACCCCATGCGTGTGCGCGACTTCACACAGTTTGGCTTCACGTCAGAGTTGTTCCCCGGGCTTGACCCACATGATGACTGATGCTATTTAAATAATAGCTTCTTGCGCAAGTAATTAAAGGGCTAGAGGCCTAAAAGACTTAAAAATTCAGGCCAGCGCATCCAGCAGCTCGGTTTCGATCTCGATTTGCGCCTTGTTTTGCTGCAACTCCGGCCCATCGATCAAAAAGGTGTCATCCACCCGCTCACCCAGGGTGTTGACCTTGGCCAGTTGCACGTTGACCTTGTGCCTGGCCAGCACACGCGCCACGCAATAGAGCAAGCCAACCCGGTCGCTGGCCGAAATATTGAGCAGCCAGCGCTGCCCTTTTTCGTCGGGCTGGAGGTTGATTCTGGGTGTAATCGGGAAGCTCTTGACCCGACGTGACACCCGGCCACGGCTGGGCGAGGGCAACGGACCGGTCTGCATGATGGCATTGAGCAACTCGGTTTCCACCATACTGGTGAGTTCCTGGTACATGTCTGGCATAGCCTGGGCAATGACCTGGAAGGTGTCGAGCGCGTAGTGGTTGTAGGCCGTGTGAACACGGGCATCCAGAATACTGAAGCCACGCTGGTCAAAGTAGCCGCAAATTCGGGCAAACAAATCAGGCAGGTCAGGTGTGTAAACCAGCACCTGCAGGCCTTCACCCAAAGGCGACAAACGGGCCCGCACAATGGATTTGCCAGAATTCACATGGCGCGACAACTGTCGCGTGTGCCAGGCGATGTCGTTGGCGTCGTGGCGCATGAAGTAGCTGACATCTACCGTGTCCCACAAGGGTTTATGGGCTTCAAAGGGCAGCGCGTGCAGGGCCAGCTGAATCAGGGCCTCGCGCTTGCGGGTTTCCACTTCCACATGGGGGTCGGCAGCATGGCCGCCAAGTACGCGCAAGCTCAGGCGGTACAGGTCTTCCAGCAGTTTTCCCTTCCAGGCATTCCACACTTTGGGCGAGGTGCCACGAATGTCCGCTACGGTGAACAGGTACAAGGCTGTCAGGTACCGCTCGTTACCCATTCGCTTCGCAAAGGCTGCAATCACATCAGGGTCGCTCAGGTCAGTTTTTTGCGCCACATGGCTCATTGTCAGGTGCTCGCGCACCACAAATTCGATCAGGTGTGTGTCTTCGCGGCCAATATTGTGCTGTTTGCAGAACTGTCGGGCATCTTTGGCCCCCAATACCGAATGATCGCCACCGCGACCCTTGGCAATGTCATGGAACAGGGCAGCCACATACAAGATCCAGGGTTTGTCCCAGCCGCTCGCCAGTTGAGAGCAAAAGGGGTATTCGTGAGCATGTTCGGCAATAAAGAAGCGCCTGACGTTGCGCAACACCATCAGCACATGCTGGTCGACCGTGTACACATGAAACAGGTCATGCTGCATCTGCCCAACAATTTTGCGAAACGCCCACAGGTAGCGGCCCAGCACCGACGTCTGGTTCATCAATCGCATGGCGTGGGTGATGCCGCCGCGTTGCATCAGAATTTGCATGAAGGTGTCGCGGTTGACAGGGTCGTTGCGGAACTTGCCATCCATCAGGCCGCGCGCGTTGTAGAGCGCGCGCAGGGTGCGGGCCGACAGCCCTTTCATGCCTGCGGTGGTTTGATAGATCAGGAAAGTCTCAAGAATGGCGTGCGGCTCACGCTGGTACAGATCATCACTGGCCACTTCGACCATGCCCGCCTTGTCAGAAAAGCGCGCATTGATGGGGAAAGGCTCATGCATGGAGGGGCTCAGCCGCTCTTCAATGTTGAGCAACAAAATCTGGTTCAGCTGGGTCACCGCCTTGGCCGCCCAGTAATAACGCTTCATGAGCGATTCGCTGGGGCGCACAAACGCACGTTTGTCGGTGGTGGGTGAGGGCGCCTCAAAGCCAAAGGATTGCGCCACCGCGTTTTGCATGTCAAACACCAGCCTGTCTTCGCGCCGTCCGGCAATCAGATGCAGGCGCGCCCGAATCAGCCACAGCAAGCCTTCGTTGTGTTTGAGTTGTTTGACTTCAAAGGCGGTGGCCAAGCCACTTTTGGCTAGGTCTGACCAGTTGCTGCCGAACCCGGCTGCCTTGGCCACCCACAGAATCACTTGCAGATCACGCAGACCGCCGGGTGATTCCTTGCAATTGGGCTCCAGCGAATAGGGTGTGTTGTCAAATTTGTTATGACGCTGGTGCAGTTCCAGCGTCTTGGCAATGAAAAATGCTTGTGGGTCCATGGCGGTCATGAACTGCGTCTGGAAATTGCCAAACAGTGCCGCACTGCCGGTGATCAGCCGCGCTTCCAGCAACGACGTTTGCACGGTCACGTCTTTGGCGGCCTCGCTCAGGCACTCGGCCAGGGTGCGCACGCTGGAGCCAATTTCCAGTCCGGCGTCCCAGCAACTGCCAATGAATCCCTCAATGCGCGCCTTTAGTTCGGCATCAAGCACAGGGGACTGGTCATCAGGCAACAGCAACAACACGTCCACGTCGGAGTGCGGAAACAACTCCCGCCGGCCAAAGCCGCCCACTGCCAGCAGGGCAAAAGGCTCGGTCATACCTGCTCTCTGCCACAAATTTTTGAGCAGACCATCGGCCAGCGCCGCCAGTTTGTGCAGCGCTGTGTGGACACCACGGGTTGACGCGCCACTGTTTGACAGCGCACTAATCAAAGCGGCTTTGTCCGCACGGTATTGGGTGCGCAGCGCGCTGAGTTCTGTCATGGGAACGATCTGTTCAGTTGAAGCAACCGTCAAGCCTAGAGGGGCAGGCGGACATGGCGCCAAGGCAAATCAGGCCGACGGCGTCACAAAGGCCGGAATCGCCGGGCTGTTGGCTGACAAAGTCAACACTTCATAGCCTGTGGGTGTGACCAGCACCGTGTGTTCCCACTGGGCTGACAGCGAACGGTCTTTGGTGACGATGGTCCAGCCGTCGCCCATCTCCTTGATCTCCTTGCGTCCGATGTTGAGCATCGGCTCAATGGTAATGGTCATGCCGGCCTTGAGTTGGTCCAGTGTGCCGGGTTTGCCGTAATGCAGCACTTGCGGGTCTTCGTGAAATTTTTGACCAATGCCGTGGCCACAGAACTCGCGCACCACGCTCAGGCCTTGCCCTTCGGAAAAGGTCTGAATGGCGTGACCAATGTCACCCAGATACGCGCCTTCGCGTACCTTCATGATGCCTTTCCACATGGCTTCATAAGTCAGGTGACACAGTCGTTTGGCCGCCACCGACGCCTCGCCCACCATGTACATCCGGCTTGAATCACCATGCCAGCCGTCTTTGATGACGGTCACATCCACATTGACGATGTCGCCTTTTTTAAGCGGCTTGTCATTGGGGATGCCGTGGCAGACCTGCTGGTTGATCGATGTGCAAATTGATTTTGGGTAGGGGTTATGGCCGCCGGGCGCATAGTTCAACGGGGCTGAAATGGCGCCGAGAACTTGCGTGGTGTGTTCTTCAGCTAAGCGGTCAAGCTCATTGGTGGTCATGCCTGGTTTAACAAACGGGGCCAGGTAGTCAAGTAATTCAGCAGCCAGTCGGCCCGCCACGCGCATACCTGCAATGCCTTCGGCGTCTTTGATGGTGATAGTCATAGGCGCTAATTATCCCATTGGGCTTGTAGCCTGTGTTGGGCAGGCCCTTAACGACAGAGCCATGCTTGACAAGCCTCGGCCTGGCAGGGGAGCGCTTGTGACGGCGGGTAAAATTGCGCCGCAATGCGCCTTGCCCGCGTACGCCGCGTTTTGCACTTCATTTCAACCCTGTCAGTACCTCATCAGACCTCCACCGTGACCCTGCATCTCACCCAATTCGAGGGCGGCAGCGCCCTCAGCGCTTTTCGTGTTCAACAACTTTTGCCCAGCCTGCAGGCTGTGCACGAGAAAATCAACGGCATCGCAGCGCGTTATGTGCATTTGGTGGCCACCGATGACGCGCCCTCAGACGCGCTGAAAGACCAGTTGGCCGCCTTGCTGACCTACGGCGAGCCGTACGCCGGTCCACTTGACGGCGCGCTGATTGTGGTGACGCCACGCTTTGGCACGGTGTCGCCCTGGGCTTCCAAAGCCACTGACATCGCGCACAACTGCGGGTTACCTGTACACCGGGTCGAGCGGGCGGTGGAATACCGTATCAGCCTCAAGTCCGGGTTGCTGGGAAAACCGACTTTGAGCGCCGAGCAAATCGCCCAGGTGGCCGACCTGTTGCATGACCGCATGACCGAAAGCGCCATGTTTGAGCGTGTCGCGGCTTTGGGCCTGTTCGCCAGTTTGGCAGCTGCGCCGATGGCCCACGTGGACGTGCTGAAAGGTGGCAAGGCCGCGCTGCTGGCTGCCAACACCGAGTTTGGTCTGGCCTTGGCAGCCGATGAAATTGACTACTTGGTCAACGCGTTCACGCAACTCAAGCGCAACCCGACCGATGTGGAGCTGATGATGTTCGCCCAGGCCAACAGTGAACATTGCCGCCACAAGATCTTCAACGCCGAGTTCACCATTGACGGTGTGGCGCAGTCGAACAGCCTGTTTGGCATGATTCGCCACACGCATCAGACCAACCCGCAGCACATGCTGGTGGCGTACTCTGACAACGCTTCAGTGATGGCCGGTTCGCAGATTGAACGTTTTTCAGCAAAATCAGCCTCTAGCCCTAATGGAACAAGCGCAAGTAGCTATGAAAAAAGCAGCGCTACTCAACACATCCTGATGAAGGTGGAAACCCACAACCACCCCACCGCCATCTCGCCATTCCCTGGTGCGGCCACTGGCGCAGGCGGAGAGATTCGTGATGAAGGCGCTACAGGTCGCGGCTCCAAACCCAAGGCCGGCCTGACGGGCTTCACGGTGTCGAAAATTAATTGGGGTCAGACGCCAATTAATTCATCAGATTCAAAAACCAAAAATAATTCGACTCTGACCCCCATTGTTTACGGCAAGCCGTCGCACATTGCCAGCCCGCTGCAAATCATGGTCGAGGGGCCGCTGGGCGGCGCGGCGTTTAACAACGAGTTTGGGCGACCTAACTTGCTGGGCTATTTTCGTGAATATGAGCAAGGCTTGAGCTACACCGTTCAAGATGCCAGCGGTGCCGATGTTGCACAACAAGAGCAGCGCGGCTATCACAAGCCCATCATGCTGGCCGGTGGCCTGGGCGTGATTGATGCCAGCCAGACGCACAAGATCGAGTTTCCTGCCGGTAGCCTGCTGATTCAGCTCGGTGGCCCCGGCATGCGCATTGGTATGGGTGGCAGTGCGGCCAGTTCCATGACCACGGGCGCTAACGCTGCGCACCTGGACTTTGACTCGGTGCAGCGGGGCAACCCCGAGATCCAGCGCCGTGCACAAGAAGTGATCAACCAATGCTGGTTGCAAGGCACCGATGGCGGCCCCTCCGGTAGCGGCAACCCTATTCTGGCGATTCACGACGTCGGCGCTGGTGGCTTGAGCAATGCCTTCCCCGAGCTGACCAACGATGCGCAGCGCGGCGCCCTGTTTGATTTGCGCTCGGTGCCGCTGGAAGAGTCCGGCATGGCGCCCAAGGAAATCTGGTCGAACGAAAGCCAGGAACGTTATGTACTGGCCATTGCGCCCGAGTCGCTTGAGGCGTTCAAGGCCTTGTGTGAGCGCGAGCGCTGCCCGTTTGCCGTGGTCGGTGTGGCGACTGAAGAACGCCAATTGGTGGTGGGTGACGTTGACTTGCCTCAGTCACAAGTGGTCCAGCGCGAAGCTGATCTGCCAGTCCACATGCCCATGAACGTGCTGTTGGGCAAACCGCCCAAAATGCACCGCGACGTGAAAACGGTGGCGCGCCAATTCGCGCCGGTCAACCTGACCGGTGTGGCGCTGCAGCAGGCCACCATTGATGTGCTGGCCCATCCCACCGTGGCCTCCAAGCGTTTTCTGGTGACCATTGGCGACCGCACGGTGGGTGGTTTGAGCCACCGCGACCAAATGGTTGGCCCCTGGCAAGTGCCCGTGGCCGACTGTGCCGTGACCCTGGCCGACTTCAAAGGTTTTGCCGGGGAAGCCATGGCGATTGGCGAGCGCACGCCGCTGGCCACAGTGAACGCGCCAGCCTCTGGCCGCATGGCCGTGGCCGAGGCCATCACCAATTTGCTGGCGGCGCCATTTGAGCTGGACCGCGTGAAGCTCTCCGCCAACTGGATGGCCGCTTGTGGCGAGCCGGGCGAAGACGCCGCGCTGTATGAAACCGTGAAAGCTGTTGGGTTGGAACTGTGCCCGGCACTGGGCATCAGCATTCCGGTGGGCAAAGATTCGTTGTCCATGCGCACGCAGTGGAAAGACGAGACGGGTGCGGACAAAAAAGTCACCTCGCCAGTGTCGCTGATCGTCACCGCCTTTGCCACGTTGCCCGATGTGCGCGGCACGCTCACGCCACAGCTCAACGCCGTGGATGACACCTCGCTGATTCTGATCGACCTGGGCCGTGGCCAAAACCGCATGGGCGGCAGCATTCTGGCGCAGACCTTGGGGCAAATGGGTGATGAAGTGCCTGATCTGGACCACCCGCAAGACCTGGTGAACCTGGTCAAGGCGGTCAACACCCTGCGTGCCCAGGGTCAAATTCTGGCTTACCACGACCGCAGCGACGGCGGCTTGTTTGCCAGCGTGTGCGAGATGGCGTTTGCTGGCCATGTCGGTGTGGCGCTCAATGTGGACATGTTGGTTACCGAGGGCGATGGCATTTCGGACAGCCGCATGGACTGTGGTGACGCCAAAAACTGGGCTGGCCAAGTCAGCGGTCGACGAGATGAGTTGACGCTAAAGGCCTTGTTCAATGAAGAACTCGGCGTGGTGATTCAGGTGCGCACATCTGACCGTAACGCTGTCATGCAAACCTTGCGCCAGCACGGCCTTAGCCAGCACAGCCACGTGGTCGGCAAGACCCGCCCGGCGGGTGACACCATCACGGCCGGCATTGGTGCGGTGCAGGTGTGGCGCGATGCCAAAACCATTTTCAGCGCCAATCTGCCCGACCTGCACCAGGTGTGGGATGCCACCAGCTGGAAGATTTGCCAACTGCGCGACAACCCGGCCTGTGCCGATGCAGAACACGCTAGCGCCGGTGAGTCAATTGACCCGGGCATGCATTTTTATATGCCATATCAGGCTGTAGCCCTTTTGGATAAGGCGCAAACAGCTTCTGATTTAGTAGCAAATGTGGCTGCGCCAGCCATTCTGCTGTCGCGCCCCAAAGTGGCCGTGCTGCGTGAGCAAGGTGTCAATTCACACATTGAAATGGCCTACGCCTTCACCGAAGCCGGCTTTGAAGCCTTTGATGTCCACATGACCGACCTGCAAAGTGGCCGCGCCAACCTGGCCGACTTCAAGGGCGTGGTGGCCTGCGGTGGCTTTAGCTATGGCGACACCTTGGGTGCTGGCATTGGCTGGGCGCGCTCCATCACTTTCAACCCCGTTTTGGCGGACCAGTTCAAAGCCTTCTTTGGCCGCACTGACACGTTTGGGCTGGGCGTGTGCAACGGTTGCCAGATGTTTGCCGAGTTGGCCGACATCATTCCGGGCGCAGAAGATTGGCCACGCTTCACCACCAACCAGAGCGAGCGTTTTGAAGCCCGCTTCAGCATGGTCGAGGTGCTGGAATCACCGTCGCTGTTTTTTGCTGGCATGGCCGGTTCAAGGCTGCCGATTGCCGTGGCACACGGCGAGGGCTTTGCCAACTTCAAACATCGAGGCAACGCCAACCAAGCCATTGCTGCCATGCGTTTCACCGACAACCATGGCGTAGCCACCGAGGCCTACCCGTTCAACCCGAACGGCAGCCCTGGCGGCTTGACTGCAGTCACCACGGCAGATGGGCGCTTCACCGCCATGATGCCGCACCCCGAGCGGGTGTTCCGCAACATCCAGATGAGCTGGACGAATCAAGACCTGTCAGCCGCCAGCCCGTGGCTGCAGTTGTGGCACAACGCGCGCAAGTGGGTGGGTTAAACACCGGCTGGCCAGCAAGATCGCCAAAGAAGTAAGCCCAGGGCTACCCTGGCGAGCTAGCAGTGTCTAGCCCCATGCGCCGCATGAAAATACTGGGGGCTGATCTGCTGGGGTAAATCGTCAGCTCTTTTCGCACACGGGTGATGCCGACGTAAAGGGTGTTGAGCTCCTCGTCCATGTCGCTTGAGGGGTCTGGAAACTCTCCGTGCGCCAGGTACGGCAGCAAGACGCAGTCAAATTCCAGCCCCTTCACGCTGGCGATGCTGGCCAGCAGCAGGCTGTCAGTCTTGCTGGTCTTTGAATTTTGTTGTTTTTGCTCGGTGGCGTTCAAGCTTTGGAACAATTCTGCCGAACTGTCAAAACGCTTGGCCATGTCGCAAAGCCAGCTCAAATTGGACTCGGCTTCCAGGCGACGGCGCTGCGACACCAGCGCATTGCCCAGCAAAGATTTGACGTGAAGCGCGTCCAGCACGGCCTCCATTGACACTGATCCGCTGGGTTGCCGTATGACACCAAGCGCCGCCTGCAGGCGGCATCTGATGTCAGGCGGTGCGTTGCGCAACACCTGGTTGTCAAAAAACGAGGTCAAAAACATCGGGTTGTCGGTGACGCTGCGGATGGCTGAGGCGAGCAAATCCTGCTGCGACTCATGCTCGCGGCCCTGGACCTCAATACTTGAGCCAGAGAAAAACAGCAGCGCGCGCATGACCTCTTCGCGGGTTTTGGACTCGGTCACGCTGCTCAGGTCGTCGGTGGCCACGGCCAGCAGGCCACGCACAAAAAGCACTTCAGGGCGCAACACATAGCTCTTGAAGCCGCGCGTCTCATACGGTATATTTTGCTCGATCAGTGCGTTCTCGATCTGCACCGACTGATGCGGGTGGCGCAGCAAGATCGCACAACCCGCCGTTTTAGTTTTGTTGTGCGCGCGCCAGCTTTTGGCATCCACCACCACTTGGCGCGCGCAGTCCTCACGGCTGTCGTACGGCGTGAAGGTGAGTTTGCTGGGGTGTGGCGCTTTCGAGGCATAACGCTTGTTGGCCAATTTGCCTGCCAGACTCGCCACCGTGGTGTTGAACCTGAAGCTGTGCGTCAGCGGGTGCTTTACCACTGTGTGTGTGCTCAGCAGTGCAAGGTCTTCACGCATGAACCGGGCGTCGGCACCGTTGGCTTTGTGGATGACCTGATCCACATCGCCCACGCCACAAAAAAAGCAGCGGTTGCTGGCCAAAATTTCTTTCAGAATACAAAACATGGCACGGTTCATGTCGTGCATCTCATCAACCACCACCACTTTCAGATTCACGGGCCACGCCCGGCACGACCTGAGCTCGGCGCCGTCATGCAGCAGGTGCGCCAAGTCGTAAGTGGCATCGCTGGGGCCCCGAAACAGCGGTCGCTCGTAGTCGGCCAGACGGATTTTTTCAAACGCCATAATAATCTTCATCTGGGTGTATTCAATGCCAATGGACTCGGCGTAGTCGGGCGTCACCGGCTGCTCCTGGCGCTCAAACACGTCAAGCATCGTGCCTTTGAGGTACTCGCTTTGCTGCACAAACAGGTCCACCATGGCATGGTCGCCGGGGGTGGGCATGATGAATTGGGCGCGCCATTTTTCGCTCGGGTTGTCGGCCACGCGCTCGATGGCTTGCCATAAAACCGGGCTCAATTGCTCGGCCTCGGTGTAGACGGCAACAGGGCGGCCTTCCAGCTCAAGCAGCACAGCAGCGCTAAATACCTCGAAGGTCAGTATTTTGAATTGATGAATGACTGCTACCGGTACGCCCATATTTTTCAAAGCGACTTTGAGCGCCAGGCAGGCGGCATCGGTATAGGTCAGCGCCAGAATTTGTTCTGGCCGGGTGTGCCTGGCCCAGGCTTCGGCCATGCGTAGCGCCAGCACGGTGGTTTTTGACGCGCCGGCATTGGCCTCGACGATGGCCACGCGCGCCGGGCTGATTTGAATCGCCTGTTGCTCAGTTGTGGGCACGATGCCCTTGGGCACAAAGTGCGCTGTTGCCTTGGAATAACCTTCGGTGGGTGGTTTATTCATCAAAATTTGTGGTGAATTGGTGTGCGGTTTCTGAGCAGTGCGGACGGCAGGGCGCCATCATCCTTGATAAAAGTAGAGTAACCTGCCCGACATGAAGATACCCAACACAAACAAGCCTTTCTCGATGATTCGAGAGTTTTATCTGGCCGACTGGTTCACGCTGGGCAACGCGGTGTGCGGCATGGGGGCCATGTTTTCGATCATGACCTACCTGCAAACCCGGAATGTCATTCACGTCTACTTTGCCTGCGCTTTGGTGCTGGCCGCGTTTATTTTTGACGTGCTCGATGGGCGCATTGCCCGCTGGAGACAAAAAACATCGGTGATGGGGCGTGAACTGGATTCACTCGCTGATGTGATCTCATTTGGCGTCGCCCCAGCCTTGATTGCTTATGGGTGCGGCATGCAAGGGCTTTATGACCGCATCATTTTGACGGCCTTTGTGGCCTGTGGCGTGTCGCGCCTGGCTCGTTTTAATGTCACCGCAGAGGAACTGTCCCAAGGACAAAACAAGGTGAAGTATTTTGAAGGCACGCCCATACCCACGTCATTGCTGCTTGTCGCGGTGCTGTTTGCCGCGGCCATGCAGGGCGCTTTGCACGAGACACTGTGGTTGGGGCAGGTGGAGTTTGCCGGCTTCATCCTGCATCCGCTGGTTTTGTTGTTTGCACTTTCTGGTGCATTGATGGTGAGCCGCATCCGCATTCCAAAACTTTAGCGCCATGCCATGCGCCTACCAAGCTATTTAAAGTGCAGCGCACGTATTCTTGAGCGCTGATTTCTGGGTTTTTGAGCCTATGATTCGGGCCAAAAAAGGGAGCGGCCAGTACATCAAGGTTGTTGGATGAAAATTTTGCTTGTGGACGACGCGCGCTCGGTGGTCATGGTCATGACCTCCCGGCTGGCAAGTTATGGTTATGACGTGGTTCATGCGGCGAATGGCCTGGAGGCGGTGGCTACGTTTGCCAGCGCCGCGCCTGACCTGGTGCTGATGGACATCGAGATGCCGGTCATGAACGGCTTTGAAGCCACGAACCGAATCCGCGCCTTTGAGGCCACGCAAGCATGGGCCTGGACCCCGATAATTTTTCTGACCTCATCTGACACGGTTGAAAACTTGGTGACCGCCATCGAGGCGGGCGGCGATGATTTCATGAGCAAGTTTGTGCCAGAGCCCGTGCTGCAAGCCAAAATGAAAGCCATGAGTCGCATTGCCGGTCTTCGCCGCAGTTTGTCGCAAGCCAATCAGAAGTTACAAGACTTGGCCAGCCAAGACGGCCTAACCGGCCTGTGCAACCGGCGCAGCATGGACACCCGCGTGGATCAGCTCTGGATGGAGGCTAGCGCCAAAGGCCACGGGTTTGGCTTGTTGATGCTGGACATTGACAACTTTAAAAAATACAACGACCACTACGGCCACCAGACAGGTGACGATTGCCTGCGCAGCGTGGCACGCGCCATTGATGCGGCCACCGCCGAGTCCAATTCGTTGAGTGACACCCAAGCGGCGTTTGTGGCGCGTTATGGCGGTGAAGAGTTTGCCGTGATCGTGCCACACGCGACCCCGCAGGGGCTGGCAGATGTGGCGCAGGCCATCGTCAAGGCAGTATTTTCCCAGGCGATAGCCCATGAAAAAAATGACGCCTGGGGTCAAGTCAGCATTTCTGCGGGCGGCGCACTCATAGCGCAAGCCCAAGGCGAGGTGGTGAATGTGTTCCGCGAGGCGGACGGCAGGCTCTACCAGGCAAAAACTCTGGGCCGCAATCGTGCGGTGCTTGCAGGCTGAGCGGTGTTGGTTTCCAAATTCATTGCCTGCCTATTGCAGCCCATTGTTGGCTGATGGCAGCACTTTCGGCTTAACGCTGGCTTGATGACAGGGCTCACTGAGCTAGCCCACTCGCGCTGGCCATGCGAAATATCAACGTGACACCATTGGTGGATTGCATCATGCAACCCGTACCAGAACCCTTGTCGGTTCAGGTGTGGGTTCATTCAATACCGACTACGGGGAGTGTGTCATGGCAAGAGTTACGAGCGAGCGCAGCAACAGCAATGGGAGTCTCGTCAGCGTTAACCGGTTAAACGTGCTGGCACGGGAGCTTTGGCCCAAAGGCATTCATGTGGCCCATGTGGTTATTGATGCAGACATCGACGAGGGCGATGGTGACCATGACGGACAGCCCCATTCAGACCCAAATGACATTGCCCAGTTGATCGTTGATGTGCATCGCCAACCCCGGAGCGCCTGGATGAGCGAAGCCGACATTCGCCCCTGGAATGAACAATTTTGGCAACACTGCTAACCGCAGCATTTGACTCAATCTGCCCCGTTTGAGGCTGTCAATGTCCGAATTCCTGTTGGGGCCGGGTTTTATGGAACGTGACAGGTGCACCTTGCCGCACTGCCGCCAGTTCTACCCGCGACTGCTTGGCAATGGCCGGTTTCATCTTGCCCATGACGTGCATTTCGCAGGGCTTGCAGTCAAAACGTAGGGTGAGTTTTTCTTTGCCGTTAATGAGTTGCAGTGGCTCGGCTTTGACAAAACCTTGCACGCCGGTCACGCCTTTGGCTTGTTTTGGGCACAGGCTTAAAGAGAAACGCACGCAGTGTTTGGTGATCATCAGGCTGACCTCGCCGGGCTGCTCGATGGCTTCGTAGGCGGCATCGATTACCTTCACGCCGTGGCGGGCGTAAAACGTGCGTGCGGCCCGGTTGAACACATTGGCCAGGTAGCTCAAGCTGTCTTCGGGATAGGGCGCAGGCGGCTCCATGGCCTTACCCGGCAACCAGCGCGCAAAGCCTGCGGCACGCGCAGCCTCTAGTGCTTCTACCGCGTCGCGCCGCAGGCCATTGAGCAGGGAGCTTGGCACAACGACAGCATCAAATCGGCCTCTAGACCAAGTGATATCTGCGTCAATAGCTACAAAAATGGTAGTACCCAGGCGGCTCAACTGGGTACGGATTTGTTCTACTGTGCCGGCTTTGTCCTGCGCCTCTTGGCGGCGAGCGGCAGGGAAGGGCTGTTGCACCGTGGCGTGCACACCGTCTTCGTCGGTCAAGGTGAGTTGCACGGCCTCTGGCAGCACTTCCAGCTTGGCCCAGACGCCGATGCGCCGGTCGCTGCTTTTTTTGTCCAGCTCTCGCAGCCAATTCAGGTCGCGGTTGCGGTTGACTTCCACACCTTTGCGCAGGTCTTTCAAGTCCTCAAGGGGGTCTTTGGGAAACACGCGCCAGCTGCCTTTTTTGGCGCTGATGAGTTCGGCGCGGTTGATGGCCAAGCCCACCAGCTCTTTTTGCTGGTCGTAGTAACACAGGCCGTCGCCGTTGTGCAGCTCGGTGGTCTTGTGGCTGAGCTCAAGCTCCACCCAGTTGGGGCCGACCACGGTCACGTAGCCAATCGGCAGGCCCGGGTTCTTGGGCGTGTCAAAGGCGCCAATGTTGTCCTGGCGGCCTTGCACAAAGTAGTCGGTGAATTCGCGGTTGAAGTTCTGGTTCGGGTCAGGCGTGAAGGTGAACGTGGTCTGGCCGCTGCTGGACCGTGTCAACGGGTCGCCAGAGTGCTGGCGCGCTTCAATCACCTCATCAAGCAGTTTGCGGTAATGGGCGGTGATGTTTTTCACATAAGCCATGTCTTTGTAACGGCCCTCAATCTTGAAGCTGCGCACACCGGCATCCACCAGATCGGCAATGTTGTCGCTTTGGTTGTTGTCTTTCATGCTCAACACGTGTTTGTCATGGGCCACAAAGCGGCCCTTGTCGTCCACCACCTGGTAGGGCAGGCGGCAGGCCTGGCTGCATTCGCCCCGGTTGGCGCTGCGCCCGGTGTGGGCGGCGCTGATGTAACACTGGCCGCTGTAGGCCACGCACAGCGCGCCGTGCACAAAAAATTCCAAGGTGCTCTTGGCCGGGTCGGTGGCAGCGCGAATGGCGGCAATTTGCCACAGGGTGAGTTCACGCGCCAGCACCAGTTGCGTCAGGCCGGCGTCTTGCAAAAAGCGCGCTTTCTCGGGCGTGCGAATGTCGCACTGCGTGCTCGCATGCAGTTGGAGCGGTGGCATGTCAATGGCCAGCAAGCCCATGTCTTGCACGATGAGCGCGTCCACGCCGGAGTCATAAAGCTGCCAGGCCAGCGTGCGGGCGCCTTCCAGCTCGTCGTCGCGCAGGATGGTGTTCATCGTGACAAAAATGCGACTGTTGAAGCGGTGCGCATGCTTCACCAGGCGGGCAATGTCGGGCACGGTGTTGTCGGCGCTGGAGCGTGCGCCAAAGCCGGGCCCGCCGATGTAGACGGCGTCAGCCCCGTGGTTGACGGCTTCGATGCCGATGTCGGCACTACGGGCCGGGGCTAAGAGTTCGAGTTGGTGGGGGAGTAAAGACATAGCGGGCGATTATCCGGGATTGGCCAAAATTTGGCCCATCTACACTCCAAACCATGAATTCCCAACGCTTTGCCCTGCTCGACGCCCTGCGTGGCTTGGCCATGGTGTGGATGACGGTCTTTCATTTTGTGTTTGACCTGAACCACGCGGGCCTGGTCAAGCAAGACTTTTACCGTGACCCGTTCTGGACCTGGCAACGCGTGGTCATCGTCAGTTTGTTTTTATTCTGTGCCGGTTTTGGCCAGGCCGTGGCCACGGCACAGGGGCAAAGCTGGGAGCGCTTCTGGAAACGCTGGCGCCAAGTGGCGGCCTGCGCGCTGCTGGTCTCGGCAGGGTCGTGGCTGATGTACCCGCAAACCTTCATTTACTTTGGCGTGCTGCACGGCATGGCGCTGATGCTGGTTGTGGTGCGCCTCACGGCGTATTGGGGGCGCTGGCTGTGGTTGCTGGGAGCGTTGGCCGTTGCATCCAAATTTATAGCTGCTTACGCCCTATCCGTATGGGCTAGAGGCCAATTTATTGAACTATTTAACTCGCCCGTGTTGAATTGGTTGGGCTGGATCACTCAAAAGCCCATCACCGAAGACTATGCGCCGCTGTTTCCCTGGCTGGGCGTGATGTGGTGGGGTGTGGCCACCGAGGGCTGGCTTCTGAGCCGCACGAAGGCAAATCGCAGTGGCTATGCTGGCATGGCTTTGCCGCGTGCGCTGCCCAAAGTCGGGCGCGCCCTAGCTGTGTTGGGCCGCTGGAGTCTTAGCTACTACATGGTGCATCAGCCCGTGCTGATTGCCATGGTGATGGGGCTGGGCTGGCTGAAAAGGTAAGTCTGGCCAGGATTTCAAGCAAAGGCGGTATCAGGAATCAAAAGAATCCCTTCCAATCGAAAAATCGCTTTTCCCTAATGAAGGCTCGTCGGCACCGCCGTTAATGGGCATCCGTTCTGGCGGGCTACACTTCAACACCCGGTCATCAACAGACGTACAAAAGTCGGCAAAACGGCGCACGTTCGTGGCCGCCCCACTTCGTTGACCTGCCATTTAAATTGGATGAAGATCAAGTAACTTTGCGATGGCTCGACGACATGGCAATCGCTGCACCTTAAACGCTACAGAAGACTTTCTATGATCCTCAGGTGCTTCCACTCAGCGCTCACCAATCAAGTCGTGCGTTATGGCATCGCGTTCGTGGCAGTTGCCGTGGCAATGGGCTCGCGCCTGGCGTTGGAGTCGTGGTCCGGCCCTGGTTTGCCCCCATACATCACGCTCTCCCCGATGGTGATGGTGGTCGCGATATTGGCCGGGTTCGGGCCAGGAGTGGTGGCTACTGCAGTGGCCGGCGTGGTAGCAGCGTACTGGTTACTTCCCCCAATTGGACAGCTCTCCATCGGATCGCCCATTGATGTGGTTGGGCTGGTGGTTTTCGTTGCAATGGGCCTGCTCGTGTGCGTAATTGCCGAACTATACCGGCGCATGAGGGGCAGGGCGGCTGCCTACGATCGGGACGCATCGTTGCGCACGAGCCAGAAATCGCTACGCGATTCTCTCAAGAATTTGGGCGACATGCGGACTGCTTTGGACGAACACGCAATCGTGGCGATGACCAATGCACAAGGTCGCATCATCTTCGTTAACGACAAGTTCTGCACGATCTCGAAATACTCGCGCGAGGAGTTGCTGGGACAGGATCACCGCCTTATCAACTCAGGTTTTCATCCAAAAAAAATTCATACGCGACTTGTGGACGACGATCTCGCAGGGCCGTGCATGGCATGGAGAGATTAAAAACCGCGCGAAGGACGGCTCTTTCTATTGGGTTGACACCACCATCGTGCCGTTCGTCAATCAGGACGGAACGCCACGCCAGTATGTGGCCATCCGCGCTGACATCACCGATCGCAAACGTGCCGAAGAGGCGTTGCAGGGGAGCGAGGAAAGGTTTCGAGCGATGGCCAACGCTATGTCACAACTAGGCTGGATTGCCAGGCCCGATGGGCACATTTTTTGGTACAACCAACGCTGGTATGAATACACTGGCACGACGCCAGAGCAGATGGAGGGATGGGGTTGGCAGGACGTCCAGGACAAGGTTGAATTGCCGAAGGTTCTTGAACGCTGGCAAGCTTCCATTGCAACGGGACATCCGTTCGAGATGATGTTCCCTCTGCGCGGCGCTGATGGCCACTTTCGACAGTTCCTGACGCGGGTCGTCCCACTGAAAGACGCGTCCGGCTGCGTGGTGCAGTGGTTCGGTACCAATACGGATGTGGAGGAACTGACGCTCGCCCAGAAGGCGCTGAGCGAGAGCACGGAGCAGCTGCGGTGGACCGAGGAGAGTTTCCGGTTAATGGTTGAAAGCGTGTCCGATTGCGCCATCATCATGCTTGATCCTGACGGGCGTATCGTAAGCTGGAACAACGGAGCGCAGCGAATCAAAGGCTACAGTGCACGGGAAATCATCGGTCAGCATTTTTCTCAATTTCATTTGCGTGAAGAAATCGATTGCGGAAATCCACAGTCGGAGCTGGAGGTCGCGAAGACCAAAGGACGGTTCGAAACCAATGGCTGGCGGGTACGCAAGGACGGCAAGACCTTTTGGGCCAATGTCGTCTTTACTGCGGTGCGTGACCAAACGGGTAATCTGCGCGGCTTTGCAAAGCTCACCAGAGATCTGACTGAAGCCAGAAGCCGAGATCAGTTGCTACGGGATAACAATATGGAGCTGGAGAAGGCCCGGTTTGTTGCAGACGATGCTAATCGCGCGAAATCGGATTTCCTATCCAGCATGAGCCATGAATTGCGGACGCCACTTAATGGGATCCTTGGATTTGCCCAGCTCATCGAAACTGGTACACCGCCGCCGACCCCCAACCAAAAACGCAGTCTCGACCAGATTCTCAAAGGAGGATGGTATTTGCTGGAACTGATCAACGAAATCCTCGACCTTGCGCTGATCGAGTCGGGCAAGGTCTCGCTGTCGCTGGAACCGGTCTCGCTGGTTGAAGTCATGAAGGATTGCCAGACCCTAATCGAGCCGTTGGCACAGAAACGTGATATTTCAACGAGGTTTCAGCACCTCGAACTTCCCTATTTCGTCAACGTTGATCGAACCCGGTTCAAACAGGTTCTATTGAATCTGCTTTCCAACGCGATCAAGTACAACACCTTGGGGGGCGTGGTTACCGTGGAGTGCGCCCTGAACCCGTCGAACTTTGTTCGCATCAGCGTCCGGGACACCGGTATGGGGATGATTCCGGAACAGCTTTCACAACTGTTCCAGCCGTTCAATCGCCTAGGCAAGGAAGCTAGCGCGGAGACGGGAACTGGCATCGGCCTGGTCGTGACCAAGCGCCTGGTCGAACTGATGAATGGCATTGTTGGCGCCGAAAGTACCGTCGGAGCGGGAAGCGTGTTCTGGATCGAGTTGCCTCTTGCGACCAAATTGCAGCATGTACCTGTGGAGGCGGAGCATCCAGCACAGATTCGACCACATGGCTTGGTGGACATGCTTCAGCGTACCCTGCTCTACGTGGAAGACAATCCCTCCAATGTGGAACTGATCGAGCAACTGGTTGCTCGTCGCCCTGGTGTGCGCATGATTAGCGCGGCGGATGGTAATCTTGGCATTGAGTATGCTCGCGCCTTTCTGCCAAACGTGATTCTGATGGACATCAACCTACCCGGCATCAGCGGGCTAGATGCCATGAAAATTCTGCGCGCTGACCCGATGACAGTAAATATCCCGATCATCGCAATCAGCGCCAATGCGATGCCCACTGACATTGAGCACGCCCTCGCGGCCGGATGCTTCAAGTACCTAACTAAACCCATCAAGATCAACGAGTTCATGGCGGTACTGGACCTCGCGTTGTCAATCACGAATAAATGAGATTGCTAAATACCTGCGCGCTTTAAATGTGTCTGGCAACCTACTTTTGGGTCCGGCATGTCCCGGCCTTCAAACTGCCTTCATATGTTTGCGCAGGTACTCCTCAAAGGCTTGACGTGGCATTGGCTTGGCGAAGTAATACCCCTGCACTTCGTCACATGCGTGTGCTACCAAAAACGCCAACTGTGCTTCTGTCTCTACCCCTTCGGCGATGACCTGAAACCCCAGCGCATGACCCAGCCCGATGGTGGCAGCCGCAATGACGCCCCCTTTCTCGCCTTGTCGGTCATTGATGTCCCATACAAATGCGGCATCAATCTTCAAGCGGTCAAGCGGCATGTCTTTAAGTTGCGCCAGCGATGAATAGCCTTGACCAAAATCGTCCAGAGCGATCTTTATGCCTTCTTTGCGCAGTGCCTGCAGAAGGCTTGCCGCTTCCTGCGGAGATGTCGTGACAGCCGTTTCCGTGAGTTCCAGCTCCAGGTTTTCTGCGGGCAATCCTGTCGACAGCAGCACGCGCTGCACCAGTTCATACAGGTTGCTATGGAGAAACTGCCGCGCGGAAATATTCACGCCGATTCTGCCCACGGGCAGACCCTGACGCAGCCATTCGCTGGCCTGCAGACAGGCGTTTTCAAGCACCCACTCGCCAATCCGGCCGATCTGATTGGTGGTTTCTGCCAGCGGAATAAACACCGCTGGGGAAATAAATCCCTTATCCGGATGTATCCAGCGCAGCAAGACCTCGGCACCGACGAGTGTTTGGTCTGGAATGGAAAGCTGTGGCTGGTAATAAAGTTCGAATTGCTGCAATTCAATGGCGTCGTACAAGAGGTTTTCAAGCTCCAGTTTGTCGTGGGCATGGGCATCCATATCGGGCGCAAAGAACCGGAAACCATTGCCCCCCACCGACTTGGCGAAGTACATGGCGGTATCAGCCTGCTTCATCATGTCAGCCATTGTCAGGGAGTCGTCCGGAAACAATGAAATCCCGATGCTGGTGGCGGTGCGCAGCACGTGCTTGTCAATATGGAACGGGCTGTTGAGCTGCTGGCGAATGGTTTCGGCCACTTTGGACGCCACCGCCACCATTTCATGCCCACGCAGCACGACGACAAACTCGTCACCCCCGAGCCGGGCCACCATATCGTATTCGCGCACGCTGGATTTTAGACGTTTCGCGGTCTGGATCAGTAATATATCGCCCGCGCCGTGCCCCAATGTATCGTTGACATTCTTGAATCTATCCAGATCCAGAAACATCACGCAGACCTGTTCAGACATGCGTCTGGCGATCAGCAAGGACTGCTCCAGATAGGTCTGCAGGTGCAGCCGGTTCGGGAGTCCGGTCAAGGCATCATGGCGTGCAATGTGGTCGATGCGCTGCTCAGCATCCTTGTAGCTGCTGATATCCACAAAGTTGGCCAGAAAGTACTCAATCTCACCTGTGCGGCCACGCACCACGGAGACCGTCATTAACTTGGGATAGATGCTGTCGTCGCGGCGACGATCCCACATCTCGCCCTGTCAGAAACCATTCGCTTGAATGCTGGCCCACATGCTTTGGTATTGCTCCAGCGTTGTGCGCCCAGAGGAGAGAAACCTCGGGTCCAGGCCCAGCACTTCTGACTTTTCGTAACCCGTCAGCATGGTAAAGGCGTTGTTCACGTCGACCACTCGGTTGTGACCATCGGTGATCATGATGGCCTCGCCGCTGTGCTCAAAGACATGAGCTGAAAGGCGCAGTTGCACCCGATCCTTGCGGCGCTGAATCAGGTTACGGGCACGCGCGGCGAGCACGTGAGGCGAGACAGGCTTGACCAAATAGTCATCTGCTCCCAGATTCAGACCCGCCAGTTCATTTTGCTCCGATGTGTCGGCAGACAGCAGGATGACCGGTATGTCGGCGGTGCGTGGGTCGGCACGCAAATGACCGAGCATTTCTATGCCGCTCATGCCGGGCATTTTCACATCCAGCACAACCAACTGCGGTAGCTCTTGCAAACGGGCCAGCAGTTCAAGCGCTTGTGCGCCACCGGTTGCCGTCTTGAGCCGGAAATTATTTTTTAGACCAGCCACTAAAACATGCAGATTCGCAGCGAGATCGTCCACCAGCAGCAACAGGGACTGCGCCATGGGCACTGGAAGCGAGTCGTTCATGGTGTGACCTCCAGCTCCGAAACCAATTGCAACAGGCATTGCAAAGCCTGTTCATGCTCAAAGTTAATCAAATGTTGGTGAAGCTGTCTGAGCAGGGGTGGGCATGGCAGATTGGTCTGCAACAACTGATTCAGCTCGGCGCTCAACTCATCGGGTATGACTTCCTGATCTGCCACAAAGGGCTGCAGTGACAAAAGGGTCTCTCTCAGATTCATGGCTTCGTGTCCCTGTGCAGCAGTGCCAGGAGTATTGTGCTGCGAGAGATGCTGCTGCATCTGCAACAAGGTTTCGCACAAGATGACCTGAAACGCCGGCAGAGAATTTTGCTGCTGGTCATTGCGTAAATTTTCTATCAGGCCGCTACAGGCTTGGGCCAGCGCGGAGGCACCCAAATTTGCCGCGATGCCCTTGAGCGTATGGACCAGATCAATGGCGCCGGAAATGTCCTGCTGTGCCATCAGCATCTCAAATTGAGCCACCGTGGTGCCATGGCGCTCGACAAAACCCGACAGCAGGCGCTGCTGCAATGCATGATCGCCGTCCAGGCGGCGCAACCCACTGACCAGGTCAAGCAGGGCAGGCATCGTGTGCACCGTAACTTTTGTTGGTGGCTGTAGCGCTACCGCCACTGCCTGAGTGTCTGCCTTGTAATACTTCCCGATCACGCGCAGAAGGTCTTCCGGCTCGACCGGTTTTGGCACGAAATCGATCATGCCGGCCGCGATGCAGCGCAAGCGGTCCTCTGCCATCACCGCCGCAGTCATGGCGGCAATCGGCAGGTTCTTGCAACCCGGCAAGTCGTGGATACGGTTCGCCGCTTCAATGCCGCCCATGACCGGCATGTGCAGATCCATCAGTACCAGATCAAAGGTCTGTCGCTGCACATATTGCAACGCCTCCTGGCCGTTCCAGGCAATGGTCACAGTAATACCGCGTTTGGCCATGAAGTTTGCCGCCACCTCCTGGTTGAGTTCGTGGTCTTCGGCCAATAGCACACGCATGCCGTCAAAACGTTGAGCCACCTCCATACCGGAACTGCTGTGGCTGGGTTCATTGTTGAGCAGCGCATCAAAAAGGCTTGAGGGGACGACCGGCTTGGTGAGCAGGGCGTCTACGTAACGGGAATCGGCGTTCTGCAGCAACGCGTGTTTGTCGTAGGCCGTGACCATCACAATTTTTGGCGGCGTGACGAGTTCACCGGCGGCTTCCATCTTCTTGATTCGGGCTGCAACCTCAAGTCCATCCATACCCGGCATGCGCCAGTCCAGCAACATTGCGTGGAAGGTCTGACCAGAGTTGTTAGCCTCTAAGATATGGGCCAGCGCTTGCTCTCCGTTGGCTGCTTCTACCGGCACGAGGCCCCAGGCCGTGAGCAGGCGCGACAGAATTATGCGCGAGGTTTCCTGGTCATCCACCACGAGCACCCGCTTGCCATGTAACTGCTGCAAATCATGGCCTAGATGGCCGACACTGCGCTGAGAATCTGGCGCGCCGCCAACCTTAACCGTAAAGGCCACAGAGGTTCCCTTGCCCAGGGTGCTTTTCATCGTGATTGAGCCGCCCATGAGTTCAATCAGGGTTTTGGCAATGCTCAAGCCCAGCCCGCTGCCGCCGTACTTGCGCGTGATGGCCCCATCGGCCTGGGCGAAAGACTCAAAAAGATTGGCCACGTCGCACTGATCAATGCCAATGCCGGTATCGCGTACCTCAAAGCGCAACAGCATGGAAGCGTCCCCATGTCGCTCGACCGTCACTGCCACGTGAATCTCGCCGCGTTCCGTGAATTTAACGGCGTTACCAATCAGGTTGTTGAGTACCTGCGTTAGGCGAAGCGGATCGCCCACCACATGTAACGGGGTATCAGGTGAAATATCTAGAAACAGCTCAATCCCCTGCTCCTGCATCTGGGCACCAAACAGGTCGGCGACATCCTGCAGCAAAGACTCCACGGCCATGGGCACGTTCTCGATTACCATGCGACCAGCTTCCATGCGGGAGAAATCAAGAATGTCATTGATGATGCGAACCAGAGCACGGCCGGATTTGTTCACCTTGACAAGCAAATCGCGCTGCTCCGGCTTGAGCTCGGAGTCCAGCACCACCCGCGTCAATCCGAGCAAAGCATTCATGGGCGTGCGGATTTCATGGCTCATATTGGCCAAAAAGCTGGATTTCGCCCGCGTGGCAGCTTCAGCCGCGGTTTTTGCGACGCGAAGTTCAGCCTCAAGTAACTTGCGGCGGGTGATGTCCCGCGCAATTTTGGATGCGCCAATGACTGCACCAGAGCCATCACGGATCGGCGAAATCGTGGCCGAAATATCGATAAACTGGCCATCCTTGCATCGACGTACGGTTTCAAAATGCTCGACCTTCTCGCCGCGCGCTATTCGCGCCAATATGTCGGACTCTTCTTCTAGGCGATCCGACGGAATCATCATCGTCATCGACTGGCCTATGGTCTCGGCGGCCGTGAACCCATACAGGCCACTCGCACCTTCGTTCCAGCTGGTAACAATACCCTGCAGTGTCTTGCCAATGACAGCTTCATCGGTCGAATCAATGATGGCCTTGTACTTGGTCAACTGGGCTTCGCGCTGCGCCAGTACCAAGTTTTGTTCCTCAATTTCCGCCTGCACGACTTTGTTCTCAAGCAAGGTCTTCTGTAACGCCTGGTTGGCGTCAACGAAATCTGATAAATAGCGCTGCATGGCACCAATCGACAGGCTCACGATCACGCTGTTGGCGCAAAACAACAGCACAGCAAGCAGAGCATAGTGCTGCACGACAAATGAAAAGGCCCCATAGGGTGGGAACAAAAAATAGAGCGCCATGATGGAGCAGGCCACTGTCGTCAGCAGTGCAGGGCGCGTTCCCAACAGCAATGCCGTAATGGCAACTGTGGGAAAAAACGTGACGAATTGCAGTCCGTCGCCAGCTGGCGCAATGGACAGTCGAAATACCAGTGCGATCACCGAAAAAACGATCGCCAGAAGGTAGCTAACCACACCCCTCATGCCAGATCGCTCGAGGCTTTTGAGTAAGGAATTCAGTCGCATGAACAAGCGTGCGTCGATTGAGAATATTGCGTCGACCGACTTCAATGTCGGAAATTCTCCAGCCGTGCCGCTGTCGCTAGTCTGTGCTGTTTTGCTTGTTCTGTGTGTTGTTTGCATCGGTTAGTGTTCGCAACTGGTCGGGAATTAGCAAAATTAGAGCATGTCAGTTTTTTAATTTTTGTTTTAAAGCTATCAAAAAACGGAAAGTTGCATATTCGTGCAATCCGCATTGCGGACATTGAGCAGCTCATCTAACAGATTGTGGAAAACCACGCACAAGTCAATGATGGGCACAGATACACCGCGCAGGTTGACCACCCTGAGCACATGCCCCGATGTATTGTCCCAGTGTGGTGGCCTTGCGAGGGCTTTCAATCCCAATCACTCTGCCCAGCACCCTGGCGTGAATCAGTTTTGAGTTGTCAACGATCATCAAGTGAATAGGCATACTTTGATTATGTCGAGCCGGGGGGGCTTTCACGCTCGTAGGGTAATGCTGATTTTTTTGTCAGTATTGACTGACAAAGGGTAGGGCACTTCTTGCCTCTCAACTGTGAACCATGGGGACTTTCCCTGCCTCTCCGGGCGGCATGCTGGGTGCACGCAGACATGAGCGTCCTTGACGCTTGTGGGCTTATGCGCGTCGTCATCGCTGTTCGCCTTGATGACATCGTCTCACCCGGACGCTGGCGCATCTGATTGCCGGCAATCGCAGCATTGCTGAAAATCAATCCAACAAACGTCAACCGGGCAAAGCGACGCCTTCGTCACGCAAACAGCGTCAGCAGCCGATCAAGTCCGCCACTGTTGATGCGCACATGGGCCTGTTCACGCACCGCCGGTTTGGCGTGGTAGGCCACGGAAAGGCCGGCCACGCCCATCATCGGCAGGTCGTTGGCGCCGTCACCCATGGCAATCGTCTGGCTGGGCTGAATGCCCAACAGTGCGCAGGTTTCCTGCAGCATCTTGCGTTTTTCGGCACCGTCGCAAATGTCGCCCCAGGGCTGGTCCACCATGTGGCCGGTGAGAACACCGTCTTGCACCTCCAGCACGTTGGAGCGGGTGTAGTCAATGCCCAATAGGTCGCGCACATGGTCGCTAAAGTAAGTGAAACCGCCAGACACCAGCAGCACTTTCAACCCTGCTTGCTTGCACGCAGCCACCAGCGCGGCCGCGCCGGGGTTGAGTTGCAGTCGCTCGGTGAGTACTTGCTGCATGTGGGCCACGGTGACTCCTTTGAGCAAGGTCACGCGCTGGCGCAGGCTTTCTTTGTAGTCGGCAATTTCGCCGCGCATGGCGGCTTCGGTGATGGCGGCCACTTCAGCCTTGCGGCCAGCGGCGTCGGCAATTTCGTCCACACACTCGATGTTGATCAGGGTGGAATCCATGTCAAAGGCGATGAGTTTGAAGTCGTCTAAGCGCAGCGGTGGGGTGATGCCGGCAATTTGCAGGCCGGGAGCGAGTTCGATGATGTTCATGGCGTTGATATTTTTGATAGTGGGTTGCGCTTATTCCATATGGGCTAGAAGCCGATTTCTCATAAATTTCAGTCAGTGTTTCAAATACAACCGATCAGACCAGGTGGCCAGCCACTCGGGCTTGAACGCCACCATGATAGAGACGAACAGGCCGGTCATGAAGGCATCGCCCCAGGCCACCAGCCAGTGGGCTACCAGGCTCAAGTCGTCATCAATGCCGGGCATGCTGTGCCCGGAAAACTGCGCCAGCAGGCCAGCCGCAAAGACGCAAACCGCCGTGCCAATGAAGGCGCGACCCAGCACGTACACAAACAAATGCGGGCCAACCCAGCGGCGCACCGCCGCACCCAAGGCCAGCGCCAAGGTGGCGGGCACCAGGCCCAGCCACACGGTCAGGTCAAGAGCAGTTTCCCAACCCATGGGTGAGATCAGCAGCGCAATTAGCCCCACCACACACAGCACCGGCACCGCCAGTGGCCAGCCCAGCATGAGCAGTACCAGACAAGCGCCCGAGCCTTGCAACTGCAGCGGCATTTTATGTAGGCTTGGCAGGGCCCATAGCCAGGGCAGGAGCGTTAGCGCGCCCAGGATGGGTGTCAGCCGGGTGGCGCCTGCCATCAAGCGCCAAGGGCGCAGCAGCAGCGCCGCGGTCAAGGCCAGAGTCAGCAGGGTCAGGTTAGTGAGCATGGGCTACGGGTGAAATTTGATGCGCTACGAGCTGCAGCCTGAGGGGGGCAACGGGCCTGCGATCCAAGGCGCATCAAGTGTCACAAAAACCGGTCCAGAATCTTGCGACTTTCCCGGCTCAGCGTGCTGGCATCACGAATCAGAAATTGGATGCCATGCGAGTCTGTCACCAGCAAAATGGTAGGGCCCACGTGGCGAATGTCTTCACCTCCGCGCAGCACAAAAGAGGTGTCGCCCCGGTCGGTCTTGACGCGCCAGGTGCAGGGCGTGGAAAAACTGGTGACGCTCTCGATGCTCAAAATGCTGGGCATGAACTCACGCGCTTGCAGTTCTTCGCGGATCAGGCTTTGCGTGGGCTCGGGCAGCTCGGCCAGTTGGTCCACCCACGTCACTTCATGGCCATGGGTGTCGATCAGGGAGATGCCGCTGTCGGGCGACTGGATCGGAAACGCGCGGATGGGCACCACATCTTCGATCACGTCACCTTGCGGCGTGGTGAGCACAAGGCGGCCAAACGGGTTGCGTTGCAGCTGAAAAGGGGTCGCTGTCATGGCGGTGCTAACAAGGGTGTTGATGGCGGAGTTTGCGTTCATTGGTCGTCCCGGCGGCGGTCTTTTTCATCGTCCATATCGGTGTCCACATTGCGTGCCTGGGCCTGGTAGAGGTTGTAGTAGGCGCCTTCGGCCGCCATCAGCGTGTCATGTGTGCCCACTTCCACGATGCGGCCACGGTCCATCACCACCAGGCGGTTGGCGCGGTGCAGGGTAGACAGCCGGTGCGCGATGGCGATGGTGGTGCGGCCTTGCACCAGGTTCTCCAGCGCGTTCTGGATTTCTTTCTCGGTTTCGGAGTCGACCGAGGAGGTGGCTTCGTCCAGGATCAGGATGCGCGGGTCAATCAGCAGGGCGCGCGCAATCGAGATGCGTTGCCGCTCCCCGCCAGACAGGCCTTGGCCGCGCTCGCCCACCATCGAGTCGTAGCCTTGCGGCAGGCGCAAGATGAATTCGTGGGCGTGGGCGGCGCGCGCTGCGGCAATGATCTCGGCGTGCGTGGCGTGTGGTTTGCCGTAGGCAATGTTCTCGGCAATCGTGCCAAAAAACAAAAACGGCTCTTGCAGCACCAGGCCGATGTGGCGTCGGTAATCCGCCACGGGCAGCGAGCGCACGTCAACCCCGTCAATACGGATGGATCCTTCGGACACATCGTAAAAGCGGCAAATCAGATTCACCAAGGTGCTCTTGCCGGAGCCACTGTGGCCCACCAAGCCGATCATTTCGCCGGGTTCAATGGTCAGGTTGATGCCCTTGTTGACCTCGCGGTTGCCGTAGCGAAAGCCCACATCCCGCAGCTCAATGCGGCCCTTGACGCTGTCGAGTTTGACCGGTTGGGTAGGCTCCGGCACGCTGGAGACGTGGTCCAGAATGTCAAAAATGCGTTTGGCGGCTGAGGCTGATTTTTCCGTCACCGACACAATGCGGCTCATCGAGTCGAGCCGCCCGTAAAACCGGCTGATGTAGGCGATGAAGGCCATCAGCACCCCCACGGTGATCTCGGATTTGGACACCAGCCAGATGCCAAAGCCCCACACCACCAGCAGCCCCAGCTCGGTCATCAGCGAGATGCTGGGCGCAAACACCGACCAGATTTTGTTGATTTTGTCGTTGACGGCCAGGTTGTGTTTGTTGGCCTCACGAAAGCGAGCGGATTCGCGGTCTTCCTGGGCAAAGGCTTTCACCACACGCACGCCCGGAATGGTGTCGGCCAGCACGCTGGTCACCGCCGACCAGACGCGGTCAATTTTTTCAAACCCGGTTTGCAGCTTGAACCGCACCGAGCGAATCATCCACACGATGAAGGGCAGCGGCACCAAGGTGACCAGCGCGAGCATCGGGTTGATCGACACCAGAATCACAGCGGTCATGACCAGCATCAGCACGTCAGAGGCAAAGTCCAGCAGGTGCAGCGACAAAAAGACGCAGATGCGATCGCTCTCGCTGCCAATGCGCGACATCAGGTCACCGGTGCGCTTACCGCCAAAGTATTCCAGCGACATGCGCAGCAAGTGGTCGTAAGTGGTGGTGCGCAGGTCGGCACCAATGCGCTCGGACACCAGCGCCAGGATGTAGGTCTTGGCCCAGGACAGGCCCCAGGCCAGCAGCGCCGCACCAAATAGCCCGGCCAGATAGGTGGCGACCAGCATGGGGTCGATATGCTGGCCGTTCTGGAACGGAATCAGCACCTCGTCCATCAGCGGCATGGCCAGGTAGGGCGGCACCAGGCTGGCGGCGGTGCCCAGCAGGGTCAGCACAAAACCGGCCAACAGTTGCATGCGGTAGGGTTTGGCAAAGCGCCAGAGCCTGAACAGTGTCCAGGTTGAAGGCGGGGTGTGGATGACCTTGGTGCAAATCGGGCACTCGTCCTGGTCGGGTTCCAGCGGGGCTTTGCAAGTGGGGCAACGGTTGCCCTCGGGGAGTAGCGCGGGCTCGCCCGTGGCGTGGCTGGTCTGGTAAATCTGAAACTGGTCGACCAACCGAATGGCGTGCAGGTTGTGCGCCAGGGTGAAGCGCCAGTTGGCGAGCCTTGCCTGGCTGTTAATCAGTTCCAGCTGCCCGACGCCGGCGTGGTCATGCAGCTTGAGTGCCAAGCCGGCCTGGTAAGGCCAGTGCTGCCAGCTGCCATCAGGCGCGCGACTGGACAGGCGCTGGTTGGTGACCAGCAGCAAACCCTGAATGAAGTGCAATTGGGTGTCCAGATCAAACACCAGCGCTGCCAGCACGGTTTCATCTGCCTTGAGCTGCTGCAAAGCCTGCGCGCGCAAGGCCGCCGGTATGTCCTGCAAGGGTGTGTCTTGAAATGACGCGACTGGAGCTAGCGGGTCTTGAATGCGGGTGTCTTGAGTCATACGGGCCAGGCGTTTTGGCGGTTTTGCGGTTTGGCATGAAGGCAGCCAAAAGTTTGAGGATATTACGGCACAGGAGGCTGCTGACAAATATTTGTCATGTTCCAGACATTGAAGGGGTGGTTTGTGTCTAAATGAACTGAGAATTCACACCCAGTGCTGACTTGATTACCAATACAAATTCATGACAACGAAGACTATCCAATTGCTGCGTGTTGCCCACCTGCGCGGGCCCAACATCTGGACGTATCGTCCAGTCATTGAGGCCTGGGTTGACATTGGCGACCTGGAAGACTATCCGTCCAACCTGCTTCCCGGATTTTATGAGCGCCTGACCGCCATGCTGCCCGGTCTGGCGGTGCACCGATGTGGTGTCGGGCAACCTGGGGGGTTTTTGGAGCGCCTGCGAGAGGGCACTTGGGCCGGTCACATTCTGGAGCATGTGGTGCTTGAGCTGCAAAACCTGGGCGGCATGCGCACCGGTTTTGGCAAGACGCGGCAAACCTCGGTGCGCGGTGTCTACAAAATGGCGTTTCGAACCCGGCAAGAGCAGGTGGGCCGTGCGGCACTGGTGCACGGACTTGAGCTGGTCCATTCTGCCATTCACAACACCGCTTTTGATCTGGCTGGCGCCGTCGCCCATTTGCGTGAGCTAGTGGATGCGCACTGCCTGGGCCCGAGCACAGCGCACATTGTGGAGGCCGCCACCGAACGCGGCATCCCGCATCTGCGCCTCACTGATGGCAATCTGGTGCAACTGGGCCATGGCGCCCGGCAGCGCCGCATCTGGACCGCCGAGACTGACCACACCTCGGCCATCGCCGAAGAAATCGCCAGCGACAAGGATTTGACCAAATCGCTGTTGCAGTCCAGCGGTGTGCCAGTGCCCGAGGGGCAAATGGTCAACAGTCTGGAAGAAGCTTGGGAAGCCGCACAACACATTGGTTTGCCAGTGGTGATCAAGCCGCATGATGGCAACCACGGGCGCGGCGTGTCGCTGGACCTGAGCTGCCAGAAAGATGTGGCAGCCGCTTTTGTGCTGGCCAAGCGCAAGGGTGGTGGGGCGGTCATTGTTGAGAAATACATTGCTGGCAACGAGCACCGCTTACTGGTGGTGGGCCAGCGGGTGGTGGCAGCAGCACGCGGTGAAACGGCTTGGGTCACAGGTGATGGCGCAGCCAATATCATCGAATTGGTCGACCGCCAGATAAACACCGACCCACGGCGCGGCAGATCTGAAGATGCACCGCTGAACGCCCTGGCGCCGCATGAGGGCGCCGAGATCATTCTGGAGCTGGAGCGCCAGGGTTTCACTGCTTATTCGGTGCCTGGCGCCGGTGAAAAAGTATTGATCCAGCGCAATGGCAATGTCGCCTTTGATGTCACCGATGACATCCACCCAAGCGTTGCCGCCGCCGCCACGCTGGCTGCACGGGTGGTTGGGCTGGACATTGCTGGCGTGGACATGGTGCTCGAAGATGCCTCTAAAGCGATGGATGGCCAACGTGGGGCGGTGATCGAGGTTAACGCAAGCCCCGGTTTGCTGGCCCACCTGAAACCCGCCAGCGGCCAGCCACGCCCGGTGGGCACCGCCATTTTGGCGCACCTGTTTGACCCTGATCAGAATGGCCGCATCAAGCTCGTTGGTGTCACCGGGCAGGACCGGACCACGTCGATTGCCCGTTTGATCACCTGGATGCTGCACATTCAAGGTCAATACGTGGGGCTGGCCTGTCGGGACGGCTTTTACCTGGGCGCGCGTTGCGTGGACGGCAGAGACAGCTCGGGTTGGGATGCCAGCCAAAACTTGCTCATGAATCGCTCATTGGAGGTGGCGGTGTTCGAGCATAGCCCCCGTGCCATCCTGACTGACGGTTTGCCCTACGACAAGTGCACCGTTGGTGTGGTGACCGATGTCAGTGGCTTTGAGCCACTGGCAGACCACTACATTGACAGCCTGGACAAGCTCTACAACGTGGTGCGCACACAGGTGGACGTGGTGCTGCCCGTTGGTACGGCGGTGCTCAATGCGGCAGACGCCCAAGTGGTTGAATTGGCAGCTTTGTGTGATGGTCAGGTTATTTTTTACGGCCTAAGCCCTGAACTAAATGCAATGGCTGTGCACCGTTCTAGTGGCGAATGCGTTGTGTACGTTCAGGACGCGCACATCGTGCTGGCAAAAGGTCAGGAGACCGTGGGCCGCATCTCGTTTGATTCCATCAGGCAAGACGCAACCCACCCCGCAGATTGGGTGCTTGCCGCTGTCGGCGCGGCCTGGGCGCTTGGCATGTCCCCCGAAGTTATCGGTGCGGGCCTGCGCACCTTTGACCAGACCTCACAAGAGAATCGTTGAGTTATGAAGCTTTCCCGCATCCGGGCCCTGCGTGGCCCCAACCTCTGGACACAGCACACGGCAATTGAGGTAGTGGTGGCCTGCTCGCCTAACAGATGCAGCATTGCCGATTTGCCAGGCTTTGAGGCCCGCCTGCGCGAGCGCTTTCCAGCCATTGGCTCGCTGCGATCAAATGGGCAGGACGCTCCCGTGAGCCTGGCGCATGTGCTTGGACTGGCCGCACTGGGGCTGCAGGCTCAGGCAGGTTGCCCGGTGACCTTCAGGCGCACCACACCCACGCTTGAAAAAGGCGTTTTTCAGGTCATTGTGGAATATACCCAGGAGTCGGTAGGCCGCTTGGCGCTTGAGTTGGCACAAGCGCTGTGCCAAGCCGCGCTGGACGACAGCCCGTTTGATTTGCCACTGGCGCTGACCCAGTTGCAGGATCTGGATGAAGACGTGCGCCTGGGCCCAAGCACGGGTGCCATTGTGGATGCGGCCGTGGCGCGCCACATTCCGTATCGCCGCATGACCGAGGGCAGCATGGTGGCCTTCGGTTGGGGCAGTCGGCAGCGCCGCATTCAGGCCGCCGAGATCGACGCCACCAGCGCCATTGCGGAGGGCATTGCGCAGGACAAACAACTCACCAAAAAGTTGCTGACGGCTGCTGGTGTGCCGGTGCCGCAAGGCCGCGAGGTCAGCAGTGCAGAAGACGCCTGGGCCGCCGCGCAGGAAATCGGCATGCCGGTGGTGGTGAAACCTCGGGACGGCAACCAGGGCAAGGGCGTCACGGTCAACATCACCAATCGTGAACAACTGCTGGCCGCCTACCAGGCCGCCACCGAGTTCAGAACACATGTGTTGGTGGAGCGGTTTTTGCCCGGCCATGATTTCCGGCTGTTGGTGGTCGGCAACAAGTTGGTGGCTGCCGCCCAACGCGAAGCGCCCCATGTGGTGGGTGATGGTGTGCACAGCATCCAGGCGCTGGTGAATACCGTTAACAGTGATCCGCGGCGCGGATCGGGCCATGCCACCTCGCTGACAAAAATCCGTTTTGATGACATTGCCCTGGCTTGCTTGGCAGACCAGAGCCTGCAGGCCGATTCAATCCCGGCATTGGGCCAGCGCATCACGCTGCGTCGCAACGCCAATTTGTCAACTGGCGGCACGGCAACCGATGTCACCGACGATGTGCACCCGGAAGTTGCCGCCCGCGCGGTCGAGGCCGCCAAAATGGTGGGGCTGGACATTTGTGGCGTGGATGTGGTCACTGACAGCATTCACCACTCGCTGGAAGAAAAAGGGGGCGGTGTGGTCGAGGTCAACGCCGCGCCTGGCTTGCGCATGCATATTTCGCCATCGTTTGGCAAGGGGCGCCCGGTCGGTGAGGCCATCATCGCGCACATGTTTGGCGAGCACGGCAACGGCCGAATTCCCCTGGTGGCTGTCACCGGCACCAATGGCAAAACCACCACCGTGCGCCTGATTTCCCATTTGTTGACGCAAAGCGGTCTGCGCGTGGGCATGACCAACACAGACGGTGTGTACATTGCCGGTCAGCGCATTGACACGGGCGACTGCAGTGGCCCCAAAAGTGCCCGCAACGTATTGCAACACCCCGATGTGGACGCTGCTGTGCTGGAAACGGCCCGTGGCGGCATGTTGCGTGAGGGCCTGGCCTTTGACCGCTGTGATGTGGCAGTGGTGACCAATGTGGGCACTGGTGACCATCTGGGCTTGAACTTCATCACCACCTTGGAAGACCTGGTGGTGCTGAAGCGAGTGATCGTGCAGAACATCGCCGTCAACGGTGTCGCTGTGCTTAACGCGGCAGACCCGGCGGTGGCGAAGATGGCTAGGCACTGCACTGGCACCGTGACTTTTTTCGCGCTGGACCGTCACCATCCGGTGATGGCCGCCCATCTTGCGCTGGGCTTGCGCGCGGTGTATGTGCAAGACGGCTGCTTGATAGCGGCACAGGGTGCGCAGGTCACCCGCATCGCACTATCTCAGGTGCCCGTCACTTTGGACGGCGCTATTGGGTTTCAGGTGGAAAACGTCATGGCCGCCATGGCAGCCGTGTGGGGCTTGGGCCTGGACTGGGACGTGGTGCGCCAGGGTCTGGCTAGTTTTGCAGGTGACAGCGACAACGCCCTGGGTCGCTTTAACCTGTTGACCTACCGTGGTGCCACGGTGATTGCCGACTACGGCCATAACCCCGACGCCATGTCCGCCTTGGTGCAGGCTGTCAACAACATGCCGGCAAATCGGCGCACGGTGGTCATCAGCGGTGCCGGCGACCGGCGTGATGAAGACATTCGCCAACAAACCCAAATTCTGGGCCAGGCCTTTGATGACGTGGTGCTGTACCAGGACCAGTGTCAGCGTGGTCGTGCCGATGGTGAGGTGATCGCACTGCTACGGGAGGGTTTGATTGGCGCTACGCGGACCCAAAAAGTTTCGGAAATCACCGGCGAGTTTTTGGCCATAGATACCGCCATGGACCAGTTGCAAGCCGGGGATTTGTGCCTGATTCTGGTGGATCAGGTAGAAGAGGCACTGGCGCACATCCGTTCAAAAATCAAGTTGGCCAGTCACTCCTTGCCAACGTGAATTCGCGCGTGCCAATGGGGCCTTGTGTCCCAAAGCTTTGCTCCAGAAACTGGACGCTATGGGCTTCAAACCGCACCACGCTGCAAGCCCGAGTGCCGTAATCCGGCGTGGCAATGAAGGCGCTTGAGAGCACGCGCTCAAGCACCAACGGGATGCCGGTGGCTGGCAAGTCGGCATCGGCAACCATGCCGCGGTTGTGCAACAACTCAAGCAACTCGGCATCGCTGGGGTGCGTTTGCGCCAGCAGCAACTGCAGACTGTCTTTCAGCGTGACCAGTTTGGGCCATGGAGTCAGAAAGTCTGCGTTGGATACTGCGCCAATGCCGGGCTGCAGGGTCACTACCTTGGCGTGTCGGCTCTCCAGCCCCATCAGGCTTTTGCCATCAAACACCAGCAAGTTGAACGGGTTGTAGTCGGCGGCGCGCCGGGCCAGCGCGCTCAGATAGTCCCCTGCAGAGCTATTCGCCTGCAAAAAAGCACTGACGAGTTCGCCGCGCGAGGGGGCGTTGGCGCGCACATTGGCGGGATCGCGGTGGTTGGTCAGCGCGGCCAGGCGCCCACTGCGGCTCACGCCCAGCCAGGTGCCACCGGCCTGTAAGTCACGCCCAGCCAGGATGTTGGCATCCTGCCACCAGGCCAACGGCGACGTCGGGCGCGCATAAAACTCGTCGCGGTTGGCAACCAACAGCAGCGGTGTCTGGCTGCTCGGTTGCCAGTTCCAGGCGATCAGGCACATGAATAAGGCCCTGATGCCCGCGATGGCGTTATGCCCAGTGGGTTCATGAGACGCATTTGGCTAGGCAACTGCCACGGCCGTGGCGACCACAGGCTGCCCCAGATTCTTCAGCACGTCACGCACCATCTTGGCCCGGTCGGCTGCATCTGGCAGCGCGCGTTCAATGCGCAGCTTTTCGTTGCCCACCAGTTTGATGTGTTTGTTTTTCTGGATCAGCGCGATGACCTTCATAGCGTCGATCGGCGGGTCTTTCCTGAACGTGATGGTGATGGCACCGGGCGCGGCATCGACCTTGAGCACACCGTAGGGTTGGCTCAGCACCCGCAGCCGGTGCACGTCGATCAGCGTTTGCGCCTGCGCGGGCAGTTTGCCAAAACGGTCAATGATTTCTTCCATCAAGCGGTCAATCTGCTCACCTGTTTTTGCTGTGGCCAGCTTTTTGTAGAACGACAGGCGCAAGTGCACGTCTCCACAAAAATCGTCGGGCAAGAGCGCCGGGGCGTGCAGGTTGATGTCGGTTGCCACGTTCATCGGGTTCAGCAAGTCGGGCTCAATGCCGGCTTTCAGGCAGCGCACCGCTTCGCTCAGCATCTCGTTATAAAGCTGAAAGCCGACTTCAAGCATGTTGCCGCTTTGGTTTTCGCCCAGCACCTCACCGGCGCCGCGAATCTCCAGGTCGTGCATGGCCAAGTAAAAACCGCTGCCGAGTTCTTCCATGGCCTGAATCGCATCCAGGCGTTGCTGCGCATGTTTGGTCAGGCCTTCCAGGTCGGGCACCATCAGATAAGCGTAGGCCTGATGGTGGCTGCGGCCAACCCGGCCGCGCAACTGGTGCAGCTGCGCCAAGCCAAATTTGTCGGCGCGGCTCATCACGATGGTGTTGGCGCTGGGCACGTCAATGCCGGTTTCAATGATGGTGGAGCACAGCAGCAGGTTGGTGCGCTGCGCCACAAAGTCGCGCATCACGCTTTCCAACTGGCGCTCCGGCATCTGGCCGTGGGCTACGGCAATGCGCGCTTCGGGCAGCAGTTCTTCCAGCTTGGCACGGCGGTTTTCAATGGTTTCCACCTCGTTGTGCAAAAAGTACACCTGCCCGCCGCGTTTGAGTTCGCGCAGCACAGCTTCGCGGATCACGCCGTTGCCCTCGGTGCGCACAAAGGTTTTGATGGCCAGGCGGCGTTGCGGTGCGGTGGCGATCACGCTCAAATCGCGCAGGCCTTCCAGCGCCATGCCCAGGGTGCGCGGGATCGGTGTCGCGGTGAGGGTCAACACGTCCACCTCGGCGCGCAAGGCTTTCATTTGCTCTTTGTGGCGCACGCCAAAGCGGTGCTCTTCGTCAATGATCAACAGGCCCAGGTTTTTGAAGTGGGTGTTTTGGCTGAGCAGCTTGTGCGTGCCGACCACGATGTCAATGGTGCCGTCGGCCACACCTTTCAAAGCTGCGGTGATCTCTTTGCCGGATCTGAAGCGGCTCATTTCGGCCACTTTCACCGGCCATTTGGCAAAACGGTCGACCAGCGTCTGGTAATGCTGTTCGGCCAGCAGCGTGGTCGGGGCCAGAAACGCCACTTGTTTGCCGCCGGTGATGGCCACAAAGGCCGCGCGCAAGGCGACTTCGGTCTTGCCAAAACCCACGTCGCCGCAAACCAGCCTGTCCATTGGGCGCGGGCTGATCATGTCCTGAATGACGGCATGAATGGCAGCCTTCTGGTCAGCGGTCTCTTCAAAGCCAAATTCGTTGGCAAAGGCCTCGTAGTCAGTGGGGCTGTATCTGAAGGCGTGGCCCTCGCGGGCAGCGCGACGGGCATAAATGTTCAGCAACTCGGCCGCACTGTCACGCACCTGTTCGGCGGCTTTGCGTTTGGCCTTCTCCCACTGGCCACTGCCGAGTTTGTGCAAGGGCGCTTCGTCCGGGCTCACGCCGGTGTAGCGGCTGATCAGCTGCAACTGGCTTACCGGCACATAAAGCGTGGCCTTGTCTGCATATTCCAGGTGCAAAAACTCCTGAATCTCGGGCTCGCCATTGGGCAGCTTGTTGCCCAGGTCCAGGTTGATCAAGCCCCGGTAGCGGCCAATGCCGTGGGCGTTGTGTACCACTGGGTCACCGACCTTGAGTTCGCTTAAATCCTTGATTAGCGCTTCTACATCGCTCACCTGCTCCTGTTTTTTGCGCCTGCGGGTGGTGTGGCTGGCGGCAAACAGCTCGGTCTCTGTCACAAAGTCGATGCCTGCTTCCAGCCAGCTGAAGCCTATGGCCAAGCTGGACGTGGCAATGCCGATAGGTTCCTTGCTGGCCTCGAACTCGGCCAGGGAATCAAAGCTTGGCGGGTCAAACTGGCTGCTGTGTAAAAAGTCCAGCAAACTGGCACGCCGGCCATCACTCTCGGCCAGCACCAATACCCGCTGTTGGGTATTGCGGATGTGATGCTTCAGGTTGGCCAGTGGATCGTCTGCACCGCGCACCACTGTGAGCGGGGGCAGGGTGTCGAATTCGGCATAGGCGCTGGGCTGCTCGGCCGAGTCGCTGGCGGGCAACTGCGAAGAGTTGTCCGGTGAGGGTGATGCTGCCTTGGCAACTGGCACGCGCATGGCCAATTGTGCATGCTGGTTGACCCGCGCATAAAACTGCTCGGCGCTTAAAAATAGTGCGTCGGGCGGCAGTACCGGGCGTTCCGGATCGCCTTGCACCAGCCGATAACGCTCGCGGGTGTCTTGCCAAAAGTGGGCAAAGGCGGGTTCCAGATCGCCGTGCAGCACCACGGTGGCGGCATCGCCCAAATAATCAAACACGGTGGCGGTGTCGTCAAAAAATAGCGGCAAGTAGTACTCAATGCCCGCGGTGGCCACACCGGCCCCGATGTCTTTGTAGATACGGCTACGGGTGGGGTCGCCTTCCAGCAACTCACGCCACCGATGCCTAAAACGTGCGCGGGCATCATCGTCCATCGGAAATTCGCGCCCGGGCAGCAGCCGTACTTCAGGCACCGGGTACAGGCTGCGCTGGCTGTCGGGGTCAAAGGTGCGGATGCTGTCAATCTCGTCATCAAACAGATCCACCCGAAACGGCACCAGCGAGCCCATGGGAAACAGGTCAATCAAGCCACCGCGTACCGCGTATTCGCCGGGGCTTACCACTTGCGTCACATGGCTGTAGCCGGCCAGCGTCAATTGCGCCTTGAGTTTGGCCTCATTGAGTTGCTGCTTGACCTTGAAGTGAAAGGTGGTGCCAGCCAGAAAACTCGGCGGCGCCAGCCGGTACAGCGCGGTGGTGGCTGGCACGATGACCACGTCAGCCCCCGTGTCCTTGTCATGCTGACTGATGCGCCACAGCGTGGCCAGACGCTCACTGATCAAGTCCTGGTGTGGCGAAAACGTGTCGTATGGCAGTGTTTCCCAGTCGGGGAATAACACGCAGCGCAGGTTAGGGGCAAAAAACGCCATCTCGTCAATGAGCCGCTGGGCATCAGGTGCACTGGCAGCAACGATGGCGGTGACCTTGCCTGCCGCCTTGTCGCGCAGCGCCAGTTGCGCCAGCAGCAAAGCGTCGGCAGAACCTGCGGGGCGGGGCAGGGTGTAGCGTTTGCCTGGGGTGAGTTTGGGTAATTCCATGGAACTGGTTTTGAAAAGGCTAAAACGCCAAAACCCTGCGCAGGGGATGCCAGGGTGTCATGGACTGGATTCTAGAATGCACGCCACACCATGACCGAACTCAACGACATTACCCTCACGCCCAGCGCCGCGCCCCGTTGCTGGGCCCTCATTCCTTGCGCAGGCACAGGGTCTCGCGCTGGGGCTGCGGGCCCCAAGCAATACCAGGTGCTAGCGGGCAAGCCCATGGTGATGCACACGCTAGCGGCCTTTGCCGATGTGGCACGCATTGCTGAAACCCTGGTTGTGGTGTCCCCAGACGATGACTTCTTTCAAACACCAGAAGCTGAAAATGCATCGTTTTTAATAGCTACTTGCGGAGGTTCTACAAGGGCTACAAGCGTATTTAATGGTTTAAATGCGCTGCTGAATGAAGGCGCTGTGGCGCATGACTGGGTGTTGGTGCATGACGCGGCGCGCTGCCTGGTCACCCCCGAGCTGATCAACCAATTGCTCAACGCCTGTCTGGGTGATGAAGTCGGTGGCCTGCTGGCCTTGCCCTTGCCCGACACGCTGAAAACCGCACACGCTGGCCGGGTGGCTGCCACTTTGCCGCGCTTTGACAAGTGGCTGGCGCAAACCCCGCAGATGTTTCGCATTGGCAGCCTGCTCGAAGCACTGGAACTGGCGGGCGATGCCGTCACCGATGAATCCAGCGCGATTGAGGCGATGGGCTTGGCGCCAAAACTGGTCACAGGCAGTGCGCAAAACTTCAAGGTAACTTACCCGGAGGACTTCTGCCTAGCGCAAGCGGTTCTGCAAAGTCGTCAAACCTGAACCCGTCACAAAGGTCAACACATGAATTTCAGAATTGGTGAAGGTTGGGACATTCACGCGCTGGTGGCAGGGCGCAAGCTCATCCTGGGTGGGGTGGAGGTTCCTTACCACCTTGGGCTTCTGGGCCATTCAGATGCGGATGTGTTGTTGCACGCCATCACCGATGCGCTGCTGGGCGCTGCGGCGTTGGGCGACATTGGCACGCATTTTCCGGACACCGATGCGCAATTCAAGGGTGCAGATTCAAGCATCTTGCTGGCCGAGGCGGCTCGTCGGGTGCGCGACAAAGGCTATGAGATTGGAAATGTGGACAGCACCATCATCGCCCAAGCCCCCAAGCTGATGCCGCACATGCCCGCCATTCGCGCCAAAGTGGCGCAGACGCTGGGCCTTGAGCCCGACCAGGTCAACGTGAAAGCCAAAACCGCAGAAAAAATGGGCCCGGTCGGACTAGGGCAGGCAATGGAGGCCCGTGCTGTGGTGCTACTGTTTGCCAATTAAGTGGTGGTTGCCCTGATATAGCCTTGAATGCACAGGCTGCATGCTGCGTAAATATATAGAAAATCAGGCTCTAGACCTTTTGGGATAAGCGTAAGCAGCTATTAGGTTGGTAGCGTGTGCAATGGAATGTCGTGTTGATCTGAAAGCTTGTCCAGCGCTTTTCGGGTCTGCGTGGCAACAAACGCGGCGATCGCCACATGGGTTGTTGCCGCCATCATGGTGGCCGGCGTGGTCCAGTCAATGCCCGCAACAGCGCACAAGGCCTTGGCAAAGTGCGGCTCCAGTGCCGCCAGCGCCACGCGACCATCCTGGCACTTGTAGACGCAGTAGCCGGCATGGCCGCCGCCAATCATGGTGCCGGGCAGCGTCAGCCCCCAACTGCGTGGCAGTGCCAGGTGGGCCGCTGCCTTTGAGAGCGCCACTTCAAAATACGCGCCCTGCTCGGTTTGCCGCTGCAGCAGCACGGCTTGCAGCACCGCCTCGGAAGCCATCAAGGCGCCGCCCATGTCGGCGTACAGGGTGGCTGGCAAATCCAGGCCGGTCACCAGGTCGTTTTCAGCCAGATAAGTCAGGTCATGGCCGGGTTCATTGGCACGCGCGCCCGGTGCGCCAACAATAGCGACAAGGCTCAAACGCGGGTGCCGGGTTTGCAGCGCTTGCCAATCCAGCCCCAGTTTGACCAGCGCACTGGGGCGAAACGAGGTCAGCAAGACATCCGTTTTTGCCAATTCACGCTGAAGTATTTTCTGACCCGCAGCGGTTTTCAAATCGACCGCTCTGGTGCGAATGCCCTGGTGCAAGGCGTCAAAGGCAGTGCGGCTGTAGGCGCTCATGGGGTCGCCGGTGATGTTGTCTGGCGCGCCGGGCGGTGCTGGTGGTTCGAACTTGAGGCAAGTCGCCCCCATGTGGCGCAGGCGCTGCAGGGCCGCCGGGCCGGGCAGGTTCAAGCTCAGGCTCAAAATGCGAACGCCCTTGAGCGCTTGCGAAGGTTTGCGGGTGAAAGGTGGCATGGTGCGTACCGGCTGAATGTTGTGTGAATATTGGCCCAAAGGTGACACTTTGATGAAGCTGAATGGCCATTATGGGTATTTGGCAACACCTGAATCCACAGGGGTGCACGGGTAGAATCACGCCCTAACAAGATTATTTTGTCTTGTGATTTTCTGGCTTCTCCGCGCAGCGGTGGTCGGGGCCCCGGCATCCGGCATAGAAGTCAAATGCCTCAAGGATTTTCATGAAACGTGTGGACGATTTTCGCCTGAAGTTCGGTAAAAAAGAGATTGTGCCGATCATTGTGGGTGGCATGGGCGTAGATATTTCATCCGCCGAGCTCGCCCTTGAAACTGCCCGTTTGGGTGGCATTGGGCACATCTCGGATGCCATGGTCAACGATGTGTCTGACCGTCGTTTTGACACCAGTTTTGTCAAAGACAAGACCAAGCTGTACAAAGCCAACATCAACAATTCAGACAAATCGGGGGTCAAGTTTGACCTGGATGTGCTGGCAGAAGCCACGCGCCGCCATGTGGGCTCCACCATGGAGGCCAAAAAGGGCGATGGCCTGATTTTTGTCAACTGCATGGAAAAGTTGACCATGAACGGACCGCGCGAAACCTTGCAGGTGCGCATGGCCTCAGCGCTTGATGCTGGTATTGATGGCATCACTTTAAGCGCTGGCTTGCATTTGGGCTCCTTTGGCCTGATTTCCGACCACCCGCGTTTTCGCGATGCCAAGCTGGGCATCATCGTCTCCAGCGTGCGTGCGTTGCAACTGTTTTTGCGCAAAAACGCGCGCCTTGACCGCAAGCCCGATTACGTGATCGTAGAAGGCCCGCTGGCCGGCGGTCACCTGGGTTTTGGCCTGGATTGGGAGCAGTACGACCTGGCAACCATCATTGCTGAAGTCATTAAATATGTGAAGGATGAGCAGCTGGATATTCCGGTGATTGCTGCAGGCGGCATTTTTACTGGTAGTGACGCGGTGTCGTTTCTCGAATCCGGCTCAGCCGCTGTGCAGGTGGCCACACGCTTTACCGTGGCCAACGAGTGTGGTTTGCCCACCAACGTCAAGCAAGACTATTTCACCGCCAGCGAAGCCGACATTGTCGTCAACACCATCTCGCCGACCGGCTACCCGATGCGCATGCTCAAAGGCTCGCCGGCCATTGGTGATGGTATTCGTCCCAATTGCGAGTCCTATGGTTATTTGCTGGATGGCAATGGCAATTGCGCTTACATCACGGCGTACAACCGTGAACTGGCACTGCACCCGGACGGCAAAAATATCTCGGTGCAGGACAAAACCTGCCTGTGCACGCAAATGCGTAACTTCAAGCTGTGGACTTGTGGCCATTACACCTACCGTCTGAAAGACACCACCCGACGCAACGCCGATGGCAGCTACCAGACGCTCAGTGCTGAACACATCTTCAAGGATTACCAGTTCAGCGTCGACCACCAGATTGCGTTACCCGCCTGATCTGACACTGCGTCGTTAACCCCTCAAAAATGCCCCGGTCGCGACAGCGCTAGCCGGTAGCTTAAAGTGTTGATGGTCTAGGCCCGCACTGGCGGAAATTCAGAAGCCGCGTTTTTCCTAGAAACGCGGCTTTTTCTTTGGGTCAACGGCGTTGATGGAACCCCTTGCTCCCTCA
>NZ_JAQTXM010000050.1 GCF_028688795.1 Rhodoferax sp. | reverse complement strand
TCTGCGCATGGCCGCACCGCCGGAGGTGCTGGCGAAGTGGGCGCAAGAGGGGTGATTGCGTTTCTAAATCACCTGCATCGTTGATGTCCGGTTTTGATCGTGATGTGTCCGCCCTGGCTCTGGTGCGCGGGATGTGCCGACCCTAAGATCAAGGCCCCTTCACTCTGATTTGAGCCGTCATCCATGTTCTGCGCCACCCCCATCCTTTCACCCTTGCCCATGTTTGAAACGGGTTGGGCACTGGCCGCATGAAGCCCGCTGCCATGCGCCCGCGTGACCTGGCCCTGGCGCTGCTGGTCATCGTGGTGTGGGGTGTCAACTTTGCCGTCATCAAGGTCGGGCTGGTTGGCGTGCCGCCGCTGCTGCTGGCGGCGCTGCGTTTTATGTTGGCGGCGTTTCCGGCGCTGCTGCTGGTGCGTGCCCCCAAGGTGCCGTTGCGCCTGTACCTGGCATTTGGGTTGACCATGTCGGTCGGGCAGTTTGCGTTTTTGTTCACGGCCATTCATGTCGGCATGCCGTCCGGGCTGGCTTCGCTGGTGCTGCAATCGCAGTCGTTTTTTACCCTGGTGCTGACGGCTTTGTGGCTCAAGGAAAAGTGGCATGCCAATCAACTCGCAGGCTTGCTGCTGGCTGCCGGTGGACTGGTGCTGATTGGCAGTGCTCATGGCGCGAGCATGCCACTCACCGGCTTCTTGCTGACCGTGGCGGCGGCAACGATGTGGGCCTGCGGCAACATCGTCAGCCGCGCGGTGGGGCGCTATGGGCCAATGAACCAACTGGCTTTTGTGGTCTGGGCCAGCCTGGTACCGCCGCTGCCACTGCTGGCGTTGTCCGCCGTGCTGGAAGGCCCGGCCGTGATGACTGCCGCGTTACAGGCGTTCAGCGTGCAAAGCTTTGCCGCCGTGGCCTACATCGCCTGGGCCTCCACCTTGTTTGGCTACGCGGTGTGGAACTATTTGCTGGCGCACTACCCGGTCAACCGCATCGCGCCCTTCACGCTGCTGGTGCCCCTGGTGGGCTTGAGCACTGGCTGGCTGGTGTTTGACGAGTCACTGCAGCCGGTTCATTTTGCCGGTGGCGCGTTGCTGATGGTGGGTTTGCTGGTCAACTTGTTTGGTGCGTCCTGGTTAGCTCGGCGGCAGTTGAAGACTTGATTCTGCAATGGTTTTGATAGCTGCTTACGCATACATTGACTGGGCTACAGGCCAAAATCGCTCACAACCCGAACCGGCAGCTTGTGAAACGCGCCATAGCGCTGCACCGCAGCGGCAAAGCCTTGCGCATCTGCCGGGCTCAGTGGGGTGAACGGTGTGGCGGTAATTTCTATCCCTGCCTTTTTGAAGACACGCTTCCAGGTGCCTACCACGCGCCCATCGATCACGAGGGTGGCGGCAAACATGCCGTTGCCGCCGGGGCAAGGCCAACGCCGCGTTGGATTTACTGGCACGTGCGCCGGATCAATCCCTTGAGAAGACCCGCGCCGCAATCATCACCCTGGCAACCGATGGCTACTCGATTTGGGCGACTGTGTTTCGGGCAGAGGCATTCATCTTGGCGGCCTTGGTGAAAAAGTATCCAGGCACAAAGGGCTGAGTCACGCTGGCGAAATAGCAGCCGTAGGCAATCAATAGGCCACAGCCCTGGCCACCACACTGGCCAACGGCAAATCTGCAGACTTCCAGCTTTCCATTCCACCGCGATACCAGCCCACCTGTGTGTAGCCCAATTTCTTGGCCCGCAAAGCCGCATTGACGGACAGCCAGCAATCGCGGCTCATACAGTAAAACACCAGTGGCTTGGCCGGGTCGGGGCTGAGCAATTTCAGCAAGCCGGCAAAGCGGGCTTCATACGCTTGTTCGGTCGTTGCATCGTCAAAAGCCAGACCCCCATTGAGCAAAGTCACCGCGCCTGGAATGGCATCGTTGACACCAGCCCAGACATCAATCACCACCGGGGGCTGTGAACTCTTGAGTGCCTGGGCGAGTTCCTGGGTGTTGACGGTTTGAATGCCATCCAAAGACTGGGGCGTGATGTCATGGACTTTTTGGGTTCTCGGCCCTTTGGCCGTGGTCATGCCACCACCGTATTGCTCATTCGCATAAAACTTTTCTGAGGGTGTTGCCAATTTCGCCAGCGCCTGCTCGTGGCTGACAGCTCCCGTCACATACCAGTCACGAATGTCATAACCGTTGACATACTGCGTTTCGCACAGGCGAGGCGCCTGGTTTTTGGGGTGATTGCAGGCGTAAAGAGCGCCCACAAAGGCCTGGACGAGCGAAGCACGGTTGCTGGTGGTTCCCAAACCTGATGAGGAGACCGCAATAGCCAGTGCTTTGTGTTCTTTGTTTCCGACAAAGTCAGTGATCAGTTTGCGGCATGCCTCGGAGCTGCATTTTTGTGCGCCAAGGTGGTCGAAGTAGGATGCCGGATCTGTGATGGCCTGGGTGAGATCTTTGCCCAGTATTTTGGGCATTTCTTTGTAGCCGTTGGGCAAGTCAATGGAAGTCAACTTGGGGGTCGTCACGATGCCCAGGCTCAACGCATCAAAGTCCTTGAATTCGGTGCAATCCTTGCGCAAGGATTGGGATGATTTGCAGTGATACGGGGGGTGTTTGGGCGTTCTGACCGGGTCGAACACGTGCAGCATCGCACCGGCATCGTCCATCTCGTAAAGCGCGGTATTCATGACGACAGGGTTGAACTGCGTTGACATGTGCTGCTTGTAAAAAGCGAATATCTGGGGCTGCACATAAGAACTCACCTGTTTGGTGTCTTTGTTGTGTGCCCCATGAATGCCGATGAAGGTCATTGCCGGGCCGAAGGCATCCGAAAATGAACGCTCTTTGCCACCCATAAACATGATCGAGCAAGCCGACAAGCAATGACCGGCAATCACGGTGTGGAGACCACGTTCGGCAATCAGGCGACCTATGTTGAGGCCCGTCCAGAGGTCGCCTCCAGGAGAATTGACAAAAACCACTTGATCCACACCGGGTTGGTCGATGGCCTCCTGAAACTCCTTCAAATCATTTTCGACCGGGCCAGTGGCATAAAGGGTTTTGCCGTGCACCTCAAGCTTCATGGCGCAGGCCGCAAACGACATCCAAAAGGCGATCACACAGACAAATATTTGCTTCATACGTTTCTGACCGGATGATCCGGGTTTTCAAAAAACTCAGTATCGCATCCCTGTACAGCGCGACCTGCGGTGTGTTTTACACCGCCAGCAACCCCCACCCCAGCATCAGCGCCGTGCACCACATCATCACATCCAGCCAGCGCCGCAGGGCTGGGGAACTCAGGCGCTGGCCCAGGCTGAACACGCACCGGCCCATGCCGGCAAACCAGAGCGCCGAGCCGGTGGCTGCGCCCATGCCAAACAGTGTTTTGCCCGGTGTGCCCCAGGCCATGATGAGGGACAGGCTTCACGCCAGGCCAGCGCGGAAGGCAGGAGACAGGGGCGAGGCAAGAGTTGGCATAGCTTGGGATTCCAGCCGGTGGCGCGTTGTTGATGGTCGGCTTGCTGATCAACCTGTTTGGCGCGCCCTTGCTGGCGCGCTGGAAATCAAAGCCTTGAAAAGTGCATGTGCCGTCAAGCATCCAACACCACACCAGCGGCACAGACACTAGGCGGCCAGCGCGGTACAGCGCACTTGCTCCAGCACATGAAAGATGGCATCCACCTCGGCGGCAGAGAACAGGGCATCCGGCCCCTGCGGTGCGTAGCTGGTGAAGGGCGGCTCGTACAGCAGGGCCGGGTCCATGATGCCGCGCTCGGTCAGGTGGGTGACGATCAGGTTCACAAACTCCAACTGGTTGGCGTTCAGCGTCTTGCCCATCACAAAACCGTTCAACGCTTGTGTGGCCGCCTCGCGGTCCAGCCCCACCAGTGAGCGCACAAACAGGCCCAGGCCATGCGCCTGCTGCCCGGCGCGGGCCACGTCTTCAGCAGTGGCGGTGCCGCTGTCGATCAGCAGGCGTTCCAGCTCGGCCAGGTCGGTGGCGGTCAGCGGCTGGTTGCGGCGCAGCTTGTGCAGGGTGATGTGGTCTTCGTGCGCACGCAGATAGGCGCGTACCTTGAGGCGAAAGCGTTCAAAGTCGCCCGCACTGCCGCCCAGCGGCAAGGCGACCTCCGTGGTCTCGCCCACGGTATCACAGAAGTCTGTGTAGACCACTTTGCGCCGCGTTTTTTCCAGCAGCTTGATCAGCCCGCGCAAGTGCCTGCGCGCCTGCTCCAGCATGGGCAGGGTCACGTCTTGCCACCACTCCTCGCCCGCTACCGCCTCGATCAGCACCATGTGCTTTTTCACCTCGGGGATGCTGCCCAGCTCCAGCAGCCCATCGGCCAGCGCACGCACCTGCTCACGCAGGCGGGCAAAGCCCACATCGCCACGGGCGCTGCCCAACTGGGTACGCAGCATCAGCAAGTCAAAGCGCTTGGCTTCTTCATCGTCGTCCCGCACGGCGCTGGGCAGGCCTGAGACGTGCTCGGCCAACTCCACCAGTTGCTCATGGCTGACTTTGTGCCAGGTTTGGGGCTGGCTCCAGGGCTCCACCCAGCGGCGCTTGGGGCGCACCACAAAATTGTCCAACCGCATGCCTGCCACCACCGTGTGCAAGTCGCTGACCGTGTCGGCACGTAGGGCCGCCGTCGTCAGGCCGTAAGCCGCCGCTGGCTCGGCCACCTTGGCATCGGTAGCACCCGGTTCCTGCGCCAGTTGCTCGTCCAGCACAGACAGCAATTCGAGCCGCGCCTTGAAGGTGCGCTGGCTCAAGGGCTCTACCACGTTGCCCTTGCTGCCCTCCAAGTTCTGGCTGAAGAACTCCAGGTTCTGGCAGAAGTCGAAGATCACAAACTCTTTTTTATCCTGCTCCGGGCCAAACAGGTCTTTGCACAAGCGCGTGCCGCGGCCCACCATTTGCCAGAACTTGGCCTTGGAGCGCACGATCTTGAAGAACACCAGGTTCACCACCTCGGGCACGTCAATGCCGGTGTCGAGCATGTCCACTGAGATGGCAATGTGCGGTGCTTTCTCTTTGACCGAAAAGTCGTCAATCAAACTCTGCGCGTATTCGGTCTGGTAGGTGATGACGCGGGCGAACTGCCCCGCATAGTGCGGGTAGTTGGCGTTGAAGCGCTCGGCGATGAAATTGGCATGCGCATTGTTCTTGGCAAAGATGATGGCCTTGCCCAGCCGGTCACCGCCTGCCACCTTGTGGCCGTCACGCATCAGCGTCTCCAGCACCTTGTCTACCGTGTCAGTGTTGAACAGCCACTTGTTCACCGCCTCGGCGCCCACCTCGTCGGGGGTGTGGCCTTCATCGTCCCAATCCAGCTCGTCCCACTGGGCGCGCTCGTCCTCGCTTAACTCGGCGTACTTGATGCCCTCGCGCTGGAACTTCAGCGGCACCGACACGGTGCGTGGCGGCACCAGGTAGCCCTCGGCAATGGCGTCCTCCAGGCCATAGGCATCTGTGGGTACACCGTTTTCCAGCTCAAACAGGCTGTAGGTGTTGCGATCGATCTCGTCTTTGGGCGTGGCCGTCAGGCCCACCAGCAGCGCATCAAAGTAGGCAAAGATGGCGCGGTACTTTTGGTAGATGGAGCGGTGCGCCTCGTCCACGATGATCAGGTCAAAATGCCCCACGCCAAAGCGGCGTAAGCCATCATCCGTCTCATTGATCAAGCCCATCATCGTGGGGTAGGTGCTCACAAACACGCGGCCTTCGGTGTCCTTGTCGGTCACCAGATTCACCGCCGCGGCATCGGGCAGATGCGCCTTGAAGGCATTGACCGCCTGGTTCACCAGCGCCACGCGGTCGGCCAGAAACAAGATGCGCTTGGCCCAGTTGGCGCGCTGCAATAGGTCCACCAGCGCGATCACGGTGCGCGTCTTGCCCGCGCCGGTAGCCATCACCACCAGGGCTTTGCGCTGGCGGTCGCGCTCATAGGTTTCGCCAATACGGCGAATGGCGCGCAGCTGGTAATGCCGCTCCACGATTGAACTGTTGATGCTCACACCCGCCAAGGGCTTGGCAGACGTGCGCCGCTGCACCAGCAGTTGCAACTCGTCCTTTTTGTGGAAGCCCTGCACCGGGCGCGGCGGGTAGGTGCTGTCGTCCCAAAACCAGTGCTCGTAACCGTTGGTGGTGTAGATCAGCGGGCGCTGGCCAAACTGCGTTTGCAGGCAATCGGCGTAGAGCTTGGCCTGCTGCTGGCCCACGCGGGCATCGCGCCGGGTGCGCTTGGCCTCCACCACGGCCAGCGGTTTGCCATCGTCACCCCACAGTACGTAGTCCACATACCCAAGCCCCTGGTTGTTGGGCATGCCTTGCACTTCAAACTCACGGTCGCGCAGCTGGTCCAGCTTCCAGCCCGCTTCCTTGAGCAGCAGGTCAATGTAGAGGTCGCGCGTTTCGGCCTCGTTGTAGTCGTGCGTGTCCGGTGTGGCGGTGTTGGCGACTTTGGCGGCGGCCACTTCGGCGCGCAGCTGCGCCAGCTCGGCATCCAGCGCTTCCTGCTTATGCTGCGCAGCGGCCAGCGCTGCGTCGCGCGCGGCCAGTTCGTCGGCCAAGGTTGCCAACTTTTGTAATGCGGCCTGCGTAGCTTGTGCGCTGGCCTGGGCGGCAGCTTGTTCGGCTGCTGCATTGGTAGGGCGGGGCAACAAGTCTGCACGGAACTGCAGCGCCGGGTCGGGTCGCACCGCCACATTGCGCCCGTAATTGCGCGCCAGCCAAAACGCCACCTGGAACAGCTCGCGCAGCACCGCTGTGGCATCAGCCGCCGTGATGGGCCGCGCGCTGTGCACGGCGTTGTTGCCCTGTTTACGCACCACATCCATCTTGGCGTGCAGCGCGGGGCCGACCAGCACCTTGAATGTGGGCTCAAACAAAAACGCCGACAGATCGGGCTTGTAGGGCATTTGCAGCCGACCACCGCGCCCGCCCTCGGCCTGAAACAGCCACACCACCGCCAGCTCCAGCGTGCGGCGGGCGTAGAAACAGGCGGTGCGCGGGTCGCTCAAAGCGGCCTGCTCGGCCTTGCCCGCCTCGGCACACAGCGCGGGCCATTCGGCCTGCAGAAATGAGAAATTGGAGGCCATTAGGTTTGACCCCATAAGGTCAAAAATTGGTGCTTGTTCAATGAAAGTGCCGAAAGTGACCTCATGGGGTCACTTTTTTGAGGCGTCTAACAGTGCTGCTACCTGTGCGCGCAGCTCGGGCAAGTCGTCAACATAGCGGTGAATACGATCAATGGCCTGAACGATGTGACCCAGATATTCTGGCAAGCGCAATATGTCCGCCTTGCTCATACCGCCACGGCCTCCTGCAATACAAGCGCCCGAAAGTGGTCAGGAATGGCACGCGGTGTCAACACATCCACGGGAATGCCCAATAACTCTTTGAGTTCGTAGCGGATGGCCCCAATGTCCATCATGGTTGTTTCAGAAGTTGGCTCTACCAACAGATCAAGGTCGCTGTCGTTGGTGTCATCACCATGCACGACCGATCCAAACACGCGCACGTTGGACACCCGGTGGCGCAAAGCAATTGCGCGAATTGCTTCGCGGTGGTTTTGCAGGGCAGTGGATGGACGCATGGTGTGGACTCCCTTGTTCAAGGTGTATTTAGTGTAGCTTCCACTTCTGTCAGCCGTCGCACCAACTCAGCAGACGGCGGTGGCTCGGTCATGAACATGGGCATACGGTGGCATCGTCTTGCGCAGATCGGCTTACCGCTGCGCCGCAGGTCATTGCGTTGCAGAACCGATGCATCGGCGGAGTCGGTGTGTTGCCCATTTTTGCCACGAAAAATAGTCATTATTTGTGGCAAAAATGCGAGCTACAACTCCCCTGCAAACGCCCGCTGCTGCAGCTTGTGCGTTCAGGGCATCCAGCTGGGCCAGGGCGGCGCGGTGGCTAAACCACCTGGCGTTCGACGGCCTCGGCAATGAGTGGAGCCCACTGACGAAGCCCTTCAAGGGTCAAATTGCCCGACAGATATTGCTCGTACCAAGACTGTCGCCAACGAAGAACACGTTCCCCATCGCGCAACCCAAGGCGCTTCAATGTGTACTCAGCTTTGGTGCGGAAAGCTGCAGGTACGGCATCCGTTACCCGCATCTGCAATGAGGGGAGTTCAATCTCAAACCAGCCTGCCTGAACCTCAAACGGATCAAGCACCGTGTCATCTGCATTGCGCTTGGATGAGTTCAAAGTGGCTGATGCGTAGCGGTAATTGCTCCAGTCAAAAGCCTTTTTGGGGTGATTTTTGAAGCTCAAATAGTGGTCTACCGTGCCCCCAGTTGGATCGTGCATAGCAGCGTAACCACACAGACCCGAAAACCCGTCCGCAAGCGTTTTGGTATAGGGTGTCCAAAGCGCTTTAGGGCGTTTGGCCTTCGGGTTGTCGTTGAGCCATTGATCTCCGGGCACTTTGACCTTTGCATCAAAGTCTCTCGGTTTTTTGACCTTGGCCACCGGAATCATGCTTTCCCCTTCGGCGCATCCTTGCGCTGAGTGGTAACAATCCAGCGTGGCCAAAACATGTCGCCGGCGGGTAGCAATTTCTGCAGGCGGGCATGGATGGCTGTCTTGGTTGCCAAGCCTGCAGGCAAATTTTTCTCCCCTCGCATCAAGGCTTCAGCGGCTTCAATGGCCTCTTCTGCCTCCTTTGACCGCGCTTGTTCCAAGCCAAAAGTTTCCGACACCAACCAATTGGTAGCGTCACCTTGCGTCGCCCAACCGCCTTGGTCAATGGCGACTGCGCCGTTTTTCAAAGACAAATGAATCAGGTCATCCAAAGCAGCGTCAAAAATCGGCTCTACGGATGCCGCCACAAGCGGCGAGTGCGTTGCCACCATGACCTGTGGCGGGGTTCCCGCCTTGCCCCGCAACTCATCCACCGCTTTGAAAAGGCTGGGCAATACGGTGCGTTGCCAACGCGGGTGCAAGTGTGTTTCAGGCTCGTCAAACAGAATGACAAAACGGTTTTCCGGCTTCTTGCCCAGCAACTTTGCGGCCACTGCATGCTCATGCCAAGCCCAGACCAAAAAGTACACCAGGGCCAAGATGCGCCGCACGCCCGCAGATGCAAGCGCCACGGGCACAGTTTGGTTGCCCACCAACAGCGTGGGGCGGTCACGCCCCTCGCCGATGAAAACGCGTTGTGGCTGGCCTGCACGTAAAGGCTCTTGCACTGGTGACATGACCCGCAACACGCTTTCAAGTGCTTGAAACTGTGGTTTACGCCCCTCTTGCCAATTCACCCAATCGCGCTCCAAGCCTTCACACACCCGCTGCCCATTGATGTCCAAACCGTTCCAGACCTCGTCAGCCTTGAAGTGGTACGCGGCAGGACGAGCAGGATCGGTGCGCCAGTAGTTGCGGGCCGGGTCCCACACGGAGAAGCCGCCGTCAATGCGGATGTACACCACGATGCCCGGCATCACCGGGCGCGCCTGGGGTAGCGGCCAGCTTGCATCCGGGCGGTGAAATTCAGAAGTGATCGGTTTTGCCGCCACGCCTTTGCCTTTAACCGCATAGTCAATCGAGGCCTTCTTGGTCGTCATCGGCAAGGCCACGGAGCCCGCCCAAGTGCGGGTCAAGGCCCACCACGCCAAGTCCAGTAAAAAGCTCTTGCCCAGGCCGTTGTCCCCCGCAATCAGGCTCAGGCGCTCTGCCCACTCCACCTTTACGTCCGGAGCAAGCCCGACGTTCTTCAAGTGCAAATACTTCAGCATGTTTGTGGCCTAGAAATGGTTTAGCACGAATTTACCCTACAACGCCCCCGCAAACGCCCGCTGCTGCAGCGAGGCGAACAGGGCATCTAGCTGGGCCAGAGCGCTGCGGCGGGTGGCTTTGAACCGCCAGGCGTTGTCAAGCATGGGACGCACCATACAGATTTTCATAATTCAACCCTTCCGTCAGGTACGGAACAAAGCCAGCAAGAAGAATGGAAATTGCCATTACGTCCTTTAGCTCCAGTTCTCGCAATTTATTCGCGGCAGTCCCTCCGTGACGAATTCCAGGGTAGTCGCAAGCAAAGCCATACAGCTCTTTGATCGCTTCTTTTACCTTGGCATGCGGCCAAGTATTGGCTTGATTACAGATGACACCCAGGGTATTGCCAGTAACGGCAGGGAGCTGTCCGCCTAATGCTTCCAAGAGATTTACCTGCTTCTGAATGCACGTCTTTATTTGGTTTGCTGAGTTGTTAGCTCTGAGGTCTCGAACAGAAGACTCAAAATCGTTCATCAACGAAGACAAATGGGCATCAGTGTTTGTGTGAGTACGCAAGTCGCGAAGTAGATTCGAAAAAATTCCAGGCAAAGTCGGGCAAAGTACACACGGTCTGCGCAGCTCGTAACGAAGGCTGAATTTTTGAATAACGCCTTCCAGCAGTAAGAAATAGGGGTCACTGAGGACTGTTCCGCACAAATCATCAAGCGTTTCTAGCACTTGCTCAAGAGCGAGAGCAAGCGCGCGTTCGTTAGAAAAGCTGCTTGCAGCCAAGGCATAGAACGCATCACGAGCATCGAAAGTATTGTCAACAATGTTGGCTAGTTCTTCCGCTGTAAGCTGTACGGCGAAAGCCACAGAAACTGTTCGATAAAGTTCGCAAAACAAATCATCGGGCGCATCTTCCATCTGTGCCAAAGGCTCCCATACCTCACGGGTCAGTTCGGACCAAATTCCAATAAATTCGCCGCGCATTCAAAGCTCCCCAGCAAAAGCTTTGCTCTGCAAAACACCAAACAATTCATCTAAATCCACGAGAGCCGATTTATGTAGCCTCTTGAGGTTAGAAATTTGCCTCAAGCGATTTGCGAATACCTCTTGCAAATGCACTGGCGGCACTGGAATCTCAATTCGCTCAAATGATGACTTTTTCAAAATGGGCAAGGTGGTAGAAGCGCCCCAAGAAACGATCGTCGGCTTGAAGAAGCGCATAACTTCATAGCCAAAATGATCGTTGATGTCGCTCCCCCAGACCACCGCATTCAATTGCTGGTTAAACGCTGACTCTTTTAGAGCCATGCCAACCTTCCCGATAGTCGCGCCAATACAGCAAACCAGGGTTGAGCCAGCACGTACTACGTCAACCTCCTTTGCGCCCGCTTCGGTAATACTTCTGCGCACTGGTTCACCACTTTCAAGATCACCCGGGGTCATAAAAGGTATCGGACCATCGAACATACCTTCCTTTGAACTAGGTGGAGTCCCACCAGTTATGACCTTACCCAGCTCCTTCAATGTTTTTACAGGCCACAAGTTTGGATTTGAAGCCGGGTCGCCAAACATATCGAGAAAGAGGGACTGGGTGAGGGTGTCGAGGTGGGCCAGGGCTTGGCGGCGTTGGGTTCGGAGGGTTTCGGCCTGATCCAGGATGGCGGCGATGCGACGTTGCTCTTCCAGCGGCGGCAGTGGAATCGGCGCTGATCGAATATCGCCTTGCGTTATGTTGGTCATTGACCCACTCGAACCACCAGCACATTTGAAAAAGTGAGCAGTAGCTGCAGGGAAACGCAAAGCTCGAACAAGATATTTTCGATCCACAAGTGCGCTATTGGGAATGAGCTTGAGTATCTTGTCAGAGAGTAAGAGCTGCGGGTGATCACCGCGAACCAAGACAGGTGCGCCAACCAACTCGCGCGTATTTGCGCGTGAGATCAATATATCCCCATCCATCGGACGTGGGCATTCTCCTGGTTCGTAATCCGCAGGCATTGCCTTGTTTTGTTGGGGCCGAAACTCCCCCCAAGTTACCGCGCTGACTTTGAGAATGCCATATTCACCGTCTTGTGCTTGGCGCTCCATCGTTTGAATGCTCTTCCCGGAAACGATCGACTGAAGGACCGCTCCGACAGTTGTCATTGAGGAACTCACTTCAACATCCCCTCCACCGCCTTCATCCCCCGCGCAATCTTCCACATCCTTGCCTTCTTCATATTACTCTCGTTTTGATAGCTGTTTGCGCACGTTTCACATGGGCTAGAAGCTGATTTTCCTAACACTGCATCAACGCAAACCGCACCACCTGCTCACTGAGCCAGATGCCCTGCGCTCGCATACGCCGCAACGCATCCGGTATTGACACGTCATAGCCCAGCCGCTTGGCTTTGAGCAGCACGCCCACGGAGCCGGTCAGGCTGAGCCCGCACAAACGCGCCACCCGACGGCCCGCCGTCTCGTCGATGCACACCAAAGGCAAGCCCAGGTTCATGGCGGTTTGAATGACGGACGCTTCGCCGCGATCCAGGGAGTTTTCCAGGAACGGTTGCAACACCACCGGCCCGCTTTGAACTTCCAGCCAGTCGGCACCGTTGAATGCGTCTACCCCAAACGACTGTTGGCCACCGGCACGAACCTCTTGTGCAACCTCCTGCGGCACCACCACGCGGGCGTACAAAAACTTCAAGACATCCAGGCTGCCTATGGCTGCGCTGATGGCGATCAGCGGTGTGGTGTTGGTAACGAGTACCTGGCTGCGCTCAGGCATTGCGGATGTCCGACGCCAATTCGTCGTCTTCCAGGTCGATCATGGACACGCCAAAGCGCTGCAACTGCGCGAGAAAGGTCACCCGGTCCATGCCGATCAGGCTGGCGGCCATGCCGGATGAGAGGCGCTTCATTTCAAACAGCTTGGCTGCCATGGCCAGCTTGGCCTCGGCAGCGAAGTCGTCCGGTGCACGGTGCATGGCATCCAGATAGTGGTTGGGCACATCGACAACGATTTGCATGGTGAGTCCTTGGTGGTGGGCGACGGGTCAGTATCGTACTTTCAAGCGGGTGTCAGGAGTTCTCAAGCATCCCCTCCAACGCCTTCATCCCCGCCGCAATCTCCTCCTCCAGCTTGGCCAGCTCGGCCAAGATGTCCGACGGCGCGCGGTGTTGCACCTGGGCATGCACTACTTCCTTGTAGCGGTTAATGCTCAGGTCGTAGCCGTTGGCGGCAATGTCGGCCTTGGGCACGCAGAAGCTTTGCTCGGTGCGGCTGCGCTGGCGCTCAGCCCCTTCGCGCTGCGCCCAGCGGGCCAGTACGTCAGGCAGGTTATTTTTCGAATGTTCCTCTTTTGATAGCTGGTTGCGCACGTAGGACGAGCGCTGCAGGCCTAATTTATCTTCAGGCAGCAGCGGCTGGCGCTTGTCGTCCAGGCTGTAGCCGTCGGCCTGCATGTCGTAGAACCACACCTGATCCGTGCCGCCGCTGTTGGTTTTGGTGAAGAACAGGATAGCGGTGCTGACACCCGCGTAGGGTTTGAACACGCCGCCGGGCAGGCTGACGATGCCGTCGAGCTTTTGCTCTTCCACCAGCATTTTGCGCAGGGCTTTGTGCGCGGTGCTGCTGCCAAACAGCACACCGTCGGGCACGATGACGGCGGCGCGGCCACCGGGTTTGAGCAGGCGCAAGAACAGGGCCAGAAACAGCAGCTCGGTCTTCTTGGTCTTGACGGTTTGCAGCAAGTCCTTGGCCACGTTCTCATAGTCCAGGCTGCCAGCGAACGGGGGGTTGGCCAACACCAGGCTGTAGCGGCCTTCTTCACCACTGTGCTCCTGGCCCAGCGAGTCGCGGTAGGTGATGGCAGGGTTGTCCACGCCGTGCAGCATCATGTTCATGCTGCCGATGCGCAGCATGGTGTTGTCAAAGTCGTAGCCATGGAACATGGCATGGTTGAAGTGGTGGTTCAGCTTGGCATCGTGGAACAGCGTGTCGTGGTGGCTACGCAGGTATTCGCCCGCCGCCACCAGGAAGCCGCAAGTGCCCGATGCCGGGTCGCAAATGGTGTCCGTGGGCGTGGGGGCGGTCATTTCCACCATCAGCTGGATGATGTGGCGCGGGGTGCGGAACTGGCCGTTTTGCCCGGCGCTGGCGATCTTGCCCAGCATGTATTCGTACAGGTCGCCCTTGGTGTCGCGGTTGTCCATGGGCACGGCATCCAGCAGGTCCACCACCTTGGCCAGAAGCGCTGGCGTGGGGATGGTGAAGCGCGCGTCCTTCATGTGGTGGGCGTAGGTGGAGTCATCCGAACCCAGGGTGCGCAGAAAGGGGAAGACGTGTTCGCCCACGATGACGAACATTTCGCTGGGGGCTTCGTTTTTGAAGCGGCTCCAGCGCAGGGTGTCGTACGCGCGGCCCCGCGCATCTGCGCCTTCGGGGAATATGCGCCGCGCCATGGGGCGCTTCAGGCGCGTGGCCTTGTTTTCTTCCAGGGTGTGCAGGTCGTCCAGGCGGCGCAGAAAGAGCAGGTAGGTGATCTGCTCGATGACCTCGATGGGGTTGGCAATGCCGCCGGACCAGAAGGCGTTCCAGATCTGGTCTATTTTGCTTTTGATGTCGCCGGTAATCATGGTGATTCTGGGCTATAGCCCTTGTAGGTTCTTGGCATGTTGCTATTGAATTAAAAGCAAACTATGGTGCCAAGTATCGCACCTCAAACAGCCCTATAAGACCACCCGCACCGGCAAGTTGTGAAACGCGCCATAACGCTGCGCTGCGGCGGCGAAGCGTTGGGCATCCGCTGGGCTCAGGTGGGTGAAGGGTGTGGCGGTGATGTCTACCACGGCCTTTTTGAAGACGCGCTTCCAGGTGCCCAGCACCCGCCCGTCGATCACGATGGTGGCGGCAAACATGCCGTTGCCACCGGGGCAAATCTTCTCGGCGTGGGCCGCGTCGAGCACCGCGCTGCGGTCTTTGTAGCCCAACAGATATTCATCAAAACCGGGCAGGGCAAAGGCGTTTGTCGCTGCTTTCGGCGTGGGGCTGTCGGCGGGCAACCAGTAGGTGAGTTTGCCCACGGTGTCAGACACCAGCCGGGAATGGATGGCAGCCAGGCCACTGCGCGCCTCTGTGGCACTCAGGCCCGACCACCAGATGAAGTCTTGCAGCGTGGCAGGGCCTCGGCTGAGGAAATAACGCGCGGCCAATTCGGCCAGCGCTTCGTCACGGGTTTTGGACGGTGTGGGGGCAATCCATTCATCGACCAGGGCAAAGTTTTGCTCCTTGTCGTTGGAGGTGCTCAAGCAGATCAAGCCGTGCAAGGCGCAGTTCCACAGAATGTGGTAGCCGCGATACCCCTCGGTGGAGATGTGGGCCTGTGCCAGGGCGGCATACATGTCCTCGCGTGACAGGTGTTTTCCGCCCTGCAAGGCTTGGGTGAACACCGCGCGGCAACGGGCCAGGGTGGTGTCGTCCAACTCCAGCGCACGGCGGCGGCTGGCACTGCCGCTCAGGTTTTTGGGCGAGGTCAGCATCAGCATCCAGCGCAAGTCTTGTGCTGCCACCACATGCAGCGTGCCGCGCATTGGCCAGGTTCGCACGAGTTTGCCGGTATCAAAAGCCTGCACCACATCGGCCTGGGTGGCTTGTGGCATACGCAGTGCAATCGACCACTTGACACCGGGGTAGTCCTGCCCTTGCAGGCCGCCCAGCCACGCCACCACCTGCTCGGGCTGCGTCAGGTGCGGCTGGGCGATGTGCTGGTGGTGCAGGCGCAGGGCGGGGATGTTCATGGTCGCGGGTCTTTGGCGCGGTAGGGCATCTTCATGTAGGCATTGCCTGCGGCCAATTCAGCCAGCATTTGCGCCAAGCGTTTGTGCTGCGTGGCCGGAAGTTTGGCGCGTGTGATCCAGCCAATGTAGTCGTTGCGCTGGTACGGTGGGCGGGCTTCATAGGCAGCAGTGAGGTTTTTCTCTGCCAAGGCGGCGCGGATCGCCTCTGGCATGGGGTAAGACTCACGAGTCATGCGGGAAGAGCTTGTCATGGGTACTCCTTGGGTAGTATTTTCCAATTCAGGTATGAGCCTGAACAAGGTCAATTTGGCTGTTTTTGTTGTGCGGGTTGACCGGGTTGGAAACTGGCAGTTTAAGGTCTTTATTTCAAACGGCTGAATGGCCAAGCGA
>NZ_JAQTXM010000091.1 GCF_028688795.1 Rhodoferax sp. | reverse complement strand
GAAGTCTTCCAGGCGACGCATGGTGAACAGGCTCTCGGTGAAGGTGTCGGCTCCGCGCATGGATGTCTCAGGTTCGTTGGCGTGGCTGCATTGTCAGGGATGGGGGAGGTATTTCAGCAGCCTGTTAAGGGTGGAGACAAATTCCTTTTTAGACACATTATTATCAGCATCTTTTTTGTCTGAAAACTCCACCGCGAGAGTGTTAAACAAGGCATCTTGAATCTGTTTTGTAGCGATTTCACGTGCAAATTTATAGTGGTCCAGTAATATTTGCTCAATATTCTCAAGTTTAATATTCTGTAAGTTGACGTGGGCGCTGTCAAACTTTAATTCCGAGCGTTTCAACCTACTGCTATTGACCTGCCATGATCTGATGTATCTAGCCATATCCTCGGCTAGCTCATGTATGCCACTATCTCTCAATGGTGCTACCGATTTTAAACTGTTGCGATTTCGCGGATGCAGAAAGTAATTCAATATAACATCAGAATCAATTCTGGACTGGGTGGTAGCCACACCGCGCTCAACTCCCAAGGATAGCGATTTTGTCTTTATCAAAGCCGACTGCTCAAAATCAGACCAATCATATTTTCCTTCGTACTTTTCAACCCTAACAATGCCAGGTAGATTTTCTCTTATCACCACTTGGTCTACAACATTTCCCTCTTCATCAACTACTTCATTTATCTCGTCGTAAAGGTAACTGCAAGTTATGCTTTGAACTGATATTGATTCAAGATAGGCGCTGTCTTGAGAAAGAAAAGCGTTAATGGCTCGTAGATAAGTTGTTTTTCCGGAGCCGTTGTCGCCGTATATAACAGTTACTAAGTCTTTGGAGAATTCAACCGATGCGGTATGCATTGGGGTCCGAAACCCCTCAAACGTGAGTTTGTTTAGCTTGACCATAAAACAGGCTCCCTTACGTCATTTCAGATTACTTATTGAGCCGCCCTTGCCGATTCAATTATGAGCAGAGGCGAGCGCCGATTCCTGAATCAGCAACTCCGGATGAGTGTACTCAATCGCTGTTTGCATTTGACGGCCTTGTTTGGGTTGGCAACAGTGAAAATCCAGTTATATGCTAGGCCATCCGTTGTACTCAGCGTTATCGGAACCGCTTATGCGGTGACTGGTAAGTGGCGGGCGCTAGCTAATCTGCACTAGATGCATTTCACGCGCGGTACGTAGATGTAGCCGTCCACCGCGTCGCCAAACACTTGATCACTGGTCCCAATCGCGTACAAGCCAGCAACGTAGAGGCAGACCATTGCGTCAAGTATGTCTTCGTTCTGCTTCAATGACGTGCCGGTAAGACTATCAATGTGACTTTGCCCGAGCGGTTGTGAAAGCACATCTGGGATGGATAGCCTAAGTACAGGTGATTCAGCTAGGCTTAAAAGATACTCGGCCAGTTCGCACTGACCGCGCCGTTTCGTACTCACTGAGCCCTTCTTGTATGGGTGGCGTACTTTGAGATTTAACAACTCAATCAGTGCAGGGTGCGGATAGCACTCAAGTTGCCAACGTCCAGTAGTTGCACCAAGGTGTTGGAAGCCTTGTGATAGCAGGGTTCGTGAAAGCTGAACGCTGTCGGCCTTCGGAAACAGTGTCAGGTTAGATGTATGACATGAAGCATGTCTTGAGCCGTACTCTTGCCCAATCAATGTCTCGCATTTCCGTTGCCCAGAAGAATTCTCAATAATCAACGGGCCATCAATTGCGATGCCATAAAGGTCCGGTAGATTGTTCAGGTACGTAACGATAGGGGCAATGCCAAACAGGTCTTTTGCAATTGCCGTTAGCTCCAGTTCATTGCCCTTCAACGAACCAATTGCAAGCGCAGTAGGGTTCTTATTGCTTCGCCATGCCAAATCAATGCCAGCTAGTTGCATACTGCCCTCATTTGGCAATGCCCCTCAGTCGGCACCATTGGGTTTGGACAAATCCGAAATACTCCCTAGCGTTGCCGTGAAAGTACCAGACCAGGCCGCACATCCAGTAAAGCGAGAGCGAAGCAGGTGCATTCGCTTCCCGCATCATTTCCAGAGCAACCGGGTCTTGCCAGCGCCAGTAAAGCCAGTAACAACCGTCAACCGCAAACCATGTAACAACAAGCATTGACGGCCAATTTTTCCACTGGCGTTCCACCATTACGTGCATCGACCAAGATGCCGTCGCATAGGCCACCAACGCCATGATCAAACTGATCGGTACATCCCAGTCCGGCGCTTGGTAGTAGAACCGACCAACAATCAGCAAAGTGATGCCCATGGCGAGCGTCGCCAGTTTCCATGGGCGTTTGAGTTCACTTAACGCTTCCATCGGATGTTCTTCTTGAACAAATCGGCTGCGTTATGTCGAGGTAGCTGATTTTTCAACTGAATCCTTTTCTATTTGCTCCTCGACCTTAGAAGGTGCACCATTTACACCAAACCTTTTTTCGTTCATGCTCCGAATAGCGTCATCAAGATGTGAGCTTGTCAGGTGTGCATAACGCTCGGTCATTTTGGTGGACTTGTGGCCCAACACTTTGCTGATGGACAACAAGCTTGTCCCATCCATGGCAAGGTAACTGGCGGTCGTGTGCCGCAGATCGTGAAATCGAAAGTCTTTGAGGCCTGCTTCCTCCATGGCCGCAGCCCAGGGCTTACGTAGGTCAGCTGGTTTGTCAGTTGTGATCGGACCAGGAAAGATCAGCCCAGCAGCGACTTTCAATTTGGTGGTTTCAAGTACCTTTGTTTTCCTTTCCTCTAACAGTTCGAGTGCGTGTGAGGTCAGCAATACCGAGCGGTCCTGATTGTTCTTCGTCTTTGTCAGGTGAATGCGTGTGAAGTTCTGCTCTTGCGATGTGTGTACGTCCTGCCAGCGCATGCCCATGATTTCACCTTTGCGCATTCCGGTGGAGATAGCCAGAATCACCACCAGATAAAGGTCAGAATTTGTAGAGTTTCTACATGCGGTGAGCAGCGACTCGCGCTCTGCATCCGTCAGATAGCGGGTGCGTTCGTTCTTCACTTTGGGCCGCTGGACATTGTCAACCGGTGATGTTTCGCACATTCCCCATTCCTTGCGAGCAGCAGTGTAGACAGCAGACAGGGTCATCAGGTAACGCAAAACCGTTGCAGGCGCTGGAAGTTCACCACGCCGGGTCTTGGTCTTCTTCAGCTTTGTAATGCAATGGGTCAGCAGCGGCGTGGTTACTTCGGACAACGCGTAGTCACCGATCTGTTCAATCCACCAGTTGAGGTGGGTGCGCTGGTCTTTGCCTTTTCCCGCTTTGTCGCCGAGCTTCTCGTCCGTGTACTTTTCAAGCATTTCTTTGGCAGTGTGCTTGCCCGCCTGACTTTGACGAATGTGCATGCCAGTACGAATTTCAGTCTCGGTCTGGACTGCCCATTTCTTGGCGTCTGTCTTGCGCAGAAAAGTTTTGGAGCGGGGAGGGTAGCCCTGTATGCGGACTTGAGCTTGATAGCTCTTCTGACCGTTTTCGTCGATCCGTTCACGTATGGCTGCCATTTGATTTGCTACCGTAACTGCCAGGGGTTGAGTTGACGGCGCGAAATCTGGCGCTGGAGATAAACGGCACTGATGACCAGTGCTGCTCAAGAATGCCGTCAACTGTGACATGAGTGTGACAGATGACGGTACTTGGGGCAACAACGACTCGTAAGTCATTGATTTTATTGGTGCCGGAGAGATGAATCGAACACCCGACCTTCTCATTACGAATGAGCTGCTCTACCGACTGAGCTACACCGGCTTGGAAAAACGAAGATTATAGCGAGGTGATCAGGCCTCGTGGTGGTAGC
>NZ_JAQTXM010000090.1 GCF_028688795.1 Rhodoferax sp. | reverse complement strand
CCACCGATGTCGGCCCGGTGATTGACCGCGAGGCATTCGACGGCATCCAGACCCATTTGCAGCGCCTGCACCGCGAGGCCAGGCCCTTGCTCGGCAAGTCCACCTCAGAATTTATGAAAAATAAGCCTGTAGTGCAGGTAGAACAAGCGCAAGAAGCTATCAAACAAATAGCAAACCTGATTCCACCCCAAGCCTTCGAGGTGGCCAGCATCAGTGACATGAAAGCCGAAATCTTCGGCCCGGTGTTACATGTGGTGCGCTGGAAGGGCGACCCGCTGGCGGTGATTGCGCAGATCAACGCCCTCGGCTACGGCCTGACCCTCGGCATCCAGACCCGCATCGACAGCCGCGCCCAGCAGTTGGCCCACGCCGCCCACATCGGCAACGTCTACATCAACCGCAACCAGATCGGTGCGGTGGTCGGCGTGCAGCCCTTTGGCGGTGAAGGCCTGTCAGGCACCGGCCCCAAAGCTGGCGGGCCGCACTACCTGTTCCGCTTCTGCGCCGAGCAGACGGTCACCATCAACACCACGGCAGCGGGGGGGAATGCGGCGTTGTTGGCGGGGTGATAGGCTGGATGCTTGAGCCCTTGGCTTCACGTCTTTTCTGGAGCGGCTGGTTTTAGCAAGCCCAGGCGATGCCGCGTTTTGGGTGACAGGGCTTGCTCCAGCGCGGTCAAGGTGGTCACCAGGTCGGGGTCATCGGGCGCTTGATAGCGGGTATCACCTGTTTGCACCGCTTCCAGCTTGGCCAGCCAAGCCAGCAAAATCTCTTTGAGTTGATGTACTTGGCTGTGTTCTGCGACAGGCCACAGCTGTGGCCACTCGCCTAACAGGTCACGCAGCACACCCCAGGGAACGGCCATTTCAATCATGCCAATCCAGAGTCCTCGCAGGGCGGCTTCAGTGGGGAGGTGCGGGCGCTCGGCCAAACCTTGCAAGATGTCCAGACCTGCTGCAAAGGCTTTGGCGGGGCTGTCATGTTTGGCTGCATCGGCAACCGCGTCGCCAAGATGCTGGATAGCTTTTGTTTCGTAGCCAGGTACTTGAGCCAAGGCGGTGTCAAGCTCAAGCCAAACTGCCGAGGCATCGGTTTCCGCGAGACGGTAGCGTGCAATTTGGCCGAGGTTCCAGGCGAGGTCGTCAAGATATGCTCCCGAAGGGATTTCTGTGATCGCTTGCTGGTGCAATCCCAAGGCCTGATCGGGGTGGTTCATTCCACCCTGACACGAAGCCATTTTCCCAAGAATCAGGGCAGCATGGGCTAACAGCTCTTCTGAATAATCAGTAGTGGGAGTCATTGCTAGCCACTCGCTTCGAGCACTTTCTAGGGCTTGATATGCATCTGCGGTTTGTCCCAAATTGCCCAATGTGATGGCGCGGCATTCCAATAGTCTCACTTTATCCCAAATGTCTAGTTTGAGCTCAATGGGACGCAGTTGATCAAGTGCTGCAAGATGTTGCTCAGGTACGTACTCCATTTGATGGCTTTTGATAAACGAACGGAAGAAAGTTTTAATCGCTTGCGCCTGAAGCTCATCTTCTCCCACGGCCTGCCACCCCACGGCAGCACGAGCCGCCCAGTCTGCGGCTTTGAAGAGTGGAATATCGATGTGCTTTGAGCCCTTCAATCGCCTAAGCGATAGTTCGTGCAAGCTGGCGGTAAGCGGAGCATCCATGAATGCCTTCATCTGGAGCCGATGTTGTTCGATTGCTGCCGCACGAGTGGGGCTCAATGCATCGGCATCGAGCTGCATTGTTTTTTCAAGAGCTTGTTTGAATAGCTGCCACTTTGAAGAATCACGGTTAACACCACTCATGGAACAGAAATGTAGGTAAATTTCTGCAGGGCAAAAAATCCAATTTTGCTCAACCAGTGGCACTAGATCACTGCCCAAAACATCACCACAATGGGACGCACGGGCCAAAGTGGCAACATGTTCAATGGCGGCTTTAAAGGAATCATCGGTTGGGTAATGCTTGAAGATCGCTTCCATCAGCTTGTGCAGCACTTTTCCCATGCTTTGCCCAGAAACGGTAGCCACAATGTTGTCGTGTTGTAGCCACAAATCGTGGTCGCTAATCAACCGCTGAATCGCTCCAAACTCAGGTGGCAACAAGGTGGCATCTATCTGCCGCTCTTGCAACGCCAGTTCCACCAATGTTTGGGCTTCCGGCTCCAGACCCTGGCCCGCATAGCGGCGTGCAAACTGCCACTTTTCTGAAAAACTCAGGGTATCCGCCAACAAATCGGCCATCACCGCTAGGCGGCTGCGCTGGCCGGGGTGCAGGTAACGCATGCGATAGAACTGCACCAGCAGGCGATCCTGTACGCGGTAGTGTTTGGTTTTCTGACCGGGCTCGCGGGATTCGTTCACATAGCCGTTGTCCACCAGCCAGGCAAAGGCCCGGCTGATGTCGTTTTGGCGGGCTCCGGTGCGCTCCGCCAGTTCGGTTTGTGAGGCGGGTTCGCCACCGCGCACCAGCGCGTCAAACAGTTTTTTGGTGTTGTCGGGGATGCGGGCGATCAAGGCACGGTAGTAGTCGCTCATCTTTTCGATAGCTGCATCCAGGTCATCTGCACCATCCAGCGGGTCGTTCACATCCAGAATGGTGGCGGCCAGCACGGCGGCGGCGCGGGCGTTGCCACCGGTGTAGCGGCTGTAGGCATCAATGCGGTTGAACTGCTGGGTGGTGGCTGTGCTGCCTTGTTGCTTGGCCCGTTTGTCGAGGTAGTGGCGATGGTCAATCGGTGTCCAGCGTGGCAGGCTGCGGTGTTCAAACTGGCGAAACAGCCGCTGGTTGTGCTGTTCGTCAAAGTCGCCTTGTACGGCGCTGGCCACAAACATCAGGTGTGGTTCGTTGCTCATCAGATGGCGCAGGCGCGAGTTGTCCACGTCGCTGGAAAAGGCCTGCGCAATCAGGCCATCAAAGTTTTCAATGCCCACCACCAACAGGGGCACTTTGATGCGGCAGAGAAGCTGCGCCAAGGCCTCGTCCCAAAGCTGACCAGTGTTGTCGACGCGCCAGCGCGATGCCGTCCCCGCGTGTTGTGCAGCAGGGTCTAGCAAACGGCTGATTTCTGCCAGCAGCTCATGTGGGGCGAAGATGTTGGGCAACTCTTCGGGCAGCAGGATAAACTGCACTTTGGGCAAGGGTGCCTGCTTGAGCGTGGCTTGCAGCAGACGCAAAAAGTAGGACTTGCCGGCACCGCGTGGCCCGGTGATGAGCCAATGGCTGATTTGGCCGGGATGGGTGCTACGCTGCTCAATGGTTTGCAGCAGCTCGGCCAGCAAGGCGCTGCGGCCGGTGTTCAGGGCCAGCACGGTGGCATCGTTCATTTCACGTGGGTTGAACCACGGAATGTGGCGCTGCCCTCTCATGCCATGCCCCGGCTGGCGCGCCACCACAAACGGATCAGGTTCAGGCTGAAGCGCCAGCCAAGGTCTGGTGCGTCCACGATGAAGTTGTCGTACTGTAAGCGGCTGAGCACGCGGTGGTAGCCGCTGGGGAGTTGTCGCCCATCAAGCCGGGTTCCGCTGGCATCTCCTTGGGCCACGGCATCCAGAATCTGCTCGGCGCAGCTCAGCTCATTACTGGTGTAGTTTTTTGTCAAACGTTCATCAAACTGCTGCAAGAAAGCGCGGCGAACACCCGGCATGATCTCGTTGGCCAGGCTGTCGCTACAGGCCTCAAGGTTTTCGCAGGTGACCAGAAATCCGTGGGCAATCTTGAGCACCTCGGGCACGTAGTCGGGCAAATTGTCCAAAACCAGGGTGATGGCCTCCGGGGTTGCGGCAAAGCGGCCAGTGAGTGTTTCGCTCAGGTAGCTTTGCGCTTCAGTGCGGGTAAACGGCAGAACCGGCAGGCGAAACAAGCCACCCAGCACGGTGTGTGGAATGCTGTGAATCGACAGCAGATTCTCAAAGCTGATCGAGCCGCCAATGATGACGCGCAGACCCGCGTCCCGCAGCGT
>NZ_JAQTXM010000027.1:72753-74911 GCF_028688795.1 Rhodoferax sp. | reverse complement strand
CAGCTCATCCTTTTGTGCATGGCTGAGTTCGGTGAGGTCGGGCAGGGTTGGCATCAAAACTAATTCTCGCTCACTATTTCATAGCGAACTCAAATTAATCTCCGTTGGGAGCTGAGTAGTTACCATATTTTTGCCATCGACCTTAACCCGGTTTACGCGAGGGTGGTAGGGCCAGACAGGCAAACACGGTTGCGCCCTTCAGCCTTGGCGCGAAAAAGGGCCTGGTCCGCGCGGTCAATCAACTCGGCGGGTGTCAGGCGGGTATCCGCCGTGCAGGCCACACCAACCGACAGGGTGACAGCAAACGCTTGGCCGTTAACAAGCCATGGATGTGCAGCGATCTGGTTGCAGCAATGTTCCGCACGCTCTTGCGCGGCTTGCACGTCCACGCCGGGCAAGACCAGCAAAAACTCTTCGCCACCGTAACGGCAGCAGATGTCACTAGAACGGGTTTCTTGTTCCAGAATAGCGGAGACCTGGCGCAAGACCTCATCACCCACGCTGTGACCGTGGTGGTCATTGACCAGCTTGAAGTGGTCCAGGTCAATGAGCAGCAAACTTAACGGCGCACCCTCGCGCGCGCAACGGTCAAACTCCCTTTGCATGGAATCGTGGAGGTAGCGACGGTTGTACAAACCGGTGAGCGGGTCGCGGTTGGCTTGCTCGGTGAGTTGGGCTTGCAAGGACTGGATGGCCTGGATTTGGCGCTGCAGCCCCGCCTCACTCTGGCGCAACTTGGAACGCGTTTCGCTGAGGGCAACCGTGCGCCTGTGGGCATCGAAGGCAAACAGAATCAGATAACCCGATAAAGACGCCATGCTCAAGGCACTCACCAGCAACGAGGTGTCGAGCGTAAAGTGCCAGCCAACAACCGCAAACACCAGCAAGACCCCCGCCAGAAACGCACCAAGCGCCTGCAGCACGCCTTTGAATGCGCTGAACGCCACCATGTTGATGCAACCACAGATGAACAAGGTGTAGGTGATCCACAGCGGAAACCCCAGCACCGCAGCCCACACGCCGAAGCAGAAGTTATCAAACAACAGGTTCTGGATTTCTGCCGCCAGCGGATCTTTTGCATGGCGGGCACGCCAAAACACCACATGGGGATAGACCAAAAACTGCAGGCCCATGAACAGCCAGAACCAAAGGCCGTACGCATGCTCGCTAAAGTGGACCGCCAACACGACAAAAGCCGCCAGCCAGGAGCCCGCGCGGTTCCTGTAGTTCATGCGAACCACCCAGTGGATTGGTGCTGCTGGCGCGTCAGTCATGTGATTCAGCGGTTAGGCAAGTTGCCGTCCAATACGGGGCATATGGAGGTCAGTTCGATTTTTTGATCTGAAAGTGTGTGGCGCATTTGTGAATTGTCGGCGACCATGGCCGGCACAAGAAGTCCGTTTTAGAATTTATCATGGATATATTTCACTATGAAATATATAGCTTCTAGCGCCTTATACATAAGGGCTAGAGCACTACTTTATATAGACTAACCATTGCTGGCAAGCGAATCATCAGTGTCGCGGGCCTAGTGGCCGATAGCGCAGTATTTCAATCCACGCCTGCCATTGCTGGCGGGCGAATCAAACAGTGAAGGGTTATCGCGTACAGGTGCAAGTGTTTCAATCCACACCCGCCAGCAATGGCGGGCGGGCGAATCCTCCACCCACCCACGCCATCAACGGGCTCAAGGTGTTTCAATCCACGCCCGCCATTGCTGGCGGGCGAATCGTACGCAGAAACTCAATGTCAAGATCAATAGCCAGTTTCAATCCACGCCCGCCATTGCTGGCGGGCGAATCGCACCATCGCGTGACACCCCGGCGTACACCGACTGGTTTCAATCCACGCCCGCCATTGCTGGCGGGCGAATCAATGAACTCGGCAACTTTTCGCATGTGCTTATGTGGTTTCAATCCACGCCCGCCATTGCTGGCGGGCGAATCGCAAGAAGGCAAAGCCAGCAGCACTCAAGTCATGGTTTCAATCCACGCCCGCCATTGCTGGCGGGCGAATCCGCCGAGAACCTTGCACCCTCGATGGGGGCATTGTTTCAATCCACGCCCGCCATTGCTGGCGGGCGAATCGCTTTCAACGCAGCACCTGCCGCATTGGGCAAAAGTTTCAATCCACGCCCGCCATTGCTGGCGGGCGAATC
>NZ_JAQTXM010000027.1:0-72653 GCF_028688795.1 Rhodoferax sp. | reverse complement strand
GTTTCAATCCACGCCCGCCATTGCTGGCGGGCGAATCGCTTCGCATCCAAAGCCTTGTGGGCAAACGATTTTTTCGTGTGTTTTCGCGAACCCGGCAATAACGACCTGTGTTTGCAAAAAATTGAACTCCAAGAACATCGAAAGACTATATAAAGCAATGGGTTGCGAAGCGCGCGAACCTCTTAATGAAAAAGCCATCACTTGCGGTTCGCGGCGTTAACCATACCATGGCAAAGCTGGCACGGCCACCAACAACAGACGCTTAAAGAACTAGCGGGCCATCAAAATCAACCGCTTTAAAGGTGCCGTGCTCAATCACCTCAAAGCCACGTGTGCCGGGAATGCGGTACAACCGCAGGCAGTCCATAGTGGGGTCGATTTCTGCCAGTAGCTCACGCTCCAGGGCCTCAAACCTGGCCACGTCCAGCTGGCACTCGAACACTGACTTTTGCACCCGCTGCCCGGTGCTTTCGCACACCCGCGCTACCCGACGCAAGCGGCGGCGGCCAGCTTTGGTTTCGGTGTTCACGTCATAACAAACCAGTACCAGCATGATGGCCCTTTACTTCGCCACAAAAGGCACATAAGGCGCGCCGTCTTCGCGCATGGCGCGCGCCATCAGTCGAGCCTGAACCAGTGGCACCAGGCCCAGCGGCACGGATTGCGCCAGCAGGGGATGATTGATCTCGTCCTTTTTTCGCTCCTGGTACGCCACTACCACGGCCTTTCGTGCATCGGGCTCTAGTGATACGCCTCCGCCTTCACGCAACACAAAGTCGTCCGAGCTCAATTGGCCACGGTTAATAAGCGTCAAGGCCAGTCGGTCAGCCCAGGGGCGAAACTCTTCCATCAAATCCAGCGCCAGGGCGGCACGACCAGGGCGCAGGGCATGCAAAAAACCCACCTGTGGGTCGAGCCCGGCAGCTTCCAGCGCGCTGCGGCAGTCGTTCATCCACATGGCGTACAAGAACGACAGCATGGCGTTGAAGCGGTCACGCGGTGGGCGACGGGTGCGACCATCCATGGCGAATGCGGCACGCTGGTCAGGGCGCACCAGCAGGTTCAAGCCGCTGAAGTATTGGCGTGCGGCTTCACCTTCGACGCCGCGCAAGCTGTCCAGATTAGTGACACCAGGCAAGGCGCGCAGGCTGGCGGCCAGATCATCGGCCAAGCGGGTCAAGGTTTTTGCCTCATCGTCTGACTTGGCTTCGCGGGCACCACGTTGCAAGACCTGGCGGGTGTTTTTAATCTTACCCGCGACACTGGCGCGGGCCATGTCCAGGGTAAAGGTAGGGTCTGCCACACGCTGAAACTGGGCCTGACGCAGCAGCACATTTCCTGTAACAGCGCCTTCCAGCCTCGCCTTGAACCTGCCGTTATCGTCGAGCAACACCAGCGCCACTCCGCTTTCTGCCAGCCGGTGCATCAAAGGCGCCGACAAATTGATATGGCCAAAACACACCACCGCGCTCAGGTGGTGCAGCGGCACACGCAGCCGGGTTTCGTGGTCTACCTCCACGCGCAGGGTGTCGTTGTCGAGCCGCAAATATGTGTCCGGCGTGGTGACGTAGAGGGTGTTGAGGAGTTGCATGGGAGGGTGGATTTACAGACAAAGCTATGCGTCGGGGTCAAACAGGGCGGCGCGGGCAGCGATCAACCCCAAATGGGTGGCTTGTGGCTGGCAGCGCTCTTGTAAAGAACAGGCTTTGCAGCGCCTCGCTGCCTGCTCGCCCATCAAGGGTGGTGGCAACTTGCCACTGGTCAGCATTTGGCGAATGGCATCTGCTGTCTGTGCCACGTCAGCACGCAGTTGCGCAGTGATGGGAACCACCCGGCGGCGCTTGGAGGTAGCGTAATACAGTGCGCCTTCGCTGACGGGTTTGCCGGTCATGGCCTCCAGGCACATTGCCTGCGCGGCCAACTGGATGTCGTCACACGCGGCAATGTCTGCGGCCTTGTTGCGGCTGCCGTGTTTGTATTCCACCGGGTAAGGCACGCCACCGGCCAAGAACTCAACGACGTCTGACTTGCCGATCAAACCCAGGGTGTCATGCCACAGTGGCAAAGCGCGTTCCACGCGCACGCCTTTGGCGGTTTCGACACCGGGTTGGTCCACCTTGGCGTGCAGGGCTTGTCCGCGGAGGGTGTAAATATTTTCATCAAACACCTGCTCTAGGTGAATCAGGCCACACTGACGCGGGCAGTATTGCCAGTGCTGCAGGGCGGAAAGGGGAACTTGTTCGACTTCAACCAAAAGCGGCTCGATATATGGCTGCATTACGACTTCTTGGGCGCCTTGACAGCTTTCACAACCTTCAATGCCTTAGGCTCAACAGGTGGCAGGTAATTAGCACCTGTCACTACCGATTTGCCGGTCTGGCTTTCCAGCTGGTGGCGGGCTTGCGCGGCAATGCGCCCCCCGGTTTTGGCAGCCGACTTGTTTTGGGCCATGCCGGTGGCATCCACACTTTCAGCAATCTGCCGGGTAGACAGCTCGGCCAAGGCGGTAAAAATCAGCTCGGCCTCACTCATATGGTCACGCAGGTTGTGGCTGCTCAGGCCCTTCATATCCTTGTGTTCTGCCACACTCACGCCCGCCCATTCCTGATGAATGACGTTGGTGAGGATGGCAAATTCAGTGCCCTTTTTGATGTCGTGCTCGCTCCAGTAGTCGGTGAGCTTGTTGCGGGTTTCCTGCCCGGTCATACGCTGCGCAATCCACTTGTCGCTGCGGCCATGCTGCTGCCAAGTTTGACGGGCGCGGTTTAGAGACAAGGCCGGGTCGGCCAGCTCTTGCATGCGCTCATAGCCGACCTTTGCGAGCCAGCGTTTGATGGGCTCGGCTTTGGGGCTGGGGATGGATTGGACGAGACGAAGCAGGGTTTCGGCGGTGGCGCAATCGGTTTCGCGCTGCTTGCCGTCTGGTGCGGTCATTTTCAACTGTACGATTTTCTCGTACGGTTGCTCTGAACCGGCTTCCTGTGCGAGTTTGCGTTTGAGGTCTGACCAATAACGCCTAGCGTTGTTACTGTCGGTCAAAACCTGAATCACGTCAATTACCGAAAACCACCAGGTTTCTGATTTTCCGTCGTACACCCGGCGGATGATTTGGCCGTCGAATTGGGTGGGGAAGATTTTCATCTTGGAGGGCTTTCAAATTAACTTGTGTTTCAGCACTTTCTCGTCAATGTGACGCCCGCTGTGGGCTGGATTGATTGCCCAACAGACAAACTCTGTCCATCAAATAAAACTGAATACGCATCAAAACTGCGGGCAACTGCGCCCTCTTCTTTGGCTTTGACTTGCAGGCGGTCAAACAAGGCATGCGCCGGGGCGTTGCCGAGTTCACTGTCGTGCTTGAACACGTAGAGTCCGCGTGTAGACATTTCGCCGCGTGCGGCAGAGCGGTCATGCTCGAACATTTGCGCAAGCGCCTGAAACACCAGTTCAAGGTCGTCGTCGCCAAACCCGGTTTGCTTGGCGAGAAAGGAGGAAACGAAGCCGTGGGCGATATAGACGCCATAGGGCACGGTGTGTTTGCGGCCCATGGTGCGGTTGTCTCCATCTTGCTTTTCCGCTTCACCCTCGGTCGTCACCGCCATGCGGGTGATGGAATGCTCCAGCGCCACGATGGGTTCGACAGAGCGGGCGAAAGTGAGTTGCACCGGGCCACGTACTTGGCCGCAGTTGATTTTGGTTGACATGACAGCCCCAAAAGTGCGCACGTCAAAAAAGTTTTGACACATCCATTGCCGCGCACTGCCGACGTCGTCAGCGCCACCTTTGCGCTTTTCTTTCGGGGCTTTTTTCTTCTTTGCATCCACCGCTTCGACGGCAATAGCTGCATCGTCTTCATCGGGCAATTCAACAGCATCTAGCTTCAGGGCTGCATAGGCGCGTTGGTTTTGATGATTCAAAATTGCTTTCTCACGAACATAAATCTCAAAGCGTTTTTCACCCGCCTCTGGTTCACGCACATCCTGATCCTTGACTAGGCCAACAAAATTGCGAATTTTGCGTTTAAGTGATACATCCGTCACCAGCCCATGCCCTGACTCCGCATCCATACGCGGCATGTTGCCCGCATCTGGGTCGCCATTGGGGTTGCCGTCTTTCACGTCAAAAATGAGAACAAAGTCGTAGCGGTTAGCGAGATTCATGATGGGGTTCCTTCGGTGATGGGTGTGGAGTCGTCAGGCTTTTTGGTAAAAAATTCTTGCCGCTGGTGGTAGTAACCCAGCGCAAAGCGGCCTTGATCGGGCAACGGTAAATGTTTGGGAAAGTCTGCGACGGTGCTCAAAATTTCACCCAGCAGCTTCTCGAACCACAAGCCACGCCCCACCGACAGTTTTTTGAGGTGCGAATTTTTGAGCCGCAGCAAGGTGGTGAACACGGCAACCGGGGTGCTGGACGCGGCACCGTAATAGCGGTCCCGAATCGTGGCGTTGAGGCCGGGGCTGGCTTCTTCCTGGATTTTTTCCAGTGTGGCGAACAATCGCCCCATCCGGTAGGCCGGACTGGGGTTGGTGAGGTCAAGCATGGGCAAAAACTCCTTCTCGGGGGGCTGGTTGGTGGGTGTAACAGATGAACGGCGAATCTGGCGATTGAGGCAGGCTTTGATGACTGCTGCTCTTGCATACGGTACGTTTTGCGCCTGCTTTCCTTGCTGCGACTTCTTTGCTTGTTCAGCACGGCAGCGCCCCACCGCAGCGTTCAGCCATGCGCTGGGATAGGGCACGTCTGGACCGGCGAAAACTGCATCGACGATAGCCCCGCCCAGATTGGGCGGAAGTCGGTCGATATCACCAAAGGGCTGTGAGCTGGTAGATAAGCACACGGCTTGCAGCAGGCGCTTCAAACTTGGGTACTGAGGGTCATAGTCGCCGCGCACCATTTCGAGGTCATTGAAATGCTGGCGAATGCGCTCGCCCAACTCAGCCAACGGCAGGCAGTGATAGAAGCGAATACTGATGCGGGCCGCATTGGGAGCCAGGCCCAGCATATGAAAGCGGTTGCCATCATCCAAGCCACCCTGCTTGCCCGACTGGATGGCTTTGAACAAGGCCTGCACGGCGTGCGCGCCCCGGTCGGGGTCGTCCTTGGGTGGATCGCCAAAAATATCGGCCGCGACAGATTCAAACTCTGAATCCCGGTCTGCCCAAAACACGGTAGAAGCGTCGCCCACCTGAATGCGCTGGTCTGATTCTTTGCGCAGCAAGTGGTTCAAGGCCGTGGTGTAGGCAAACGCGGCTGCCTGGCTCACCGGCGCATTCTCACCCTGACGTTCTGTTTTGCCGTAGGACTCGAAGGCACGGGCATTGAAAGAAACAATGTTGGCGCCCGATGATTGAGCGCCCCACACGCCTTTGATGGAAGCGTGCAAACGCTGGATGGGCGCGTCTTCTCCGGTGACCAAGCACATAGCCAGTCTCGCGTCGGCGTCACCCGTTACGTTCAGCACAGCTTTGACAACGGCGGGGCGCTGGCATACCAGATCAACGTCGCCATGCAAGCGAAAGCTCATCACCGCGTTCGATTCCAGCGCTTGCGCCCAGGCGACTTGCGCTTCAAGCTGGGTCAAATTGAAGGACTCGAAGAATTTCAAGATGGCCTGAATGCCTGCGTCGTTAATGGCAATTGGCGGCAGGGCCTGAATGCTGGCTACAAATTGCGCATGCTGTTCTGCCACTCGTTCGGGTTTGCCTTTGGTGTCCACACCCAGAACGTATTCGAGGGTGTCCCACAGCAAATTGGCAGCAATCCCGGAGGTTTTTTTGACCCCCTGCGGCACACGGAAAATTTGCGCCACCTTTTTCTTCTTGTCGTTCAAGGTTCGTGTATCGAGCAACTGCACCAGTTCGCCCGCAGCTGTGATCTCCAACACAAAGGGGATTTCTTTTTGCTCCAATCCAAAAGCAGGCAAGCGCTGCGCCGGGTCTGAGTCGTCGCACTTGCGATGGTAGTAATCATTTAATGCCTGAAGAATCATCCTCGTGCCTCCTCAAACGGGGGGACTTCAATCACACCCGCCACCATCTTCGCGTTGAAAAAGCGCGGCTGCGGGTCGGCCAGGTGGGTGAAATCCAGGTCGTGCAGCATCCAGCCCAGCTCGCGGGTGTCGCCAATGGGCATCGCGGCGGGCGCATCGGGAGTCACCAGACTAAAAGCGGCGGCAAATTCCCGGCAACCCAGATACGGCTGATTCACGCATTGCCCCTTGGTGGCGCGTCGGGCGAACATTTCGGTGTATTTCATCAAGGGTTCGTTGCAACCCGGTGCCAGCGACAAATCAGCATGAATGCGGTAGGCCACATCGCGCAAAAAGTAGCCGGCACGTTGCACTCGCTCTTCTTCGATGTAAAAACCAATCTGACCGCTGCCCGATTTCATCGCTTGCTCGACGGTGGGTAATTGAACTTTGGATTTGACTTCGTTGCGTCGTAAGTTGATCCAGCGAATCGGCTTGAGCACTTCAATGCGATGTACCCGCCAGCGAATGGCCGGCTTCCACAAAATGGCCTCAAAAATGGAGCGCGCCGCCGAGGGTGTCATCACGTCATACGAGACGCGCTCTACCTTCATTTCAGGACGGGTAAAGCAGGCGAAGGGGCCGGAGACTTCAAGACAGAAATGGGTCATTGCATGCTTTCAAAGGGCGAAGCCACCAGGGTTGTATAAATCATCATTCAGCTTCAAACCGAGGATGGAGTCGTATAAGTTGTCTGCATTCACTTGTGCATAAAGCCCTGGCATGGGCAGCGTCAAATCGCCCTGCGCCAACATCTTGTCGGCGATGCGCTTGTGAATGCTGACGGTGTATCGCTGCAACTTGCGCATGAGCCAGCGCGCTGGGCCTTCTGCGGCCAGGATGCCGAGCAGCTTTTCAATCTCTTCGCTATGTTCCGCGTAACGCACCACGACCATGGCTGAGTCTTTGTCATCAATCAGGCGGAAAGCGTCTGCTGCTGAACGGAATCTCACATGCAACGTTTTGGGCTCTACCTTGAGCATGGAAACGATCTTCTTGCCGTCCAGATCGACGGTGCTGTAAAACAGTTGGAAGTAGGTGGCAAACAGAGCGCGGGCCAGGGGATCAATTTGCTGGCCATGCAAGGTGCTGATACAGGCTTGCGCCGCTTTGCGCAAATGCCCCAAGGGCGGCGACTCGGGTGGGACGAAAACCACCACACGGCCCTTGCCGTCCAGTCGCCCTTCGCGGTTGCAGCGCCCCGCCGCCTGTGCAATGGAGTCGAGCCCGGCCAGCGCGCGGTAGACCACAGGAAAATCGATGTCCACCCCGGCCTCAACCAACTGCGTGCTGACCACGCGCAGCGGCTGCAGGTCGAGCCCGTCGCGCTTGGCTTTGAGCCGCGTCTTGATCTGGTCGATGACCGCTTTTCGGTGCGCGCCACACATGAGCGCAGACAAATGCACGGTGCCGGGCGGCAGCAAGCGATGCAACTCGCGGGCGGCTTTGCGGGTGCTAACGATGGCCAGCACGCAGTCTTCGGCGGCAATTTTTTCGGCCATATCGATCCACGGCGTTGGCGTATTCCAGTCTGCGGGCAGTTCAACCTTCACTCGTTTGAGCGCATCAAACAGGGCATCGGGGTGGTCGATGATTTCGCGCACGTTATCGAGCCCGCGCAGGTTATTGCTCTTGTCGAAGTAGTCGGTACTGTTTAGCGCGGGCTGGGTGGCGGTACACAGCACCACGGTCACGCCGTAGTGCTTTACCAGCAGGTTCAGAGCATCCAGAATGGGTTGCAAAAACTCGGGCGGCAGTTGCTGCGCTTCGTCCAGCACGATGATGCTGCCCACGATGTTGTGCAGCTTGCGGCAGCGCGAGGTTTTGGCAGCAAACAGGGTCTCGAACAACTGCACGTTGGTGGTGACGACCAGTGGCGCATCCCAGTTTTCGCAGGCCAGACGGCTACGGGCGGTTTCGTCCCGGTCAGCCGCATCGGCCTGACTATGGTGCTCAATCAAGATTTCATCGCCCAGCGTTTTGAACACGTCGCGGAACACGTCGGCAGTCTGCTCGATGATGCTGGTGTAAGGAATGGCGTAGATCACGCGGCGCTCGCCGTGGGTTTGCGCGTGATTGAGGGCAAACGCCAAGCTGGACAGGGTCTTACCACCGCCCGTGGGCACCGTGAGCGAAAAGAACCCGGCAGGCAACGCCGCTTTCTCGCGGCATTGGCGCAGGATATCGGCGCGCAAGGTGTTGACCTCGGAGGGCGTGGCCTCGGCGGCTTTGGCGAGCATGTGCGCGTCCAACGCCAGACGCATTTGATCCAGAGTCGGGAAGCCGTTGCGTCGGGCGGGCTTGCCTGCGTCAAAGTGCGCTTCGGTGTCCAGAAAATCGGCATCGACCAGACAGGAGAACAGCAAGCGAACCCAGAGCGCAAAGCCTGCCGGACCGCCAGGAATTTGGCTCAGATTGGGAACAAAGCTGCCCGAATCAAGAATACTGGCGGGCGGCTTGGCGTCCTTGGCTTCTTGCAATTCAGTCTGGCAATCGGTTTGCGCCAGCCGCTCATTGAGGCCGCCATCCCAGTCATCCAGCCCGGCGTGATGGCCCGCAATCAGGTAAGCCAGTGCACGGGCAGCCAGTTTTCCCTGAGCACCGTGCGTTTTTTCAAGCGTTTCAATAGCCCACAGCGCCCCGGCTGCGGAGTGGGTCTTTTCTCGACCACCCACTTTGCCTTCGATGTGCGCATTCGGGTTGTCGGCTAGCCCTACGTAGCGCTGAAAGCCGGGCCGGTATTTGCCCAAGTCATGCCACAAGCCCGCCAAGTAGGCCCAGCGCTTTAACGGTTCAACCGCGTCAAACGCTTTTGAAAACTCTGCCGCCAAATCTGCGACCATCTTCAAGTGATCAACTAACAAATGCCCGCCCGAATGGGCCAATGGTTCTGACACGATGCCACCCTCCCTTGAATTTTTTCTGATTTGGGACTAGCTTACCCCCGTAAAGGCAAACCAAATGACCCTGCGCTACCAGTCTCCAGAAATACTTTGCAACCGTTTTTCATCGACTGCCAGACCCGAAGCCAGCATGGCAAGCAACAGGCACTGCGCGCGCAGCATGTTCTCGTTAGCTCACCACCATCCCGTCATGCCAAAATCGCGACATGCACCCGGGCGTTGCAGCCCGCGTTGCCTTGAATGCCTACCAAACGCTACCAATTAAATAGCTGCTTGCGGTTAATATGCAAGGGCTAGAGGCATATTTTGCATGTATACCCAGCATTTCGGCCTGACCCAAGACCCGTTCTCCATCGCCCCGGACCCGCGCTTTCTCTTCATGAGCGAGCGCCACCGCGAAGCCCTGGCGCACCTGCTTTTTGGTGTGGCGGGCAAAGGCAATGCAACCGGTGGCACGGGCGGCGGTTTTGTGCTGCTCACGGGTGACATCGGCACCGGCAAAACCACCATTTGCCGCTGCTTTCTGGAGCAGATTCCCGCCGGCTGCCATGTGGCTTATATCTTCAACCCCAAGCTCACTGTCATTGAGTTGTTGCAGTCGATCTGCGAAGAATTCCACGTCACCTTGCCGCCAGACAGCGCCCAAACACCTACGGCCAAGACCTGCATTGACGCGCTCAACACGTTCCTTCTGCAAAGCCATGCCGCCGGGCAAAGCTGTGTGCTGATCATTGACGAGGCGCAGAACCTAAGTGGCGATGTGCTGGAGCAGCTGCGTCTGCTGACCAACCTGGAGACCAACGAGCGCAAGCTGTTGCAGATTGTGCTCATAGGCCAGCCCGAACTTCGCACCATGCTGGCCGCGCCAGAGCTGGAACAGCTGGCGCAACGGGTGATTGCGCGCTTTCACCTCGATGCGCTCAACGCAGCAGAGACCACGCACTACATCACACACCGCCTGGGCGTGGCGGGCCACACAGGTGCCCTGCCCTTTAGCCCCAAGGCGCTGGCGCGTATCCACCAGCTCGCGCATGGTGTGCCAAGGCGCATCAATCTGCTGAGTGGCCGTGCACTGCTGGGTACCTGGGCCAATGGCCAGCAGTGGGTTGACCCGGCTGTGGTCAACAAAGCCGCCGTCGAGGTGTTTGGCAACGACAGCGCGCGCGCCTGGGCATCACCGCGCCATATTGCTGCTCTGGCCGGTTTGGCACTGCTGGTCGTGACCGCAGGGGCTGGCCTTTTGCTATGGCCCGAGGCCCCCAAAGCGCCACCCGTCGCCAAGGTCGTCGCGCCCACCCGGCCCAGTGCCACGGTCGCCCGCGCCCCAAACGTTGGCGCGTCAACAGCGACGCCAAGCCCAGACCCGGCCAGCGCAGCGCAAGCCCCAGTGGCTGGACGCGCGCCAGTGCCGCAACCGGTGGCCGACGCTGACCTTAAAGCCCGCGTGCGTGCCTTCCAAAAGGCGCAAGGCCTGGAGCCTGACGGCGTGCTGGGCCCACTGACTTTTCTGCAGATGGAGCGTGCCCTTGGCCTGACCGCGCCCAGCCAGCCAACCGCCCCCCGCTGAGATCACCCAACCCATGTCCTACATTCTTGATGCCCTCAAACGCGCCGATGCCGAACGCAGCCGCGGCGCCGTGCCCGGCCTGCACGCCCGGCAGCTGCCAAGCGCTGGTGGCGCTGCACCGCCACCGCTGCAAAACCGGGTTGGGCTGCTCCTGGTCGCAGCCGGGCTGCTGTGCGCCCTGGCCTTTGGGTTATGGGCCTGGCGCACGCCGACCGAAGTGCCCGGCATCTCTGTACCAGCGGCACAACAAGCCGCACCTCAAACACCGCCGACCATCGCCGTCAACGCGCAGGCGACAAGCCCCAAGGCAGCTGTTAAAGCCGCGTTGCCCTCGCCGATGGGGCCGAGTCTCGCCAAGAGCGCAGGCACACATGCCTCAACTGCAGCAGCCAATCCAACAACGACAAAAGCCGCTGACCCCGCCAGCGTGGCAGCGCTGCAAACCGCGAAAGCGTCCGCCCCACCCGCTACGCCCTTGCTGAGTGAGTTACCAGATGCCCTGAGGCGTCAAATTCCCGCGCTCACCATCACCGGCACGGTGTACGCCGATGACCCAAAACTTCGCCTATTGTTGGTCAACAACCAAGTGTTGACGCAAGGCAGCGTGGTGGCGCCCGAGCTGACACTGGAGGAAATCCGGCAGCACAGCGCCGTGTTCAATTTCCGGGGCACCCAGTTTCGGGTGGCGCGCTGACACGGTGACAATGGCCAGATGCTTACCGATTTCTGGACCACCTCCCTACTGCTGGCCAGCGCCGCATTTGCCGCGGGCGTGCTCAACGCCATTGCCGGCGGCGGCAGCTTTCTGACGCTGCCGGCGCTCATCTTCACCGGTGTGCCACCGATCATGGCCAACGCCACCAGCGCGTTAGCGGTGAGCCCCGGCTACTTGGGCAGCACACTGGGTTTTCGGCCTGAATTGCGGGCCGTGCCGCTGCCACGCCTGAAGCGCGAGATGGCGATTTCGGCCGTTGGTGGTGTGGCGGGTGCCTTGCTGCTGCTGGTGACACCGGCCAAGGTGTTCTCTGGCATCGTGCCCTGGCTGCTGCTGTTTGCCACCGTGCTGTTTGCAGCCGGCCCCGCCATTGCGCGGCGCGCCAGCAGCCCAGCGCACGGTGAATCAAGCCTGGCCAAGTGGCGCGAGCCTGGCTTGCTGGTGGCGGCCATTTACGGCGGTTACTTCAACGGTGGCTTGGGCATTTTGCTGATGGCGCTCTACAGTGCCACCGGCGAGTCACGCATCCACACCGCCAACGCGCTGAAGAACCTTAACTCGCTGGTGTTGTCGTGGTTGTCGGTGGCGGCGTTTGTGCTGGCTGGCGCGATTGCCTGGCGCGAAGGCCTGCTGATGATGGTGGCGGCCACGGCTGGTGGCTTTTTTGGCGCTCGCTGGTCCAAGCGGCTGCCCACCAAGTGGGTGCGCGTGGGCGTGATCGTCACCGGGCTGGTGATGAGCGCGGTGTTTTTTGCGCGCAGTGTATGAGTACAGTTGTGACAGGTCAGCCCAGTGAAACCAGCCTGACTTAAATTTTTCGACATCATTGGATTTTCATGTTTGAGATTTTCCCCTGGAACCCGCAGCTAGAAACGGGCATTGCCCTGATTGACGAACAACACCGCGTGCTGGTCAATCTCATCAACCGTCTGGCGCAACAGCACGTTCAGGGCGCCACACAGGCCGAGGTTCAAGCCATCCTGGGCGAGTTGGCAGACTACGCTGACTACCACTTCCGCACTGAAGAAGGCATTTGGCACACCGCTCTGGCAGGCGACGTCTGGCTGGACAAACACATGGAAACCCACCAGCGCTTTTTCACCCACATGGTGGAACTGCAATCAGGTCAGCGTGCGTTTCAGGAGGTGCTGGACGACCTGTTTTCTTACCTGATCCAATGGCTGGCTTACCACATTCTGGACAACGACAAGCGCATGGCGTTGGCCCTGAATGCCATTGAACAAGGGCTCAGTGTGGGCGCTGCCCACGCCCAGGCCGATGCCCACATGGAAGGTGCCACCGCCACGCTGATCCAGACCGTACTGGGCATGTACCAGACGCTTTCGTCACAAGCGCTTATTCTGATGCACGAAAAACTGGGCCGTCAGCGCGCCGAGCAAGCCTTGGCTGACAGCGAGGCACGCTGGCACTTGCTGCACACTGATGCCGGTCAAACGCCAACGACGTGGACCGCCACGGAGCGCCGATTGCGCACCCTGCTTGACGCCATACCCAGCGGGGTGGTAGCCGTTGACACCGAATCCAGCCAAATTGTCTTTGCCAACCCCTGGTTTTGCCAGATGCTGGGCTACAGCCAGGACGAGTTGCTGAACATGCGTGTGCCGGAACTCCACCCACCAGAAGCCTTGCATCTTGTGCAAGCTGACTTCCAGCAGATGTCGCCCGGCGCGGCCAAGGCCGCCATGGCCATACCCGTGCGCCGAAAGAACGGCAGCATTTTCATGGCCATCATTGAGCGCGTGCCGCTGACGCTTGATGGAAAGCCCAGCGTTCTGGGCGGCTTCACCGACATCACCGAGCGCCACCGGGCCGAACAAGCCTTGCAGACCAGCGAACTGCACCTGCGCATACTGGTCGACACCATTCCTGACCTGATCTGGCTGAAAGACGCGAATGGGGTCTACCTGTCATGCAACCCTGCCTTTGAGCAATTTTTTGGTGCGCCTGAGACCGACATTGTTGGTAAAACAGACCATGACTTTGTGCCCAAGGCGCTTGCCGATTTCTTCCGCGAGAAAGACCTTGCCGCCATGGCAGCACAGCGCCCCACGGTGAATGAGGAGTGGGTCACGTTTGCCAGTGACGGCCACCGTGCGCTCCTGGAGGCAACCAAGGTCGCCATGACCGGGCCAAACGGCGAGTTACTGGGTGTGCTGGGCATCAGCCACGACATCACTGAGCGAGCCAACGCCGCAGCGGCCCTGGATGCCGAGCGCCTGCGCCTGCAAAACGCCATTGACGCGGCCCATGCCGGCACCTGGGAATGGGACATTGCCGCCAACGTGGTGCGCTACAACGAGCGCGCCGCGGTCATGCTCGGGTACAAAGCCGAAGGCAAGCGGGAGGGACCTTTTGGCAACGTCATCGCCATGCTCCACCCCGACGATCGCCAGCAAGAACAGTTGCTGATGGCACGCCACCTGAGCGGTGAGTTGCCACGTTTTGAAATTGAAATGCGTCTGCGCCATCAGGACGGCCACTGGGTCTGGTTCCGCACGCTTGGGCGCGTGACCCAACGCGACACCAACCACAAACCTCTGTACGTGGCGGGCATCTGCATTGACATCACAGAGCAAAAAACGCACCGCGAACAAATCGACCACATCACCCATCACGATGCGTTGACAGGCCTGCCCAACCGAAAAATGTTTGTGGCGCTGCTGGACGTTGCCATGGCCGCCTGCACCGCACAACACAAGCATCTGGCTGTGGCCTACATCGACCTGGATGGTCTGGCCGACATCAACAACGCCCATGGACTTGAGGTGGGCAGCCAGGTGATTTTGGAGGTGAGCCGCAGGCTCTCGCAGACCATGCGCGAGCACCCCCACATTGCCCACATTGGCGGTGACGAATTTGCCGTAATTCTGGGCGAGCTGGACAAGGCCGAGGCCTACCTGGCCCCCGTCAAGCGCTTGCTGGCGGTGGTGTCTGCACCGGTCCACATTGAAGGGCTTGACTTGTCTGTAACCGCCAGCATTGGCATCACCCTTTACCCGCAAGGCGACACAGTGGATGCAGAACAGCTGCTGCGCCAGGCCGACCAGGCCATGTACCGGGCCAAACTGGCAGGCAAAAACCGCCACCACCTGTTCGACCCAGTGAGCGACGGGAGCACCCGCGACCGGTTTTTGCGCATCAATGAGATCCGCCAGGGCCTGCTGAGCGGGGAATTCCTGCTGCATTTCCAGCCCAAGGTGCACCTGATCAGTGGCGAGGTCGTCGGTTTTGAGGCGCTGATTCGCTGGCAACACCCCACGCGGGGTTTGCTGGCGCCAGCGCAGTTCATCCCCACGCTGGACAAACACCCCATGGCCATCACGTTGGGCGACTGGGTGATTGAAGCCGCTCTGGGGCAACTGGCCCAGTGGAATGCCCAGGGGCTGAACACGGCCGTCAGCGTCAACATCGACAGCCTTCAACTGCACGACCCCGATTTTTCGGATCGCCTCCAGCGCCAACTGCGCGCCCAGCCCACGGTGCGGCCAAGCCAACTGGAGCTGGAGATTCTGGAAACCGGTGCCATGGAAGACATGGCCCATGTGTCGGCCTTGATCGGGCAGTTGCAAAGCATCGGCATGGAATGTTCGCTAGACGATTTTGGCACCGGCTACTCGTCGCTGACATTTCTGAAGCAGCTCACCGCCCACACCATCAAAATTGACCAAAGCTTTGTGCGAGGCATGCTTGATGACGCCGAACACGCCACCCTTGTCAGCAGTGTGCTGGACCTGGCGCGCAACTTTGACCGTCGCGCTCTGGCTGAAGGGGTGGAAACAGAGGCCCACGGCCAGTTGCTGATTGAATTCGGCTGCGAGTTAGGCCAGGGCTACGCCATTGCACGACCCATGCCAGGCGCAGCCGTGCCGCACTGGTTGTTGCACTGGCACGTGCCGCAAGCCTGGGCGCAAAGCCAAGCGGTCGGGCTGCGCGAAATTCCCGTCTTGCTGGCCGAAGTGGAACACCGTGGGTGGCTCAAACACCTGCATGCTTTTGCTGCCAGACATGAACCGCAAGTACCGGCCGAATCCCCCCATGACTGCCGCCTTGGGCGCTGGCTTGCAAAACCCTCCACCTGCCAGCAATATCAGTCACACCCTGAATTCACGGTACTCTGCACACTTCATGAAAGACTTCATGCCCGGGCCCGGGAACTGGTTCACAGGGTTGAGGCCCATGAGCCAACATCGGTCGCGACAGAACGCCTTGCACTGGATGCACTGGATGCGCTGAGCAACAGGGTGCTGGGCAGTTTGCGCCACTTGCGCCAAGCAGATGCGAATTCACCCTGGCCCGACACGTCGTCGGCGCCGCTTTGACAGCCCATTAGACGCGGGGCATGTATGGCATGGGTTGCTGCTCAACCCAGTCAAGCAGACGGCAGCTGCCAATAGCCTTTCCAGATTGCACGCATTTACGGCAAGACTTTAACCAGTAATGTGCAAGGGCCTCTCTTGAGGCAAGTCCAGCTGCCAGACAAAATCCACATAAAAACAAGCACTTACACTCACCCCATTGGTACTTACCCTTGCCACCCCAAAAATGGCATGCATCTTGAGGTATCCACCTACCAAACAAGATGGAGACAAAATCAATGGAGACTTTCTACGAAGTCATGCGTCGCCAGGGAATTTCCCGGCGCAGTTTGCTCAAATATTGCTCGCTGACCGCCACGTCCCTTGGCCTGGCGCCAGCGTTTGTGCCGCAAATTGCACATGCCATGGAAACCAAGCCGCGCACCCCGGTGCTGTGGCTGCATGGCCTGGAATGCACGTGTTGCTCAGAGAGCTTTATCCGCTCGGCGCATCCGCTGGCCAAGGATGTGGTGCTGTCGATGATCTCGCTGGACTACGACGACACCCTGATGGCCGCCGCCGGGCACCAGGCCGAGGCCATTCTTGAAGAGGTGATGACCAAGTACAAAGGGCAGTACATCCTGGCCGTAGAGGGCAACCCGCCGCTCAACGAAGACGGCATGTTCTGCATCCAGTCAGGCAAGCCCTTTATCGAAAAACTCAAACGCGTCGCCAAGGATGCCAAGGCGGTGATTGCCTGGGGCTCCTGCGCCTCCTGGGGTTGTGTGCAGGCCGCCAAGCCCAACCCGACTGCTGCCACGCCAATCCACAAGGTGATCACCGACAAACCGATCATCAAGGTGCCGGGTTGCCCGCCAATTGCGGAGGTGATGACGGGTGTGATCACCTACATGCTGACCTTTGACAAGATTCCCGAGCTGGACCGCCAGGGTCGGCCCAAGATGTTTTACAGCCAGCGCATTCACGACAAGTGTTACCGCCGCCCCCACTTTGACGCCGGCCAGTTCGTCGAGGCCTGGGACGATGAGTCGGCACGCAAAGGTTATTGCCTCTACAAGGTGGGCTGCAAAGGCCCAACCACTTACAACGCCTGCTCCACCGTGATGTGGAACGAGGGCACCAGTTTTCCCATCAAGGCCGGGCACGGCTGTATTGGCTGCTCGGAAGACGGCTTCTGGGACAAAGGCTCGTTTTACGACCGCCTGACCACCATTCACCAGTTCGGCGTGGAAGGCACAGCCGACCAGATTGGCGGCACCGCCGCTGGCGTGGTGGGCGCCGCTGTGGTGGCCCATGCCGCCGTGTCGGCCATCAGCCGCGCTGCCGCGGCCAAAGACAAAACCACCAAAGCCTGAACCACATCACAAGGACACATACCATGGGTGCAACCGAAACACAGGGCTTCAAGCTTGACAACACAGGCCGGCGCATCGTCGTCGACCCCGTGACCCGCATTGAGGGCCACATGCGCTGCGAAGTCAACATTGACAAAGACAACATCATCCGCAACGCGGTCTCCACCGGCACCATGTGGCGCGGGCTGGAGGTCATTTTGAAAGGCAGGGATCCGCGTGATGCCTGGGCTTTTGTGGAGCGCATTTGCGGCGTTTGCACCGGCTGCCATGCCCTGGCTTCGGTGCGTGCGGTAGAAGATGCGCTGGGCATCGTCATCCCCAAAAACGCCTACCTGATCCGCGAGATCATGGCCAAAACGCTGCAGGTGCATGACCATGCCGTGCACTTTTACCACCTGCACGCGCTGGACTGGGTGGACATTATTTCTGCGCTGAAAGCCGACCCAAAAAAGACCAGCGAGTTACAGCAAACGGTGTCGCCCTCGCACCCGCTGTCGTCGCCGGGTTATTTCCGCGACATTCAGAACCGGTTGAAGAAGTTTGTGGAAAGCGGCCAGCTCGGCCCCTTTGCCAACGGCTACTGGGGCAGCAAAGCCTACGTGCTTCCCGCCGAGGCCAACCTGATGGCCGTCACCCACTATCTGGAAGCGCTGGACCTGCAAAAAGACTGGGTCAAGATCCACACCATCTTCGGCGGCAAAAACCCGCACCCAAATTACCTGGTGGGCGGTGTGCCCTGCGCCATCAACATCGATGGCGACGGCGCCGCAGGCGCACCCATCAACATGGAACGGCTTAATTTTGTCAAGGCGCGCATTGACGAAATGATCGAGTTCAACAAAAACGTCTACATCCCCGACGTGCTGGCCATTGGCACCATTTACAAGCAAGCTGGCTGGCTTTACGGCGGCGGTCTAAGCGCCACCAATGTCAGCGATTACGGAACCTATGAAAAAGTCATGGGCGATGCCAAGACACAGATGTTACCTGGCGGAGCCATCCTGAACGGCAACTGGGACGAGATCCACCCAATTGACCCGCGTGACCCCGAGCAGGTGCAAGAGTTTGTCACCCACAGCTGGTACAAATACGCCGATGACACCAAAGGATTGCACCCCTGGGACGGTGTGACAGAACCCAACTACAAGCTGGGCGACAAAACCAAAGGCACACGCACCAACATCGAGGAAATCGACGAAAGCGCCAAGTACTCCTGGATCAAGTCACCCCGCTGGCGCGGTCATGCCATGGAAGTGGGGCCCCTGTCGCGCTACATCCTGGCCTACGCCCATGCCAGCAAGGGCAACACCTACGCACAACGCCCCAAGGAGCAGATCGAATACGCGGCGCAGATGATCAACAGTTCCTTCCCCAAGGCGCTGGGCATGCCGGAAACCCAATACACCGCCAAGCAGTTGCTGCCCACCACCATTGGCCGCACCCTGGCACGCGCGCTGGAAAGCCAGTACTGCGGCGAAATGATGCTCGACGACTTCAATGAGCTGGTGGCCAACATCAAGGCGGGTGACCGCAGCACCGCCAACGTCGAAAAGTGGGACCCCGCCACCTGGCCCAAAGAGGCCAAGGGTGTGGGCGTGGTGGCAGCACCGCGCGGCATGCTGGGCCACTGGATCAAGATCAAAGACGGAAGAATAGAAAACTACCAGTGCGTGGTGCCCACCACCTGGAACGGCAGCCCACGCGATGCCAAGGGCCAGATTGGCGCCTTTGAGGCCAGCCTGCTGGGAACCCCCATGGCCAACCCCGAGCAGCCGCTGGAAATCTTGCGCACGCTGCATTCGTTTGACCCCTGCCTGGCCTGCTCCACCCACGTGATGAGCCCGGATGGCCAGGAAATGGCCAACGTCAAGGTGCGTTAACCCGCATTCACCCTATTTTTTGAAATTGGAGAACTTCATGAAACTGTTGACACAAAACACCGTGCGCGGGCTCAGTGTGGCCGCCCTCGGTTTGTTGACCGGACTGGCCCAGGCCCACACCGGGCACGGCACCTCAGGCATTGCCGAAGGCCTGGCCCACCCGCTCGGGGCCGACCACCTGCTGGCCATGGTGGCGGTGGGTATCTGGTCGGTCTGCGCCTTGCCCGCCAACAAGGCTTGGTGGGGGCCTGCGACCTTCATGTTGTCGCTGATCATCAGTGCCGCGTTGGGTGCTACGGGCTTTAGCGTGCCTTTTCTGGAGCAGCTGATTTCCCTGAGCGTGGTGCTGTTTGGTGTCATGCTGGTCTTTAGCCGCATGAAGATGCCTGTCGCTTTGGGCCTGGCACTGGTGGCCCTGGCGGCGTCCCTGCACGGCTTGGCACATGGCGCTGAGGCCCCGGAAACCGGGTTTGCCACTTACGCCGCAGGCTTCCTGGCAACCACCGTCACCCTGCATTTTGGTGGCTTGGCCATTGGCCTTGGCGTGCGCAACTACCTTGCCCAAAAGTCGACATGGGTCATGGCCGGTTTGGGCTCGATTTGCAGCGGTGCCGGTCTGTACCTGTTCAGCCAACTCTGATGCACCTCTGCGCATGAGCAGCCACAAGGAGACACCATGAATACAAGTCACGCATCACCTGTTGCAGACAAAGTTCACGCGGCCCTGCCGTCGGAAGAGGCAGAGTTTTCCCATAGCAAGTCCGTCAAGTCGGTGTATGTGTATGAAGCACCGGTGCGCCTTTGGCACTGGGTCAACGCGCTTGCCATCACCGTGTTGTGCATCACCGGCTATTTCATCGGCTCGCCCCTGCCCACCATGCCGGGTGAAGCCAGCGCGAACTTCCTGATGGGCTACATCCGCTTTGCCCACTTCACGGCCGGTTACACCCTGGCCATCGGGCTGCTGGGCCGCACCTACTGGGCGTTTGCAGGCAACCACCATGCCCGCGAACTGTTTTCGGTGCCAATTTTTCAACGCGCCTTCTGGCATGAAATGCTGGCCATGCTCAAGTGGTATGCCTTCCTGGGGCCAAGCCCCGGCCCCTATGTAGGTCACAACCCGATGGCCCGGTTTGCCATGGTCTTCGTGTTTTTGCTCATGGCTGTTTTCATGGTCTTTACCGGATTCGCCATGTATGGCGAAGGCCTGCAGGCGGGCTCGTGGGCTGACAAATTGTTTGGCTGGGTGATTCCCCTGATGGGTCAGTCGCAAGATGTGCACACCTGGCACCACATGGGCATGTGGGTGATCATTCTTTTTGTCATTTTTCACATCTATGCGGCGATTCGCGAAGACATCATGGGGCGCCAAAGCATTGTGAGCACCATGATTTCCGGCTTTCGCACCTTCAAGGACTGAGTCGGTTCACCATGAGCACCATCGCCATCAACACACTGCCCGGCGCGCCGACCCACACGCATCCAAGCGGCGCTTACCCTTTTGCCAACACCACGCCGGAGGAACACATTGTGGTCTTGGGCATTGGCAACGTGCTTTGGGCCGACGAGGGTTTTGGGGTGCGCTGCATTGAGGCTCTACAACGCGAATGGACGTTTGCGCCCCACGTGGAACTGATCGATGGCGGAACGCAAGGCCTGTACCTGATCCAGAACGTTCAGTCTGCCACCCGGCTGCTGATTTTTGATGCCATCGACTACGGCCTGGCACCGGGCACCCTGAAACTGATCGAGAACGACGAGGTGCCCAAATTCATGGGCGCCAAAAAGATGAGCTTGCACCAGACCGGTTTTCAGGAAGTGCTGTGCCTGGCCCAGTTCACCGGCCACTACCCGGCACAGGTGCTGCTGGTGGGCTGTCAGCCCGAGGAGCTGGATGATTACGGCGGCAGCTTGCGGCCCATCGTCAGGCAAGCCATGGGGCCGGCATTAACCCACGGCATCGAGGCACTCACGGCTTGGGGCGCGCAGCCGCAACGCCGCGCCAGCCCCTTGCCCGAAGATGCCACCTTGACCGGGGCCATGCTGACACTGGCGCGGTACGAGCGCGAGCGGCCCAGCGCCGAGGACGCCTGCCGCAAGGGGGATGACCGCTTCATCCCCATGGGGCTCTGACATGTGCATTGGCATTCCCATGCAGGTGATGTCGGTCGACCCCGGTTTTGCCAACGTGGCCGGACGAAGTGAAACCCGACGGGTGGGCACCCGCCTGATTGACATCGTGGCGCCTGGCCAGTGGCTGCTGGTGTTTCTGGATGACGCGCGGGAAACCATCACACCCGAGCGCGCCGCCGAAGTGAACGCAACGCTGGATTTGCTGGCCGTGGCGATGGGGCAAGGGGCATCACCCGCGTTCCCGGACGACCCTGGCTTTGCACTGCCTTCCGCAATGAACCTACAGGCTGTGCAACGCATGACCCAGAGCTGACCCAACCCCACAAACAACAAGATAAAACTAACAGGAGATGACCATGATTGACACCGACATTGAAGCCCCACCACTATTAGCCCAACTGGTCAGCAAGCACCAGGCCCCATGGATTGACTTTGACAACATGAAGGCCTGGCTGGCTTCGCAACAAGGCGACCACGTGCTGCTTTTTGCCGGTGACCCGGTGCGTTTCCCCGAAGCGGTGGACGTGGCCGTGGTTTTGCCCGAACTGCAAAAAGTCAGCGCAGCGGCTGGTCGCCCCTTCGGCATGGCCGTGGCCGTGCCAGAGACCGCAGAAGCGCTAGCCAAAACCTTTGGCTCACAGCGCTGGCCGACACTGATGTTTTTCAGGGATGGCTGCTATGTGACCACGCTCTCAGGAATGCACGACTGGACCGACTACCTGACCCTGCTTGCCCAGGCGCTGGACGCCCCCACCAGCCGCGCACCCACCGTCGGCATCCCGGTGGTCAGCAGCCAGGCACAGGGCGCAAGCTGCCACTGAGCACCACGGTTCATCTTCATTGCCCAACTGCGAGACGCACATGTACGACATCAAACCTTTCCCGATTCCTGTGGTGGCCGACCTCGGGCCCGGCACCCAGTCTGAAGACGACACGCTGGACTACATCGCCATGCCGCAAGGCATGGAAACCTACCACACGCCGGTGCTGCCTGAGCCTGAGGAAATTGCCCAACACGCAGGTGCTGTGCTGGTGTTGCATGAGGTACTTTCGACGTTGCGCCAGGTGGCCGAAGGTGCGGCACCCAAACATGACACGGCCCGCGTCACGCTGGCTCGCCTTGGCGCTCAAGACCTGACGCTGATCAACCAGGTGTTGGGCGAGGGTGAGGTCAGCGCGCAGGTGCTGGCGCAAGACGGCACACCCGTGCTGCAAATTCAGGAGGCCGTGTTTGCCGGTGTGTGGCGTGTGATTGAGTCGGCGCCCGATGGCACGGTGCGCGACTGGATTGAGGTGGGTGGCGTGCCTGAGGTGCTGCGGCAAACAGCCAAGCTGGATGGAGGCCAGGCAGAGACTGCGCCGCTTGCAGTACCGCCCGAAGTGATGAACGCACCGAGCGTGCTGGTGGAGCTCGAAGACCAGCGCCGCACCTGGCAGCCCGGCCAAGTGGCACACGTGGTTAATCTCAGTCTGTTGCCCCTGACACCCATAGACATTGGCTACCTGGACCACCGGCTTGGCACGGGGCGGGTGCTGATTCTCTCGCGTGGCTATGGCAACTGCCGCATCACCAATTGCTGCGTGCCCCACACCTGGCGCGTGGTCTACTACAACTCGCAGGACACGGTGATTTTGAATTCTGTGGAAGTCACCGATATGCCAGACGTTGTCTGTGCCGCACCGGAAGACCTGTGCGATTCAGTAGACCGTCTGCATGAGGTCTTGCAATGGGTGAATCAATCGTAAGCGCAGCATGAAGGACAACACATGAGTGGCGTGGATGGTCAACAGTTTGAGGGCAGCTACCTGGGCGATCGCTCACGCCTGCCCGCGCACGCCAAACTGGAATGCAAGATCTGCTGGTGGGTTTATGACCCGGCCGAGGGTGACCCGCAGTGGCAAATATCACCCGGCACAACTTTTGCCGATTTGCCCGCACACTGGCGCTGCCCGCAATGCGACGGTGCGGCCGACCAGTTCATGGTGGTGTGATGAATGACAACCAACAGCGCCGGGTCACGGCACTTGAGCAGCTTTTTACCGAGATTTCCTGCACCCGCATGCAAGACGTGCCGGTGCAAAACCCGGCAGTGCGGGTTCAGGCACTTGGCTTTGCAGCCGACACCAACAATGCCGAGATGCTGCTGGGCGTGTTGGTAACCCCCTGGTTCATGAACTTGGTGCGCCTGCCTTCACGGCTGTCCTGTGCGGACGATCAACTGCTGGCCTCAGGGAAAAAAGCCAAGCGAGCCGTGGGCAACGAATCTTTTGAGTTCATTGGTGCCAGTGAGCCTGGCGTTGGCGCGTTCGAGGTCTGCTCGCTGTTTTCGCCCATGTTTGAGTTTGCCAACCATGCCGCAGCGCTGGCCACCGCAAGCGAGGTGCTCAGCTTGCTGCGCGCACCCGAGGCACCGGCGGCAAGTGCACCCCACACGCCGCCAAACCGCCGCGGATTTTTGTTTGGCCGCGGTGTCGCGTCTGCGGGGGAACCCCCATGACAACGGGCATGAACCTGGCAGGTCGCTACACCTTGCACCCGGGCATGACGCCAAGCATTGAGGGCCATCGGCCCGTCATGGGTGACGGCGTCCTTGGCCGCTTGTTGCGCGGGCAGCAAGGCGAGTCGGTAGAGCACACGTTGGCACAGGTGTTCAGCTTGTGCTCGCATGCCCACCGGCGCACTGCGCGCCTGGCGCTGAACGCGGCAAATCCGAGCCTGGAAACCCCTTTGCCAGAACAGCCACCGGTGTTTTTGTGGCTTGAGACCGCGCGCGACCATTTGCGCAGCATCGCCATGGCGTGGCCGCAACGCCAAACCGGGCAACCCCTTGAACCTGACCACCTGGACTGGCTGCGCAACTGCCCGCTTTCCCTGGGTGTCGTGGCCCAGGCATCTCACGAAAACGACGCCTGGGACGCGCTCACACGACTGCGGCGCTGGGTTGAAGACAGCCTGTTGGGTCAACCGGTTGGCAGCTGGCTGATTCGCCACCGCGAGCCCGATGCATTCGGCAGCTGGTGCCGGTCCCACGCACCGACCTTGCCCCCCGCGCAGTTGTTGCACACCTGGTATGTGCAAACCCGTGACATGGTTCCCGCCACACGCAGTCTGGACCTGCTCAACACAAACCCGGCGCAGCAGGCCGCCACCATGACTGATATGGCGCACGCGATGGCCAGCACGGCCAACTTTGTGCAACGCCCGACCTGGCTGGGTCAGTGCGCCGAAACCGGCCCATGGACACGCCTGCGGCATCGCAACAAGACCGCCACCGCCCCGCAGACCATCTGGACAAGACTGTCTGCGCGCTGGATTGAGCTGCTGGAATTTGCCGCCATCAAGCCGCACACCCCCGTTCAACCCAAGTCGCCGCTGTTGGCCAGCGGCGCGGTGCGCGTAGGCGAGGGGCAGGCCATTGCCTGGTGTGAGATGGCACGTGGCCTCCTTCTGCACTGGGTGCAGCTGGATGCACAAGGGCGGGTGGCGGATTACCGGGTGCTGGCACCGACCGAATGGAATTTCCATCCCCAGGGCGTATTGGCCAAGGCCTTGACAACCCTCAAACCACATGACACCGTGTCCGCCTGGGCACTTGCCGCGGCGTTTGACGCCTGCGTTGAATGCCAGGTGAGCGACCCTGACTTTCTGGAGACCCCATGCATGAACTGAGTCTGGCCGGCGGCATCTTGCGCGTGCTGGAGCAAGCCCGCGAGCGCGATCCGTTTGAGCGCGTCACCCACCTGCGCCTGGAAGCGGGTGCCCTGAGTGGCGTGGAACTCTCTGCGCTGCGTTTTGCCCTGGAAGCCATTGCCCCGGGCACTTGCCTTGAACATGCCACGATTGACATTGCCGAACCCGCAGCCACGGCCTGGTGCATGCCGTGCAGCCAAAGTGTGCCCATTCGCTCCCGCCTTGATCCCTGCCCGCTGTGCGGCGGTTTTCAGCTGCAAGCCACCAGTGGTACAGAATTGCGGGTGATGGAATTGCAGGTCATCTGATTTCACTACCAAAGAGGAAAACAACATGTGTGTCGTATGCGGTTGCAGTAACACCGGAGCCAACCCGGCAGACCCCAATGTGGCGGTGCATCCCACCACCGGCGACCTGCATTTTGGTGCCGGTGAGGCCCGGGTGTCGGTGCCCGGCATGAGCCAGGCGCGGGCCATCAAGCTGGAGACCGATGTGCTGGGCGCCAACAACGCGGTGGCAGCGCAAAACCGGGCGCACTTTGCCTCGCATGAAGTGACCGCCTACAACCTGGTGTCAAGCCCCGGCTCTGGCAAAACCACGCTGCTGTGCGCCACCATTGAGGCCCTGAAAAAGCGTCACCAAGCTGTTTTGGTGGCGGTGATTGAGGGCGACCAGCAAACCAGTTTTGACGCCGATCGGATTCGCGCCACGGGTGCGCCAGCCATCCAGATCAACACGGGAAAGGGTTGCCACCTGGACGCGCCGATGGTGGCGCAGGCGTTCTCAAAGCTCGACTTGCACGCCGCACACCACCACGCGCATGAAGAACCGCATGAGGATCATGCCCATGACCACGGTCATGAACACGGTCACGATCATTCGCATGCCCATAACCATTCACATGAGCACCCGCATACACACGATCACCCACACGCTGCGCCCACCATTTTGTTCATCGAAAACGTTGGCAATCTGGTCTGCCCGGCGATGTGGGACCTGGGCGAGAAAGCCAAGGTCGCCATCCTATCCGTCACCGAAGGCGAAGACAAACCCCTCAAATACCCCGACATGTTCGCCGCCGCCAAGCTGATGATTCTCAACAAGATCGACCTGCTGCCGCATGTGTCGTTTGACGTGGCCCGCTGCAAGGAATTTGCCCGCCGGGTCAACCCGGGCATTGAAATTCTGGAACTCTCTGCCACCACCGGCCAGGGCATGGAAGCCTGGCTGGACTGGTTGCTGGCTGACGACCACAAACACCACGACGCCGACGCGTTGCACGCCCGCATCGCCCAGCTGGAGGCCGAGCTGGCGCAGGCCAAAGCGCAAATCACCTCGCAACCCGCGAAGGCATAACCACCGTGGCACGCATTCTGGCCTGTGGCGCATTTCTGAAAAACGCCGCTTGTTTGCTCGACACCTCGGCACCCGATGCCGTGCGGTGGTCGACCAACCACGGCGATTTGTCAGACCCACGGGCTTGCGTGGCGTTGGACGCCTCGGTGCAACAACTGCTGGCGCAAGCCGGCGGGCCAATTGATGCGGTAGCGCATGACCTGCACCCCGATTTCTTCAGCACCCAACTCGCCCTGCGGCTGGCGCATGAGCACGGTGTGCCGGCCATCGCCGTGCAGCACCACCATGCCCACATCGCCACCGTGCTGGCTGAACATGGCACAGACATCGCGCGCCCGGTGATCGGCCTGGCGCTGGATGGCGTCGGGCTGGGCTTTGATAACACCGCCTGGGGCGGTGAGGTGCTGCTGGTGGCAGGTGACTGCTGCGAGCGCGTCGGCCATCTGAGCCCGCTGGCCTTACCCGGTGGCGATGTGGCGGCCAGAGAACCCTGGCGCATGGCGGCAGCGGCCATGCACGCCTGCGGGCAAACAGATCAGATCGTGCCGCGGCTCAGCCCCGTGGTGGGTGAGCAGGCGGCACGCACCATCACCACCATGCTGCGGCGCTCGCTCAACTGCCCCGCGACCACCGCCGCCGGGCGCTGGTTTGACGCGGCAGCCGGCTTGCTGGGTTTATCGGTTCGGCAAGAGGCAGAGGCGCAGGCGGCCATAGCGCTGGAGCAAGCGGCGGCGCGCTGGCTGCAAACCAATCACGTCGGGGTTCGCCCCGATGACTGGTTCATCACCAAGGATGGCCAGATTGATTTGCGCCCGCTTTTTGTCTCGTGGCTCACCCAATCCAACCCCAGCAACGCCGCAGCAGTGGACGAAGCCGCCGCGCGCTTTCACCTGAGCTTGGCCGATGCCCTGGCCAGCCACACGGCCAGGGCTGCCAAAACGCGTGGCATAAAAGATGTGGCCTTGGGCGGCGGCTGTTTCTTCAACCGCATCCTGACGCAGCGCATCACCTCGAAACTGGTGCGTGAGGGCTTGAACGTGCTGCAAACCCAACAGCTGTCGTGCGGCGACGCCGGGCTGGCACTGGGTCAAGCCTGGGTGGCGGCCCGCATGGTGACAAGCGAAGCCGCAAAAGGCACGGACAAAGTCCGGAGCATTCTGGCGGCTGGCCCCATCACACAGGGCACCGCAAAACTTTAAACAAAACTGGGCTGTAGCCCTTATTAAATAAGCGCAACCAGCTATTTTTAATATAGCAAACAAGGAGGTTCCATGTGTCTAGCCCTTCCCGCCCGTGTGGTGCAACTGCTGCCGGGCCAGCGCGCCATCGTCGATCTGGGCGGTGTGCGCAAAGAGGTGTCGATTGATCTGGTGGACGACGCCCAAGTGGACGACTACGTGATCATTCATGTGGGTTATGCCATCGGCAAAATCGACCCTGAAGAAGCCGCGCGCACCCTGGCGCTGTTTGCCGAGCTGGCGCAAACCGAGGCACGGGCATGAAATACATCGACGAATTCCGCGATGGCGAGCGTGCGCGCCACATCGCCGCCAACATTGCCGCTGAAGTGCGCCCCGACACCACTTACAGCTTCATGGAATTCTGCGGCGGCCACACCCACGCCATTTCGCGCTACGGCATTGCTGACATGTTGCCGCCCAATGTGCGCATGATTCACGGGCCAGGCTGCCCGGTGTGTGTGCTGCCCATCGGGCGGGTTGACCTGGCTATTCGCCTGGCGCTGGAGCGCGGCGTGATGCTGTGCACCTATGGCGACACCATGCGCGTGCCGGCGTCTGACGGCCTGTCCCTGATCAAGGCCAAAGCGCGGGGTGCCGATGTGCGCATGGTGTATTCCGCCTCCGACGCCCTCAAGCTGGCCGAGCAACACCCCGAGCGTGAGGTGGTGTTTTTTGCCATTGGCTTTGAGACCACGACACCGCCTACGGCGCTGATATTGCGTGATGCCAAGGCACGTGGGGTGAACAACTTCAGCGTGTTGTGCTGCCATGTGCTCACGCCTTCGGCCATCACGCACATTCTGGAATCAGCCGAAGTACGCACGCTGGGCACGGTGCCGATTGACGGTTTTGTAGGCCCCGCGCATGTGAGCATCGTGATCGGCTCCGAGCCGTATGAACACTTTGCGCAGGAGTACCGCAAACCGGTGGTCATCACCGGGTTTGAGCCGATGGACGTGATGCAAGGTATTTTGATGCTGGTGCGCCAGATCAACCAGGGTCGCGCCGAGGTAGAAAACGAATTCAGCCGCGCCGTCACGCGTGAGGGCAATCTGGCCGCGCAAAACCTGGTGTCACAGATATTTGAGCTGCGCGAAAGCTTCGAGTGGCGCGGCCTGGGCGAGGTACCCTACAGCGCGCTCAAGATTCGCCCGGCCTATGCTCAGTGGGATGCCGAGGTGAAATATGACCTGAAGTACCAAAGCGTTCCCGACCACAAGCAGTGTGAATGTGGAGCGATTCTGCGTGGTGTCAAACGCCCGCAAGACTGCAAACTGTTTGGCACCGTGTGCACGCCCGAGAGCCCCATGGGCTCGTGCATGGTGTCGAACGAAGGCGCCTGCGCCGCGCATTATTCTTATGGACGATTTAGGGATGCAGCCCAGGCAGATCGTGCGCAAGCAGCTATCAACATAGTAGCAATCTAATTCAAACCCACGCCATGTCCACCAAGAAGAACTACCTGCGCCCCATCGACTTCAAACACGGCCACATCGACATGACCCACGGTGCCGGGGGCCGCGCCGCCGCGCAGTTGATTGACGAGTTATTTGCCAAAGCCTTTGACAACGAGTACCTGCGCCAAGGCCACGACGGCGCCTTGCTGCCGCTGCCATCTGAGGGCAAGCTGGTCATGGCCACCGATGGGCATGTGATCTCGCCGCTGTTTTTTCCGGGGGGTGACATTGGTTGCCTGTCGGTGCATGGCACGGTGAACGACGTGGCCATGTCGGGAGCCAAACCGCTCTACTTGGCGGCCAGTTTCATCATCGAAGAAGGCTTCCCCCTTGCAGATTTGAAGCGCATTGTCGAATCCATGGCGGCTGCCGCGCGTGAGGCCGGTGTTCCAGTAGTCACCGGTGACACCAAGGTGGTGGAAAAAGGCAAGGGCGATGGCGTTTTCATCAGCACCACCGGGGTGGGCATTGCGCCGCCGGGGCTGTGTATTGATGGCCGCAGCGCCAAGGTGGGGGATGCCATTCTGGTGTCAGGCACCCTGGGTGAACACGGCGTGGCGGTGATGTCGCTACGCGAATCGCTGGAGTTTGAAACCGCCATAGAGTCCGACACCGCGGCGCTGCACACGCTGGTGCAAAGCATGTTGCAAGCCTTGGCCAACCCCAATGACTTGCATGTGCTACGCGACCCCACGCGCGGCGGCCTGGCCACCACACTCAATGAGATCACGCGCCAGTCGCAAGTGGGCATGCTGATCAACGAGGCCGCCATTCCGGTGCTGCCGCAGGTGAATGCCGCGTGTGAACTGCTGGGGCTGGACCCGCTCTATGTGGCCAACGAGGGCAAGCTCATCGCCATCTGCGCGCCCGAGGTGGCAGACCAACTGCTGGCCGCCATGCGCGCCCACCCACTAGGGGAGCGCGCGCAGCGCATTGGCACGGTGATTGAAGACAGCAACTGCTTTGTGCAGATGAACACCAACTTTGGCGGGCGACGTGTGGTGGACTGGCTCAGCGGCGAGCAGTTGCCACGCATTTGCTGATGACAAGACCATGCGCATCCTCCTTCTCACCCACAGCTTTAACAGCCTGACGCAGCGCCTGTTTGGCGTGCTGCGCGCGCAGAGGCACACGGTGTCGGTGGAGCTGGACATTGCCGACAGCGTGGCGCAGGAAGCGGTGGGACTGTTCCAACCCGATGTGGTGCTGGCACCTTTTCTGAAACGCCGCATTCCCCAGAGCATCTGGCAAAAGGTGGTGTGCCTGGTGGTGCACCCCGGCGTGCCCGGCGACCGTGGGCCGAGCGCGCTGGACTGGGCCTTGATGCGTGGCGACAAGCACTGGGGTGTGACCGTGTTGCAAGCCGTAGAAGACATGGACGCAGGCGAAGTCTGGGCGTGGCAGCCATTGACAATGCGACCATACGCCACCAAATCCAGCCTGTACCGCCGCGAAGTCACCGATGCCGCCGTGCACGCGGTGCTTCGCGCCCTGCAGCGGTATGTCCCAGGGCGTTTGCATCCCAATGCACCGGGGATCACAAACACAGCGGCAGGCACCTGGAACCCGCTGATGCCCCAAGCCATCCGCCGCATCGACTGGGCCACCGACACCACCGCCACCGTGCTGCAAAAAATCGCTGCCGCCGATGGCTCGCCCGGCGTGCTGGATGCGCTGTTTGGTCAGCCCTGCCGCTTGTTTGACGCCCACCCCGCCAGCCCGGCCATCGTGAGCCGTTTCATGCACAGCCCGCCGGGCACGCTACTGGCACGTCGTGGCCCGGCTCTGTTGCGGCGCACGGTGGATGACGCGGTGTGGATCGGCCATGTGCGTCTTGAAGCGCCCCCCCATCAGCTGCCAGCCCATGATTTCATGCTAAAACTGCCTGCAGCGCTTGTATTTGCTGCGCAAGCCGCTCATTTATTTGAATCTCCCGTGGAACTGATGCGCAACGACGACGAATGGGACGAGCTGCGTTACCGCGAGTTTGGCCCGGAAGGCGCGCGGGTTGGCTGGCTGGATTTTGAGTTTCACAACGGTGCCATGTCCGAGCGCCAATGCCTGAGGCTGCGCGATGCCCTGCGCTGGGTACGCACACGCCCCACGCAGTTGCTGGTGCTGGCGGGTGGGCAAGACTTTTTCTCCAACGGCATCCACTTGCATGACATTGAAGCCGCACAGCGCGTAGCAGGCGACAGCGCCGCCGACGCCTCCTGGCGCAACATCAACGCCATGAACGATGCCACGCTGGAGGTGTTGACCCTCACCGACCGCATCACCGTGGCCGCCCTGCACGGCAATGCCGGGGCCGGGGGCTGTTTTCTGGCGCTGGCCACTGACCTGGTTTGGGCCCACGCTGGCGTGGTGCTCAACCCGCATTACAAAAACATGGGCAATCTGTATGGCAGCGAGTACTGGACGTATTCGCTTCCGCGCCGCCTGGGTGAGGCGGCCAGCTTGGCGTTGATGCAACAGCGCCTGCCGCTGAGCGCGCCTGAGGCAGTGACCATCGGCGTGCTGGACGACTGCTTTGGCTCAGACGGTGCCGCGTTCAGCGCCCAGGTGCTGGCGCGCTGCCTGGCGATGGCTGGCGAACCCGGTCTGGCCGAGCGACTCAATGCCAAACAGGTGCAGCGCGAACATGATGAAATGCGCAAACCTCTGGCCACCTACCGCGACGAAGAACTCAACCGGATGAACCGCAATTTTTATGGCTTTGACCCCAGCTACCATGTGGCACGGCACCATTTTGTCTTTCGTAAGCCACACGCCTGGACGCCCCGCCACCTGGCGCTGCATCGCGAGCTGAAGCCGGCATCCACCCCATCCAAGCCAGCATGAACACCCCTGGATTGCCCTTCTCAAAAGCCGTGTTGCCGCTGGTGCTGGTGGTGGACGACGAAATGCATTCGCTGGACGCCATCCGGCGCAACCTGGAAGAAGATTTTTCGGTGTTGACAGCCAACTCGGCTGACGCAGCGCACGCCCTGCTGGAGCAGCATGAGGTGAGCGTGATCCTGTGTGACCAGCGCATGCCGGGCACCACCGGCGTCAAGTTCCTCAAAGATGTGCGCGAGCTGTGGCCAGACACGGTGCGCATCATCATCTCGGGTTACACCGATTCGCAGGACATCATTGCCGGCATCAACGAAGCCGGCATTTACCAATACCTGCCCAAACCCTGGTCGCCGGACCACCTGCTGGCCACCGTGACCCAAGCCGTCGAGGCCCGTACCCTGCAGATGCAGACACAGCGTCTGAATCTGGAATTGCGAACCAGCGCGCCGGTGCTGCGCCAGCGCAAACGAACCTCGCTGGCCAACGCCCACGCAGCCTTTGACTTTGACAGCATGGTGCGCGCGCCCGGCAGCCCGCTGGACGCAGTGTGCGAAATGGCTGCACGCGTGGCGCGCTATGACCTGTCCGTGCTGGTCACGGGCGAATCAGGCACCGGCAAAGAACTGCTGGCCCGCGCCATTCACTACGCCAGCCCCCGCAGTGAGCGCGCGTTTGTGATGGAAAACTGCGCCGCCATGTCTGACACGCTGCTGGAGTCCGAGCTGTTTGGCCACAAACGAGGCGCCTTCACTGGCGCCTTTGAAGACCATGTGGGCCTGTTCCAGCGGGCCGATGGCGGCACCATTTTTCTGGATGAAATTGGCGACACTTCACCGGCTTTCCAAGTTAAATTGCTGCGCGTGCTGCAAGAAGGCGAGGTGCGCCCGGTGGGTGCCAGCCGCGCCGTGCTCGTCAACGTGCGGGTAATCGCCGCCACGCACCGCGACCTGGAGCAAGACGTGCGCTCCGGGCGTTTCCGCGAGGATTTGTATTACCGCATTGCCAGCATCACGCTCTCAGTGCCACCCCTGCGCGAGCGCAGCGCCGACATCTTGCCCATTGCGCACATGTTGCTGGTCAAGGCGGGGCAGGAGCTTGGCAGCACCAATGTCCGTTTTGCAAAAGATGTGCCAGCCAACCTGCTGGCCCATTCATGGCCCGGAAATATCCGCGAACTCAAGAATGAAATCTACCGCGCGGTCGCCTTGTCAGACGGCGAAACTGTGTCGGCCACCTCGTTCTCGCAGCGGGTGCTGTATGGTCAGCCGGGCACGGCAGCGGCCTTGCAGGGCAGCAATCTGGCGCAAGCCGGCAGCCTGCAGGAACGCCTGAATGCCATGGAAGCCGTGATGCTGCGCGAAGCCATGTTGCGTCACCGCTGGAACAAAACCCATGCGGCCAAAGAGCTGGGCCTGTCACGCGTGGGCTTGCGGCAAAAACTGGCCCGCTTTGGCCTGGAAGGGCAATCCAATGGCTAAAGCTGCCTTCAATGTGTTGTGGCTTCAGTCCGGTGGATGTGGCGGCTGCAGCATGTCCTTGTTGTGTGCCGACACTGCAGATTTCCAGGGCCAGTTGCGCCAGGCAGGCATCAACCTGTTGTGGCACCCGTCCCTTTCGCTGGAGACAGCACAAGAAGCCATGGCCGTGATCCAGGCCTGTCTGAGTGGCCAAACGCCACTGCACGCGTTATGCATCGAAGGCTCCATCTTGCGCGGCCCCGAGGGCACGGGCCGGTTTCACCTGCTGGCTGGCACACAAGAGCCCATGATGACCTGGGTGCAGCGCTTGAGCGCGGTCGCCCAGCACGTGGTGGCCATTGGCACCTGTGCCGCGTTTGGTGGCATCACAGCAGCCGGCAGCAACCCCACCGACGCTTGCGGATTGCAATACGAAGGCGACCAATTGGGCGGCTTGCTGGGCAGCGACTGGCGCAGTCGTTCTGGCTTGCCAGTCATCAATGTGGCAGGCTGCCCAACCCACCCGGGTTGGGTGCTGGAAACCCTGGCTGCGCTGGCCGACGCCCGCCCCATGCAGGCAGACCAGCTTGACGCCTTGGGCCGCCCGCGTTTCTACAGCGACCAGCTGGTGCACCACGGCTGCACCCGCAACGAATATTACGAATACAAGGCCAGCGCCGAAGCACCCGGCGACCTGGGCTGCATGATGGAAAACATGGGGTGCAAAGGCACGCAAGCGCATGCTGATTGCAATATCCGGCTTTGGAACGGTGAGGGCTCCTGCGTGCGCGGGGGTTATGCCTGCATCAGCTGCACTGAGCCCGGTTTTGAAGAACCCGGCCACCGCTTTGACCAGACCCCCAAGGTGGCGGGCATTCCCATCGGCCTGCCTACCGACATGCACAAAGCCTGGTTTGTGGCGCTGGCTTCGCTGTCCAAATCCGCCACGCCGAAACGCGTCAAACTCAACGCCACCTCCAGCCACATGGTGGTGGCCCCCATGATCAAGAAAACACGCCTGAAATGACACGCTTGCTGGTAGGGCCCTTCAACCGGGTCGAAGGAGACCTTGAGGTACGTCTTGACGTGGCGGACGGCCAGGTCAGCCAGGCCTGGGTGAACGCCCCCATGTACCGGGGTTTTGAGCAGATCTTGCAGGGCAAACACCCGATGGATGCCATGGTTTATGTGCCTCGCATCTGTGGCATTTGCTCGGTCACCCAATCGGTGGCGGCGGCGCGGGCGCTGGCAGCGGCTTGTGGCGTGGTGCCGCCGCCCAACGGCGTGCTGCTGACCAACCTGATGCTGGCCTGCGAAAACGCGGCTGACCACCTGACGCACTTTTACCTGTTTTTCATGCCCGACTTCACCCGCGCGGTGTACGCAAACCGACCTTGGCATGCACAGGCACTGCAGCATTTTTCCACCACGTCGGGCGAACACAGCCGCGAGGCAGTGGCGGTGCGGCAACGCTGGCTGCACATCATGGGCACACTGGGCGGTAAGTGGCCCCACACCCAATCGATTGTTCCGGGCGGGTCAAGCCGTGGCATCAGCGGCTCCGAGCGTTACCGGCTAGGCGCACGCGTGGCCGAGATGCGCGGTTTTCTGGAGCGTGTGCTCTATTGCGCGCCGCTGGAAGAAGTGCTGGCACTCGACAGTGAGGCTGCCCTGACACAGTGGCAGGCCCGCGACCCGTGGCGGGGTGACCTGCGCTTTTTTCTGTCCATCGCACAAGACCTGGGGCTGGAGGCTTTGGGCCGTGGTCCAGACCTGACCCTGAGCTACGGTGGATTTGCCGAATCTGGCGGTAGCTATGCCATGGCGCCCGGCGTGTGGAACGGCAACACCCTGGAACAAGTCAACATTGCGCAAATTGCCGAAGATGCCCGCCACGCCTGGCTGGCGGACGGTGGCGCAGCCCTGCCACCCGCCGTGGGCCTGACCCTGCCGCAAATCAACAAACCTGAGGCCTACACCTGGAACAAAGCCCCCCGCCTGGACGGCCAGGTGCTGGAAACCGGCGCCCTGGCGCGCCAGCTGGCAGATGGCCAGCCGCTGATTCGCGCCCTGTGGCAACGCGGCCGGGGCAATGTGATGACCCGTGTGCTGGCCCGGTCCCTGGAACTGGCCCGCTTGGTGATATTGGCCGAGGGCTACCTGCGCGCCTTCGTGCCCGAGGCCGAGTGTTGTGTGGAAACCCAGTTACCTGACCACGCCGATGCCTATGGGCTGTGTGAAGCGGCGCGCGGCAGCCTGGGCCATTGGTTATCCATCCGTGACGGCCGGATTGCCAATTACCAAATCATTGCACCGACCAGCTGGAACTTCTCGCCGCGCGACCGCCACGGCACACCCGGTGCGCTGGAAGCCGCGTTGGTGGGTGCGCCGGTGGCCGAGGGCGACAAAACCCCGGTGGCGGTGCAACACATCGTGCGCTCTTTTGACCCCTGCATGGTGTGCACCGTGCATTGACATGGCCACGCCCATGGACCTGCCACCACCCGATTTGACGGCCACCCTACAGCCGCCTGAAGGGCTGGACGACGGGGCCTGGCTGGATGTGATCCAGAAAATGGACGAGGTGTATTCGCGCCTGCTGACCGACGAAGTGGCACTGGAGCAAAAAAACGCACAGCTGGAAGCCTCGCAACAACTGGTCTTCAGCCTGCTGTCGTCCATGTCAGACGTGCTGGTGGCCGCTGACGCCCAAGGCCTGATCGAACAAACCAACCAAGCCCTGTGTGACATGGTGGGCAGCACGGACGAGGCGCTCATGGGTGTGCCCATGCACAGCCTGCTGCACAACGGCCAGGGCGCTGACTTGCTGCAGGGCATGATGCAGCGCACCTCTAACTTGCGCCACGGCGACACGGTGGAACTGATGCTGCGCGACGGTGCTGGGCAGGCCGTGCCGGTCGATTTCACCGTGACCCCACGTTATGACGGCCGGCGGCGCTGTGTAGGCTATGTGTTTGTGGGCCGCCCCATGGCGGAAATCAAGCGCGCCTACCGGCAGTTGCACGAGGCCCATGAGGCCCTCAAGCTCACCCAGCAGCAACTGTTACATGCCGAAAAAATGTCCTCGCTCGGGCGTTTGGTGGCGGGTGTGGCGCATGAGCTCAACAACCCCATCAGTTTTGTGCTGGGCAACGTGCATGTGCTGAACCGCTACACCACCCGCTTGCGCCAGTATCTGGACGCGTTACACGCCGAAGCCTGCCTGAGCAACAACGCCACACTGCATGCGCTGGCCGAAAAGCTGCGCATTGAGCACATCCTGAAAGACCTACCGTCGCTGATGGACGGCACCATCGAGGGGGCCCAGCGCACCGCCAGCATTGTGGACGGCCTCAAGCGCTTCTCGGTGCTGGACGGCGAAGAACGCGAGGTGGTTGTGGTCGATGCGGTGGTTGAGCGCGCCATCCACTGGGTACGCACCGGCATGAAGCTCGAATTTGACGTGGCGTTTCAGGCCTGCGCGGGCTGCGCCGTGATGGGCAACGCCGGGCAGCTGCTGCAGGTGCTGATGAACCTGATCCAGAACGCCTATGACGCGGCCTACAGCCCGGCAGGCATCACGCCCAAGCTGCGCATCTGCGCCCGGCGTGAAGCCAATTGGGTGGTGATTTCGTTGCACGACAACGGCCCCGGCATTGCGCCGCAGGTGATGTCCAGAATTTTCGAGCCCTTCTTCACCACCAAACCGGTGGGGAAAGGCACGGGGCTGGGGCTGTCCATCAGCTACGGCATCGTGGAGCGCCACGGCGGCACACTCAGTGCCAGCAACCACGCCGAGGGCGGGGCGGAATTTGTGCTGCGGTTGCCTGCCATCATGACGCCGGCGTGAAACGACCCTGTAGGTATTTCATGATGGCGCCCGACTCGTAAATCCACTGGAATTGGCCGTTGGCATCGGTCACTTTCAGGCACGGCACCTTGACCGTGCCGCCGCCTTTGAGCAAGTCGTCCTTGTTCTTCTGGTCATGCTGCGCGTCACACCGCTCAATGGGCAGCGACAGGCGCCGCATTTCCTGGCGCACCTTGATGCAAAACGGGCAGGTGCTGAACTGGTAAAGCGCCAGGCTCTGGCATTGCAGGTCAACCGCCAGCTGCGCCGCAGGCGCACGCACCACACCCTTCGGGCGGCTGACAAACTCCCACAACAGCATGAAGGGGCCCAGCACCACGCGCAGGGTTTTGAAGAAGGTTCGGATGATGAATTTCATGGGAGAAGGGGCAGATCTAAAAAAGGGGCCATTCTCTCAGGTCAGGCCGCAATCAGGATCGCTCGGAAGTCATTCACATTGGTCAGCGTGGGGCCAGTGATCACCGAGTCGCCCAGCGCTTGGAAAAAGCTGTGCGCGTCGTTGTTATCAAGGAAACTGCGCGGGTTCATGCCTTGCGCCCAGGCGCGCGCTAAGGTGTCGGGGGTCAGAACGGCCCCGGCAATTTCTTCAACGCCATCCACACCATCGGTGTCACCGGCCAGCGCATACACGCCGTCCAGGTCGCCAAGCGCCACGCCCAGCGCCAGCAAAAACTCTACATTGCGGCCACCACGGCCCTTGCCGCGGATGGTCACCGTGGTTTCGCCACCGCTGAGCAAGACACATGGCGCTTGAAAAGGCTGGCCGCGCAGCGCCACTTGGCGCGTGATACCGGCCAGGGTTTTGGCCACATCGCGGGCTTCACCTTCCAGGCTGTCACCCAGGATGTAGGTTGCAAACCCGGCGGTCTGCGCCACGCCTGCCGCTGCTTCCAAGGCCATTTGTGGCGCGGTAATCATGCGCACGCTGCTGTGCTGCAGACGGGCGTCGCCGGGTTTAACGGTTTCACCGGCACCACTTTCCAGCAGTTGGCGCATGACGTCGGGCATGGCAATCTGGTAGCGTTGAACGATGGCCAGGGCATCGGCGCAGCTGGTTGAATCAGCCACGGTGGGGCCAGAAGCAATGTCCATGGGCGAGTCGCCCGGCACGTCAGAGATCAGCAGCGTGACCAACTGCGCCGGGTGGCACAGTGCGCCCAGGCGACCCCCTTTGAGGCTGGAGAGGTGCCGGCGCACGCAGTTCATCTCGGAAATCGTGGCGCCACTGGCTAACAACGCGGCGTTCACCGCCTGCTTGTCGGCCAGCGTCAGGCCTTCGCCCGGCGCCACCAGCAGAGACGAGCCACCGCCAGAGATCAACGCTATCACCAGGTCGTCAGCCGTCAAGCCGGTGACCAGTTGGGCGATGCGCTGCGACGCGGCCAACCCGGCGGCATCAGGCACCGGGTGTGCGGCTTGCACGATTTCGATGCGTTGGCATGGCACGTCATAGCCATAACGCGTCACCACCAAGCCTTCCAGTGGGCCTTGCCAATTGTCCTCAAGCGCCCGCGCCATGGCGGCGGAGGCCTTGCCGGCACCGATCACGATGGTGCGGCCTTTGGGGGCGGGTGTAAGGTGCGCAGCCAGGCACAGCGCGGGTTGGGCGGCGGCCACGGCAGCATCGAACATCTGGCGCAGCAGGGCGCGGGGGTCAGGTGGCGTGGTGGTGTGGGTCATGGAACGCATTTTGAAGAATGAGGTCAAAAGGGACAATCTTATGAAGAAAATTGGCCTCTAGCCCTTTATATAAAAGCACAAGTAGCTATTTATATCATAGTGATTTTGGCTAACTAGGCACCACTCGCCACCTCATGGTTACCCATCAGCTCCAGAGCTTTCACCAGCGCAGAGTGGTCCAGGTCGGCCATGCCGTTGGCGGCGCACACCTGCATCAGCTGCGCGGCACCTGCGGTTTGCGGCAAGGCCAGGCCCAATTCACGTGCACCTTGCAGCGCCAGGCCCAAATCTTTCTGGTGCAGCTTGATTCTGAAACCAGGGTCAAACGTGCGTTTGATCATGCGTTCACCGTGCACTTCCAGAATGCGGCTGGCGGCAAAACCGCCCATCAGCGCGGCGCGCACCTTGGCGGGGTCGGCACCGGCTTTGCTGGCGAACAGCAGGGCTTCGCTCACGGCCGCAATGTTCAGCGCCACGATGATCTGGTTGGCCACCTTGCAGGTCTGGCCGTCGCCGTTGCCCCCCACCAACGTGATGTTTTTGCCCATCAGCTCAAACAGCGGTTTCACCAGGTCAAACGCGGCTTGCGGGCCACCAACCATGATGGTCAGGCTGGCGGCTTTGGCACCCACTTCGCCACCGGACACGGGGGCATCCAGGTAATCAGCGCCCAAGGCGTTGATTTTTTGCGCGAACACTTTGGTGTCCATGGGCGAAATCGAGCTCATGTCGACCACAGTTTTGCCCGCCGTCAAGCCCGAGGCCACGCCGTTGTCGCCAAACAGCACCTTGGCCACGTCAGGTGTGTCGGGCAGCATCAGAAAGATGATGTCGGCGCGTTGCGTGACTTCTTGCGCATTGGCGCAGGCCACGCCGCCAGCATCGGTCAGGTCCTTCGACACTGAGTTAAGGGTGGTCAAAAATACCTCGTGGCCCGCTTTGATCAAGTGGGCGGCCATGGGGTTGCCCATGATGCCGAGGCCGATAAATCCTAATTTTCTCATTGTTTAATCCTCTGGTTCAGTCAAAAAAATCAGTCGCGGTATTTGTCGCACAGGGCTTGTGTGGCGGTGCGGAATGCGCCCAGGTCGCTGCCCACCGCCACAAACGTGGCGCCCATGGCCATGTACTTGCGTGCGTCAGCTTCTACCGGGGCCAGGATGCCGCTGGGTTTGCCAGCGGCTTTTGCATCGGCAAACACGGCGGCAATGGCCGCTTGCACATCGGGATGGTTGGCGTTGCCCAGGTGGCCCATGCCGGCAGCCAGGTCGGAGGGGCCGACAAACAGGCAGTCGACACCGTCCAGCGCGGCAATGTCGCGCGCGGCAGCCACACCGGCATTGCTCTCGATCTGCACCATCACACACATCTGGTCATTGGCACCCTTGAAGTAATCTGCGACCGTGCCGTAGCGGTTGCTGCGCTGCGACACCGACACGCCGCGCATGCCTTGCGGCGGGTAACGGGTGGCAGCCACGGCCTTGCTGGCTTCTTCAACGCTCTCGACAAATGGCACCAGAAAGTTATAAAACCCGGCGTCCAGCAGGCGCTTCATCTCCACCGGGTTGTTGCTGGAAGGCCGCACCACCGGGGCGCTGGCACTGTCTTTGAGCGCCATCAGCTGTGGAATGTACGTGCCCATGTCGTTGGGCGAGTGTTCGCCGTCGAGCAAGATCCAGTCAAAACCAGCTACGCCCAGCACCTCGGTGGTGATCGGGCTGGCCAGCGACGACCAGCAGCCAATGAGTTTTTTGCCAGCCAGCAGGTCGCGCTTGAAACTGTTGGGGAACGATTGGTAAGGGGTGGTGTGTGTCATGGTGTTGGGTCAGCAGGTTGATGGTGGCAAGGTCAGTCAGTTATTTGGGGGGTCGCCATAGGGGATGCATGAGCATTCATAGGGCATGGTCATCAAGTCACCGGCGCCGGGTTGAACAGCACCAGCGCGTTGTGCAGCTTCCAGTGTTCGGCCCAGGTTTTTTTGCGGCCACTGGCCACATCAAGCATCAGCTGGAACAGCTCCCAGCCGACGTCTTCGATGCTGGCGCTGCCCTCGGCAATGCGACCGGCGTTCACGTCCATCAGGTCATGCCAGCGCAGTGCCAGGTCAGTGCGGGTGGCGACCTTGATGACCGGGCATTCGGCCAGGCCGTAAGGGGTGCCACGGCCGGTGGTGAACACATGAAGGTTCATGCCGGCGGCGAGTTGCAACGTGCCGCAAATGAAATCACTGGCCGGGGTGGCGGCGTAAACCAGGCCGCTGCTGATGCCGTTTTGGCGCAGGCTTTCGCCGGGTGACAAGACCCCGCTAATGGCCGCGCTGCCGCTTTTGACGATGGAGCCCATGGCTTTTTCAACGATGTTGCTCAGGCCACCTTTTTTGTTGCCGGGCGTGGTGTTGGCACTGCGGTCTGCGTTGCCTTTCGCCAGATAGGCGTCATACCAGGCCATCTCGCGGATCATGGCTTGCGCCACTTCAGGCGTGCTGGCGCGGGAGGTGAGCTGGTCAATGCCGTCGCGCACTTCGGTCACTTCGGAAAACATCACAGTGGCACCTGCGCGCACCAGCAGGTCGGTACAAAAGCCCACCGCCGGGTTCGCTGTAACCCCTGAGAACGCGTCGCTGCCGCCGCACTGCACACCCACCACCAGCGCGCTGGCGGGCACGGTTTCACGCCTGCGGGCATTGAGCCGCGCCAGGTGTTTGTCAGCCGACTGCATGATCGAGTCGATCATCGACATGAAGCCGACATGGTTGTCAGATTGCAGGCAGACCACGTCCAGCGGTGCCTCTGCCGCACTCTCCAGAGCCGAATCTGATTGGGCAGAATTTACATCAAATCTGGCTGTAGCCCTTGACTCAATTGCGCGAGCAGCTACGGCTTGTATAGCAATTGTGCCGCGTGGCAACAGCCGCTCAGGCTGCAGTTTTTCGCAGCCTAGGCTGACCACCATCACCTCGCCACCAAAATTGGGGTTAAGCGAAATGTTGCGCAGGGTGCGGATCGGGATGATGGCGTCGGGCGCGTCTATTGCCACGCCGCAGCCGTAGGTGTGCTCCAGCCCCACCACGTCATCGACATTGGGGTAGCGAGGCAACAGCTCGGTCTTGATGCGTGTCACGGCAAATTCGACCACGCCCGAGACACATTGCACGGTGGTGGTGATGGCCAAAATATTGCGCGTGCCCACCGAACCGTCGGCATTGCGGTAACCCTCAAAGGTGTAGCCCTCCAGCGCGGGCAGCACCGGCGCGGCTTGGGTGGCCAGCGGCAAAGCTTCGAGCGAGCGAGCGGGCGGCATGTGCAGCACCGCTTCATTCACCCAGCTGCCAGCGGGCAAGTCTTTGAGCGTCTCGCCAATGCTGACGTTGTAGCGGCGCACCACGCTGCCCCGGGGCAAGTCGACCAGCGCGACTTTGTGGCCCTGTGGCACAGCTTGTGTCAAGGTCAGGCCACTGGCAAACGTGGCACCAGCGGGCAAGCCGCCGTCGTTGACGACGATGGCCACGTTGTCCAACGGGTGCATTTTGATAAAAAGTGGGGTGGTACTCATGTTCAAAACCGGGGTTTGATCTGCGTCCAGTCAGGCCGGTAGCGCTGCATTTGCACCACGTCGTTGCGGGTGCGGATGCGGCACACCTTAAAGGCTTCGTGCAACTCGGCCAGTTTGTCCTGATCCAGCTCCACGCCCAGGCCGGGCTTGTCGTTCAGGTGCACACAGCCGCCCACAATCGGCACCCGCCCGCCCACTAGCACCTCGTCCTGCTGCCAGGGGTAATGCGTGTCGCAGGCGTAGCTCAAGTGGTGCACCGAGGCGGCCAGATGCGTCATGGCCATCAAGCTGATGCCTAAGTGCGAGTTGGAATGCATGGAGAGCCCCAAGCCAAAGGTCTGGCAGGTGCGTGCCAAGGCTTGGGTGGCGCGCAGGCCACCCCAGAAATGGTGGTCTGACAACAGAATTTGCACCGAGTTGAGCTCAATGCTGCGCTTGAGCTCAGCCCAGTTCGTCACCACCATGTTGCTGGCCAGCGGCAGGCCAGTGGCTTTGTGCAGCTCGGCCATGCCCTCTAACGTGGGGGTTGGGTCCTCGTAATATTCCAGCACACCGTCAAGCTTCTTGGCGATGTGCAGGCTGGTGGCCATGGACCAGTTGCTGTTGGGGTCAATGCGCAACTGGTGCTTGGGGAAGGCGGCGCGCAGGGCCAGCACGGCATCGGCTTCTTCATCGGGGTCGAACACGCCGGCCTTGAGCTTGATGCTCTCAAACCCGTACTGGTCAATCATCTGGCGCGCCTGCTTGACGATCTGCTGTGCGTTCACCGCCTCACCGTACACATCAGGCGCGTATTCGGGGTCGACGGACGCGTCCCACTTGTAGAACAGGTAGGCCGAATATGACACCTTGTTGCGCACCGCACCGCCCAACAACTCCACCAGCGGGATGCCGATGCTGCGCGCCTGCAAGTCCATGAAAGCCACTTCAAATGCCGAAAACGCACTGGTGACCAGGTTGCTGGCGAGCGAGCCTGGGGCCAGTTCCATCTCAACATGGCCCGTGGCAATTTTGGGCGCATGCGCCGCCACACGGGCCAGCATGCCGTTGACATCAAAGGCCGACAAACCCACCAAGCTAGGCGCGGTGCGTGTCAGCAGGTCCAGCACCGGCGCGTCGCCATAGGTTTCGCCCAGACCCACCAGGCCATTGGCTCCCACCACCTCGATGATGGAGCGCAGGCCGAAGGGCTCGTGCACACCTGCCGCATTGAGCAGGGCGGGGTCTTTGATGGCGATTGGTGTAACGCGTACAGCGGTGATTTTCATGATGCTTGGTGATGAATGAGAGGTGAATACTCGTGCAGACAGGCGGCGGCTCAGGCCCCAGTGCCACCCGATTTGCCACGAATCGTCTGAACCACGTGCCAGACGATGGACAAGACGGCCAGGCCGATGAACGTGCCCGAGATGGGCTGCGTCAGAAAGTCCATGAAGTTGTTGTCAGACAGCATCAGGCCACGGCGCAGGTTGGTCTCGGCCATGGGCCCGAGGATGAAACCGATGATGAACGGCGCCTGAGGAATGCCAAACTTGACGAAGCCGTAGCCCACCATGCCAAAAACCAGAATGGTCCAGATGTCAAAAATGCGGCTGCCCAACCCGAACGCACCCACCACACACAGCACCAGAATAATTGGCAGCAGCACATGTTTGGGCACAGCCAGCAGCTTGACAAAGACGCGCATGCCGTAGAACTCGCAGATCAGCATCATCACCGAGGACATGATCAGCGCAGCAAAGATGGTGTAAACCAGCACACCCTGCGACACAAACAGCAACGGCCCCGGCTGGATACCGTGGATCATGAAGCCACCCAGCATCATGGCGGTGACCGCGTCACCTGGAATGCCCAAGGTCAGCAGCGGAATCATGGCGCCACCAATGCCAGCATTGTTGGCGGTCTCGGAAGCCACCACGCCGTCATTGATGCCCTTGCCGAATTTCTCGGGGGTTTTGGACTGCTTCTTGGCGGCGATGTAAGACAGGATGTTGGAGGTGCCCGCGCCTATGCCAGGCAAGATGCCAATGCCGATCAAAGACGAGCGAAGAAAATTCCACTTTTGTTCAAAGAACTCGGCCATGGAGAAGCCGAAGCCCTTGATGCCCTTCATGTTGACTTGTTTGATAGCGGCTTGTTTCTCATACTTGACTTCTTCGGCCACCTTGATGATCTCGGCAATGGCAAACACGCCGATCAGCACCGTCAAAATCTCGAATCCGCTGTTGAGGTTGACCTGCCCAAAGGTAAAGCGCGGGATCGCATCCACCGGCGCAATGCCCACCGTGGCAAACATGAAACCGATCACGCCGGCAAAAATCCCCTTGACCATGGAGCCGCTAGACAACGAGGCAATCAGCGTGAGCGAAAAGATGGCAATGCCAAAGTACTCGTGGGGGCCAAAACTCAGCGCCATTTTGGCCAGCGTGGGGGCGATGAACACCAGCGCGACAATGCTGATGATGGTGCCCATAAAGGAAAACACCACACCCAACCCCAGCGCCTTGGCGCCGTCGCCGCGCTCCATCATCGGGCCGCCGTCCCAGGTGGTAGCCACCGAGGCCGGTGTGCCCGGAATCTTGAGCAAAATGGCCGAAATCAGGCCGCCCGAGGTGCCGCCAATGAACAACGCCACCAGCAACGAGATACCGGCCGCAGGCCCCAGGGTGTACGTGATGGGCAGAAACAGCGCCACCGCCATGGTGGACGTGAGGCCCGGTATGGCACCAAAGATGATGCCCACCACGGTGCCAAACAGCACCAGACCAAAAATTTGAAAAGTCAGGACGGCCTCAAAGCCTTGTTGAAAAAGGTCCAGCATGGTGTGCCCCGGTTATTCCGTGTCAAAGTCCAGCCAACCCAGCGGCAGGATCAAATCAAAAGCGTGGCGGAACAGCAGGTAAACGACCGCAGAGGTGACCACCGCCACCGTGGCGTACAACACCCAACGCGGCTTCTGGTCGGCGGGTGTCAACACATAGAACTGTGCCATCAAGTACACCACGGTCATGATCGGGAAGCCCACCCAACTCAGCAGCGCGACATATCCCACGATCAGTGCCAGCGTTTTCCACAATGTGGCGTAGTCGGCCTTCGAGGTGCTGGCATCTGTGGCAGCGGCGGCTTTTAGTCTGACTGCAGCCAGCAGCTGCAGCACCCCCAGGAAACTGCAAAGCGAGCCCAGGATATACGGCACAAAGGATGCGTCAATGCCGTCATGTTTGCGCGGGATGTTGGTGGTGGCCCACAAGTACCCCAGGCCAACCAACAGCATGGTCAGCCCCAAGAAAAATTCAAGTCTTTTTTTGTTGACCATGTCGGTCTCCGGTCCTTCCAGGTTGTGAGGTGGTCACAAGCCAGCCAAGCTTGTGACCAGCCGTTTCGAACGCGGCTTACTTCTTTTGACGCAGCAGGTCTTTGTATTGCATGAGGTCGTCACGCACCTTGTTCAGGTGGGCGACGGCTTCCTTGGCGGGCATGAACGAGACTGGCTGTTTGAAGCCATCCTCCAGTGCCTTGGCATAGGCGGGGTCCTTGGTGATTTGCGCCATGACGTCAGCCATTTTTTTCTGGATGGCCGGGTCGGTCCCTTTGGGGAACGCGATGATGTAAGGCTTCTCCATGTCGAAGCTCAGTCCCTGCTCGGTGAAGGTCTTGATGTCGCCGAGCAAGGGGTTACGCACCTTGCTGAACTGCGCCACCATGGCCATGTCGCCAGTTGTTGCGTAGTCCTTAACCGGGCCAAACGATATCGATGCCAAATCGATGCGCCCGCCCAGCAACGAAGTGATCTTGTCCGAGGCCGAGCCCACATCGACAAATTTCAACTGCACGCCCGCCTGCTTGGCGAACATCAGGCCCTGCAGATGCGAGAAGCCACCCATCTCGGTGCCGTAGATCACGGTGCCAGGTGCAGCCTTGGCTTTGGTCACCACGTCTTGAACCGTCTTGAGCCCTGATTTCTTGCTGCCAATGAACACCACACCCTTGTCGATCGCCGGGATGCAGGCGATGTCGAGCTTGGCGTCAAACTTGTAGTCGATCAAGCCAGAAATCTCGTTGACGATCAACTGGCCGGTATGCCCGAAAAACATCGTGTTGCCGTCCGGCGCCGCATCTTGGACCTGAGACATGGCAATCGTGCCGCCACCGCCATTGACGTTGGTGACGATCATCGTCTTGCCGGTGATTTTCTGGAAGAAGCGGGCCATTTGACGGGCGTTGAAGTCGGTGTCGCCACCGGCCCCGGCGGGCACGATCACCTGGACGGGTTTGCTGGGCCACTCCGCAGCAACTGCGGCCGTGAAGGTGGTGGACAGGGTGACTGCGGCCACGGCAGCTGCGAGGAAAGTTCTACGAAAAGTCATGGTGAGCTCCTTAAATTGGTTAAAAAATGCGGTACTTGGCAAAACTGGGGTCAAGAATCAGCACCGATGGGTCGGGGTAGCGCTGGTTGGGGCTGAAGCTGAAGGCTTGCGCGAGCGCTGTGCCACCTGCGGCAGCCAAGCCTGTGCTGGCGGCGGCTTTCGAAAAACTGCGGCGCAGATTTATCGTGTGTTCTTGCATGGGTTGTCTCCTCTAATGCCGGGTTAAAAACGACTTGGTAAGTTGTATGTTGTCTGATGAGTTAAATTGTCTTTGCTTCACTCTTGCGCGTCAATTGTTTTTACCCAAGGTTATGGAAAACCCCTATTAAATGCCCTAAAAATTTGGCAATATGCTTCGACTCCATACGATTAGAGGAGGAGTTGAATCCTCATGGCACATGCACGACATCATCAAATCGTGCTTTAGTTATACGATGTCCGTTCAGAAAAGGCGAGCGGTAGCTTGTTGCCACGCCAACGCCTGCCCGGACAAACTGAAGCCCAGCCCGGTTTGCTGTGGCAAGCCCATGTAACCATCTTTGATTTCAAGGCGTTCATTGAAGGCGGGTTCCAACCACTCGATGTGCTCAACCCAAGATTCATGCGGGTAGGCACAGGCCAGGTGAATGTGGATTTCCATCACAAAGTGAGGCGCCATCTTCAGGCGATTCAGATCGGCCAGTGCGGCAATCTTGAGGAACGGTGTGATGCCACCCACCCGCGGCGCATCAGGCTGAATAAAAGTGACCGAGTTGTGCCGGATGAGCTCACCACACTCTGCCACACTGCTCAACATTTCACCTGTGGCAATCGGGGTGTCAAGCCTTTCTGACAAGCGCGCATGGCCGTGGTAATCGTAGGCGTTCAGCGGTTCTTCGAGCCAAACCAGCTTGTATTGGTCCAGAACGCGACCAGCTCTGAGCGCCGTGGTGTAGTCCCATTGCTGGTTCGCATCGACCATCAGTGGGACGCCATCGCCCACATGCTGACGCACGGCAGCGACGCGGTCCAAGTCTTTTTTAAGGTCAGGCTGGCCAACCTTGAGTTTGATGCCTCCCAAGCCCCGGTTGATCGAGGCGTCCACGTTGTCCAGCACCTCGGCCGTTGACGCATTCAGATAGCCGCCAGATGTGTTGTAACAAGGCACAGCATCGCGGTAGGTGCCAAGCAGTTTTCCGATCGACACGTTGGCCGATTTGGCCTTCAGGTCCCAAAGCGCAATGTCAAAGGCGGCAATGGCTTGCACCGAGACCCCAGTGCGGGAAACCGAGGCACCCAGCCAGGCCAGTTTCTCCCAAAGCCGACCAATGTCTCTTGGGTCTTCACCAATCAACTCACCGGCCAAATCCTTGGCGTGTGCGTACAGGGCAGCACTGCCGGCGCGCAAGGCATAACTGAAGCCAAAGCCTTGAGCGCCGTTGACGGTCTCTATCGTCACAGTCAGCATGCCAATGTGTGAAAGCGGCTTTTGACGGCCGGTCAATACCTTGGCATCACTGACCGGGGTTTTGAGCGGCACCTGGTATAGCGACACCTCAACGTGCTTGACGCGATCCATACATGACCCGGTTTGGCGAGAAAATTTGTCTCATTTCCAGCTGCTCGCTTATTTCAGCAACAGGTTCGGCAGCCACAGCGACAGCGCAGGGATGTAGGTCACCGCAAACAACACCATCAACAGCGCACCAAAGAACGGCATCAGCGCCTTGACCACGCTCTCAATCGGCAATTTAGCCACTGCCGCCCCAACAAACAGCACGCCACCCACAGGTGGAGTGATCAGACCCATGCCGAGGTTCACCATCATGATCATGCCGAAGTGCACCGGGTCGACACCCAGGCTGGTGACGATGGGCAGCAGGATCGGCGTCATGATCAGAATCAGCGGGGCCATGTCCATCAGGGTGCCCAGCACCAGCAGCAAAATGTTGATCATCAACAGCACCACGTATTTGTTGTCTGACACGCTGGTGAACAGGCCGGTGATCTGCGTCGGGATCTGCATCAGGGTCATGATGTAGCCAAAACTGGCGGCAAAACCGATCAAAATCATCACAATAGCCAGTGTTTTCACCACGCGGTGCAACAGCTTGGGCAGCTCGTTCCACTTGTAATCACGGTAGATGAACATGGTGACAAAAAAGGCCCAGATCACCGCAATGGAAGCCGACTCGGTGGCGGTGAACACGCCACTCAGGATGCCGCCCAAAATGATCACCATGGTCATCAGGCCCCACAGCGCATCGACACAAATCTTCAACGCCTCTTTCATGGGAATGCTGCGGCCCTTGGGAAAGTTCTGCTTTTTGGCAATGAACAGGCACATGATGGCCAGCGTCAGCCCCAGTATCAAACCAGGCAAGACACCAGCCAGAAACAGCGCCGCAATCGACACCGAGCCGCCGGCGGCCAGCGAATAAATCACCGCGTTATGGCTGGGCGGAATCAAAATCGCTTGCACCGAGCCACTCACGGTCACCGCAGTGGCAAAGGCGCGCGGGTAACCTTTGCGCTCCATCTCGGGAATCAGCACTGAGCCAATCGAGGCTGTGTCTGCCATTGACGAACCGGAGATGGCACCGAAAAACGTAGAGGCCAGAATGTTGACCAAAGACAGGCCACCACGCACAAAGCCCACCAGAACTTCGGCAAATGCCACCAGCCGGTGCGACATGCCGCCCTCGGCCATGATGGCCCCGGCCAGCACAAAAAACGGAATGGCCAGCAACGAGAACTTGTTCACGCCCCCGGCTATAGCAATCATGATGGCATCCAGCGGAATGTCGATCCACCATGCACCAATGATGGCCGACAAGCCCATGGCATAAGCCACCGGCATGCCCACAATGATCAACAGCAGGAACGAGCCTAGCAATACAAATGCATCCATCAGGCGGCCTCGACTTTCACTTTGGGATGGTCAAACGTCACCACGGCACGATCGCCCTGCTGACCAAAAGCAATGTGTTCCATCACAAATATCAACGTGGTCAAACCTCCCAGCGGCACTGGTAAATAGGTGGCACCCACCGGCATCCAGGGCAACTGACCAACAGTCTGGCCCCAGGTTTCCATGCACAGCTTGGCACCGTACAGCGTGACAAAACCAGCCACCATCAGCATCAACACGTCAATCGCACTGGCCAGTAAGCGCTGCGTTGGTTTGGGCAAGCGCTCGGTCACCATGGCCACGGCAATGTGGGCGCGCGCCCGGTAGGCCGCCGAAGCCCCGAAGAAGGTGAAAACCACCATCAACACAATGGCAATGGGCTCCGGCCACTGCGAGCCGGTGCCCAGCACATAGCGGGCAAAAATGCCCCAGGGAATGATCAGCGACATCGCGATGACCGACAAGCCTGAGATCCAGATGCATGTCAGGTAAAGGGTGTCGTTGAGGCGAAGGATTTTGTTTTTCATGGGGTTGCCCGTGACAAGCGTGGTTGGCGGCGTCATAACGAGCGAAAGACAGCTAATCCATGGCGCCAAAAGGCATGGACTACCTAGCTCCGCTCGCAGTGACGCTATCAGTGATGCATTTACTTGGTAGCGTCAATGCGCTTCATCAGGTCGGCATAGTTGGCGCCGTGTTTGGCCCGCACTGGTGCGGTGGCGTCATAGAACAGTTTTTGGTCGACTGACACAAACTCGATGCCAGCCGCTTTTAGCTTGGCGGTGTAGTCGGCCACGCTCTTGTCCCACAAGGCGCGCTGGTCCATTTGGGCGGCACGTGCTTCTTTTTTCACCAGTGCTTTGTCTGCGTCAGACAGCTTGTCCCAGGCCACTTTGGACATCACCAGAATCTCTGGAATGATCAGGTGGTTGGTTTGCGCGTAGTACTTGGTGCCGGCGTTGAAGTGGTTCGACGTGAAGAAGCTTGGTGGGTTGTTTTCAGCACCGTCAATCACGCCGGTTTGTAGCGCACTGTAAACCTCACCGTAGGCCATTGATATACCGTTGCCGCCCATGGCGTTCATGGTGTCAACAAACAGCGGGTTGCCCATCATGCGCACTTTCACGCCTTTCAAGTCAGCCGGGGTTTGCACTTTTTTCTTGGTGTAGAGGCTGCGCGCGCCGCCGTCCATCCAGCCTAGGCCAATCAGACGGGCTGGACTGGCAGTAACTTTGTCTAGCAATTCGCTACCAATCGGGCCGTCGATCACGGCGCGCATGTGGGCGATGTCGCGGAACACAAACGGCATGTTGAACACGTTCACCTCAGGCACCACCGGGCCAATCACGCCCAGCGAGATGCGCACGATCTGGATCGCACCAATCTGGGCTTGTTCCACAGCTTCTTTTTCCTGGCCCAGCACAGCACCGGGGAACATTTGCATCTTGATGCGGCCATTGGTGGCAGCTTCAAGCCGTTTGCCCATGTTTTCAACGGCCACCACCGTTGGGTAGCCCGCCGGGTGAGTGTCGGTGGCCTTGAGCACGATGTTTTGTGCGCTGGCAGTGAAGGTGGCCGAGAGCGTCAGGGCGGCGACGGCAGCGGCGAGAAAGTTGCGGCGAAAGGTCATGGTTGTCTCCTTGATGGACCAGGTTGAAAAACTTATTAACGACTGACAGGAACGGGGGAAAACTGGGGCTCGGGCAAGCCGCACACGCCCGGGCGCAAGGCAAATACGCCACCGGCGAGCGGTTGGTCTGACAGGTCAACGCCGCTGGGGCGGATGGAGGTGACAAACAGGGTGTCCAGATTGGGGCCACCAAAGGCGCACATAGCAGGCTTTTTGACCGGCACGGCCAGTGATTGATCGAGCTTGCCCTGAGGCGTGAAACGATGCACCAGGCCGGCGTCGTTGCCACAAATCCAGTAACAACCGTCAGCGTCCACGGCGGCACCGTCGGGGCGGCCATACAGGGCATTCATGTCCACAAAGACCCGGCGGTTGCTTGGCGTACCGGTGGCCGTGTCGTAGTCAAAGGCCCAGATCAGTTGCACAGAGGGGTGCGAGTCTGACAAATACATGGTGCGGCCGTCGGGGCTGAAGGCCAGGCCGTTGGGCGTTTTGAAGCCGTCCAGTAGTTTGACGAGTTGCCCAGCGCCATTGCTGCTGATTTGATAGCTGTACACGCCGCCTTCACCTTGGCTAGATGCCATATCCATCAACATGGTGCCAGCCAGGAAGCGGCCCTGGCGGTCGCAGCGGCCATCATTGAAGCGCATGCCTGGTTTGGCATGGTCCACCGTCACCAGGCGTTTGAAACCGAGTTGGCCATCGGCTTCGAGTTGTGAGCTCAGGATGCCGGTTTCAGCCCCGGCGATCCAGCCACCGCCGGCCATGGGCGCCACGCAGCCCAGCATTTCAGGGGCCTTCCAGGTGGTCACGGCCTGGGTGGCCAGCGTCCAGCGGTTCAGTGTGCGTGCGGGGATGTCAACCCAATACAGCGCTTGTTCTGCGGCGTTCCACACCGGGCTTTCGCCTACGGCGTTGCGCGCGTCCAGCACCAGTTCAGCTTGCGGCTGTGTCATGGCAAGGCTCACGCGCCAAACGGGCCAGCCACCACAAAGCCGCCGCCCTGGAACTGGGCCACCGGGTCGCTCAGGTCGGGCGCAGAGGTCCTGGCGTAAACGGCATCACGGAAAACGTCCGAGCTGTCTTGCGGCACGTAGCCGATGTGTTTGGCGCAACGGTTGTCCCACCACGTGACGGCGTTGTCCGACATGCCAAAAATGATGCTGTGGCCCAGCACCGGTGTCGTCAGACAGGCGGTGATCAAACGGTGAAGGTCGTCAAAGCTCAGGTAGGTGGCCAGCATGCGGCGGTCGCGCGGCTCAGGGAATGAAGAGCCAATGCGCACACAGGCGGTTTCGATGCCGTAGCGATCAAAGTAAAAGCGCGACAGGTCTTCGCCAAAGGCCTTGCTCACGCCATACAGGCTGTCCGGGCGCGCTGGGGCAGTTGCATCAATGGTGTCGCACTGGTGGTAAAAACCGGTGACGTGGTTGGAGCTGGCAAACACGATGCGCTTGACACCGTGCAGACGAGCCGCTTCATACAGGTTGTAAAGACCCAAAATGTTGGCTTGCAGGATCGGGCCAAACGGGCCTTCGACCGACACACCGCCCAAATGCACGATGGCTTGCACGCCTTGCACCATGACACTCACAGCTTGTGCATCGGCCAGGTCGGCCAGCATGATTTCTTCTTGCGCGGCGGCAACGCCAAAGGCCAAGCGGTCTGACAAACGAAGTACCTCGCAATTGGCCTTGAGGCGCTCGCGCAAGGCCTGGCCCAAACCACCGGCAGCGCCAGTGAGCAACAGTTTTTGATGTGCCTTGATGGTCATTTTTTCACTCGTTTCAAGAAATTTATGCAGGCACTGGACTTTTCCAGTTTCTGGCTTTACATTCAATTCAGTCATTCCCTTGTCAGTCGTAGGTTGTCTGACAACGTCGCAAATTGTGATCATCCAAATTCAGTGAGTCAAGCGTTTTTATATGGAATCATGGAAAACCCCTAGTGCCCCGGTGACCCGCCCACGTCGACCTCGCGGCCTGGTGCAGGTCATCGTGGATGAGCTTGCCGGCAACATCCGGAACGGGCAAATCAAGCCCGGCGACAAGCTGCCCACCGAGTCGGAAATCATGGCCCGTTTTGAGGTGAGTCGCACCGTGGTGCGTGAGGCGTTGTCCAAGCTGCAAGCCAGCGGCTTGGTGGAAACCCGCCACGGCATTGGCACCTTTGCACTGGCCGCCCCCGACACCAGCAACTTCCGCATTGCGCCGGAAGATTTCTCCACCGTGGCCGACGTGGTTTCGCTGCTGGAACTGCGCATCAGCCTGGAAAGTGAGGCGGCCGGGCTGGCCGCGCAGCGCAGAGATGACGGCAACATCGGCAAGATGGAATCGGCTTTAACGGCCTTTCTGGATGCCATTGAGCATGAGTCAGACGCCCTGCCGTCCGACTTTGAATTTCACATGGAAGTGGCCCGCGCCACCGGTAACCGGCACTTTGCCGACCTGATGACCTACCTGGGCACCATGATCATTCCCCGCGCCCGGGTCAACACGCCCAACAGCGCACCTGAAGGCCGGCTGAGTTACCTGCAACGACTGCATGGCGAGCATGAAAGCATTTTCAACGCCATCAAAAACCAGGACCCGGACGCCGCCCGTGCCGCCATGCGCACCCACCTGAGCAACAGCCGCGAGCGCCTGCGCCGCTCGCAGGTGAGTCACGAATCGCCATAACGCTATGGTTAACATAGCTGTCCGCGCTTAATACACATGGCCTAGAGACCAAATAAGCTTATATTTTCTCGCCAAACTTATGGATGACTGATTTCTTAGGGCCGACGGAAGACGGCCCTGCAACCCCCCAGTTCAGCGTCATGCAAGCACAAGTGCGAATCACCCCAAAACCAGCGGGAAAACCCTATTGCCGGGCTCTCAATCAAGTTGTACGATGTCTGGCAAGCAACCTTCCAAACCCAACGTCGCGATCCCTTCCATGCCAAACACCACGCACACTCCCACCATCCAACGCATGCAAGTCATTCCCGTGGCCGGGCATGACGGTATGTTGCTCAACCTGAGCGGCGCGCACGGCCCCTATTTCACCCGCAACATCGTCATCCTGACCGACAGTGCGGGCCACACCGGTGTGGGCGAAGTGCCAGGTGGCGAAAAGATTCGACAGACGCTGGAAGCCGCCCAAGACATGATCGTGGGCCAATCGGTGGGCAACTGGAACGCCATTTTGAACACCCTTCGGGTGGCCTTTGCCGACCGCGACAGCGGTGGTCGCGGGCTGCAGACTTTCGACTTACGCATCGCTATCCACGCGGTCACTGCGGTGGAAAGTGCGTTGCTGGATTTGCTCGGTCAACATCTGGGCGTGCCGGTGGCAGCTTTGCTGGGCGAAGGCCAACAACGCGCCAGTGTCGCCGTGCTGGGCTATTTGTTTTACGTGGCAGACCGCAGCCAGACCGATTTACCTTACCGCACTGAGCCCGAGCAGGCGGATGACTGGCTGCGACTGCGCCACGAAAAAGCCATGGATGCCCAAGGGATCGTGCGCTTGGCAGAAGCTGCCTACGCACGTTATGGCTTCAAGGACTTCAAGCTCAAGGGCGGTGTGCTGCGTGGCGAGGAAGAAATGGAAGCCGTGGAGGCCTTGCACGCACGCTTTCCCGATGCCCGCATCACGCTCGACCCCAACGGCGGCTGGCTCTTGAAAGACGCCGTGCGCCTGTGCCGTGACCACCGTGACGCACTGGCCTACGCCGAAGACCCATGCGGTGCCGAAGGCGTGTTCTCAGGCCGCGAGGTAATGGCCGAATTCCGCCGTGAAACGGGTTTGCTGACTGCCACCAACATGATTGCCACCGACTGGCGCGAAATGGCCCATTCGATTGCCCTGCACAGTGTGGACATTCCGCTGGCTGACCCGCATTTCTGGACCATGCAAGGCTCAGTGCGCGTGGCGCAGTTGTGCCAGATGAATGGGCTGACCTGGGGCTCACATTCCAACAACCACTTTGACATTTCCCTGGCCATGTTCACCCACGTGGCGGCCGCCGCGCCGGGCAAGGTCACGGCCATTGACACGCACTGGATCTGGCAAGACGGCCAGCGCTTGACAAAAAACCCGCTGCAAATTGTGGACGGCAGCATCACCGTGCCCACTGCGTCCGGCCTGGGGGTTGAACTGGACATGGTTGAGGTGGAAAAAGCCCACCAGCTGTATTTGCAGCACGGCTTGGGTGCGCGGGACGATGCCATCGCCATGCAGTATTTGTTGCCTGGCTGGAAGTTCGACCCCAAAATGCCCAGCTTGGTACGCTGACCGGGGCACAGCTTCTGGCATGCCGGTGGCACAATCGGCGCTCTGTGTCGTGGCCCATGTGGCCACCTTGACGAGGGGCCAATGTCTGCTGTGCACGGCGCCTACACCCATTGAAACGCTCTATTCACCATGCCTGATTTAACCTCTTCACTCTTCTGGATTGCCGTCCTGCAAATCATCGCCATCGACATCATGCTCGGAGGCGACAACGCGGTGGTGATTGCCCTGGCCTGCCGAAAGCTGCCACCTGCGTTGCGCAACAAAGGCATTTTTTGGGGTGTGGTGGGTGCCATTGGTCTGCGCGTGATCATGATTTTCTTTGCGCTGCAATTGCTGGCCTTGCCTTACCTGAAGATTGTGGGCGCGCTGTTGCTGCTGTGGATTGGCATCAAACTGTTGCTGCCTGAGCACGATGAGTCGCACGGCAACATTGATGGCGGCACCACCCTGATGGCGGCCATCAAGACCATCATCGTGGCCGACGCGGTGATGAGCCTGGACAACGTGATTGCGGTGGCGGGCGCCTCGCACGGCTCCATGGTGCTGGTGACCTTTGGCATTCTGGTGTCGATTCCGATCGTGGTGTGGGGCAGCAAAATCGTGTTGACCCTGATGGACCGCTTCCCCATGGTGATCACGCTCGGTGCGGCCCTGCTGGGCTGGATTGCCGGGGGCATGTTGCTGACCGACCCGGCCATGCCGCCGTCGGTTGCCGCAAGCATTCCTTACGCCAACTACCTGTTTGCTGCCACGGGTGCCCTGCTGGTGGTGGCGGTGGGCAAATGGCTGGCCAGCCACAGGGCGCCGGTGAAGGCGTTTGAGCTATCGTCAGAATCCGTCGAGCCAAAAAATTAAAGGGGCACCACCATGACCACATCCTGGCTGATCGCCATCGATAACTCTGAACCGTCGCTGAAGGCGGTGGACCACGTCATCCAAGAGGCCACCGGTCGCCAGACCCCGCCGCAGATTTTTCTGGTGAACGTGCAGGCGCCGCTCTCAAGCGACATCACCCGCTTCATTGAAGGCGCCGTGGTGAAGGACTTTCACCTTGAGGCGGGCGAGGCCGCCCTGGCCGCAGCCAAAGCCAAACTCGCCGCCGCCGGACTGGCGTTTTCAGCGCACATTCTGGTGGGCGAGGCCGCGCCCAGCATCGTGGACTTCGCCAAGGACAAGGGCTGCAGCATGGTCATCATGGGGGCGCGTGGTTTGGGCAGCGTGATCGGGCTGTTCATGGGATCGGTCGCCACCAAGGTGCTTCACCTGTCGCCGGTGCCGGTGCTGCTGATCAAGTAGGGCGTTCAATCCTGGCTCAAATCTTGGCCTTGATCGGCTCCAGCGCGGTGCCATACTTTTCGCGCAGAGGTTCATGATCCAGCGGCGGGAAGCTCACCAGAGTCTCGGTCACCTTGCGGTCTGAAATGTGGTCAAGCAGATGACGAATGAGCGTGAGGCGGCCGGCGCGCTGGTCATTGAAGTCCACCAGCGTCCAGGGCGCTACTTTTGAGTGCGTGGCCGCCAGCATCACGTCACGCACTTGACCGTATTCGGCGTATTTTTCCCGCGCTTTGACATCAATCGGGCTGAGTTTCCAGCGCTTGAGCGGGTCCGCCAGGCGCTCGGCAAAACGTTCTTCCTGCTGCGCCTGATCCACCGTCAACCAGTACTTGAACAGCAAAATGCCGTCGTCGACCAGCATTTGCTCGAACACCGGCGCTTGTTTCAAGAAGTCTTTGGTTTGCTGTTCGGTGCAAAAGTCCATGACACGTTCCACGCCCGCCCGGTTGTACCAGCTGCGGTCAAACAGCGCGATCTCGCCCGCCGCAGGGAGGTAAGGCACGTAGCGTTGAAAGTACCACTGACTCTGCTCGCGCTCACTGGGCTTGCCCAGCGCCACCGTGCGGCACTGGCGCGGGTTCAAGGTGTCGGCAATGGCCGAGATCACGCCGCCCTTGCCCGCGGTGTCGCGACCCTCAATCACCACCATCAAGCGCTTGCCGGTGTGCACCAGCCAGCGCGCCAGGTCATTGAGTTCAAGCTGAAGCGGCTCCAGCTTTTCAAAATAGTCTTTCTTGCCCAAGGTATCGGGCTTGTCGTCTTTGGATTTTTTCATGGGCAAATGGTACCGGAGCCAGGGGTTGATCACACAATGAAACTCATCGGTACATTCTGATACGCGCTTGACATGGCCCGGTTACCTCTTCTTCCTACGATACACATCACCAAAGGTCAACCTAGTAACGCACCCGACGAAACCCGGGATGTTGTGAACTGGGGGAACTGATGGCTTTTTACTATTTTTTAAAGGAACAGAGATATGAAGAAAGTAATTCAAGCTGCAGTCGTCGCCGCCCTGCTGACCTCGTTGTCGGCCTTTGCGCATCACCCTGCCGAAGCCATCATTGATGCCGACACCTGGTTGATGATCGACCAGAACTTGCAAGATGCAGATTCACCCCACCTGGATCTGGAGTTCAATACCATGGGCTCGGCAAGTTGAGAAAGCAGGAGCGTTAGTAGCTGTAGTGACTTTGCTGGTGGCTCAAAATTAGGACCCGGTAGCAATCGTCGCTAAGACCCGCTCAATATCCAAGCCTGCTGACCCCAGCAGGCTTTTCTATTTCTGCCTTCAGGACGCAAGCTGCCCATGCACAGGCTGGACATCTGGTGCAGCCTGTGCACTTTTCGTCAGTCGGACATCGGGACGACCCGTCGATTTGAGGGAAGATAGCGGGGTTGCCGAATGCCGCCGGGTTGGGTCCCAGACGCATCGGCCCTGCACGATCATTTCAGGAGTTACCCATGCTACAAAAATTCACGGCCTTCCCCGGTGTCACCGGCCCGGTGGTTGTCATCGTCATGGACGGTTACGGCATATCCAAGCTCGACGAGGGCAGCGCCATTGCTGCCGCCCGCAAACCCACACTGGACCGCTTGTTGGTCGAATGCCCCAACATCAGCCTGCGCGCCCATGGCACGGCCGTCGGCATGCCGTCTGACGACGACATGGGCAACTCCGAGGTGGGCCACAACGCCATCGGCGCCGGGCAGGTGTACAGCCAGGGCGCGGCGTTGGTGGCCAACGCGATTGCCGACGGCTCGATCTGGCAGGGCCAGACGTGGCAGCAAATCGTGGCCGGCGCCAAGGCGGGCCGCGGTGTGATCCACTTCATCGGCCTGTTTTCTGATGGCAATGTGCACAGCCACATTGACCACCTGAAGGCCATGGTGCTCCAAACCAAGGCTGACGGTGTTAAAACTGTGCGCATCCATGCCCTGCTCGACGGACGTGACGTGCCCGAGACCAGTGCGCTGGACTACGTGGTGCCGTTTGAGGCCTTTCTGGCCGAGCTCAGCACCAACGGTTTTGATGCCCGCATTGCCTCGGGGGGCGGCCGCCAGAACATCACCATGGACCGCTACGACGCCAATTGGCCGATGGTTGAAAAGGGCTGGAAGACGCATGTTCTGGGCCAGGGCCCGCAGTTTGCCAACGCCACCGCCGCCGTGAACGGCCTGCGCGCCAAGCACCCTGGCACCATCGACCAGGACTTGCCGGAGTTTGTGATTGCTGAGAACGGCCAGCCCATTGGCACCATTGAGGACGGCGATTCGGTGGTGCTTTTCAATTTCCGCGGCGACCGGGCGATTGAGATCACCCGCGCTTTTGTCGACACAGCGTTCACCCGCTTTGACCGTGTCCGCACACCGTCAGTGACCTTTGCCGGCATGCTGCAGTACGACGGCGACCTGCAACTGCCCAAGCGTTTCCTGGTGACGCCCCCGGCCATCAAAGACACATCAGGCGAATGGTTCAGCAAAGCAGGTCTGACCCAGTTCGCCTGCTCCGAGACTCAAAAGTTTGGCCACGTTACCTACTTCTGGAACGGCAACCGCTCCAACAAGTTTGAGGGGGAGAGTTGGCAGGAAGTGCCCAGCGACGTGGTGCCGTTTGAGCAACGCCCCTGGATGAAGTCGGCCGAGATCACCGACGCCATGATTGCCGCCGTGCAAAGCGGCCAGTACAAGCTGTTGCGCTGCAACTTCGCCAACGGCGACATGGTGGGCCACACCGGCAACTTCCGCGCAGCCACCATGGCCGTGGAAGCGGTTGACCTGGCTCTGGCCCGCCTGCTGCCTGCCATTGCAGCGGCTGGTGGCGTGGCCCTGATCACCGCTGACCACGGCAATGCCGACGAGATGTATGAGCTGGACAAGAAGACCAAAAAACCGTCACTCAACGCGGACGGGTCTTACAAGGCAAAAACCGCGCACACGCTGAACCCGGTGCCACTGATCTTGTTTGACAAGGTCACCGGCGGCAAGCTGGGACTCAAGCAGACCACCACCGCGGGCCTGTCGAACATTGCCGCCACCGTGGCCAACTTGGCAGGGCTGGAGAAACACGCCAAGTGGGACGAGAGTGTGCTGGTGGTGAAGGCGTAGCGCGCCAGGGTCACGCAACTGTCACATCTGTTTCATCAAATTTGACACATTGGGCGGTTACCCTTGGTCACATGTCCGCGTTGCGTGAATATGTGACCTTTTCACTCGCATGCCGCAGGCGCTGATGTGACAAACCTCTAACAACATCGTCGGGAACACCATCATGCTCGCCATCAAGAAAGCGCGTAAATTCATCCAAGCCAATCCAACCGATCCAGCAGCCCGAATCATTTCGGCGCTGGTGCTCGCGCTGGAAAGTGAGGGCCAGATTTCGGTTGCGCAGCTCTACGAACTGAGCAACGACAAGTTTGAACTCGTGCTGGAAATCCTCTCAGAGTGGCGCCTTGACCGGCATTACGCCAGCAAGCTGCGTTTGCTCGACTTGAGCTCGCAAGTGCACGGGCTCAGCACCGCCACAGCCACGCCGTCTGTCGCTTAGGCCGCCAAGTCGCCACCATTCCAGGCCCGCAGCGCCCGTAACAAGGGGCGCTTTTTGGCTTGATGGCCTGCCATGCGTTTCAGGATGTCGTCCAGGGTGTGGATGGCATCGGCAATGAATGGCCCTTTGTTGAGCATGACGCATTCGGCACGCACACCCAGACCGGCGTCCGATATTTCGGCGCGCGAAGGCAAGCCGGTTTTGGCCAAAGATTCCAGCACCTGAGTGGCCCAGATAACCGGCATGTGCGCGGCTTCCGCGCAGCACAAGATTTCTTCCTGGACCTCGGCCATGCGCTCAAAGCCACACTCCACCGCCAGGTCGCCGCGCGCGATCATCACGCCAGCAGAGTTGGCGGCCATGGCGGCCAGCATCAAATCGGGCAAGTTCTCAAAACCCTGCAGCATTTCTATCTTGAGCACCAGCCCCATGTCATCGCGTTTGAGCCGATGCAAGTGCGAGCGCAACAAAGCCACATCGTCGGGTTTTTGCACAAACGATAAACCCACCATGTCAGCCACTTTGGCAACTGTGTCGAGGTCGGTAATGTCTTTGTCTGTGAGTGCCGGCAGGTCAAGTTTGCTGTCGGGCAAGTTGATGCCTTTGTCGGCCACCAGCTTTTCGCCGCTGTCACGGGCGTGGGTGATTTCCACCTCTACCCCTTGCCCTGCAATCTGGCGAATCACGCCGCCAATGCGACCGTCATCGAACCAGATTCGTTCGCCCACCTTGACCTGCTCGATCACCTGCGGCAGAGTGCAGGGCACTCGCGCAACAGTAAACGAGTTGTCACCCACGGCCTCGTCTGCGGCAACCAGATGGTCAAGCCCATCACGTGTCAGGTGCAAGCGGTCACCCAGCTTCAGATGCAGGGTACCGGGCTGGTGCGCGATGTGGCACACCAGACTGGAGTGCTTTTTTTTGTGGTTCGGGTGCACCAGGTGCAGCACGGTCTCAGGCGTGAAGTAGCAGGTGCGCAAACATTCCGCCACGGCACCCTGACTGGTGCAGTGGGTCACCAGCAGATGGCGTTTGGCACCGCGGGCATCGGTAAATTCAATGGTTGAGCCCACTTTGAGCCGCTTGAGCCAATCGTCCCAAACACCAATGCAGGCATCTACGTTTGGCAAGGGCTCATGCTCGCCCATAGGCTGCAGGCCCAGACGCGCCGGGCGGTACACGTGGCCAAAATCATCTTTGCCGGGCCTGAGCTTGAGCACCGCCGGGCCGGGCGCAATCACACCTGTGCGAATTTTTGGGCCACCCAAATCCATCAGAATTTTGACGTTTCTACGCGCCGCCTTGGCCGCTTTACGCACGTGTTTGGCCATGTCAACCCATTGCCTCGGGCCATCGTGCGCACAATTGATGCGGGCGACATCCATGCCGGCGGCCACCAACTCACGCGCCACGCCAACATCGGTGGCGGCCTCGCTTGGCAGGGTGACCATGATGCGCACAGTGCGCTCGTTGGGCACATCGCCCAGCAAGCCAATCGTGTTGTCTGCCAACAAGGCACGGCTGCTAACCCGGCCGGGTGGCTCCTCGTGCGAGAGGTTTTGCCACGGCTGCCCAGTGAGCTTGTGCAGCAGCCCAAGCACCTTGTCCAGGCTGGCCAGCACATGCGATTCAGCACGCCCAAGAGAAGACAAGCCCAGCGTAGCCAATTGCTCTTGCAGGGGCCGCAAATCCACCGCGCGCAGGCTCAAATAATGGATCAGGTTACGCGCGCTGTCGCGGTGCACCGTTAGCACCTGGTCGAGTGTCGGCTGCATGCTGGATTCGCGTTGCAGCATGGCTTTGCGCAAGCCCCAAAGCTGCGCCATGATGGACACGCACAGGGCTTCGTTCCACAATGAGTTGTGTGCGGTCAACTCCCCAGTAGTGGTGTTGTCACCAGAAGATGGGCTGTGCAGCGTGTTCATTTCAAGCATGGTGTCATGCACCCAAGCCGGGTTTGCGGCCCAGCAATTTGCTGCGCTGAAGCGCCATCAGCTCCAGCAAACCAGCCGCCACACACGCCGGAATAGCCAGCCAGCGGAAGAAATGTGTTCTGAAAATCATTTGCAAAACTCCCTTGTTAACTGCAACCAAGGGTAGGGGCCAAGCATGACAGTTTGATGTCATGTCCCGCCACCCAGGTACGGTACTCGAAACCGCTTTCAGACTAGCGCGCTGGGCCGTAAGCTCCCACCGGATGGAAACTCAATATGCTTTTTGATCGGTAATTTGTGACACGCACCAAACTGCCGGAACTCTCTGCGCTGGAGCGCATCATTGAGCTGGGCGCCAAAAAACTCGACGTGCGGGTGGTGCGCCATGTCAGCCTCCCAGACGGCAGCCAACTGCCGGTGTATGCCATCGCGCTGGGCAGCCCAGACCCCACCGCGCCCATCGTCGGGTACTTTGGCGGCGTGCACGGCCTGGAGCGCATCGGTGCCGAGGTGGTGATTGCTTACCTGCAAAGCCTGGTGATGCGTCTGCAGTGGGATAGCACGCTGCACCAGCAACTTGAATCGGTGCGCCTGGTGTTCATGCCCATCGTCAACCCCGGCGGCATGGCACTGGGCACACGGGCCAACCCGCACGGCGTGGATTTGATGCGCAACGCACCAGTGCAGGCGCAAGAGCCGGTGCCCTTTCTGGTGGGCGGCCAACGCTACAGCGCCAGCTTGCCGTGGTACCGGGGCCCGCTGAATGCGCCCATGGAGGTTGAAAACCAAGCCATCTGCGAAGTCATCGAGCGTGAATTTTTTCCGCGCGCCTTCAGCCTGTGCGTGGACTGCCACTCTGGTTTTGGCACACGCGACCGGCTCTGGTTTCCTTTTGCCCACAAGCGCGAACCCATGGCCCATCTGGCCGAGCTACAAGCGCTGAAAAACATTTTTGTGCAGTCCAACAGCTACCACCGCTATGTGGTGGAGCCACAAAGCCTGCAATACCTGGCGCATGGCGATTTGTGGGACCACCTGTACCTGCAATCTCTGGCCAAGCCTGAGCGCATTTTTTTGCCCCTGACGCTGGAAATGGGGTCATGGTTGTGGGTAAAAAAGAACCCCCGTCAATTGTTTTCCCGCCACGGCATTTTCAACCCGCTGATTGAGCACCGGCAACAGCGGGTGCTGCGCCAGCACCAGTCGCTGCTGGACTTTCTTTCCAGGGCAGCCAGTGGCCACCGGTTGTGGTTGCCCAACGCCGAGCAACGGGCACTATTGCACGCACAAGCGCTGCTGGACTGGTACTGACACGCCATGACCACCTGGCTCTTGCTGCGAGGTTTGACGCGTGAAAGCGGCCACTGGGGCAGCTTTTTGCCCTTGATGCAACAAGCCTGCCCTGACGATGTGCTGCTGCCGCTGGACTTTGCTGGCAACGGCGTGTGGCATGACCAAGCCAGTCCGTGGACAGTACAAGGCATGGTTGCGCATTGCCGCGGCCAGCTTGAAGAAAAAGGCATTCAACCGCCCTACCACGTGCTGGCCATGTCGCTGGGCGCCATGGTGGCCGTGGCCTGGGCACAGACTTACCCTGAGGAAATTTCAAGACAGGTGTTGATCAACACCAGCCTGCGCCCGTTCAACCCGTTTTACCAGCGCTTTCAGCCCCGCAACATCGCTACGATCGCACGCCTGGTGTTGAGCGCTGCCAACGCCAGCGACTGGGAGCACACCATCTGGCGCATGACCAGCCGCCTGAGCGACCCGGATGTGATCAATGACTGGGTCAACCTGCGCCAATTGCACCCTGTGTCGCCCCTGAATTCCCTGCGACAGCTGTGGGCCGCCGCACGCTTTACCGCGCCAGCGCAATCCCCTGCCACGCCCACGCTGCTGTTGGCCAGCACGCTTGACAGTCTGGTGAGTGTGCAGTGTTCAAGGTCGGTGGCACGCGCTTGGCACTGGCCGCTGGCAGAGCACCCGACTGCGGGCCATGACTTGCCGCTGGATGATGCTGACTGGGTAGTTAAGCACATGCTCGGTTGAGCAAATTGGCCCGCAACGAAGGAAAAAATTGGGACACTATTTTTCACTGGTCCATGGCATTGCCGCAACTTGTCGTGCGCGCGAAGTCTTTGCTGCTTTGGAAACGGGCACCGAAGGCCGCCAAGGCCTCGCGTGCAAGGCCATCAGCTCGCAAGCCAGAGCCACCACGGTCAGGCCACCGCCTGCCACGCGGTAGCGTTCCAGGGTCGGCGTGCGCAGGGACAGCGCGGGTTCGCGCACGTGCGTCGCCACCGGAGGGCGGACGTGCAGGGCATCTCCAGGCAAGCTCATCAAAGCGCCTCGCTACCGGACTCACCGGTGCGGATGCGAATGACCTGCTCAAGTGCGCTGACGAAGATCTTGCCGTCGCCAATCTTGCCCGTGCGCGCAGCCGCCTCAATGGTCTCGACCACGCGCGAGACCATGGCATCGTCCACCGCAGCCTCAAGCTTTACCTTGGGTAAAAAGTCCACCACGTACTCCGCGCCCCGGTACAGCTCGGTGTGGCCCTTCTGGCGCCCAAAGCCCTTGACCTCGGTGACCGTGATGCCCTGCGTACCGATGTCCGAGAGCGCCTGGCGCACCTCGTCGAGCTTGAAGGGTTTGATGATGGCAGTGACAAGTTTCATATTGAACCTCAAAGCTTGAAGGTAAGGATGGGCAGAATGCAATGTGACGGCAACTCAGAGCTTGTAGCCCGGCTCGCCGTGTGAACTCATGTCCAGGCCCTCAATCTCGTCGTCCTCTTGTACGCGCAGGCCACCGCACAACAGCGACGCCAGCTTGAAGGCGATGAAGCTGCTGATGGCCGAATACACGATGCTAAAACCAATGACCAGCAGTTGGATTTGCATCTGCGAGCCAAAGTCACGGCCCTCAGCAAAGCCCAGACCACCCAGCGCAGGCATGGCAAAGACGGTGGTCAGAATGCCGCCGACGATGCCGCCCACGCCGTGCACGCCAAAGACGTCAAAGGAGTCGTCCAGACCAATCATGGGCTTGAGCTTCTCCACCGCCCAGACACAGATGGGAGAGACGATGAAGCCGATGGCAATCGCACCCATGGGGCCCACAAAACCGCAGGCCGGCGTGATGGCAACCAGACCGGCGATGGCACCAGAGACTGCGCCCAGCATGCTTGGGCGACCGCGGTGAATCCATTCCACCAGCATCCACGACAGGGTGCCTGCGGCGCCAGCGAGCATGGTGTTGAGCACCACCAGCATCGAGAAGCCGTTGGCCGCAAGCACGCAGCCGCCGCAAAACGCCAGCCAGCCCACCCACAACAGCGAGCCGCCGGTCATGGTCATGGTCATGTTATGCGGTGACATGGCCGAGGTGCCCACACCCTTGCGCGCCCCCACCAGCCAGGCACCCACCAAGGCAGCAATGCCCACGTTGACGTGCACCACGTTGCCCCCGGCAAAGTCTTGCGCGCCGAGCTGGAACACCCAGCCACCACCCCAACCCATGTGGGCCATGGGGACGTAGTTGATGGTGAACCAGATCGCCATGAAGACCAGTACGGCAGCAAACTTGATGCGTTCTGCGAACGCACCCACGATGATGGTGGGGGTGATGGCGGCAAACAGCCGCATGAAGTAGAAGTACAGCAGCTCGGGGATGCTGCCTTGCAGCGAGTCTTTGGTCACCCCCCTCAAGAAGAGTTTGTCCAGGCCACCGATCACCGACTGCAGTGAACCGCCGTCAGTGAAGGTCAGGCTGTAGCCGTACAGCGCCCACAACACGGTGATCAATGAGGAGACGGTGAACACCTGCATGAGGATGGACAGGACGTTCTTGGTGCGCGCCAAGCCGCCGTAGAACAGGGCCAGGCCGGGGATCGTCATCAGCCACACTGCGATGCAGCAGGCAAATACGAAGGCGGTGTCGCCCGAGTTGAGTGTGGGTGCCTCGGGGGCGGCTTGGGCCCACAGGGACGATGCACCAAGGGTGAGGGTGGCCGGGATGATCCAGCGCAGGGATTGGAACGGTTTCAAGGGGGGCTCCATGTGGCAGTTGCAGACCACAGAATCAGTGCAAGGAGTGTGCCAAAGTTTCTTGTCAGTAATCTTGCTTTCACTGCATGAAACTAGTGCATCCGCTCCCCTTTCCCCACTCCATGCACCGCTGTCGCTCTTTTCCCTCACCCCTAATCACCTTTTTGGCGCAGTAAACCCATCGAGCCCCCTGTCGGCAGTGCAAATGCACGACATAACCGCTGGCATGTCTTGTGCTTCACATAGGGAACAAAAGTTTCCCACTGTTTAACCATTTTACGTTTAGGAGTATTTGCATGAACAAGCGTGTCGCCGTCATCGGCGCTGGTCCTTCTGGCCTGGCACAACTGCGGGCTTTCCAATCCGCCCAGGCCGCAGGTGCCGAGATTCCGGAGCTGGTGTGCTTTGAAAAACAGTCGGACTGGGGTGGCATGTGGAACTACACCTGGCGTACCGGCCTGGACGAACACGGCGAGCCGGTGCATGGCAGCATGTACCGGTACCTCTGGTCGAACGGACCGAAGGAATGTCTGGAGTTCGCCGACTACACCTTCGACGAACACTTTGGCCGGCCCATGGGTTCCTACCCGCCGCGTGAGGTGCTGTGGGACTACATCAAGGGTCGTGTCGAAAAGGCCGGTGTGCGCAAGTACATCCGCTTCAACACCGCCGCGCGTCTCGTGAGCTACGACGAGGGCACCCGCAAGTTCACGGTCACCGCGCACGACCACCAACAGGACTTGACCTGCAGCGAAGAGTTCGACTGGGTGGTGGTGGCCAGTGGCCATTTCTCGACGCCCAACGTACCCTATTTCGAAGGCTTCGAAACCTTCGGTGGCCGCGTGCTGCATGCGCACGACTTCCGTGATGCGTTGGAGTTCAAGGGCAAGGATGTGCTCATCGTCGGCGCCAGCTACTCGGCGGAAGACATCGGCTCACAGTGCTGGAAGTACGGCGCACGCTCGATCACCAGTTGCTACCGCACCAGCCCCATGGGCTATAAGTGGCCGGACAACTGGGAGGAAAAACCGCAACTGCTCAAGGTTGAGGGCAATACCGCGCACTTCGCGGACGGCAGCAGCAAACACGTCGATGCCGTCATCCTGTGCACCGGCTACAAGCACCACTTTCCCTTCTTGCCAGAAGCATTGCGCCTGAAGACCGCCAACCGCCTGTGGCCGCTGGACCTGTACAAGGGCGTGTGCTGGGAAGAGAACCCGCAACTGATCTACCTGGGCATGCAGGACCAGTGGTACAGCTTCAACATGTTCGACGCCCAGGCCTGGTACGCGCGTGACATCATGCTCGGTCGCATTCCGCTGCCCTCGCAAGAAGTGATGCGAGAGGAAAACCTGCGGTGGCGTGAGGAAGAACTGGCGTTGGAAGATGCTCAGCAGATGTTCGAGTTCCAGGGCAAGTACATCCAGACCCTGATCGATGCCACCGACTACCCGAGCTTCAATATCGCTGCGGTCAACAAGACCTTCCTCGACTGGAAGCATGACAAGTATGAGGACATCATGGGCTACCGCAACAAGTGCTACCCCTCGCTCATGACCGGCACCATGGCGGCACCGCACCACACTCCGTGGCAGGACGCTCTAGACGACTCGCTGGAGAGTTACCTCGCGCACCCATAGAAGAATCCGATGGTCGTTGGCCCTCAAACCGGTTGGTGGCTGCTGCTGGGGGCCGGTGTTTGTGAAGTGGTCTGGGCCGCAGCCATTGCGCGGACCGATGGCTTTACCCGCCTGTGGCCTTCGCTGTACTGCGCCGGCTTCATCGTGCTGAGCCTGTACCTGCTCTCGCTGGCCATGCGCACCGTGCCGATGGGCACGGCCTACGCGGTGTGGGTGGGTATTGGCGCCGTTAGCACGGTGCTTTATGGCATCTTGTTTCTGAACGAGGCGGCCAACACGCCCCGGCTTCTTTGCCTGTTGTTGATCGTGGCCGGGGTGGTGGGTCTCAAGGTCTTTGGCAGTGAGCCTGTGAACTGAGCAAGGCGGCACCGGCACAGCCCCCGCAGGGGCCAGGTGCTCAGGCGCGTACGCGGCTCTTGTCGGGGTCGTAGAAGATCGGTGCCGACACGCTGGCGGGCAAACGCTTCTGGTGCCCGTCGAGCTTGCCAATTTCAACCTTTGTACCGACCACGGCGTTACTCACCGTCATGCGGCACAGCGCGACGTTCTGACCCGCGTGCGGCGAGCGCGTGGCGCTGGTGACCACACCGACCTGGGCGTGACCAACATAGACACCATCGCCGTGCGCTGCCATTTCGTTGCCATCAAGCTGCAGACCGACAAGTTTGCGCTGCGGGTGTGCGCTGCGCTCCAGCAGTGCATCGCGCCCGATGAAGTCATCTGCCTTGCTCTTTAGTGGCACACAAAAACCAATGCCAGCTTCGAAAGGGTCAGTCTGGTCGCAAAACTCGTGGCCGGCAAACACCAGGCCAGCTTCAATGCGCAGGGTGTCGAGTGCGTCCAGACCGAGTGGCGAGAGGCCGAGCGGCGCACCGAGTTCCCACAAGCGAGCCCAGACGCGGGGTGCGTCGCTGGGGTGGCACCAGACCTCGTAGCCCAGCTCGCCGGTATAGCCGGTGCGTGAGACCATGAGCGGACAGCCGTTGTGGTCATCAAGGCGCCCAACCAAAAAGCGGAACCAGCCCAGGTTGTCGAGCACTGGCTGCGTGCCAGGCGACCACACCATCTGGCGCAACAGCTCGCGCGAGCGCGGCCCCTGCACGGCAACGTTATGGATATGGTCGCTGGCCGATTTGACCCAGACCTTCATGCCCAGCTTGTTGGCCTGTTCACGCAGCCAGATGCCGCCGTAGTCCTCACCACAAATCCAGCGAAAGTTGTCTGGGCCCAGCCGCAGCAAGGTGCCGTCGTCAAGCATGCCGCCGTGCGGATAACACATGGCTGAATACACCACCTGGCCCACCGCCAGCTTCTTGATGTCGCGCGTCAGGCAATACTGCATCAGCGCTTCGGCGTCTGGGCCGATGACCTCGAACTTGCGCAAGGCCGACAGGTCCATCACCGCGACCCGCTCGCGGCAGGCGTGGTACTCGGCGATAGCGCCATGGCCGTCGTAGCGGGTGGGTGTCCACCAGCCGCGGTAGTCGGTGAATTGACGGGTGAGGGCCGACGTATCGGCGTGAAACCCGCTCTCGCGTGTCATCACGGGTTCGGCGTCGGGGGTAGGTCGGTGGGCAAGGGCCATGCTAAAGCGCTCCTGGGCAGCGTAAATTCGAACGTGGATGTCGGTCGGCATCCAGCCATTGGCGGGGTCGATGTCGTCCGGGCATGAGGTGTTGGCGCAGACCATGTCGTCAAGCGCACGCAGCAGCACGTGGTCGCCTGGGCGTGACCAGGGTTCATCCATGGTCATCTGATTGTGGGCGTCCACACCCGTGTTGTAGAAAAAGTTGATGGCTGGCCAGCCCGGTCGCCCACGCACCCCGTAAGAGGCAAGTTCGCGGGACAGGTTGTCGCTGCAATTGGCGTGGCCGAAGTAACCCATGCCTTCGTAATAACGCGCCGCACAGGCCAGGCCGAACGTGTCATGGCGGCCCACGGTGTCTTGCACCAGTTCGAGCACGGGTTGCATCTCACGGTCAAAGAAGCGCGAATGCAGCCCAGGGCCGGGGTAAGCCCGGGCACCGAGCGTGCGCGTGACCGTGGGGTCAAGCTCCTGCTCGATGCCACGGTCAAGCGCTGCGCGGTTGAAGGCCACGAAGTCGGAACACTGGCGCCCGGCAACGTCGATGACTTGAATGTACTGACCCTTCGCCACGGTGTAACTGCGCGCCGTACCCGGCGCGATGGTGAATTCGTCCACCACCTCCCCCAACGGGTCGGGCAGTGGCACAGCGGTGAGGATGCGGTGGCTGCTGCGGTGCACATGCAGGGCCAATGGGGTTGGCGAGTTTTGATCGTGGACGCTGCCGTCCGCGCCTGGGGCTGCAACCAGCACCAGCACCTCGCCGGAGGCCGTGCAGCGTTGTCGCTGGCCCGCCAAGCCACCCGCTGGCCAGAGCAGGCAGGGCGCAGGCAGGTGGTCCAGGTCAATACCGCGGCGGCACAGGCCAGCGTGCACCAGGCGCAAGGCGGGGTGCTGACGCTGCAACAGCCGGGCCGTGCCACCCGCGCCGGGTGAGGCCTGAAGACCCAACGCTGCCAGGGCGTCGCGGCCTTGGGCATCCCAGGCCAGCAACTCGCAGGCCTGCAGGCCCTCGGGATCGATCACCTCCAGCGCGTCGCCTGCGGCCAGAGCCACCACGGTCAGGCCACCGCCTGCCACGCGGTAGCGTTCCAGGGTCGGCGTGCGCAGGGACAGCGCGGGTTCGCGCACGTGCGTCGCCACCGGAGGGCGGACGTGCAGGGCATCTCCAGGCAAGCTCATCAAAGCGCCTCGCTACCGGACTCACCGGTGCGGATGCGAATGACCTGCTCAAGTGCGCTGACGAAGATCTTGCCGTCGCCAATCTTGCCCGTGCGCGCAGCCGCCTCAATGGTCTCGACCACGCGCGAGACCATGGCATCGTCCACCGCAGCCTCAAGCTTTACCTTGGGTAAAAAGTCCACCACGTACTCCGCGCCCCGGTACAGCTCGGTGTGGCCCTTCTGGCGCCCAAAGCCCTTGACCTCGGTGACCGTGATGCCCTGCGTACCGATGTCCGAGAGCGCCTGGCGCACCTCGTCGAGCTTGAAGGGTTTGATGATGGCAGTGACAAGTTTCATATTGAACCTCAAAGCTTGAAGGTAAGGATGGGCAGAATGCAATGTGACGGCAACTCAGAGCTTGTAGCCCGGCTCGCCGTGTGAACTCATGTCCAGGCCCTCAATCTCGTCGTCCTCTTGTACGCGCAGGCCACCGCACAACAGCGACGCCAGCTTGAAGGCGATGAAGCTGCTGATGGCCGAATACACGATGCTAAAACCAATGACCAGCAGTTGGATTTGCATCTGCGAGCCAAAGTCACGGCCCTCAGCAAAGCCCAGACCACCCAGCGCAGGCATGGCAAAGACGGTGGTCAGAATGCCGCCGACGATGCCGCCCACGCCGTGCACGCCAAAGACGTCAAAGGAGTCGTCCAGACCAATCATGGGCTTGAGCTTCTCCACCGCCCAGACACAGATGGGAGAGACGATGAAGCCGATGGCAATCGCACCCATGGGGCCCACAAAACCGCAGGCCGGCGTGATGGCAACCAGACCGGCGATGGCACCAGAGACTGCGCCCAGCATGCTTGGGCGACCGCGGTGAATCCATTCCACCAGCATCCACGACAGGGTGCCTGCGGCGCCAGCGAGCATGGTGTTGAGCACCACCAGCATCGAGAAGCCGTTGGCCGCAAGCACGCAGCCGCCGCAAAACGCCAGCCAGCCCACCCACAACAGCGAGCCGCCGGTCATGGTCATGGTCATGTTATGCGGTGACATGGCCGAGGTGCCCACACCCTTGCGCGCCCCCACCAGCCAGGCACCCACCAAGGCAGCAATGCCCACGTTGACGTGCACCACGTTGCCCCCGGCAAAGTCTTGCGCGCCGAGCTGGAACACCCAGCCACCACCCCAACCCATGTGGGCCATGGGGACGTAGTTGATGGTGAACCAGATCGCCATGAAGACCAGTACGGCAGCAAACTTGATGCGTTCTGCGAACGCACCCACGATGATGGTGGGGGTGATGGCGGCAAACAGCCGCATGAAGTAGAAGTACAGCAGCTCGGGGATGCTGCCTTGCAGCGAGTCTTTGGTCACCCCCCTCAAGAAGAGTTTGTCCAGGCCACCGATCACCGACTGCAGTGAACCGCCGTCAGTGAAGGTCAGGCTGTAGCCGTACAGCGCCCACAACACGGTGATCAATGAGGAGACGGTGAACACCTGCATGAGGATGGACAGGACGTTCTTGGTGCGCGCCAAGCCGCCGTAGAACAGGGCCAGGCCGGGGATCGTCATCAGCCACACTGCGATGCAGCAGGCAAATACGAAGGCGGTGTCGCCCGAGTTGAGTGTGGGTGCCTCGGGGGCGGCTTGGGCCCACAGGGACGATGCACCAAGGGTGAGGGTGGCCGGGATGATCCAGCGCAGGGATTGGAACGGTTTCAAGGGGGGCTCCATGTGGCAGTTGCAGACCACAGAATCAGTGCAAGGAGTGTGCCAAAGTTTCTTGTCAGTAATCTTGCTTTCACTGCATGAAACTAGTGCACAGACTCCCAAATACCCTCGCCATGCACCGTCAGCGTACTTCCCAGCGCATGCTTCATCACCGTTTTGGCGCAGCAACCAGGCAAAGTGTGGTTCGCTCCGGCACCAAAAACAGATGGCCGCCCGAGGGCGGCCACGGTTGCACTCAACAGCGCTTACATCCCCGAATAATTCGGCCCGCCCCCACCTTCGGGCGTGACCCACACAATGTTCTGCGTCAGGTCCTTGATGTCGCAGGTCTTGCAATGCACACAATTCGCGGCATTGATCTGCAAGCGGTCGGTGTTGTCATCGTTCTTCACAAACTCATAAACACCAGCCGGGCAATAACGTGCCTCAGGGCCAGC
>NZ_JAQTXM010000089.1 GCF_028688795.1 Rhodoferax sp. | reverse complement strand
GACCCAGCACAGTTGTTTTGACCATGTCTTTTTTGGCAGCTCGGGCGCCGAAGCCAATGAGGGGGCGATCAAACTGGCGCGCAAATGGGGCCAGCGCCATAAAAACGGCGCCTTCGAGATCATCACCTTTCACCATGGTTTTCATGGCCGCACCCTGGCCACCATGTCGGCCAGCGGCAAAGCCGGTTGGGACACTCTGTTTGCACCCCAGGTGCCCGGCTTTCCCAAGGCCGTGTTCAATGATCTGGACTCGGTGCGCTCGCTCATTGGCCCGCGCACCGTGGCCATCATGCTGGAGCCAACCCAGGGTGAGGCCGGGGTGTTTCCGGCTGACCGCGAATTTCTGCAAGGGCTGCGCGCGCTGTGTGACGCCCATCAGCTGCTGTTGATCGTGGATGAGGTGCAGACCGGGTGCGGGCGCACCGGCACCCTGTTCGCCTACGAGCAGTACGGCATCGAGCCCGACATCATGACCCTGGGCAAAGGCCTTGGCGGCGGGGTGCCGCTGTCGGCCCTGCTGGCCAAGGAACACTGCTCCTGTTTCACGGCGAGGGACCAGGGTGGCACGTTTTGCGGCAACCCGCTGACCTGCGCGGCCGGGGTGGCGGTGCTGCGCGAACTGCTGTCTGACGGTTTTCTGGCGACCAGCCGCGCCATCGGTGCGCAACTGGCGCAGGGGCTGGCGGCGCTGTCGGACAGCTTTGGGCTGGGGCCGGTGCGCGGACGCGGCTTGCTGCTGGCACTGGAGCTTGGACAGGACCTGGCGCCACAGTTGGTTGAGCGGGCCAGAGCGCACGGCTTGTTGCTCAATGCCCCGCGCCCGCATTGCCTGCGCTTCATGCCAGCGCTCAACACCACGCCTGAGGAGGTCCAGCAGGGGCTGGCCCTGTTGCATCAGGTGCTGACGGACATCTGCAACGGGGAAACCGGAGCGCCGAACCTGGCACCCGCTGCGCCGCCCGCGCCCCAGCTTGAAGTGCGCGGTTTTGACAACACCTTGCACCGGGCGCAGGTGGTGTCGCTCTGGACCGAGGTGTTTGCTGATGAATCGCCCCACAACGCCCCGGCGCTGGCCATCGACAAAAAACTGGCCGCCGCCGATGGGCTGTTTTTTGTCGCGACCAAAGGCGAGCAGGTGGTGGGTACCATCATGGCCGGCTACGACGGGCATCGCGGCTGGCTGTACTCGGTGGCGGTTCACCCGTCCTGCCGCCACCAGGACATTGGCTCGGCCCTGATGCGCACCGCCGAGCAGGCCCTGGCCGAGCGCGGCTGCCTGAAAGTCAACCTCCAGGTGGTCGAATCCAATGCCGGTGTTGTCGGGTTTTATGCCGCCCAAGGTTATGCCGTTGAAAAACGCATCAGCATGGGCAAGCTGCTGGGTGGGGGTGGAGTTGCCAAAAATCTTGAGCCACAGAACGGGAATGAGCCACCGATTGCAGCCGCTTAATCCGCAAAATCGCAAGAGGGGTGCCAGCCCTTCGACAACGTGCCAAGCAGCTGCCCACGTGAACGGCTGCAAACCGGCATAGCGACGGGCTCAAATCGTTTAGCCCGCTCGCGACCACGGACCGGCGTGACTCAGTCCATGCCAGAGGGCAGGCGTCCTACAAACCTAAACGGAAGCGGTCATCCATATGCGTTGTCCCGTGGGCTATAGTCAAACCACACGAAGTTCTGGGAACACGAACCAGACGCTAGCCAAATTTCGCCAGAATAGGCGACAAGGTTCAAAGGGACGAAAATGACTTCAACTTTTTGCGAAATTGACTGCAAACGTTGGCGGCACGGGTCTAGCCATTTGATGGGCCTCGCCATCAATGGATGGAATCCGAGATTATTTTGCCGTCTAGCTTGGCTAGGCCAGGATAGGCGCCCGGCTACATTACGTTGGGCGCTTTTACATCACATCATCAACTAGCGAAGGGAGAACGAAATGAAAGTCAAAAATCTCAACGGTACTTCCCAAAACAAATGCAAGTGCGACAGTTGGTATGCGCACTGGCAGAGGTTCAGCGGACAAAAAGCTAACCATTGCGTTGTAGTAGGTTGCAGTGGCACCGACTTGGTTGGCGGCCACGTGCAGAAGGACAGCACTTCCGATTCTTCTTGGTACGTAATCCCGATCTGCAATGCTTGCAATATGAAAAAGGGGCAAACGTTGAACGTCGTAGATCAAGTTAAGTTGGTTTCGGCAAACGTCAGTCAAACTTGCGGCTAAATTTGTGCGTACAAAAACGCCCAACCCATCCATCGAGAGGGATCGCCTATCGGCGGCCCCTCATGTCAGACGTTGGGCCTACGAGATGCGAAAACTCCTCTTGCTGACTTCTCTGTTTATGTTGCCACCCACGCTAATGGCAGCCTCAAACGATCAATATGCCGATGATCTTGCTGGCCTCTATGGAGATGTCCAACAGGTTCGCGCGATGGAGGAACTGTGCTCGCAACAATTCCCCGCAACTGCTTCTAGCAACCGACGGGCTGTTTCCAACTGGAGGCAGCAGTATTCGCCGTTTGTCGCCGAGATCGAATCGCGTTGGGAACGTTGGCTAGTTGTCAGGGCCAATGGCATTTCTCGTCAGCACGAAACGTTGGTTGCATGGTCCAAGGAACTCTACGAGTCATCAAAGAGTGCACTTAGCGCGCGGCTCTTGACCGATGGACTAGAGCTATTCCAAAAAAGGTGTGAAAACTACCCAATTTATCTGAAGTCTCCTCGCAAGAATCCCGAGCTGGTTCATGCAGAGACGTTACGTCGAATTCGGCAGCTTTCACAGTGAATGCGCTAGGCCATCCCATCACTCCATAGGGACGCTTCGCCGGCAAGCCGGCTACGCAAGCTGAGCTAGCACGTTAGGCCTCACATGGAACCGCCTGAGAACTCCCCTGCGCCCCCGAATGGCATGCCCATCTACTCTGATACGCAGGTCAGACTCATCGTTGACTCGCTTGATGAAGCTACGAATACCGAGGACTGGTAACTCTGCGTTGAGTGCCCGCTTTTCGTACTCACTACCGACCGCAATGGGTCGTACCCTGTCTGGTACTGCATCTAGGTCAATGGCCGTAATCAGCCTAACCCTGACGGCCACTGCTGTGGGAAGAGCGGCTGCGCTCCTAACCCTCAGCAGCTGCCGCCCCAAAGCAAAAATCCGCAAAACCAAATTCAGCGCCCATGGACCGCCAGTGGCCACCGGATCGGGGCCTGATCCACCGTTTTGCAACTCGGGCTCTTGAAAAGTCAGCAAACGGCCTTATGATTAGCACTCGCAAGAGTTGAGTGCTAACAGGCTTGTACCCGACGGCAGCAACACTTCACGACAACGGCGGTTGCCTTCAGGTGCGCCGTTGCCCCTATTTTTTTACCTGTGTTTCACACCTTTAAGGAGTCACTATGAAACTTCGTCCCCTGCACGACCGCGTGATTGTCAAGCGCGTTGAAAACGAAACCCGTACCGCATCCGGCATCGTTATTCCTGACAGCGCGGCTGAAAAGCCTGATCAAGGCGAAGTGCTGGCAGTGGGCCCCGGCAAGAAGAACGACAAGGGCGAACTCGGCGCGATGAGCGTCAAGGTTGGCGACCGCGTGTTGTTCGGCAAATACAGCGGCCAGACCGTCAAGGTTGACGGCGACGAGCTGCTGGTCATGAAGGAAGACGACCTGTTCGCCGTGGTCGAGAAGTAATTCCAGCGTTATCAAATTCATAGCTAGCCACGCAATGTTTGCGTGGGCTAGATGCCAATTTCACTTATTTTTTTAGGAGCCACACATGGCAGCAAAAGACGTAATTTTCGGCGGCGAAGCCCGCGCACGCATGGTTGAAGGCGTGAACATTCTGGCCAACGCAGTGAAGGTCACCCTGGGCCCCAAGGGCCGCAATGTGGTGCTGGAGCGCTCGTTCGGCGCCCCCACCGTGACCAAGGACGGTGTGTCCGTGGCCAAGGAAATCGAACTCAAAGACAAGCTGCAAAACATGGGCGCGCAGATGGTCAAGGAAGTGGCTTCCA
>NZ_JAQTXM010000026.1 GCF_028688795.1 Rhodoferax sp. | reverse complement strand
TCAAACGCCCACGCTTATCGGCTGTATATTTTTAAAGAACCCAAAAAAACAAGTCTCTTAACTTGCCTTCGTTTGCTTCACCGTGATCAGCGAAGCCTTGTATTCTAGCACGCATTTTCTGCGTTTTCAGGACTAATTAGCTCTTGCTACTTTTTCATCCAACCCTTGACTGCTGTGCTTTAAACACTAACTAGGCAGTTGACTTGGGAATGATCCGTTTGTCACGCCGTTTGCGTCGGGAGACGAATTATGGCAGGGAATTGCGCCTTTCGCACACCTGCGAGAATATTTACTTTGCCAATGGCGCCTTTTAGCCAAATGAACCCATCCCACATGCTGCCTCTTATCGCCACCATATTTGTTGCGTTGCCATGGCTCAATCCGTTTTCCCCAGGGCCTACGCCTGCTGTTGGGCCGTTTTTATTTTCATGGTTATGCGCTTCGCTCTTATGGTTAACACTACTTGTGCTGCACATGAAAGGGGCCTCCCAAAATGGCGTGCGCGCTGTTGCTTGGGGATGGCTGTTGGCCGCCGTGGCGAGCGCTGCGATCGGCCTTTTGCAATATTTTGGCGCCACCGATTGGGCCGATCTGTGGGTAAACCACACACGGCTCGGCGAGGCCTACGGCAACCTGCGCCAGCGCAACCAGTTTGCAACCCTCATGAACATCGGCCTGGCAGCGCTGCTCTGGGGAACTGCAACTTTGTACGCCACCGCCAGCAGACCATTGTTATCCGTCAAATTTCAGAGCTCGACCGCCCTACTGCTCTCGGCAGCAATACTGCTTGGCGCCGCCAATGCCGCATCTTCTTCCAGAACAGGCTTGTTTCAATTGGCTTTGCTGTCGGCATTGACTTGGGCTTGGCAGAGGCAGACAAATAGAACACAACATCAGCACACGCGCCTGCGGCCGGTTTATGTGGTTTTGTTTGCCGCACTACTGGCCTACGGGGCGGCCACAGTGGCCTTGCCTTTATTAGCAGGGCTTGATCCGTTTGCCAACGGTGCGTGGGCGCGTTTGCGCTCCGGCGATGCACTTTGTAGCAGCCGACTCACACTGTGGAGCAATGTGCTGCATTTGATTGCCCTGAAGCCTTGGCTTGGCTGGGGCTGGGGTGAACTTGATTACGCGCACTTCATCACCCTCTACCCGGGCGCACGGTTTTGCGACATTTTGGATAACGCACACAACCTGCCACTGCACCTGGCGGTCGAGCTAGGGCTGCCGATTGCACTATCAACATGCGGCGTCATTCTGTGGCTGGTGTGGCGGGCCCGCCCTTGGCGCGAATTAGATGCCACCCGACAACTGGCCTGGGCTGTGCTGGCGGTCATTGCGATGCATAGTCTTCTCGAATACCCGTTGTGGTACGGGCCGTTCCAAATGGCGGCACTGCTGAGTGTTTGGCTGCTGTGGCACGCACCGGAGTCCCTGCAAACAGCCCATAATTCCAAGCCTTTTGCCTACCCAGCCCTTTATATAAAAGCGCTTCCAACTCTATTTGTCATAGCGTTTTGCGCCTATGCAGCGTGGAATTACCAGCTCGTCAGCCAAATCTATTTGGCACCCACGGCGAGAATGGCAGATTACCGGGACGACACCATGAAAAAACTCGGCACGGTTGCGCTGTTCCAGGACCAGGTTCGATTTGCCAACCTGACAACCATCGAACTCGACGCACAAAATGCCAGGGAAGTGCACGCCCTGGCGCTTGACATGCTGCATTTTTCGCCTGAATCCCGTGTCGTTGAACAGGTGCTTGAAAGTGGAAAGCTTCTGGGGAACACGGCAGAAGTGCGCTTTTTTACTGCACGTTACAAAGCTGCTTTTCCCGCGGCCTATACCAAGTGGGCGGCAGCTCAGGCAACGCAGTAACGCGCGTTGCAGTCAAATTCGCCAAGACCCGGTGCAGCCACCCGCCCACTGGCCGCACGATAGAGTTGACAACCGATCCAAAGCCACGGCCACAACTGCTTTAAACGCCCGCTACAAAGCTGCCGGATTTACCCCCGTGCTTTTCCAGTAGCCTGCAGTCAGTGATCGCCATGCCACGGTCCACCGCTTTGCACATGTCGTAAATGGTGAGCAGCGCCACTTGCACCGCAGTCAGGGCTTCCATCTCGACCCCAGTTGGGCCAACTGTTTCTACAGTTGCGGTGCAGAAAACGCTGTCAACCCGGCTGTCATTTGCACGAAGCACTTCAAATTCAATCGCTACCCGGGTTAGCACAAGCGGGTGACACAGCGGGATCAGATCGCTGGTTTTTTTGGCCGCCATGATGCCTGCCACACGCGCAATCCCCAACACATCGCCTTTTTTGGCGGATCCAGATTCAATCAAGGCCAAAGTGGTGGGCAGCATCTCGATGCGGCCACCGGCAATGCCGATGCGATGGGTGGAGGCTTTGGCGGCTACATCCACCATGTGGGCTTGGCCCTGGGCGTCAAAATGGGTAAGCTGGCTCATGTCAGGTGGGGTTACGAATAAAAAAGGATGCAAAGGTGGCTTCACCGAACCTTTACGCGCAGATGGCATCATACGAGCAACCTACGCAAGAGGCATAACCGCTATGTCGCTGTCCTCGTGCCAAGCAAGGAGCTGAATCGCATGCATTCATTGAAGACAAATAGGCTTATAACCCTTATTAAGCAAGCGCAAGTAGCTATTTTTATAGTAGCGACATGCACGCTGACACCAAACCAATTGAACGCGCAAACCTCGGCGTCAAGCGTGCTGCCACTGTTGGGCGATGCAAGCGAAATCAGCAGTGGTGCCGAGCGGCGCTTGGGCGACCGAATTGCACGCGAGTTGTACCGCGACCCCGACTATATTGATGACCCCGTGCTGGCCGACTATGTGCAAGACATCTGGCAACCGCTGTTGGCAGCAGCCAGAGCGCGCGGCGACTTGACGCCCGAGCTTGATGAGCGATTTGCCTGGCGCATCGTGTTGGGGCGCGACCGCAGTGTCAACGCCTTTGCCCTGCCCGGGGGTTACTTGGGCGTGCATTTGGGGCTGATGGCCGTGGTGAGCAGCCGCTCAGAACTGGCGTCCGTGCTGGGTCACGAGCTCAGCCACGTCACACAACGCCACATTGCCCGCATGATGACAAAGAGCAGCCAACAAACGCCGTGGATGATTGGGGCCATGATTTTGGGCGCGCTGGCGGCCAGCAAAAATGCAGAGGCTGGCAACACGCTGATCGTTGGCGGCCAGGCGCTCGCTGCCCAGGCTCAACTCAATTTTTCACGCGACATGGAACGCGAAGCCGACCGCATTGGCTTTGGCGTGATGACCCAGGCGGGCTTTAAAGCGCAAGGTTTTGTCAGCATGTTTGACAAGTTGCAGCAAGCGTCCCGATTGAACGACAACGGTGCTTACCCTTATTTGCGCAGCCACCCGCTCACCACCGAGCGCATGGCCGACATGCAGGCACGCCTGCCGCTGGGCGCGGCCCATCCGGGCCACATCGTCCCAACCATGCCACACGCCATGCTCACGGCACGCGCGCGGGTGCTGTCAAACCCCGGCGTGGACGCACTGCGCGCCTGGCAGGCACAAGTGGATGACGTCGCGCTCGAAAGCCAGCCCGCTTCAGTGCAAGCCGGCGTGTTGTATGGCGCAGCCATGGCGGCAAGCCGCCTGCGTGAATCGGCACAAGCCCGCAAACAATTTGAGCGCCTGCAAATCTTAGCTCTGACAGAACCCGAAGCCAGCCTGCAGGCACGCTGGCTGGGCATTGAGATCGCACTGGCAGCACGTGATTTGTCCCGCCCGCAGGTGCTGGCGTTGGGCAATGAAGTTGGCACGAACCTCTCGGATGTGACGCGCACGCGTCGACCGGAATTGTTGTTGCAAGCCCAGATTGCCATGCAGGCCGGCACCCCGGCAGCGCTTGACACGGTGGCGCAGCGGCTGCAAACCTGGGTCAGTCTCCAGCCTCAGGACGCGCTGGCTTGGCAATGGCTGGCCAGCATTTACGCGGCGCAAAACCAGAGTTTGCGGGCCCTGCGTGCCGAGGCAGAGGCCAAGGTGGCGCACCTTGACTACGCAGGTGCGCTGGACCGGCTCAAGGGCGCCCAAGACCGGCTGCGCGCACCCGGTGGCGCGGCGGACTCCAGCGCGGACCACATCGACGCATCGATCATCGACACGCGTTTGCGGCAAATTCAGGCTTTATTTAAGGAACAGGCGCTGGAAAGCTGAGTCGATCACCAAGCCGAGCACAGAATAGATCAACGACCCCCACAGCGCCGCGCCAAAACCACGCACAGCAAAACCGTCCAGCACCCCGGCGGCAGCCCAGAACATCAGGGCGTTGATGACAAACAAAAACAGACCCAGCGTGACCACGGTCACCGGCAACGTCAGCACCACCAGCACCGGGCGCAGCACCATATTAAAAAGGCCGATGACAAACGCAGCGATCAACGCAGCGCCAAAACTGCTGACCACCACGCCGCTGTAAAGGTAAGCCACACACAACAAGGCGGCAGCACTGAGCAACCATTTGAGGATAAGTTTCATAGCCCGCAGATTAGCACGTTGCCCTGCATCAGGCCACTGCCTGCCACTGACGTTTGCGCCACCCGCCTGAATGCCACCGTACTGCCAAACAGCCACTGTCAGAACCGTATGGACGACTCACCCACGAGGGAACTGCTCCCCTTCGCGGAATGACTAGCGCCAATGCCGCACATACCCCGCCGCTGCCCGGGGTGATGCAAACCAAGGGCTATCATGCCCACCCCATGACAAGCATCCACATCACCGACATCGAATCAGCCATCAATTTCTGGCGCACCAAAACTCCCAGTGTGGGCAGTAACGCCTTGCCACCCGAGACCCGGGCGCTGGCCGAAGTTTATGGCGTGATGGCATTCGAGGGTGCTAATGAAATCAGTGAAGCGGCCCTGCCAGTTGCTGCGCTTGCTGCTTGGCTGACCTGGTTTGACAGCACGCCAGACACGCCCTGTATTGCGATTTGCTCGACCAGTCAGGGCGATGATGTCTGTAAGGGTTGCGGGCGCACCTTTGCCGAAGTGCAGTACTGGACGCAAATGCGGCCAGTTGAGAAACGCGTCACCTGGCGACGCATCACCCAAGAGGGCACGGCTTGGCGCTTTAACAAATACGCCGAGCGTGCCACAGAAAAATCAGAGCGAAATACCGCCTGAGACTTCAATCACCTCGCCATTGATATAGCTGGCTTCGTCGCTGGCCAAAAAAGCGTACACATTGGCGATTTCTTCGGGCTTGCCCAAACGGCGCAATTGCACCTTGGCGCTGAGGTCTTGCAGCACTTTTTCAGGCATGGCGGCCACCATCGGGGTGGTGATGAAGCCCGGGGCCACCGCATTCACACGCACGCCCTTGGGGCCCAACTCGCGGCTCCAGGTTTTGGTAAAGCCAATGATGCCGAACTTGGTGGCCGCATAGTTGGTCTGGCCAAAATTGCCATACAAACCCACCACCGAACTGGCGCTCAAGATCACGCCACTACCCTGGGCCACCATGCCATCAGCCACGGCTTGGGCGCAATGGAACACACCGCGCAGGTTGACATCGATCACCTTGTCAAACTGTTCGATGGTCATTTTTTGCAGACGCGCATCTTGTGTGATGCCCGCGTTGTTGACCAGCACATCAATGCGGCCGAATTTTTCTTTGACCTGCGCCACCACGGCGTCGACCATGGCGCGCTGTGTCACGTCCATGACAAAGCCCAGTGCGGTGGCGCCGAGCGCCTGGCATTGCGCCACAACCTCGTCCACGCCCGCCTGCTTGACGTCGCACACGATGACAATGGCGCCTTCTTTTGCAAATTTGAGTGCAGTGGCCTGCCCAATGCCCTGTGCCGCGCCGGTGATGATGGAAACTTTATTGGAAAGGCGATCTGTCATGGAAATTCCCCAGAGTGGTAAAAAGTGAGACCAACTAAATATTAGCCGTGCTAGATTGCAGGAACTTGACGTTTAGCAGAACTTGCATGAACAGCGCACCAAGTCGGCGCATACCAATTCGCCATCTTCAACCTTTTCTACAGCGACTCGCCATGTCTGATTTTTTTAACCGACACAGGTCCGTCATCGGTAGCCTGCTGGTGGCCTTGCAATTTGGCTTGCTGTTGCTGCTGGCCGTGTTGGCAACACCGCGAATGTGGCAGGGCAACTTGTCCGTTACCAGTTTGGGGCTGGCTGGCCTGTCCGCGCTGCTGGGCGTGTGGACCCTGGCGTACAACCGTTTGGGCAATTTCAACATCCACCCGACGCCAAAAGCGTCGGGCACCTTGATCACTGGCGGGCCCTACCGCTGGATTCGCCACCCAATGTACAGCGCCGTGCTGCTGGGCGCGGCGGCCATGGCTTGGGCGATTGAGCCTTTGGTTGGCATCGCGGCGTGGTGTGCCTTGGCGCTGATCCTTCTGACCAAAGCAAGTCTTGAAGAGCGTTGGCTGCGCGAACACCACGCGGGGTATGCGGCCTATTGTCAGCAGTGCAAACGCTTTGTGCCGTGGGTGTTTTAGCAGGCCCTCACACGCGCTGCACCTCGACCAGGCAGTCATAAAACGTCGGGCCATGGCCCAAGTCAGTCAGCTTCTGGCTGGTGAGTTGGTTCACATTGGTGCCATCCAGGCCCAGCTTGCGCCACCAGATACCCAAGCCGTTGACCACACCCGGACGCGCGCGTTCGCTCACCCGCGCGTGGCAACTGTGGCTGCCGCGGCCATTGAATACCCGAACCGTGTCGCCGCTGGCAATGCCACGCGCCGCCGCATCCTGCGGGTGAATTTCCAGCAAGGGCTCACCCTCAATGTCACGCAAGCTTTTGACGTTGACAAAGGTCGAGTTCAAAAAATTGCGCGCCGGCGGCGAGATCATGGCCAAGGGGTAATCGCCTGAAGTGTGCGCAGCTTCATGGTTGGGCACATGGTCTGGCAGGCCATCGAGGCCCTGCTTTGCGAGGCGTTCGCTGAAAAACTCGCACTTACCAGATGGCGTGGGAAACTGACCTTGGGCGAACGGCGCCTCTGGCGTTTGCAAAGTGGCAAAGCCCTGGGCCAACAACACCTCAAAATCCACTGCATCGCCAAAAGCCTGGCGGCACAGTGCCTCATCCGAGTCCTGAAAACAGGGCTCGGCAAAGCCTAATCTGGCCGCCAGCTCCCGAAAAATCTGGGTATTGGGCTTGGCGCCTCCCAGCGGCGCAATCGCCGGGCGATTCAGCAGCGCATCGGTGTGTCCGTAACTGCTGTGCACATCCCAATGCTCCAGCTGGGTGGTGGCGGGCAAGATGTAGTCGGCGTAGTCTGCGGTGTCGGTCTGAAAATGCTCCAGCACCACGGTGAACAGGTCGTCGCGCGCAAAGCCTTGCACCACCTTGGCAGACTCGGGCGCCACCGCCACCGGGTTGCTGTTATAGACGATCATCGCCTCAATGGCCGGGCCAAAGTCAGCGCTGCTCTGGCGCAGCAAGTCGTTGCCAATGGTCACCATGTTGACCGTGCGCGGCGTGCGCGCTGCCAACAAATCAGGCCGCTGCAAGGCGGCTTTTTGAACCGGAAAAGTGCCCGAGCTTGACAGCAAAACGCCGCCTGCACGGTGCCGCCAGGCGCCAATCAGCGCGGGCAGGCTGGCGATCAAGCGTACCGCGTTGCCACCGCCATGCACCCGCTGCAAGCCGTAGTTCATGCGGATGGCAGCCGGTGAACCTCCTGGTGCCTGGGCTGATGCATTCGTTGACGCACCAGATGACGCTGCGGCGCCAGCACCATAGTCGCGCGCCAAGACACGAATCTGCTCAGGGGTGATGCCGCACACCGCCGCTGCCCGCTCGGGCGACCAGGTCAGGGCCCGCGCACGCAGCGCCTCCCAGCCCAAGGTGTAGCGCGTCAGGTAATCATGATCGAGCCAGTCGTTCTGAATCAGCTCATGCATCAGCGCCAGCGCCAGCGCACCGTCGGTGCCAGGCAACAGAGCAATGTGTTCGTGGCATTTGTCGGCAGTTTCACTCTTGCGCGGGTCAATACAAATCAGCTTGGCGCCCGCTCGTTTTGCGGCGTTGGCATAGCGCCAGAAATGAAGGTTGCTGGCAATGGAATTGCTGCCCCAGATCAAGATCAGTTTGGCCTCGGCAAAAAACTCCACCCGCATGCCGACCTTGCCGCCCAGCGTTTGCACCAGGCCTTCGCCTCCGGCGGCGGCGCAAATGGTGCGCGCCAGTTGCGATGCACCCAGCTTGTTGAAAAACCTCGCCGCGATGCTTTCGCCTTGCACCAGGCCCATGGTGCCGGCGTAGCTGTAGGGCAGGATGGCTTGCGGGTCGCGTGCGGCAATAGCCTGCAGGCGCGCCGCAATGTCGGTCAGTGCGGCGTCCCAGCTCACCGGCTCAAACTGCCCCGCGCCCTTGGGGCCGACGCGTTTCAGCGGCTGCAGGATGCGCTCCGGGTGATAAGTGCGCTCGGTGTAGCGTGACACCTTGGTGCACAGCGCGCCGTCGGTGTGGGGGTGCGCCGGGTTGCCTTGCACCTTGACGGCAACCCCGTTTTGCACCGTGGTCAGCATCGAGCAGGTGTCAGGGCAGTCGTGCGGGCAGGCACCCAGCACTTGGGTAGCGTGGACCTCGTCGGACAAAGCAATGTGGGTCATGGTGGTATGCGTAGTTAAGGCATGATTGTGGCTGAAGCGGCTCCCGTCGCGCCAGCAGGCCGACCCGAATCGTTACCGACATGGCGGCCTTGCTTGCCGAGAAAATATATAAGTTTTATGCCTCTAGCCCTTTATTTATAAGCGTAAGCAGCTATGAATTTAATAAATGACATTGCGACTCAGCAGGACAAGTTGGTGGCCCTGCGGCGCGACATACATGCCCACCCCGAGCTGTGTTTTCAAGAGCAGCGCACCTCGGACATCGTGGCCGCCAAACTGACCGAGTGGGGTATCCCGATGCATCGTGGCCTAGGCACCACGGGTGTGGTGGGCATCATCAAAGGCGGAACCTCTGACCGCGCAATTGGCCTGCGCGCCGACATGGACGCGCTACCCATGCAGGAGGCCAACACCTTTGCGCACGCCAGCACCCACCCCGGCAAGATGCACGCCTGTGGCCACGACGGCCACACCGCCATGCTGCTGGCCGCTGCGCAATACCTGGCCACCCAGCGCAACTTTGACGGCACGGTGTATCTGATTTTTCAGCCGGCCGAAGAAGGCGGCGGTGGTGCACGTGAGATGATCAAAGACGGCCTGTTTGACAAATTCCCAATGCAAGCCGTGTTTGGGATGCACAACTGGCCCGGTTTTGCCGCGGGGCAATTTGCCGCCAGCCCCGGACCGGTGATGGCGTCGAGCAACGAGTTCAAGATCACCATCCAGGGCAAAGGCGGCCACGCTGCCATGCCGCACAACGCGCTAGACCCGGTGCCGGTGGCCTGCCAACTGGTGCAATCGTTTCAAACCATCATCAGCCGCGTCAAAAAGCCGATTGACGCCGGCGTGATTTCGGTCACCATGATCCATGCGGGCTCTGCCACCAACGTGATCCCGAACAGCTGCGAACTTCAGGGCACGGTGCGCACGTTCTCGCTGGAGGTGCTGGACCTGATCGAAGAGCGCATGCGCGTCATGACCCAGCACACCTGCGCCGCGTCGGGTATGACAGCTGAGTTTGAATTCAAACGCAATTACCCTCCCACCATCAATTCCGAACCAGAGGCTGAGTTTTGCCGCCAGGTGATGGCCAGCATCGTGGGCGCTGACAAGGTGCAGGCGCAAGAGCCCACCATGGGCGCGGAAGACTTCTCTTATATGCTGCAAGCCAAGCCGGGTTGTTACGCCTTCATTGCCAATGGCGACGGTGACCACCGCGACATCGGCCATGGCGGTGGACCATGCATGCTGCACAACGCCAGCTACGACTTCAATGATGACTTGTTGCCGTTGGGGGCCACTTACTGGGTGCGACTGGCTGAGCGCTGGCTGGCCAAGTCAGTCTGATGAATGCTATATATTAAATAGCTGCTTACGCTTATTTAATAAGGGCTAGAGGTCGATTTTTCTTATAAATGCAGACTTAATAGCCGGCACCACCCAAACCCCGCCAGACCTATGCAGGAACGGCAAACCGGCTCGACGCCATTTCCAACAAACCGTCAAACAGCAGGTTGTCCACCAGTTCAAAGGGCACCGACATATTGGGCGCCATCTTCCAGCCCGCGCCACCGGTCATGATGCAGCGCGGCTCAGCGCCGCAATGCTGGCGCAAATGCTGCACCATGCAAGCCACTGCCCCAGCAATGGCATAGGTACCGCCGCTGGTCAGGGCGTCGCTGGTGTTGGTGGGAAATTCGCACACGTTGCCGGTCGGCACATGCAGCCCGGCGGTGCCGGATTCCAGGGCGCGCAGCATGATGCCGTGGCCCGGCAAAATCAAACCGCCCAAAAATTTGCCTTGCGTGTCGATGGCATCTACCGTGACAGCCGTGCCCACCATTACCACCACCAAAGGACGCGGCGCGCCTTGCGCCAAGCTGCGGTGCCAAGCGCCGATCATGGCCACCCAGCGGTCAGCACCCAGGCGCGACGGGTAATCGTAGCCGTTGACCAAGCCCGCCTCAGCGCTGCTGGCCACCACCCAGTGGGCCGATACGTCCCACAACTCCATTTGCTCTTCAATGCGGCGCTTGACCGCATCCCCGGCCACGGTGCAACCCAGCATGCTCGTGGGGTGCGGCAAGCCGGCCCAGTCGCCTTCCGCCAGGCGGTCAATATTCTCCAGAAACTCGGCCCCTTGCGCCAACAGCGGGGCGTTGCGGTGAGGGGCGGTGTGCAGTGCCCACTTCAAGCGGGTGTTGCCGATGTCGATGGCCAGAAAAGTCATGGCGGCATTATCAACACATAAACATTACTGTAAGCAAATGTTTCAACCCTGACGCCACGGCAAACCATGAAAGCGCCAGCCGCCCTGATGCCCACGCTGGGCGTTGCTGTCGGGGTCGCCCTCAAACCCTTCCAGAATGTTGTAGGCCTGCAAGCCCAGCTCTGTGGCGCGTTTGGCCGCGGCAATGGAGCGAACGCCACTGCGGCACAGCAGCACCACTTTTTTACCTGCAGGCACGGCGGCTTGCAGCTCAGCATCGAAATTCGGGTTGCTGGCCATGCCGGGCCATTGTTTCCAGGCCACGGCAGGGGCGTCTGGAACAAAACCGACCCAGGCGCGTTCGGCGTCAGAGCGCACATCCACCAGCACAGCCTCACCGCTTTGCACCCACTCCCAAGCCAGCACACCACTGACATCACCGGCATAACCATCAGCAGGCTGCACGCGCAGGCTGTTGGACAAATGCGCGTCGTGGCGCAGCCCGCTTTGCAGGTTGGCCGGCACAGCTTCATCGATGCGTTTGGGCGGCGGCAAATGCAGCGCTGCCATGATGGCCACAAATTCTTCCTGCGTCTTGCCAGCCACGCGGGCATTGCTGGCTTTTTCCTGGCCGATGGTGGACCGGGTTTTGCCCTGGTAATCGTGCCCCGGCCACACCGTGGTGGCATCGGGCAGCTTGAAAAGCACCTGGGTCAGGCTGTGGTACATCGCCTCGGCGCTGCCGCTTTGAAAGTCGGTGCGGCCGCAGCCGTTGATCAAAAGCGTGTCACCCGTGAACACTTGGTCGCGCCAGACAAAACACATGCTGCCCGCCGTGTGGCCTGGTGTGTGCAAGGCACGAACCTGCTCATTGCCAAATGCAAGGGTGTCGCCATCGTTGAGCTGAACCGATGCCGTGCTGATGCCACACCCCGCCGGCGCAGCAGTTTTGGCACCTGCCAGCTCGGCCAGTTGCCCGGCGCTGGTGATGTGGTCGGCATGGGCGTGGGTTTCCAGCGCCCAGACCAGTTTCAGGCGGTGTTCGCGCAGCACCTGCAGGTCTCGCTCCAGTTGCGTGTCCACCGGGTCAATGATGATCGCGTCACGCGTGACGGGGTCAAAGGCCACATAGGTATAAGTGCTGGAGGCCGTGTCAAACAGTTGTATCGGTTTCATGGAAGGTTGTGGTCAAGTTGGCGAACTGGCGTGCAGCCACACGTTTTTCAGGCTGGATTCTGGCTGAAATGTAACTTGAAACGTGATGCGTTGCGAACCGGTCTTGATTGACCGCGCCACCACCGAACGCCGTCGACACAGCCCACGACAGTTGTCACATTCGAGACATGAAAACACACGAAATTTCAACACACACCACCCAAAAATGTAAAAAGTCTTTTGCGACGCAAGCGGATCACTTGAGTGAAAACCCTAAGCGCAATCGGGCGCAGGCGTGACCAAAATATGGTCGCCCTTTTACACAACAGGAGACTACCTTGACCGATAGTAAAACCCCCCGTCGTCGCAGCCTGCTCAAAGGTGCTGCCATTGCCGCAGGTGCCATGTCGGCGCCCATGATTGCCAAGGCGCAGACTGGCCCCATTTCCATGCGTTGGCAAAGCACTTGGCCGGCCAAGGACATCTTCCACGAGTACGCGCTCGATTACGCCAAAAAGGTCAACGACATGACCGGTGGCGACCTCAAGATCGAGGTCCTGCCTGCGGGCTCGGTGGTACCTGCTTTTGGTCTGCTTGAAGCGGTGTCCAAGGGCACACTCGACGGTGGCCATGGTGTGTTGGGTTACCACTACGGCAAACAAAATGCGCTGGCGCTGTGGAATTCAGGCCCAGCCTTTGGCATGGATGCCAACATGATCCTGGCTTGGCATAAGTACGGCGGTGGCGCCGAGTTGCTGGCCAAGCTCTATGCGTCGATTGGCGGCAACGTGCAATCCTTTCTGTACGGCCCCATGGCGACGCAGCCCTTGGGTTGGTTCAAAAAACCCATCACCAAATCGGCAGACTTCAAAGGCCTCAAGTTCCGCACCAACGGCCTGGCCATTGACCTCTTTACCGCCATGGGTGCCGCAGTCAATGCCCTCCCCGGTGGCGAGATCGTGCCGGCCATGGACCGCGGCCTGCTCGACGGTGCTGAGTTCAACAACGCCTCATCCGACCGCCTGCTGGGTTTTCCCGATGTCTCCAAAGTGTGCATGCTGCAAAGCTATCACCAGAGCGCCGAGACCTTTGAGATCATGTTCAACAAGACCAAATACGATGCGCTGCCGGCCAAGATGAAGGCCATCATTGCCGGCGCCACCGAGGCGGCATCGGCCGACATGTCCTGGAAAGCCATTGACCGCTACTCCAAGGACTACATTGAGTTGCAGCGAAAGGACAAGGTCAAGTTTTACAAAACGCCAGACTCTGTGCTGCAGGACCAACTGAAGCTGTGGTCAGAAATTGTCGAGAAGAAATCGGCAGAAAACCCCCTGTTCAAGGAAATTGTGGCCTCGCAGAAAGCGTTTGCAGAGCGCGCTGTGAAATGGGACCAAGACACGTATGTCAACCGGCGCATGGCTGTGAACCATTTCTTCGGAGCCAAGAAGGCCTAAGGTTTTTTCCGCGCCATCCTTCAGCCATTCAGATTCACGCTGAATGGCTGATTTACTTGAACGGTATCAAAAATGCAGAAATTACTGCTTGCGGTTGACAAGCTGAGCACCTTTGTCGGCAAGTCATTTTCATGGCTCATTCTGGTGCTCACGCTGATGATCACCTGGGAGGTGTTTTCGCGCTATGCGCTGGACAACCCTCACCCCTGGGCCTTCGATGTCATGAGCATGATGTATGGCACGCTTTTCATGACCGCAGGGGCCTACACCCTGTCGCAAAACGGCCATGTGCGCGGCGACGTGCTTTACGGCTTTTTCCCACCCCGCCTGCAAGCCGGGCTGGATCTGGCGCTGTACATTCTGTTTTTTATACCTGGCGTGGTGGCGCTGGCCTGGGCTGGCTATAACTTTGCGGCGGATTCCTGGGCCATCAACGAGCACTCCAACATCACGGCCAACGGCCCGCCCGTGTACCCGTTCAAAACCATCATTCCAATTGCCGGGACCATTCTGTTGCTTCAGGGCCTGGTTGAAATTGTGCGCTGCATCGTCTGTCTGCAACAGGGCGAATGGCCGGAACGTGGCGACGATGTGGCAGAAGTCGACATCAAGAAACTGAAAGAAATGGTCCACGTCAAAGACGAAGACATCGCCAAACTTGACGAATACCTCGTCCACCCCAAGAGGACCCCCCAATGAGAAAAGAAGTCTGGTTCGGCCTGACGATCATGGCCATGGTCGTGATGGCCGCGTTTGTTTTATTACCCCCTTTGTCGCTGATGACCAATGGTCACCTTGGCTTACTCATGCTGGCACTGGTGGTGGTGGCCATCATGCTGGGCTTTCCGACCGCCTTTACCCTGATGGGCATGGGAATGGTGTTTGCCTGGATTGCCTACCGAAGCCAAAACCCAAGCCTTGCGGTGCAGCAAACGCTGGATTTGATGGTGCAGCGCACGTATTCGGTGATGTCCAACGATGTGCTGATTTCTATCCCGCTGTTCGTGTTCATGGGCTACCTGATTGAACGCGCCAATTTGATCGAAAAATTATTCAAGAGCATGCACCTGGCCACAGCCCGGGTGCCTGGCTCACTCGCTGTGGCAACCATCATCACCTGCGCCATTTTTGCCACCGCCACCGGCATTGTGGGTGCCGTGGTCACACTGATGGGCTTGCTGGCGTTGCCTGCGATGTTGAAGGCCGGCTACAGCGTTCAGTTGTCGGCGGGGGCCATCACCGCGGGTGGTTGCCTGGGCATTCTCATCCCTCCATCTGTCATGCTCATTGTCTATGGTGCCACCGCGGGTGTGTCGGTGGTCAAGCTTTATGCCGGTGCGTTTTTTCCCGGCCTGATGCTGGCCACGCTGTATATTTTGTACGTCATTATTCTGGCCAAACTCAAGCCGCACATGGCCCCGCCGATGTCGGCCGAAGACCGCCGCGTGCCTTTGCCAGAATTTGCTGAAATCGTCTCTACCCGCGTGAGCCACAAGGTGTTGCCCGGACTGATCGGGGCCATCAAGGGCAAGCGCAATGCCGCAGTGCCGATGAAATCACTGCTCAATCACCTGTTCATCGCCTTGTTGCCAGCGATCGCCGTCGTGGTTGTCATGGGCGGCGTTTACCTCAAAGTCACCGCCCCGATACCTCAGGAGGCATCGCAAGAGGTGCAGGCCATGGGCGGCTCGTCATTTGATACCTCTGAGGACGAAACCGGCGGCGGTCTGGCCGAACCCGAGGCTGAGCCAGAAGATGGTTTGCAGCCGCCCCCGACCGAAGGCACAACCTCGGCGCCCGTAGCCGCTGTGCCCGAGGCACCGGCCCCGGCCAAGGCGCCTGCGGCTGCAGAACCGGTGGTTGCCAGCCCGGTGGCGGAGGCGGAGGCGGAACGCGTGCCTGCGCCAATGACGTTCTGGGTTGCTCTGGCCAGTTGCGCGGTGGCCCTGGCCATTTTTTATGCATTCTTCAGTTTCGCCCGCCTGGAAATTTTCAAGATGCTGCTGGGCTCGTTCTTCCCGCTGGCCATCATGATCCTGGCGGTGCTGGGCACCATCGTTTTTGGCTTGGCCACGCCGACTGAAGCGGCGGCCATGGGCTCAATGGGCGGCCTGCTGCTGGCTGGCGCCTACCGGCGGCTCAACATGACGGTGATGCGCGAGTCGGTGTACCTCACCGCCAAGACCAGCGCCATGGTGTGCTGGCTGTTTGTGGGTTCCAGCATTTTCTCGGCAGCCTTTGCCTTGCTGGGCGGGCAGGAACTGATCAACACCTGGGTGCTGTCGCTTGACATGACGCCGGTGCAGTTCATGATCCTGGCACAGGTGGTGATCTTTTTGCTGGGCTGGCCGCTGGAGTGGACCGAGATCATTGTGATTTTCATGCCGATCTTCATCCCGCTCTTGCCACACTTCGGCATTGATCCGCTGTTCTTCGGCCTGCTGGTCGCGCTGAACTTGCAAACTGCCTTCCTGAGCCCGCCGGTGGCGATGGCCGCCTTTTACCTGAAGGGTGTGAGCCCGCCACATGTGACGCTGAACCAAATTTTTGCTGGCATGTTGCCTTTCATGGGCATTCAGGTCTTCGCCATATTTTTGCTGTACCAATTTCCTGCGATCGGCATGTGGCTACCCGGGGTGCTGTACAAATAAGCGGAGGACATGGACCGCTGATGATCAACCTGGGGCGCGCAAGCGCCCTTTGTTTTGCAAAAGCGCTAAGATTGACGTTTACGTCAACGTCAAGTCAGCCAGCCCGCGTCTGATCGCTGGTTAGCCAAAACAAAACCCATACCGGAGACACACCCCATGACCGAAATGTCCGCAGACGCCAAAGCCCTGGCCCAGTACCGCCCCACCCACAAGGTGCGCTTTGTCACCGCCGCCAGCCTGTTTGACGGCCATGACGCTGCCATCAACATCATGCGGCGCATTTTGCAAAGCATGGGCGCCGAGGTAATCCACCTGGGGCACAACCGCTCAGTCGATGAAGTCGTGACCGCCGCCCTACAGGAAGACGCCCAGGGCATTGCCATCAGCTCTTACCAGGGCGGGCATGTGGAGTATTTCAAGTACATGGTCGATTTGCTCAAAGCCCGTGGCGGCAGCCACATCCAGGTGTTTGGCGGCGGTGGCGGCGTGATCGTGCCCAGCGAAATCAAGGAGCTGATGACTTACGGCGTGGCGCGCATTTACAGCCCGGAAGACGGCCAGCGCATGGGCTTGGCCGGCATGATTGGCGACATGGTCAAGCGCTGCGACCATGACTTGACGCAGTACGCCCCCACCACCATCGAGGCCATTCAAGGCCACACTGAGATGAGCTGGCGGGCGTTGGCGCAGCTCATCACCGGACTTGAGAACGAGGCCGCTGCCGGCCACGCCAAAGGCCAACTTTCTAAGTCTTTTAAGGCTCTAGCCCTTGATATACAAGCGCAAGCAGCTACCAAAAAGATACCTGTGCTAGGCATCACCGGCACCGGTGGTGCGGGCAAATCATCCCTCACCGACGAACTCATTCGCCGCCTGCGCCTCGACCAGAACGACGCGCTGCGTGTGGCGGTGATCAGCATCGACCCGTCACGCCGCAAAAGCGGTGGCGCGCTCTTGGGTGACCGCATTCGCATGAACGCCATCAACCCCTGGCAAAACGGCCCCAAGGTGTTCATGCGCAGCTTGGCCACGCGCGACTTTGGCAGCGAAATCAGCGCCGCCCTGCCGGACGTAATTGCCGCATGCAAAGTGGCCGGGTTTGACCTGATCATCGTCGAGACCTCGGGCATTGGCCAAGGCGATGCGGCCATCGTGCCGCATGTGGACGTGCCCATGTACGTCATGACGCCCGAATTTGGCGCCGCCAGCCAGCTGGAAAAGATCGACATGCTCGACTTTGCCGAGTTTGTCGCCATCAACAAATTTGACCGCAAAGGCGCCGCTGACGCCCTGCGCGACGTGGCCAAACAAGTGCAGCGCAACAAAGAGGCTTGGGGCACCCCCATGGAGCACATGCCGGTGTTTGGCACCATGGCGGCGCGTTTTAACGATGACGGCGTCACCGCGCTTTACCAAGCCCTGAAAATCCGCCTGGCAGAGCTGGGCATGCCAGTGACCCAGGCCCGCTTGCCTCAGGTGAGCGTGCGCCACAGCACCAACCAGACCCCGGTGCTGCCGGCAGCACGCACCCGCTATTTGGCGGAAATCAGCGACACCGTGCGCGGCTACAAAAAACGCGCCCGTGCCCAGGCCAAACTGGCACGTGAAATCCAGCAGCTCAATGCCACGGCGCAGATGCTGATCGCACACGACCCGGGCAAAGACGGCACCGCCAAACCTGGCGCTTATGGCACTGTTCTGGAGCTGGCCAAGACGCGAGCAGAGGCCCAAGACCCGTCAGCGGCCAAGCTGCTGGCCCAGTGGCCCGCCATGCAAACCGCTTATGCGGGAGACGAATACGTGGTCAAAATCCGCGACAAGGAAATTCGCACCGCGCTCACCACCAAGTCATTAAGTGGCACAGTGATCCGCAAGGTCTGCCTGCCGCAATTTGAAGACCATGGCGAAATTTTGAAGTGGCTGATGCTCGACAACGTGCCCGGCAGCTACCCCTACACCGCCGGCACCTTCGCCTTCAAGCGCGAAAACGAAGACCCCACGCGCATGTTCGCTGGTGAAGGCGATGCCTTTCGCACCAATAAACGCTTCAAGTTGCTCAGCTCCGGCATGGAGGCCAAGCGCCTGAGCACCGCCTTTGACTCGGTCACGCTCTACGGCAACGACCCCGACCCACGCCCGGACATTTACGGCAAGGTCGGTAACAGTGGCGTCAGCATCGCCACCATTGACGACCTGAAGGTGCTTTACGGCGGCTTTGATTTGTGCAACCCGGCGACCAGCGTCAGCATGACCATCAACGGCCCGGCGCCGAGCATTTTGGCGATGTTCATGAACGCGGCCATCGACCAGAACCTGGAAAAGTTCGCCTTGGACAATGGCCGCGAACCAACTGACACCGAAGCACTGAAAATCCGCGAATGGGTTCTGGCCAACGTACGCGGTACCGTGCAAGCCGACATCCTGAAAGAAGACCAGGGCCAGAACACCTGCATTTTCAGCACCGAATTCAGCCTGAAGGTCATGGGCGACATCGCCAGCTACTTTGTGCACCATAACGTGCGCAACTTCTACAGCGTGTCAATTTCGGGCTACCACATTGCCGAAGCCGGTGCCAACCCGATCAGCCAGCTGGCTTTCACGCTCTCCAACGGCTTCACCTTTGTCGAAGCGTACTTGGCGCGCGGCATGCACATTGACGACTTTGCGCCGAACCTGAGCTTCTTCTTCAGCAACGGCATGGACCCCGAATACACCGTGATGGGCCGCGTGGCGCGTCGCATCTGGGCCGTGGCCATGAAAGAAAAATACGGTGCCAACGAACGCAGCCAAAAGCTCAAATACCACATCCAGACCAGCGGCCGCAGCCTGCACGCCCAAGAAATCCAGTTCAACGACATCCGCACCACCTTGCAGGCGCTGATTGCCATCTACGACAACTGCAACAGCCTGCACACCAACGCGTTCGACGAAGCCATCACCACGCCCACCGAAGACTCGGTACGCCGCGCCATGGCCATCCAGCTCATCATCAACCGCGAATGGGGCCTGGCCAAGAACGAGAACCCATCACAGGGCGCCTTCATCATCGAAGACCTGACCGAACTGGTGGAAGAAGCGGTGCTGCTGGAGTTTGAACGCATCACCGAGCGCGGCGGTGTGCTGGGGGCCATGGAAACCGGCTACCAGCGCGGCAAGATTCAGGACGAATCCATGCACTACGAGATGCTCAAACACACCGGCGAGTTACCCATCATCGGTGTCAACACCTTCCGCAACCCGCACGGCGACCCAGTGAATGACAAACTGGAGCTGGCGCGCAGCACCGAAGAAGAAAAACAGAGCCAGCTGAACCGCCTGGCCGACTTCCACACCCGCCACGCTGGCGAGGCACCCGCCATGCTGAAAACGCTGCAACAAGCCGTCATTGACAACCAAAACGTGTTTGAAGTGTTGATGGACGCGGTGCGCGTGTGCTCACTGGGGCAAATCACCAATGCCCTGTTTGAGGTGGGCGGGCAGTACCGGCGCAATATGTAATTCTTGAAGCAACCTTAAATGCAAAACGGCCCGAAAGGGCCGTTTTGTTTGGTGCACCGTGGGTGCTGAGCAGGGCCGGTTAGTCCGACCGCCTGACGATCAGCCGCCTTTTTTGCAACGCTTGCCTGGGTTCTTCTTGTTGTTGGTGGCCACGCCACGCTCCAGGCTGCGCATCTGGCCGTGGCCAGCGGTGTAGCACACGCCTTTAGGCGCGACAGGGCGGGGAGATGCTTTGCGTTCGGCTTCGGTACGGAATTCTTTGCTCATGGGTAGGCTCCTGTGAATGAATAAAACGCTGGATTATCCCTGCTCTTAGCCGTCCAGCACAGAACCCCACAGTTTTTCATCGGCGCAATATTCCTATATGAATATTTCTCCTACAATGTCCTATATGAATTTTACGCTGCGCATTCCACTCAACACCAACGCCGAGCAACACGCCCGCCTGGCGCAGTTGCAGTCAGCGTTTGCCGGGGTTTGCAATGCCTTGTCGCCCACCGTGCAGCAAACCAAGGTGTGGAACCGGGTGGCACTGCATCACCTCAAATACCGGGCGTTACGTGAACAGTTCCCAGACATGGGCTCCCAAATGGTGTGCAACGCCATTTACTCCGTGTCGCGCACCTGCCGTATGGTGTTTCAGCACCCACAAAGCCCATTCAACCTGGCCCGCCTGGGTGACAAGCCGCTGCCCCTGCTGCGGTTCTCCGACAACTGCCCTGTTTACTTCGATCGCCACACCTTAAGCGTTAACAAAGGCCAGTTGTCGATGTACACACTTGACGGCCGACTCCGTTTTGCCTTGGCGCTCAGCGCCGAAAACGAGAGCGACTTTGCCGTTAAAAAACTACGTGAAATCGTTTTGTCACGCCGAGCAGACGCTGGATTTGAATTGGTTTTTCAGTTTGGCGAAGAGCCTGCTGACAGCGCAGAACAGTCAAAAATGTCATCCGAATCGGAATTTCCAGAATATGTCATGGTCGAGGAGGCCCAATGAGTCAAAACAAACCCGCCACAGAGCTGCGTCAAGCCGTTACTGAGCTCAACCCTTACTTTAAACAAGCCGCCTGGTTCAGCTTGTTTTCCAGCCTGCTGGTGCTGGCGCCTTCGGGCTACATGCTTGAGGTGTATGACCGGGTGGTCAACAGCCGCAGTCACACCACACTGGCCATGCTAACGCTGCTGGTGTTGGCCGCTTTCGTTCTTATGGAAGTTCTGGAATGGGTGCGCTCCGAGGTCATGCATGAGGCGTCACTGGCGTTTGACCGGAAATTAAGCAGCCGAATCTTCACTGCTATTTTCGAGGCCAACCTCAAGCGCGCCCCTGGCGGCACGGCGCAACCCATGAACGACTTTCGTTCGGTACGTGATTTTCTTCATACGCCTGTGCTGCTGGCCCTCATGGAAGCGCCGGTATCAATGGTGTTCTTGATTCTGATTTTTGCTATCAGCCCGGTGCTGGGCTGGTCAGCGGTGGTGGCCGCCATTTTGCAGACCTTTGTCGGCTGGCTCAACGAGCGCAGCACCCAACCACCCTTGTTGGCCGCCAACCGCAGCGCGGTGGCCGCCCAGCAATATGCAGACGGCACCCTGCGCAACGCCCAAGTCATTGAATCCATGGGCATGTTGCGCGACATTCACCAACGCTGGATCACCAAACAGCGGGAATTTTTGGGCTTGCAAGCCCAAGCCTCAGAGCACGCCGGCTTTTACCAAGCCATCGGTAAATTTCTACAAAACACCGTGAGCTCCATGTTGCTGGGCCTGGGCGCCTGGCTGCTGTTGCGCAACCAACTCAACGGCGGTGCCGCTTACATGATCGTGGGCTCCATTTTGGGTGGCCGAGTGCTGGCCCCTCTGGTGCAAATTGTGGCCCAGTGGCAAACCGTGGTGAACGTGCGTGGGGCTTACAGCCGGCTGGACAACCTGCTGGCCTCGGTGCCACTGCGCCCAGCCGGGATGCCGCTACCAGCGCCGCAAGGCCAGTTGCTGGTGGACAACCTCATGGCCAGCGCCCCCGGCACACAAATCTCCATTCTTAAAGGCGTCAGCTTTGGCCTGCAGCCCGGCGAAGTGCTGGCCGTGGTTGGCCCTTCAGCGTCCGGCAAAACCACCCTGGCACGGCTGCTGGTGGGTTTGTGGCCAGCCATCAACGGCAAAGTGCGACTTGATGGCGCCGACGTCTTTACCTGGAACAAAGTTGAACTGGGCCCACACATTGGCTACTTGCCCCAAGGTGTTGAGTTGTTTGACGGCTCCGTGGCAGAAAACATCGCCCGCTTTGGCGAGGTTGACATGGCCAAGGTCGAAGCCGCTGCCCGCGCAGTTGGCCTTCATGAATTCATTCTGGCCTTGCCGCAAGGCTATGACAGTCCTGTTGGGCGCGAAGGCGCCATGCTGTCTGGCGGTCAGCGCCAGCGCATCGCCCTGGCCCGAGCCCTTTACGGCAAGCCTGCTTTTGTGGTGCTAGACGAGCCCAACTCCAGTTTGGACGAACAAGGCGATGCAGCTCTGGCCAGCGCCATCTCGCAACTGGCGGCGCGCGGCACCACATTTGTCGTCATGACACACCGCACCAGCGTGCTGGCGGTGGCCGACAAGATGCTGGTACTGCGTGACGGTCAAACCCAAATGTTTGGTCCGCGTGACGATGTCCTGAAAGCCCTGAATGAAGCCGCGGCCAAGGCCCGCCAACCTGCCACGGCACCCAACGCTACCCAAGCCTGACCGCCACACCCCCCATGAAAACACCTGAATTTTTCAAACGAAGCGAGCTAACTTCCACCTTGTGGGCGTTCCGGCGCGAATTTTTGATCGTTGGCGCCTTCAGCATGATTGCCAATGTGCTCATGCTGACGCCCACGATCTACATGTTGCAGGTTTATGACCGCGTGCTGGCCAGCCAGAGCGAGCTCACCTTGATCGCCATGTCGCTGCTGGCCTTGTTTTTATTTGCCGTGATGGCGTTCGCCGAGTGGATGCGCTCACGCCTGCTGGTCAGCACCGGCGTACGGCTGGACGAGCAGCTCAGCACGCAAGTCTTTAACGCCAGCTTTGAGGCCCATTTGAGCCAGGCCGGTGCCAGCCCATCGCGCGCTTTTGGCGACCTGATCCAGATCCGTCAGTTTTTAACCGGCAACGGCATCTTTGCGTTTTTTGATGCCCCCTGGGCCCCCATTTACATGGCGGTGCTGTTCTTTCTGCACCCTTGGCTGGGCGTGCTGGGCATCGTGTTTGCCATCATTCAAGCCTCGCTGGCTTGGTTTGGTCACCGGCACACGCTGGCCCCGTCTGAGGCCGCCACCAAAGCCGGCGCCGACGCTGGTGCATTTTTGCAAGGCAAGCTGCGCAATGCTGAAGTGCTTGAATCCATGGGCATGGTGCACAACCTGCGCAACCGTTGGGCGGCGCGGCACCAAATTCACCTTGACAAAAGCAGCGAGGCCCAGCAACTCACCCACCGCATCATGGCCTGGAGCAAGTTCATTCGCTACGCCCAGCAGTCTCTATCCCTCGGCGCTGGCGCCTTGCTGGTCATTGACGGCCAACTCTCCCCCGGCGGCATGATCGCGGCCAACGTGCTCATGACCCGAGCACTGGCCCCCATTGACATGATGGTGGGCAGCTGGCGCCAGTTCATCGGCATGCGCTTCGCATTTGCTCGCCTGGAGCAAATGCTCATTGACTACCCCGCGCGAGACCCGGCCCTGAAACGCGTGGCCCCCACAGGTGCCGTCACACTGCAAGAGGTGTTTGCCACGGCACCTGGCCGGGCTGACCCGATCCTTAAAAACATCAACTTGACAGTGCCCGCGGGCACTGTCACTGCCGTGCTGGGCCCCTCAGGCTCGGGCAAATCCACCCTGGCCCGCGTGCTTATGGGCATCTGGCCCGACCGGGCAGGCACGGTGCTGCTCGACCAGTTGCCCATTGAAGGCTGGAACCGGGTTGAACTTGGCCCCTATTTGGGCTACCTGCCGCAAGACATTGAGTTGTTTGAAGGCAGCATTGCCGAAAACATTGCGCGCTTTGGCGAAGTAGACCCCGCCAAAGTGATTGAAGCCGCTCAAAGCGCCGGCCTGCATGACATGATTTTGCGTTTCCCCAAAGGCTACGACACGCCCATTGGCGAGGCTGGCAACTTGTTGTCAGGTGGCCAGCGCCAGCGCATTGGCCTGGCCCGCGCTCTTTATGACAGCCCGCAACTGGTGGTGCTGGATGAACCCAACGCCAACCTTGACGATGCCGGTGAAGCAGCGCTGTTTGCAGCCATTGCGCAACTCAAGGCCAAAGGCAGCAGCGTGTTCTTGATCACCCACCGCCCAGGCGCCATTGCTGTGGCAGACCGGCTGCTGATTTTGCGCGATGGCCAAGTGGTGGCCAATGGCCCGCGTGATGCTGTCATTGCTGCCCTGCAAACACCCCGCCCAGCCCCCGCTTCCCCAGCCACCCTCACACCTGTGCCGGGTTCCACGGCGTTACCCGCTTAACTTTTTTACATAGATTGCTGAGACCGTCATGGCTATCAAAGATATTTTTAAAAACACTGCGCAAGGCGCAACCTCCTCCACTGATACCGCACCCGACACGCAGCAACTTGCTGCGCACACCGGCCGTGCCGCCCGCATCGGGCTCTGGGCCTTGGGCTTGGGTTTTGGCGGGTTTTTGCTCTGGGCCGGGCTGGCGCCATTGGACGAAGGTGTGCCCAGCCAAGGCATGATCTCCATCGACACCAAGCGGAAAACCGTGCAGCATTTAACCGGAGGCCTGGTCAAGGAAGTCTTGGTCGGTGAAGGTGACCTGGTTAAAGAAGGCCAACTTTTGATTCGTCTGGACGAAGCCGTGGCTCGGGCCAACTTTGAGTCTGCACGCCAGCGCTATGTAGGCTTGCGCGCCATGGAAGGCCGCTTGCAGGCCGAGCAACGGGGCGCCAGCAAAATCAGCTTCCACCCGGACGTGGTGCAAGCCGCCAACGACCCACAAATGCGTGAGGTGGTGTTCACGCAAGAGCAGCTCTTCAACTCACGCCGTGCTGCGTTGCAGGCCGACCTGCAATCCACCGCCGAAAGTATCCAAGGCCAACAAGGCTTGATCCAAGCCTACGAAAGCATGCTGGCCAACCGCAAAAACCAGCAAGCACTGCTGGCCGAAGAGCTCAACAACACGCGTGGCTTGGTCAAAGAAGGCTACGCCCCGCGCAACCGCCAGTTGGAGCTGGAGCGCATGAACTCAGAGGCCAGCTCTGGCATTGCCGAGCTGCTGGGCAACACCATCCGCGCCAAACGCGCCGTAGCAGAGTTGCAACAGCGCGCTATTGTTCGCCAGCAAGAGTACCGCAAAGAGGTTGAGTCCCAGTTGGCAGAGGTTGGCCGCGAGGTGCCCGGTGATGCTGAAAAATTCCGTGCGACCAAAGATGACCTCAGCCGCATTGACATCAAATCACCCGCCACTGGCCAGGTGGTAGGTCTCGCCTTTCAAACCGTGGGCGGCGTTATTGGCCCCGGGCAAAAGCTGATGGACATCGTGCCACAAGACCAAGCCTTGCTGATCGAAGCCCGCGTGGCGCCGCACATGATCGACCGCGTCAAAAAAGACATGCCGGTCGACGTACGATTCTCGTCTTTTGCCCATACGCCCCAGTTGGTGGTGCATGGCAAGGTTGCCTCCGTCTCAGCCGACGTGCTGGTTGACCCACAAACCGGTGTGGGTTACTACCTGGCACGGGTGGGTGTGACCGCTGAAGGCTACAAGCAGCTGGGCAAGCGTCAGCTGCAACCCGGCATGCCGGTAGAAGTGATCTTTTTGACGGGTGAGCGTTCGATGTTGACTTATTTGCTCAGCCCGCTGACCAAGCGCCTGGCTGCGTCCATGAAAGAAGAGTAATCCCATGAAGCACCACATCCAACACAACAAACGGGTGGCCCATTGGCTCGTTGCGGGCAGTGCCCTGCTGGGGCTTTGCTTACCCGTTCAAGCCATGGACTTGCTGCAGGTATACCTTGCCGCCCAAAAACAGGACGCCACCCTGCTGGCGGCACGCGCCTCTGCGGCGGCCGAGCGTGAACGCCTGCCGCAAGCGCGGTCACAAATGCTGCCCAACATCAGCGCCAACCTGTCCCGCACCGACAACCACCTGGAAAGCACCACGCCCAATTTTTTGGGGCAGGAGCAAACCACCCACACCGGCTACCCCAGCAGCAACAAAACCGTGTCCTTGCGTCAGCCGCTTTACCGCCCCCAGTTGGCAGCCCAATACCGCCAGGCCCGTGCCCAGGTCGATGATGCTGAAGCAGCGTTGGCACTGGAAGAGCAAAACCTGGCCGTGCGGGTCAGCAGCGCCTATTTTGAAGCCATGCTGACCCACGACCAATTGGCCCTGGTACTGGCCCAGCAAGTGGCTTACACCACCCAATTGGATGCTGCCCGCAAGGCCTTGGCGGCTGGCTCTGGCACGCGCACCGACATTGACGATGCTCAAGCTCGTATCGACATGAACGTGGCACTTGAAATTGAGGCGCGTCAAAACGTCAGCTACACCTTGCAACAGCTTCAAAGCTTGATCAACCAGCCCATCGACAAGCTTGCCACGCTCAACGTCAAAGCCCTGACCTTGACCAACCCCGAGCCCAATCAATTAGACGCGTGGACGGCACGCGCTGAGCAAAGCAGCCCCCAAATCCAGTCATTGAAAGCGCGGGTAGAGATTGCCCGCCAAGAGGTTGACAAGGCAAAATCGGGCCACTACCCCACGCTTGATGCGGTAGCGCAGTGGCAGCAAAGCGCGAGCGAAAACGTCACCAACACCAGCAACCGCTACACCAACAACTCTGTGGGTCTGCAGCTGAATATTCCGATCTTTTCAGGCGGCTACGTGAACGCATCGATTCGGCAAGCGCTTGCCTCACAAGACCGTGCAGAGCAAACCCTGGAGGTCGGCCGGCGTGACCTTGGCCTGCGTGTTTACAAAGAGTTTCGCGGTATGACAGAAAACATGCCAAAAATCAAAGCCCTGGAACAAGCGCTGCGCTCAGCTGACCAGCTGGTGCTGTCGAGCAACAAGTCATTTCAGGCCGGTAGCCGCACCGTGCTCGACATCTTGAATGCCGAGCAGCAACGCGTTGTGGTGTTGCGTGACCTGGCGCAAGCACGCTACATGTACTTGATCTCGAAGATCAGGCTGTTGGCACTGGTGGGGGGCGCTGACGACGAGGCAGTGGTGGCGGTCAATCTGGTCTTACAAAACTGAGCCTGGAAGCAGAATTTTTGCTATTAATAAACTAGCTACTTACGAAACAAATGAAAGGGCTAGAGGCTATTTTTATATAAATTAATCTTCCTGCACGGCAAACACCTCAATGGTGGTGCTGGTGTCGCGCAGGCTGATCTCCCCAAGCGATTTTGTAGCGTGCTGCACCAATTGGCGCCGGGCAATGGGCCCAATGACCAGCTGCGTTGGCAAGTACCGTGCGGCAGCCTCCAGCCTTGACGCAAAATTAATGCAATCGCCCACAGCCGTGTAAGTGCTGCGAAACGCTGTGCCCAAATCACCCACCAAAGCGCTACCGCTCTCAATGCCAATGCGCACTTGCACCGGCATGAGCCCTTCCTGGGCGCGGCGCTTGTTCAGCGCCTCTACCTCGACCAAAATGGCCAGCGCCGCGCTCACCGCCCGGTCAGCCTGGTCTGGGCATGGCAGTGGTGCCCCCCAAAAAGCCACCAAGCCATCGCCTGTGTACTTGTCCAGCGTGCCCTGCCAGCCCAGCACAGGGCGCGTCAGGCAAGCCAAAAAATCTTTGGTCAGCGCTGCGGCCTGCTCTAAAGTCAAAGACGAGGTGGCCCGCGTGTAGCCCTCCATATCAGCCACCAACACCGTCACGTCCAACAGCTTGGGGCTCAGGCTATGTTGCAAATTCAGCCGCACAATTTCATCTAGCACCGGCTTGGCCACATAGTGCGAAAACGAGCGCAGCAGCTGACGGCCCCTGAGCTGGGCCTGCCACCACTCATGTGGCACGGCGGCTACCAACAGAAAAAAATACCCAAACAAAGGCGCTGTCACCGACCATTCGGCCTGCCTTGCCACACCCCAAAACGCCACACCCAACCAACCAAGCACCAACGCCAGCAGCAAAATAAACCCCTGCCACGCCGCCACCCTGGCCATCAAATACACGGCCAACGCCATACTCAACACGCACCAAGCCACCAACCACCCCCGCCCAGCCCAGGGCGATTGAGCGTGGCCTTCTGCCATGTCCAAAAGACCCGACAAGCTGGCGGCATGCACCATGACGCCGCTGGTCAACGGCGCCAGCGGCGTACTCACCCGGTCACCCAGGCCCAATGCCGAAGAACCCACCAGCACGTAACGCCCAGCCAGCAAGGCGCGTGGCGCGCTCTCATTCAGGATGTCGGTGGCGGCAATGACCGTATAGGCCGAAAAGTCACGCGCGTAAGGCACACGCCACAAGCCTTGGCTATTGGCAAACCCGCCCAAACCAGGCGCGGTGTCAGCGCCGCAAGCCAGCATGGCACTGGCAAAGTGCACATACACCTGCCCCTGAAACAAAGTCTGCGTGGGCGTGTGGCGCAGCACGCCATCTGCATCCGGTACAAAACCAATATTGCCAACACATTGGGCCCGCGCCAGGCCTTCGTGGTTGCCAATGTAGCCAAAGGCCTGCGTAAAGCCTGCAACGCCAGACGGCGCCAGCCCACCCGACAACACGCCCTGCACATTGGATGCGTCCCGCAAGGTGTAGTCAAAAATTTGCGCCAAAACCAGCGGCGCGTGTTGGGCAAGGGATGCCAACCGGGCATCACCTTGCGGGTCTGCCGGCTCGGGAAACACAATGTCCAGACCCACCGCACGCGCACCGTAGGTACCCAGCAGAATCTCGACCAAGTCAGCCACGCGTTGGCGCGGCCAGGGCCAGGGGCCCATGTCGCGCAACGCTGCTTCACTGATGTCCACCACCACCAAGCGCGCCTCGTGCTGATGGCTTGCTGTGTGGCGCAAAAAAACGTCGCGCAGGCCTTCGTCCAACCGGCCCAACCAGGGCGGACGCAGCCATTCCAAACCCAGCGCCAGCACCAGTGCCAACAAACCTAAGCCAGCGCGCACCCACCAGACACTTGACAAGCGAGCGCCCCTACTGGTCATGTCAGTATCTTCAAGCCTTAAGCCAATAAATCGTCATAAAGCTGACGGTACGCCGCGCCAACCACTTCTGGCCTGAAGTGCTGCTCCCAGCGCTGGCGAGCACCTGCACCCAGGCGCTGGCACAACGCATCATCTGCAGCTAAATGGTTCATGGCGTTAGCCAAAGCATCGGCATTAGCTGGCGGCACCACCAAGCCGGTCTCGTTGTGCCGATTGACCCAGGTGGTGCCTGTACTGATTTCGCAACAAATCAGGGGCTTGCCCTGGCGAGCGCCCTCAAGCAAGGTGATGCCAAAGGCTTCAGAGCGCAAGTGCGAAGGGAACACCACCGCCCGGCACAAGGCCATCAACGCATTTTTGTCGGCGTCATCCAAGGCCCCCAGAAAATGCACGTGCGTCAACCCAAGTGCCTTGGCCAAGCTGCGCAAGCGCGGGCCTTCAGGCCCGTCACCCACGATAACTATCGGCGTGCTCACCTGTTGGGCTGCTTGCAACAAAAAGTCCAGCCCCTTGTAATAGCGCAACACGCCTACAAACAAAAAGAAATTGCGGCCCAACTGCGCCTGCCAGCGGTCACAAAGCGAAGCGTCGACGGGTTGCGCATCTACCAGGCAGTGCGGAATACACATGAGCTTGTGCTGGTAATCGCGCAACACCGTGCTACTTTGAGCGTAGTTAGGCGACGAAGCCACCACCTTAGTCGCGGCGCCTAACAAATAGCGGCGAAGCGGCGCGTAGAGCTGCCCTAACCCAGATTGGTTCTGCCGAACAATGTCTGACACATAAGTCACCACCACGGGTTGTCCACGCCGCCGAATAAAGGGCAGCAGCATGTCGGCAAAAGGCCAAGGGAAATGAATTTGAATGATGTCGCATTGGTCAGCCTCGGCACGGCAACGCCGCAACGCCGCCAAAGCACCAAAGTCGCAAGAAGCCAATTCGAACCAGGAACGCGCACGCACCAGGCGCCCCTCTGGCAAGGTCATCTCGACCGGCTCAGGGTTTCGCGCCAAAGCAAACACCACGTTGTCAACACCCAGCGGCGTGGTTGCCAGGCACAACTGCCGGATCGACTCCTGCAAGCCGCCTTGGGTTTCAGGAAAATACGTGCGGTACAGGTGCAAGACCCGGCGTTTACTCATACCACACGTCCTCGGTCCCTCATCACCTGGTTGTACACGCCTACGGTTTCCTGAGCACAGCGCTCCCAACTAAAAGTCTTGGCACGCTCCAGCCCCTTTTTGCTAAGTGCTTGAGCGAAAACACGATCCTCCAACATTCGCTGCAAACTGTCACGCATGCCCTCCACATCATCTGGCGCCACCATCAAGCCCGCATCACCTACCACCTCAGGCAACGAGGTTTGGTTGGCGGTCAGCACCGGTACACCAGAGGCCATGGCCTCCAACGCAGGCAAACCAAAACCCTCGTAACGCGACGGATAACAAAAAGCGGCTGCACCGGCATACAACGGCGGTATGAGCGCGTCGGGTACATAACCCAGCAAACGCAACTCACCTTTTTCTATCAGTGCCTGCGCAGACGCCATAAGCTCCTGGGTATTCCAGCCACTCATGCCCGCCACGACCAAGGGATACTCACGCCGCAGTGCTGCAGGCAGTCCGGCATACGCAGCAAACAACGTCGTCAGATTTTTCCGCGGCTCAAGCGTACCCACGCACAAAACGTAACCGCCCGCGCTCAAATTCAGCTCAGCTAGTGGCTGGGCCAAAGCCACTGGGTCATACGGTCGAAATCGCGCATCTGCAGCCAGGTAAGTCGTCGTTATTTTTTCAGATGGCACATCAAACCAACGCTGCAAAGCGCGCCCTGATGATTCTGAAATCACCAAAATATGATCAGCACGCTCAAGCGCCTTGGGCATTTCGCCCTGCATCAAGCGCACGCGCTCTTGCGGGTGTGTTTCAGGGTGATCGAAGCATGACATATCGCAAATGGTCAGCACCAATGGCCCATCAAAAGGCATGGGCACATAGTTTGGTTCGTGATAGAGCGCATCACGTAAAGCAAATTTGGTCTGGTAGGCAAACATGGCTTTTTCAGCCAAGCGACGTGCCGTCCGCGGATATGGCACAAAACGTTGTGCCAAGGCATTCACGCGCGACAAAGTTTGCGCGGTGCGCTCACTTGGCAGATGAATACCTTTTTCAATACTCAATCCGTAGTGCATGTATACCTCGGCCAATTGCATGCGATCGATTGCGGCAAACAAATGACGAATATATTGGCCTATGCCAGTCAATGGCGATAATAACGGCACACCATTTACTAAAACCTTCATATAAAAGAAAAACTCCAAGTTATAAACAGATAACCAATAAGTGCAAAAATAATACCAACAACATTCCCAAGCATATCAAACCAGCAAAATCCACTACCAAAAAAATGGTCCCATCCTTCTTTTACAAAACCAATTAAGAATGCCAATAAAACTGACGCCTGAGTCGATAAAAAAATCATTGCAAGAGCAGTTATCCAAAAACTCCAGGTGATATGCTTTACTTTGTCTTCTTCTTTTAACTTTAATCTTAACTTCTTTGCAATCAATACAATATTTACTTCAATACCCATTACCACCTTCTGCTGATTTATATATCCCATCGAGATCAACAGGTTTTCTAATAATCAATCTGCGCAAATCTTTTTCAACAATACCCTTTTCAATCAAGAATCTCATCGCGCGTGAAACTGTTTCTCTGCTTGTATTCACCATAATAGAAATTTCATGTTGCGTCGGAATATTATCTATAACAACCAATCCTCCTGGTGCAACGCAAGTCATCTGGTTTAGCAACGCAAACACCCTGTGAAACGCATTTGGTATCGACAAAATACCCTGATAACTAGATGCGCGCCTGATGGAGCGTGCCATTTTTTTCAACAAATCTTCAATGACAGATGGATTTTTGTAAATAAGGTCCATGGCATAAGGTCGCGGCAAAACTGCAATCATCGAATTCTCAGTGGCAACTACGGTGGCAGATCTCGGCAACCCGTCAATCACAGACAACTCGCCAAAATATTCACCTGCGGTCAAAAAATTCAAACCGACCTCGCGCCCGTCTTCACTCAGGTCAATGACCTGCAGACGCCCACGCAAAACAAACAGCATTTGCGCATCTTTGTCCCCTTTGCGCACCACCACATGCCCCCGCGAAATGACTTGCACTTGGGTGTGCGCTGCAACCTGTGCCAGCACGTACTCGCTCAATCCTTGAAGCAAAGGCAATTGCTGCAATTGTTGCAAATTTGTTGCCACCGAATCTTTGGCTGGTGCACGAACATTCTTACCCACCCGACTTCCCCCTGACCTTATTGTTTTGTAACTATTCAAACCACGCTTTTACAAAATAGCCTGCAGCAATTGATCTGCACTTTGCTGCCAGGTCAACCGGCGCATGGCTTGACTGCCCGGGGCCAAACCTTGCTGATGCAAGGAAAGCCACGTCAGCAAGGCCCGTGAGAGATCTTCTGGCGCGGACCCCTGAAAATAGAAAGCGTGATCCTCTGCAACCTCCCTGAAAACGCGAATGTCACGTGCAACGATAGGCAAGTTATGGCGCGCTGCCTCAATCAAGGGCAAACCAAACCCCTCCATTTCAGAGGCTGCAAGCAGACAACTGCAGTTGTCATAAAGACTTTCCAGCACTGCGTCAGAAGCATCGTCAAACCAGTGCAACAGGAGACCTGCTTGCGGGTGTTGACGCAATTGAACACAAAAATCGTCCATCATCCAGCCCGGTTTGCCCACAATCACCAGCACAAGCTGCGAGCCATTTCGCCAAAGCAAATCAAAAGCCTGCAAAACCTGCCGATATCCCTTGCGCGGCTCCAGGGTTCCCACCATAAGGCAAGAAGGCTGGGAAGCTAGCCGCGCAATGACAGTTACGGCGGTTGCACTAGGCGCCCCTGGGGCCAACCCCTGCATCAGGTCTGAGCCCAAATGGAACGCACGCACATCAGGGAAAGCACCTTCCTCGGTATGCCCACCCATCCACAACCTGACATCCTGCGCCACCGCCTCAGAGATACACACCAGGCGGTCAGCTTGCCTGCGCAGGCTCTGCAACCAATTAGCGAAAGCCTGCTGCATGCCGGGCACAGAAAAATCTGGCCGCAGTAGCGGAATGATGTCATAAACCACGTAACACACCCGCACGCCGCGTAAGCGCAGCTGATGCAGCGTCTGTTCTGCTGCCGGGAAAAGATGCGCGCTCAAGTCCAGCCCCAAGAAAATATCCCCCCATGCCACTTGAACCAACTGCTCGTCCGGCGCATCGGGCTGACCTTGCAGGCTTTCAAAAAATTTATGGGTGTATCTGAAACCTTGGCCGTCCAAAGAGAAAACGGGTCGGACTACAAAACCGGCAGGTGGCTGCGCCAGCCAAGCACGCAAAATATTCAGCACCACGCGCTGAATGCCGGTTTTGGCATTGCGGTGATACAACTCAGACACATCCACCAAAAGCTGACGCTGCTTTGGCAATGGCACAGGACAGACCAGCGGGGCTGCGGCCTGATCGGCCAACAAACCTAGTACCGTGGCCCTAAATTGCTGGCCAATACGGGCCCAATCGCGGTGCGCCAACCATTGCGTCTGGCGTGCCGCCTGGGCCTCCAACTCTTGTGGATGCTGCAGAAGCCAGCACACGGCATCCACCAGGGCTTGCGCAGTCATGTTTTGCACGACATGGCTGCAATGCTTCACATCTGAAAAGATAGGCTGATCGCTCACCAGAACTGGCACGCCCGTGGCAAGGCCCACCGTGACTGCGGCGCTGGCGCTCTCACGCGTGGGCCCATAGGCGTACACCATCACATCAACCGCTTTAAGCTGACGCAAACAGTCTTCAATTGGCAAAAATTCAGTCACCCAGATGATGTCTTGCGCCACGCCGAGCGACTGCGCAAGGGTTTGGCACTCGGCCAAGGTCTGCTGGCTACGCTCATCAAGGGCCGCCGTGATGGCCAGCAACTTCACCGTTTTACCAGTGGCATGCGCCAAACCGGGCATGCTACCAATCACTCGGTCCATACCTTTGTGCGGCAACAAAAAGCCAAAACAACCCAGCACAAGATCATCGGGCATCAGCCCCAGTCCTTGCCTGACAGATTTCTTCGGTACATCTGACTGAGCCAGTGTGACACCTAGCGGCAAACACATCACGTTGTCGACCAAGCCAAGCCCCAACAAATAGTTCACATCATCAAGCTTGTGCACCAACACTCGCGCCAAAGTCTGCACATGCTGGATGGCCAATTGACTGATGCGTCGCTCACGCACCAGCGGCAGCGTTGAATGCAGCTCAAGCACCACCACACAGCCGCTGGCTTGTACTTGCGCCAACGCAGCACAAACCTCATCAGTCAGCAAAAACAGGCTCTGCTGATGCTGCACCACCAAAACCTCAAAGTTTCCAGCGGCAATGGTCTCTAAAGTGGCCACCACAGAGTCACAGTCATTCAGTGTCCAGTGGGGGGCGTAAATTGCTTGCGAAGCGTCGGCGGGTGTACGCATGTCACAAAAAACGGTCAGGGCGGCGTCCTGTGGCCACGCCTTGAATAACGCATGCGCATGCTCTGCAATGCCGCACGACGTATGCCAAGGGCTAAGCAGCGCCGTACGAACCGACCGCGCTGCTGGCTTAAGTACAGCCCCCGTCAACAACGCCGTTGCCGCATTCTGCGTGGCAAGCGCCGCATTGGCCCAGGTGCACTGCTGGCGAACCCACTGGGCCCCGGCCAAACGTTGCTGTTGCAGCCTTGCAGATTGAGCCAGAACGTCGTCGCGCACCATGCCCAGCAACTGCACCAACGACTCACGGTCAGGCTCGATCCAAAAAGAGCCCTCGGTATGCAAATGGCTTCCTGACAAAGCAAACGAATACGGCACCATGTAGGCGTTTTGCACATTGGCAAAGTCAGCCTGGCCCCCAAAACCAGTCACCACCAAAGGCAAACCCATGGCCAAAGCCTCAGCAGCCGGCATGTTGAAGCCCTCGCCCCGGCTGGGCAGCACCATTGCATGCGCGCTGGCATAAAGCGCTTGCATTTGCTGCGCATCCAGCTCGTCGTGATCCAGAATCACGCGGGGTCCGTCTGGGAACTTATCCGCAAATTGTGCAACCAGCTCAGCCAAGTTATTGTGCGGATTAGCGAATGACTTGATGTAAAGCTCTACCGCATCCGCACCGGTGAAGCGCGCAAAAAAAGCCTCTAGCAGCACATCAATGCCCTTGCGTGCAAAGGCTGACGACACATGCAAAAACCTGAAGTTTTGCCCTGAAGCTGGGCAGTTCACCTGTGGCGCCAAATCAGCAACGCTGGCAAAGTGCGGCAGCCCCATGGGCACCAAAAACACTGGCAAGGTACAGCCTGAGTTGCGCAGGCACTGCCTGACAAACAAGCTGGCCACCAGCACACCATCAAAATGCGTGTTGATATGGGCCACCATGTCTGCCGGCACAACAGACTCTTCCCAGAAGAACATCACCAAGCGGCAAGCCGCGGGTGCTGCGTCGGTGATCAGTGGAAAGTGGTGCACGATCGACACCACTGGCGCATTTGCCGGCGTGACATGGGCCAACAGCCGGGCTATGCGCTTCTGCTCGGGCGCAGGCATGTCGTTGCCCGCCGTATAAGCCTGTCCATGGTAGGCCACCATTTGCACCCGCTCTGGTGCCATCGCGGCCAACCCCAAAGCAAGCCCCCGGTTGACCATTGCCAAACTGTAATGCCCCTCAACATGCCCCACCAGCCGCCAAGCGGTATCGGTTGGCAAGCCAGCCGCTTCAGTGCCATCGAGTTCTGGTGCAAATGCAACGGCAGAATTACGCAGTGCTACCGAACTCCAATAAACAAAATTCATAGCGCCTTGCTCTTTATCCAAAAGGGCTACGGGCTTATTGTCCTTATTATTTAAATCGGTAACCGTTGCTGGGCTTGCATGCCCACGCAACTGTAAGAGTCGCCTGGAAGCAGCTCGCAATGGGCGTGTCACGCGCCATGATGTGCTGGCATACACCGCGGCCAGCTGCGCCTGCAAAGCGGCCACCTGCCCAGCCAGCACGCCGGCTTTTTCCTGTTGTGCTGCAAGCGCTGTTTTTACACCACCCAACTCGTGTTGCCACCGCAGTTTGTCGGCCAGTGCTTGCGCTTGCGCCGCCTGCAACGCTTGCTGCGTTAACTGCGCTTCGGCCTGCGCGGCCTGCTGCGTTAGCTTCGCCTCGTCAGCCAGTTGTTGCAGCCGCACCTGCTCGGCTGCAATATAGTCATCAAACACATTGGGGGGCACAGCAAAAGCGGCTTTCAGTTCGGGGTGCTCATGCGCGAGGTAATACTTATTCAGACCGTCAAAATAAACGCAGTCGTAAGCCGCTTGTGTCAGCAGTGGCTCCCAATGGTCGTCAAGCACTTGCGAATTGGGCACCGTGGCCTCTACCACCACCAGCCAGGGGCGCCAGCGGGCAAAGTCCATGCCCTGCAATACCGCTGCTTCAAACCCCTCAACATCAATTTTCAAGAAATGCACAGGTGATGCAGCCACAAACTCGGCAAATATGCCATCAAGCCGGCGCAACGGCACACGGCTGGCCGTTACCGCTACCCCTTGAGCCCGATGCACCTGGGCCACCTCTGCATTGGCCGTGGCCCAGCCGCGCACCGCGGTGTCAAAAATCTCCACATCGCCATCCGAGGCCCCCACTGCGACGCAAAGATTGACATCGCGCGGACGCTGCTGCTGCAGCGCCCTGATGTGCCTGGCCAGCGGCTCAACATTGATGCCCGACCAACCGCGCTCGTAAAAAGCACGCGTCACTGAGTCGTCAGACGGGTCATTGGCCCCAACGTCCACATAAAACCCAGGCGTGACATGCTTCAAGGCCCGCCACAGCATCACATCTTCGCGGTTTTGAGAATACGAAATAAAAGTCATAAAGTTTCAATGCTGATCTGCGGCTGCAACCACGCCGCGCCATCAAACACCCATTTGTCCACATTCACCACATTGAACACCAAGGCCAGATCACGCCATTCGTAATTGGCCGTCAGGTGTGAATCACTGTCTACCAAAGCCGTTTGCACTGAATAGCTCCCTACCCCCAAATTCGCGTCAAAACGCATTGAAAACACAAACCTGTCGCCAGCTTTGGGGGCCTCTATGATCTGCCCGGTGTGCCAGGTATTGGTGCCATACATAACCTGACCCAGCCGGTTTTTGATGCCATAGCCCAACACCAACCGGGGCACGTCAGCATTGACCCGCACCTCAACCTGAAGCGTCACCGCCTGACCCACCCGCAGCATTTCAATTGGCTCGCCCTGCTCATTTAGCAGGCTCACACGCTCCACCACGGCCTCTTTGGTGCCCGACACGGTTTGCACCCGACCGTCTGCCCGCTTAAGCTGCTCCAGCGCGCTGGTGTCGCGCTGTAAGCCCGACTGCGCCAGCGCCGCGTTGTAATAGTCAAGCACGGTTTCGGGGTCACCGTCCAGCGCCACGGACCCATCGCGCAGCAAAATGGCTCGGCTGCAAATGGATTGAATGGCTGCCCTGTCGTGGCTCACGATCAGCAGCGTGGTGCCCAGCTTGCCAAACTCGCGAATGCGGTTAAAGCTCTTGTGCTGAAAATAGGCATCACCCACCGACAGCGCCTCATCCACAATCAGCACCTCTGGGCGAACGCACGTGGCCACACTAAAGGCCAACCGCATCTGCATGCCACTGGAGTACACCCGTACGGGCATGTCCATGTAGTCGCCAATTTCGGCAAAAGCCTCAATTTGCGGCATCAAATCGTGCATGTCTTGCGCGCTAATGCCAAGCAACTGCCCCGCTGTCAGGGCATTTTGGCGCCCACTAAAGTCGGGGTGAAACCCCATGCCAAGCTCCAGCAGCGCCGCAATGCGTCCCACCACCTGCACACTGCCCGTGGTGGCCTGGCTGGTGCCGGTGATTAACTTGAGCAAAGTGCTTTTACCCGCACCATTCATGCCCACAATTCCCACCGCCTCACCCGCCTTGACCGTAAACGACACCTCATGCAGCACCCAGCGCAGCGTGTGGCGGGGTCGGTGCTGCCCGGGCAGCCACTCAAGCAAGCGCGCCCAGCGCGTGGGGTATTGCCGGTAGGCCTTGCCAAGGTCTTTGATACAAATAGCGTCCATCACAGTTCATCCACCATGGCGCCGGCATGGCGACGAAACATTCGCCACCCCGCCAGACATAAAAGCACGGCCAGCACACTCACCCAGGCCAAACCCCGCCAAGCCGGCAAGGTGTGCCAGACAAAAATTTGCTGATAAGCGTCAATCACCACCGCCATCGGGTTCCACGCCAGCCCGGCCTGCACGCCCTCAGGCAGCACACTTTTTGTATAAACAATGGGCGTCAACCAAAACCAAAACTGCATCACGATCGTGGCCACCTGCCCCACATCCCTGAAAAACACATTGAACACCCCCAGCGTCATACCCAGCCCCACCGAAAAGGCCAGCTGAATGGCCAGCACCGGCAAAAACGCCAGCACCACCCAGCCAGGAAAATTACCCGTGAGCAGCAAAAAAACCACAAACAATGCAAACACCACCAGAAAATTCAGCACAGCACTCAGTACCACAATCAGCGGCAGGCACAGTCTGGGAAAACTCAGCTTTTTGAGCAAATTGGCGTTGTCAATGAACACCGTTTGCGCCCGCGTCACCACCTCGGCAAACAAGCCCCAGGTCAACAACCCGGCACACAAATACACACTGTAGCCAAACGTGCTGTCCACGCCCGGCAAACGAGACCGCATCAGTTGCGAAAAAATCACCGTGTAAACCACAATCATCGACAGTGGGTGAATCACCATCCACGCCATGCCCAACATCGAGTTTTGATAACGGGCAGCAAACTCACGCTGCACCGACGTCAACACAAACCCCCTGAACGCCCACAGCGCCCGCGCCATGGCTAGCACCTGAAAACCTCGTCCTGCACTTAAAACTCCTTTACGGTTCGCGCCTGCCAAAGCGCCATTGATAGCCCAACTGCAGCGACAGTGCGTCATAGCCAAACAGCGCTATGTTGTCAATGCTACGCACTTGCCGCCCCTCAAGAACCCACTGGCCTTGCGGCCCCGCCGGCCATACCAGCGCGGCGCGCAAGCTGCTGCTGCGCTGCACGCGCTGCTGGTCAATCAGCCCGGCTGCATAGGGGCTATTGTCAAGCCAGTTTTGTACCGTGCCACCCAGCTCAGCCACACCACCCCATTGCAGCACCCAACGCGCCAACACATCGGCAGACCAACCCATGCGGTCGCCGCCAGGGCGTACTGCCAAAGCTGTGTCGCGCTGCCAGCCCGCGCTGCCCTGCAGCGCCCAATTTGTAGCGGTGTAGCCCACTGCAGTCCGCACATCCAGCCAGCGCGCATCAAAACCCGACACAGTCTTGTATTGAATGTCTCGCCAACCCATCGACACATCACCCTGCCAACCTGGTGGCAAGCCCGCCACAGGCCCCACCGAAGCACGCACACCTGTCGCCTGCTGATACCGCGCGCCCCCCAGATCAAGCCAACTGGCACTGGCCTGCAACTGCCCGCGCCAACCCTGGCTATGCCAAGGCTGCGTCACCCCCAGCTGCCAAGCGCCAACATCAAAACTGCGCTGCTTGTCAAACAGCTGCCCCTGCCATTGCACCCAGGTGCTGGTGCCAAGCTGGCCCACCGGCCAACTGGCATCCAGGCCCAAAGCCGTAAAACCATCGCCCCTGGGCGCATAGTCGGGTGTCAACTGCAAATACAGAGGCCCTGCAGCGCCATTGAGCGTCACATTTAAATCGCGCACACCCTGATTTACATTGGACTCATAGCCCCGGCCCAGCTGGGCACCCCAACCCATGGCAGACCGGGCGCTGTCATGGGTTGCACCACCCCGACAACCCTTGGCACGCTGCCATGCCATCAGCTCCACAATGCCAGGCGGCGGTGCAAAACGGGCTTCTATGGCATCAAACAAAGCCAGCGCCTGCGCCGTGTAGCCGGCACCGCAGTACAACATGGCCATGTCAAGCCAGGCCCCAGCATGATTTGGCTGCTGCTGCGTTAATTGCTCCAGCAGCGCCGCCGCGGTAACCGTGTCGCCCATGGCTATGGCATCAAGCGCCTGCTCATAAAGCCCGTTGGCACACACGGCGCCGCTGGCACACAACACGCCGGCACCCAGCACCCGGCACGCGCGCGCCCACCATCTGGCTTGTACAAAAACCCGTAACAATCCTAAAATAAAACGCATGAAGTTCAAAACCGCCATTTTTTGTCAGACCCTGATTGTCATATTGCTAGGCGCTACGCCGCCAGCCCAGAGTGCCGAGGTAGGAAAAATTGTGCAAAGCATGGGGCATGCGCTGCAAGCTGGCCAACCCGCCAAAGCCGGCGACCCCGTGCAAGAGGGCAGCACCCTGACCACCGGGGCTGACGGCTACCTGTATATCAAAACGCTGGACAACGGCTTTTTCATCTTGCGCCCCAACACCACCGCAAGCATACCGGCCTACCACGTTGACGCGGCCGAGCCAGGCAACAACCGCTTCAAGATAGAGCTGCAATCAGGCGTGCTGCGCAGCATATCGGGCCAGGCCGTTAAAGAGGCGCGGCAAAACTTCCGGTTAAACACGCCACTGGCCGCCATAGGCGTGCGTGGCACAGACTTCACCGTGTTCACCACCGACCAAGCCACCCGGGTGGCCGTCATGTCAGGCGGCGTGGTAGTCAGCTCGTTCGGCGAGGGCTGCAACGCTGCTGGCGCTGGTCCCTGTGACAACGCTTATGTGCAAGAACTGTTTGCAGAGCAAACCGGCCAAATTTTGCAGGTATTGCGTGGCATGGCCGCGCCCCAGCGCCTGCGTGACGCCACATTGGCCCCAGATAGCGCCGCCCCACCGCGCAAAGACGAGCCTGTGGCCGCAATCAGCATCAGTCCAGCAGAAGTCAATTTGACACCTTTGAAAACCAACCCGCTTCCTGTGATTGGCGTCGCACCCGAGCCACAAACGCCTGCGGCAATACCCCCCAGTTTTACATGGGGCCGGTGGCAAGCCTTGGCCAACCAAGGCGCAGACTTCGACCTGCCACAGGCCATGGCCAGCGGCAAGCTGGTGGCACTAAACAGCTACTTTGCCTTGCTGCGCAGCCCCACCGCAAGCTGGCAGCAACCCCAAGAAGCCGGTGCAACTTTTACGCTGCAAGCCTCACAAGCCCAGGTGATGAACCTGAACACCGGCCAGGGCGTATTGGCCAGCTTGGAGAACGCAAGCCTGGCACTGGACTTTAGAAACAACCACTTTGCCACCAGCTTTGATCTGGTCGCGCCTGGCATGCGCCTGAACCGTCACGCCGAAGGCTATGTGGCCCCAGACGGCAGCTTTGGCAACACCAACCAACACCTCGGCAACAACAACATGCTGGTGCAAGGCGCACTGTCTAACGCGTCTGGCCTGCAGGCAGGCTACCTGTTTCAAAGCCGCCTTGATGACACCCAGAGTGCCAGTGGCGTCACCTATTGGATGAAATAGCCCGTCATCACGTTGTTAGATCACCACGAATGTGAATTTATGTGACGCACATCACACATTTAAGCCACTTAACCTTCACATAATCACCACGGCTTAGTGCTACCAAGGGTTAAAAGCATCTACTGCAGTGTGCTTTCAATCCAATTTTTAATCTTGAGAGGATATCCAAATGGCTTTAACCACCGCGCAAATTCAACAAGCGTATGTCACATTTTTTAACCGCCCAGCTGATGTTGCTGGCCTGAACTACTGGGGTACATACACAGGCTCACTGAGCAATTTGTACGCCACGTTCGCACAGCAACCAGAGTACACCGCTGCATTTACCGCGCTGTCTAATGGCGCCAAAGTGGATTTGGTTTATCACAACCTGTTTGGCCGCGCTGCTGATTTGGATGGCCTGAACTACTGGACACTGGCTTTGGACGCAGGCACTGTGACGCTTGCCAACTTGGCCTTGGCACTGGGTGCTGGCGCCCAACTCACCGACGTAACTGCCTTGGCTAACCGCGTGACGGCCGCCACTGCGTTCACCGCTCAACTCGACACAGCCGCCGAAGTGCTCGCCTACTCTGGCGCAACTGCCAACGCTGCAGCCAAGGTCTGGCTTTCCACCATCACGACCGATGCATCTTTGGCAACGGCCATTGCACCCGCAGCCCTAACCGCTAGCGTGGCTTCGGTTGTGGCGATTGGCGCTGATGCAAATGCAGGTGTCGGCGGTCAAACCTTCATGCTCACTGCAGGTGTGGACCAAGGTGCAGCCTTCACAGGCGGCGCTGGTAATGACACATTCAACGCAGCTCCTTTCGTGAATGCGGCTGGTACAACAGTAGCTACTCTGACAGCACTCGATTCAATCGACGGTGGTGCAGGTGTTAACACCCTGAATGTGACTGACACAACAGCAGCGCTTGCTCTCCCAGCCAGCGCAACCGTCAAGAACATCCAGACGGCAAACATTGTCGCTGCTGGTACATTGACTGGCGATGCATCAGGTTGGGCTGGCTTGACCAAGTTGACTGCTACAGAATTCGGTGGTTCTGCTGCTGGTGCACTCACTGCGGCTGCAACAACTGCCGTGACCCTGACTGACGCTGCTGCTGCTGCTTCAACGATCTCCGTTCAAGGCGGCTCGAACGTTGCTGTCACGGCTAACGGCGTGACTGCTGCCGGAACGATCAACGTTGGCACTACGACCGCAGTAGCTGGAACGCTTGACGTTACCGCAAATATGCTCGCGTCTCAAACAGGTCCAAAAACTGCTGACGCCATCAATGTTAAGGGTGGCACAGTCGTTACCATCAATGCCAATTTGAATGAATCAGCCACAGCAGCTGCGACGAATGCGAGCACTGTAACTGGTGGTTTAATTGGTGTTACAGGTACCGCTGCCACCACAACGGTGACCGTCAACCAGACTGCTGCTGCAACTGCTACCGATGCCGTCGTTGCAATTCCATTCGCTGCTGCTGTGACTGGTGTCACTGCCGCTCCTGGTTTGAATGGCGTGACTGCTGTGACTGGTGCTGGTGCCGCTGCTGTTGCTGCACTTGCCGGTGTTGTTGACGGCAAGGTCACAATTGCTGATAGCACCACGACTGCCGTTGGTTCTATTAAGACAGTATCTTTGTCCAACTACGGTGCTGCTTCCTCAATCACCAGCAATGCCCTGACCGACCTGTCACTGACTGGCACGGCAGGCACATTGACGTTGACCCGGGTTGCTGCGCTTGCTTCCGATACGTTGAATCTGACACTGAATGGCTTGTCTTTGCCGGTCAGCCTTGGTACTGATAACACCATCACCGACGCCAACAACGAAATCAAGACGTTGAACGTGACGACTGCGACCAAAGATTCAACATTAAAGGCGTTTGCAGACACCGGTCTGACCACCCTGAATGTGGCTGGCTCGAATGTTCTGACGCTCACAACGCCAAACGCTTCGTTGACTAAAATCGCAGTTTCTGGTGCAGCTGGTTTCAACAGTGATGTGTCGGCTCTTGGCGCTACTTTGGCAAGCTTCACGACCACCTCCAGCGGCAAGATTACTGCAACTTTGGATGCAGCAACTCAAACCTTTGTTGGTTCGACCGGTCAAGACGTCATCACGATCGCTGCTGACTCCAAGAAGGTCATCACTGGCGGTTCTGGCACGACAGACATCATCGTTCTGAACAACACGGCGGCTACTTTCAACGCTACCGTAGATAAACTCACAACGACCAAGGTAACTGGGTTTGAAGTTCTGGGCACGAGCACTGCATCGCAAGGTGTATTTGATCTGTCAACACTGCCAACAGGCTTGAAATCAATCGAAGTATTCGGTGCTCTTGCCGGTGTGACATCTTTCACAAAAGTGACGGCGGGTTCCGCGCTGGCTATTGACGCAGCACAAGCGGCTGCAATTACTTATCAAGTGGCAGATGCCAATGGCACCGCTGACGCTCTGAGCCTGACGCTCGGTACGGCAGCTAACAAGGCCGGCTTCATCACTGCTGCACTGACATTGAAAGATGCCAATGACGTCGGTTTGGGTACATTGAATGTTGTCAGCAACGGCAGCACCTTCAATACAGCTCACACGATTACAGCTTTGACTGACAACGGTCTGTCAACACTGAATGTCAGCGGTAACGCAGGCTTGACGATTACTGGCCTGAACCAAGCAACGACCCAAGCAACCGGGTTCACCATCAACAACACTGCAACTGGTGCTGCTGGCGTAACCATCACAACGTTGACTGATGCAAACTTGGGCACGCTGACATTTACCGGTACCAATGCATCGGAAGTGACAACCTTGGCTGGTCTGACAGGTAAGGTATTGACCATCGCTAACACAGGCACAGGCAGTGCAACAGTTGGCGTTATTGGTGATGTCGGCGGAACACTGCAAACCATTACCCTCACCGGCAATGTGGCGCTGGGTGCAAACAGCCTTACACCTGCAACAGCCATTGGTGCAACCACCGGCGTTACCGTTAGCGGCGCTACCGACAATGCCCATGTGAACATCACCCTGACAGGTGCAGCAGCGCTTGCAACAGACACAATCACACTGGGCAATGGCAACAACGTCATTACTGACAACAGCACGGCTGGTGTAGTGAACGTTACTGTTGGCTCTGGCGGTAACCTGATTGATGTCAACGCTGGCGCAAATAACGCCACCTTTGCTGCAAATGTGACTTTGGGTGCACACACCAACACAGCCACTGTCTTCAACAAGATTTTGGTCTCTGATACTGGCACACAAGCCACAGGTATCAGCGCCACGATCACTGGGGCAGCCATTGGTGACGTGCTTGTATTTACAGACGCAACAGATGCTACTGTGCTCACTATTTCTGCTGCACAGCAAAACACCATTACAGCAACCGCCAGCCTGACTGCTGCGATTACAGCTGCCTTCGGTATGTCCACTGCGGCACACCAAGCGCTGTCATTCCAGTACGGCACTGACACTTATGTGATCTCTAACGAAGGTGCTGATACAGCATTTACAGCAGGCACAGACGGCGTCATCAAGCTGGTTGGTCTGCACACAATCGCCGATTTCGGTACTGTGGTTGGTGCGGTAGCTGTGTTGAGCTAACAGTTGCAATAGACTGCAGCGGGGGCATCCGATGCGTCGGAAAATCCCCTGCCTCTCAATCTATTGAGAGTAAATAATCAAGACCCCGCTGCTCACAAGGCAGTGGGGTTTTTTCTGAGTACACCTTGCAAGGTGTACTCAGAAAAAACCCCAGATGCAATACAAAAGGACAACGCATGACTGACTGGACCGCCGGCTATGTGGCCGACATTGGCTACACCTTTGGCTATTACCCCGAACTCAATCCACTGCGAGCGCGTCTTGCCTTCCTGAACGCCGGGCTTGTGCCTCCCGAAAACGGTACTCACTGTGAACTTGGCTACGGTCAAGGCCTGAGCACCAACATCCATGCAGCAGCGTCAGGCGGCGCTTGGCACGCCACCGACTTCAACCCGACCCAAGCCGCCTTTGCTCAGTCTTTGGCCGCAGTGTCTGGATCCAACGCCCATTTGACGGACGAAGCCTTTGCTGACTTTTGCACCCGCACAGATTTGCCTGAGTTTGACAGCATTGGCCTGCACGGTATCTGGAGCTGGATCAGTGACGAGAATCGCGCCGTGATCGTGGATTTCATCCGGCGCAAGCTCAAGGTCGGTGGTGTGCTCTACATCAGTTACAACACCCAGCCCGGATGGGCACCCATTGTGCCAATGCGTGATTTGCTGACCGAACACTCCGAGGTTATGGGCGTGGCTGGTCAGGGCATCGTTTCACGCATTGATGGCGCGCTGGCGTTTGCCGACAAGCTGTTCGCCACCAACCCGACCTACGCCAAAGCCAACCCTTGGGCGATCGAGCGGCTGAAGGGCATCAAAGGCCAGGATCGCAACTACCTCGCCCATGAGTATTTCAACCGTGACTGGCTGCCGATGTCGTTTGCCAGCATGGCGCAATGGCTGACCCCAGCCAAGATCAACTACGCCTGTTCTGCCCATTACCTTGACCACATCGACGGCGTGAACCTCACGGCAGAACAGCAGGATTTTTTGAAAGAAATTCCCGACGCCATGTTCCGCCAAACGGTGCGCGACTTCATGGTCAACCAGCAGTTTCGCAGGGACTACTGGGTCAAGGGGCTACGTACGCTGAATACACTGGAACAGACAGAAGCCTTTCGCGCCCAGAAAGTCGTTCTGGTGCAAGCCCGTTCTGACGTGTCCCTCAAGGTCACGGGTGCCATTGGTGAGGCGACGATGCAGGAGCCGGTCTACAACCCCATTCTTGACGTTTTGGCCGACCACAAGCCCAAGACCTTGGGCCAAATTGAGCAAGCGGTGAAAGACAAAGGTGTGACCTTCGCTCAAGTGACGCAAGCTGCGATGATTCTTACTGGCGCCGGTCATCTGGCTGCGGTGCAGGACGAGGCGCTGATACCCAAAGCCAAGAAGCACACCGACAAGCTGAACGTCCACTTGATTGACAAAGCGCGGGGTAGCGCCGACATCAGCTATCTGGCAAGCCCCGTCACCGGCGGTGGCTTCACCGTCAATCGCTTTCAGCAATTGTTCCTGCTGGCAATCAGCCAAGGCAAGAAGCAGCCTGCTGAGTGGGCGTCGTTCGTCTGGCAAAACCTTGCCGCGCAAGGGCAAAAAATTGTCAAGAGCGGCAAGACGCTGGAGACACCTGAAGACAACATCGCCGAACTGACAGTTCAAGCCACAGCCTTTATGACCAAGCAGCTGCCGATTCTGAAGGCGTTGCAGATCGCGTGAAGTCGTCTGTCGAATCAGGCGCAGAGGACCGTCAGCAGGCGATTGACACTGGAAGGCGCACTAATTCCAACTGACGATTTTCCAGTCATTTTTTGGTGACTTGGGGCGGTTGCGGTGCCAGATTTCAGCTGCAGCAAGTTCATTTCGTTGAAGAACGGTTGAGAAATCGTTGGTGCCAGTGTTGCCGAAATGGCGTTTTTCACCACTCAGGCGTGACCGCCCCTCGGCGGTTGTTGCCGATGTCCCGAACTCCAGCACAAGGAAATTGGTTTACGCTGCCCTGCGGTAACTGTGGTGCAGCCCGCCCAACCAGGGTATGGCCTCAACCCGCAGCGTACCCGGCGTAAAAGTTACGTCGTTGGCTGCATTTACCTCTTGAATCGGCGACTGCCCGTCATTGGCCCGGTGAGGTCTGGCTGTGTTGTAAAAGGCCTGGTACTGTCTGAGCAGTTGGTTGACGTGCAGTGCGCTCCGGGGGATGACGTGATCTAGCAGCTCCTCAGTCAGCGTCCGGTTAAACCGCTCCACCACCCCGTTCAACCAAGGACAGCCAATGCTGGTTCGCACGACCTTGATGCCCATGTTGGGCAGCGTCTTCTTCATTACCGGAATGAAAATACTGTCGTGGTCCATCAACATCATTTTCGGGGCCTCGTCAAAAGGGTAGGCATCTCAGATTTGTTGCGCCACCCAGTCGCTGCTGGGGTTGTAGGTGGCACGGCACACCACAAGCTCTCTGCGGTGATGGTCGATGACGTTGAAAATATACAGCGGCCTTGCCCGCCAGTCAAAGGTGACCTTGAAGTCCATCGATGCCATGACGTGGCGGTGATTTTTGAGAAAATCTTTCCAGCGCTGGCCCTTGGGTGCTGCTGGTTTGCTTGGTTGGCGCTGCTGGCGTTTCAAAATATTACGCACGGTCGTCTGCGATACCGCCATGCCCAGTTGCTGTGTCACCATGAAGCTGATGCGTTTAGTGCCATAGCTGGGATTTTCTGCCTTGATGTCGATGATGATTTTCTCTACCGTGGGGTCAATCCTGGGTCGCCCCGCAACACGTCGTTTACCCGCCACGACCAACATCAACCACCAGCGTTTGACAAAGCGCCGGTGCCAGCCAACCAGCGTCTCTGGCCTGAAATTGTTGTACCGGGTCAATGTTGGGGAGATGCTATGCAGCCAGCCCAGCAGAAACTTTTGCCAGCGCTTGAGCATGGGGCGCTTGCGTTTGTGCCGGTAGCCTTTCATCTCGTTGCGTACCGCAATAAGTTGCAGCTTGCGTGCCAGCCGCCATTGCCAGTAACGCCGTGCGTTGCGGGTGTGGACCGTGCCGATAAAGATGCCAACAATCAGGCCCATCAACGTGCCAAATATAAAGTTCAAAGCCGAGCCATCCAATTCACTAAAAAATGGCGGCGAGCATAAACCAGCCCGCACTTTTAAATCACAGACTTATCTGTGAAATACGGCTTTGATCAATTCTTACGACAGGTCAAATTTACAATAAAAAGACCTCTAGCCCAAACAGATATTGCGTGAGTAGCTATTCATTTCATATCAATCTATTTTTACGAAACTACCTCCACCATGCCTCAAATCACCATAGACAACCAAGCCTACGACCTCGATACCCTCTCCCCCGAGGCCCGTGCCCAACTCACCAGCCTGCAATTCGTCGATGCCGAGTTAGCCCGCCTACAAGCCCAAAGCGCAGTCCTGGCAAGTTTTCTGGTCTTTCTGCTGATCGCCTTTGGTATCCCGCTGTTGCTAGGTCTGTAACGGCTAAGCGACGACTAGCTGGGAGTGCTTGCCCAAAATCTGTAGCAAATCCAACCTCCATCCACTGTGCCTGCTTCCCGAAAGGGTCGTGGGCTTTTTTTCGCCCAAAGGAGCACTATGCAAATCATTCGCGATCCTGCCGATGCTGCCCTCTTTGCTGATTCTGGACTGCGAACACTGGTGCACAAGACCATTGCTGCCCCTCAGTGAAGACTGTTCCTACGACCCAGATGTGCTGGGCTATTTTCTGATCGTGCAACCGGGCGACAGTATCGCCATCATCAATGCGCAGATCGGCTTTGATATCTTGGCCAATAAGTGGACCGGCATCCGCTTCGATCAACCCGGCTACACGCCATCATTTGAGGTATTGGAGGGCATCGACTTAGGCTAAACCCGCTCCTATTGCAAAATCGGGCAATGCATACTTTTTGCAGTTGGGTTGGCGGTAGGTGAGGCAAAAACAGCACCCCGGAACTACCCGTAACTCGTTGAAAAAATCGGTTTTTTACTTGACTTCACAGGTTTGCTCACTATCGGTGGCACGCCCCCCGTAACAGGCGCAGTGGTTGTCAATTCAACTGGCGCAAAAATTGTTGGTGAAACAGGTGCTGTTGCACTGGACACTATTGCTGTTACCGGCGGCACAACTGTCTCTGTGACCCAAGCTGCAACCGCAGACATGGGTGACGTGGCGACGAAGGGTGCTGCGGATGACATAGTTACCCAAGGCCCAACAACGTGCCAAAAATGAAGTTCAAAGCTGCGCCATCCAAACCATAATAAATGGCGGCGAGCATATACCAGCGAGAACCTAAAATGGCCAAGCAGCAGACAGAGGCTACGAAGGTTCGGTGCCAATGCCCGATAAATTTATAAGAAAATGGACTCTAGCCCTTGTGTTAATTGCGTAAACAGCTATTTAATTCATATCAAATCATCTTTGCACAGCCAACCACACCATGCCCACCATCACCATAGACAACCACCCCTACGACCTCGACACGCTCTCCCCCGAGGCCCGTGCACAACTCACTAGCCTGCAATTTGTCGATGCCGAGCTAGCCCGTCTGCAAGCCCATACCGCTGTGCTGCAAACCGCCCGCATGGCTTATTCCAAAGCCCTGCAAGCCGCCTTGCCGTCCGTGCTGGAGCAGGCACAGGCCAGCGACACCATCAAGTTCAATTGAGATGACCTTGCCTGCTTATTTGACGTTTGCCAATACAGACCTGGTACTACTGGATGTGACAGCTTTGGCCGAGTTGCAGGCACTTGCAGCAGACGCAATGGGCTGGATTCCTTTGGGGCCGGACGTTTACCTGCACCACGGTGATGCGGAGGGAGAACAAGACGTCATCCAGGTGGTTGGCGTGCCCGATGTGGGTATGGCTGGGTTGAACGTGTTGCTGCTGGTATAGCGCCAAATGAAAATACCGTTTGAATTTACTTCACTTCTCGCCCATCCAGATGCTTAGAACTTTTGTAACCACCAGCCTTATTGCCTTGTTAAGCGCCTGTGGTGGCGGCGACAACTTTGAGCCCATCGTGACCCAGATCAAGGCCAATAGCCTGCGCTATGGGCAGACCGCCAATATTTCAGTGGCGGGTAAATTCATGCGTAATGACATGATTGCTGACACCGGCACATGCACCAACCCCAGTTACAGCACAAGCAGCACACCAGACCTGGCCACGCTCACCTGCAAGGTCACGGCCACCGGCCCCTTGCCTATAACCATCAAGTCTGCCATTGGTGCAGTGCTTTTTTCTGACACGCTCAACGTCTTGTCACCCCAGGTCACCGTGATCACGTCAAAGGGCAATGTGGTGATGGAGCTCGACCCCACCAAGGCACCCATCACGGTGAATAATTTCCTGAGCTACGTAAACTCTGGCTACTACGCCAGCACCTTGTTCCACCGGGTGATTGCTGGCTTTGTCGTTCAGGGCGGTGGCTACACCACCGGTCTGGTCAAGAAGGCGGGGCAAGTAGCGCCTATTGCATTGGAGTCCAACAAGGGTTTGTTGAATACTCGAAGCACGGTGGCGATGGCCAGAACCAGTGTGCCGGACTCCGCCACGTCGGAGTTCTTTGTCAACCTGGTGGACAACCCGTCGTTGGACTACCAAAGCGCTTCCAATCCAGGCTATGCGGTCTTTGGCAAGGTGTTGCAGGGCATGGACGTGGTGGATGCCATTGCGGCAATGCCAACTGGCACGGTTGGTATCTTTGCCGATGTTCCGACGGCGGATGTGACCATCACTTTGGCGGTGCAGACGCTGTGACGTATTCCAAAGACTTGTAGGCGGCATTGCCGTCAGTTCTGAAACAGGCACAGGCCAGTGAGACGTTGAAGTTCAATTGAACTTATTTACATATTAATCAGCCTCTAGAGCATACAAATAAAGCGTAAGCAGCTATGTAATAAGTAGCTTTAGTCCCCGACTCCCCTCCTCGTCGCCTCATCAGGTTCTGCCTGCTGGGGCTTTTTTACGTCTGTACTTTCCAAAGCGATATTTCGTTTCTCGTTCCTCAACCCGAAGGAGTTTCCCCTATGGCCAAACATTCCCGATACCGCAGTGCCGCCAAAGCAAGCCGCGTTTATGGCCATTGGATGGGGTGGGTTATTGGCATAATGTGCCATACCTCAATTTATAGAAAGGCCGCTATGCCTACAAAAAATGTTGTCCTAACGGAACATCAAGCTCACTTTGTTGAAAATCTGGTGACCTCGGGTCGATATCAAAATGCAAGTGAGGTGCTGCGTGAGGGGTTGCGTTTGATTGAGCATCGGGAAACAGAGGATCAGTACCGATTGACCGCATTGAAAGAAGCAGCACGTATTGGTATTGCTGACATCAATTCAGGGGCGTACAGCAGCTTTACTTCCGCAGACGAACTGAAGCGGCACCTTGCATCCGCTGCCACTAAAGTGCTTGGTGCGAAGTGACCGCCAATAGTTGGCATGTACGTCTTGCGTCTGCGGCCGAGGAAGACTACCAAGATATTTTGCAGTGGACGGTCGATAAATTTGGGCTAGACCAAGCCCATACGTATGCTGAAACATTGTCCGCAACGATTGAAGATCTGTGCGCTGGCCCTGAAATCTTGGGTATCAAGACACGAAGCGAAATTGGTCTTGGCTTGTACACATTGCATGTCGCCAGAAAGGGGCGCAAAGGGAGACATTTTTTGATGTTTCAGGTCGGCCATCTACAAGGGGTCGAGGTCATCGATGTGCTGCGGATTTTGCACGATAGTATGGATCTGCAACGGCATCTTCCTGCAGGCGATTTCCACTAGCATCGTGGCTGCTCAATGCCAATGCAAAGGACACGGGCGTAAGACTGGCAAAGGTCTTGGGGCACACCCAGCTCAAGACGAGTCAGAGGTACATCCATCTGTCCAATGAGACCTTGCTGGCGGCGGTGACTGCTTAGAAAAAAGGCAAATCGATACTGACGGGTACACTTATTCCGTAGGACGCGGTTTTCCCGAATTTGGTCGGGAACCATGAGTTCGTCCATTGCTACAGCAACATCGAGACTTCCGCCAGGTTGTCGCTTTTCCGCTGTTTTATACTCACAAGCTGGCCAGCGCTGCTGGTCTACCTTGTTTCGCGCAACTTTGTGTCGACCCTGCAGGCTTACCCGACATGGCGTCAAACAGCTTTTAATGCACTCCCACGGCTGCGCATCCTGCGCACCAAAATTTCGGTATTAGCAATGACCACTCACACCCCAAAAGTCGCACTCATCACCGGCATTACCGGCCAGGACGGGTCGTACCTGGCTGAACTTTTGCTTGAAAAAGGCTATGTCGTTCATGGCATCAAGCGTCGCGCCAGCTCTTTTAACACCGAGCGCGTAGACCACATTTACCAAGACCCACACATAGACAACGCCCGCTTCAAGCTGCATTACGGCGATTTGTCTGACACCAGTAACCTTACCCGCATCATTCAGCAAGTGCAGCCTGACGAGGTTTACAACCTTGGTGCCCAAAGCCATGTAGCCGTAAGTTTTGAGAGCCCCGAATACACCGCCGATGTGGACGGCATGGGCACCCTGCGCTTGCTGGAAGCCATTCGCATTCTGGGGCTGGAGAAAAAAACCCGCTTTTACCAAGCCTCCACCTCCGAACTGTATGGCCTGGTGCAAGAGATACCACAGTCAGAGACCACACCGTTTTACCCCCGCAGCCCCTACGCCGTGGCCAAGCTCTATGCCTACTGGATCACAGTGAACTACCGCGAAGCCTATGGCATGTATGCATGCAATGGCATCTTGTTTAACCACGAAAGCCCTCGCCGGGGCGAAACCTTTGTGACACGCAAGATCACCCGTGGCCTGGCCAACATTGCTCAGGGGCTAGAGCAATGCCTGTACATGGGCAACATGAGCGCCCTGCGCGACTGGGGCCACGCCAAAGATTATGTGCGCATGCAGTGGATGATGCTGCAGCAAGAGCAGCCGCAAGACTTTGTGATTGCCACCGGTGTGCAATACAGCGTGCGTGAGTTCATCACCAAGGCGGCAGCGCAACTGGGTGTTGCTGTGGCTTTTGAGGGTCAGGGCGAGCAAGAGGTGGCTGTGGTCAAAAGCATCACCGGCCCTGATGCGCCAGCGCTCAAAGTGGGGCAGGTCATCGTCAAGGTAGACCCGCGCTATTACCGCCCCACCGAGGTTGAAACGCTGCTGGGCGACCCCACCAAAGCCAAGGCAACTTTGGGCTGGGTACCAGAGATAACACTCGATGAGATGGTGGCCGAAATGGTGGCCCATGATTTGGCCGACGCCAAGAAAAGCGCGCTCCTTAGTCAGCATGGCTACCATGTAGCCCCCAGCCGCGAGTAACAAACCATGAGTGAATCAAGCACCGACCACAAACCAACGGCGTTGATTTGCGGTATTTCTGGCCAAGATGGCGCCTACCTGGCCAAGTTGCTGCTAGACCGCGGCTACCGGGTGGTGGGCACTTCACGCGATGCACAAGTTAGCTCGTTTGCCAATTTGACCCGAATTGGCATTCGAGACCGCGTTGAGCTGGCTTCCATGGCCAGCAACGATTTTCGCAGCGTGGTGCAGATGTTGGCACGCTACGAACCCCAAGAGCTGTATCACCTGGCTGGCCAAAGCTCGGTGGGCTTGTCTTTTGAGCAGCCTGTTGAGACACTTGAGAGCATCAGCCTGAGCACGCTCAACTTGCTTGAGTCGATCCGCTTCCTTGGGTGCAAGACACGCTTTTACAGTGCCGGTTCTAGCGAGTGCTTTGGTGACAATGGCGACTTGCCGGCTGACGAGTCAACACCGTTCCGGCCACGCAGCCCTTATGCCGTTGCGAAAGCTGCTGCGTTTTGGCAGGTGGCCAATTACCGGGAAGCCTATGGCTTGTTTGCTTGCTCTGGCATTCTTTTCAACCATGAGTCACCTTTGCGGCCTGAGCGTTTTGTAACGCAAAAAATTGTCAGGGCAGCCTGCCGAATTGCGGCTGGGAGCAATGAACGTTTGCAATTGGGCAACCTGGACATTTATCGCGACTGGGGATGGGCCCCAGAGTATGTGGATGCCATGGCACGTATGTTGGCCCAAGATACGCCGCACGACTTTGTGATTGCGACAGGGGAGACGCACGCACTGAAAGATTTTGTGTCAGAGGCGTTTGCCGCCCTGGACCTCGATTGGCTTGAGCATGTGGTCAGCGACCCTACTTTGATGCGCCCCACCGACATGCGCTTCAGCCGGGCAAACCCTGCGCTGGCTGCTGAGAAACTGGATTGGCGTGCCGATAAGCGCATGAGCGATGTGGTGCGAGCCATGGTGGCCGCAGAACAGTCGAAAAAGTGACTAGGTCAATTAGCGGGCCACGCCAGCCATAGGGGTTAGTTCAGCAAATACCCTGCCGCATCATCCAGCTCCTGCGCATCAATGGCCGCGTCAAACGCGGCGCGGCTGGCCAGGGCTTCTGAGGTGTAGGGAATAAGTGGTTTGTCCAGCGGGCGCAGTTTGTGGCGACGCAGGCCGCGCAACTGCTGTGAGCGCTCCATGGTCTGCAACACGCGCTCGGGCTCCATCATCAGGCTGAAGGGGTTAGAGAATTCGGTGATGGTTGACATGGTGGGCTCCTCGGTAAATCAATGCAGGCGACGATGCACGTCGCCTTGAGATGAACTGTAACCCTGTCACTTTGAAACTGAAGTCGGCGTTTGGCTGCACCGCGTGTCAGGTTTTTTCCGACACGGTGTCGTCATTGCGAACGCAGCAACGACACCTCACAGTCTCACACCAGCCGCACCCTCACGCTTTTGCCTTTGATCTTGCCGGCGTTGAGCTTTTGCATGGCTTGCTGTGCAATGTCGCGGTTTACTGCCACGAAGGTAGTGAATTCGGTCACGTTGATCTTGCCGATTTGCTCTCGGCTGTAGCCTGCGTCAGCCGTCAATGCGCCCAGCACGTCACCGGGGCGGATTTTTTCCTTGCGGCCGCCCAGAATTTGCAGCGTGACCATGGGGGGCAGCAGAGGGCCGGCGCCAGTGGGGGTGAGTTCTTCCAGCTTGTGCCAGACCGATGCCGACTTTTGGTACTGCTCAATCTTGCCCACCGCGCCCATCTCGTACATGGCGGCCAGGCTTAAAGCCAGGCCAGACTCACCCGCGCGCCCGGTGCGGCCGACGCGGTGCACATGCACCTCGGGGTCGGGGGTGATGTCTACATTGATCACCGCATTGAGCTCCTTGATGTCGATGCCGCGCGAGGCGACGTCGGTGGCCACCAGAATGGAGGTGCTGCGGTTGGCAAACTGCGCCAGCACTTGGTCGCGCTCACGCTGCTCCAGTTCACCGTAAAGCGCCAGCGCGTTGAACCCCTGGGCTTGCAGGTAAATCACCAGGTCTTTGCATTGCTGTTTGGTGTTGCAAAACGCCAGCGTGCTCTCTGGCCTGAAGTGGTTGAGCAGTTTGGCCACCACCTCAAACCGGGTTGGGCGGGTCACTTCATAAAAGCGCTGCTCGATCAAGCTTGTGCCAGCCGTGTCGGCCACCGTGATTTGAACCGGGTCGCGCATGAACTGTTTGGCGAGTTTTTCAATGCCTTCGGGGTAGGTGGCGGAGAACAGCAGGGTTTGGCGCTCCGGTGGGCATTGCTTGGTGACGGTGGCTATGTCTTCGAAAAAGCCCATGTCGAGCATGCGGTCAGCTTCGTCCAGCACCAAAGTGTTGAGGGCTTCCAGCACCAAGTAGCCGCGGGCCAGGTGGTCCATGACACGCCCGGGCGTGCCAACCACAATGTGTGCGCCGTTTTCAAGGCTGGCCCGCTGGCCACGCAAGGCCACGCCGCCGCACAGGGTGACGACCTTGATGTTGTCTTGCGCGCGTGCCAAACGGCGGATTTCCACCGTGACCTGGTCGGCCAGCTCGCGTGTGGGGCATAGCACCAGGGCTTGCACGGCAAAACGGCGCGGGTTCAGCCGCTCCAGCAGCGCCAAGCCAAAGGCGGCGGTCTTGCCACTGCCGGTTTGAGCCTGGGCGATCAGGTCTTTGCCCGCCAGCGCCGTGGGCAGGCTGGCCGCCTGGATGGGGGTCATGCTGAGGTAGCCGAGCTGCTGCAAGTTGTCCAGCGTGGCGGGGTTGAGCGGCAGGGTATTGAAGGCGAAATTTTCAGTGTGTGTCATGGCTCGATTATCGGTATGACTGCCGGGCGATTGGCACGCCTGCTAGCAGGTGGTCCTTGATTACCCCATGTCCCGGCACTTTTGGCGGACAGCAAGAGACAAGTGCTTCACGCGCATGTCACAAAGCACCTCTAAGCTCCTGCAAACCAGACGCATCTGACGCGATCCTTTCCAAAAAGGGCTTGCTGGTTTTCTTGAGGCGCAGAGCAACAGCCTGCACCGCACAACCCATTCACCCGGAAATTTTCCAATGAAGCTCAATTCTATTTATCGCAAGCTTGCAACGCTCATTTTGGGCATCAGTTCGCTCAACGCCTCTGCTGCGCTGGTCTTGGCTGGCTCCGGCAACACGGTCGATTTTTATTATGACGATGCGTTCTGGAGCAACGTGACGGCCAATGTAGCGAATGACCGGATCACTTTTGCGTTTCAGTCTTCACTGCAAGCTGGGGCGACGGACGGCAACGTTGCCTATCAAGAATCCCCCCCTTCGTCAGGTGGCGCGGCAGTTGTGGTCGTCGCCAAGAGCGGCTTCAGTTTTGCGGGGATGCCACTGGGTCTGGTTGCGGGCGTGGCGGGCAGTTATGCATTGGCAACATCCGGCGGCACGGCTAGCGCATACAGCGGTGCCAGCGTTTTCGAAGGCAGTTTTGCTGGCGGCGTGTTTTCTGCGACGCATCTTGATCCTCTGGTTGAAGTGTTGGCCGATGCGGCCGCCGTGTCGGATGATGCTTCGCCCTTCAGCGGCGCATTTGGGGTTGACGCCATCGCACCAGCAGGCAGCGACCTGACCGGGCCTGCGCTGGGTCTCCTTGATGTGTTCTACGGCGTGTTCGCAAGCCAGGATGGCACGGGCGATTCCTCTGTTGCGCTTGACAGCGTGAGCTACGCGATCTCGGCCAGCGCCATGTCTACGGTGCCCGAGCCTGGCAGCCTAGCCCTGTTGTTCACTGCCTTGGGTCTGGCAACTTGGGTTGGCCGTGGTCAAAAGGGCCGTATCGGTCGCTCTGGCACAGCCGCTTGACCGCCAGTCACCTACTTTGTCCCTGTTCACCCCAATTCCACCCCTCAAAGGACACCACCATGGCCGGCCCAACCTCAGTTCGCATTTCAACTTTTCGCTCAACTGTTGCCGAAAACAGCAGCACTTCCGTCAAAACCCCCTATGCGCAGATCAGCTTGCTGGGCCCAGTGGGGGCCAACAACACCCTGACGCTGCTGGGTGACGATGCCGATTTGTTTCAAATAACAAAAGTTTCAAGCCGCATTTACACCTTGTCACTCAAGTCCGGGCTGAGCCTTGACTTTGAGACCAACCCCTTGCTGAATGTGACGGTTGCCGCGCGTGATGCGCTGGCACCTGCATCGGCCAATGTGTTTGCCAGCTTTGCCGTTCAGGTGACCGATGTCTTCGAGCCAGTGGCCAACCCCGCACCGGTGCAAGTCTTTACCCCGAACGCCGCCAGCACCCAAGGGGCCGCCGACGCATCCACTGCCGTGGTGCTGGATGGCCAGTTCATGCTGGTCGGCGACGACGAGGGCAACGCCTGGCGTGTGTACAACCGTGAGGGTGGCGAAGCGCTCAAAGAGATCGACTTTGCCGCCTACCTGGGCATCAATGGCGCAGAACTTGACCTGGAGTCCTCCACACGCATCGGCGACACCCTGTTTTTCATGGGTTCGCATGGCAACAACAAGAGTGGCGTGGACCAAGCCAATCGGGAATGGCTGGCATCTGCCAAGGTGGCTGGCACGGGTGCCAACACCACGCTGACGTTTAACGGCAAATTCAGCGGGCTTGAAGCGGCGCTGGTGGCGTGGGACCAGTCCAACGCGCACGGTCTTGGTGCGAATCACTTTGGCTTTGCAGCAGCAACAGCCGCAGGCACACCCGAGTCCAACAGCGGTTTTGGCGTGGAGGGCATGACCAGCTCTGCCAATGGCAGTGCGCTGTGGATTGCCTTCAGGGCGCCGGTCACTGGCTCGGCAGCACTCAATACAGCACTCATCGTGCAACTGACCAACCCGCTCTCTGTGCTTGACGGCAGCGCGTTACCCGTCTTTGGACCCGCCATTGAGCTTGATCTGGGTGGCCGGTCCATTCGCAGTATCGACAAAAATGCGTCGGGTCAGTATCTGGTGTTGGCTGGCCCCGCTGGCGCGGCTACGGCGGATGTGGCAGACGATTTTCAGCTCTATGTCTGGGACGGCAGTATGGATGCCAACGGCGTGGCCACGCACCTGGTGAAGCAAGCCGTGGCACTGGATACGTTGTTGGCTGACGGGGCTTCTTTTGAGGCCATTGTCGACGTGCCCGCTGACTTGTCGGCCGGCGCAAAAATACATTTGTTGCAGGACGACGGTGCTGTGGTGCTGGCAGGACAAACTCAGGAAACCAAGGATTTGCCTGTAAACGAGCAATCGTTCACAGGTAATCTGGTGACTTTGGGTGGCGCAGCCACTGCCGATGTGGCCAGCCCGGTGCTGGTGCGCGCCTTGCCGGGTGACAACGCAACAGCGGTCTCTGCCGATGCCGATATTGACCTGACGTTCAATGAGCCAGTGCGTGCCGGCAGTGGCACTCTGGTGCTGAAGTCGGGGGGCAACATCGTGGCCACTTTTGCGGCCAACGACCCGGCCCTTCGCTTTGAATACAACCATGTCATTCTGGAGGCATCCGCCCTGCTGCAGCCCGGCCAAAGCTACACGCTCGAAATTGGCAGCGGCGCCATTGTGGATGCGGCGGGCAACGGCTTTGCAGGTTTGACGGGCACCACATCGCTGGACTTTGCAACCGAAGCACCGGCCGTGGTGGGAACCGTGCTGGCGGCTGGCGAGCTGGTGTTTCTGGCCGTCAATGCCGACACAACGGATGCCTTTGCCTTTGCCATTTTGAAAGACATCGTGGCAGGAACGCAAGTCGGCTTTACCGACCGCGACCACACTGCCAGCGGTTTTCCGGTCTCGGGCGAGTCGGCCTATGTGTGGACTGCCAGCACCAACCTGGCGGCCGGCACGGTGGTGACGATTCAGCCTGACCAGTCCAGCGGTAACAACCCGATTGCCAGCGTGGGATCGACCCAAGGCAAGGCCGGTGGTCTGTCGGCTTCGGCCGAGACCATCTTCGCCTTTCAGGGCAGCATTGCCGGCTTAGGCAACGGTGCTGCAGGTGCGGTGACGGTAGACCATTTTGTGGCCAGCATCAACGTGGGTGGTGCAGCAGCGGGGGTCATCCCGGACAGCATCGCCGCGTTTGCGCAGTCCTTTTTGCCTGCCCCCAACGACAACGTGGTGTACAACGGCTCGCTCAATTACAGCGACATGGCGGCCTTTGCCGCAGCAGCACGCAACAGCGCCAACTACAACCTCAGCGACACGGTGGCAACGCCCATCGTCAACAACGCCCTTCAGTTCCCGCAAGTCACCAAAATCAGTGCCATCCAGGGTGATGGCGCAGCTTCTGCCATGTTGGGCCAGGTGGTGACGATTGAAGCCCGCGTGACCGCCTGGTTACCTGCGTCCAAACTGTTCTTTGTGCAAGAAGAGTTGACCGACCAAGACGGTAATACCCAAACCTCCGAAGGCATTGCGGTTTTTTACGGCACCAACCCGTCGCCCGTCAACGCCGACAGCGTCGGCGATCTGGTGCGCTTTGGCAGCACCGTGACCGAATACTATGAATTGACCGAACTGGCCAATGTGAGCAACTTCATCGTGATTCGGGACGGCAATGCTGCCAGCCTGGACGCGCCGACACAGGTCACGTTGCCGCTGGCAAACAGCGCTGCGTTGGAGCAGTTTGAAGGCATGCTGGTCGAAGTGTCTGCTGCCAGCGGTGGTGACATGTACGTGAGCGACACCTACACCTTTGCACGTTATGGCGAGCTGACGTTCTACGCCGATGCGGTGCCCGAGCAATACACGCAGGCCAATCTGCCCAGCGTGGCTGGCAATGCCGCCTACACCGACTTTTTGGCACGCAACAGCATTCAGCTTGACGATGGCAGCAGCTTGCAAAATCCCGGCCTGGCAGCGCTAGCTTCTGGCACTATGATCGAGCGCGCTAATGCTCCGCTGGGAGCGGACAACTTTGTGCGGGTTGGCGATAGCACCGACACAGTGACAGGAGTGCTCAGCTATGGCTTTGGTTCCTACGAATTGCTGCCGGTGAGCGCGGTGGCGCTGACTGCGGCTGAACGCCCCCTGAGCCCGGACAGCGCCGCCATCAACGCCAGCGCAACCGCTGACATCAAGGTCGCCAGCTTCAATGTGTTGAACTACTTCAATGATTTTGCGGTTTCGGGCACCACCACAGACAATTTCACCAACCCCTACGGCATCAGCTTAGAGCCACGCGGCGCCAACAACTTGGTGGAGTTTGCGCGTCAGCAAGCCAAAATTGTCGAGGCCATCATCGGCACGGGCGCGGACGTATTGGCCCTCAACGAGTTGGAAAACAATGGTTTTGCCAATGGCATCAGCGCCATTGACAACCTGATCGATGCACTCAACGCTGCGGTAGGAAGTGATCGCTATGACTATATAAGCGCGCCTTACGATGACGGCGATGGTATTGATGAACCGACCGCCGGGTCAGATGCGATCATGGTCGCCATCATCTACAACAAAACCACCGTCAAGCCGCTGGGGCAGGCGGCCACGCCCGATGTCGACGTCTACACGGCATTTGCCGACAGCAGCCGTCCGGCGGTGGCACAGACCTTCAGCTACATCGACGACAGCAGCAAACAGTTCACCCTGGTGGCCAACCACTTCAAGTCCAAGGGCAGTGTGTCCACCAATTTCTCGGGGGATGCAGACATTGGCGATGGCCAGGGCAACAACAACCCAACCCGGCTGGAAGCAGCGGCAGACCTGGCCAGCTGGATTGCCACCAACCCCACCGGCGCCACCGATGGCGACTACCTGCTGGTGGGCGACTTCAACAGCTATGCCAAGGAAGACCCGATCCGGTACCTGACCGATGCGAGCTTTGATGAAACCCAAGTGGTGGGCGGGTATGACATGTCTGCCACGGCTGAAGCGCTCAATGGCAGCTACACCTACCTTGGCAGCGCTGCGGACTACAGCTACGTGTTTGACGGTTTGCGCGGCTCGCTTGACCACGCACTGGCCAGCGCGGGCTTGAGCACCGAAGTCACCGGCATCGACCACTGGCACATCAACGCCGACGAGCAGATTGCGCTGGACTACAACACCGAATTCAATCCGGCCGAGTTGTACGCCGCCGATGCCTACCGCGCGTCAGACCATGACCCGGTGGTGATTGGCCTTACCCTGCACAGCGAAGCGGGTAGCCCCGCTGAGTTGCCACCCACGCCGGCTGACACGGTTGCGCCACAATTGCTCAGCAGCACGCCGCAAGACAATGCCATCAATCTGTCGGTGGGTAGCGATGTGGTGCTGACTTTTGATGAGGCTGTCATGGCGGGCTCCGGCACCATCACGTTCAAGGCGCTGGATGGTGCTGCTGATGTCGTGATTAATGTCAATGGCGCGCAGGCGGTCTTCAATGGTGCCACGTTGACCTTGAACCCGCTGGCTGACTTGCAGCCCGGCAAGCACTATGCACTGCAATTTGGCGCTGGCGTGGTCACCGACCTGGCAGGCAACAACTTTGCCGGTGTCGCGGGTGACGGTGCCTTGGACTTCACCACGGCCGCGGCGCCTGTGGCATCGGCGGTGTACATCAGTGAAATCCACTATGACAACAACAGCACCGATGCCAACGAGCGCATCGCCATCAGCGGCGTGGCGGGCACGGATCTGACGGGTTGGTCGTTGGTGCTTTACAACGGCAGCGGCGGTGCTGCGTACAACACCAAGCTGCTTGCTGGCACCGTCATTGACGACGAGGGTAATGGCTTTGGTGAAGTTGCCTTTACTTACCCGAGCAATGGCATTCAGAACGGCTCACCCGACGGCATTGCACTGGTCAATGGGACCACGGTGGTGCAATTCTTGAGCTACGAGGGCGTGATGACGGCTGTGGGCGGCGCTGCCAATGGCTTAACCAGCACGGACATTGGCGCGACAGAGGGTGGAACTGGCTCGGCTGATGGCTCCATCCAGCTGATTGGTACCACTTGGGTGACAAATGAGACAGCGAACACCTTTGGCTTGCTGAACTGATCGCCGAGAATATGGGTAAATAGCTCTCTTCTTTTAGTCTTTCTGGGCTCTAGCCCTTTACAAATAATCGCCAATAGCTATTAATAATGTAGCTTTTGGCGCTTTCTTTTTGTGTGATTGGCAAAACTACTTGCATCGAAATCGGCTTCTACAATGGTTTTTTACCACTTGAATACCCTATGCCGACACTTCATATTTCCAGCCAATTTGACGCCGGCGCCATCGAGGTCGTGAGCCTGGACGACCCGCAAGACATTCAGCTACGCATTCCCCAAGACAACGCCAGCGAATTTGCCCAGTGGTTTTACTTTTGCCTGAATGGTGCCGCCGGCCTGCCGATACGGCTGAACTTTTTGAACGCCGGGCAAAGCGCCTACCCCAAGGGCTGGGACGGCTACCGGGTGGTGTGCAGTTATGACCACCAGAACTGGTTCCGGCTGGACACGAATTTTGATGGCCAGGTGATGCGCACCGCCTTCACCCCGGCCAGCAACCACGTCTACCTGGCCTACTTTGAGCCGTATTCCCACGAGCGACATCTGGATCTGGTGGGCTCGGCCGCCAACTCGGCGCATGTGACGTCAGAGCACCTGGGCAGCACGCTCGACGGCCGCGACATGACCCTGCTACGCGTCACCGATGTCACTTCCGCCACGCCACTGGCGCAGAAAAAGAAGGTTTGGCTGATTGCGCGCCAGCATCCTGGCGAAAGCATGGCCGAGTGGTTTGCCGAAGGGTTTCTGGAGCGTCTGCTGGATGACGCGGACCCAGTGGCACGTGTGCTGCTGGAAAAATGTGTGTTTTACGTGGTGCCCAACATGAACCCGGACGGTGCCGTGCGCGGCAACTTGCGCACCAACGCAGCCGGTGCCAACCTGAACCGCGAGTGGGCCGCTCCTAGCCTGGAAAAATCACCTCAGGTGTATTGGGTGCGCCAGAAGATGCTCGACGTGGGCGTCGATCTGAACCTGGACGCCCATGGCGACGAAGGTCTGCCCTACAACTTTGTGGTGGGCACCGAAGACACGCCCGGCTACAACCCGCGCATCGCCGCGCTGGAAGATACATTCAAGGCCAGCTGGCTGGCGACTTGCCCCGATTTCCAAACCACCCACGGTTACCCGCGCGGCAAACACGGCGAGGCCAACCTGACGCTGGCCACCAACTGGATCGGCCAGCAATTTGGCTGCCTGGCCTTCACCATTGAGATGCCGTTCAAGGACAACGCCGATTTGCCTGATGCGCAGGTGGGCTGGAACGGTGAACGCGCCAAGCGCCTGGGCGCCAGCGTGCTGCAGCCGGTGCTGGCCGTGGTGGACCAATTGCGCGCTTAAATGCGCAGCCCATTTACGCTACTTTTTACATAGCTACTTGCGCTTTAAATTCGGGGGCTACAGGCTGATTTCATCAAAATTTAAGCAAAATAGGCTGCCACAAAATCTTCAAACGGCCCCTCGGGCGCCGCATCCACCTGCTGCTGCGCGGCCAGCGATGCCTGCACGCTGGTTTTGAACTTGTCCTGCAGTTCGGCGTCAAGCCCAACCGCCTGCAAATTTTGCGTGTGGGTTTTGGACATCTCAAACGCAAAGTTGAAATAACTGCCCTGCTTTTTGACGGCCTCCAGCACTTGGGCCGACGGTGTGGCCTCAGGCTGGTCAATGCGGCTGCGCAGGTCTTGCAGCGCGCCCTGGTAGCGCCGGCCACCGTAAGCGGTATCAAGCATGTCGGCAAACGGCGCCATGTCGTCAAACAACTCGTGTGCCAGCCCGCGCATGGGCTGCTCGCGGTTGTGCACCAGCAGCTGCAAGTCGGGCTGGCGGCCACGGGTGACCACGCGGTGTTTGTTCTCGTCGTTTTCGCTTTGCTCGCGACAGGTGATGGGCGGGCTGCTGCGAAACAGGCACATCAGCAACAGCACATCAGCAAACAGGCTTTGCTCGGGCGCAATGCCGATGTCAATGAACGGGTTCAGGTCAAACAGCCGCATCTCGACATACTGAACACCCAGGGTGCGCAGCGCCTTGGCCGGGCGCATGCCGTCTGGGGCCACGCGTTTCGGGCGCATGGGGGCGTAAAACTCGGCCTCTAATTGCAGCACGCTGTCGCTCAGTTGCTTCCAGTGGCTACCGTCGCGCACACCCAATTCGGCGTAATACGGGTCAGGGGTGCGAATGGCGGCCTCCAGCCCCTGGGTGTACTCGGCCAGCGAGTTGAAGCTGATGTTGAGCTTGTCTTGCGCGTGATTTTGGTAACCCAAGTCGCTCATGCGCAGGCTGGTGGCGTAGGGGCCGTGTAGCGTGCCGGGGGCCAGCTCGGTCAAGTCGGAAGGATGCCCCTGCAGGAACGATTGGCACAGCGCGGGTGAGGCGCCAAACAGGTAGGGAATAAGCCAGCCGTAGCGCAAAAAGTTGCGAATCAGGCCAAAGTAGCGCTCATTGATGAACGCTTGCAGGTCTGGCCCACCCCCGCAACAGTCGCGCAGGCTCAGCCAAAAGTCTTCGGGCAACGACCAGTTGTAGTGGGCGCCGGCAATGGTCTGCATGGCGCGGCCATAACGCAGGCCCAGGCCTTCGCGGTAGACCATCTTGAAGCGCGCCGCGTTGGACGTGCCGTAATTGGCAATGGCAATGTCGGCATCGGTGCCAATTCTGCAGGGCATGGAGCCCGCCCACAGGTATTCGCCGCCCAGCTGCTGGGCGCTGAAACGGTGAATGTCTTTCAAAAAGTCGATCGGAAAACCGGGCTCGGCAGACGGTGGCGTGATGAATTCGAGCAGCGCCTCGGCATAGTCGGTGGTGATCCAGGGGTGCGTCAGCTTGGAACCCAGCGCCAAAGGGTGCGGGGTGACAGCCAGTTGGCCTGAGCGGTCCACCCGCAGGCACTCGCGCTCAAAACCGCGCACGATGCCTAGCAACAGCTGGGCTTGAGCCGGCTCCAAAAACTGACGCACTTCGTTGCAACAGGTGAATTTCAGCATGTCTATAGGCTTGTCTTATTTCAGGGGTTGCCAGTATGGCAGTTTTGAAAGACGCAACGCCACCGCAATGTCATCAGCGCGTGGAACAATCACCGCATGCCTTACCTACCCACTTTCATTGCGCCCATGCGTTTCACCGACCCCGCCGCTGCACTGGCCCAGGCCCGCCTGATTTACGACAACAGCATTGCCCACCTGCGCCAAGCCATGCAGCGCTACGTGGCTGGCGACGAGCTACCGGGCCATGTGCGCGCCTGCTACCCGTTTGTGCGGGTGCAAACCGACACCGTGAGGCGCCAAGCATCGAGCGAATCCGCGCGCCTGAGCTACGGCTTTGTGGCCGGCCCAGGCCGCTTTGAGACCACCCTGACCCGCCCCGACCTATACGCCAAGTATTACCTGGAGCAATTCACCCTGCTGCTGGACAACCACGGTGTTGAGCTTGAAGTAGGCACCAGCAACCAGCCCATTCCCGTGCATTTCTCGTTTGCCGACAACGAACACGTGGAAGGCACGCTAAGCCAACAGCGCCAGCAGTTGATGCGCGACGTGTTTGACCTGCCCGACCTCGCCGCCATGGACGACGGCATTGCCAATGGCACCCATGTGCCCCGTGCTGGAGAGCCGCAGCCCTTGTCGCTGTTCACCGCGCCGCGGGTCGACTACTCGCTGCAGCGGCTGCGCCATTACACCGGCACCGCGCCCGAGCATTTTCAGAACTTTGTGCTGTTCACCAATTACCAGTTTTACATTGACGAATTCATCGCACTGGGCCACGCCACCATGACAGACGCGGCCAGCGACTATGCGGCCTTTGTGGAGCCCGGCAATGTGATCACCCTCAAATTGGGGTCGGATACCGATGTCAGCATGAAATTGCGCGCCGACCCCAATTTCCCCGGCAAAGCGCCCCCACGCCTGCCACAAATGCCCGCCTACCACCTGGTGCGCCCGGATGGCAGTGGCATCACCATGGTCAACATTGGCGTGGGCCCGGCCAACGCCAAGACCATCACCGACCACATTGCCGTGCTGCGCCCACACGCCTGGATCATGCTGGGCCACTGCGCCGGCCTGCGCACCACCCAGCAGCTGGGCGACTATGTGCTGGCCCACGCCTACGTGCGTGAAGACCACGTGCTTGACGAAGAGCTGCCGCTGTGGGTGCCGATACCCGCGCTGGCTGAAATTCAGGTGGCGCTTGAATCGGCCGTGTCCGAGGTCACCCAACTCAAGGGCTTGGAACTCAAACGCATCATGCGCACCGGCACCGTGGCCAGCACCGACAACCGCAACTGGGAGCTGCTGCCCGACAACGGCCCGCAGCGCCGCTTCAGCCAGAGCCGCGCCGTTGCGCTGGACATGGAAAGCGCCACCATTGCCGCCAATGGTTTCCGCTTTAGGGTGCCTTACGGCACTCTTTTGTGCGTGAGCGACAAACCGCTGCACGGCGAAATCAAGCTGCCCGGCATGGCCAACCACTTTTACCGCGAGCGGGTTGATCAGCATTTGCGCATTGGCATCCGCGCACTGGAGTTGCTGCGCGCGCAGGGCGTAGACCAACTGCACAGCCGCAAGCTGCGCAGCTTTGCCGAGGTGGCTTTTCAGTAAATCTGACTGTATTTTCGCAACCCAATAGGGCGAGGACGCTACCCGATTCAACCCAAGGGTTTGCCCGCTTTGGGCCTTGGCATTTCAAATTACACTCGCCTGACTCGTTGAAAATGCAGCTCAAGCTGTTACAAAATCAGGGCAGATCCATGAAATATTCGAATCCTCACTTAGGAGGTGGCATAGCGCTATGTTGACGCAGTGGCGTTTTGGCAAGTTCGCCGCCGCGGTGGTGACCCTTATTTTGATCAGCATGACGTTTGTGCTTTGGAGCAACAAAGCGCAGGAGAGCAGCGACACGCGTGACAAAAAATTCAGCCAGGTGGCCGACTATGTGGCCGACCGACTGCAGCACCGGGCCAACCATTTTGAACTCGTGCTGCGCGGCGTCAAAGGGTTTCTGGAAGGCTCGGAGCAAATCACTCGCGCCGAGTACAAAGCCTACTTTGACTCGCTCAGGCTAGACACCATGCTGCCGGGTCTGCAAGCGGTGTCGGTGTCGGCCCATGTGGCCCAAGCTGATTTGACAAACCATCTGGCAACGCAGCAACTGCAGTACCCCAACTACCAGATCAAACCTGCCGTAACCCAGGCGCTGCACGCGCCCATTGTGCTGATTGCTCCCTACACCGGCGTGAATGTGAACGCCATCGGCTTTGACACCGCCACCAACCCACTGATCAAGCCGGTGCTGGAGCGCGCGCGTGACTCTGGCGAAGTGGCCTTGACGGGCCGCCTGGGGCTGGTGCAAGACACCGGGCAAAACCGGCCCGCGTCCGTCATGTATGTGCCGACCTACCGCCAAGGCGTGCCCCTTGCCACAGCCAGCGAACGGCAGGCGGCCCTCTCAGGCTGGGTGGGCGCTGTCTTTCGCATCGATGATCTGGTCACCAGCTTGCGGCTTGATCCCCAACTGGGCGTGCGCTTTGACATCTATGACGGGCCAGTTGCGCTGCCAACCGCGCGCATGTATGGCCAACAGACTGAGGTGGCACTGACGGCCACCGCTTTAAGCGCCACCCGAACGCTTGAGATTGGTGGCAAGCAATGGCAGCTGACGTTTCACAGCCTGCCCGCCTTTGACGCGCAATACTCCGCAAAATGGGCTTATGGGCCAATGGCCGCGCTGGGGGTGGCCTTCAGCCTGCTAGTGGGCTGGCTGATCGCCTTGCTTTCGTCCCGACAAGAACGTGCAGTTAGCCTGGCGCGCGACATGACGCAAGAACTTCGCACCATGCACGCCGACATGGAAGCCACGCTCAACGCCATGCCCGACGTGCTGTTTGAACTAGGGCTGGACGGGCGCTACCACCGCTACCGCACCACGCAAATGAGTTCTCTGGCTGTGCCGCCCGATTTTTTGCTGGGCCACTTGATTGCCGAGGTGCTGCCCGCACCCGCCACCGCCACGTGTCTGGCGGCCCTGCAAGAAGCCCATGCCACCGGGCTGTCGCTGGGCAAACAAATTGAAATTCCGATTGGCGGCACGCCCACATGGTTTGAGGTGTCGGTGGCGCGCAAGCAGGTTGATGCCGGGGCTGAACCACGCTTTGTCATGATCTCGCGCGACATCACCGAGCGCAAGCGGCTTGAAGCGCAGTTGCGGCTCAGCGCCCAGGTGTTTGATTCAAGCCACGACGGCATTGTGATCACCGACCAGAACAACCGCGTGCTGTCGGTCAACCGCAGCTTTACTGACATCACCGGCTACAGCCTGGACGATGTGCTTGGACGCGGTCCCCACTTGCTCGCAGCCGATGAACCTGACGGTCACTTTGATGCCACCATGCAGACCAGTCTCCAGACCACTGGCTATTGGCAGGGCGAGGTCACCAACCGGCGCAAAAATGGCGATATCTACCCGCAATGGTTGTCCATCAGTGTCGTCAGGGACAGCAGCGCAGCCATCACCCATTACATCTGCATGCTGTCTGATTTGTCGACCAAGAAGCAGACCCAGGCGCGCATTGACTACCTCTCACACTACGACACCCTGACCCAGCTGCCAAATCACCGAATGCTGCAGGACCTTGCCAAATTGGCACTGGCCAGCGCCCACAGTGAGCAAAGCAGCGCAGCCCTGATGTTCATCGACATCGACCATTTTCAGACCATCAACGACTCCTTGGGCCGCCCGGTGGGCGACAGCATCCTCAAGACCATGGCCTTGCGCCTGAGCGCCCAGCTGCAATCCAATGACTCGGTGTGCCGCCAAGGTGGCGATGAGTTCATGGTGCTGCTGACCCAGACCGATGCCGAAGAAGCCGCCCACGTGGCCACCCGCATGCTGGCGCTGATGCACGAGCCCGTGGTGCTGGGCACCGGACAAGAGCTAAACCTGACGGGCAGCATTGGCATTGCCATGTACCCGGATAACGGCCATGACCTGGACCGCCTGTCGCAATGCGCCGATGCCGCCCTGCTACAGGCCAAGCAGAACGGGCGCAACCAGTTCAAGTTTTTCACAGAACAAATGCACGAGCGCGCACGCGAGATGCTGCTGGTGGAAAACCACCTGCGCCGGGCCATGGCCCGGGGCGAGCTGTTGCTGCATTACCAGCCGCAGGTGGATGCCGTGACCTCGCGCATCATTGGCGCCGAGGCCCTGATTCGCTGGCAGCACCCGGAATGGGGTCTGGTGTCACCGATGCGCTTCATCCCAATTGCCGAGAGCAGCGGACAAATTCTTCAAATTGGCGAATGGGTGCTGCGCGCCGCCACGCAACAAGTGGCCGACTGGCAGGCGGCTGGCCTGCCCGTGGTGCCGGTGGCAGTCAATTTGTCGGCCCTGCAGTTTCGCCAGGCCACGCTGTGCGACACCGTCAGCGAGGCGCTGAGCGCCTCGGGCGTGGCCCCAAACCTGCTTGAGCTGGAGCTGACCGAGAGCATTGCCATGGAAGACTCCGGCTTCACGCTCGACCAGATCAGCCGCCTGCACGCCATGGGCATCACCCTGTCGATTGACGACTTTGGCACCGGCTATTCGTCACTGAGCTACCTCAAGCGCTACCAGATCGACAAGCTCAAGATCGACCAGAGTTTTGTGCGCGACCTCGACAGCGGCACGGACGACGGCTCGCTGGTGCGGGCCATCATTCACATGGCGCACAGCATGGGGTTCAAGACCATTGCCGAAGGGGTCGAGACGCAAGCCCAGTTGGACGCCTTACGCGCCGACGGTTGCGATGAAATTCAAGGCTATTTCTTCAGCCGCCCGGTACCAGCCGAGGCGTTTGCCCAGCTGCTGCTGAGGCCCACGCTGTCAGCAGCAGCCAAGTAGCTGCCCTGGGCGGCTTGCGGCGGGCATGCCGGTAGCCCATCCATTAATTTATGAAAAATAAGGCTCTAGCCCTTATTCAATAAGCGTAAGCAGCTACATATTAAGTAGCATTCAAATCACGCCATACGGGGTTTCACCTTGGAAGCTGCCAGCTTGGCGTTGACACGCGCTTGCTCAATGTCCGCATGCGCCGCCAGCGCCACACCCATGCGGCGTTTGATGAAACTCTCGGGTTTGCCAAACAGGCGAATGTCGGTGCCGGGCACGCGCAGCGCGTCGTCAACGCCGTCAAACACAATGCCCTTGGCCTCTACGCCGCCGTAAATCACGGCGCTGGCGCCGGGGTTGCGCAGGGCGGTGTTGACGGGCAGGCCCAGAATGGCGCGGGCGTGTAACTCGAATTCACTTTGCCACTGGGTCGTCAACGTCACCAAACCGGTGTCGTGCGGGCGCGGGCTCACCTCACTGAACCACACCATGTCACCCTTCACAAACAGCTCCACGCCAAAGAGGCCCAAGCCGCTGGGCTTGCCGTCAAGCTCCATACCGAGGTCGTCGGTGACGGTTTTGGCAATGTGCTGGGCTTGCTGCAGGGCGGTGGCGCTCATCGGGTGCGGTTGCCAGCTTTCGACATAGTCGCCGTTCACTTGCACATGGCCCACAGGTTCGCAAAAGTGGGTGTCGATGCTGCCCTCGGCATTTTTGGCGCGCACCGTGAGCAGCGTGATTTCATAGTCGAAGTCAATGAAACCCTCGACGATGACACGGCCGTGGCTGACGCGCCCACCGGCCATGGCGTGGTCCCAGGCGGCTTGCACGTCTGCCGGGCCATCGATCTTGCTTTGACCTTTGCCGCTGGAGCTCATCACCGGCTTGACGATGCACGGGTAACCAATGCCCTGCCCGCCTGCGCCGTCGCCATCGATGGCGGCCTGCAACTCGACCAGTGAGTCGCAAAACTTGTAAGGGCTGGTCGGCAGGCCCAGGGATTCAGCGGCCAGGCGGCGAATGCCTTCGCGGTCCATGGTCAGGCGCGCCGCGCGGGCTGTGGGAATGACGCGCACCACGCCAGTGGCCTCCAGCACCTCAAGCATGGGGGTGGCAATGGCCTCGATCTCGGGCACCACCAGGTCGGGCTTTTCGTGCTCAATGAGCTCGCGCAGTAGCGCCGGGTCGCTCATGACCACAGTGCGTGCGTGGTGCGCCACCTGGTGGCCGGGCGCGTTTGGGTACCGGTCTACGGCAATGGTTTCCACACCCAGGCGCTGCAATGCAATGATGACTTCTTTACCCAGCTCGCCGCTGCCCAGCAGCATGACTTTGGTGGCGTGGCGAGACAAGGGGGTGCCGATGGTGGTCATAGGTTGGCGCGTGAGAGCGTTCCGTGGTTAAACAAGTGATTCGATTTTATGCAGGGGTGGGGCACTTTTCCTCTTCTTTAAGTGCTTTGCTGAGTGTCAGTTGATGCCGATTCGGTCAATCTTCTGTGTCAGCCTGAGTTCAACCAGCGAATGCAAAGGCCATGCCGCAAAGGTGCTGAAATTTATCAATCCACTCACCATCTGCAGGCTCAATACGCAGTCTGGGCGACAATTCCGCCCATATGAATGAACCCATCCTCTCCGTTCAACACCTGGTCAAGCGCTATGGCGACGCCACGGCGGTCAACGACATGTCTTTCCACATTGCGCCGGGCGAATGCCTGGGCGTGATTGGCCCCAACGGTGCGGGCAAAACCACCACCATTCGCATGTGCCTGGGGCTGACCGTGCCCGATGAAGGGCTGGTGAGTGCCTTTGGTCTGCAAATGCCCCGGGACGCGCTGGCGATCAAGGCGCAGTTAGGTGTGGTGAGCCAGATGGACACGCTCGACCCCGACTTCAGTTGTGCTGAAAACCTGCTGGTTTACGGCCGTTATTTCGGCATGAAAGAGGCACAAATTCGTGAGCGTATTCCGGCGCTGCTGGAATTTGCCTCGCTGACACACAAGGCCAACGCCAAGCCCGGCGAGTTGTCTGGCGGCATGAAGCGGCGCCTGAGCCTGGCGCGCGCCTTGGTCAACAACCCGCGCCTGCTGCTGCTGGACGAACCCACCACCGGGCTTGACCCGCAAGCCCGCCATCTGATGTGGGAGCGCCTGCAACTGCTGCTGGCCGAGGGCAAATCGATTTTGCTCACCACCCACTTCATGGACGAGGCCGAGCGCCTGTGCCACCGGCTCTTGGTGGTAGACCACGGCAAAAAGATTGCCGAAGGCACGCCGCGCGACCTGATTGCCCAGCACCTGGAACCCGACGTGGTTGAGGTGTTTGGCGCTGGCGCCCTGGCGCTGGTGGATTCACCCCTGAAAGCGCTGGCGGCGCGGCTGGAGGTGAGTGGTGAAACCGTGTTTTTCTACACCGCAGACGCCAAACCACTGATGCAGGCCCTGGCCGCTTACCCGCAGCTGCGCACGCTGCACCGCCCAGCCAATCTGGAGGATTTGTTCCTCAAACTCACCGGCCGACAGATTCGGGAAGACGCATGAATACTATTAAAAATGAAGCTACTCACGCAATGACTACAGGGGCTACAAGCCAAAAATGCTTGTCAATCTGGCGCGCGCCAGAACTTTCCATGCGCTGGTGGCCGGTGTTTTTGCGCAACCTGCTGGTCTGGAAAAAACTGGCCATTCCGAGCTTGGTAGGCAACATTGCCGAACCGCTGATGTGGCTGGTGGCCTTTGGCTACGGCATGGGCGCGCTGGTGGGCAAGGTCACGGTGGATGGCGTGCAAGTGCCTTACATCTTGTTTCTGGCCAGTGGTTCGATCTGCATGAGCGCCATGAACGCGGCCAGCTTTGAGGCACTGTATTCGGCGTTTTCACGCATGCATGTGCAAAAAACCTGGGACGGCATCATGAACGCGCCGGTGAACCTGGACGACATCGTGATGGCCGAAATGCTGTGGGCCGCCTTCAAGGCAATTTTTACCGTGACCGCCATTCTGGGTGTGATGCTGGCGCTTGGCATCAGCTACAGCCCCAAGCTGCTGGTGGCCTGGCCGGTGCTGCTGGGCGTGGGCATCACCTTCAGCTGTGTCGCGCTGATTTTTAACGCGCTGGCCAAGGGTTATGACTTTTTCACCTACTACTTCACGCTGTTTCTCACGCCCATGATGTTCCTGAGCGGCATCTTCTTTCCGCTGGACCAGTTGCCACCCGTGGTGCGCGCCATCTCACATTGGTTGCCGCTGACCAATGCCGTGGCGCTGGTGCGCCCACTGTTCATGGACCAGTGGCCGACCGACTGGCTGCGGCCCGTGGCGGTGCTGGCGGTCTACGCCGCTGTGGGTTTTTGGCTGGCGCTGGCGCTGACCCGCAAGCGGTTTCGGGGGTGATTTGGCAAATTAGCCAGTAAACTGTCGATTAAGCCCCTTAATCACCAATTGACTGATGCCAACTCCGGTCGCCACCATCCTTCCCGCGCCAGCACAACTGGCGCTCAAACACCTGGGTCAACGCCTGCGTGCGCACCGGGTGCAGCAGGCCTGGACGCTAGCTGACATGGCCGAGCGCTTGATGTGCTCACCCACCACCCTGCGCGCGCTGGAGGCTGGCAAACCGGGCACCCGTGTCGGCCTCTTGATGCATGCGCTGTGGCTGTTGGGTGAAACCGATTCGCTCGCCGCCGTGGCCCCCGCACCTGCCGCCTTGGCTGCCAACAAGCGCGTGCGCCGCCCGGCCGGACGTGCTGCGCCCGGCGTGATCCTTGAAAGCGAACGTGACTTCTGACGCCGCACCAGCCGAGCGTTTGGCCTACGTTGGCCTAGCCTGGCAGGCCAACCACGATGTGCAGCCGGTTGGCCTGCTGAAGCTGGTGCGCCATGGCGTGATGGAATCCGGGGAATTCGCTTACGGTCGCCGCTTTCTACAAACGCCCAACGCCCAGCCTTTGAACCCCGAGCATTTGCCCTTGCGTGACGCTGTTTTTGTCCTGCCAGAGCGCCGTTTGCGCGACGGTGGCGCCATGCCGCTGAGCTTGCGCGATGCCTTGCCAGATGCCTGGGGCCGCAAGGTGCTGGAGGCGCAACAGGGGCGGGCCGTGTCTGACCTCGATGCGTTGCTGCTCACCAATGACGATCGAATTGGGGCCATGGTGTTTTCTGAAACCTTGCCCATCCAGACCGATGTGCCGCCCGCAGATATATTGCTGCTGCCCGACCTGGCCGAGGCCGCGCGCCATCTTGAAGCCGGTCTGGCGGTGACACCACGCATGCAGCAACTGTTGCGTGGTGGTGCCAGCTTGGGCGGGGCAAGGCCCAAGGCCACTTTTGTGCACGAAGGGCGCCGCTTTATTGCCAAATTCGCCTCCATGGGTGACGAGCACGACATGGAGGTGGTAGAAGCCGCCACGCTCGGCATGGCCAGTGCCTGCGGCATCACGGTGCCGCCGTTTCAGCTGCGCGAACTGGTGGGCGGGCATGCGCTGCTGGTGGCGCGCTTTGACCGCGCCGGCCCGATCAGCGATGAGCAGCGCTGGCATTACCTCTCGGCCTCGGCGCTGCTCAACGTGCCCTACGAATCCAGTGATGGAAGCTATGTGGAACTGGCGCAAACGCTGCGCCGCATCTCGGCCAAGCCAGAGCAAGATGTCACCGAGCTTTTTCGGCGTATGGTGTTCAACCTGGTGGCGGGCAACAGCGACGACCATGTCAAAAACCACGGGGTGCTGCATCAAGGCCAAGGGGTTTGGCTGCTAGCACCAGCCTTTGACCTGGTAGCGCAATTGAACAGCCACACCGGCTACCAGGAGCTGGCCATTCTGCCTGGCCAACGCGCCTCCAGCCTGGCACTGGCGCGTGAAGCGGCACCACATTTCGGGCTGTCAAGCACAAGTGCGGCGCACATCATTCAAAGTATTGGGCAGACCGTAAGCACCCAGGCTCACCTAGCCATCACAAGCTCAGGCGGCAGCCCGGCCCTGGCCAGACGTGTCACGGCTTTTATGGCGCAGCAGGCCGAGCGCATTGCGGCTTGACCGGGGCCGCCAGCCTGGGTGAATGCTCATTCCGTTTACAAATCATTTGTGTCTAGGCGCGAAGCCGCAGACAGTGCAGTTGCACGGCAAGGCGAAGCAACAACGACACGAATGATTTAGAAATGGAATCAGGGCACTTGCCGCGCCGCCTTGATCATGTCTGCAGCCTTCTCGGCCATCATGATCACCGGGGCGTTGGTGTTGCCGCCCACAACACGCGGCATGATGGAGGCGTCCACCACGCGCAAGCCCTGCAGGCCGTGCACGCGCAGCTCGGCGTCCACCACATCCATCTCACCCGGGCCCATGCGGCAGCTGCCCACTGGGTGGTAAATGGTGTCGGCCAGGTTGCGGATGACTTGCTCGATCTCCTCATCCGTTTGCGCCTGGGCGGTGGCGGCCAGCTCACGCCCGCCAAATTGCGCCAGCGCGGGCTGCGCCAGGATGTGGCGGGTCAGCTTGAAGCCACGCACCATGCGGTCCATGTCGTCACGGCTGGCCAAAAAATCAGGGTCGACCAGCGGCAGATCCTGCGGGTCTTTGCTGGCCAGGCGCACGCTGCCATAACTTCTAGGAGTCTGGGCGGCAGAAGGGATTTCCCCGATGCCAAATTGACGGGTTTGAAGTGAAATACAGGCATGAGCACAAGCTACATTGCCTACCACCCCGAACAACAGCAACTCCTGCCATGCGCCC
>NZ_JAQTXM010000088.1 GCF_028688795.1 Rhodoferax sp. | reverse complement strand
GCTCAAGCTCGATCTTGCGGCGCAGCCGGGTAACGCGGTTGTCAATGCTGCGGTCAAACGGGTCGCGCTCGTAACCGCGCAACCTGTCCACCAGGGTGTCGCGCGACAGCACCCGGTTGGGGTGTGCTACCAGCGCGGCCAGCAGGTCATATTCACCGCTGGTGAGCGCCACTTCCTGACCGTCACGCAACAGGCGATGCCCCAGCGTGTCAAGTGAAAACGGTCCAAACCTGGCCTGCGCTTTGAGTGCGGTCGATTCTGTTGCGCTTGCCTGGCCCCGGCGCAGCAAGGCCCGCAAGCGCGCCAGCAACTCGCGCGGGCCAAAGGGTTTGGCCAGGTAGTCATCGGCGCCAACTTCCAGGCCGATGACGCGGTCAAGTTCCTCACCACGCGCTGACAACATCAGAATAGGTACCGAAGACTTGACCCGCAGCGCCCGTGTCAGGGCCAGGCCATCCTCGCCCGGCAGCATCAAATCGAGCACGATGGCGTCGGGCATGCCGGCTTCCAGAGCGGCCCACATAGCGTTGCCATCGTTGGCGCTGGAGACGGCAAACCCATTGGTACCCAAATAAGTGGCGAGCAGGTCGCGCAGGTCGGGGTCATCGTCAACGACAAGAATACGGTGGGGGCTTGAGGTGGTCATGGTGGGTTTGGGTACAGTTTACGGCACACCTCTGTAGGCTGAGCCGCGTCAGTGCCTGTTTGATGCCTTTGGCGACACACTGATACAAAGCAAGGCGTGGCCGACATCTGGTGACGACAGGCATACCGCACCATACACCTACCTGAAAACAAACACCATGAACACACGATCTTTCCTCTTCCCGTTGCTGCTGGTGGCCATGTCTGGCACGCAGGCGCAGTCTCTCCCGGCCGATGTGGGCAGCTTGCCCGCCCGTCCGCTGAATCTGTCGCTTCGCCCTGCCAAGGCGCCAACTGATGCTGCACCGGTTGTGCCTGAGCAGGCGGCAACGCAGTTGCCTTACGGTGCCGGTTTTGAAACCCGGCAGACCGGCCGCACATCAGGCAGCAGTGGGGGAAGCACAGGAGGGTCAGGTGGATCGGGTGGTGCTGGTCGGGGCGGCTCAGGCCGCGGACGTTAGTAGGTTTATCAATTTTTCAGTAGTCTCATTACAAAACTCGGCGTGGATCCAGATGGCAAAACATGGGCAGAAAACTATCGCCAACGGGATTTCCTGCGGCGATCAGCCTCTGACAGAAATAACGGACATTGTTAGTTCTGCCAGCCTTTCTTGACGCATTGCGCCAAGACTTTTCTTCATTGAACCCTACAGCCCCAAGGGCACAGGATGTACCTCATGAACACAGGTGACACGGAATATTTTGAAGAGACACATTTGGCGCAGTGGATGAGCACCACGCGTCAATATTTGTTTGCCGACAAGCCATGCACAGTCAATGCAACAAAAGGGCTGCTGCTTGTGTTGGCATTAGACAGTCACGGTGCGCAGGATCATTTTTTGTCCCGTGCACGCGGGGACTTGATGCGCCTGGTGAAGCGCACCGCGCGACGTCATCAAAATCCTCTGCAAGAACTCGAACAGGCGTTCAAATCTCAAGCATCGTTCATCGCGCAGCACCCGGACATTCCCAAGCGCCTTTTGGGGTGGTTGTCTCAAAACGGCGACTCCCGCATTCGTCGACGCATCCAGAAGGTCATCGACCAGTATGAAGCGCGTCTTTGCCAGATGATCGGGCAGGCGAAAACTCAAGGACTCATCCGTGACAACATCGAACCACGCACTGCGGCGAGTATTTTCATCGGCATGATCCAGAGCTTGGCACTCAGAATGAATGCCGATTTGTACCAGCGTGAGTTGATGTTGCGTGAGGCATTTGAGGGTTTTGCCATGTATCGGGAAGGCATGGCGTCTGAGTCAAGTTGATTTCCAGTTGGGAGGTTGGCACCGTCAATGCGCCAATCAAGATGAACGTTGGCACCCGTTGCAAAACGACAAAACACGCCCTCAGCCAGGCTGCCCGGATTTCAAGGTTTCTGTGTAGCCACCTCCCATCGCCTGATAGAGGGTTACCGTATTGGCCAGTCGCCGCGCGCGCAACTCCACCACGCTGATGAGCGTTTGTTGCGCTTGTTGTTGCGATTGAAGCAGTTGCAAATAGCTTGCGGCACCCAGCCCGTATTGCTGCTCAACCAGCCGCAGCGATTCCTGCGCAGATGCTGTGACACTTTCCAGTGATTGCTGTACTTTCGCATCGCTCTCCACTGTGCGCAGCACGTCCGCCACATTGCGCAGCGACTGCAGCACGGTTTGTTGGTAATTGGCTTGCGCTGCATCAAGGCCAGCTTCAGTCGCCCTGGTATTGGCCTTCAACCCGGCATTGAACAACGGTTGCACGAGTTGGCCGCCCAGGCTCCAGATCAAGGAACCCGCACCAAACAGGCTGGCCGTTGTCAAGGCTTGCGAACCCAGGTTGGCCGTCAGCGTCAGTTGCGGGTAAAGCTTTGCAATCGCGACCCCGTATTGAGCGCTGGCTGCTTGCAACAAGGCTTCAGCGGCCCGCACATCCGGACGGCGGCGGAGCAATTCCGATGGCACACTGACCGGCAAAGCTGATGGCAAAGAAAGATCCGTCAACTCGAAGTTGGGTACTCGGGCATCACCCGGTGCGAGGCCTGCAAGTACCGCCAGCAAATGGCGTGTTTGCTCCCGCCTGTTTTGTATCACCGGCAAACCGGCTTGCGTTTGTGTCATCTGCGTTTGCAATGCAAGCACATCAAGTTGTGAGCCAGCACCCAGTTCAAGGCGCTTGCGGGTAAGGGCAAGTTGCTCAGCTTGCTGTTGCAGAATGGTTTCTGTGACCTGGATTTGAGCGTTGAGTTGCGCCTGCATGATGGCCGTGAGCACCAAATTGGCAGCTAGCGTCAGGCGTGCGCCTTCCAGTTGGTAAGACTGGTAGTTCACTTGCGCGGTCAATGCTTCAAGCGCTCGGCGGTTGCCGCCTGCCAAGTCCAAGTCGTAACTGACGGCAACCGTGGCGTTGTAGAGGTCGTAAGTGCGGTCGCCGCCAGTCAAACCTGCGGCAGTGTTGTTGGTGCCAAGCCGCTGTGCACCAAGCTTTGCATTGACTTGCGGCAACTCTGTTGAGCCCGAGGAGGCGGCGTAATTTTGCTGCGCTTGGCGCAGGGTGGCTTGCGCTGCAGCAAGTGTTGGGCTAGCAACCAATGCTTGGTCGATCAGTCGGGTGAGCTTGTCAGATTGGAGTGTTTTCCACCATTCGGCAGGGACGGGTTGTACAGCAAACTGCTGCGACGCACCATGAACCCCTGGGCTGGCAGCGGTCTTGGCGGGCAGAGTCGCGGTCGTAAAACCCGTCACGGAGGGTGACTCAGGGCGCTGGTAATCAGGCCCTGATGCGCATCCAACCAGTGCAGCGACCAGTGGTGACAATAAAAACAAGTGTGCCCATTGCGGTAAATAGCCGGGCATGGTTTGATGGTTCATTTTTTGATTCCTTGGTGCGTCTAAAACTCGATACTCAGCGTGACAGAGCCATAAGCGTGGCTTGGGCCTTGTTCCTCAAATTCCCTGCTTCGCCAAACGCGCATCACCGCCAACCTGACACCGTGGCCTGCCACCGGACTTTGCGCGCTGAAGCCAACAGCAGCCTGTGCAACCCAAGGAATTCGGGTGACGCTGTGGCTGGACTGGAAAAGGTTGCCGTCAAGCGAGAAGTCGTGCAACACCAGCTTGGTCTCAAGCGTTCCAAAAAGATGGATGCCGGCACGCGGCCTGGTGGCAAGTGAGGCGATATCGCCCGGCCCCCCATGAATGGATGAAGCAGATGGAGGACGGTTTTCAGCCCCCGGCCGAATCGGATAAGTACCGAAGTCGTTCGGGATGTTCCAGCCCATGCGGCCTTCAATACCCGCCGTGGCCGAGGTTTCAATGTTGCCCAACTGAAGACCCAGCCTGCGAATCGTGTCAGATGAAAAACCCGGCGTGATGGCACCTGTGCCGCGGTAGTCCTTGAACTTTCTGTCCATCGCCATTTGCAGCGCTGGCTCATTGCCAAGCTGGTTGTCCCA
>NZ_JAQTXM010000025.1 GCF_028688795.1 Rhodoferax sp. | reverse complement strand
GATACGTGAATTGCCAGCCGCAAAGACGGTCGAAGAAGTTGAAGCGCTTCTGCCATGGAACCTGCGCTTACCAGAAATATCGCCGATTCCCTTACCTTGACTACCTGAGGTTAATGGCGCGCTTACAGCATTTCAGGTGGTGCAGCCCTGGCCCCAGGCCCTTTGGGCATGCTGACATTGTTGCCAGACCTGGTCGGCGTTTGGAAAGTTCAGGCACAGATGGTGGCCGACATTGCGGCTACTTACGGCAAGACCGCAACATTGACGCAGGAGCAGATGGTGTTCTGCCTTTTCAAACACTCTGCCGCTCAACTATTGCGCGATGTCATTGTGCGCGAAGGTGGAAGGTACGTGGTGCTTCCAGCGAGTTTGCGGATGATGCGAAGTCTGGCATCAAAGATTGGCATCAAAGTTGGTCAACGCAGTGTCGGCAAGGCAATCGCTCGGTACGCACCCTTGGTTGGCGCCCTGGGCGTCGGGGCGTACGCATACTATGACACACAGAAAGTTGCAGACACCGCTGTTGAGTTGTTCAGCAGCGTGGTAGTGGTGCAGGCCGACGGCCTTGATGACCCAGCCTGACCGGTCACTTTTCTGCACCCAGCAGTTTTGCGATTGTTAAAAGCTCGCGGTAGGCGCTACCGTTATCGGGGATAGCTGGGTCGTACCGATGTTCCAAATATTCCACTGCTGGCCCGATTTGCTCGGCCGTCATATCGAGCTTTTCCGCGGCAGAAGTCAGCACCCGGGCATCCGGATGTTCGTAAATTACAGCCTGTTCACCAAGCGCCGAAAGCGAGTATAGGTATAACGCTTCAAACGCAAAATCTGCTCGCGACCGCCAAGGTGTCGCCTCCCGCTGTGCGTCCTTCATAAACGAATCAGCTATCGCCCGTCGCCCTTGCGACTTGATGTCGTCAACAGTCATTTTATTTCCCAATACATGCGCAATCCCATCGGCACAGGCCTTGGTTGCGGTTCAAACAAAAATGCACCCCGAAGAGATGTCGATGCTCGGCTCTCGCCAATAGTGGCCTAAGGCACTTCCCAATCCATTTAGGTAAGCGTCTGCAACCCGATTGCGCATGCAATGCGTACACAGCTCCAATTTCACACTTTTCAGAATGATGAACCAGGTGTTTCCAAAAAGGCCAGCTCCTGAGGAGTGGACGTTCGGCCCAGAATGGTATTGCGATGAGGAAATCGGCCAAACCGTTCAATGATGACTTTGTGGCGCTTTTCGAAAGCCAAAGCACCCTCCATACCCGGTTGGGAATAGAGTCGTTCCGCCTGTTCATGAATCAAGTCTGATTCACTGTGCATAAAAGGCATGTAGGCAAAGACACGGTGCTCAACTGACAAATTATGGTCATGCCCATTGGCGACCAGTTCTTGCGCCAAAGTGAGTGCTTGGGCGTCTTGGTAAAACGACTCAGGCTTGCCCCGGAACATGTTTCGAGAGAACTGGTCCAGCACAACAATTTCTGCCAAGCGCCCTTCTGCCGTCATACGCCATGTGAACAATTCGCCCGCCATGGCGGCTTTGTGAATTTGTCCAAATCGCTCACGCATTAGTGAATCAAGATTTTCGTCATTGACGAAGCGTTGCTTGTCGCTCAACTCTTGAAACCAAAAATTGATAATGTCTTGGGTGCGCATTTGAGCTTAGGTAGTGAATATCAACATCGCATATTACAGACGACATCGTTCACACGAATGTCAAGTGGTCATCAAAGGTCAATGCGCGCAGCGGGGCGTTCTGATTGCTGGTGATGCCGTAGCCGTCGGTTTTGGCGCCCAATCTCAATGAGAATCACTTGGCGGCCAGCCTTTGCGCTGGTTCTTTGGCCGGTTGGCTGCCGAATTTAATTTCGATTGACAGAGCTGTTCTCAGCCAACATCCATCAAACCCAGCACTCACCGTTTTGGCAAACCTCACCCGATGTGCTATCCAAAGATGGCTTTCATACCGGAACAAGTGGCGACGCTGTTTGGACAGAAAGCTTGAACTGGCAAATCATTGACGCCAAATTGAATAACGAGGCATTCGTGACAACTAAAATCTCACAACAACTTTTGAAAAATCAACGCATGTTGCCCCCAACGCCTACCAAGTCAAATTGGTCAACAACCGGACATCGCCTGTGGTACAGATGGCGGGGTTATACAGTTCGATGGGTATTATTTGGATTGTCGGTCAGCGTATTTCAACCGGTCGTTGATGACCTCGACCATCTTTGGCAGCAAAAGCTCAATCAAGCGTTGGCTGGTTTACTTTTTGGCGCAGCATGCACGCTTGTATTCACACCTGCGGAAAACGCGTTCAATACGCCACGGGTCAACTGGAAATCATGGGGCTTGGTGATTGGGACTTGGCTGCTGGTCAAGGTCATTTTCGTCAGCATGATTGCTTTGACTGGTCAGTAGCTCAAAGCATTGGGCAACCATGTCCTTAATGCACAAAGCGCCGGCTACTGTTTTGACGTAAGTCACCTCAGCCGACGCCCCGCAATGGTCAACCCGAGTCTGCGCTTCGAACTAAGCGGTTTCAGGCATCCGTCGTGAGGCAAGAATTGAGTCTAACGACTCGGTCTTCCTGAACACCTTCAGAATTTCATCTCGCTCAGATACTGAGCCATTGATGACGAGTCGCTCCAAAAACTCAACGGATACCAACCCTGATGCGTCATCAGGACCAATGTTACGTCTCAGAAGCGCCAGTTGCGTCAGGGCGCCAATAGTCAAAACTGCCCTTTGGGTGTTATCAATTGTCATTTTTGACCTGTAGAGTTGTGATGTGCCCAGGCTCACTCAGCCAAAAAAGAACAGCACTCAAATTAAATCGTTCTCATTTTATCTGCTGCATGTGACTGTTTAATGAATCCTGTCGGCAATGGGCGAATTTGGGCGATATGCCATAAGCGTGCCTTTTGCGAATCAAGGCAAAAAATGCCTGTCACCGGTTCGAAAATTGAAAGTGTCAGTTGCCCCAAAAAAATGCGAATTAACTTGTGGATAAAACCTGAGCAACTCACAAATCTGGCGTGGGCAGTGGGTTTGCCGGAGATGCACGAAAAATAGGCAGTTTCGGTTTCGGTTTCGGTTTCGGTTTCGGTTTCGGTTTCGGTTTCGGTTTCGGTTTCGGTTTCGCAAACTTTTTTGACCCGCCGCATGAATATTCCCCCTTTACTTTCAGTAGTACGCTCCCTCACTGCAAAATATCTCATATGACTAAACGTCCGCAAACCTTGGGAGAGGAAATCGCCAATAGTGTGAGCCATGGTGTCGCGTTGCTGGCAGCTATTGCCAGCGTGCCTTTTTTGATGGCCTCAGCTCGCAATCTGAGTGCCGCTAGCTTCATTGGTGCCGTCGTCTTTGCATCGACCATGGTGCTGCTCTACTTGACATCGACTCTGTACCACGCGCTACCAGCAGGACGAGCAAAACGTGTTTTTTTGAAACTCGACCACGGCGCCATTTATCTGTTTATTGCTGGCAGTTACACGCCGTTTTCATTGGGAGCCCTCGGAGGTCCTTGGGGTTGGAGCCTGTTTGGGCTGGTGTGGTCGCTGGCTGCGATTGGCATCGTGCTTAAGGCTTTTGACCGCCTGTCTCACCCTTGGTTGTCAACAAGCCTGTACCTCGCAATGGGATGGCTGGTCGTCATAGCAGCAGTACCCTTGCTAGAACGGGTTCCCCTGCCCGGCGTGATGTGGCTCGTAGCTGGCGGGTTGGCTTACACGGTGGGAGTCATATTTTTCATGCTTGATTCCAAAATACGCTATTCACATGCGGTCTGGCACGGCTTTGTCGCCGCGGGAACCGGTTGCCATTTCTTTGCGGTGCTAGGTTACGCCGCATGAAGTCACGCCAAGCTTGTTGAGGAGCTGCTAGGCGCGCCGACTGGAAAAAATGTCAGACTGAACCTGAACAAACGTCAACGAAAAATACTGCTACGGGCCCCGAACAGACGAATTGACATTCATGGGTCAGGTCCAGTCCGCATAGGCCGCTTTGTCAGTTTAAGTCGCGCTTTCAGTCTCCGCGACGGGTGCAACTTCCGCCGTAACAACCGATTCAGCGCCTTGTACGCGCTGGTCGGTGGTTTCATCGTTGGCCGGTGCCAACTGATACAGCTTGGAACCATCACGCATTCCCGCTTCAATGAGGCTACCTTTCTTGACAGAGGAGTACGTCCAGGCTTTAGCACGGGTGCCGATGACATTTCTCACTGAGTCATCCAATTTGAGTTTCTTTAGTGCTGCATCTGTCAATTGAGCGACAGTAACTTTTTTGCGACCAAGGCATTTGAGCCAAAGCTCGGCACCTGTTGCCGGCAACTTAACCGGCTCGGCTTGCGCCTCTGGCACGACAATTTTTTCTTTTGTCGTCTTGGCTTTTTGCACAGCGAACTTGACTGCTGATTTGGTTATAGCCTTCTTCTTTGATGGCGCTTCAGAATCGACAAAAGACAGGTCTTCAACAGGTTGTGCCTGAGAAGATATTGAGAATGTCAAAGTTGTTGTTGCAGCATCTACGGTCATGAGTGGCTTGAGGCCTACGAGCGCTTGCTCCAAGTTTGTCAAATGCTGGCGAGTACGCTCTATTTCTTGGGCGATGTGGCTGGCAGCGTCGAACAGTGTTTGCATGGGGAGGTTTCCTTCTTGGTTTTGCCGTACGACTACCGGCTTTATAAAGTGGAAATCATATTCGACTGTTGACCTTTTTTTTGAAAATTGTTGAACATGACATTTGGAAACTTTGAATACCCTGCCCTCTACAGCAAACTCATCCCAAATTCACCAACTAGTTATTCAGGAACCAGACTCAGTTGCCATCAGCCATCCAGCTCCTTTTAGGTATTAATTTGCTGGTCTTGTTGAAAACCGACGCTTGGCAAATGGCGTCCAATGAGAATGAGCTCATGGTTTTCAATGTGTGACATCACGCACCCAGATACGTGATGCGATACCCCTTGAAATTTATCACCCCTGCTGGCAATATCCAATCGCTAAATTGGCCAACCTCGTCGGACACGAAATTCTGGGCTGAATCGAATAGCCCAAGCCAAACCAATGTTTTGCTAGACACCGTCTGGGAGCTTAGAAGCCATCATCTTCCGCCGGTCAATCTTGCGCCCATCGACAACGAACGTGCCATCACCAACGGCATGAACCATGCGTTTTTCCTTGCGTGCGGTATCGAAGCATGCAGCAACGGCCTCCAACACGACAATGTTGTGCTTCTCAACGATATCGATGACCCGGCACTCGATGTTGGCGAGACACTCTTTGATTAGAGGCGACCTGACAACTTTTCCCAGCATAGGCGTCAGCTTAAACTTTTCAAATTTGTCAGTATCTGCCCCAGAACACGTCCCGATACCAACCACTTTGTCCAGCATATCAACCGTAGGAATCGCAATGACACACTCACGATTCTTGCGCAACGCCGCGAAAGAGTGATTCCATTCACCAGTGGTGATGGCAAATACCGGCGTGAAATCCATCACCATGGTCCATGAGATTGTCATGATGTTGTTTTTGTGGCCATCATGGGTCGTCACCAAGACAACAGGCCCTGACTCCATCAGGGTGAAGACCTTGTTCAGTTTCATCTCAAGCATGCAAGCACCTCACGATATTTGCTCTTCCAATGGTCAAGCCAGTCATAGCGCCATAGCGCCATAGCGATGGTGCAACGCACAATCGAGTAAGCACCGGGTTCCCCGATTCGCAAATCCGACGCAACAAACTGAGATGCATCATGATGAAAACTCGTAGCTCAGCGAGGTAACTGTGCCAACAAAGTACGTTTTTCGGCCTTCAGATGGAATCCAAACCACTTCGCCCTTGAACGGCACGGTCATGCCGGCCTTGGTCTGGTAGTTAGACCCGTTGCCTTCCCAAGGGAACATTACCTCGACCTGAGCCAGGCATTATTTGAGGGGCTGGCTTTCGGAATCAACATAGATTTGGCCAGCCACGCCGGTTCGCCAAGCATCAATGTCCGTAAATTCAAGTCGGCAACCGGTGCATTGGTAAGTCCCCGACATCTTCATGGCACCCTGTTCATCTCGCTTGATGACTGGCTTGTAGCTTGTCGCGCCGCATTGGTGGCATCTGTAAATTGACTTCATTGGGTGAGGATACCTCATGCCATTGAAGACCCTCTTCTCCAATCCATCGCAAAACCGCAGAATTACAAACTCAGACATTTGAACTTTATGTGCATTATCGAACTCATCGATAGCTAATTTGCGAAAAGTTGCCTAGGCCGGGTCAGGGCTAAACCTGGTTTGCCACGATGCTGCAAAGGTTCACCGATGGCAAATTATTCACACTTTGGCGCCAGGTCAACGATTTGAGGGGGTAGACAGGAGCTCCCGTAACGGGGCCTGCGCCATCAGTTCGCCGAACCAGACCCTGTATCCGGCATCACTGGGGTGTAGGCCGTCGTCGGCGTTCAACTGGGGTTGCAAGACAAAAGGGTCGTCCGCGCTTTCATGAAAGAGATTCACGTAAAGTACAGATTTACGGTTCGAGACTTCCCGCATAAACGAGTGCAATCTACGCGACCGCCAAGTCATGAACCAGGACACAGGAGCCAAGAAAACCGGCGCATTGCCCACATTTCCAGCGGGCATCAGCACAACCGAATCAGCCCGTTGGCGAGCCCGCTGCGTCACGCGTTCAATATCGCTCTGTAACGCCGCCATCGTGCGCAGGCGAATCACATCATTACCACCAGCCATCACAAGCACCACGTCGAAATGCTCATCATCGCCGAGTTGAGACAGGAGGTCTGCAAACGTCGCACCGTCCTGAGACCGGTTATCAATCAACAACTGAGGAAAGGTCTGAGCGAGCAAGCCTGCCACACTGACCCGCGGATTGCTGGCACCAGTGCCTACTGCAGTGCTGTCGCCAACGATAAGCAGCCGCTTGGAGGGCTGCCCGGGTGAGCTTTGCAGGGGTTCGCTTTGCCGCGCCAATTCGACGGATTTTTGCAGAAGCCACGCGGTTCTCGCGCCCAAAAATAGACTGATGGCAACAATGCTCCAGAGGAGAAACCGCAGGACAGGCTCCATGTTTTCACTCATTAATTTCAAATCTCACAAATAGTTCTGTTACCTCAACGAAAGGCTCAGCTTAGGGACGTGGCCTGGGATAACGTTCAGTTCACGTTGGTGAATCAGCTCTGCTAAAGTCGTCAAGGTGTCCATGTTCGGGTTTTTCAGCCGACTTTATGCTGGCTAAGGTGCACTCTTTCAACCTGCATACTGGCACCATTAGCTAACAAAACAGAGCATTCAATGCCCAAGCCACTCACTTCGTGTGCATGCACTGTATGGTTGTAGGCGATGCTTCCATGGGCCTCTGCTTGCTTTGCATCGAAAGCGTCGCGCAGCAACGCCATATTTATACGGTTCTCGACGGCTTTTTCCAGCTGTACCGCTGCTTCAAGATGAATGGACTGCGGAGTCACTATGAACTCGCTCCTGTCATTGAACTTTTTCCAAAAAAAGACATTCAATGTTTGGGTTGTGTGCCGCCGCTCGTGTCCATTCGACTCACAGGATTCGACAGTGACGTCCAAAAGACGCTAAACCCCTCGGGTACAAAAGGCTGAGCACGTTTTACGTTGGCCCATTAATCGCCATATTGAATAGATGAAGCCTGGCACCAACAAGCACCACCACAGCAGAAACTCCAAGGCTGTTGTGCCTCACCTCAGCATCTTTTTGGCGCTCCAATGGCGCGCAGTTATTTCAAATCGTGGCCAAGGGACTCTGGCCGTTCATACCAAAAATGTCCGACACACTATTGAGGTTGTTGAACCTGGAAGGCGAGTTTCCCATTAGGGCATAGCCTACCTTGAACTGCGCGCAAACCATATTTTTTTGGCGACAGCAGCAGCACGACGTGACCAGCCTAGTGTGCTGGATTTTTTCTCAGGTCGGTGCACCTGAGCCTGAGAAATCATTGCCCGACCGCTGATGTTCACTGCGTATGCAGCGCGGTCAAAAGCAAGCGTGCCATGATTTGCAGCTTGGTTTGCATCGCCAGCTTCGTGAAACAAGGCAGCTTGCCGATGATGCTCGATGGACATTTCAAGTTGCACCATGGCCTCACGATGCAGGGACTGCGGTGTAGTTGTTGAAGCAACGGTGTCTACCGTGCCTATATAGCTGCCTTTGTGGCTCATGTTTATGGCTGAGTTGGTAGGCATCAAATCGTAGTGGCTCCACGATTGATGGTCAGTGCGCTGACGCACAAACAAGCTGGGTGTTAGCCACTACATTGCATTTGGACAGTCAACGGCCGCCGTGATTTGGCGATTTGTTCACCGCATAACCAATCAACTATCTAGGATTACAGATGCTTTTTGAATCATTTAGACTGGACGGTATTCACCTTGAGAACCGTATCGTCATGGCCCCCATGACGCGTAGCCGTTCGACAAACAACACCCCCGGACCCCTCGTTGTGCAATATTACGAACAACGGGCTACGGCCGGGCTGATAATCACAGAAGGCACCTCCCCTTCACCCAATGGCTTGGGTTATGCCAGGATTCCCGGGCTCTACAGTGAAGAGCAAGTACAGGCGTGGCGTTTAGTCACCGATGCTGTTCACAAGGGCGGTGGCAAAATATTTGTTCAATTAATGCATGCTGGTCGGGTTGGTCATCAGGCCAATCTCCCCGCCGGAGCACGTGTCATTGGACCCAGCCTAGAGGCTTGCCCAGGTGAAATGTGGACCGATAAAGATGGCCTACAACCCCATACCGCTCCTGTGGCGATGACCGAGTCGGACATTGCACAGGCCATTGCCGAATATGCCACTGCTGCCAAATTGGCTATCAAGGCCGGATTTGACGGCATTGAGTTGCATGCCGCCAATGGATATCTGATTGAACAGTTTCTTAACCCAAATATCAACAAACGCTCCGATGCATATGGCGGTAGTGCGGACGCCCGCAACCGCTTCACACTTGAGGTGGCGCAAGCTTGTGTAACTGCCATTGGTGCTGACAAGGTCGGCATCCGAATTTCCCCATATGGCGTGTTCAATGGTACAGGTGCCTTCGACATCGTTGAAGCGCAATTTCTGGCACTGACCAAGAAGATGTCCGACATGGGCCTGGTCTATCTGCACCTCGTTGACCACTCAGCCATGGGGGCTCCGCCGGTGCCGCCAGAATTCAAGCAAGAACTCCGCGCCAGTTTTGCAAGAACATTCATCGCTGTAGGAGGCTTTGACGCCAAGAGTGCCGAGAAGGTCTTGAAAGCCAATGAAGCCGACCTTATCGCGTTCGGTCGGCCGTTCATTTCAAACCCTGACTTGGTTGCGCGCATGAAATCAGGGGCGGCACTGGCTGTTCCCGAGATGAGCACGTTTTATACGCCAGGTGAAAAGGGCTATACAGACTATCCCTCACTGGTCACTAATTCAGTGCAGGCTTAGTCATAACAGGAAATGGTGCGACGTGAATCCATTTTCACGCGCTGATTGGAGTTGAAGTTCATTGTTTCGATGACGTGGTCCGATGCAAATCGGTGCACATCTCAGCCAACTTTTCTACGCAAGGAATCTGGTCCGTCTGATTTTTTTCAGACCTTGGCCATGCACACACTGTTAAAAACAGATGCCCTCTCATCACTGCTTGGTGTATCACCATATCGTCTTTGGAAACTAATCCTGCCAAAGGACCAATTCGCAAGTCCCCTAACTTAGCAGGCTTATTCCATTTAGATTTTGGCCTAGCCAAGTTCCGACGTACTTTTCCGTTCCATCAAGGCTGTATCCAACACCAGATGCAGCCCCAAAAGGCTACCAAAGCAGAACATTCAATGCTCGGCCACTCACTTCCAGTGCATGCGCAGTATGGTTATAAGCAATTCCACCATGAGCCTCTGCCTGCCTTGCATCGCCAGCGTCGTGAAGCAAAGCTGCTTGCCGATGGTGTTTGACGGCTTTCTCTAACCGTACAACAGCTTCACGATGGAGGAACTGCGGAGTGACTATGGACTCCCGAGAAATAGGTGTGTCTGTGTAGGTCATGGTGCTACTTTCAGTGGTTATCAGCAAATGATATTTTTTCTGCAACAACCGGTCGGTACGCCACCGAACAAGATGCCACCGTTGTCTGCAGCTGTATTGCGTCCGGGTACTCAAATATCCCAGTGATTGCAATACCTCCCTGCTATCGCGGCTCGAAAGAGATTTAGCCCAGTCCCTGTGTCGGGTTTTTCGCCCTGCGCAAACTCCTATTTGGGGACTGTGAAATCAACGATGGCACGTTTAGCACCTTCGGTGCTTATGTGGTCTGGCATACCGACAAGCTCGTCCATGAGCGGTGAAATGGAAGCCCGAATACCGTGGATTTGATTGAGGTACGGCATTCGGGCCTTGAACTTCTCTCAACTTCAAAAAGAGGCACCTTATGAACGGCATCGTGTACATGGTCGGTTTGGTTGTCATTGTTATTGCTGTCCTGTCATTCTTTGGTTTGCGCTAGAACTATGACTCGACGTGTTGCACATTCAGCGCAACAGGCGCTTTTGCGAGGATTGCATTGTTGAATGCTCCATCGCCCTTCAGTGGTTCTCAATGAGCTGTCACTTTAGAACAACTCGATGAATCAAAATTTTCCCCAATGTTCTGCTCGGTAAAAGGAGTATTAAAAATGCGTTTGAGTACCAAAAGCCGTTTCGCGGTAAATGCCATGATTGACATTGCATTGCGTGAAGAGCTCGGGCCAGTGACACTTTCTGACGTCGCCTCACGTCAACAAATTTCGCTGTCGTACCTTGAGCAGTTGTTCAGTAAGTTGCGTCTGCACGGAATAGTCACCAGTGTCCGCGGGCCAGGCGGCGGCTATGCGCTAGGTCGTGAGATTGATGGCATAACAGTGGCAGACATCATGTACGCCGTCGAAGATGCCCCACCAAAAGCTGTTCAATCAGACACCTCCCCATTGGAAGACATGACGCAAGACCTGTGGGATGCTATGAACGCCAAAGTGCTCAACTTCATGCAATCTGTCACTCTGCAGAGTCTGGTACTTGACCAACTAGCCTTGGGTGTAACGATTGAGAAAAAACCTTTACCAAACCGAGGGGTTTTCAGGATGCCAGTTCAGCAGTTCATTCGGCCTAATGTGCCCAACTCGGTGTTTGCACTGGGTCGGACTCTGCAGGCACCCTAATTCGTCCAGTCCTTCACGATTACTTCGAAACCATAAGGAAATTACATGCAATACCGTCGTCTTGGCCGCAGTGGCCTGCAGGTGAGCGAAATCTCGTTAGGCTCTTGGGTAACCTACCACAACCAGGTGAATGTCACTGCTGCCCGCGAAATGATGGCCACCGCCTTTGACGCAGGTATCAACTTTTTTGACAACGCTGAGGTGTATGCGGGTGGTCAAAGCGAAACGGTCATGGGCGAGGCCCTCAAGGCCTTGAATTGGCCCCGGCTCAATTACATTGTCTCCACCAAGTTCTTCTGGGGTCTACACAAGGACGGTCCGACTGCGAACAAAAAAGACACTCTCAATCGCAAGTACCTGACCCAGGCCATGGATGGCTCACTCAAACGCCTCGGACTGGATTTCATTGACTTGGTGTACTGCCACCGCCCCGACCCCCTGACGCCCATCGAAGAAACCGTATGGGCCATGAGCGACATGATTACCTGTGGAAAAGCCCTGTATTGGGGTACCAGCGAGTGGTCTGCCCAAGAAATTCAGTCGGCGTGGAACATTGCTGAAAAACATCATCTGCATAAGCCTGTGATGGAACAACCCCAATACAACCTGTTTCACCGCAGACGGGTCGAACAGGAATATGCGCGCCTCTACGAAGACATTGGTTTGGGACTGACAACTTGGAGTCCCTTGGCCAGTGGCTTGCTCACGGGTAAATACCGCCACGGAATCCCACCCGACAGCCGTGGTGCCCTGGAAGGCATGGGATTTCTGGTCAACGGCCTGACTGATGTCGCCAAGAACGCGGCAGTTACCCAGTTGGATGCGATTGCTTCAGACTTGAGTTGCAGTCTTAGTCAACTGGCGATTGCATGGGTGGCCAAGAATCCCCGCGTCAGCACCGTCATCACTGGTGCATCCAAGTCCCCTCAACTGACTGAGAACCTGGGTGCCCTGGAGGTCATACCCAAGCTCACGCAGGAGGTGATGGCACGGATTGATGAAGCCACTGCAGACCTCGCAGGTTAACGCGATTACCCCAATGCTTCTGAAAGCTCAATCCAGACTTGCCTGCGCTTTGGCAATCTTGACGCTTGTCGGCGCCACCGTGGCTCGGGCGAGCACTTTCGACGATGCGGTAGCGGCCAAGCAATGCGGTGGCTTCTCTGGCGCTTTCAGCCAATTTAGACAGTTAGCGTCTGAGGGTTACGCAGCAGCCGAATTCGAGTTAAGTCTGCTGTACTTGAACGGCAAAGGGGGTTCGCAAAATTCTAAAGAGAGTAATTACTGGCTCAAGCAAGCTGCCTTGCGCGGCTATTGGCCTGCCCAATCAAATCTTGGGGTCGCATTTAACAGGGGCCGATACCTGCCTCAGGATGGCGTGAAAGCTTATATCTGGTCCAGCATGGCTGCTAATTCCTGTGACTGTGTCGCCATGACGAACAGGGATGTGGCGGCGAGAAAGCTCACGACCCCTCAGCTTGAACTGGCCAAGGCATTGGCTCTGGAGTGCAAGAAACGCTTGTCGGAAGTTCGAGCACTGCCGCAGTGCCTGTAACGAAACCAGTGGTTTAGCCACTTGACCCGAACGCGGCTAATGCCAGTGACGATGTTCGCATGTCATTTCTCCAAGAGCTTGCTGGTGTAGCCAGCTTTTTCCAATGCTGCCGCGATGTCGCCGGGAGAAATCATGCTGGTGTGGCTCACCCAGGCTTGGCGTTTGATGATGTCAACGTCTGCCTGGTTGACGCAAGGCAAGTCCTGCAATTCGAACATGACAGCCTCTGCGACGTCGGGGGTCACAAGTTGCTCAATTTCGAAAATGGATTCTGGCATGTGGTCCTCTTGTCGTATCCAATGCGTCGGTCAAGACGCAAAAGTTAAAGCGGAAACGGCTTCGATGGTTTTTACCAACAGCCGAAATTCCCCAGCTTGCTTGTCTGAAATCATCAGCCCAACCTGCCTCACCCTCTCAGGGTGTAACGGTGGCGCCTCTTGCACAATTCTGCCCCGAAAATTGGGCTCAAAAGCTGTCAAAGGCAATACCGTCTGGGTCCATAGACCCGGCGCAGGGGTGAAAACCGCCTGATAGTTCACGCCGTCAAAGCCAGAATCTGTTCGCAAATTGAGCTTGTAAGAGTGCCCATCACCCCAGACTGTCAGTACATATCCTGCTGTGTCAGCGCATCCCAAGTCAAGCTGAGATACCCGCACGGATGCAAAGCCCCCATTGTTTTCAAGAGAAACTTCCCCCTCAAATACGGCATGGCCAGACATGTCGAAACGCATTCGACTGACAGAGACACCGCCCATGACCCCATCATTGATGGGTTGCCAATTCTGGGTGGAGGTTGGCGTGTCGAAACGATAAATCAGAGTAGGCATGAGGCAATCCTATGGCAGTTCGTGGTCGAACGTATTGGCGCCACTTGGTCTATTCCCATTTGGCATATACAAAACCGCACAGACTTGCGCCAATGAGCCACAGCAGCCAGGTTTGAGACATCGCGTATGGGTAAAACATCAAGGCAACTCCGGTCCAGGTCAGGGTTAGTGATGTTGTTTTGCGCCCGCGCTTGAATGCGACGTAGCCCATGATGCCAAACAAAATGGTACCAGCGATGTAAAGCGGACTGGGCAGAACCAGACCAAGGCTCTCGAGTTTTTTGATTTCATCCATTGAATATCGAAAATGTGACGGGTACCATCCTCACCCGCCTATTTTGAATGTAGATGCACAGCAAGCCACAACGCGCCGTCAGATGCGCTCTTTACACAATGTGGCGTGTTGGCTGGCAGAAATACAAAATCGCCCTGCTTGAGGGATTCGGTCTTACCGTCTATCTCGATTTCCGCGGTTCCCTGAACTAGCAATACCCACTCGTCCTGAGTTTGAACGCATTGGCTCAGCGGAATCTCGGACGAACTGCATATCCGCTCAATGACAAGATTTTTGTGTTTAAGCAGCGTTTCGAAACGCTCACCAATGGCCGGCGGTGTCGCGTGGTCAAACAGGTTTCGGATGTTCACGGGGGGTCTCCAACTTTGCACAAGAGTAACGCTTGGAATTGGCAAAGCCAGACCATCTTGTCACAGCTGCGGACGCCCGGCTCTCACGGCTGCATTTTTATCCACAATGGTTTTGCCGATGGGTGCCAGCGCAATGAGGGCAAGTTTCATGTGCTGTATTCCAAACGGAATGCCAATGATGGTGACAAAGCACAGTAGTGCTGAGCCCAAATGCCCAATGGCCAGCCAGACGCCTGCAAATACGAACCAAATGACGTTGCCAATCAAGCCCAGGACGCCGGTTCCAATATCGCTTTTCTGGGTCAAGTCCTTGCGGCCAACAGCTTCTCTACCGAATGGAAAAAAAGCAAACTGACCAATAACAAAACAGGCTTTCGCCCAAGGAATTCCAACGATGGTTATCGCAGCAAGCAACCCGGCAAGCCACCAGCCAAGGCCCATAAAAAATCCACCAAAAATGAACCACAAAATATTGCCAATGACACCCATTTCGACTCCAGTAAGTACGAGCTCAAATTTGGTTATCTGCCCCACGGAACTGAACAAACAAGAGAAATTCACTATAGCTGAGGTGGGAAAAACGCTGTAGCAAAAGAAAAGCACGGTTGCCCCTGACATTGACACCGTGTGAACGGTTGAAATGGCACCAAGGTAAAAAGGTCATGTGTCCGGAGATAGACCTCGCCACCATAAAACACCGGGTAAACCCTTGCGCTGAACTTTCAAAGTTTAATGCAGACACACCATGTTCATACTCTTAAAGCATCCCCAGCTTAACAAAACGTTCACGCCGCACATCAAGTCTCAGAAGGACTCGTAAACGCAGAAGTCGACGCCGTCGATGAACGCGGTCTGCTTCTTGAAGAGGTGAACTTCAAATGGCTCATGGCTGGGATGAAGTGCTGGATTGACATGTCCCTATATCGCAGCGACCCAACTTACGCCGCTCGTTACCTGAAACTGGCAGAGGAGTCTGACTCCCTTGCGCTAAGAGAATATGCCGAAGCCCGAAACAGCAGCACTTGCAAACAATCGATAAAAAAGCCAAGAGCTTAAAACGTTTCTATGAAACATGTTGCCTGAATACGACTATTTCGCGTGTTTGCTTTTTGCCTGACGCACTGACAACGCGGCATCCACAGCCTTGCACCCAAGACTCCATCTCATTGCATGACTCCATTACCTGGATGGGTGCTGTCACTAATCCGGCGGTGACTGGATTGCCTTATCAAAATCTGGACCAATAGCAAGGCTGCCGCTGAACTCATCATCACCGGAGATGATGAAAGTATCTGAGCCAACCCTTCGACCGCCTGCACACTGACCTGCTGCGCGTGACTGGTCAGGGCAATCACATCACTGGTTTGAACATTTTGGACATCGTCGAGTCCGACAGGGAAGTCAAGCGAAGCACCTCGAAATCGGATTCCTGCAAATATCCCATTGGCGACGGCAACAAGTGAAAGAATCCCTAACGGCCTCATCAGGTGCGCTATCAACCGTGTCTTCTCAACGGGAGGCGCAGTCTCATACACGCTGCCGACCAACTCTGAAAGCATCCGGCTCTTAACCTCTGGCGGTGCTGATTCATAAACATCATCAGAAATATTTCCAATTGGCCTGTCTGCATCTTGACCTGCTGATTGAATCGGCCCATCAGCTTCCGTTTTTTCGTGACTTGTCATTGAGTTCTCCTTTTCATAATCCTTCATAAAAACTTGAGCGCCAGTGCTTTCTCGACTTGCGCCCTTGCATTTTGGCCCTCCGTCGTGCTTGATGGGGTTACAAAACGTAAAGCCTGTCAATTTTTCCAATGATGGTTTCAAAACGGTGATGCCGTCGATGAGCGCAACCTTATTTGAATGGTTCATGCCCCTCACCGATGGGTCAGAACAACCTGGCAATTGTTGTCCTCAGAGGCCACTCGGAGATTCTTAGTTCCCTTGTATTGCGATTGTTGCTTGACAATATGAATGTTAATGATTATCATTAACTTAGTCTTCATCTTTTGCCCACAAAATGTTTCAAACAATACTCATCACATTCCGAGAAGGTCTCGAGGCCTTTTTGATGGTGGCAGTTGCAAGCCTATACCTGCGCAAGACCGGCCATTCTTCATTGCTCAATGCCGTTCGCGCTGGGCTGGCAGTCTCTGTCGTCGGTTCGGTTGTCTTGGGTGTCGCCATGGCAAAAGTTGGTGCATCCTCACCCATGTGGGAAGGACTTCTTGCCCTCCTCGCCGCCGCCGCTGTAATTTGGTGTGTCACACACATGTTGAAGATGGGCAAGCAAATGGGCAAAGAGATTTCGGCCGGTATTGGCCGCGCCACACTACTAAACGGTGCAAATGCTTGGGGTTCCGTTTTTGTATTTACGCTCTTCATGGTAGGTCGCGAAGGTGTTGAATCAGCAGCGATGCTGTCTTCCCTTGCTGCTGACTCCGGGGCAAGCAATCTTTTTATCGGCGGTTTAATCGGTCTAATGACAGCAGCAACAATTGCGATTCTCTGGAGTAAAGTTGGACGACTGGTTAATCTTTCACGTTTTTTCAATGTCACGGCCGTGTTCATGCTCGCCTTTTCAGCGATGTTGGTTCTCAAGGCCTTTTTCGAATTTACCGAAGTCAACCTGATTCCCATAATCAACAACGCGTATTGGCACAATGCAACCGAATCACTTGTTGAGGGCACGTACGCGCAAGTAGGCTCAGTGCTATTGGTCCTTGCACCGACTGCGTGGCTTTTTGGCACCCACTTGTTGGACATACGGAAAAATCAGCAGGCCAAGGGATTGACTGGATAAAGACCATCCCATCAACACGAGTCGCACGCAACTCCAAGGCATTCCCAAAAGACCATGCTCATCTGGCCTGAGTTTGAAATTTTCATTAGTGGCTCGTTAATTGCTTTGTATTCAGGGTCTCCAGCTTGATGAGTTCGCTCAGCGCGAGTTGTTCAAGTTTTAACCCGGCCTAACCCGCCGGGTTTTCTTTTTGGGGCGCGGACTGAACCATTTCGGTGCATATCGTCTTTGCCGCACCTCTTGTGTGGGCGATGACACCGCATTCACCTGCAGTTGGGCCAACATCCTCATATTTGCTGCTTTGCAACAAAATCACCCCTAACCTTGTTTTTTCTCTACAATTTGCGTCATGCTGCAATGCAGCATGACGGTCCAAGGGGACTGTTTCAACGCAGAACATCACCGCAAGCCATCACATACCAAGGGAACTCTAATGAACAACACTGTTGAAAAACTCGTCGCCACCTCAAAAGCCACTTTCGACGCAGCGCAAGCTCTTGCCACCACTGCTCAATCCAGCTTCGAAAAACTGGTTGAGCTGAATATGGAGACATCCAAGACCGTTCTGGGCGAGTCATTCGCCCATGCCAAAGCTGTTCTCAGTGTCAAAGATGCCCAGGAATTGACTGCACTTCAAGCTGACTTTGCCAAGCCTTTGGCTGAGAAATCGACCGCCTATGCTCAGAATTTTCAAAAAATCATTGCTAATGTCAGCGCTGAATTTACCAAAGCTGCACAAGCCCACATGGCTGATGTACAAAAAGGCTTCGCGACGCTGATGGAAAGCGCCACAAGTAACGCACCTCAAAGCACCGAATCAGCCGTTGCCTTTTTCACCAAGGCAATGAGCGCCGGTCAAGATGCTTTCAACACTGCTCAAGCTTCAGCTCAGCAAGCTATCGAAACTGCACAGTCGAACATCACGGCTGCCTCAAAACAAACAACCGAAGCCATCAAGAAAGCGACGAAGACAGCTTAATCGTCGATTGAATTGACATGAACAGCAAGAACGGCACTTTTGGGTGCTGTTTTTTTTTCGTGGTCAGCTTCTTTTGATGCCGCGTTAACGACATCCCTGCGAACAGGAGTTTTTACCATGCAAAGTCAGACAGAACACCCAACACACGTAAACGCAGAAGGCGACTTGGTCGATGGACGCTGCCTGCTACTTGAAGAGGTGAACTTCAAATGGCTCATGGCTGGAATGAGATGTTGGGTTGACATGTCCCTGTTTCGAAGTGACCCGTCGTACGCTGCTCGTTACCTGAAACTGGCAGAGGAGTCCGACTCCCTTGAACTGAGAAAATGTGCCGCCGCATTGGAGGCCAAAAACGGCATCACAGGCAAATAGAACAAAAAGGCAACAAACACCAACACCGCCCCAGTAAGTTGCGTGGTCGCGATACCTTCATTTTTTACGCCTATCTTTGGGCTTGCATGCTGATAGCGCGGCATCCATCGCCAAACGTGCCCATGGTGCCATCTCATTGCACGACTCCATGGCCTCAGCGGGTGCACTGTAATAGCCCATGCTGCGTACCTTGCCTTTGGCCAGATAAGTAAATCGTTCGCACCCTGCTGATTCAAACACTGCCGTTGTCTCTGCACTGGTCTTGAGCCATAGTTTTTCACCCTGCCCCAAGTCCACAAGAATTGCAAGTGTTAGCCCATCGACACTGATGCCATAACCTCCAAACATCTTGCGCGCCATGCACGGCCCAACACTGGACAGCAGTTCACAACAGTATTGAACAAAATCACCAGGGCGAGGGGTCATCGCAAGTCCAAGTTAAATCAACCGGGTTGTCCAACCAAACAGACTCGATTGAGGTCCGTAAATTCAAGCATTCAAGCCTGGTCCCGATTATCATGTTCCCCTTTAAACCTTGGAAAGCGCCACCGAGAGATGAGATTCGCCTACGCAATATTCGTTTTGGCCATCGTGCTTGGGGCTGTAGCGCTGTGGGCATCTGACATCGCGCACGATTGGGTTTCTACGGGCACCTTGGTAGGCGTTGGACTCGCATTGATTGCCACAGCTTGGACTATAGGCGCATGGTTGCGCAATCGACAGCGCCGGCGGTTGATGGAGATGCGGGACTCAGCGCTTTGGTGATGCGCTGGGTAACAACTGCTCATGGCTGTTTCATCGACACCCGTTGACACAAGCACAAACAAAGTCATTTAAATCCCTTGGCATCTGGACGTTTGGCTGTTTTGACTACATGGGCGCTTGATAGCGGAGTCTGAAGTCGCTTCTGAACAGCCTCTCCGGTCAGTTCACGCAGCGCGTCCACAGCAATCCAGCGCCCTGACCGGGAGCCTTGCTGCTGAATGCGCGTTGCCGCATCGATGGCCTCCGCATTGAGCACCAGATTTCGTTTTCCAATATTGCGTAGCGCCCAGTTGACTGCCTTTTTTACCAAATTTCGCTCGTCTACTGACGCTGCTTCAATAAGTGGCAGCACATCAACAAAGCGTTTGTCGGCAGCCTTTTTGTCATGTACTGACAAGGTGGCCAGTAACGCAAACGCTGCACGGCGTACAAACTCTTCCTTTCGTGCCGCCCATTCTGTCACTTTTGTCCATGCCATCGGCGAAGCTAAAAAGGCACTGCCGCACACTTGGTCACAAACGTCCCAGGATGCAAAGCTTTCGGCCCAAATATCCATCTCCTTGGAGGTCAGTTTGGCAGGGTCCGCCACCATGCCGGCGACTATGCGAGCATCAGGTATACCGGTGTCCCACAATGCAAGTGCTAATTCATGGTCACGCCCCAAGGTTTTGGCAATGCAGCGCATGGCTGGCATCGACAAGCCTAAGCGCCGTTCTGGATTAATGCCGAATCTGGCCATGCCAGTCAACTCGCTGGGGCGGGCCTCCGCATGTAGCAAGGCAAGGGCAATTTGCAGGCGACTCATGGTGACTTCACTTTACTATTTTTGCCGGACTTTGGGGTGGCGGGCTGTATGCAAAAATGTCAGTTACATTGAAACCATGCGCTTGGAAAAATTGCACCCATGACAAACGCTGGCACTGCCATTTCGAATGAGGCCAACACTGTTGCCATCGTCGGCGAAACGATTTCGCGCCCCCAAATCGAAACACTCATCGCGCAGGCAACCCAGCCGCTTGTTTTCGATGCGTGCGACTTTGAGGGCGTTGACCTCTCGCGATTGAACCTGCTCGGCTTTGAATTCCGGGACTGCGCCTTCATGGAAACATCCCTTTATGCGGCATCCCTGTCGCAAACCACCTGGCGCAGATGTCTGGGGCGCCAGGCCGATTTTGAAGCGGCTGAACTGGTCGACGCTCAGTTCCTGAATTGTGACCTCAACAATACCAAGTGGCGCCGTGCCCGGTTGTCATCTGCCTCCTTCAGGGAGTGCAAGCTTACAGGCGCCAATTTTGAAGAAGTGGCCCATCTTGGGCTGTGTTTTGAAGATACGTTGTTGATTGGCGCCGACCTGCGCAGGATGTCGTTTCGCAAAACGCAGCTACAGCAACTGGACTTCTCGGAGGCCGATTTGTCAGGATGCGACTTTCGTGAGGCAGTTTTTGTGGGGGGAAGTCTGCGTAATGCTCAGTTGAAATTGACGCGCTTTGACGGTGCTGACCTGCGTGAGGCAGATATCGGCGGCTTGAAACTGGTTGACGCGAAGCTGTTTAAAGGCGCCACTATCTCGTTGAATCAGGCGGCCGAATTACTCGGGGAACTTGGCATCACTGTGGCTTGACAAACAAGTCAGCCATCAATCGCCTCTTCCAATGGCGGATAGGCTGTCGCTATTTGACTTGGCAGTTTCAACATTCAATCCTCAAATAGGGGACTGGTCAGCCAAGCTTGAAGTGCTGGCAGGGGTTGCTCTGCTCCAAAAACCAAACTGGCTCCACTGCGGCAAACTGGCGGACAAATGGAAATAGCGCATTGTCAGTGGCACACGGTGGAACGCCGCCCAAATAAGGTTGTGCTGCAGTCGATTTTCCACCGGCAACAGCAAAGCAGCTAAGGCTTGCTCACGATGACCGTTTCGGGCCGGCACACTGTACCGCTCAGGGTATTTACAGCGGCTGAAGATGGTAGTTGAAAAGCTAATCATTGAAGGCCAGCAGGGCAAAATTTTCAGTAGATTGAGCCCGACTCCACCATCCATGTGGGTCTTGAGACGCCAGCGCCCATTGAACGATGTCCAAACTTTCCTCCAGCACCCGGCCCTCGGGTAGCTGCAGCATAGGCACTGCGGCCTTGGTCACGAAAGCAAGCAGCGCAGCAGGTTAATCGCGCAACACGATTTCAAGGACATCGAATGCGATACATACGACCTGCAATTCCATTCGAGCACGCATGGCGTAAGGGCAGCGGCGTTAGGTGAACAATAACGGCGCGGTCATCTATGAACCTGTCATTAAGTCTTTGCTGTCTATTCTTCGATGGGCGCTCGATATCTAAAGGGTCAAATGGCTGATTTGAACTCGCTGCGGCGTTGCACGCAGCCGTCCAAAATCAATGATGCCGTAACCGCCCCAACTGCGTGGCGCTGGTTATTGCAAACGTCATGACTGATGGCCAGATTTTCGAGGTGGCTATTGCCACCTTCGCTCAAGGGCTTGATGTGCTCCAGGGTCACAGCAGCCGGTAGCACGTGCTCACCACACACCCAACATGGCACCACGCCGTGCATTTGCCGAGCCACCGTTTTATAAATTTTGTCACGTGTGTGGGAGAGTTTGCTCATATCTAGCAATGTACATCCCTGCACAATCTCCCAAAGTGCGTCTTCAGGCTCCGAGGGATTTTTCGATAAGTAAATTAACTGTTGTTGGCTTCGTCATCACTAACGTCATCCAGGCTGTCGTTATCCATGACTGCTGTTTCTGCGTATTGCACCGCGTTGAGTTGGTGGCGAAAGGCCTGAAAAGCATGGCGTGCGGTGCTTTCGTTTTCACCCTCGTCGTCAGCCGCAGCTGCAGCGAGGTGATGCTGGGCGGCGGCAGAAAAGTGCATCGCTGCCATACGATGGTACTCGGCAGCGGTTTCATACTCTTCTTCAAAATGCTCTTCAGACAGTTCGACGCTGCTGTCAGATTGCGTCAATGGCGTATTTTCGTTGGTCATAAACTGCTCACAAATAGTTGGAAACGGCGACTTACCGCACTCACAGCATCACCAGGTGATGTGAAAATTTGATGACAACCGTTTTTTTCACCGAGGTTACGCAACTGCCCTGCGCAGCTGAAGCTAGGCATAGGCGGTACGCGATGCGTTGATGAGTAGCTTTGCTCGCTGGCGGGTTACACGCTGTTCTGCACATCGCAAATGGACATCAGAGTGGCGTTGTGCGCCAAGAACGTGCGCTGCAATGGATAATTCGCCAGATGAGAATCAATTTAGTAACGCCATTCGCAGAGAAGGACGCTGTGAAAGCGCTCGGCGCTCGCTGGGACGCCACCAAAAAGCTCTGGTACATCGTGGATGTTGCGGACCTCACCCCATTTTTACGCTGGATTCCCAATATGGGAGTGGCGACTGAGAACTCGGTAGCTGTAAGTCAGCTGCAGGCGGCAAGACCAGCCAATACCCAATCTCTGAGGTCCGAGGCCCCTACTCCCTCCAAGTCCACAAGCGATGTGCCGCACTGCGGTTGCAATGTTCTGCCCTGGGAAGATTGCATTCACACAACAACGCCGTAACGACGAGTCCAACATGAATATATTGCAGCCAAACAAGTTGCTGTTGTCAAAGTGGACTTCTGCAAACCCGGTGTCGAAGGAAAAACACTTTCTGGTGGCAAAAGTAGTCGCACCTGAGCTTGAGGGCGGTAAGGTCGAGTGGATTGACTTGGAGGCTGTGCACTCCAAGTCAATACGTCGGATTGACTGGCGTGAGTTGCGGGACGAAACCCAGTGGCGGCGTGGCTGGGTTTGAGACTTTATTTCGTGCAACTTGCCTGACGGTTGTCAGCAACAAAGAAGCGCTCCGGTCAACGACGGGAGCGCTTCAATCAATATTTGGTTGCGCGAGAAGGATTTGAACCTCCGACCTTTGGGTTATGAGCCCAACGAGCTACCAAGCTGCTCCATCGCGCGTCAAGGGTATGAACTATAACACTTGCCGAATTTAGACAAATCTGATGGGCACATGACGCCCTGCGGTGACGATTGCGCATTCATCGAATCGAATGCTGATGAATCACCGTCATCGCGAAAAATCTAGTGGTGTTGCCATTTCAGAATTTCATGCAGACGGCTAAACACCACACATCCGGTGTGCCATGCAGGGGCCAACTGTGGACGGCAATTCGCAACAGTGTTGACCAAACTCGTTTGGGTGTACCACCACGACCAGAGCCCAGTGTCAAGAATGGAGCTCTCCCAGCATAATGCCCAATCGCAGTGCCCTTGCCGCTGACGCGGCCCCTTCAAATAAGTTCACAATAATTGCTTACCCTGCGCGGTAAAGTGCCACCAAGGCAGCCGCTCTCCAGTTTTCTGAAAATGCGCCACTGCCAATAGCGTGTACAAAACACAAGGGTCAAGTCTCTTTCCCATCACGATCGCCAACGCTTGATAGGTCGCCAGTGGCTCATGACTTGCCAATTCTTCTGGGCTGAGAACACCCAACGCGCGCAAGTCAGCGGCAATGGCTTTACCAATATTGGGCAAGTCCTCCAGCTGAGTTGGTCGCTTGTTGGAAACGCTCACCATAATTTCTGCTTCATGTGCACCTCAAAATTGCCATCGCAGTGATTCAGGGTCAGTTCAATCCCTGACCGTCGCCATCATCGCCGCAAAACCGATGAACGCGCCACCAGTGACCCTATTGAACACCTTCAACACGCTGGCGCGCCCCAGATAGACTGCCAACCTTTTCCCGCTGACGGCGTAGACGAAATACCAACTCACTTCAATGACAGAAAAGGTCGACAGCAATATTGCAAACTGAGGCAGCTGGGCATTTTCTGGATTGATGAACTGAGGCAAAAAAGCCACTGCAAAAAGGATAGCTTTTGGGTTGCTGGCTGCAACCATCATGCCCTGGCGAAAATTTGCACTTGGCTTAACCAATGGTTCCAACACCTTGGATTGGTCCAACGGATGCTCCGGCACCGGCGAACGCCAGCTTTTGACACCCAGATAGGCCAAATAGGCAGCACCCGCCAAACGCAGTGCATCAAACACCGCCGGAAACATCTGCAACAACGCACCCAAACCTGCGGCAGAAATGCTCATCATGGCGAGTAACGATGTCATGCAACCCACCATGGTGGCCATGGCCGCACGCAGTCCAAACCTGGCGCTGTTGCTCAGCACCAGCAACATGTTGGGTCCCGGCGTGGCAGACACCACAAAAGTCATCAGAACAAAAAGCCACCAAGTTTGCAAGCTCATAGGGTCACCACTTCAAAAATATTTTGTCCTTGGCTGGTACCAAACGGACACGACAATTGCTGCGGCGAGTACCTGTACCAGAGCGATTGTCATCACTGAGCCACTCCACCCCCAGTGCACAAAGGCCGTCCCGGCACCCCAAGTGCCCAATGCACCGCCCGCGTAATAGCTCATGTAATAAAGACCGGTGGCCAGAGAGCGTCCCTCGGTCACGTTTTTGGAAATGGCGCTGATGGTGGCGGATTGGCACAAAAAAACACCGCTTGAACACACCGTCAGCCCAATAACGATAAGGGGCAACGATGTCACAAGCGTCAACAGCAACCCGGAGGCAGAAATTGCCAGGGCCAAAAGTAGTGACCTCATGAAACCCAGGCGGTCAATATGGCGCCCTGCCAGCGGGGTCACCAGGACGCCAACAAGATAGACGCCGAACACATTGGCCAGACCGGCTGCAGAAAGATTGAAAGGTTCAGACGCCAGATACAGGTTCACATAGGTGAAGGTTCCCACCAATGAGAACAAAACACTGAACCCGACCGCACAGGAGGCCATCAGGCGCTTGTGCTGAAGGTGACGCGAAAGGATACCGAGTGCGCCGCTGAAGTTGCGATTCGGGACAAAGTGACGTGACACTGGCAGCAGCCACAGCACGAGCAACGCCCCCAGAAAATTCAGAATGGCCAAGGTGACGAAAGCGCCTCGCCAGCCCAGCAAGTCGCCCAAATGCCCTGTGATGAAGCGACCGCTGAAACCGCCCATGACTGTGCCACCCACGTAAGTGGCGGTCATGCGGGCGACACCGCCACTGTCGCGAAATTCTTCTGCAATGTAGGCAATGAGAACCACCACAATGCCGGGCACGGCCAGACCCTGAATAAAACGCAAGGCTATCAATGCATTGAGGCTGTGGGACATGGGTATCAAGGCTGTCGGGACGGTCATCGCAAACATGGAAAGGCACAGGATGCCTCGTCGTCCAAAGGCATCAGACAACATTCCCATGACGGGGGAGACCAGTCCGACGGCCAGGACTGTGGCGCCCACCGTCATCCCGGCTTGCAACGCAGAGGCATGAAAGTCATCCATCACTATAGGCAAGACGGCTTGAATGGAGTAGACGTTCAGGAAGGCAAAAAAACCAATGAGCCAAACGATGGGTTGAGATGCCTGCGTGCCATTGCCGAGAAAGAAAAGACGGATTTGGGTGGCAGACATGGCGGCATTTTAGGATTTTGATGGATTGTGGCTGGAGACCTCAAAAGCCGCACAGATGACGTGGCGGAGACCCATTGGCCGCTGGAACTCATGGTTCCTGCGCCAACGGTTGTTTGCTAGTTCAGGTTGCACGCCCCGCGTGCGTCTTACATCACGACGTCTGCTGGCACGCTTTTGGGGATGTCACGGCGTGCAGTGACCGCGCAACCGACGGCGGCCAGCATGATGCAGGCAATGGCCAGCCATTGCAGTCCACTAAGATGCTCATCGAGCATCAGCAGGCCCAGCAACGCGGCAACGGCCGGCTCCATGCTCGCCATGATGCCAAAGGCTTCTTGCGGCAGGCGCTTCAATGCCATCATTTCCAAAGAAATTGGAAGTGCGCTGGAGATAGCGGCCACGCCAAGACCAAAAAGCAGAATGTGTGGCTCAAGCAAGGCGCTGCCCGCATGCCAGATGCCAAAGGGCACAACGGCCAAGGCAGCCACGGTCAGCCCCAGCGCCACGGATTGACCTGCGTGCAAATGCCCCACACGCTTGCCAAACACAATGTAAGAACCCCAGCAGACTGCAGCACCCAGCGCATAAAGCACGCCCTCAGGGTCCAAATGTGCTGCACCAGTTCCAAGCGGCAAAAGTAAACCAAGTCCGATGATGGCCAGTGCCAACCAAAGAAAATCAATCAGCTTGCGCGAAGAAAACATGGCCACTGTTAACGGGCCAGAAAACTCGATGGCCACGGCCAAGCCAAACGGGAGGGTGCGCAGTGACAGGTAAAACAGCAAATTCATGAAGCCCAACGCCACGCCATAGCGCAGGATGGAGACCGCATCAACACGCGAGAGCGGCCAGCGCCAGGGTCGCCACAGGGCAAGCAGCAGCAAAGCAGAGAACCCCACCCTCAAAGCAGTGGTGCCAAGCGAGCCTACCTGCGGAAAAAGCTGCTTGGCAAAGGAGGTGCCGATGCCCAGTGCGCTCACTGAGCCCAAGACGGCGAGCAATGGAAAGATGCTTGAATAGCGGTGGAAAGTCATCCTACGAAATTAACCGATATACCAACGATTACTGGGGCATGCGAAGAAAAACTGAGAAATATAAAACACGTCGCTGTGCTGAAGACCAACACGTTGAACGGGCTTCCAACTAAGAAACCCAGCGCGAAGGCTGGGTTTTTCAGAATACATATCAGGGTGAACAAAAGAGCGATGGATACCGCCCTTATCCATCAGCCGCTCTGAGGTGGCCGAAATCCATCACCCCGAAGGTCGCTAATTAGCGGGCCTTTTTAGCTTTAGAGGCAGATGCAACAGCTGCCGCACCTTTTTCCATGACAGAGTCAAGCGTGGTTTCAACAGTCGTTGCAGCTGCTTTCAGGTTCTTGGCTACTGGAGCAAAAGCTTCTGGTGCAGGATGGGCTTTTTCGACAGCATCAACAGTGCTGTGGAACTGGCCCACACTCAAGGAAGTTACTTCTTTCAGGTTCTGTGCAAACATCGCCATGCCAGCTTCGGCAGAAGCCTTCATGATTTCAAAAGCCGCCTGAGGGTCCTTGACGTCCTTGATGGACGCCATGGTTTCAGCAATAACAGCTTGCACTTCTTTAGCCTGATGTTGAGCCAAGTCAGCCCATGCCTTCAAATTTTCCTGCACTGGTTTGACAGCGTCTTGTATTGAAGTGGCGTTGAATTTAGGCGCCGATTCCGACATGGTCTTGGCGATGGCTTCGAAGGGGGTGTTCTTGAACATGAGGTGACCTTTGGTGTAAATGTTGCAGTGCAGCAATTGTAACCAATTTCTCAGCTGGTGTCCCTGCTCACCCTGACCGCATTGGGCAAGTCGCTCCAATTTAGCGCCATTCTTGGTAGTTGAGAGTAACGGCATCAAAACCAGTAACTCGCCGACAAGGTCAGCTACCCAACTTATTTAAGACCACATGCGAGAACAGGTCCTCCCACATTCACACACAAGTTCAGTGTCCAGTCAGCTTGGCCACCACGATGACAAGGGTTCGCATCAAGCGAGGGGTATGGCTGACTGAATTGTCTGAAGAGGCAAAGAACTTGGTTTCAAGAAATTTTTGAGGGCTCGCCAGTCCTTTGCAAAATCACGGGCAACCGGTTCTTTTCACCCTAAAATAACCAGCATCCTGTGTCACAGCCCTGTAGCACATGAGCGAAGAAATTAGACGGGCCTTCCCGCATGGTGAAGCGGCCAACCGGGTCAGGTGGGGAACCAAGCAGCCCTAACTGTAGAGCCAGTGCCGGGGTCAAGGCTCGTCACCCTCATTTTCGCCAATTGCTACATATTATGTAGCATTCCGCGCAGTATATATAAGAGCTAGAGCCCTATATACCATACTAAATTAAGCCCATGCGCTTGGCCTGGTCTGCCAGCTCGGCCCGAAAGTTTGGGTGGGCAATGCCAATCAGTTCGCGCGCGCGCTGCCCGGCCGACTTGCCGCGCAGTTGCGCCACGCCAAACTCTGTCACCACATAGTTGATGTCGTTCTTGCTGGTGCTCACATGGGTGCCTGGCGACAGCACCGGCACGATGCGTGAAATGCTGTCGTTCTTGGCCGTGGATGGCAACACAATGAACGCCTTGCCGCCCTTGGAGCGATTCGCCGCCCGCACAAAATCAGCCTGCCCGCCGGTGCCCGAGTACGGCAAATGCCCCAGACTTTCCGAGCCGCATTGCCCCAGCAAGTCAATTTGCAAGGTGGCATTGATGGCAACCAGGTTGTCATTGAGCCCCGCCAATTCCGGAGCATTGGTGAAATTCACCGGGTGAATTTCGAGTGCCGGGTTACGCTCCATGAACTTGTAGAGTTTGGCCGAGCCCAGCGCGAACGTGGCCACCATCTTGCCCGGCAGGTAGTTTTTACGCTGATTGGTCACGGCACCACTTTCCAGCAGCGTCAGAATGCCGTCACCGATCATCTCGGTGTGAATGCCCAGATCGTGCTTGTGGGTGAGCTGCATCACCACGGCATCCGGAATGCCGCCGTAGCCAATTTGAAGGGTGGACCCGTCATCAATCAGGTCGGCCACATATTTGCCAATGGCCTCCTGCACCGGGCCAATTGTGGGCAGACCCACCTCAAGCACTGCGTCGCTGCTTTCTACCAAGGCCGCCACTTGCGAAATATGTACATGGCAATCGCCAAAGGCAAACGGCACATTGGGATTCACTTCCAGCACCACCGCGCGCGCTTTGGCCACCGCCGCCATGGTGTAGTCGGCACCCAGGCTGAGCGAAAAACAACCTTCTTCGTTCATCGGCGACGCCATGCTGAACACCACATCGGCGGGCATTTGACCGCGCCCGATCAAGCTCGGAATCTCGGAAAAATAGTTGGGGATGAAATCAATCCAACCCGCCTGACCACCAGCCCGGGTAGCAGCTCCATAAAACAGTGCGACGTGGCGTACATGGTCGACGGTTTTCGGGTCAAGGTAGCCAAATTTGCGAATGGCCAGAATCTGCGCCACTTTCACGTCATGCAGGCGCTGGCGCTGCTCGGACAAGGCGCTGAGCAACGCTGGTGGCTCGCCCACACCGGTCGGTACGATGATGAAGTCGCCATCCGTGACCAGAGCCACGGCATCAGCGGCTGACATTTTTTTGTTGGCGTAATCCTGTTGAAATGACATACGGATCTTCCTCAAAGTAGACGATGAATATACCAATGAACCTAAGGCTTTTTGTCACTAATAAATGCGAGCGCACCATGCCCCGCGCCAGCACCGCTGGCCAAACAAGCGGTCAGCAAGTAGCCGCCGGTTGGCGCTTCCCAGTCCAACATCTCACCAGCACAAAACACGCCGGGCAAAGGCTCCAACATCAGTTGCTCGGTCATGCCCTCAAACAGCACGCCCCCGGCGCTACTGATGGCTTCGTCAATCGGGCGGGCTGCCGTCAAGGTCATCGGCAAAGCCTTGATGGCATGTGCCAATTGCACCGAATCATGCATCAGTTCTTTGCTCAACAACTCGTGAAGAATAGCCGCCTTGATGCCTTCAATGTGCAATCGGCTTTTCAGGTGACTTGACAACGAGCGCGAGCCACGCGGGTGCTGCACCTCAGCCAGCACCCGCTCGGGCGACATGTCAGGCAATAGATCAAGATGCAACGTGACAGGGCCATGCGCCGCGATGTCATCACGAAGCAAGCTGGAGGCCGCATAAATCAGGCTGCCCTCGACCCCGGTGGCAGTCGCCACAAACTCGCCCTTGCGGACAAACTTGAGCCCTTGGGCATTGGTGAACGTGATTGCCACCGATTTAAAGGGTTGACCAGCAAAGCGACTGACGAAGTATTCGCTCCAGCCGTTTTGCACATCAAACCCGCAGTTGGCAGGCAGCAGAGGAGCCACTGCCACACCTTTTGCCTGCAACCAGGGCACCCAAGCGCCAGTAGACCCAAGACGCGCCCAACTACCGCCACCCAATGCCAGCACTACGGCATCCGCCTGTACTTGAATCGGGCCTTGTGGGGTTTCGAAGTCCAGCCAAGTGTGGCTCGCAACTTGCCCATCCTGATCGGGCTCTGACGCAGGCTTATGCCAGCCGGTCCAGCAATGGCGCATAAAAAATTGAACCGGTAGACCATTTTTTGGATGCCGCAAACGCGTCAGCCAAGCGCGCAGCAGCGGCGCGGCCTTCATGTCGGTGGGAAAAACACGCCCAGAGCTGCCCACAAACGTCTCAATCCCAAGCGAAGCCGCCCAATCACGCACGCTCGCGGCATCAAACGCATTGAACAGCGCCTCAATCTGATGCCGACGTTGCCCATAACGAGAGGCAAATAGATCGGCAGGCTCTGAATGCGTCAAATTCAACCCGCCTTTGCCAGCCAGCAAGAACTTTCGGCCAATGCTCGGCATGGCGTCAAACAATTGCACTGCCACGCCAGCGCTTGACAAAACCTCGGCGGCCATCAAGCCAGCCGGGCCAGCGCCCACAACGACAACTTTCTTCATCACTGATACCCACATTTCTTTAAAAATAAATTCTGAGCAACAAGCTTGAACCACCGCCCCAACCTGCCAACGTCATCCCGAACTTGGGCGACAACAACCGGGAGGTAATGCGCTATTTCAGTTTCTGTCACAATTTCTCAACTTTATTCTTTTCAAACCTTCTATCTTTAGGAAAAAACCATGGCCAGTGAACTGATCAAACATGTCTCCGATGCATCGTTCGAAGGCGATGTATTGCAAGCTACCGTCCCCGTGTTGGTGGACTACTGGGCAGAATGGTGCGGCCCTTGCAAAATGATTGCACCGATTCTGGACGAAGTATCGACGGCTTATGAAGGCAAATTGCAGATTGCAAAAATGAATGTCGATGAAAATCGCGATGTTCCTGCCAAGTTCGGCATTCGCGGCATCCCCACACTCATGATCTTCAAGAACGGCCAATTGGCCGCCACAAAAGTAGGGGCCATGAGCAAAGCGCAGTTGACCGCCTTCATCGATCAGCAACTGGCTTGATCCTGGTTCTTGCAGGCGCCGCCACGCGTCTGCCTGCCTCACCGTTCTGTGTGAGGTTTTTTTCCTGTCATAATTCGATCCAGTCGCTGGCCCCCATCCAGGGTTAGCACGACTCTTAGGCGCCACGCCATTGCGACTTGAACCATGACAAGTCCAGCTCGCCCACCCCTTCCCCCGGCAGAATTTACACATCCACTGAGTTAATCCATGCATTTAAATGAACTCAAGGCACTGCACGTGTCAGAAGTCCTCAAGCAAGCTGAAGATCTTGAGATTGAAAACACGGGCCGCATGCGCAAACAGGAGTTGATGTTTGCCATCATTAAAAAACGCGCCCGCGCCGGTGAGCAGATTTTTGCCGATGGCGTGCTGGAAATTCTGCCCGATGGTTTCGGGTTTCTGCGCAGCCCTGACACCAGCTACACCGCCAGCACCGACGACATCTACATCAGCCCAAGCCAGGTGCGTCGCTTCAACCTGCACACCGGCGACATGATTGAAGGCGAAGTGCGCACACCCAAGGATGGTGAGCGTTACTTTGCGCTGAACAAGCTTGAGAAAGTGAATGGCGGCGGCCCTGAAGAGAACAAACACAAAGTCATGTTTGAAAACCTAACGCCGCTGTTTCCCAATGTGCAAATGCGCTTGGAGCAAGACATCAAGGGTGAAGAAAACATCACCGGGCGAATCATCGACATCATTGCACCGATTGGCAAAGGCCAACGCGCCCTGATCGTAGCGCAGCCAAAAAGCGGCAAGACGGTGATGATGCAACACATTGCACACGCCATATCAGCCAACTACCCCGACAGTTACCTAATGGTGCTGTTGATAGATGAGCGCCCGGAAGAAGTGACCGAGATGCAGCGCACCGTCAAGGGCGAGGTGATTGCATCAACCTTTGACGAACCCGCCGCTCGCCACGTACACGTGGCTGAAATGGTGATTGAGCGTGCCAAACGCCTGGTCGAGTTAAAAAAAGATGTGGTGATTTTGCTCGACTCCATCACCCGCCTGGCACGCGCATACAACAACGTGGTGCCATCTTCAGGCAAGGTGCTCACCGGTGGCGTCGACTCCAATGCGCTGCAACGGCCAAAACGCTTTTTGGGTGCTGCCCGCAATGTCGAGGAAGGTGGCTCGCTCACAATCATCGCCACAGCGTTGGTAGACACTGGCAGCCGCATGGACGAGGTGATCTTTGAAGAGTTCAAAGGCACGGGTAACTCTGAAATCCACCTAGACCGCCGCCTCTACGAAAAGCGCGTGTTCCCGTCCATCCAACTCAACCGCAGCGGCACACGCCGCGAAGAATTGTTGCTGGCCCCCGATATTCTGCAAAAAACGCGTATATTGCGCCAGTTTTTGTACAACATGGACGAAATCGAGTCCATGGAGATGGTGCTAAAACAAATGCGTGCAACCAAGAACAACAGCGAGTTCTTCGACATGATGCGTCGCGGCGGCTGATCTATAATCACTGGTTTTTAGCGAAAAGTACGACCGGCTTTTAATTGCGCAATGGGTTGCGCAAGGGCTGACGCGGCTAACGCATCTGATGGAGAAATCATGAAAGCAGGCATTCACCCCAACTACCGCGACGTTTGTTTCCTGGACTCGTCCAACGGTTTCAAATTTGTCACACGCTCTTGCGCCAATGCCAAAGAGATGATCAAACTGGAAGACGGCCGCGAAGTGCCACTTTTCAAACTTGATACTTCCAGCGAGTCGCACCCCTTCTACACCGGCACACAAAAATCGGTGGACAACATGGGTGGCCGTGTGGAACGCTTCCGCAATCGCTTCGGCAAAACTGCCGCCAGCTAAGCCATTTAGCGCGCTTTGCCAAAGGCAGCCGGGTCATTCCGCGCTGCCTTTTTCTTTGCGCTGATAAAAATCAATTTCCGTTGCGCTCTTTGAATCAACCTACACCAGCCATCGTCGCTCAAGATGCTGTCAAGCGCTTGCCGCGGCTGGCACTGCTGTTGTTTTGCTTGGCCTATGTGCTGCCTGGCTTTCTGGGACGGGTTCCCTGGAAGCGTGACGACATCACCAGCTTTGGTTATATGGCTGAACTGGCCCGTGGCGGGGTCGACTGGTGGCACCCAACGCTGGGCGGGATGCCTCCTGAAGTCGATGCCCTGCTGCCCTACTGGCTAGGGGCCTGGAGCATTCAGCTGGCGCCTGGCTGGTTTGCACCCGATCTGGCTGCACGCCTGCCCTTTATATTTTTGTTGGTACTGGCAATGGTAGCCACGTGGTACGGCACTTATTACCTGGCCCGCAACCCTTTGGCGCAGCCAGTCGCATTTGCCTTTGGGGGGGAAGCTCGCCCCGCCGATTACGCCCGCGCCATTGCCGATGGCGGTGTGCTGGCCTTCATCGCGTGCCTGGGGCTGGCACAGTTGGCCCATGAAACCACGCCCGCACTCACGCAGTTATGCTTTACTGCGCTCCTCTTCTACGCCACGGCGGCCTTGCCTTATCGCCCATGGGCACCTGGCTTGAGCGCTGCTGTAGGACTGTTTGGCTTAGCGCTGTCGGGCGCACCCTCCATGGCACTGGCTTTGGGGTTGGGCAGCGCCACGCTTTACTTACTCACCCCAAGTTCAGACAACACCAGCACCCAGCAAAAAAGACTCAGGGCAACTGGCCTGGCTGCGCTGTCTATCGGATCTGCGATCATGGCCACCATTTTGAATTTATGGCGTTGGCGCATTGACTTGCCCCAGGCTAATCTGGTTGAGTGGCAAAGCATGGGTCGACTTTTTTTATGGTTTACCTGGCCAGCTTGGCCGCTGGCTATCTGGACGCTCTGGCGCTGGCGTCGACAACTGTTCAGCGCACGCTTCACCGGGCTGCACTTGTGGTTACCTGTCTGGTTTGTGACAGTGGCCAGCGTGGCAACATTAACTACCAGTGCCGCAGATCGCTCGCTGCTGCTGGCCCTGCCCGCCCTGGCTGCCCTGGCCGCATTTGCTCTGCCCACACTTGGGCGCAGCGTCGGCGCTTTGATCGACTGGTTTACATTGATTTTCTTCACTGGCTGCGCACTCGTCATCTGGGTGGTGTGGGTTTCCATGCAGACAGGGTTTCCAGCACAACCCGCAGCCAACGTGGCAAGACTCGCACCAGGATTTACTCACAGTTTTTCAATTGCTACTTTTTTAATAGCTTCTTGCGCAACATTGACATGGGCTTGGCTCGTTAAATGGCGTGTAGGCCGACACCAGGCTGCGATCTGGAAAAGCCTGGTACTGCCTGCTGGTGGCGCTGCCCTGTGTTGGCTGCTGTTGATGACTTTATGGTTGCCCTTGTTGGACTTTGCCCGAAGTTATGCGCCTCTGGTGCGTCAGGCCACGCAGGCCATGCCGGCAAAACCAGGTTGTGTGGCGACGTCAGGTTTAAGTCGCAGCCAAGTCGCGGCCATTGAGTTTCACGGCAGGCTTGAGCTCCAGCCACTCACAGCCAACAGCCCATGCATGTGGCTGATTGCTGACACTGAGTCAGCGGATCCAAACTCAAACTTTGCCCGACGAAAAAACTGGGAATTGCGCAGAACTATTGGGCACCCAGCTGAGCGGAAAGAGTCTCTTGGCTTGTTTGAGCGCCAGCCACAACTACCGGAACAACCCGAGACGGCGGAAACGTCAAGGTAAACACGGAGCCCTTTCCTACGACGCTTTCTATTGTCAGTATGGCGCCATGGCGTTGCGCGACATGTTTGACAATGGCCAGCCCCAGGCCAGTGCCACCCGTTTCACGCGAGCGGCTGCGATCCACACGGTAAAAGCGCTCAGTCAAGCGACCCAGATGCTCAGCGGCAATGCCCGGCCCGGTATCAGCCACAGAAAAGACCAGGCAACCACCTGCCAGTTGGCGAGCTTTCACCGTGATGTGGCCACCCACAGGCGTGTACCTCACCGCATTACTGATCAAGTTGCTCATGGCGCTGAACAATTCACTGGGAACACCCGCCAATTCACCATCAAACTCGCACTTAAATACGAAGTGGTGATCAGTGTCGCCAGCTATCCCAATGACCTGTGACAATGCCAGCGCGTCTGCCTCAAGCTGGCGCATCAATGCAGCCACTGCCACGTGCGTGTCAAACCCTGGCAGCACACTGCCTTCAAGTTTTGACAATGTCAACAAGTCGCTGACCAGGGTTTGCATGCGATCAGCCTGCTGCGCCATGAGCGCCAGGTATTGCTGACGCTCTGACTCGTCCAGATTGAGTGTTTGCAAGGTTTCAACAAACCCCGCCAGCACTGTCAGGGGCGTGCGAATTTCATGCGATACATTTGCAACAAAATCACGTCGCATGGCTTCAGCCTGCTCCAGCGCGGTGACGTCACGGGACAACAGCAGCTTTCGCCCATCGCCGTAGGGGTGAAGTTGTACTGATAAGGTGACAGGGTGTGCCGACGAGCTGTCCCGCCCAGACATGTTCAGACTGCTGTGAAAATCGTTCGAAGCTAGGTAATTGGCAAAACCTGGGTCTCGCACCAGATTGCCAATGGTTTGCAGCATGTCACGCTCGGTGTCTAGCCCAAAATGCGCGGCAGCAGTCTGATTGCACCACTCGATCCGAGAGTCTCCATCAAGCAACATCACCCCGTTGGGCGAGGCTTGCAGCGCTGATAAAAAATCTTTTAACCGGGCCTGACTGTCAATGATTTGACGATCCCGATCGCGGAGCAAGCGTCGCACACGGGTTGCCGCTTCACCCCACACGCCAAAAGTCGGCGCGTTCTCAACAGGTGGGTCATTTCGTAACCAACGCAACATCTGACCGGTACGCCACTGGTCTTGAAGCATCCACAGAACAGCGGCGAGTATCAGTCCAATAGGCAAAGCATGACTGTGGGGCCAAAACACATCGAGCCAGGCACCCAAAACGCCTCCACCTGCGAGGCACGCAACAAACAACAAAAAACGACCAAGCATGCGCGACCTGCTTGCGCCTTATGTCAGTGAAGCCAGGTTGGCTTGAGTGGTCAGACGATAACCTGCTCCGCGGACGGTTTCCACCATCTGCCCAGCGCCAACACCCAAAGCTTCACGAAGCCGCTTGACATGAACGTCTACCGTGCGTTCTTCGATGAACACATGGTCACCCCAGACCTTATCGAGAAGTTGCGAGCGGCTATGAACGCGCTCGGCATGGGTCATCAAGTAGTTCAACAACTTGAACTCGGTTGGGCCAAGCTTCAGCATTTGCCCTTGAAACGTGACCCGGTAGGTGGAAGCATCAAGAGACAGTTCACCCAAGGTCACCAATCCTGCGTCCTGCTCGGGTGCCCGTCTGCGAAGCACTGCGCGAATGCGTGCCAACATTTCTTTGGTTGAAAATGGCTTGGCAATGTAATCGTCTGCGCCAGCATCAAGGCCTGCCACCCTATCGACCTCATCGCCCCGAGCAGTCAGCATGATGATGGGCACGGTCTTGGTTCGCGGATGAGCGCGCCAACGTTTAGCCAGTACCAACCCACTTTCGCCAGGCAGCATCCAGTCCAAAAGAATCACATCCGGCAAAACGGCGTCCAACTCTGCCTGGGCTGTGGCGCTGTCCATGGCCCAAACTGGGCGAAAACCGCTGTGCCGCAAGTTGACCGAAATCAGTTCGGCGATGGCCGGCTCGTCCTCAACAATCAGCACCGTCGGCAGATGTCTCATTTCAGCGCAGACTCAATCTGATCCATCGGTGCATGACGAACATCGGCACCCTTGACGATGTAAATGATCAACTCTGCAATGTTTTTCGCATGGTCGCCAATGCGTTCAATGGCCTTGGCTAGAAACAACAAGTCCAGGCTGGGCGAGATCATGCGCGGATCTTCCATCATGTAAGTGATGAGTTTCCTCACAAAGCCATCAAACTCACGGTCAATCAGGTCATCTTCTTTAAGAATCGCCAGTGCGGCCGTGGTGTCGAGCCGGGCAAATGCGTCAAGCGCTTTGCGCAACAGACCCGAGGCCATGTCAGCGGCCACGCGCAACTCCAACGATGGCAAGGATCGTGGCGCACCACTCTGGATGATAGAGCGCACCATGCGTGCAATTTTTTCGGCCTCATCTCCGACGCGCTCCAAGTTGGCGGTGGCTTTTGAGATGGCAATCAACAGGCGCAAATCGCGCGCCGTTGGTTGACGCCTGGCAATGATGCTGGAGAGCTCCCGGTCAATATCAATTTCCATGCTGTTGACACGCGCTTCGGCAGCAGTGACTTGGTTGGCAACCTCCACGCTGAACTGAGACAAGGCATAGATTGCTTGACGAATTTGCGACTCCACCAAGCCGCCCAGCTCCATCACGCGGGTGGACACGGCACTGAGTTCGCTGTCAAACTGTGTCGATAAATGTTTTTCAGGCATGAGGGATTTCCTTGAAAGAATAAGCGGTCAAAAATGGCTGGCAACGGCAACGTATGTCTTGTTGATTAGCCGAATCTGCCTGTGATGTAGTCTTCTGTCTCTTGCCGATTGGGCTTGAAGAAAATTTGCTCCGTGGCACCAAACTCGATCAAGTCACCCAGATACATGTAAGCGGTGTAATCACTGCAGCGGGCTGCCTGCTGCATGTTGTGAGTCACGATCACCACGGTGTAGTCCTCTTTGAGTTCAATGATGAGCTCTTCAACTTTTGCTGTTGAAATCGGGTCAAGTGCAGAGCACGGCTCATCCAGCAACAACACCTCGGGCTTGATGGCAATGCCACGGGCAATACACAGGCGTTGTTGTTGCCCGCCAGACAAACTGGAGCCACTTTGCTTGAGTTTGTCCTTGACCTCACCCCACAAAGCGGCCTTGCGCAAGGCCCACTCCACGCGTTCTTCCATATCCGAGGCGCTCAGCGACTCGAACAATTTCACGCCGAAAGCAATGTTGTCAAAAATTGACATGGGAAAAGGTGTCGGTTTCTGAAAAACCATGCCAACCTTGGCCCGCAACAGAGCCACATCTTGCTTGCTGGTCAAGAGATTTTCACCGTCCAGAATCACTTCCCCCTGCGCACGTTGCTCAGGGTACAACTCAAACATGCGGTTAAAGACACGCAACAAGGTAGATTTTCCGCAGCCCGACGGACCAATGAATGCAGTCACCTTGTTCTCTGGAATCTCAAGGTTGATGCCCTTGAGCGCGTGGAAATTACCGTAATAGAAGTCAAGATTATTTACCTTGATCTTCGACTGCTCGGTTTTCTCAATGGTATTTGTCGTGTTCATTCGCAACCTTTTCAAATTCAATAGATTTAGATCACATCTTGGTTCGGGTCAACACCCTGGCCAGCACGTTAAGCGCCAACACCGCCAATGTGATCAAGAACACCCCGGCCCAAGCCAACTGTTGCCAGTTTTCATAGGGGCTCATGGCAAATTTAAAGATCGTCACCGGCAAGCTAGCCATGGGCTCACCCAAATTCGAGGTCCAGAACTGGTTGCTCAAAGCTGTGAACAACAAGGGCGCTGTTTCACCCGAAATACGGGCCACAGCAAGCAAGATTCCGGTGACCACCCCGGCTCGGGCACAGCGCATGGTGATGCTCAGAATCACTTTCCACTTGGGAGCACCCAGTGCATATGCGGCTTCACGCAATCCCGGTGGCACCAGTTGCAGCATGTTCTCGGTCGTGCGAATCACCACGGGAATCACAATCAAGGTTAGTGCCGCAATGCCTGCGTAGCCAGAAAATGATTTGAAACGAGTCACCACCACGGAATAAACAAACAAGCCAATCACAATGGAAGGTGCGGACAACAAAATGTCGTTGACAAACCTGGTGGTGGCCGCCAACCAACTTTTTGGCTCGAACTCAGCCAAGTAGATACCTGCCATCACGCCTATTGGCGTGCCCACAAAAGTGGCCAGCAGTACCATCAAGAATGACCCATAGATTGCATTGGCCAAACCACCGGCATCGTTCGGTGCTGGTGTCATTTCAGTCAACACTGACAACGTCAAACCAGCGTAACCAAGGCGAACGGTTTCAAACAATATCCAGAACAGCCAGAACAAGCCAAAGGCCATGGCCAGCAACGATAAAAGCAAAGCCAATTGGTTGACTCGCTTACGCTGTCCGTAGCGCTGCTTACGCACTTCGGACAATGCCGCAGCACGCAACAAAATTTCACTGGTAGTCATGTTTTTGCGCCCTCACCTTTTTTCAATTGATTTAGCAACAATTTGGACAGAGACAACACGACAAAAGTAATAAAAAACAAGACCAGCCCGAGGTACATCAACGAGGCCTGATGCAGTCCCTCGCCAGCCTCGGCAAACTCATTGGCCAACGCCGAGGTAATGCTGTTTGCTGCCTGAAACAAACTCAACGAATCAAGCTGGTTGAAATTACCGATTACAAAAGTGACCGCCATGGTTTCGCCAATGGCGCGCCCCAGGCCCAGCATGATGCCGCCAACAACCCCAGCCTTTGTATATGGCAACACCACTGTAGACACCACCTCCCAGGTGGTGGCTCCCAAACCATAAGCGGACTCTTTGAGCAGCGTAGGGGTTACCTCAAACACATCGCGCATCACCGCCGCAATGAACGGAATGATCATGATGGCCAAAATGATGCCGGCCGACAAAATACCTATGCCTACGGGCGGGCCTGAGAACAAGGCCTCAAGATATGGCACACCTTTGAACGCTTTCTGCAACGGCTGCTGAACGTAAGTGGCCAGAATTGGACCAAATACCAGCAAACCCCACATGCCATACACAATTGAAGGAATGGCCGCCAACAATTCGATGGCAGTCCCCAATGGGCGCTTCAACCATGCGGGCGACAACTCGGTCAAAAATATGGCGATGCCAAAACTGACCGGAACCGCAATCAGCAAAGCGATAAATGAAGTCATCAGGGTGCCGTAGATCATCACCAGGCCACCAAACTCCTCCTTCACCGGATCCCAGGTGGCCGTGGTCAGAAAACCCAAGCCATACCTCTCAATGGCGGGCCAGGCACCCGCCGTCAAAGAGGCCAGAATGGCAATCAACAACCCCAAGGTCAACAACGCTGCACTCTTGGCAAGCCAAGCGAAAACGCGGTCAGCCCAGGGGCGTGAAGGGGTATGTTTGACAGGAGCAACTTGGGTCATGACACGGCCAGCAGAAGTTTCAGATGAATTCAAAGACATTTCTTTGGCCGAAAGTGTAGTAGACATAGCAAGCTTCTCCAATGATCAAACGAGGCCCTAGCAGGCTACTTATTTCAAAGCGACAGGTTTGCCAGCGGTGTCCTTGACGTTAGACCAAGACTTTTCAATGGAGGCAATCACGCTGTCTGGCAGAGCTACATAGTCAAGACTGGACGCCAATTTGTCGCCACTCTTGAATGCCCATGTGAAGAACTTGAAGGCTTCTGTGGCCTGTGCAGGCTTGTCTTGCTGCAAGTGCATCAAGATGAACGTTGCAGTAGAAATAGGCCATGTAGCCTTGCCTGGCTGGTTAACGATGAGCTGGTAGAACGACTTGTTCCAGTCAGCACCGGCAGCAGCGGCCTTGAAAGCGTCTTCGCTAGGAGACACAAACACGCCATCCTTGTTTTTCAACTGGGTGTAGGTCATGTTGTTTTGCTTGACATAGGAGTACTCGACGTAGCCGATCGAGTTAGGCAAACGATTGACAAACGAGGCCACGCCTTCGTTACCCTTGCCACCTGCACCCACCGGCCAGTTCACGGCAGTACCTTCACCCACCTTGGTTTTCCATTCAGGATGGACTGTGCTCAGGTAGTTGGTGAAGTTGAAGGTGGTACCCGAACCGTCAGCGCGGCGAACCGGCGCAATGTCTGCATCCGGCAATGCAAGGCCGGGGTTCAAGGCCTTAATGGCTACATCATTCCACTTGGTGATCTTGCCCAGGTAGATGTCACCCAGAACCTGACCGTCAAGCTTCATTTGACCCGGTGCAATGCCCTTGATATTGATCACTGGAACAGTACCACCAATCACGGTAGGAAACTGAAACTGGCCCTTGGCTTTAAGCACATCGTCGGTTTGCGGCATGTCTGATGCACCAAAGTCAACTGTTTTGGAATCAATTTGTTTGATGCCAGCACCTGAACCCACGGATTGGTAATTCACCTTGACACCGGTGAGCTTGTTGTATTCAGCCGCCCACTTCGCGTAAATCGGAGCCGGAAAAGAAGCACCCGCGCCAGTAATGCTTTGGGCACTGGCCACATTGCTCATTGTTGCTACACCAAAAAACGCCAACGCTGTGGTGGCCAAAATGTTTTTGATCGGGTTTGTTTTCATAAAAATCCTTCAGTTGGTTACACCTTGCAGAACCGTTATTGATTCAACATGCCGTAATTTAAGACACTAATGTGTCAAATGTGTGACAACCGCGATAGACGGCGTTAAATACCGAGGCGATGGCGAAGAAAAATTTGTCACACTCACAAATTCGCTTCAAGTGCCTCAGCGTCTCCGGCTTTTGCTGATTCAAATGCTATGCTGACACCATTGATGACATCGAAAAAGACCATGCAAAACACCACACGCCTGGCTGCAGTTGACTTGGGGTCAAACAGCTTCCGGCTAGAAATTGGACGTGTTGAACACGGCCAGTTTTACCGCACCGAGTACCTCAAGGAAACCGTTCGCCAAGGCAATGGCCTTGACGACAGCCGCAACCTCACCTTACCAGCCATGCAGCGCGGCTGGGACTGCCTGGCACGATTTGGCGAGCGCCTGGCAGGGTTTGCCGACACTGAAGTGCGAGCCGTTGCCACGCAAACCTTACGTGAAGCACGTAACCGCGACGAGTTTTTGGCGCAGGGAATGAAAAATCTGGGGTTTCCGATTGATGTGATATCGGGCCGTGAAGAAGCACGATTGATCTACCAGGGCGTGGCACAAGCTTTGCCGAACATCCCGGAGCGCCGTTTGGTCATTGACATTGGCGGACGCTCAACCGAGATCATACTGGGTCAAGGACATGAGTCCAGACACATGGAGTCTTATCGGGTAGGCAGCGTCACTTGGTCCATGCGCTATTTTGCAGACAACCAGTTCTCCAAGCGCTCTTTTCAGATTGCTGAAATTGCTGCCAAAGCAGTGCTTGACGAAGCGTTGGCAATTTACACGCCAGACCAATGGGAGGTGGCCTACGGCTCGGCTGGCACCATCAATGCTGTGATGGATGTTCTGGTAGCTGCTGGATGGCCTGCAGGCTCTGTCACTCAGGATGGGCTGGACTGGTTGCTGGACAAGCTCCTGGTCGCGCAAACTATTGATCGATTGAAGCTGGCGGGTATGCGGGAAGACCGCAAAGCCATCATTGGCGGTGGTTTAAGCGTGCTTCGGGCATTGTTTGAATTGCTCGGTATCAAGCGCTTGGAACAGGCCACCGGCGGCTTGCGCCACGGCCTTTTGCAAGACATGTTGGGCAGTGCGCAACACGCCTCTGATCTGCGCGACCATTCCGTCCAGCGTTTAGCCGCCAAATTTGGTGCTGACCCGACCCATGGTCACCGCGTGGGGCGGGTTGCCAATGAACTCTTCAAGCATATTGCGCCCGAGGCTATCGATGAGCGAGCGACTCGAAAACTTACCTGGGCTGCCCAACTGCACGAGATTGGCAGCCATATTTCTCACAGCGACAGCCACAAACACGGCGCATATATTCTCGACAACACTGATGCCATGGGCTTCGCCCTGACTGAGTTGCATAAACTGAGCCTGCTGGTGCTTGGGCATCGAGGCAAGCTGCGCAAGCTTGAGGCCGATTTTGAAGACAACATGCTAATTCAACAGTTGTTGGTGTTGCGCATGGCTGTTGCTTTGTGCCATGCCAGACGTGACCCAGACCTCAAAGGTATTACGCTGCGCCGTGATGTCAAAAATGCCCGCCATTTCACGTTGAGTTTATCCAATGAATGGGCCAAAGCGTTCCCCCAATCGGCCTACCTATTGAACGAGGAAAGTGTTGCTTGGCAAAAAACGCCCTGGTCACTGGATGTCAGCGTCGGTTAACTACAAGGTGTCAGGTGATTGGACGGCAAATAACACAGTTTGCCCAAAGTCACCGCGTTGGCGATACCGAAGCCACCACACGGAACCCTTTTTTACAGGCAATTCACCCGCGCTGATGCCCAACAACCGTGCAATCAGGTGGCCCAGCATGGGCTGATGCCCTACCAGCAAGAAAGGGCTCTTGGCATTCGGCCAGCCGATTAATTCAATGATTTGATCCACTGACCCATCTGGTGCAAGTTCCTTGCGCACCTTGCAGGGCCGTCCCAAGGCGCTGGCCGTCTGTTGTGTGCGTACCGTCGGACTTGTCCATACGCGGGTGGTTTGGGGCAACTGCCGATCCAGCCAATGGGCCATCCGATTTGCCTGTTTCTCGCCTCTGGGAGTCAACTTGCGAAAGCTGTCTTGCGCCGGGTCATCACACTCAACTGCCTCCGCGTGCCGCCATAACATCAGGTCCATCTGCATCCCCTTTGTGGTGAATGATCGCCCCCTATGCTTCTTCAATCAGGGAAACGCCGTCTCGTCAGCTACCCTGGAAGCCTAGACTTTTGGTTTGTCGCTGTGGGACACCTCGTAACCATCGGCCACATAGGCCGGACCCTTCATCAGCCAGACAATCACGCAACCAATGGCCACCGTCAATGCCGCTGACCAGATGAAAATGGCCAAACCAATCATGACGAAGTCGAAGGTTTGAATTTTTTGGGTAATTTCTTCAGCCGTACCCTGACTAAAAAGCCAACGCCCCAGCCAAGCCAAACCCGCAGGCAACACAGTTCCCGCAAGCAACACACTCGGTATCATTCGCAGCAAACGCAACTCAAACCCGTACGGGGTGCGCTGAAATCCGGGGAGTTTGGTGAGCCAGTTCATGGGCGCATTTTAGGCACCGCCAACATCAGGTGATAGATCAAGGGTTTGTTTTGGGCTTCTGTCCGCCACAGCGGGGCCATTAAAGCCACTTTTGCATAAACTGAGCGTGCCCCATGGTCGGGCTCAACTGGTAGTTGTCAAAACCGACGCGTCGATAGAGCTTTTGCGCAGATACATTGCCTGCAAGCACTTCCAATGTCAGTTTGCAGGCACCACGCAAACGAGCCAAGGCTTCAACTTCTGCCAGCATGTACTCGCCCACCCGCTTGCCACGGTGCGAAGCAGCCACCACAACGTCATGCACATTCACCAGTGGCTGGCAGGCAAAAGTCGAGAAGCCTTCAACACAGTTGATCAGCCCCACCGGGACATCATTTTGTGCCTCATCAAAGGCCAGCACACTGAACAGAAAAGGCCGCGCCCGCAACGCAACAGGTAAGTTCTCGCGTGCAAATTCAGACAACGGTTCAGCACCGCCCATGGGGTCGCGTGCGTAACCGTCAAGCAAGGCCATTAGGGCGCTGATGTGATTGGCATCAGCGTAATCTGCCTGGAAAATTCGTAAATTAGTTTGCATTCAAGACCTGCCTTTAACCGCTGATGGTTTTGGCAATGCGCTGAGCGCAGGCTTTGGCTTGGGCGCCGTCTCGGGCTTCCACCATGACGCGTACCAAGGGCTCAGTGCCACTGGCGCGAATCAGCACCCGTCCAGCTTGCCCGAGTTCATCTTCAACGGCTCGGGTTTCAGCCTCCAGATTGACGCTGAGCTTCCAGTCCTGGCCTGGTTGCAAGCGAATGTTGATCAAGGTTTGGGGGAACAGGGTAAGTTCGCTGAGCAAATCGGCCAGACTCTTGCCACTGCGGACACTGGTTTGCAATACTTGCAGGGCAGAAATCAGGCCATCACCCGTGGTGTGCTTGTCCAGCGCCAGCAAGTGGCCAGAGCCCTCGCCACCCAACAACCACTGGTTCTTTTCAAGTTCTTCGAGCACATAACGGTCGCCGACCTTGGCACGCACAAACTGTACACCACGCGCCTTTATGGCTACTTCAACGGCCATGTTGGTCATCAAAGTGCCCACCACGCCCGGCACGGGTTCATTTCTGCGCAAGCGGTCATCCACCATCAGGTAAAGCAATTCATCGCCATTGAACAAGCGCCCATTGGCATCCACCACCTGGAGCCGATCGGCATCACCGTCAAGCGCCACACCCAGATCAGCACGGTGTTTTTTTACCGCTTCAATCAAAGCCTCTGGATGGGTGGCGCCAACCCCCTTGTTGATGTTCAGGCCATCTGGCGAACAGCCGATGGCAATCACCTCAGCGCCCAACTCATGAAACACCTTGGGTGCGATGTTGTAAGCCGCGCCATTGGCAGCATCAACCACAATGCGCAAGCCTTTGAGCGTCAGGTTGTTTGCAAACGTGCTCTTGCAAAACTCGATGTAGCGGCCAGCGGCATCCTCAAGGCGGCGAGATCGGCCCAGATTGGCAGAGTTCACCCACACGGGCGGCTCAGCCACCATCGCCTCCACATCAAGTTCCCAAACATCAGGTAACTTGGTGCCTTGGGCGCTGAAAAACTTGATGCCATTGTCGTCAAACGGGTTGTGGCTGGCACTGATGACGACGCCCAACGATGCCCGTTGTGCACGCGTCAGGTAAGCAACGCCGGGGGTCGGCAAGGGACCCAACAACACCACGTCAACCCCGGCTGAATTGAAACCGCTTTCAAGCGCGCTCTCCAGCATGTAACCAGAAATGCGCGTGTCTTTGCCAATTAACACCGTAGGCTTTGACTCAGTGCGTTTGAGAACGCGGCCCACTGCATGCGCCAGCTTGAGTGCAAAGTCCGCCGTAATGGGGGACTGACCCACGGTGCCGCGAATGCCGTCTGTCCCAAAATATTGCCTTGTCATTGTTGTTCCTTCACCTGATGATTGACCGAAGGCCAATTATCGTATGGCCGCAAGGACCCGAAGTGCTTGAGCAGTTTCCTTCACGTCGTGCACCCGCAGCACCGATGCACCACGCTCAGCCGCCAGCAGCGCAGCTGCAAGACTGGGTGCCAGACGCTCCTTTGCAGACAACCCATTGTCTTGTTCGGCACGCCCCCCCATACCTGCCAACGACGATTTTCGCGACCACCCTGCCAGCAAAGGGTAGCCTGCTTTGAGCAGTTCAGTCTGGCGTGCCAACAAAGCAAAGTTTTGCGCCACGGTCTTACCGAAACCTATGCCAGGGTCCAATAAAATTCTAGTATTTTCGACCCCTAGCCCTTTTAAATCTTGCGCAGCACGCTCCAAAAATAGGAGCACCTGGGACACCACATCACCTTGCATGGGTTGCAGCTGCATGGTCTGCGGCTGCAGATGCATGTGCATCAGGCAGACACCACAGGCCCGGTGGGCCGCAATTACCTGAGCCGCACTCAAATCATCTAACGGATCAAGCCACCGCAGGGCCCATATGTCATTGATGATGTCTGCACCCAAGTCCAGCACCACCTGCATCACCCGCGGCTTGTAGGTATCCACCGACACGGGCACGCCCAAACTCACCGCGGCACGTACCACGGGGAGAATTCGCGCAAGTTCTTCCTCTTGGCCAAGCGGCTGTGCACCGGGTCGGGTGGATTCCCCGCCGATATCCAGAATATCGGCACCATCCAAAATAAGTTGCTCGCAGCGGCGAATAGCAGTCACCCCAGAGTCATGTTTGCCACCGTCCGAAAAGGAATCCGGCGTGACATTCACGATGCCCATGACTTTGGGTTGGTTCAAATCAATCTGGAAACGGCTGGTTTGCCAAAACATCCTCATCCCTTCATTTGCTATTTGCAACCAAACCGGCCGCTGCACGAACTAAAAAAAACGGGGCCTAAGCCCCGTTTGGTATTGTGTCGCAAGCTTAAGCCGCGTGAGGCGCAGCGTCAGGTTTGACAGCCGGGGTTCCACCGCTGTTGCTGTCTGAGCTGGCCGGAGGAATACGCGGTGACCAATCTTTGGGAGGACGCGGTGGCTTGCCAGCCATGATGTCATCAAGCTGATCGCTGTCAATCGTTTCCCACTCAAGCAGGGCTTTGGCCATGGCGTGCATGTTGTCACTGTGCTCCTCGATCAGGCGGCGAGCCAGAGCGTATTGCTCGTCAATGATGCGGCGCACCTCGGCATCCACCTTTTGCATGGTTTCTTCACTCATGTTGGTGGTTTTTGTGACCGAACGACCCAAAAACACCTCACCCTCATTTTCCGCATAAACCATTGGGCCCAACGCCGCCGTCATGCCATAACGCATGACCATGTCACGGGCGATCTGGGTGGCACGCTCAAAATCGTTGCTGGCACCCGTGGTCATCTGATTCATGAACACCTCTTCCGCGATACGGCCACCAAACAGCATGCTGATTTGACTAAGCATGTAGTCTTTATCGTAGCTATAGCGATCTTGCGCAGGCAAGCTCATGGTGACCCCCAGGGCGCGGCCACGCGGAATGATGGTGACCTTGTGCACCGGGTCGCATTTGGGCAGCAGCTTGCCGATCAGGGCATGACCTGACTCGTGGTAGGCCGTGTTGCGGCGCTCCCCCTCAGGCATCACCATGCTCTTGCGTTCCGGGCCCATCAGGATCTTGTCCTTGGCCTTCTCAAAATCCTGCATTTCCACCGTGCGGGCATTGCGGCGCGCAGCCATCAAGGCAGCTTCGTTACACAGGTTGGCCAAGTCCGCACCGCTCATGCCGGGGGTGCCACGGGCGATCACAGCTGCGTTCACGTCCTGGCTCAACGGCACTTTGCGCATGTGGACATTCAGAATCTGCTCACGACCACGAATATCTGGCAGCGTCACATACACCTGGCGGTCAAAACGACCTGGACGCAACAATGCAGCATCCAGAATGTCAGGGCGGTTGGTCGCAGCCACCACAATCACGCCCACATTGGTTTCAAAGCCATCCATCTCGACCAGCATTTGATTAAGCGTTTGTTCACGCTCGTCATTGCCACCGCCCAAACCGGCACCACGCTGACGCCCCACTGCGTCAATTTCGTCAATGAAAATGATGCAAGGCGCATTTTTCTTGGCGTTGTCGAACATGTCGCGCACACGTGATGCGCCCACACCGACAAACATTTCAACAAAATCCGAGCCGGAAATGCTGAAGAACGGCACCTTGGCCTCGCCAGCAATCGATTTGGCCAACAAGGTTTTACCGGTGCCCGGCGGGCCAACCAGCAGCAGGCCACGTGGTATGCGGCCACCGAGCTTCTGGAACTTGGCGGGGTCTTTCAAAAAGTCGACGACTTCCTTGACCTCTTCCTTGGCTTCGTCGCAACCAGCCACGTCAGCAAATGTCACCGTGTTGGTGTTTTCATCCAGCAGACGCGCCTTGCTTTTGCCAAAACTGAACGCACCGCCTTTGCCGCCACCCTGCATCTGGCGCATGAAATACACCCAGACGCCAATCAACAGCAGCATGGGCCCCCAACTCACCAGCAAGGTCATCAACAGCGAGCCTTCTTCACGGGGACGCACGTCAAATTTGACATCATTGGCAATCAAATCACCGACCAAGCCACGGTCAAGGTAAGTGGCAGTGGTGCGCACTTTGCGGTCATCGCTGGTCACTGCCAAGATCTCGGTACCGCCTTGACCCTCCTGAATGATGGCGCTCTTGATCCGGTTGCCGCGCACTTCCTCAAGAAAGTCGGAGTAGCCCAAATAACCGGCACCAGCAGCAGGGCGGGTGTCAAATTGCTTGAAGACGGTGAATAGCACCATCGCAATCACCAACCAGACCGCAATTTTCGAAAACCATGGATTGTTCAAGCGAAACTCCAGTAAATATCGGCAGAAAAAGCCGAACGAGACACTTTGTAAGGCGCAATTTTAGGCTCTTCAACCCACTCCATTGCAGGTATTGATGCCTTCAGCCACAGCAGTTGCAAGGAATTTAAGGATTTTTCAAGACCAGACCAATTAAAAAGGTTTCAGACGACCTGTCGCGCGAGGCCTTTGGCTTGAGCCGTTTGACATTCACAAAGATTTCCCTGAAGCGCTTGTACAAGGTGTCGTAACTGCCGCCATGGAACACTTTGGCCACCAGCGCGCCTTCAGGTTTGAGGTGCGCTTGCGCAAACTCTAGCGCCAGTTCAACCAGGTGCTCAATCCGCGCAGCGTCAGCCGAACCGATGCCTGACAAGTTGGGCGCCATATCAGAGATCACCAAATCAGCCTGCTGCCCCCGCATTTGGGCCGTCAACTCAGTCAGCACAGCATCTTCACAAAGGTCGCCCTGAATAAAAACCACACCCTCGATAGGCTCCATGGGCAGCATGTCCAACGCAATGATGCGGCCATTGAGTTCACCCACCGCAGCGCCCCCGCCAGACGCATTCTTTGGCGAGAGTTTGCGCCGTACATACTGGCTCCAGGCACCCGGCGTCGAGCCCAAGTCCACCACCAACTGCCCGGGCTTGATCAAATGCAGGGATTCGTCTATTTCCTGCAGTTTGTAGGCGGCACGCGCCCGGTAACCGTCTTTTTTCGCCAGCTTGACGTAGGTGTCATTGACGTGGTCGTTGAGCCACGCCCGGTTGACCTTGCTGCTTTTAACTGCTGATTTCATAATTTTTATCGTGTTAATGTTGTGGCAACTTCATGCGCAAGTAAGTGGGTCTGCCCCAAAATGTTTCAGTCTCATCGATAATATGCCCATGTCTCAAATATTACTGACCCCAGCCCAACGCAAAGCCCATCGGGCCGAAGCCCATCACCTCGACCCCGTGGTGATGATTGGTGGCGATGGCTTGACCGCCGCCGTCAAAAAAGAAACTGATGCCGCCCTGAATGCCCACGGCCTGATCAAAGTACGCGTCTTCTCGGATGACCGTGCCGCCCGTGAAACCATGTTTCAAACCCTGGCCGATGAATTGAATGCGGCGCCCATTCAACACATTGGCAAATTGCTGGTGCTTTGGCGTCCATTGCCTGAGCGGGAAAAAACCGCCGACGATGACCGCCTGCCTGGCCCACGCGACGTCAAGGTGCTTAAATTCAGCAAACGCGGTGGTCAGCGTCCGGAAGTCAAAACCCTGCGCGTGCTGGGCAACCAGCGCCTTACCACAGGTGGCCAGATCAAGCGCGCCAAGCGCAAACCTGTCAGCATCAAGAAACGCAACCAAGACTAAGCCGGGGCGGCAACCCTGCCGCATCGGTCTCTTCCACCAAGATGCCATTGACCGCAGATTAGACTTACCTCGCACACCAGTCTGGGGCCAGCAATGGCAAACCTTGTCAGGCTTCTGAACTTCTTTCCGCCAGCTTCCAAAACGTCAGCCCGGCGCAGAGCCACTGCCCCACAAACATAGCGGTACCCACACTGTGCCAGAGCCGTAAGTCTTGCCGAGCGATGATGCGCGGTGCGATGGCAAATTCTGACAACAGCGCCAGCAACACACCAAGCGCTATAAATAAAATAGTGCCTTGCGCTTTATTATTAAGGGCTACAGGCTGATTTGATCTAAAAATCATCAATAACAGCAAACCACACCCAAGTGCCAACCAAGTCATTGCTGAAAACAATTTGGCTGCCATGGCCCCGGCAATGGCAGGGCTGGGCAAATTCGCGAACAACATCGGCACAACGATCGTTCCAACGGTGGTCAAAGCGCCCCACCACAAGGCCGCAGCCCAGATCGTCAATGCCGACAAACCTCGCAACATTTAGAGGTAGCTCACCTTCATCACCTCGTAGCGGCGCAATCCACCTGGGGCCTGAACCTCGGCGACATCGCCCTCTTCTTTGCCAATCAAGGCGCGGGCAATGGGGCTATTGATGTTGACCAAGCCCAGCTTGATATCTGCCTCGTCTTCACCAACGATTTGGTAAGTCACTTGTTGGCCAGACTCCTCGTCCTCCAGTGCAACAGTGGCGGCAAACACCACACGGCCGCTCGCATGCAGGTCGGCAGGATCAATGACTTGTGCGACCGACAGCTTGCCTTCAATTTCCTGAATGCGGCCTTCGACAAAGCCTTGTTTGTCTTTGGCAGACTCGTACTCGGCGTTTTCGCTCAAGTCACCTTGGGCGCGGGCCTCAGCGATGGCGTTGATGACCCATGGACGCTCAAACGCTTTAAGTTGATGCAGCTCAGCCTTGAGTTTTTCGGCTCCGCGTTTGGTAATAGGAAGGGTCGCCACGTACAGCTCCGGAAAAAGTTAAAACACAAAAATGAAACCGCCGAACGTTGTGGTCCGGCGGTGTAGGCGAATTATGCCGCGAATATCAGCGCGCCAAGCTCAGAATTTACCCAGCTTGTAACTGCGCGTGCATTTCCTGAACTGAGATCACATCAAGCTGATCCATGCAGCGCATGCCTTCCACGGCTGCTTCAGCCCCTGCAATGGTGGTGAAGGTGGTGACACGGGCCAACAAGGCAGACGTGCGAATCTGGCGCGAATCAGCAATCGCGTTACGACGCTCTTCCACTGTGTTGATCACCAGCACAATTTCATTGTTTTTGAGCATGTCCACAATGTGCGGGCGGCCTTCCGTGACTTTGTTCACCACACCACAAGCAACCCCTGCGGCATTGATGGCAGCGGCTGAGCCCTTGGTGGCCACGATGACAAAATTCATGGCCGCCAATGATCTTGCGATCTCAATAGCTCGAGCCTTGTCATTGTTTTTGACCGACAGAAACACCTTGCCCGAGGGCTCACCGGTCGCCGTGAAAGGCCGAGGCAACTTGCAGCCAGCACCCATTTGCGACTTGACAAACGCCTCGCCAAAAGTCTTGCCCACCCCCATGACCTCACCCGTGGACTTCATCTCAGGGCCAAGGATGGTGTCAACACCAGGGAACTTGACAAACGGAAACACCGCTTCTTTGACGCTGAAATAAGGCGGATTGACCTCGCGCGTGATGCCTTGCGATGCCAATGTTTGCCCCACCATGCAGCGGGCAGCCACTTTGGCCAATTGCACTCCGGTGGCTTTGGAGACAAACGGCACCGTGCGTGAGGCGCGCGGGTTGACTTCCAACACAAAAATTACATCCTGACCGTCCAGATGCTGAATGGCAAACTGCACGTTCATCAGCCCAACTACATTCAGGCCATGTGCCATGGCGGCCGTCTGGCGCTTGATCTCAGTCACCGTCTCGGCACACAAGCTGTAGGGTGGCAGTGAACAGGCCGAGTCGCCACTGTGCACGCCAGCCTGTTCAATGTGTTCCATGACACCACCAATGTAGGTAGCGCCTGTGACATCACGCACACAGTCCACATCGCATTCGATGGCGTCGTTCAAAAAGCGATCCAGCAACACGGGTGAATCGTGTGACACTTTGACCGCTTCACGCATGTAGCGCTCCAGGTCGCGCTGCTCATGCACGATCTCCATGGCACGCCCGCCCAGCACGTAGCTTGGGCGCACCACCAGCGGGTAACCCAGGGCAGCAGCTTTTTCCAACGCTTCCGGCTCGGTGCGAGCGGTGGCGTTGGGCGGCTGGCGCAATTTGAGTTCATGCAGCAGCTTCTGGAACCGCTCGCGGTCTTCCGCTGCGTCAATCATGTCCGGACTGGTGCCGATGATCGGGACGCCATTGGCCTCCAAGTCGAGTGCGAGTTTCAAGGGGGTTTGACCGCCGTATTGCACGATCACGCCATACGGCTTTTCTTTGTCAACAATCTCCAGCACGTCTTCCAGCGTCAAGGGCTCGAAATACAGACGATCTGAAGTGTCGTAGTCGGTTGACACGGTCTCAGGGTTGCAGTTGACCATGATGGTCTCATAGCCGTCTTCGCGCATGGCCAAGGCGGCATGCACGCAGCAGTAGTCAAACTCAATGCCTTGCCCAATGCGGTTCGGACCACCGCCGAGCACCATGATTTTTTTGTTGTTGGTGGGTGCCGCTTCGCACTCGGAGCCTTCGGCCTCGTAGGTGGAATAGAGGTAAGCCGTGTTGGTGGCGAATTCTGCTGCGCAGGTGTCAACTCGCTTGTACACAGGGCGCACCCCCAGGGCGTGACGGCGGGCGCGCACTGCGGTGTCTGAGGTCTTAAATTGCCTGGCCAAACGGCGGTCAGAAAAGCCTTTTTGCTTCAAGGCGCGCAATGTGGCGGCATCGATGCTGTCAAGCGCCGTGCCCACAGCAGGCTGCGGCAGGCTTTCAATTTCCAGCTCGATTTTGACAATCTGCTCAATTTGCACCAAAAACCAACGGTCGATTTTGGTCAGCGCAAACACCTCATCCACGCTCCAGCCCGCAGCAAAAGCATCACCCACGTACCAGATGCGATCCGGGCCGGGTTCACCCAGCTCACGCTCCAACACTTCGCGGTCCTGCGTTTTCTCGTTCATGCCATCGACACCCACTTCCAGGCCGCGCAAAGCTTTCTGGAACGATTCCTGGAACGTACGGCCCATGGCCATCACCTCGCCCACGCTCTTCATTTGCGTGGTCAGGCGGCTGTCGGCTGTGGGGAATTTCTCGAACGCAAAACGTGGGATCTTGGTCACCACGTAGTCGATGCTGGGCTCGAAACTGGCCGGTGTCGCGCCACCCGTGATTTCATTCTTGAGTTCGTCCAAGGTGTAGCCCACGGCCAATTTGGCAGCCACTTTGGCAATCGGGAAACCGGTGGCCTTGGAAGCCAGCGCAGAAGATCGTGACACGCGCGGGTTCATCTCGATCACCACCATGCGGCCATCTGCCGGGTTGATGGAGAACTGTACGTTGGAGCCGCCGGTGTCCACGCCAATTTCGCGCAACACGGCCAATGAGGCGTTGCGCAGAATCTGATATTCCTTGTCCGTAAGGGTTTGCGCTGGCGCCACGGTGATCGAGTCGCCGGTGTGCACACCCATTGGGTCGAGATTTTCAATGGAGCAGACGATGATGCAGTTGTCTGCGGTGTCTCGCACCACTTCCATCTCGTACTCTTTCCAGCCGAGCAGCGACTCTTCAATCAGCAACTCATTGGTGGGCGAGGCTTCCAGGCCGCGCTTGCAGATGACTTCAAATTCTTCAGGGTTGTAGGCGATGCCGCCGCCGGTACCACCCAGCGTGAAACTGGGTCGAATCACGGTGGGAAACCCCACTGTTTTCTGCACGCCCCAGGCTTCTTCCATGGTGTGCGCGATGCCTGAGCGCGCTGAACCCAGACCAATCTTGGTCATTGCATCCTTGAACTTAAGGCGGTCTTCGGCTTTGTCGATGGCCTCTGGCTTGGCACCGATGAGTTCCACTGGCTTACCCGTGGCGGCGCCGGTGTACTTGGTCAGCACGCCGTTGTGCCACAAGTCCAGCGCGCAATTCAGCGCGGTCTGACCACCCATGGTCGGCAAAATCGCGTCAGGCCGCTCTTTGGCAATAATTTTTTCAACCGTTTGCCAGGTGATGGGCTCGATATAAGTCACATCGGCCGTGGCCGGATCGGTCATGATGGTGGCGGGGTTGCTGTTGATCAGGATGACCTTGTAGCCCTCTTCACGCAGCGCGTTGCAAGCCTGCACGCCAGAGTAGTCAAACTCACAGGCCTGGCCGATGATGATCGGGCCTGCGCCAATGATCAGGATGCTTTTGATGTCAGTACGTTTTGCCATAATTTTCTATTAAAACTGCCTCTAGCCCTTATAAACCAAGCGTTAGCAGCTCCTATTTTTATATCAATTTAATTGAGACTGGCCGTGGCCAGTTTGCTGCCAAACCACACAAACAAACCACCCACCAGGCTGGACAAGCCCGACGACAAGCGCCGGCGTTGCCGAAAGGTTTCAGCCAGGCGCGCGCCAGTAAAGATCAGCACCGCCAGGTAAAGCGCGCTGAAGCTCATCAGGATGGCGCTCAAAATCAGAAACGGCACCTCAGGCTGCGCATAGGCCGGGTCAATGAACTGCACGAAAAACGACAGCAAGAACAAAATCGCCTTCGGGTTCAGCAGACTGATCACCAGAGCACGCCGAAACGGGCTCTGCAAATGGCTGGCGCTGGCAGCTACGCTTGGGGTGGATGCGTCCGCCACGGCTTTCAGCGCATCAGGTCGCGACCGCAACCCCATGAGCGCGGCATACAACAAATTCAAACCCACCCAAAACAAATAGGCCGCACCTGCATACTTGACCACCATGAACGCCATCGGGTGGGTGCGCATCAAGCTGGCGGCGCCCAGAGCGGTGCACAGCAGCAATATCGTGTCACCCACAAACACCCCATAAGCCCCTTGAAAACCGGCCCGCACCCCGCGTGCCGTGGCCACAGAGAGCACATACAGCGAATTCGGCCCAGGCAACAAGATGATGCCAAAGGCACCAATCACGTAAGTCCACAGGTCAGTGACGCCGTAAAAACTCATGCGCGCGATGCCATGGAAGCAATGAAGCGGTCAAACAGGTAACCAATGTCATGCGGTCCGGGTGACGCTTCAGGGTGACCCTGAAAGCCGAATGCGGGCTTGTCAGTACGTTCCATGCCTTGCAAGGTGCCATCAAACAAGCTGATGTGGGTGGCCCGCAAGTTGGCAGGCAGGGTTTTTTCATCCACTGCAAAACCGTGGTTCTGGCTGGTGATGGACACCCGGCCACTGTCCAGGTCTTTCACCGGGTGGTTTGCGCCGTGGTGACCAAACTTCATCTTGAAGGTTTTGGCACCCGAGGCCAGCGCCATGATTTGATGACCCAGGCAAATACCAAAAGTCGGGATGCCGGAATCCATCAACTCTGCCGCAGCAGCGACAGCGTAGTCACACGGCTCAGGGTCGCCCGGGCCGTTGCTCAGGAAAATACCGTCTGGCTGGTGTTTGAGCACCTCGGCTGCCGAGGTTTTGGCTGGCACCACCGTGACCTTGCAGCCGCGTTGCGCCAACATGCGCAAGATGTTTTTCTTGACGCCAAAGTCATACGCCACCACATGAAAACGCGGGGCAGTTTGCTCGCCAAAACCTGGCTGACTACCCTGCTCAGGATTGAATAACATCCACTCGGTCTGCGTCCAGTCATAACCAGACTTGGCGCTGACCACCTTGGCCAGATCCAGACCAGACATGCTGGGCGCGGTCTGGGCCAAAGCGACGGCACGGTCAATCACGACCTGTGTCACCACCTCACCTTGCGCCAAAGCCAGGATGCAGCCATTTTGTGCGCCATTCGTACGCAACTGGCGTGTCAATTGGCGGGTGTCAAGGTTGGCAATGGCCACCGTGCCTTGGTCACGCAAGTAAGCGTCCAGGGTTTGGGTGGAGCGAAAATTGGATGCCAACAACGGCAGGTCCTTGATGATCAGGCCGGCAGCGTGAACGCGGTCCGACTCGACATCTTGCGCATTCACACCATAGTTGCCAATGTGTGGGTAAGTGAGGGTGACGATCTGCTGGCAGTAGCTGGGGTCCGTCAGGATTTCCTGGTAGCCGGTCATGGAGGTGTTGAACACCACCTCACCGACCGTGGAGCCAGTGGCCCCAATGGAATTGCCGTGGTAGACCGTGCCGTCTGCGAGCGCCAAAATGGCTGGTGGGGTATTTCCCTTAAGAGACAAAAGCACTGGGTTCTCCGAAATGTTACGGGTACGCCCAAGCACACAGGAATTGCTTCCTGGGTTTGCGTCAAAAAGGGATTGGGCTTGGACTGCTGCTGCGAGCGTACGCGGGTGCGAAATTGGCCCCAATTATAGCCTAGGGGCAACCCTAACTTGCCCGCCCGCCATGCTAAAAACGAGCTAGATCAAGTGTGCGGTTGCGCTGGCATGCAAGCAAATAGCCGCTGCAGTGGCCACATTCAGCGACTCTTCACCGCCCGGCTGGGCAATACGCACATGAAGGCTCGTGCGGGCCTCAAGCTCGGCACTGACGCCCTGCCCTTCGTGCCCCAACGCCCACGCGCAGGGCATGGGTAGCTCTTTATTAGACAGCGCCTGGTGCAAATAGCTGCCACGATGTGAACTGGTCACCAGCAACGGCACCTGCAGTCCGTCCAACAAAGGCAGCTCAACGCCTTCAATCAGTTGCAGGCCCCAATGCGCGCCCATGCCAGCACGCAACACCTTGGGCGACCAAAGCGCTGCCGTGCCTTTGAGTGCAATGATTTGCTTGAAACCAAAGGCCGAGGCACTGCGCAAAATGGCACCCACGTTGCCAGCGTCTTGTACACGGTCCAAAATAACACTCGCGGCACTTGACTCAATGGCGGGTGGTTCAGCCAGGTCAAAGACAAAACCCATCCGCGCAGGCGACTCCAAAGCGCTCACCGTGTCATACAACACATCAGAGATAATTATATTTTTTATAGCTGCTTGCGCATATTCTACGGGGGCTAGAGGCCAAAAAGACTCTGAAAAAATACCTAAACCAGGACGTGAACCACGGGCCATGGCGGCTCGCAGCAAATGATCGCCTTCGGCCCAAACGCGTCGCTGTTTTCGGTATTCGGTGCTGCCATGGGCGAGCTTCTTCAAATCCTTGACAAATGCGTTGTCACGCGAGCTGATCAGCAATGGCGCAGTCATTTAGAGGCCCTGTCCAGCACATCAGTCACTGGCCGAAACGTGGTGCGATGTTCAGGACACGCGCCATGTACCTGCAGCGCGGCCAAGTGCACCGCCGTGCCATACCCTTTGTGTTTGGCAAAACCATAGTTGGGATACTGTTGGTCCACCTCGACACACCAGCGGTCCCGCGTGACCTTGGCCAAAATAGAGGCGGCAGAAATGGCGGCCACCAGCGCGTCACCCTTGACAATGGCTTCGGCGCGCACGGACAACACCGGCAAGCGATTGCCATCGACCAGCACCAGCTTGGGTGCCAGGCGCAAGCCTTCAACGGCGCGGCGCATGGCCAGCAAAGTGGCCTGCAAAATATTCAGGTCGTCAATTTCCTGCACGCTGGCCTGCGCCACCGAGCAGCACAAGGCTTTGGCACGAATCTCGTCAAACAGTTGCTCACGTCTGCGGGGCGTGAGCTTTTTGGAGTCTGCCAATCCTTTAATGGGGTTGAGCTCATCCAGAATCACGGCCGCCGCCACCACCGGGCCGGCCAGCGGGCCACGGCCAGCCTCGTCCACGCCAGCGACCAGCCCCGTCACACCCCACTGCAAAGCGACTTGCTGGGCGCTGGCGGGATTGGCACTGCGAGGTTTTTTCGCCCGTGCCGCGCTGCTCCTGACCACTGCTGAGGTGGCAGCAGGCTGACCCTTGGTGGACTTGAGCTTGGCAGGCTTGACTTTAGCGGGCTTAGCTTCTGAGGGTTTGGGCAATGGCATGGGCAGCAAGCTCTGGTGTGTCGCGCTGCAACTCGGTGTGCAGCGCGGCGAATCGTTGTTCAAGGGCTCGTATTTTCTCAGGCTCGGCGGTAATGGCATCGAGCCAACGCAAGACTTCTGCAGCCAGCGCCTGCGGCGTTGCCGCATCTTGTAGCAGCTCAGGCACCACAAACTCACGACACAAAATGTTAGGCAGACCAACCCAAGGTTGCAATTGTTTGCGGCGCATGATCTGCCATGACACGGCCCCCATGCGGTAGGCGATGACCATCGGGCGCTTGAACAGGGCCGCCTCCAGGGTGGCCGTGCCGCTGGCGATCAGGGTCACATCACAGGCTGCCAAAGCCGTATGGGATTGGCCACTGAGCACTTGCACCGACGCGAACACGCCCGCGGCGCGCGCTGCAGCTTCAATCTTTGCCTTGAGAGAAGGCACCGCAGGCACTATGAATTTAATAGCTGACTGCGCTTGTTTAATAAGGGCTACAGCCTGAAAAAACTTATAAGCCAAATGACTGATTTCTGACTCCCGGCTGCCCGGCAAGACGGCTACCACCCGATCATCCGGAGCCAGACCCAAGGCCGCGCGGGCAGCAGATTTGTCAACCTGCATCGGAATCACATTGGCCAGCGGATGACCGACATAGGTGGCGGCGATGCCGTGAGCGGCAAGCAAGGCAGGCTCAAACGGAAAAATGCACAACACATGGTCGACGCTGCGCTTGATTTTCTCGATGCGCTCAGGTCGCCAGGCCCAAATGGAGGGGCAGACAAAATGCACGGTCTTGATGCCCTGCGCCTTCAAGTCAGCCTCCAGGTCAAGATTGAAGTCAGGTGCATCAACACCAATAAAAACATCCGGGTGGTCTTGCAGCAAGCGTGCTTTGAGCTGTCGGCGGATGCCCACAATCTCGCGGTAGCGGCGCAGCACCTCCCAGCCAAAACCATGCACCGACAGTTTGTCGTGCGGCCACCAGGCCTGAAAGCCACGCCGCGCCATCTGTGGACCGCCAATGCCAGCAGCCTGGAGATCAGGCCAACGCTGTTTTAACCCGTCGAGCAACAAACCGGCCAGCAAGTCGCCAGACGTTTCACCCGCCACCATCGCTGCGCGCATCATGCTCTCGCCCAAAAGCTAGCGAACAATGCCGCGCTGGGGTGATGTCTGCTCTAAAAACGAGAGCATCATCTGCACATCTGGTTTGGACTCGGGATGAGATTGACTGATATCTGCAATGCGCTCACGCGCCATTTGCAAGGTCAAGTCGTCACGGTACAAGGCCTTTTGCATCGCCTTGACCGCACTGACGCGCTCGGGCGAGAAACCACGGCGGCGCAAGCCTTCAAAGTTCATCGAGCGGGCTGCGGCGGGTTGCCCCTGGCACATCACGAACGGCGGCAGGTCCGCAAACAACAACGTGCACATCGCCGTCATGCTGTGGGCACCGATACGAACAAACTGGTGCACCACAGTAAACCCACCCAAAATAGCCCAATCACCCACTTGCACATGCCCCGCTAGCTGGGCGTTATTGGCAAAAATGGTCTGGTTGCCCACCTGGCAATCATGGGCAATGTGGCAATAGGCCATGATCCAGTTGTCGTCACCCACGCGCGTCACGCCCACATCACCGGGTGAGCCGATGTTGAAGGTACAAAACTCGCGAACCGTGTTGCGGTCACCAATGACCAACTGGCACGGCTCACCAGCGTATTTTTTGTCTTGAGGAATCGCGCCGAGCGACGCAAACTGAAAAATTCGGTTGTCCTGCCCAAGTGTGGTGTGGCCTTCGATCACACAATGCGGGCCCACCGTGGTGCCAGCACCGATCTTGACGTTTGGACCGATGACGGTATAAGGGCCGACGGTGACTGAACTGTCAAGTTCGGCAGCCGGGTCAACAAGGGCGGTGGCGTGAATCGCTGTCAAACGTGCCTCCTTAGGCAATCTTGCGCATGGCGCACGTGAGTTCGGCCTCAACAGCCAAGTCGCCAGCCACCAGGGCGCGCGCCTTGAATTTGAAGATACCGGCTTTCATGCGCAATAGTTCAACCTCCAGAATCAGCTGATCACCCGGCTCCACAGGCCGTTTGAAACGCGCGCCATCAATGCCAGCAAAGTAATACACCATGTCGTCGGTGGGTGAGGAATCCAGCGTATCAAAAGCCAGTAGGGCCGCGGCTTGCGCCAGCGCTTCGAGCATCAAAACACCCGGCATCACCGGACGATGTGGAAAATGCCCTTGAAAAAATGGCTCATTGATGGTGACATTCTTCAGGGCCTTGATGGTTTTACCCTTGTCTATTTCCAACACCCGATCCACCAGCAAAAATGGGTAACGGTGCGGCAGTTGCTTGAGGATTTGGTGAATGTCCATTAACTTTTTTCCTTATTGAATGTCTTGACTGGTCTTGACCAGCGATTCCAGCGTGCGAATACGTTCACGTAGTTTGGCCAGGTGCTTGAGCGACGCGGCGTTTTTTTCCCATGCAGCGTTTTCGTCGATCGGAAACATGCCGGTGTAGTGGCCGGGTTTGTGAAGGGAGCGGGTCACCACGGACGCCGCCGAAATATTGACCCCATCTGCCAGAGTCAGATGGCCCAGCACAATCGCCCCGCCACCTACGGTGCAATGCGCACCGATGCTGGCACTGCCCGCCACGCCAACACAACCGGCCATAGCCGTGTGTTGACCAACTTGGACGTTGTGTCCGATCTGAATCAGGTTGTCAAGCTTGACGCCGTCTTCAATCACGGTGTCTTGCAAAGCGCCCCGATCAATACAGGTGTTGGCACCAATTTCAACATCGTTGCCAATGCGGACCGCACCCAATTGTTCGATCTTTTCCCACGCCCCGGCGTTGGGCGCAAAACCAAAACCATCAGCCCCGATCACCACACCGGGGTGAATCAGGCATCGCTCACCCACGATACAACGCTCGCCCAAAGTGACACGCGATTTGAGCTCGGTGTCTGCCCCAATCACAGCTCCAGCTTCAATCACACACAGCGCACCAATTTTTGCTGTGGCGTGGACTTGGGCCAAAGGATCAATGACAGCCGTGGGGTGCACCAGCGGCTTGGCGGTCATTGGCAGGCTGTTCTTCCAGAGTTGCGTCAAGCGCGCGAAATAGAGGTAGGGCTGATCCGTGACGATGCAGCTGCCGCGGGCAAAGGCTTGCGCCTGAAACTGTGGGCTCACAATGACACAAGAGGCTTGGGTAAGCGCCAATTGCCCTTGGTATTTGGGGTGACTGAGAAAACTCAGTTGCCCAACACGGGCACTTTCCAGCGGTGCAAGTCCTTCAATCAGCAGCGACACATCGCCATGCAACTCACCGCCCAATGCCTCAACAATAGATGCCAAACGCAGGGACACGCGCCGCCAGCCTTCGCAGTCGGCTTACTTGGCAGCAGGCGTATTGAGCGCCTTGATCACTTTGTCAGTGATGTCATGTTTTGGGTTGACGTAGACCGCATCTTGAAAGACGAAGTCGTACTTTTCAGCCACAGCGATGTCCTTGATGACCTTGTTGGCACGCTGGATCACCAGCTGTAATTCTTCATTCTTGCGCGCGTTCAAGTCTTCCTGAAACTCGCGCCGTTTTCTTTGAAAGTCACGGTCTTGTTCAAGCAATTGCTTTTGCTTTGCCTGGCGCTGGGTTTCAGGCAAGGTGGGCGCATCACGCTCAAACTTGTCGGCCATCGATTTGATGCTGGCGCCCTGGTCAACCAACTCTTTTTCGCGTTTGGAAAACTCTTGCTCAAGTTTGGTTTGAGCGGCCTTGGCGGTGCTGGCTTCTTTCAGCACACGGTCAGTGCTAACGAAACCTAAACGAACCTCTTCAGCCTGGGCTACAGAGAGACTCAGCCCAACAACGAGGGTGGCGGATAACTGACGTAAAAAGTAATTCATTAGAAACTGGTCCCAATTTGAAATTGCATGGTCTGGATTTTATCGCCGTCAAATTTCTTGATCGGCTTGGCAAACGCCAAGCGCAAAGGCCCGACTGGAGAAATCCAGCTGATACCAACACCCACAGACGAGCGCAAGTTGCTGGCATTTGCATTCACACCACCTGATCCGCCCACCATACCGGCGTCGAGGAAGCCATACATCCGCAAGGTGCGGTCGTTACCAGCACCGGGAAACGGCGTCAGAATTTCCATGTTGACGTTGAGCTTGCGTGTACCGCCCAGGACGGTATCGGTTTCATCACGAGGGCCCAGGCTACCCTGCTCGAAACCACGAACCGAACCCAGGCCACCACCGTAGAAATTTTTAAAGACAGGGTAGGATTTCCCACCCGCAGCACTCCCCAAACCGAGCTCTGCATTAAATGCAGCGGTGTATTGTTTGCTCAAAGGCACATATTGCTGGTACTGGTAAGTGGTTCGAAGGTACTTGACATCACCTGCAAAGGACCACTCTGCGTTGGCTCGCTGAAAGCGGCCGTTGGTGGGTGCCATTGAGCTGTCACGACTGTCACGCGCCCAGCCGACCGTGAACGGCACGGCCAGGCTGGAAGTGCCGTATTCCTTGATGTGCGCCGCATACAAAGTGGGCAACAAGGTGCCTGGAACAATTTTTGTGTTTTCCAGGCCTGCGCCAAAGAAAACAGTGTCAATTTCAGTGAATGGCACACCAAACCGAACCCCGCCACCCGACGTGATCAATTGGTAGTAGTCCTGATCCTGGTACGGACTGCTGGTCTTGTGGTAGACGTCAAAGGTGCGCGAGACGCCATCTGCTGTGAAATAGGGATCAGTGGTGTTGAGCACCACCACACGGTTAATCTTGCTGGTGTTCACCTGAATACCCAGTGAGTTGCCTGACCCAAACGCATTGTCCTGCTTCAAGCCAAATGACAACCCAAGGCCGTCGCCGCTTGAATAGCCAGCGCCCAGACTCAGGCTACCGGTTGGTTTTTCAGTCACGCTGATCGTCAGGTCAACCTGATCGGGGGAACCTGGCACCTCTTGCGTTTCAATACCCACGTCTCCAAAGTATCCCAAACGGTCAACCCGGTCACGCGATACGCGAATTTTGTCACCGTCGTACCAGGACGCTTCCAACTGACGAAACTCACGACGCACCACCACATCACGGGTACGGGTGTTGCCGGCTACATTGATGTTGCGCACATAAGCACGCCGAGAAGGGTTCGCCTGCAACACCAGCGCCACCCGGTTATTCACCCGGTCGATTTCGGGCTTGGCTTCAACCCGTGCAAAGGCGTAACCAAAATTGCCAAAATAATCAGTAAACGCTTTGGTGGTCTTGGCGACTTCATCTGCATTGAAGGCCTGACCAGGCCGAATTGCCACCAAGGCCTTGAATTCATCGTCTTTGCCCAGGTAATTACCAGCCAATTTAACGCTGCTGACCACAAAGCGCTCACCCTCGGTCACATTGATGGTGATGCCAATGTCCGTCTTGTTAGGCAGAATAGCCACTTGGGTCGATTCGACCTTGAACTCAAGGTAGCCACGTGTCAGGTAATAAGACTTCAGGGTTTCAATGTCAGCGTTGAGCTTAGCGCGCGAGTATCGATTGGATTTTGTGTACCAGCTGAGCCAGCCACCTGTGTCCAGATCAAACAAATTGCGCAACGTGGACTCGTTAAACACCTTGTTGCCCACAATGTGAATCTCACTGATCTTGGCGGGCTCGCCTTCAGTCACCGTGAAGGTCAGGTTGACGCGGTTGCGCTCAATTGGCGTAACCGTGGTCACCACTTGAGCCGCATACAGGCTGCGGTTGATGTACTGGCGCTTGAGCTCTTGCTCGGCGCGGTCAAGCTGTGCCTTGTCAAAGGGCCGGCCATCTGCCAGACCCACATCGCGCAAAGACTTCACCAATACGTCTTTGTCAAATTCTTTGGTGCCCACAAATTCAACAGTGGCCACGGTTGGGCGCTCTTCAACCACCACCACCAGCACATCGCCATTGACTTCAATGCGCACGTCTTTGAACAGGCCCAGTCCAAACAAGGCGCGAATGGCGGCAGTGCCCTTGTCGTCATCATAGGTGTCACCTACGCGCACGGGCATTGACACAAACACGGTACCCGGCTCGACACGTTGCAAGCCCTCAATGCGGATGTCACGCACCGTGAAGGGGTCAACAGCCCATGCCGACTGGGCCACAAAAGCCAGAGACACCAGCGTAGAAAGCGTTTTGAGACGAAAGCGATTTAGTTGCATTTTTTAAAACCAAAAACTAGGAAGGGGCACCCACGGCGCCCTCACTTACAAAGCAAACAAACGGGAAATATCATTGAATAAGGCGATGGACATCATAAGTACCAAAATACCGATGCCGCCCCTTTGGAAACGCTCCATCCAAACCTCAGAGACAGGCTTGCCGGTCATCCCTTCCCAAAGATAATACATCAGGTGTCCCCCGTCTAAAACCGGCAAGGGAAGCAAGTTAAAGACACCCAGACTGACGCTGATCAGCGCCAAAAAAATCAAATATTGCGTCAAACCCAGACTGGCAGACTTGCCTGCGTAGTCAGCAATGGTCAGCGGGCCACTGATATTTTTAAGAGACGCCTCACCAATCAGCATCTTGCCCATCATCTTCAGCGTTAACACCGACACGTCCCAGGTTTTGACAGCGCCTTGCCAAAAGCCGTCCAGCACACCATAACGCACCGTGACCATTTCCGGACGAGCACCCACATAGGCGCCAATGCGACCGATGGTCAGTGCGCCTTCCGCCACCACTTGAGGTGCCACTGAAATATCATGAACCTGACCACTGCGAATCACTTGCCAAACTTGTACAACCGGCACCCCATTGGCACCAGACTGACGAATCATCTGCCGCAACTGCTGGCCATCAATGACGCGCTGACCATTCACGCTTCGCACGACGTCGCCATCCAACAGGCCGGCACGCGCTGCCGCACCATCGGCTACGGTCTGCCCTATCAATGGTTGACTAAAGGGCGCGATCACACCAATTTTGGCAAACAGTTGGGCATCTACTTCAGATCGCGGCAACCCGGAAACTTTCAGCACCACCTCACGCGCTTCAGAATTGGGCGATGCCAATACCAAGCGCACGTCATCGCCTTCAAGGCTGCCGCGGGTCAACGCCCAACGCACATCCTCAAAAGACCGAACTTCATCCAAATCCTGCTCATCAATCCCCACCTGCAGCACATGTTCACCACCAGTCACCCCAGCCTGGCTGGCCAAGGTTCCCGCGGCTGGCACACTCAACACAGCAGCCGGCAGTTCAACGCCCATCCAGTTCACGCAGGCATAGAGCAACACCGCCAGTCCCAGATTGGCCAGTGGCCCAGCCGCCACAATCGCCACGCGACTGCGCAGGGGCTGCGTGTTGAAAGCAAGGTGCCGCAGCGCAGGTTCGACCGGTTCCTCACGCTCGTCGAGCATCTTGACGTAGCCACCCAAGGGAAACAATGCCAAGACAAACTCGGTGCCAGATTTTTTTGACCGCCAACAGAAAAGTGGTTTTCCAAAACCAATTGAGAACCGCAGCACCTTCACCCCACGCGCCAAAGCCATGCGGTAATGCCCGTATTCATGCACCGCGATCAACAGGGCGATCGCCAGAATGAAGGCAGGCAGGGTCAGCATGGCAAAGTGTCCTGGGTCAAGGTTACATGCCCATGCGCGTCACGGCTGCGCGCGCTGCTGCACGAGACTGCGCATCAAGCGCCAGCAAATCTTCCAGGGAGTGGGGTGATGCCGGACTGATGGCAGCCAGCGTCGCGAGGTTCACACTGTGAATTTGATCAAACCGGATTCGACGATCAAGAAAAGCGTCCACCGCCACTTCGTTGGCTGCATTCAATACGGCGGTGCTACCGGGCGCAGCCTCAAGCACAGACCACGCAAGTGCAAGACCCGGAAAACGTTCGGCATGACCATGCGCCTGCAATGACTCAAACGAGAGGTCCGCCATGGACGTGAAATCAAGCGCTGACGCACCGGATGTCATCCGGTCCGGCCAGGACAACCCGTAGGCAATTGGCACCTTCATGTCAGGCGTACCCAGCTGGGCTATGACCGAGTTGTCACGGTACTGCACCATGGAATGAATGACGCTTTGTGGGTGAATCACTACCTCGATTTGCACAGGTGCCACACCAAAAAGATACCGCGCCTCAATCACCTCCAGCGCCTTGTTCATCATGGTGGCGGAATCCACAGAAATTTTCCGCCCCATGACCCAATTGGGATGGGCGCAAGCTTGATCAGGGGTGATGTCTGAAAAAGTTGCAGGGTCACGCCGTCGGAAAGGCCCGCCGGAAGCGGTCAAAATGATTTTGTGGATTTGCTCGGGCCAAAGCGACGCATCATCGGGCAAGGACTGAAACACAGCAGAGTGTTCGCTGTCAATGGGCAACAATTTAGCGCCACCAGAAATCACGGCCTGAAGAAAATACTCACCACCGACCACCAGTGCTTCCTTGTTGGCAAGTAACAAGCGTTTGCCTGCCCGCGCAGCAGCCAAACATGATGCCAGCCCTGCAGCGCCAACGATCGCAGCCATAACTGTGTCTACAAGCTCATGCTTCGCGATTTCGGTGATCGCATCAGCCCCGCTGAGCACATGCGTAGGAAGACCAAGCACCGCGCACTTTTGGGCCAAGTCACGTGCATGTGCAACGCTGGCCATCACCGCAAAAGCGGGCTTAAACTGGATACATTGAGCCAGCAATTTGTCAACTTGTGTTGCAGCGCTGAGCGCAAACACCTCAAAACGATCTGGATGACATGCCATTACCTCCAAGGTACTGACACCGATTGATCCGGTTGACCCCAAAATTGCGACGCGCTGCTTTTTCAAGCCACTTTGGTCAGACATGTTTGCCCTTACAAGGAATACAGCATCATCGCCAGAGGCAATGTTGGCAACAACGCATCGACCCGGTCCAACACACCACCGTGGCCGGGCAGTAAGCCACTGCTGTCTTTAATGCCTGCGCTGCGCTTAACCAGAGACTCAACCAAATCCCCCACCACACTCATGGCCGCCATGAAGATCGCCGCAACCATCAACAGCCACAGGCTTTTTTCACCCACATGGGTGTACAAGCTGGGCACCGTTGCGCCAGTCACCAGGTCTGTGGCACGCCAGACTAAGGCCAACAGCAGCACACCAGCCATGCCGCCCCAAACCCCCTCCCAACTCTTGCCGGGACTGATAGAGGCCGCGAGCTTGCTCCGACTCCAGCGCCCACCCCAAGTCCGACCGGCAAAATAGGCTGCGATATCGGCTGTCCAGACCAACGCCAAAACTGACAACAAAAAATTGGTGCCGATGACCTTGGCCTGGCCAACGGCCAACCAAGTCAATGACAAAGCCGCCACACCTAAAAACAAACGCAAATAGCGTGAGTGGGTGGCCCATGCAGCCACGCCGGCCCTCAAAATCAGAGCGCCTCCAAGAACCCAAGCCCCACCCACCATCAGCCACAAACGCGGCATGCTTTGCATAAGCCAACCTTGCCACCACATCAGGCCGCAAACTGCACAACACAACCCACCAGCCGCCAAGGCCACAGTCTGATTCCAGCCGTTTGCGCGCGCCCATTCCCAGCCGGCTGCACCGATAAAAAGGAGTGCCAATAGGCAAAACGGCCATGGTTCGCTATAAAACAAAGCAGGCAACAGCAGCAGTAATAACACCAGCGCAGTAATGATTCGTTGTTTGAGCATAGTTCTAATCAACCTACCCGCGTCGGCGTATTGACTAACTGGAGCTGATCGGACGTTTTGCCAAAACGCCTCTCGCGGCCAGCGTAAGACGCAATTGCAGCGGCAAGCGCAGCATCGTCAAAATCGGGCCACAACGTATCGACAAAAACAAATTCCGAATAGGCTGACTGCCACAACAAAAAATTGCTGATTCGCAGTTCCCCACCTGTGCGTATCACCAAGTCAGGGTCAGGCACATGTGCCAAAGCCATGGCTTGGCTCAAGTGCTGCTCAGTCGGCAAGATGCCCTGTGCAGCCAATTTGGCAGCAGCTTGGACGATGTCCCACCGACCACCGTAATTGAAACAAACATTGAGCACCAGCCGCGTGTTCAAAGCAGTAACGGCTTCGGCTTGCTGAATGCCTTTGAGCACACGCGTGGACAAGCCCTGTCGCTCCCCAATAAAACGAAGTTGCACACCATCAGCATTGAGTTGTGGCACCTCACGGGCAAGTGCGATGGCAAACAAATCCATCAGTCCTGAAACCTCGTCACTCGGACGCTTCCAGTTTTCCGACGAAAAGGCGAAGACAGTCAGAACCCGGACACCACGCGCGTCGCAGGCTTTGGCACAACGTTTCAGTGCATCCACGCCCACCTTGTGTCCGGCAATCCGAGGTAAAAACCGCTTGTTAGCCCACCGACCATTGCCGTCCATGACAATGGCAATGTGATACGGCACTCGCTGGACGGTCATGGCAAGCCTAGACCGCCATGATGTCTTGCTCTTTGCCAGCCACCAATTGGTCTATGGCCAGAATGTGTCTGTCCGTGACCTTTTGAATGTCAGCTTCGCAGCGCTTCAGGTCGTCTTCAGAAGCCAGCTTGTCTTTGTCCAGCTTCTTAAGCGACTCATTGGCATCCCGACGTAAATTACGAACAGCCACTTTGGCACTTTCGCCTTCATTTCGAACCAGTTTGGTCAACTCTTTTCGCCGCTCCTCAGACATAGGAGGCATCGGCACACGTATCAAGTCCCCCATCGACGATGGATTTAACCCCAAGTCACTGTCACGGATGGCTTTTTCGATCTTGGCACCCATGCCTTTTTCCCAAGGCTGAACGCTTACTGTGCGGGAATCAAGCAGCGAAACATTGGCCACTTGACTGATAGGTACCATGGCACCGTAGTAGTCCACGTGAACCGTGTCAAGAATGGCGGGATTAGCGCGCCCTGTGCGAATCTTGGTCAGGTTATGTTTGAAAGATTCGATCGACTGGTCCATCTTGGACTCAGTGTTGCGTTTTATATCAACAATTGGCATATTTTCTCCTCACACGGCGTTCAACCAGCCTCTTAAAAACAGAATTTTGGCACGCTCAAGCGTGCACCAACGTGCCTTCATCTTCACCCATCACGACTCGTTGCAGCGCACCATGTTTAAATATTGAAAAAACCTTAACAGGGAGCTTTTGATCACGACACAGCGCAAAAGCCGTGGCGTCCATGATGCCAAGATTCTGTGATATCGCATCATCAAAAGAGATTTTGCTGTACCGGGTCGCAGTTGGGTCTTTCTTCGGGTCAGCGCTGTACACGCCATCTACCTTAGTAGCTTTCAGAACGATCTCTGCACCAATTTCGGCACCACGCAAAGCCGCTGCGGTGTCTGTCGTGAAAAATGGATTGCCAGTACCAGCGGCAAAAATAACAACTTTACCCTCTTCGAGGTACTGCAAAGCTTTGGGTCGCACATAGGGTTCGACCACCTGCTCAATGGCAATGGCCGACATGACGCGAGCAGTCAAACCAGCCTTGTTCATGGTGTCACCCAAAGCCAAAGCATTCATGACAGTGGCCAACATACCCATGTAATCAGCTGTGGCCCGATCCATCCCAACAGAGCCACCCGCAACACCACGAAAAATGTTACCGCCACCAATCACAACCGCGACCTCGACACCCAGGCGCGTCACGGCAACGACCTCATCCACCATTCGAACGATGGTGTCGCGATTGATACCAAACTGGTCATCACCCATCAGGGCCTCGCCCGACAATTTCAGCAAAATTCGCTTATAGGCGGGCTTGGCGGTTGACATGTGAATCTCCTGATGTGGTTTGGTACAAGTCGGCATAAATGAGGCGAAATTCAGGCAGCTTGCTGGGCCGCAGCAACCTGCGCCGCCACCTCTGCCGCGAAGTCATCCACCTTCTTTTCAATGCCTTCACCCACCACATACAAGGTGAAAGACTTCACCGTGGTACTGGCAGCCTTGAGCATCTGCTCAACGGTTTGCTTGTCATTTTTCACAAATGACTGATTGAACAAAGAGACTTCCTTGAGGTATTTCTGCACGCCACCCTCGATGCGCTTGGCAACGATTTCAGCAGACTGGACTGGCTTGCCAGCAGCAGTAGCGACGGCCGCATCTTCTGCAGCCTTGGCAGCTGCCACCGAACGCTCACGTGCAACCAAATCAGACGGCACGTCGTCACTGGACAACGCGACTGGCTTCATGGCTGCCACATGCATGGCGACGTCCTTGGCCGCATTTGCATCACCTTCAAATTCGACAACAACACCAATGCGGGTGCCGTGCAAATAGGAAGCAATCTGCGCACCTGATGCGAAACGCTTGAATCGGCGAAAGCTCATGTTTTCACCAATCTTGCCAATCAACCCCTTACGAACATCCTCAAGCGTTGGTCCAAAACCGTCTTGCTCATACGGCAACCCGCCCAAGGCAACCACATCTGCTGGATCATTCTTCGCAACCAATTCAACCGCTGCGTTGGCAAACGCCAGAAAGCTGTCATTTTTAGTCACAAAGTCAGTTTCGCAGTTGACTTCAAGCAAAGCGCCCACATTACCACTGATGCTGCTGACTACAACGCCTTCAGCCGTGATACGACCTGCCGCCTTGCCCGCCTTGCTACCCAGCTTGACGCGCAGCAACTCTTCTGCTTTGGCCATGTCGCCTTCAGCCTCTGTCAAAGCGCGCTTGCACTCCATCATGGGGGCGTCAGTCTTGCCACGAAGTTCAGCCACCATGCTTGCGGTAATTGCAGCCATTTCTATTCTCCAGATTCAGTTCAGTTAATTAAAAATTTGATCAAAAAAAGGGGGCAACAAAGCCCCCTTTTTTGGGGAAACAGACAACTCAGGCTGTAGCCTCGTTGACTTCCACAAATTCATCAGCACTTTCAGCAGCCACAGCCTTCACGACATCGTCCATCGCGTTGGCACGGCCTTCAATGATCGCGTCTGCGATGCCACTAGCGTACAAAGCTACCGCCTTGGACGAGTCATCGTTACCGGGGATCACATACTCAATGCCTTCTGGCGAATGGTTGGTATCCACGACCGCAATCAGTGGAATGCCAAGCTTGCGCGCTTCAGCAATGGCGATTTTGTGGTAGCCAACGTCGATCACAAAAATAGCATCAGGCAACACAGCCATATCTTGAATACCGCCAATATCGCGCTCAAGCTTTGCCAGCTCGCGAGCAAACATCAACTGCTCTTTCTTGCTCATGCTATCCAGACCAGCTTCTTGCTGAATCTTCATATCTTTCAAGCGCTTGATCGAAGTCTTGACGGTCTTGAAGTTGGTCAGCATGCCGCCCAACCAACGCTGGTCAACATAAGGAACACCAGCGCGCTGAGCTTCAATTGCAATCGTTTCGCGGGCTTGGCGCTTGGTGCCAACCATCAGCACGGTACCGCGCTTGGCGGAAATTTGGCGCACAAATTTAGCAGCCTCCTGGAACATCGGCAACGATTTTTCCAGGTTGATGATGTGAATTTTGTTGCGATGGCCAAAAATGAAGGGGGCCATCTTGGGATTCCAGAAGCGCGTTTGGTGACCAAAATGGACGCCAGCTTCCAACATTTCTCGCATGGTAATTGCCATGAATAACTCCAAAGGTTAAGTCTAAAATCCAGCTCGTTTTGTAGCGACGCCCACGTATTTGGGGCTGGCACCACAACACCTTGATGAGACTGGTTTGCGTATGAACCCGACATCAACATGTTAACCATGCCTTTGTTAAGCTTTTCGAGTATAGCATTCGCGCCCAAGTTTCCTTCCCACCGCCTCGCACAGCAAGACTTCGCCCGAAAACTGAACCTCCGACGTTCTTTGGAGTTTGATTTTGAAAGATTTCAATTCCGCAGTCATCCCGTTGAATGATTAGACAGACAATGAAAGCCATGTCACCTGAACTCTCACAGAAGCTCGCCACTGCCGTTGACGGCATGCCGGCATTCCCTAAAAGTGTCCAGAAGATTCTGGAACTCACGCGGGATGTCAACTGCACACCAAGGGATTTGGTACAAGTGATCGACAAAGACCCTGTGGTCACCGTCAAAATTCTCAGGGTTGTCAATTCAGCCTATTACAGCCTGCCCAAGCAAATCACGTCTGTCAACCACGCTGTGGTGTACCTGGGCTTCAACACGATAAAAAACCTGGCGCTTAGCATTGCCGCCATAGGCATCTTGCCAAAACACAACGCTGCGGGTTTTGATGTTGACAATTACTTGTTGCATTCACTGTCTACCGCTGTCATAGCCAAACAACTGGCCACACACCTGGATGATGCAGACCCGATGGATAGTTTTATCGGCGGCCTTCTCCATGACTTCGGCAAGGTGGTCTGCGCCCAGTTCATGCCTGATGAATTCAGGCAGGCGCTGAAGATTTCCGAGACGGATGGCACATCGCTTCATGAAACCTTACAACGCACCCTGGGAACAGATCATGCCGTGATTGGGGCCATGCTGGTTGAAAAATGGCGGTTTGCGCCCAGCCTGATCGACACCATTGCACATCAATATAGAGCACCAGATCGACCCTCTGAACTTTTCGCCTGCGTTTTTACCGCAAATCAGATCAGCAAGAAACTCCGGTTTGGGTATGCAGGCAACCCCCTTGTTTATGAATTACCACCAACGGTTGCTCAAATCATGGGGGGGTCTCTTGACGAGGTGATTCTGACGGCCGGTGATTTGAATGCAGCATTTGAAGAAGCGAAGTTGTTTGCAAAAATTTGAGGTACCTGCATGAAAGTTAAATTCTGGGGCGTGCGTGGCTCCATTGCGTCCCCAGGACCATCCACGGTGCGCTACGGTGGCAACACCACCTGCATTGAAATTCGCACTGACCAGAATGAACTCATCATCATTGATGCGGGCACGGGCATATTTCCGCTGTCACAGTCGCTCATGGCCGAACTGCCTGTAACGGCGAATGTCTTGATCACCCATTCACACTGGGACCACATTCAAGGCTTGCCATTTTTCATCCCCAATTTCATCCCTGGGAACACCTTGAGGCTGCACGGCGCCTTCGATCCGGTGTCTGGCAGGGGCATTGAGCAAGTGATGTCGGTGCAATTGCAATACAGTTATTTCCCGGTGCGCGAAGCCGAGATGAAAGCACAAATTGAATACGTCACGTTGGTGCCAGAGCAAAGTATCCAAATCGGATCTGCCAAGGTCACGCCCTTTTTGATGAACCATCCGGTCGTGGACTTCGGCTACCGGATTGAGGCCGACGGCAAGTCCATTTTCTTCACCGGCGACCACGAACCACCGCTCAACATCTACGAGCCAAACGACCCTGACTTTGCCGAATATCAAAGCTTTGTTGATGAAAAATCGGCCAGCATCCTGCGCGCCATGGCGGGTGTCGATGTGCTGATTGCAGATTGCTCCTACACCTCTGCCGAATACATCTCAAAGAAAGGCTGGGGGCACGGCACTTTCCACTCCAGCATTGACTATGCCAAACATGCGGGCGCCAAGGTGTTGTATTGCACACACCATGAACCCACCCGCAGCGACGATGCGCTCGAAACCGTTTTTGCCCAAGTGTTGCAAGAACACCCCAAGCAAGCAGGTGACCCCGAGTACCGCTTGGCCAGAGAAGGCGAAAGCTACGAGTTCTAGACCGTGCAACGCATCCAACCAGGTTTAGAGCGGCATTTGCACAACGTTGCCGCAACACGCCAAATCGAGGCACTAGCGACCGCTACGCTGCCTTTACACGCGCTAATGCAACGCGCCGGTTTGGTCGTTGCGAAACTCGCCTTGGCAGTTGCACCACATGCACACCGTATCTGGATCGCCTGTGGTCCAGGCAACAATGGTGGCGACGGCCTGGAGGCGGCGATTCACCTGCACCACTGGGGCAAAGAGGCTATCGTGACTTGGCTGGGTCAGCCCGACCGTGCGCCACCTGATGCCTTGGCCGCTTACCAGCGCGCGGTGTCAGCGGGCGTGGCATTCAGCACGCAGGTGCCAACCAACATTCAACTGTGCATTGATGCGCTGCTCGGGATTGGTGCACATCTGGGTGAACCCAATGCTGACATGGGCAGCTGGATCGATCAAATGAATGGCAGCAATGTGCCCATTCTTGCCGTTGATGTCCCGAGTGGGCTCGACGCTGACACGGGTCAAATAACCCAGCGGCACATCAATGCCACGCATACCCTGAGCTTGTTGACACTCAAACCCGGCCTCTTCACCGCGCATGGCCGAGACGCAAGCGGCACCGTTTGGCTTGACGACTTGCAAGTCGCACCAAACATGCTGAAACGCATTGGCGCTAGCGCCAGACTACTGGCCCAACCAGCACCGGCACACAGAACCCACGCCAGCCACAAAGGTATTTTTGGCGATGTGGCCGTGATTGGCGGTGCGCCAGGAATGACTGGTGCGGCACTGCTGGCAGCCAACGCTGCCCTGCATGCAGGAGCTGGACGGGTTTTTGTCGGCTTGCTTGATGGCGGCAGCCTGAGCGTGGACATGACCCAGCCCGAACTCATGTTCAGGTCGGTAGATTCTTTGGACTTCAACACCAAGACCGTGGTGTGCGGGTGCGGCGGGGGCGATGCGGTCGCGTCGGTCATACCTAAGGCATTGTTGGCATCATCCGCCATGGTGCTTGATGCCGACGCTTTGAATTCAATAGCAGGCGATGTAGCCCTGCAGAAGCTTCTGGTAGCCCGCATCAACAGGGGTGCTGCGACCGTAATGACCCCGCATCCACTTGAGGCGGCACGCCTTTTGAATTGCACGTCCAACCAGGTGCAACAAGACCGGCTAGGCGCAGCCACCCGCTTGGCACAGCGGTTTGCATGCACCGTGGTGCTGAAAGGTTCAGGCACTGTGATTGCCGCACCAGACCAACTCACAGCCATCAACCCCACGGGTAATGCACGGTTGGCAACGGCGGGCACGGGAGATGTCCTGGCAGGCATGATCGGCTCAAAATTAGCTGCTGGGGCCTCTGCTTTTCAGGCGGCCTGCGATGCGGTTTACCAACATGGACAAATCGCCGATAGTTGGCCAGTAACGTCCATACTGACAGCTTCAAAGCTTGCGTCTCAGCCCCCAACAAGGTCGAGTATTAATTTAATTGATAGCTGCTTACGCTTATTTAATAAGGGCTAGAAGCCTATTTCTTATAAATTATCAGCCCCGACCCGCAAACGGCATCTGGGTCGCCATCACGGTATGAAACATCACGTTGGCCTCTAAAGGCAGGTTGGCCATGTACACGACGGACTGGCCCACGATGCCAACATCCATCACTGGTTCAACCATCGTGCTGCCATTGGCTTGCAGAATGCCTGTGCGCATGCGCTGGGTCATGTCCGTCGCGGCATTGCCAATGTCAATCTGACCCACCGCAATGTTGTACTTGCGGCCATCCAGCGAGGCCGTTTTTGTCAAGCCCGTGACCGCATGCTTGGTGGCCGTGTAGACGATCGAATTCGGACGCGGCGTGGTAGCTGAAATTGAGCCGTTGTTGATGATGCGTCCACCCATCGGCAGTTGCAGCTTCATGACCCGAAACGCCTGACGTAGGCACAAAAACATACCAGTCAAATTAACATCGACCACGCCCTGCCACTGCGCCAGCGTCAAATCCTCAAGTAGCACGCCGGGTGGCGAGCTGGTACCGGCATTGTTGAACAGCACATCAACACGGCCAAACTTCTGCAAGGCGGCATCAAACAACGCCACCACCGAGGCCTCCTGCGTCACATCGCTAGCCACTGCCAGGGCCCGTTCGGATGCAGCAGACAGCGCGGCCACATCCAGCAAAGGCTGCAACCGCCGTCCTGCCAGCACCACATGCCAGCCGTCAGCCAGCAAAGCCAGTGCTACGGATTTCCCAATACCAGTTCCTGCACCCGTGACCAAGGCGACTTTGATTGTTTTTGTCATGACGTTAGTGTGCTGAGGGTTTTGCAAAATCAACTGCGGCGACGCGGCTTGCGTGTCTTGTCTTTGGCCTTTGCCACTGGCGCCACTTTTGCCCCAGGCGTGCGCTTGCGCTCTCCGGTGCGGGGCAGAGGTTCGGCTATTTTTCGACTGCGCCGACCCGAATCTGCCACATTGGCAACGTCGTCAACCAGCTTTCGCTCAGTGGTTTCCCGCGACGGCTCGCGGTCTTTGGATGAGCGCGCGAGCAACCCATCGCCTTCTGGTAACAGATGAAAATCAATGCGCCGCCCATCCAGGTCAACACGGCTTACCTGCACTTGGACACGGGTGCCCAGCGCAAAACGAATTCCGGTGCGTTCGCCCCGCAATTCCTGACGCGCTTCGTCAAACCGGTAGTACTCACCACCCAGTTCTGTAATGTGCACCAGGCCTTCGACGTACATGGCATCAAGCGTGACAAAGATGCCAAAACTGGTGACAGCGCTGACCACGCCGCTGAATTCCTCACCCAAATGCTCACGCATGTACTTGCATTTGAGCCACGCCTCTACATCACGACTGGCTTCATCTGCCCGCCGTTCGTTGGCACTGCAATGCAGACCGGCGGCCTGCCAAGCCTGCATGTCAATGCTGAGCTTGCGAGGTTTTTGGCCTGGCTCAGCCACCTTGGATGCCAGATTTTTCTCCAACCGTTTGGACAGCTTGGCATGTGCTTCACCCGGCGTAGGCAAAATAGGCAACTCGTACTTGGCTTTCGCCAAAATGGCCTTGATGACCCGATGTACCAGCAGGTCAGGGTACCGCCGTATCGGACTGGTGAAATGGGTGTATGCCTCAAACGCCAAACCAAAGTGACCACTGTTCACTGGGGTGTAGATGGCTTGCTGCATGGAGCGCAACAACATGGTCTGTATCTGCTGTGCATCCGGACGATCCTTGGTGGCCTTCGCAATCGCCTGGAATTCAGCAGGTGACGGATCGTCGCTGATGCTAAGACCGACACCTGTAATCTTCAGGAAATTACGCAGAATCTCCTTTTTCTCCGGCGTGGGCCCTTCATGCACGCGGAACAGGCCGGCATGTTTGCTCTGAGCAATAAAGTCTGCGCTACACACATTGGCGGCCAACATGGCCTCTTCGATCAGCTTGTGCGCATCATTGCGTGTGCGCGGAACGATCTTTTCAATGTGGCCCGCTTCATCACAAACAATTTGCGTCTCTACTGTCTCGAAATCAACCGCACCTCGACGTTCGCGGGACTTGAGCAACGCACGATACACGTCGTGCAGGTTCATCAGATCAGTAATGCGGTCCTTGCGCTTCGTGGCTTCAGGGCCACGGGTATTGGCCAAAATAGCTGCAACTTCGGTGTAGGTAAAACGTGCATGACTGAACATGACGGCCGGGTAAAACTGGTAGGCGGACACTTCGCCGTCTTCAGTAACCATCATGTCGCACACCATGCACAGGCGCTCTACCTCGGGGTTAAGCGAGCACAGTCCGTTTGACAATTTTTCTGGCAACATGGGAATGACCCGGCGTGGAAAATACACGCTGGTGGCACGCTCATAGGCATCAATGTCAATGGCCGAGCCGTTTTCCACGTAGTGACTCACATCAGCAATGGCGACAAGCAAGCGCCATCCTGGGACGGCCGAGCGGCCTTTTCCGATTTTGACGGGCTCGCAGTACACAGCGTCGTCAAAGTCACGGGCATCTTCACCGTCAATGGTGACCAGCGCCACGTCGGTTAAGTCCACGCGCTGACGCTTGTCTTCTGGACGCACTTTGTCTGGAAGCGCCCTAGCTAAGGCAATGCAGGCTTCAGAAAACTCATGCGGCACGTCGTATTTGCGCACCGCGATTTCAATCTCCATGCCTGGATCATCCATTTCGCCAAGCACTTCCTTGACACGGCCCACGGGTTGCCCAAAGAGCGCAGGCGGCTCCGTCAACTCAACCACCACCACTTGGCCGGCTTTTGCCGCACCCGTGGCGGTCTTGGGAATCATCACATCCTGACCATAGCGCTTATCCTCTGGCGCCACGATCCAAATGCCACTTTCATGCAGCAGGCGGCCAATGATGACCTTGCTGTTGCGTTCAACAATTTCAACCACCCGGCCTTCTGGTCGCCCTTTACGGTCGCTGCGCACAATACGGGCCTTGACGCGATCCTTGTGTAGGACAGCTCGCATCTCATTGGGTGGCAAGTAAATATCTGCTTCACCATCATCCCGAATCACAAAACCGTGACCGTCACGATGCCCTTGAACTATTCCTTCAATTTCTTCCAGCAACAAGCTGGTTTGCTTACTATTCTTGATACAATGCCTTTCTTTCCTGAAATGCCCAGGTGGCGGAATTGGTAGACGCACTAGTTTCAGGTACTAGCGAGTAACTTCGTGGGGGTTCGAGTCCCTTCCTGGGCACCAATATAAATGAATTCCGGTTCATTTTTATGTCAGAAACCGG
>NZ_JAQTXM010000087.1 GCF_028688795.1 Rhodoferax sp. | reverse complement strand
GCGTACTCAAAGACGGCAAGAAATTCTGGGCATTGGCTAAAACCGGCAAAGAAGCAACCCTTAAAGGCAATGATGTCGTCAAAGGCTACATCCTGCTGGCCACCAGTTGTGATGGCACATTGGCCACCACGGCTACACCCACCACCATCCGAGTTGTTTGCAACAACACCTTAACCGTGGCCTTGAATGGAGCCAGTAGCGCTATCAAAGTACCGCACAGCACCAACTTTGATCCTCAAGCGGTGAAGAAACAACTCGGTATTGCCGTCTCGCAATGGGACAGCTTCATGTACCGCATGAAAACCCTGTCAGAGCGCAAAGTCAAAAGCCACGAGTCCATGAACTACTTTCTCAAAGTCCTGTGCCAGACCGACAACCAAGTCGATCCGGCGCAGGGCCTGATGAATGAGCGGGCCTTGAAGAAAGTCCAAGCCATGTACGAAGGACAAGGTCATGGTGCTGAACTGGCCTCAGCCTCTGGCACGGCCTGGGGCCTCTTGAATGCAGTCACCGAATTCGTTGATCACGAAAAACGTGCCCGCAGTCAGGAAAACCGACTAGACAGCGCCTGGTTCGGACAAGGCGCGGTACTCAAACAACGGGCACTGGACTATGCCCTGCAAATGGCAGCATGAACCCAGCATCAACACCCACACGCAAACCACGCTCAGTCTTTGGATTGACCGGGGTTTTTTGTTGGTGCTTCGCGCAATTGAACCCAACACCACTCCCCAACCTGAAAGGAGCCCATCATGGCCAATGCTATGCCAACATCTCGGGCTAACAAGCCCATCGGTACACAGCCAGCACTCAAGCTGGTCAAAACCAACCATCTTGACCGTGACGAATGGCTCACCGTCAGAAAACGTGGAATCGGCAGCTCAGATGCCGCCGCCGCTGTGGGGCTCAACCCCTACAAATCGCAACTCGAACTGTGGATGGAGAAGACCGGCCGGGACGGCAACCTGCCCAAAACCGATCCCAATGATGAAACCAGCCCGATGTATTGGGGCACTTTGCTGGAAAGCATTGTGGCTGCCCATTACACCAAACGCTCGGGGCACAAAGTCCGGCGCATCAATGCGGTGTTGCAGCATCCCCAAGAACCCTGGATGCTGGCCAATATCGACCGGGAAGTGACTGGTACAGCCGATGTGCAGATTCTGGAATGTAAAACTGCTGGCTTGCAAGGCTCATTTCTCTGGCGCGAGGGTGTGCCGGAATACGTTCAATTGCAAGTCATGCACCAGTTGGCCGTCACCGGCAAGCAGTGTGCTGACGTGGCGGTGCTGATCTGTGGCCAAGACCTCCAGATTCACCGCATCCAACGCGATGAAGCCATGATCGCCAAGTTGATTGAATTGGAACGGGCCTTCTGGCACTACGTTGAAACCGACACGGAACCGCCAGCGGATGGCTCTGAATCGGCGGATGTGGCTTTGCGTTGCCTGTACCCCAAAGACAGCGGCTCCACCCTTGATCTGTCCGATGACTTGGAAATGTCAGCCGTGTTCTCTGACCTGTTGGCTGTGCGAGAGGTGTTGAGCACCCAGGTGACGCTGGAGGCTCAATTGAAACAGCGCATCCAGCAACGCATGGGGGATGCCGCCAAAGTGGTGTTTCAAACCGGGAACATCACCTGGAAGCGCAGCAAGGATGGCGCTGGGCTGGACACCATCAAATTGCTGCAAGAGCAACCTGATTTGTTGCAGCACTACAGCTTGGTCAAGCCGGGCTCCAGGCGGTTTCTGGTCAATACCTGAGCAAAGCCAATCCGACTTTACGCAACTCAACTCAACCATTCAGCCCCACACCGGACTCTTCCGTGTGGGGCTTTCTTATTTCTATTGGAAAGGATTCCATCATGCTCAAAGGTTTGGCTTTAACGCCACCCATCATTGGCCGTATTGCCATAGGCAAAGTGGTCGAGAAGAACGGCAAGCGTCTGCCCGAGAAAGACGATGAATTCACCGTCACCAGCCAGGTGCAAAGCAAAGACGGCTGGGTCAATCACCCCATGGATGAAACTTTGCGCAAAGGAGGCAGCACCAAGCTGCGCAATATTCCGATTCGCTTGTTGTTCGATGACCCTGATCTGAACCTGCGTGCCAATTACAGTTTGTTTGACCGTCAAACGGGTAGACCGCTGTGTGTGGGCAATGGGGAGACTTGCAGGCGCTCATTGGCTGCAGGTGTGCAGACACTGCCTTGTCCCTCACCTGAAGCCTGTGATCTAGCCAAAGGGGGATTCTGTAAACCCTACGGACGCTTGAATGTGCGCATTGGTGAAGACGATGAGCTGGGCTCGTTTGTGTTTCGCACCACCGGGTTCAATTCAATTCGCACCTTGTCGGCACGTCTGAGTTATTTCCATGCCGTGTCTGGTGGGCAACTCTCCACACTGCCGCTGGAACTGCGTCTGCGGGGCAAGTCCACGACCCAGTCACACCGGGCACAGATTTACTACGTGGATTTGACCATCAAGACCGGCATGACGATGGCTGAGGCGATTGCCAGTGCCAAAGCGGAGAGTGAGTTGCGCAAGGCGTCTGGTTTTAACCAAGCTGCTTTAGACGAAGCCGCACGACAGGGTTTTGCAGCTGGGGCGTTTGAAGAGTCTGAGGAAGATGGTGCTGCTGTGGTGGAGGAGTTTTTCCCGGCTGAATTTGACAGTGAGTTTGACGGTCAGTCAACTGGCTATTCCTCACAGGGTCATTCGGAGGGAGGCCGTGCGGTAAGCAATAGCAGTGCACCACCCAACGGCATCAAGGCTGGCCTGGCTGAAAAGCTGAACCAGAAAGCAGTGCTGATGAATGGCCATGGGGCGGCAGTGTCAGTCAACCAGTTGTCTCGTCAGGCATCACATGGGCGGGCGTAAAGGTGAGAGCGGGGTTACTGGCGGTGGCATAGACAGGTATTCAGAGACCAGCAGCAGATCACACGCCGATGTCATTTTGTTTCAGCGTATCAGTGGCGGCTGGGAATACCGATACACCAGCGAATGTGACACCTAGAGTGCGTTTGACTATGACTCTGCACAGGCCCGAGCCCTATTGAAACGACAACTTGGCTGGGATCGTCAGCGTTTCGACAGAGCGCAATTTCGGCGGTTTTGAAATACCGGCCTTCAACCAACACCACAAAGCCCCGCTAGTCGGGGTTTTTTAGTGTCCTGCTGCAAGGCATCACTGAGCCTGGCAATCAGGCCGTGGCGATTTTTCTGTTTCCTTGGTCACGTATACAAAGTTGGAAACAGATTCTCTTTAACCCATCGAATTGAAAGGAGACGACATGAAGCAATCCCTCAAAACAGAGATTGTGATTCCCACCTGGGATGGGCGAACCGGGCCGGGTTATTGGGGTGACCAAGATTACACCGGTTATGAAAACCGAAGCACCTCGTTTGGGGTGTTGTTTCGTGGTGTGGTGGCGGGGGAGAGCCACAGCAGTATGAACACCTATTGCCGGGCCATTGGGGACATTGGGTTGTATGTCTATGTCAGTCTGGACGCAACTGTCAGTATTGATCTGCGTCTGCATGATGCAGGGTCACTGACTTTGATGGACAGTGTTCAGCGGGTCAAGGTGTTGAAACGCTTGTTTGTCAAAGGCAAGGGCTATCGGTTCAGCGACTTTGCGCGGGAGACCGATGTGTTTACGGAGCTGACCAAGGCACTGGCTGCGCTGGGAATCAAGCGGGGCATGGCGTATCACGGGATCAATGAGGCCGAGACGTTTGAGCCGGGTGGGATTGTGATTAAGCGGATTTCGGACTGTGTGCAGGAGCGGCTTGATCGGATGAGGCAAAGGCAAGTTGCTTGAAGCTGCTGTGCCGCACCCTTTGGGGTGTGGTGCAGTAGGTGTGCGTTATTTTCTTGTTTGAAATGGTGGATTCGTCATTGCTTCGTGTCTTTCAAATTTTTTTACAGATACCTCCCCGTCAGAATTTACCCTGTCGCTCCGGTCTTTCTGTCGTATGGATTGAGCGTCTTGGAGTACCCAAAAGGTGTGTCAGCATTGAGTGCCAACTGGGTTTGTTTAGCCACTTTTTAAATGGCAGCGTATGTGGCTCAACAGAGTGAACCGCATTCACTTGCGTTTAAGAATAAGTGAGTTTGTGGTGCGAGAGACTTCTCTATACCCGCGCAACTTAGTGAGCGCACCGACACCTCCTGCAGCAACGGCAATTGCAATTGCCGAA
>NZ_JAQTXM010000049.1 GCF_028688795.1 Rhodoferax sp. | reverse complement strand
AGAGACCGGTTATGGATAGGCCGTCCATTATTCACAAGGATCTGGCAAAACAGCGCCAGACACCAAACTGGACAGCGTTCGAAGATGAACGTCGCAGGTTTTCTTGGCAATTTGCCCACCTGGCAACGCAGAGGCTGCCCGGGGGTGGCATCAACATGGGTATTGAGGCGGTGGACCGGCATGCTGCCGGTGTGCTTCGCTATCACGTCGCACTGCGCTTCCTTTCGCGCACATTGCCGGCTATTGAAATCAGCTTTGCTGAACTCGCCCGGCTAACAAACCGCTTTGCCAATGTGCTGCAAGGCCTTGGCGTTGGCAAAGGAGACCATCTTTTTTTGCTGGCTGGGCGCATTCCCGAGTTGTATGTGGCCTTGCTGGGTGCGCTTAAAAACGGCACCGTGGTCACACCGCTGTTCTCGGCGTTTGGCCCGGAACCTATTGCCACACGCATCCAACTCGGTGCAGGACAGGTGCTGCTGACCACCGACCACCTCTACCAGCGCAAAGTGTGCCAGATACGCGCGCAAATGCCCACGCTGCGACATGTGTTGCTGGTGGCAGAGGACGGCGGTGTCACCCACGAGACGGACACACTTGACCTCGCCACATTGATGCGCGACGCATCCGACTGCTTTGAGGTCAGTGAAACCAGCGAGGATGACCCTGCCTTACTTTTTTTCACCAGCGGCACCACCGGCACACCCAAGGGCGCTCTGCATGTGCATGGCGCAGCGGTCGCCCACGAGGCTACCGGTCGCTATGCACTTGATTTGCACGCACAAGATCGTTATTGGTGCACCGCCGACCCGGGTTGGGTCACAGGTGCCACTTACGGCATCATCGCGCCCTTGCTTCATGGTGTGACCACCTTGGTGGACCGTGAAGAGTTTGATGCCGAGCGCTGGTACACGCTGCTGGAACAGGAGCAGATAACCGTCTGGTACACGGCTCCCACGGCAATTCGCATGCTGATGAAGGCTGGCCCTGAGCTGGCACGCAGCCACTGTTACCCGGCCCTGCGCTTTATTGCAAGCGTGGGCGAGCCACTTAACCCCGAGGCCGTTTGGTGGGGCCAGGAGGTGCTGGGGCTGCCAATTCATGACAACTGGTGGCAGACGGAAACCGGTGGCATCATGATTGCCAACACGCCAGCTTTTGACATCAAGCCCGGCTCTATGGGACGTCCCCTACCAGGCATTGACGCCTTCATAGTTAAACACATGGAGGCTGAGGGTGAACCGCCGCGGGTGCGCATCATCGAGGCCCCCAACGTCGAAGGCGAGTTGGCGTTGAAAAGCGGCTGGCCGTCTATGTTTCGCGGCTACCTGAACAACGAGGCACGCTACGCCAAGTGTTTTGCCGGCGATTTGTACCTGACCGGTGACTTGGCGCGGGTCGATGCCGACGGCTATTTCTGGTTCATTGGCCGGGCTGACGATGTCATCAAATCTGCGGGCCACCTGATTGGCCCATTTGAAGTGGAAAGCGTCTTGATGGAACACCCGGCCGTGGCCGAGGCAGGTGTCATTGGCAAACCTGATCCGATGGTAGGTGAAGTGGTGAAGGCCTTTGTGTCGCTCAAGGCCGGGTATGAGGCGGGTGAGGCGCTGCGGCTTGAGATTTCTGCGCACGCCCGCAAGCGCCTGGGGGCGGCTGTGGCGCCGAAAGAGATTGCTTTTCTGGCGGTGCTGCCGCGTACCCGCAGCGGCAAGATCATGCGCCGCTTGCTGAAAGCGCGTGAACTTGGCCTGCCCGAGGGCGACACCTCCACGCTGGAAAGCGGCGCATGAAAAAATTAAAAATACCAGCCCCACCAAGCGGCCCAGTGCCTTGGGACAAGGCGTTTGCGATGAGCATGTTGGCCGACATGCTGCGCATCCGCCGCATGGAAGAGCGCGCGGCAGAGCTCTATGGGCAGCAAAAAATTCGCGGTTTTCTGCACCTTTATATTGGTGAGGAAGCTGTGGCTACTGGTGTCCTGCGTGCGCTAGGTCCCAATGACAACATTGTGGCCACCTACCGCGAACATGCACACGCACTGCTGCACGGCATCACCATGAACGCCATCATGGCAGAGATGTTTGGCAAGCAAGACGGGTGTTCGCGCGGGCGGGGAGGCTCCATGCACTTGTTTGACCGCGCTAACCGCTTTTTTGGCGGGCAGGCAATCGTTGGCGCTGGATTGCCCCTGGCGACGGGTTTGGCGCTGGCTGATAAATTGTCCAAGCGCCAGGCACTGACTGCCTGTTTTTTTGGTGAAGGGGCCATGGCTGAGGGTGCGTTCCATGAGTCGATGAACCTGGCCATGCTGTGGCAGCTGCCCGTGCTGTTTTGCTGTGAAAACAACTTGTACGCCATGGGCACAGCCCTGGCCCGCTCAGAGTCGCAGATCAGTTTGTGTACCAAGGCCGCGTCATACGGCATGGCCACGGTGTCAGTTGACGGCATGAATGTGGTGGCCGTGTATGACACTGCGCTGAATGCTGCGCGACAGGTGCGCGAGTTGGGTCGCCCGGTGTTTGTGGAGTTTCGAACCTACCGCTTTCGCGCGCACTCCATGTTTGACCCGGAGCTATACCGCACTAGGCAAGAGATTGACGCCTGGAAGACGCGTGGGCCGATTCACACTTTTACAGCTCGCCTGAAAGCGCAAAACAGTCTGAATGAAGATGAGTTTTTGGCGCTGGACGCCGCTGCGCAGGCTGAGGTAGAGGCTGCCGTGGCGTTTGCCCAAAACTCAAATTGGGAACCGGTAGCAGATTTGATGCGCGATGTGCACACCCTGTCAGAACAGCAATCTTCCGCTACCTCTGTGTTGGGAGCGGCGTGATGGGGCGGCGCATCAGCTACCGTGACGCCTTGCGCGAGGGGCTACGTGAGGCGCTTCAGACCGATCAGCGTGTTTTTTTGATGGGTGAAGATGTGGGCTGCTACGGCGGCACCTACGCCGTGTCCAAAGGTTTATTGGAAGAATTTGGCCCTGAGCGAATTCGCGACACACCGCTGTCAGAGCTCGGCTTTGTGGGGGCCGGTATTGGGGCTGCTTTAGGCGGCATGCGCCCGATTGTGGAAGTCATGACGGTCAACTTCAGCCTGCTGGCGCTCGACCCCATGGTCAACAGCGCGGCCATGCTGCACCACATGTCCGGCGGGCAATTTTCAGTGCCCTTGGTGATCCGAATGGCCACAGGCGCTGGGCGCCAGGTGGCGGCCCAGCACTCCAACAGTTTTGAAGGCTGGTATGCCCATGTGCCGGGTCTGCGCGTCTTGGCGCCGGCCACCGTAGAAGATGCACGCGGCATGCTCAAAGCCGCGCTGTTCGACCCTGACCCGGTGCTGATTTTTGAGCATGCACAGCTATACAACACCGAAGGCGAGCTGCCCGACGATGAATCGCTGACCGTGGACATTGTCAGCGCCAAGGTGCGCAGAACCGGGTCGGACGTCAGCCTGATCACTTATGGCGGGTGTCTGCCCAAGTCCCTGCAGGCCGCTGAAGAGCTCGCCAGTCTCGGAATTTCTGCGGAAGTGATCGACCTTCGCGTGCTGCGCCCATTGGACGATGCATGCATCATGGCGTCAGTGCGCAAATGTCGCCGCGCGGTGGTCGTGAATGAAGCGTGGCGCTCCGGTAGCCTCGCCGCCGAGATCATGGCCCGCATCAGTGAGCAGGCCTTTTTTGATCTGGATGCGCCTCTGGCACGCGTCTGCAGCGAAGAGGTGCCGATCCCGTATGCCCGACACATGGAAGAAGCTGCGTTACCGCAGGTGCCAAAAATCGTGGCTGCGGTGCAGGCGCTCATGGGAATTTCTGCATGATCGAATTCAAGCTGCCATCGCTTGGTGCTGACATGGACGAAGGCACGCTACTCGAATGGCGTGTCAAGGCGGGCGACGTGGTTAAACGTGGCCAGGTAGTGGCCGTAGTAGATACCTCCAAGGCAGCGGTGGATGTTGAAATCTGGCATGACGGTGTCATGCATAAACTGCTGGTGGAGCCGGGAGAAAAGGTGCCGGTGGACACGGTCCTGGCAACGCTGCTGATGCCGGGCGAAACAGCACCATCACATCCTGAGCAACCCGCAGTGGCTGCGGTGGCAACCGGGCGAGCAAGGGCACCAGAACCCGAAACGACCACCGCTGCCCCCCGCCATCCGGTGTCGCCCTCAGCACGGCGGCGTGCCAATGAGTTGGGAATCAACGTGGACACGGTGCCTGGCACTGGCCCGCACGGCTCGGTCACATTGGCCGATGTTGAGGCAAAGGCACTAGTGAGCGCCGCCGGGTCTGAAGCCCCACCCGCTCAAGTGCTGGCAGTCGAACGACAGAAGGAAATTCGCAAGGCGATTGCAGCTGCTATGAGCCGCTCCAAGCGCGAAATCCCGCATTACTACTTGTCCGAGACGATCCCCATGACGCGGGCGCTTGACTGGTTGCAGCAGCGCAATGAAGGCCTGCCCATTACTGAGCGCATTCTTACCGCAGCCCTGTTGCTTAAGGCCGTGGCTGCTTCTCTCAAGCGCACACCTGAGCTGAATGGCTTCTACCGCGATGGACAGTTTGAACCTGGTGCCGCCGTGCACGCGGGTGTGGCAATCTCGCTGCGTGGCGGCGGTCTGGTGGCACCAGCGCTGCACGATGTGGGCAGCAAACCTCTAGCGCAGTTGATGCACGAATTGGCAGACTTGGTCAAGCGCGCCCGCGCTGGTTCGCTGCGCAGCTCTGAAATGAGTGACCCTACCATCACCATCACCAATCTGGGCGAGCAGAGCGTGCAGTCAGTGTTTGGTGTTATTTATCCGCCCCAGGTTGCATTGGTAGGTTTGGGCAGCATTGACGTGCGGCCCTGGGTTGAGGGCGGCAAGGTGCGTGCAACGCCACTGCTGTGTGCGACGCTGGCTGCAGATCACCGCGCATCGGACGGGCATCGGGGTGCCTTGTTCTTAGCCGAACTGCGCGACTTGTTGCAACAGCCGCAAGCGCTGGACCCTGACCCTTCACCGCCCGCACACCATGAGGGAGAACCCACATGAATGCTGATCGACAAACACTTGAAACAACCGTATTGACGCTTCTGCAGTCAATTGCGCCAGAGCTGGAACCAGATGCATTTGTTTTTGGGAAACCACTGCGTAGCCAAGTTGATCTGGACTCCATGGACTGGCTGAATTTTTTGATCAGCCTGAGCGAATACTTTGGGGTGAAGATTCCCGAAGCAGATTACGCAAGGCTGGTGTCATTTAACGATGTACTCGATTACCTGACTGGCAAAGCCGGGTAGGGCGCTTTGCGGCCCACGGTTTGTGACAGCAGCACATGCTGGTCATTGCCAAGCGCCATGGCTTTGGCCAACGCATCGCGGTCCAGCCATGCGCGAATCACGGTCGCCAAGTCTTCTGACGCACAGTAAAGGTACACGTTTTGGGCCATGGCCCCGGCACAGGTGTAGGCAAAGGCCATGCGCTGAGCCACCGGCACCAACTTCATACGCGAGAAGTCGGCGACCATGATCAGGTCCAGCGGCGCGGTGTCAACAAAATCCTGGTAGCCGGTGACTCGACGCACATCCATGGCAAGTACCAGATGCAGCGCATGGCCCAGCGCTGCATAGCGGTACAAGCCAGTGGGTAGTGCCACGTACAGGTCAAGCTCCTGCGCATTCAGGGCGCTGGGCACGGTTCGTCCACCCAGGGCAGGGCGGTTCAGGCCCGCTGCTGCCCACAGCAGGTTGGACAAAATCTGGAGCGGCAGCGGCTCTGGCGCAAATTCGCGTTGCGACTGGCGCAGTGCCAAGGCTTGCATCAGAAGCAGACCGCCAGCCGTATGGGCTGGTGGCAGCACGATGGCATCAGCCGCATCGCCTTGAACGTGGGTGGCTTTGATTTGCCCGATCAGGCCCAAGGCCAGTTTGGTCAGCGTATTCATGGCACTGCTTTCCTCGTTGCCTGGTTCAATTGATGGCGAGGCGCTTGGCGCTTGAGCCGGCTCTCTTGGGCAAGTCCAGCGTCAGCACACCGTTTTCGTATTTAGCCACCGCCTTGGCATCGTCCACATCTTGCGACAGGGTGAACACGCGCGACACCGTGCCGTAATAACGTTCGCTGCGCAGCACCTTGCCGCCATCTTCCTTGATGTCTTTTTCTCGGCGGGCCTCGGCGTCAATCTGGACGCGGTTACCATCAATTCGCACATTGATGTCTTCTTTTTTGACGCCTGGTAAATCGGCTTGCACCTTGAATGCCCCGTCCTTTTCAACCACGTCGACTTTGATGTCAAGGGCGTCATTGTCCAAGTCAAAGCGCATCGGCGCCAGAAATCCGCGGAACACGGATTCAAAGGGGTCTTTCAGAGTGGGGTCAAGCAAACGCAAGTTGTTCATGATGATTCCTCCATAGATTTAACTTTGAAAAATTGCTGGACAATAACAATCAGTCACTGCAGCACCCTAAGGATAGGATCCATCCCTCCTCAAAAGTTGACAATTCGCAAGCACACCGCAGACTGCGCTGTTACTTGGGTCAATAGCGTGTTTTGCCACTTTGCGCCAGCTGATGTAACCGTTAGTATTTGCTAAAAATCTGTGCCGGAGGTTTCCATGGTCATCAGTTACAACAACGTCAGCGCCCAGTTGATGAGAACAAATGAATACGCCTGCTAATTCGAGCGCGTTATCGGCTTTTGGCACGCGCCGCAGGCAAGATCGGGACATTCTTGACGCCGTACTCAAGGTGGTTCCTGATGCCATTGTCAGCATTGACCTTGATGGTCGCATCCAGATGTTCAACACCGCTGCTGAGCGAATATTTGGCCGAAACCGAGCCAGCGTTCGGGGTCAGCCAGTTGAGTTGCTGATGCCCGAGCGTCTGCGGGCCGGCCACCATGAGGCGCAGCAACGGTTTTCCCGTTTAGGCGGAGAAACCCGCATGATGGGGCTCAGACGGGTGAAGGGCTTACGTGCCGATGGCCAAGAAATTGACTTGGAGGGTGTCATCAGCCATGTGAAGTTGCCCCATGAGCAGGGTGAATGGTCGGTGGTCAGCCTGCGCGATGTCACTTCCAGCACGCAGGCAGAAGCACAATTGCAGCATTCGCGTGCCCAACTCGCCGAGCTGACCCGAAAGCTCATGACGCAGGAACGCGTGCTGGTCAAGCGGCTGGCACAGGTACTGCATGACCAGCTCGGCCAGACGCTGGCTGCCATCCGGATGTGCCACGACACCGTTGTTGCCTTGCAAATGACGGATACACCGCCTGACTACCAGCCCCTGCAGGAGCGCATGGGCAACCTCATTGGGCAAGCCATCAAAGAGGTCAGGCAGGTGCTGATTGACCTGCGTCCGCCTTTGTTGGAAGAGCAGGGCTTGAGCGTGGCGCTTGACAATGAGCTGCGCAACCGCGCACTGGGTGCACCGAAGGTGGACATCTCCATTCATGTGCCGCACAAGCTTGAGGCAATGCGATGGACGCCGGAGGTGGAGTACGCCGCCTTCATGGTGGTGCGCGAGGCGGTTGAAAACGCTTTGCGCCATTCCGGGGCAACGACCATTTTTGTCGACCTCAAAGGTGGTGCGTTAGTGTTGAACCTGACGGTCAGCGACAACGGCCGGGGCTTACCAGAAGGTGCCGGGCTGAGCGTTGGGCATTTGGGAATTTTGGGCATGCAGGAGCGCGCTCAAGCTGTGGGTGCCAGCGTCGCCTGCGGCTCAGGGCCAGACGGCGGCACCCGCGTGAGCTTTCACTGGCAATGCGTGTCATGAGCTCGTTATATCTGGTCGATGACCATCAAATCATGCGCGACGGCCTGCGGGCGTTGCTGGAATCTCGCGGCCATGTGGTGGTGGGTGAGTCCTCTGACCCAACGCATGCGCTGGCAGACCTGTTACGACTGCGACCCGAGGTGTTGCTGCTTGACCTGAACCTTGGCGGGCGTTCGGGGCTTGAGTTGCTGGCCGAGGTGCAGCGCCGGCAGTTACCACTGCGCACTGTGGTGTTGACCATGTCGGCCCAGCCGCACCAGGTGGCTGAGGGCCTGCGCCTGGGTGCCAGTGGCTATGTGCTCAAAGGATCGCCGTCCAGTGAACTCATTGCAGCCATTGATGCAGCCGTAAAAGGCAAGCGGTATCTGGGAACCGACGTGGCCGACCTCGCGCTGGAGGCTTTCACACAAGCCCAAGACGTTGACCCCTTGAGCCTGCTGTCACCGCGCGAGCGGCAAATCATCGTGATGGTGGTAGATGGCCTGTCCAGTTCAGCCATTGGCATCGAGCTTCATTTGTCCCCAAAAACAGTCGCAACTTACCGCAGTCGCCTTATGAAAAAGCTGGCAGTCAGCGATGTGCCAAGCTTGGTGAGGTTGGCAGTGCGTCACAAACTGGTTGATTCCGGTGACCAAGGCTTGAGGAACCGTCGCGTTCATGACGCATAACACACGCTGTCCACGGCTACTGGCACGCGCTGTCCAACTCTCCCTACAGACGTTTTGATTGGATCGACATAAAGTCTCTCTCATGGATTGCTTGAGTTCCCTCCGGGTCTGGCTTCCTGCAAAGAAAAATCAACGAGAGGCTTTTCATGTTGAACCTTCAGACGCTGCCTTTATCGGCGCAGTGGCAACCCCACTGCAGCCCCCACGCCTTAAAACTCTCCAACGACGAACGTTGGTCAAGTCTTCAGGAGCTCCAAGACCTACTGCAATACCACGGCCCATTGCAAGGCCGAAGTGATGGCGAATTGTTTCAGCGCCGGCGTCTCAAGGTAGGCCAGTCGGCTTTGACGATGGGACAGACCTTTGACGGGCTTTACGTGGTACGTCTTGGCACGCTCAAGACCATGATCAACCATGCAGACGGCGGTGTGCACGTGCTGGCCTTTCCCATGAAGGGTAGTTTGCTGGGGTTTGACGGCATTTACAAGAATACTTACACCAGCGACGTGGTGGCCTTGACGGATTGCGACCTGATCCGCATTCCGGCTGCCGAGTTGTTTGCACCTGGACGCGGCAACAACCATTTGGAACAAATGGCCTATTGGGCCTGCAGCCGCGAGATCACCCAGGAGCAAGAGGCGTATTCTCTAACACGTTCGGTGAAATCAGAGGCGCGGGTGGCGCGCTTTCTTCAGACCATGTCACAGCGTTTTGCTGACATGGGCTTCTCACCCAATCGCTTCATTTTGCCAATGACCCGGCGTGACATTGGCCACCATTTGAGCGTGACAGTGGAGACCGTGAGCCGGGCGTTTTCAGCCTTGGTGCAACAGGGCATCATTTCCGTTGACTTTCGGGAAATCAGTATCCTGTCACATGATGCTTTACGCAATTTTGAAAGATAACTGTCATGGACAGCGCCAATGTTGTGGCGTTTCGAAAGCACAGCGGCGCCTCTGAAAGTATCCTAGCCCCAACGGATGGCTCAGCCTTGTCGATTGCGGGTGCCCTCAAAGCGGTGGATTTCGCCCGTCGCCTACAGACGAGATTGGTCGTTTTCAGTGCCATCCCGCCTTACCAATACCCAATTTATGTGGGTGGTATTCCGTTTGAATATCCATCTCAGGCTGAGTACCAGGCCCAATGCCGCGCCATTGTGGTCGGGTATCTGGGTTTGGTGGCGGATGCCGCCACTGCGCAGGGTGTTCAGGCAAGCCAGCGAATTGAATTCAACGCCAACCCAGCCCAGGCGATTCTTGCCGCAGCCGACGATGAGCATTGCAGCTTGATCTTCATGGCCTCACACGGTCGCAGTGGCTTGTCACGCACGTTTTTGGGCAGCGTGGCCCTGAAAACCCTGACGCTGTCTCATATTCCTGTGCTGGTAGACCACCCAAACCCAGACGAAATCACCCAAGCGGAGGCCTTGATGAAGGAAAGCGCCATCGAAACCTGATTTTCAACATCATTTTCCCGCACTCCCAGAGGGTTATTGCCCACACAGATGGCGGCGGCAAGTACAATTTTTTTGAAAAAGTGCATCGATCACTTGATGATTAACCGCCACAGGGAATGATTGATTGAACAACGATAACTCGCCCGCTCTGAGTCCATCTTTTCCGATTGTTGGCATTGGGGCGTCTGCTGGCGGGCTGTCCGCGCTGGAACAGTTTCTGGACCATGTGCCCCCGCAGTGCGGTCTGGCCATTGTGGTGGTGCAGCACCGTGACCCGCACAATGAAGGCATGCTGGTCGAGCTGCTTCAACGGCACACCCCTATGCCGGTGCAGCAGGTGTTAGACCAGATGCCGGTCGAACCCAATCATGTGTATGTGATTCCACCCGGTCAAGACATGTCGTTGATGCATGGGGTGCTGCATTTATTCAACCCCACCGAGTCTCGTGGACTACGCCAGCCGATCGATTTTTTCTTCAAGTCACTGGCCGATGACCGGCAACACAACAGCATTGGCGTGGTGCTCTCAGGCATGGGTTCTGACGGAACGCTGGGGTTACGCGCTATCCGGCAGGCTGGAGGCGCCTCGTTTGCGCAAACACCAGCGCTGGCCCAATTTGACAGCATGCCACGCAGCGCCATTGATGCTGATGTGGTCGACGCCGTGGCCGCTGCCGACGAGTTGCCGGCCAAGGTACTGGCGTTTGTCAAGCGCATCCGGCTGGTGAGCGATGTTCATGCCCAGATCGAAGCCGAGTTTCAACGCACCACCGCCGGTTTTCTTGACAAGCTTCTGGTCTTGTTGCGGACCCACACCGGGCATGATTTTTCAGCTTACAAAAAAAACACCATCATGCGGCGTGTTGAGCGGCGCATGGGGCTGCACCAGTTGCCCCGCATGGACGATTACCTGCGCTATGTACGTGAAAATCCGAAAGAGGTCGAATTGCTGCTGGGTGAACTGCTGATTGGGGTCACCAGCTTCTTTCGCGACCCTGATGTCTGGACGCAGGTCAAGCGCGAGGTGTTGCCAACCCTACGTGCCAATCATCCCGATGGCGGATTGTTGCGCGCCTGGATTCCCGGGTGTTCAACGGGCGAAGAGGCTTATTCACTGGCCATGCTGTTCAAAGAGTCACTTGAGACCTTGGAAGGGGCACACCGCTACAAATTGCTGATTTTTGCCTCTGATATCGACAAAGACGCCATCTCACGCGCTCGCGCGGGAATTTATCCAGCGAGCATTTCTGCCGACGTGTCAGAGACTCGCCTGAAGCGTTTTTTTGTACCCGACGCCGCAGGCTACCGCATTTCCAATGACATTCGAGAGATGGTGATCTTCGCTGAGCAAAACGTCATCTTTGATCCGCCCTTCACGCGGATTGATTTTTTGAGCTGCCGAAACCTGATGATTTACTTGGAGACCGGGTTGCAGGAAAAGCTGCTCCAGATGTTCCATTACAGCCTGAACCCGGGCGGTTGTTTGCTGCTGGGTAGCTCGGAGTCGATTGGCACAGGCAGCAGCTTGTTTTCTACTGCGTCGGGCAAGTCACGCATTTATCGTCGGCTTGATACGCCGGCACACCTCTCTCCCTCAGGCATGCCAGCCGCGTTTGGCCCCGGCGCCGTACACATGACCTCGGGGGTCTTGCATGTCCAGGGCGAAACGGTCTTGGCACCAGATATCCAAACCCTGGTCGAGCAACTGGTGCTGACACACTATGCGCCGTCAGCGCTGTTGGTAAACACCAAGGGCGAGGTGCTGTACATCAGCGGAAAAACCGGGCGGTATCTGGAGCCCGCCTGCGGCAAGCCCAATTTGAGCATGTTTGCCATGGCCCGTGAGGGCATTAAAAAAGCCTTGAGCGAGGCCTTTTACGTGGCAGTTCGCGAGAGCAAGTTGGTGACCCTCAAGCGGGTACGAATCGACAGCACCCGGCCAGCCCAGTATGTTGATGTACGGGTACAGCCGCTGAGCGAGCCAGTGGCTCTGCGGGGTACGGTGCTGGTCGTGTTTGCTGATGTGGTGGCACCGCGCACCCGCAAGCCGCATATAGCGGCAGACGCGGCGAGCACAGCGACCGCCGATGGCCAGCGCATTGAGGTGGTGTTGCAGGAGCTGCAGCATGCCCGTGAAGACGCGCGCTCCACCAGGGAGGAAATGCAAACCTCTCAGGAAGAGTTGAAGTCTGCCAATGAAGAGTTGCAATCCACCAACGAAGAGTTGCAGTCGACCAATGAGGAGCTAACCACCTCTAAGGAAGAAATGCAGTCTATGAACGAAGAGTTGCAGACCATAAACGCTGAGTTGCAAATCAAGGTGGCCGAGGTGTCGCGCGCCAGCAATGACATGCGCAACCTGCTTGACAGCACCGAAATTGCAATTTTGTTTCTGGACGACAACCTGCATGTACGACGATTCACGCCATCTACCGTCCAAATTTTCAAGCTGATACCGGGTGACGCTGGGCGCAGCATCACTGACATCGTCAGCGATCTGGACTACCCCAACTTGGCGTCAGATGCTGGGGAAGTCTTGCGCACCCTGGTGTTTCAAGAGCTTGACGTGTCGGCCAGCAACGGGCGCTGGTTCAAGGTGCGCATCATGCCGTACCGCACGCAAGACAACCACATAGATGGGCTGGTGATCACTTTCACTGACATCAGTGCCAGCAAGAAAATCGAGGCTGAACTACGCGAAGCAAAAAACAGGCTGCAGGCCTTGACGCCTGACCCCAACACCGGGAAGGTCGACCATGGTGTACCGTAAAAATCCACTGGCTTACGACGCCTTGCGCAAGCTGGCAACCGCACGTCTGTCCGGGCAAAGTGGTGGGCTTGAGCCGACGGCCTTGAATCTGCAGCAAGTGCAGCACTTGCTGGAAGAGCTTGAGATTCATCAAATCGAACTCGAACTTCAAAATGACCACTTGAACACCGCCAGGGCGCAATTGGAACAGGCACTGAATCAAAGTAACGAGCTCTACGACTTTTCACCTGTGGGCAACTTGCTGATTGACAGCAACGGTGCCATCACAAAATTGAACCTGGCAGGTGCCCAACTGCTCTTTAGCGAGCGCGCCAGGCTGTTGGGCAACCGGCTAGGGCTTTACGTGGCCGAGCCACATCGCCCGCAACTTAACGGGTTGTTGGAGCGCGCCAGAACCGAGCATGAGCCACAAATGGGTGAGCTTGTGCTGCAAGTCGATGGCCACGCGCCACTACCGGTGCAAGCCAAAGTGGTGTGGACCGGTGCAGGCCACGGCTGGCAAATCGCGTTGGTCGATATTTCAGAGCGACGGCAAATGGAGGAGCAGTTGCGCGCCAGTGAGGAACGACTGAAACTGGCATTGTCAGCAGTTGGGGATGGCGTTTGGGACTGGCAGGTGCGCACTGGTGAGTTCGTGGTTTCTTTCGACTATGCAATGCTATTGGGGCTTGCAAAAGAAGAGTTGGCAAGCCACACCCTGGACCTGATGCAAGACGTTGACCGAGACGATAAACCGGGGTTGGTGCAAAAGTTGCAGGATTGCATCATCGGTAAAACCGATCGCTTTCGAAATGAACACCGGGTGCACTGCAAGGATGGCAGCGTCAAGTGGGTACTGGCCCGGGGCGCGGCAGTGAATCACTCCGCAGACGGCCAGGCCTTGCGCATCATTGGCACCTTGGTAGACATCACCAAAAACAAAATCACTGAAGTCGCACTGGCAACCGCAGCACAGTTTCAGCAGGCTGTGTTTGATGCCATCTCGGCGCAGATGGCGGTTTTGGACCGGGACGGCACCATTGTTCAGACCAATGCGGCGTGGCAAGCCTATGCGTCTGAGCATGCCTGCAATGCCTCGGAGGGCAAGCCATATTTGGTGGTTTTGACCGAGCTTTTGGCACCGAACCAACCCACACTCACGGCTGTCGAAGCCGGTTTGGCGGCCGTTGCAGCGGGTGATCTGCCCGATTTTCATGCTGAAGAGCCCTTGCTAAGCACATGTGGCAGGCGCTGGTTTGCCATACGAATCACGCCGGTACATGACGCTGCGCAGCGCTTAGTGGTGACCCATGAAGACGTCAGTGTGCTCAAGCGTGCGGAGCTTGCCAGTGTCGCTCTGGCCAATATCGATGCCCTGACGGGTGCTTTCAGTCGGCAGCATTTCATGAGCCTGGCCGAACAGGAACTCGCCCGGGCACAGCGTTATGCATTGCCACTGGTGGTGCTGATGCTAGACCTGGACCATTTCAAGATGGTGAACGACACCTATGGGCATCGCATGGGCGACGCCGTGCTGCAAAGCTTTGTCAAGACCGTCAAGGGTGTGCTGCGCGAGTCAGATGTGATGGGGCGCATTGGTGGCGAGGAATTTGCCGTGTTACTGCCCAACACCACGCACGATGGCGGCTTGGCGCTGGCTGACCGGATCATTTGCGAGGTTCGCTCAAACCCAGTGACCGAAGGTGAAAAGAGCGTGGCCTATACGGTGAGCATTGGCGCTGGGTCGCGTACCTCGCAGGCTTCTTTTGCAGACTTGCTGGCGGACTGCGATGCTGCCCTTTACCGGGCCAAAAACAGCGGTCGCGATCGGGTCGAGGTCAGCTGGGAATGTAGCGCCGAGCACTCACGTACCAATGGATGAGCCCCTGCCGCCTTTGATCAAGGCCTTGTTGTCGCCCGCGCGCTACCTGCCTGGTGTGACACACGTTGACTTGGTGCAAACCCATATTTCATGGGTGTTGCTGGCCGGCGAATTTGCCTACAAGGTCAAAAAGCCGGTGAGTTTGCCTTTTTTGGACTTCAGCACACTCGCACACCGCCGGCGCTACTGCCAAGACGAGTTGCGCCTGAACCAGCGCTTTGCGCCCGAGCTGTATTTGGCGGTGGTTGGCATTTTCAACACGCACCAAGACCCGCAGTGGCAAGGCGAGGGCAGGCCGATCGAATACGCGGTCAAGATGCGCCGCTTTGACGAGACTGGTCGACTCGACCGAGTGTGTACCAGAGGCGAGTTGCAGCCCCGGCATTTGTCTGATCTGGCCCAGACTTTGGTTGCCTTTCACGCCAGCGCGGCCATCGCACCGACAGCCTCCCAGTTTGGGTCGGCCCGCAGCATCCTGGAGCCGGCACAGGATAACTTTGACGACTTGTTGCGGTTTTTTACTGATGTAGACATTCAGGCGCGGCTGGCGGCCCTGCGCACCTGGACTGAAGGGCAGTTTGACCAACTCGCCCCGTTGATGGCTGCACGAAAAAGGGCAGGGCAGGTGCGCGAATGTCACGGTGACCTGCACTTGGCCAACATGGTGTTGATCAAGCAGCGCGTACAGATGTTTGACTGCATTGAGTTCAACGATGACCTGCGCTGGATTGACGTGGCCAATGAGATCGCCTTCACGTACGTGGACTTGTTGGCCCACCAGCAGCCCGGGCTGGCCAACTGGTTTGTCAACGAGGTGCTGAGCCAAAGCGGCGACTTTAATGCAGCGAAGGTGCTGCGGTTTTATGCGGTTTACCGGGCGTTGGTGCGGGCCAAAGTGGCAGCGATTCGCGCTGCTCAATCGCAGGGTGACAAGCATGAGTCGCTGGCTTATATCGCTTTGGCTGAACAGCTGTTGTTGCAGCCGCGATTGCGCCTGGTGATCACGCATGGCTTGTCAGGCTGCGGTAAAACCGTGGCGTCCAACGCCCTGTTGCAAAACAATAGTCATGCTGCCATGCTGCGGCTGCGCTCGGACGTGGAGCGCAAGCGCCTGTTTGGCCTGGCCAGCACGGTGCACAGTGGCTCAGGGCTTGACGCTGGCATTTACACCGCTGATGCCCACGCCCGCACCTATGCCCATTTGCGGGCATGGGCTGCGGGCTTGCTGGCCGCAGGCTGGTCGGTCATTGTGGATGCGGCCTTTTTAAGGCGTGCCGATCGTGACAGTTTTCGCACCCTGGCCCGTGAAGCCGGAGCAGCCTTCAGCATTCTTGCGCCGCAAGCGTCGCCCGAGCAGTTACGCGAGCGCATACTGGCACGCCAGGCACTTGGCGCAGATGCATCTGAGGCCACGCTGGATGTGCTGGCCCAGCAAATGAAAACCCTTCAGCCCTTGACCAAGGATGAGCCGGTCTGGCCTGAAGCAGATCCTGCGCCATCTAAAGCCCCCGCTACTGCGCGATCTTCTGCGGCGTCAGCCTGATCAACTGCCCCTGGGCACTGTCGGTCAGCACATACAGCAAACCGTCTGGCCCCTGGCGCACATCGCGAATGCGCTGGCCCAGACTGCTTAGCAGCTTATGCTCGCGCAGCACGCGCCCGCCAAAGGGATCGGTTAATTCAATCCGGTCGAGGTAGCCAAACTTGAGCGAGCCAACAAACAGGTTACCGACCCAATCCTGACCATAACGCGTGCTGGTTAAAAACGCCATGCCCGAGGGTGCAATGGAAGGCACCCAGTAGTGCAGTGGCTGTGCCATGCCTGCTTTGGCTGTCAGCCCCGCGCCAATCGGGCCACCGCCATAGTTCTCACCAAAGGTGATTGCCGGCCAGCCATAGTTGCGCCCGGGCGATACCAGGTTGATTTCGTCGCCGCCCTGTGGGCCGTGCTCATGCGCCCACAGCGTGCCATTGGGTGACATCGTCAGGCCTTGCGGGTTGCGATGACCAAACGACCAGATTTCCGGCAGAGCGCCTTTTTGTGCCACAAACGGGTTGTCGGTGGGCACGCGCCCGTCTTTGAAGATGCGAATCACCTTGCCGTGGTGGTTGTCAAGGCGTTGCGCATCGTCCTTGCGCGTGAAGCGCTCACCCAGCGTCATGAATAGCATGCCGTCGGGCTTGCCATCGGTGCTGCTTTCAACAAGGCGACAGCCAAAGTGTGCGCTGCTGGCCACTTTGGGCCTGGCGCTGAAAATCACCTGCAAATTCTGCAGCCGGGAATGGTCCTCAGACAGCGTGGCTCGCGCCAACGCGGTGCTGTTGCCGATATCGCCGGGCTCGGAAAAACAAAAGAACATGCTGCGGTTGCGAACAAAGTCGCCATCCAGCATCACGTCCAGCAAGCCGCCCTGGCCTTGAGCGGCCACTTCAGGCACGCCAGACAGGGCAGGCCCCAGGCGGCCATCGGCTTCAATGACGCGCATGCGCCCGGGCCGCTCGGTCACCAGAAACCGACCTTGCGGCAAAAATGCCACTGCCCATGGGTGGCTTAGCCCCGAGGCGACGACTTCAGCTTGCGGCGTGCGCGGTGTTTGGGCTGCACTTGGCATCATGTGGGAACTAAGCGCCACTGCCAGAGTGAGCGCTTTATTGGCGGATATCAGCATGGGCTGCTCCTGAACGGGTGAAGGGGCAACAACCACAGTTGAGGGTTGTCAGTCTGCCGAATTATTCGGCGTTGACAATGCAGCCGTCAGAATTGGATCAACAGAAACCTTATGAACAAAGTACAAATCGCAGGCGCAGGCATTGGCGGGTTGGCCGCCGCCCTGGCTTGTGCCCGCGCCGGCCACCAAGTGGGTCTGTGTGAGCGGACGCTTGACGCTTCAGAGGTGGGCGCAGGCGTTCAATTGGGGCCCAACGTGGTCGAAGTGTTGTTCAGCTGGGGCCTGGAAGCCACCTTGCGGCAGGTGGCTTTTTTTCCGGAGCAACTTCAGGTGCGTAGCGCCGCGACTGGTGGCTTGCTGAGCAGTTTGCTCTTGGGCGAGGCTTTTGTGCAGCGCTATGGCGCGCCTTACCTGACGATTCACCGCGCTGATCTGCATGGCATCTTGTTGCAGGCCGTCAAGGCCACGGGCAGGGTGGACCTGCAGTTTGGCAGCGCCATCACTTCCTTCACGCAGAACGACTTGGGTGTCAGCGCCGAATTTTCAAATGATCTGCAAACCCAAAGCGACCTGCTGCTAGGCGCCGATGGCGGCTGGAGCACGGTGCGTAAACTGTTGCTAAACGACGGCACTCCGCAGCCCACTGGTCATTTGGCCTACCGTGCCATGGTGCCGCAAAGTGATTTGCCAGCGCACCTGCGCTGCGACCAGGTCACCGCATGGCTTGGGCCAAAACTGCATGTGGTTCAGTACCCCGTGCGCGGTGGGCAGTGGTTGAACGTGGTGGCCATCGTGCATGGCCAAGTACAGGGCGACATGTCGCACTGGGATCACAGTGCCAACGCAGCAGATCTGAAGCGCAGCATGGCGCTGGCTTGCGCGCCGCTGCGTGAATTGATTGGCGCGATTGCCTTCTGGCGCCTGTGGCCGTTGAGCATTCGCACGCCCATGCGTGGTGCTCACGAACACGCGCTTGGGCGGGTGGCTTTGTTGGGTGATGCGGCGCACCCGATGGTGCCGTATTTGGCGCAAGGCGCTGGCATGGCCATAGAAGACGCCGCCGCATTGGCGTGGGTACTTGCTGAGCCGCCATCCGGCAAAAACCCGTTTGGCGATGTCCCCGCGCAGTTGCAGCGCTACGCGCAGGTGCGCTGGCAGCGCAATGCACTGGTGCAGGCACGCGCCATCAAAAACGGCCAAATTTTTCACGCGACAGGCCTGATGCGCTGGGGGCGTGATGCAGCCCTGCGTTTGCTGGGCGAAAACCTGCTCGACATGCCGTGGTTGTATGGCGGCAAAGCACATCCTTGATACTATATAAATAGTAGCTACTAGCGCTTTATTCATATGGGCTATAGGCTTATTTAGCATATATTTTGTAACTACTCAGCTTAACGAGCAAAGCTGGGCTGAATTATCTGGCGGTTAAACACGCTGACCAAACAGTCAAACAGATTGTTTTTCTGCTTGGTCATGGTTGCCAAGTAGGAGCGGATGG
>NZ_JAQTXM010000086.1 GCF_028688795.1 Rhodoferax sp. | reverse complement strand
CACCGAGGGTGTGACCTACCCGGGTATTGAAATGTGGGTCGATGCAGAGAACAGCCGCCCGCTCAAGGCGCGCTTTTTTGCCGAGTCCTCCCGCTTGCTTAAAACCGTTTATTACCGCCGGTTCCAGCCGCAACTTGGTGTTGAGCGCCCCACAGAAACTGTCATTATCGACGGTCTGAACCCGCAATCGGTCACCATCATGCGGTTTTCAGACTATGTGGCGCGTGACATCCCGTCAACCTGGATGCAACGCGACTTTTTGCCCCGCTTCCAACCGGACTAAGACCATGCCGTTAAAGATGTTCGCTCCCGTGTGTTGCGCCGTGGCAATCGCTTGGCTAGGCGCCTTGCCTGCCATTGCCGCAGATGCTGAACTTGACGCCCTGAATCTTGAAAGCGCGCCTGAAGTGGCCCCAGCGACGTCAGCCAACACCAAACTTTTTTTTGAGGGCGCGCTGGGCGACGCAAGTCAGCGCTATCTGCCAGACAGCCGCAACATGGGCCGAGCATCGGTGGACCTGTATTACCAGGGGCGTTTAACACCGGGTGTGCGGGGTGTGTTGTCGGACCGTCTTGACTACTTTGAGCCGACTCTTGCCGGGTCCGATGCGGCGGTGAACAGTTTGCGTGAAGCGTACCTCAGTTGGCAGCCCGACGGCGGCAATTCAATATTTGAGCTGGGCCGCATCAACCTGCGCTACGGGCCGTCGTACGGCTACAACCCGACCGATTTTTTCCGCGACGCAAGCCTGCGCGTGTTAACCACCGCGGACCCGTTTGCACTGCGTGAAAACCGCTTGGGTACTGTCATGTTGCGTGGGCAATACATGTGGTCAGACAACGCGGTCTCAATGGCCCTGGCACCCAAGCTGGCCGATACTGCCAGTGCAAATGGCTGGAACCTTGACCTTGGCGCCACCAACAACCGCGATCGCGCAGTGGTGATGCTCAGTACCCAGTTCTCTAAAAATGTGAGTGGCCAGACGTTGCTGTACAAGCAAACGGGCCAGTCAACAACCATCGGATTCAACATGGCTGCCTTGCTGTCAGATGCAGCCACCGCGCACCTGGAGTTCACGCGCGGCAGTGAGCCCAGCCTGATTGACCGCACCTTGGGCGCGACCAATGCCACCCGTACCCGCAACCGTTTTTCGGGTGGCGCGACCTACACCACCTTGGGCAAGCTGTCGGTCACGGCCGAATACCAGTACAACGGTTTTGCCCTCAGCCAGGCTGATTGGTCTGCTCTGGGTAGCGCACCCGCCACACAACTGGCCTATCTGTCTGAAGCATTGCGTCTGCAAGAATTGGCTGCGCGCCAGTCGTACCTGATCTACGTCACACAAAAAAGTTTTGGCCACAAGGACCTGGACCTGACGGCCTACCTGCGGCTCAACCCGGGTGACGACAGCAAGTTGTTCTGGCTCGAACTGCGCCGCCACTGGCCCAATTTTGACCTGAGCTTTCAGTTGCAGCAAAACATTGGCAACGCCAACAGCGAATTTGGCCTGCTGCCGGACCGGCGCGTGGTGCAGGTTTTGGGGACTTACTATCACTGAGGGGGCACGTGATGCAAAAGAGAATGGCCATCACAAAGGATAAGCAAGGTTCCTCCAGACGCTTAACAGCGCTTTGGCGGGTGTGAGCAAGAGGCGCTGGCCTGGAGCGAGGAGCTCATTGGCGATGCCAGAGTGGCGACCAATCCTGCAAAGCCATGGCAGATAGAAAGCGGCCGCAATTGCCACAAAATTCGCGACATTTGGCGCAGCGTCACAAAAAAATGAGCGCTACGCTCACGTCAAATCAAAAATTGAATTGATCTGCGTTTCCTAAATTATTTAGGCGAAGCGTAGTTCCTCACGAATAACTTCTCGCAAAGCCTCCTTGACAGCGTCTGCTGCAAGCCCCCGTCGCAAGGTCTCGTTGATCAAGGTTTGGTAACCGCGCCCGCCCGCCCGTAACTTGTAAGCCTGCAACACGGCGTCATCAAGATGAATGGTAATGCGGGTCTTGCCAGTAGAAAAAACAGGCAGCACGTGGGCCAACGGGCGCAGTTGTGCGGCCTGGGCGGCGGTCAGTTCAGGGCTGTCTTCGTCGGGCGCGCTCGACTTGGGCGCAGCACTGACTGCGGACCAGTCAATTGCAGGCGCAGCCTCAGAGGCTTTGAGCTTTAAACTTTTTTTGTTCACGGTCGTTGGCCTTTCTGAAAGAAATGATATGGGTGCGCATTGGAGTTGGACAGCAAAATACAACCACCATCAATCGCCCGTCAATGGTGTTGTAACCAATGAAGCGGCGCTCGGGGTAGACTTTGCGGGTATCTTCACGAACCAGCAGACCTGTATCGAACATGACACGTGCAGCCAGTAGGGGCAAGCCACGCTCACGGACATTGGTGTCGCTCTTGACCGAGTCGCAGGTAAATTCCATGCAAAGGATTGTATGCATGAAAGTATGCGGTTAGTGACCGTATCGCTCAATTGTCAATAACAGGAGTCCTGTCAGGTATGACTGCCCAACAAGAAAGCCCCCACCGCTTTCACGATGGGGGCTTGCTGAGTGGCTTTTTTCAGATCAGTCTGATCAGGCTTTCTTGCCAGCCTTACGACGATAGGTTGCACCCACACCGAGCAAACCCAAGCCCAGCAGAGCGAGAGACGTTGGTTCAGGAATAGCGCTGGTTTTGATGTCAGCCGTACCGCTCAAAGGCCATGCGCCTGAATTTGTGGTGCTGAATGAGGACTCTAAACCAGCATCGGCAATCACACCAAGAATGTTGAAACTATCGGTATCAAAATTACTCTTAGCCAAACCGTCGACAACATTAAGGTAACCAAAGCCGAAACCACGGCTATGGACATTGTTCGTACCAGTAGCATCTGAGAACAAGGTAGCGGAGCGACCAGTCAATAGGTCTGTAGTCACTACACCGACATATTCCAACCAGAGATTGCCGTCAGTCGCATTTGCAACATCGGTCGCGATACCAAGATTTGCAGAGGGATTCAGTACTGTTCCTGTAGTTATTTTGTCAGACCACAGTTTGATATTGCCGCCAGTGAAATCGATTCCTTTTGCGTTTGCAAAAATGTTGAGACCTGTACCCTCATCACCAGCCAAGTGAGCAGTACCCGTGGTGTCATACCACTTGCTAACTGTGTAACCACCAAACTGATACGTGAGTTGGGTATCGTTATTGCCGTTTATCCAAGTTGTTCCACCGCAAGAATTGCAGTCAATATGATTAACGAGACCAACTCCGGACAGGCTATCTGTCGAAAGGGTCAGCACGGATTCCCAAATGCTTGTAGCGATGAATTGATCACCAGCGTTAAAAGCAACGCCATCAATGACTACTGCTGCTTGTGATGCGACTGGAACCATCGCGGCCGATGCAATCGCAGCGGCAAGCGCGATTTTTTTAAATTTGTTCATTTCATTTCTCCGGTTGATTGAATAAGCCACTCTGGCACGAGAAAATAAGCACGGATTGTGCCAATTTGAATAAAAAATCGTAACTCTATGAATTTAAACGATTTTTTTATTTTTTGGTGCTGCTTCAAATTTTTCCAAAGTTCCATGTGTAAAAAATCCCGACATTTTTGGATCAGATTTTCTGAAAATCGCGCAAGTAGGCTTCCATAGGCTGGCGACCCGCTCTCACTGAAGGTGCTTTTGCATGGCCTATGCGAAATACCATCCAAGGAGTTAACCCAGGTGCAATGGTCTGCCACCCCGCTGCCAGAGTTGCCCGTAACGTGTCAGAGGCACCGTTTGGCGTTGACGAAGCCTGCATCAGCACTGCCGATGCCGCCAGCGGTTGCAGTGCCAGGTCAAGCAAGTTGGCGCGCAGCCAGAGTCGCTCCAGTGCTGTGCCTGCCGCCACGGCGCCAGGCTCAAGCGGCAGGGGTGAGGCCAGCAACCCCAGCGCGGGCGCTTGCCAAGCGGGTAGCCAGCCTGCGCGCAGGCCGATGAGCCGGTGCATCCCCAGCCAAGTAAGTGGGCGCATTAGCGGCCAGTGGCGCAGAGCCTTGAAAAAAGGCCGCATCGGCGCCTCAATCTCCAGCGAGCCCGGCGGCAGCGACCATTCGGCGTTGTCGGTCCAGGACAAATCAAACCGAACCGACGAAAAAATGTCGTGATGCAATTGCTGGCGCAAAAAGCGTTCGCTCTCGGCACGCCAGATCAGCCCCAAGGCCGTTCGCCGCGCCGCGCCCTGCAGCCAGATGAGTTGTGTGCCGACCACGGGGGCCACTGCGATGTTCAATTGCGCAGTCTCGTCCACAGTCAAACCCGGCCCGCTGTACATGCGGCGGTTGGTGTGGCGCTTGGGTATTGCTGCCACCAATGGGTCTGCCGGTACTGTTGGGCTGGCGTGCAGGTTCAACTGGGCGATAGGCTCGCTGCCTGT
>NZ_JAQTXM010000085.1 GCF_028688795.1 Rhodoferax sp. | reverse complement strand
AAGGAAATCTCATTCAAGACGGCGTTGGCCAAAGTCGTTTTGCCAGAGCCAGTGCCCCCGGCAATCAGGATATTTTTTCTGTCCGCAACAGCAGTTTTTATCAATGTGGCTTGCAGCTCAGTCATCACTCCCGTGCGAACATAGTCAGCCAGGCTAAAAATCAATGTTGCCTTTTTTCTGAGGGCAAAAGTTGGCGCCGACACAACCGGAGGAATCAAGGCCTCAAAACGCGAACCATCCAATGGCAATTCGCATTCCAGAATCGGGTTGTCCGATGTGACCGTGGCGCCCAGCATGGCCGCAACCGTGGCAACGATGGACATGGCACGCACACGGTCAATCTTGCCAATGCATTGCATGCCGTCTGTGTGGGAGTCAGTCCAGAGGTCACCCGCAGGGTTGAGCATGATCTCCACCACTTGGTCATCAGCCAGGGCTGCCAGGATGTCGGCCCCGAGGGCGCGTCGCAGTGCATCGTCCGACCGGCGGTGAAACTCATGGCTGGACGTGTTCTGGTGTTTGCTCATGCCGACATACCGCCTACCCGCAAGCACTCGGCACATCGGTTTTAAGAGGTCAACCAAGTCGAAAAGCCGACGGTACTGAAGGGGTATTGCTGCAGAATAATTGTTGTTGGCTGGTTGAATATTGGCCTGACACTTGCCTTATTTTGAGGTATTTAAAGTGCTTGTGAAATTGTGGGCACTCTGTATATTTACAGACATCAACACATTTTCAAGGGATAAAAATGAAGGTATCTGACGTGGCCAACAACATCATCACAACGGCCAGTTCTGGCGATTTGAAAAGCTTGCAAACCTTGAAGACTATTTGCAACAGTGATTCATCGTTTGTCGCGGCAGTCAAAAAATATCAAAGTTATCAGAAATTGCTTCAAAAGGCCTTCTTACTGAGTCGAACCTGGCAGAAATTTGGTCAAGCCCGCACTTGGAAAATTACTGTCAAGGCGCTCCAGGCTGCACTCAAGGCCATGGTGGCAGGTTTCAAGCGAATGATCGATTTGGCTGAATTTCCAGATATGTTAAAGATACAAATTGAGAAGTTAATCAAGTCCAATAATTTGCAAATATATCTCACCTCGTAAATATTATTTAAATCCGTAAAGGTGGTGCTTAATGGATGAAATACACTTCAGATCCTTGTCAAGGAAATGGGCTTTTAAGCTGCGTGAGGATGCACAGGATATTGAGCAGGAAATTATTATTTTTTATCTCACCAGACAGTCTGAAGATAAAAATCTGGACATCTTTCTGCCTGGCCATGAAGGTGCGCTTTTCGAGCTGCTCAAGCACAAAATCAGGGGCAACAACTTGGAAAGCCTGGGTGGCAGCGGCAAGCGCTTGGGTGGGGCGGGTGATGATGCCGATGCCTGCGACGCTGAAATACAGGACGAATTTGAATCGCCGGATGAGAAGGCCGATCAGCTCGAAAAGCGGCTGCAATTCGAGCAGGTGTTCTGCCAGGAACTTGACCAAATTGATGAACTGAACAATTTGGCTGGCAGCGACCTGGGGGATGCATTCGGCTTCACGGGTGCCAATGGCCGGGCCATCTTGTCCCAACTCAAAAAGCAAATTGTCGCCAGTGCGCAAAAGCGGTTCAACGCCAATTTGCAGGCTGTAAAGCCGACCTCACGGGCGAGAGCGCGGCGGCAAGCGGCGACGGCGTAATCGCCAGCCGCACGGGTGGCAAGGTGGCAGGGTGGGTTGCAAAGGAAGACGCTTCTGGCAGTTTTGCTAGCTGTCCACCCGGTATTCCTGGCACCGTTGCTTCAGCCTGTCCAAACACCTGCTGGGCATAGGCGACACCTATTTTTGAATTGGACCGCCCGGTGTTGTACAGTAAACGGGTGGCGAAGTCACCTTGCGGAGATTGGCAATTCTTAAGAGCATCGTGTCCACTTCAACTCAGGTGGACACATGGACACTCCAGAAATTCAAATGCCGCAGGCTGGTCGTCGGCGCGGACGCTACAGCGATCAATTCAAGCGCCAAGTCATATTGGCTTGCCTTGAGCCGGGCGTCTCTACGGCTGCGGTCGCGCTGGCCAATGGCCTCAACGCCAACTTGGCGCGTCGCTGGGTTGCAGAATCTTCACAGCACAATGACACGCGGGCATCGAAGAAGGCCACAACGTTGACATCTGTTCACACCGTCCCGGCCTTCATACCCATCAAACTTGAATCGGTGCCACCAGCGAGCGTCACCCGGCAAGCCGACATTCACATCGAACTCCAGCACGGCGCCACCACCGTGCATATCCACTGGCCCCTGAGCGCATCAAGCCAGTGCGCGCAGTGGGTTCGCGAGGTGCTGGCATGATCCGAGTGGACGCCGTGTGGCTCGCCATAGAACCGCTGGACATGCGCGCTGGCATCGATTCAGCCCTTGCACGGGTAGTCAAAGTCTTCGGTGCCGCGCACCCGCACACCGCCTACCTCTTTGCCAACCGGCGCTTCAGCCGCATGAAGGTGCTGGTGCACGATGGCATTGGGTTTTGGTTGGCTGCCAGGAGGCTGCACCAGGGCCACTTTGTCTGGCCAGCCCCTGGTGCCCAAGCCCAGGTCAACTTGAGCCGCCCCCAACTCGACGCCCTGGTGCTGGGTCTGCCCTGGAATCGCATTGGCGAGGGTGGCATCATCAGCGTTGTGTGAGCCAAAAAGTGATGCCAATCTCAGGCAACAAATAGGCTTCAAAGCCCATGCGGAAATGTTGATACGCTATTGTTTTTGAGTCAATTGGGGCATATCAGAATGGCAAAAAATAGCTCACTATGGGACACTTTGTTCCATGGTCGAAGCCCTTGAATCCCTGTCTAATCTGAGCGCAGAACAACTGCGCAGCCTTGCTCAGGAACTCATTGCCAAGGTGGCCCAGCAAAACCAAATCATTGCCGCCAAAGACAGCTGCATCCTGTACCGCCAAGCCAAGATCGACAAACTCACCCACGAGCTTGCCACGCTCAAGCGTTGGAAGTTCGGACGCAGCAGCGAGCAGCTCAATGGGACTCAGATCAGCTTGATCGAAGAAACGATGGATGCCGACATTGCTGCCATTGAAGAAGAACTTAAAGAGCTGGCACCGGCTCCAAAAACCGACACCCAACCCCGCCAACAGCCCAAACGCGCCGCCTTGCCCGCCGGTCTGCCCCGCGTCGACATCCATCACGAACCCGACTCCACCACCTGCGGCTGTGGTTGTCAGTTGAAGCGTATCGGTCAAGATGTCTCAGAGAAGCTGGACTACACACCGGGCGTGTTCACGGTGGAGCAGCATATTCGTGGCAAGTGGGCTTGCACCCAATGCCAAACCCTGATCCAGGCACCGGTACCGGCTCAAGTTATTGACAAAGGTATCCCCACAGCGGGTTTGCTGGCCCAGGTGCTGGTGGCCAAATACAGCGACCATTTGCCGTTGTACCGCCAGGAACGCATTTTTGGCCGTGCCGGTGTGGAAATTCCACGCTCTACATTGGCCCAGTGGGTGGGTATTTGCGGCGTGCAATTGCAGCCACTGGTGGATGCGCTCAAAACGGAAATTCTCAGCCACTCAGTGATGCATGCTGATGAGACGCCAGTGGAGATGCTCAAGCCCGGTAACAAAAAGACCCACCGGGCTTACCTTTGGGCCTACGCGCCAGGCGCATTCGAGGATTTGAAGGCAGTGGTCTACGACTTCTGCGAATCCCGAGCGGGCGAACATGCCAGAACATTCCTTGGAAAATGGAGAGGTAGCCTGATTTGTGATGATTACGCTGGGTACAAAGCGGGATTTGCCAGTGGTATCGTGGAAGTCGGCTGTATGGCGCATTCAAGACGCAAGTTCTTTGATTTACATGTGGCTGCCAAGAGCCAGATTGCGGGGCAGGCTTGTGCGTATATCAGTCAACTCTATGACGTGGAGCGTGAGCTCAAGCACCTCAAGTCTGATGAGCGCCTGCAAATTCGCCAGGCCAAGTCAAAGCCATTGGTCGATGCGTTTCACCAATGGATGCTGCTGCAGAGGCAAAAAATCACCGACAGCTCGGCCACCGCCAAAGCACTCGATTACAGCCTCAAGCGCTGGACGGCGTTGACGCAGTTTTTGAATGATGGGCAACTGCCCATCGATAACAACTGGATCGAGAACCAGATTCGCCCAATAGCCATCGGCCGCAGCAATTGGTTGTTCGCCGGTTCCCTGCGTGCGGGCCAGCGGGCGGCGGCGGTGATGAGTTTGATTCAGAGCGCCAAGCTCAACGGGCATGATCCGTATGCGTATCTGAAGGATGTGCTGGCTCGCCTGCCGACACACAAGAACAGCCAGATCGGCGAGTTGTTGCCGCATCGCTGGCAGCCCGTTTCACTTTAACTTCAGCTTCCTGTCATCAATGCATTGATGCGTCAACTTGTATTGCCCGCGCCTTTAC
>NZ_JAQTXM010000024.1 GCF_028688795.1 Rhodoferax sp. | reverse complement strand
CGTCCAACGAGAAACAAAAACACGCCCTAGTATTGATCAGCAAGATCAAACCGTAGTCAGAACCTGGAACCAAAAATCATGCGGGTTTCATTGGGAAAATGCGGCTTTTTTGAAGGGGAACTTCAGGCTAGCGCTGCGTCAAGCGCCACGCGCTAAGGAACTACTGCCATGGCAAAGTTTTTTATTGACCGCCCCATCTTCGCGTGGGTCATTGCGCTGTTCATCATCGTCATGGGCTCGGTGGCCATCACCCAGCTTCCCGTTGCCCAGTACCCGCCGGTGGCACCACCGTCCATCGTCATCTCCGCCAGCTACCCAGGCGCATCAGCGCAAACGTTGGAAGACAGCGTGCTGTCCATCGTTGAGCAGGAAATGAACGGCTCGCCCGGCCTGATCTACATGGAGTCCGTAGCCCAAGCCAACGGCACCGGCTCAATCACGCTGAGCTTTCAGCCCGGCACCAACGCCGACCTGGCGCAAGTGGACGTGCAAAACCGCCTCAGCCGCGCCAGCCCGCGCCTGCCCTCAGCCGTTACCCAACAAGGTGTACGCGTAGACAAGGCACGCAGCAACTTTTTGTTGTTTGCCATTCTTTCCAGCGACGACCCCAAGCTGGACCCGGTGGCGCTGGGTGACTACGCCTCGCGCAGCATCGTGCCCGAGATTCAACGCCTACCCGGCGTAGGCCAAGTGCAATTGTTTGGCACGGAGCGCGCCATGCGCATCTGGATTGACCCGGCCAAACTGCAAGGCTTCAACCTGTCAGCGGCTGAGGTCACCGCTGCCATCCGCGCCCAAAACGCCCAGGTTTCCGCTGGTGAAATTGGCAGCTTGCCCAATGTGGCTGGCCAGGGCATTGCCGCCACTGTCATCGTGGGCGGCCAGCTCAGCAGCGTGGCCGAGTTTGGCAACGTGGTGCTGCGGGCCAACACCGACGGCTCTGCTGTGCGGCTGAAAGACGTGGCACGCATTGAACTTGGTGCCCAGGCGTACGCCACTTCAGCGCGCCTTAACGGCAAGCCGTCCACTGGCATTGGTGTTCAGTTGTCGCCCAGCGGCAACGCGCTGGCAACAGCCAAAGCCGTTCGTGTTCGCATGGCCGAACTGGAAAAATTCTTTCCCAAGGGCATGACCTGGGCGATTCCGTACGACAGCTCGCGTTTCATTGAAACCTCGCTGCGCCAGGTCGCCGAGACGTTGGTGGAAGCCATCGTACTGGTGTTTCTGGTGATGTTTTTGTTTCTGCAGGACTGGCGCTACACCCTCATTCCCACGCTGGTGGTTCCAGTGGCGCTGCTGGGCACGTTTGCCACGCTGCTGGCCATGGGTTTCTCGATCAACGTGCTCACCATGTTTGCGATGGTGCTGGTGATCGGCATTGTGGTGGACGATGCGATTGTGGTGGTCGAAAACGTCGAGCGCATCATGAGCGAAGAAGGCTTGTCGCCAGTGGAGGCCACACGCAAGGCCATGGGGCAAATCTCTGGCGCCATCATCGGCGTGACCGTGGTGCTGATCTCGGTGTTTGTGCCACTGGCGTTTTTCAGCGGCTCCATTGGCAACATCTACCGCCAGTTTGCGGCGGTGATGGGCGTGTCGATTGCGTTCTCGGCATTTTTGGCACTGTCACTCACGCCAGCCTTGTGCGGCACACTGCTCAAGCCGGTTGAGGCGGGTCACCACCATGCCAAGAGCGGATTTTTTGGCTGGTTCAACCGGGGCTTTGCCAAAACCGCAAAAACCTACGAAGGCGGCGTGGCCAAGCTGCTGCCGCACGCGGCGCGCTACTTGGTGATCTACCTGGCCATCGTGGCCGGTGCCGCCTGGATGTACCAGCGCCTACCCACCTCGTTTTTGCCCAACGAAGACCAGGGCACGATGCTGGTGAACGTGCAGTTGCCACCCGGCGCCACGCAGGAGCGCACGCTGGCGGTAATGCAACAGGTAGAAGGTTTTCTTTTGAAACAGCCCGAAGTGCAAGGCATGGTCAGCGTGCTGGGCTTCAGTTTCTCAGGCCAGGGGCAAAACGCCGCGTTGGCGTTTGTCACGCTGAAAGACTGGTCTGAGCGCACCGGGCCGAACAGTTCGGCGCAGGCCTTGGCGGGGCGCGCTTTTGGGGCCCTGTCAGGCATTCGTGACGCATTCATCTTCCCCTTGAGCCCACCGCCGATTCCCGAGCTGGGTTCCTCAAGCGGATTCAGCTTCCGGCTGCAAGACCGCGCGGGCTTGGGCCATGAGGCCCTGCTGGGCGCGCGCAACCAGCTGCTGGGCATGGCATCCAAAAGCAAAGTGCTGACCCAGGTGCGCCCCGATGGCCTGGAAGACGCACCGCAGTTGCAGCTGGACATTGACCGCGACCGAGCCAGCGCGCTGGGCGTGGGCTTCGATGCCATCAATGCCACCATTTCCACCGCGTTGGGTTCAACTTACGCGAACGACTTCCCCAACAACGGACGATTGCAGCGGGTCATGGTGCAAGCGGATGCACCGGCGCGCATGCAGCCCGATGATTTGCTCAAACTCAACGTGGCCAACAACAAGGGCCAGATGGTGCCCCTGTCAGCCTTTGCCAGCACCCGCTGGGTTACGGGCGCCATGCAGACTGTGCGCTACAACGGCTACCCTGCCATGCGCATCAGCGGCACCGCCGCCCCCGGCTTCAGCACCGGTGCCGCACTGACTGAAATGGAGGCGCTGGCCAGCCAGTTGCCCCCGGGCTTTGGGTTTGAGTGGAGCGGCACCTCGCGCGAGGAAAAACTGGGCGGCTCCCAAGCCATGATACTGTACGCCTTTGCAATTTTGTCTGTGTTTTTGTGCCTGGCGGCCTTGTATGAGAGCTGGACGATTCCGCTTTCGGTCATTCTGGTGGTGCCGCTGGGTGTGCTGGGTGTGATCGTGGCAACCCTGCTGCGCGCTTATTCAAACGACGTGTACTTCCAGGTCGGCCTGATCACCATCATCGGCCTGTCCGCCAAGAACGCGATTCTGATCATCGAGTTCGCCAAAGACCTGCAAGCCCAAGGCAAGAGCGTGGTGGCTGCGGCGCTGGAAGCCGCGCACCTGCGGTTTCGGCCGATTTTGATGACCTCGATGGCCTTCACGCTTGGCGTGTTGCCGCTGGCTTTGTCGTCTGGCGCGGGTTCTGCCAGCCAGCGCGCTATTGGCACTGGCGTGATTGGCGGCATTCTGACCGGCACCACCCTGGCCGTGGTGTTTGTACCGATCTTTTTTGTGGTGGTGCGCAGCCTGTTCAAAGACAGCGCCCGTCAACAGCAGGTGCATGCGGCACAAGCCGAACACATGGGAGTGCATTCGCATGAATAAGAAATTTATGACTTTTAGGCCTCTATCCCTTATGGGTGTTACGCAAGCAGCTGCACTATTTATAGCAGGTTGCTCCCTCATGCCAACCTACGAACGCCCCGGCGCACCAGTGCCAGCACAGTGGCCCGCGTCAGCCAGCGTGAATGCCGGCGCCACAGCGACCAGCACAGCTGCCAGCGCGACACCACTGGCCTGGCAGGATTACTTTACCGACCCTACCCTGCGCCAGCTCATTGACACGGCGCTGGCCAACAACCGCGACCTGCGTGTGGCCATGCTCAACATTGAGCAGGCCAAAGCACAGCTCGGCATCCGTCGCGCCGACCAGCTCCCCACGCTCAGCGCAGGGGTCACCGGATCACGCACCCCGGACAACAATGGCGCCATCAAAAGTGCTTACACCGCGGGGCTGACCGTCACAGCCTACGAGCTTGACTTTTTTGGCCGTGTGGCCAGCCTGAAGGAACAGGCGCTGAGCCAATACTTGGCCACAGCAGAGGCCGCACAAACCGCGCAAATCAGCCTGATTGCCACGGTTGCGCAGAGTTGGCTAAGCCTGCTGGCAGACGAAGAACTGCTGGCGGTGTCCCGGCAAACCATGGGGTCCCGCGAGGAATCACTCAAGCTGGTGGAACTCAAAATCAAGCACGGTGCGGCGTCTGATTTCGAGTTGCGCGGCGCACAAACCCTGCTGGAAAGCAACCGTGTCACGCTGGCTCAGCAAACGCGCCAGCGCGCTCTGGACGAAAACGCCCTGGTGCTGCTGCTGGGCCAACCGCTCAATGACGCCACCCGTGTGCAATTGGCACGGCAAAACTTGGGCCAGATGCAATTGGCCGAGTTGCCCGCCGGGCTGCCTTCAGACCTGCTCACACGCCGCCCCGACATCCGCCAGGCCGAGCAAAACCTTATTGCCAGCAACGCCAACATCGGTGCGGCCCGTGCGGCATTTTTCCCGCGCATCAGCCTCACTGCCGGAGCCGGATCAGCCAGTTCGGAGCTCTCTGGTTTGTTCAAAAACGGCTCCTGGGGCTGGACGCTGGCACCGCAACTGGTGCTGCCGATTTTTGACGCCGGGCGCAATCAGGCCAACCTGGACGCCTCCCGGGCTGGGCGCGACATTGCCGTGGCGCAGTATGAAAAATCCATCCAGAGTGCCTTCCGTGAAGTGGCTGATGCCCTGGCCAGCCGCGCCACACTGGCGCAACAACTGCAAGCCAGCCAGGCGCTGCTGGACGCAGAAACCTCGCGCAGCAGCCTGACACAACTTCGGCTGGACAACGGCGCTGCCAACCAGCTTGACTGGCTGGATGCCAAACGCAGCCTGTTTGCCGCCCAGCAAGCGCTGGTGCAAACCCGACTGGCCTACCTCCAAAACCAGATTGCGCTGTTCAAGACGCTGGGCGGTGGAGCCAACGCGCCAGTGCCTGCGGCCAGCGCGGCCGATTGACACCGCCAAGCGTCAATCAACGGCCAACCACTTCTGCACTTCAGCCACGGTAGGGATGCGCCCGCTGCTCACCAGCTTCTCATTGATGACCAGTCCCGGTGTCGACAACAGGTCATAACCCATGATCTGCGCCATGTCAGACACCTTGACAAAGTCAGCTTGCAGATTGGCGGCCGCAACCGCGTCTCGTGCCACCGCTTCAAGTTTGCGGCAATTGGCACACCCGGGGCCGAGAATTTTGATCGTGAGCATTCATTTTCTCCTTGAAAGCGTGAGTACATTCAGGCCGCTGCCTGCGCGGTTTGGCGTCTTTTCATCCACCCCAGCGCAGTTGCCAACAGCAGCAGCCACAGGGTCAAGGCCAAGGCCATTGGCACCCAGCCCAAGCCATCCACCCAGGCGCCATAAAGCAGACCTGCGCAGGTGCTGAACAGCGCCACCAGCAACACATAGGCAGCGGTTTTGGTGTGGCCAATGACAACCGCCACCATCAACATGCTTTGCAGGCTGAGTTCGGGGTCGGCCATCAGGTAAGCGAGCAGCGGGCCGGGGTGCATGCCCAAGTCAAGAAACATGCGCGCCACCGGCACCTCAACCAACGTGGGGAAATACATGAACACGCCAAAGCCCACGGCCACCAGGTTGGCCAGCGCGGTGTTGCTGCCCGCCAGGCTCTCGATCCATTCCGGGCGGATCACCTGGCGCACCATGCCCACAATGAACACACCCGCCACCAGCAGGACAAAAATCTGCTTCACAAAGCGCCAGGTTTCCCACAGCCAGGCATGCCAGTCGTCACCGCTCAGTTGCCGGGCAAAATGCCATACCGCCCACAAGGCCAGCGCCATGCCAAACACGCGCCCGGTCAGCCCAACCTCCAGCATCCCAGGCACCGGACTCAGGCGCATGGAAGCTACCAGCAAGGTGGTTGCGGCCAAACCCATGGCCACCCAAGTCCACCGATTGGCGCCTTCAACAATGTTTTCCAGCCCCTTCCAGGCCGTCACGCCAATCAGCAGCAGCAAGCCTATCAACACCGACCCCTGAAAATTCACACCTTCTTCACCTTTGGCGGCATCAAACGGCACCCAGCGCATCAGGGTCGCCTGCCATGGCTGCGCCCAGGGCAGCGGCATATCCAGGGTGAAGGCCGCAGCCGTCAGCGGCCACAGCTTAAGGGTGCCCGCCAGGAGCAACCCCACCAGCGACAGCAAAACGCCCAACGCCGCGGGTGCCATGCTGGCCTGCTGGGCAAACAAGGTGTCGGTTTGTGCGTCGTGGCTGGCATCATCACGCCAAAAAATCATGGCCATCAACAGCCCAATGCCAACGCCAAACAACAGGCACAGCAGCAGCCGCGCCACCGCAAACTCAGGCCCCAGAATGCTGCCGGTGTAGGCCAGCGCCATGATGTTGCCTGCGGGCGCAAAAAACAAGAAGGTCATGGCCGGGCCAATACCCGCGCCCTTTTTGTAAATACCTGCAAACAGCGGAACGATGGTGCAGGAGCACACCGCAATCAAAGAGCCCGCCAGTGCCGCAGCCGGGTACGACACATAAGGAGGCGTGTTGCGCCCAAGCCAGCGTGTGATGCTGGCCTTGGGAATCAGCGCAGTCATGGCGCCCGCAATAAAAAAAGCAGGCAACAGACACAGCAGCACATGGGCCGCCAGATAAGAGGCCAGGCTTGCGGCACCTCCGTTGAGCATCTTCCAGGTCAGTTCCATGCCGACACCCCCACCAAAATTCACGTTTATTCTGCGCAATTGGTGGGGCGATGGCAATGATTTATCGCATGACTCTGCTGTTTGTCACCCATTTTTGGCGCACTTTGGCGCAGGCATTCAACAGTCAGTCTGGCCAGAAAATGACGCGGCTCTGGCTCGGCATGGTATCAACCCTGCTTGGCAATGAACGCGGCAATGGCGGCATCGTCATGGGGAATGTGGCGTATGGCCCAGTCAGCCATCAGGTTCTCAATGGCAGCCTGGTTCACCTGCCCTCGACCAACATCCTGGCTGATCAGGTTGAGCCGTGACAGCAGGCTGTTGTGGTAATCGACGTGGGCCTTGGCACCCGGGAAGTTGACACTGCGCATCAACGCTTCTTCGTGCTCAAAATGCTCACGGGTGTGCTTGTAAAGCAGCATAAGCGCCTTGCGCAGTGCGGGCGACTCACCTGCTGCCTCGATCACCAAGGTGGTCAGTTCAAACAAATGCTGGTGTTGGGCATCAATGTCACTTTGGCCAATTTTGTAGGTGTCTTTCCATTCCAACTTCATGGGATTTTCTCCAAAAAATAATCTTTTATCGCACCATCACGCCTGACAACTGCTGCATGATCTCGCGGCCAATGGCGGTCAAGGGCACGGTCTTTTCAACCCCGCCACGCTTGACAGCTTCTTTGGGCATGCCATAGACGACACAACTGGCTTCGTCTTGTGCCACCGTGCGGGCGCCGGCCTTGCGCATTTCCATCAGGCCTGCCGCGCCGTCATCGCCCATGCCGGTCATGATCACGCCCAGCGCATTGGCGCCGGCGCATTTGGCCACCGACCGGAACAACACATCCACTGACGGGCGGTGGCGGTTCACCAGCGGGCCGTCCATCACCTCCACGTAATACTGCGCGCCCGTGCGCCGCAGCAGCATGTGCTTGCCACCCGGCGCAATGAGCGCCCGGCTGTTCACCACGCGGTCGTTGTTTTGCGCTTCTTTCACTTCAATCTGGCACAAGCTGTTCAGACGCTCGGCAAAGGCTGCGGTGAATTTCTCAGGCATGTGCTGCACGATGACAATGCCCGGCGTCACACGTGGCAGGCTGGTCAACACCACTTCAAGCGCCTGGGTGCCGCCGGTAGACGTGCCTAAGGCGACCACCCGCTCAGTGGTCTGGATCATGGCGCTGTGTTTGCCAGCCGCGGGCATGATCACGTCAGCGGTGTTTTTGGCCGTTGCGTGCAGCACCTTCATGTTCGCCTTGGCCGCTGCCTTGACGGCAGTCACCAAGTCTTCAGACGCATCTTCCAGAAACTGCTTTAAGCCGATTTTGGGCTTGGTGATGATGGCGACTGCCCCGGCAGCCAGCGCCAGCATGGAGGTTTGTGCACCGGCTTCGGCCAGCGTGGAGCAAATCACCACCGGCGTCGGCTTCTCAGCCATCACCAACTTCAGGAAGGTGATGCCATCCATGCGCGGCATTTCAATATCGAGCACGATCACATCAGGCCACTGCACCTTCATGCGGGCAATCGCCAGAATCGGGTCGGCCACGGCGGCCATCACCTCAATCTCGGGGTCTTGTGCCAGCTGGCTGGTCACCACCTGACGGACCACCGCCGAGTCGTCCACCACCAACACCTTGATTCGACTCATGATTTACATCCTTCTGCGGGCTGGGCATCAAGCTCCAGCGCCGAGGGCTTGACCTGGCGTGACCACACGTCACCCTTGCTCAAATCAAAAATGATTTGCCTGTGGCCAAAGCCAAACAGGTTCTCTTTGGTCACCTTGATACCGCGCAAATGCAGCAGCTCGCGTGCGGCCATCCCATTGCGCTGCCCCACCTTGATGCCATTGGCGTGACCTTGGCCCGGAAACATGTTGCTGCCGCCAAAAATCTTGGCCTGGCACTCTTGCGGCTCCACGCCGCGGGCGCTCAGGTCGTCAATCATCAGCTGCAGGGCTTCGTCACCGTAGCGGCCATCGAGCTCGCTGCGTTTGACGGCATGGCCGCGCGTGGGCAACAAAAAGTGGGACATGCCGCCCAGGCAAGTCTCTGGGTGCCATAGCGTGATGGACACGCACGAGCCCAGAATGGTGCGAATCTGAAACCCGGCATCCGCCACAAACAGCTCACCCGGCTGCAAAAAGATGTCCAGCAAATGGCTCAGCTTGGCCATGTCAGAGCGGCTTTTGGTAAATGGAAGGCGCCACCATTTGCACCGCCGAGCTGATGTCATTCAAGCTCTCGGAATGCCCAATACAAAAGTAGCCGCCCGGCTTGATGGTCGAGATCACCCGCGCCACCACCTCGCGCTTGGTCTCATTGTTGAAATAAATCATCACATTGCGCAAAAATACCATGTCGAACTGGCCAAGCTGCGGCAACGGCGTGTTGAGGTTGAGGTGGCGAAACATCACCTTGTTGCGCAGCATGCCGTCAACCAACAAGTGCCCTTCATACTGCCCACCACCCTTGCGACAAAAGCGGCGCAAATAGTCAGGCGGAATGTGGCGGCCACGCTCCATGGAATACAGCGCACGGCGCGCGCCCTCAATCACCCGGGTGCTGATGTCGGTGCCCAAAATTTCCCACGGCGTGGTCTGCATGCAGTCCGCCAACACCATGGCCATGCTGTAAGCCTCTTCACCGCTAGAGCTGGCAGCACTCCACACCCGATACGGTTGTGTGCGGCTGCGCGCCGCCAAAACCTGCGTACGCATGAATTCAAAGTGCTTGATTTCCCTGAAAAAATAGGTCTCGTTGGTGGTCAGCAAGTCGACAGCGATCTGCACCTCTTCAGGGTGCTGGCCGCCCGAGAGCAGTTTGAAATACGCGCCAAAGGTGTCAAGCCCGTGCGCGGCCAACCGCTTGCCCAAACGCCCGGTGACCAGGGCCTTTTTGGCATCAGCCATCGAAATGCCTGCTGCGTCAAAAATGAAACGCTGAAACTGCGCAAATTCAGCGTCGGTGATGGGATTGGCCTGCAATGTGTGTCCTTGAGTTTTATATGCATTTTATGCCTCTAGCCCTTATGAAACAAGCGCTAGTAGCTATGCTTTAAGTAGTACCTGATCTGCCAATCCTGAAGAATCGCATGGTCTGCTGCAACTGCTCGGCCTGGCCACTCATCTCTTCAGAGGTTGCCGCCAACTCCTCTGACGCCGAGGCGTTCTGCTGGGTGGTCTGGCTCAACTGTCCCACCGCGGCATTGATCTGGCTGACACCGCTGGTTTGCTCGGTGGAAGCGGCTGTGATCTCTTGCACCAAATCAGATGTTTTACGGATGTTGGGCACAATGTCAGCCAGCAATTTGCCCGCCTTTTCAGCCAGCGCCACGCTGCTGCCTGCCACTTCACTAATCTCCTGGGCAGCCACCTGGCTGCGCTCGGCCAGTTTGCGCACTTCTGCTGCCACCACCGCGAAGCCCTTGCCGTGCTCACCGGCTCTGGCGGCTTCAATGGCGGCGTTCAAGGCCAGCAGATTGGTTTGTGCCGCAATGTCATCAATGATGCCGATCTTCTTGGCGATTTGTTTCATGGCTTCCACAGTGGCGGCAACGGCCAGCCCACCATCTACCGCGTCTTTGGCGGCCTTGCTGGCCATGCCGTCGGTCATTTTGGCGTTTTCGGTGTTTTGGGCAATGCTTGCCGTCATCTGCTCCATGCTGGCGCTGGTTTCTTCAACCCCGGCGGCCTGCTCGCTAGCGGCCTGGCTCAAAGACTGCGCGGTGGCGCTGATCTGATCCGACGCGCTGGCCAGCGCTTGCGCACCACTGTTCACATCGTTCACCACATGCGACAACTTGCCCACCATCGACTTCAGGGCAAACAACAAGCTGCTCTGGTCGTTGGGTTTGATGGCAATCATCAGCGTCAGGTTCCCAGCCGCTACCTCTTGGGCAATCGCTGTGGCGTAGGTGGGCTCACCACCGAGTTCGCGCAACAGGTTACGAATGATCAAAAACGAAAACACCAACGTCAAGACCACAAAGAACAAGGTGGCGGCCAAATAGATGAGGAAATTTTGGTACGCCTTGACCGCGCCACCCTGCGCCGTTTTCAAAATGTCGCCTGAAAGGCCTTGCTCAATGTAACGAATGGCATCAATGCGCTGGGTCGACTGGTCAAACCAGGCCTCGCTGGCCACACCGTATTGGCCGGCCATGTTTTTCTCCAACACCAGTTGGCGCATTCGGCCCACTTCTTTCGAGTGAGGCTGCCGGTCAACGGCTTGAAACGCCTGCTTCTCAGCCTCAGTGGCGTAGGTCTGGAACACCTCAAAATTAGTGTCCTGTTTGTACAAACGCGCCATAAACCCCTGCATCTGGGCCATGTTGATGGTGTCAGACACAAAAATGCCGGTTAAAAAAGCCCGCTCCTGGCCGGCCCATTCCTTGCCTTTGATCAGCGCAAAAAATGCCGTCATCTTGCGCGCCACCGATGGGTCAACGTCTTGCACGCTGATGGCTGCCAACGATTTGAGCAAGGCCGTGATGGTCTCGGTGTAATACAAGGCGGTTTGTGGCCCGGTTTTTTTCAGGGCCGAAATGTCAGCCCGCGCGGTGGCCAGGTCTGCCAGGCGCTGCAGCGCCGGCGCCACCAGAGTTGGTGCGGCCTGGGCGGCGTTTTTCAACACCCCAATGCTGCTGTCGGTGACTTCGCGGCGTTTGCTCACCACGTCGCCAAATTTTGTGCCGCCCGAGGTGCTAAAGCCGGTGCTGCTGCCGCGCTCAATTTGCAGGTTGTGCACCACGTCGCTCAAGGCCACGGCCATTGGCATCAGCAACGCGGTCTCGTTCGCACTCTTGTACTTGCCCCATTCATTGGCAGAGCCCAAACCAGCGGCCACCAACAAGGCCAGCAAGGGGAGTGACACCAGCAGCAGCAGTCTGCTGACAATGGACTTCAGAAAATTCATGGTGTTTCCCCTGTTGTATTGGGCCGGGTGTGGCTAGGCCACCGATTCGGCCACTGCGCCCAACTGCCCCATTTGCCCGATCTCTTCCATCGACAACACCCGGGCGACGTTGAGCAAAATCACAAATTTGCCATTCACCTTGGCTATGCCTTCGATGAACTCACTGCGGATCTTGGCGCCAAAACTGGGCGCGGGCTCGATCTCACTGGTGGGGATTTCAAGCACGGCCTGCACCGAGTCCACCACCACACCCATGTTCTGGTGTTCACCCTCAATGGCCGTGGGCACTTCCACAATCACGATACAGCTGCTTTTGATGACTGGCGTGCTGGGCTTGCCAAAGCGGTTGGACAAGTCCAGCACCGGCACTACTGCACCGCGCAGGTTGATGACACCACGTATACACGCGGGCATCATCGGCACTTCTGTCAGGTTGGCGTACCAGATGATTTCCTTGATACACAGAATGCTGATGGAGAACATCTCGCCCCCCAGATTGAAGGTCAGGTACTGCCTGTTTTCGACAGCGGCCGCTCCGGCCAGTTGCGCAAGCGATGCCTGCGCGTCAGTTTTTACCAGTGCATTCATGTCCTGCCCCTTCAAAACTTGGTGAACTGTGACTCATCCAGGTCAGTGCCTGAATGTTGCGCCAGCCTAGCCGCTGGCTTGCTGGTGGCTGGCTTGCTGGTGGCTGCCTTGGCGGTGACCGGTTTTTTGCTGCTGGCTGAACTCTTGTGTATGGCAAAGCTACCGCTGCTGCCCTGCCCCGTGCCGTCAAGCTTGAAGAAGCTCATGGTTTGCTGCAGCTGCTCGGCCTGGCCGCTCATCTCTTCCGAGGTTGCCGCCAGTTCCTCGGAAGCCGAGGCGTTTTGCTGGGTGGTCTGGCTCAGCTGCCCCACCGCGGCATTGATCTGGCCGACACCATTGCTTTGCTCGGTGCTGGCTGCCGTGATCTCTTGCACCAGGTCTGAGGTCTTGCGGATGTTGGGCACGATCTCAGCCAGCAAGCGGCCCGCTTTCTCAGCCAGCGCCACGCTGCTGCCTGCCACTTCGCCAATTTCTTGCGCCGCCACCTGGCTGCGCTCAGCGAGTTTGCGCACTTCAGCGGCCACCACGGCAAAACCCTTGCCGTGTTCACCGGCTCTGGCGGCTTCAATCGCGGCGTTCAGGGCCAGCAGATTGGTTTGCGCGGCAATGTCGTCAATGATGCCGATCTTCTTGGCAATTTGCTTCATGGCTTCTACCGTGGCGTTCACTGCCTCGCCACCGTCAACCGCATCAATGGCAGCCTTGCTGGCCATGCCGTCGGTGATCTTGGCGTTTTCGGTGTTTTGCGCAATGCTGCTGGTCATTTGCTCAATGGAGGCACTGGTTTCTTCAACCCCGGCGGCCTGTTCGCTGGCGGCCTGGCTCAGGGACTGGGCCGTGGCACTCACCTCTTCAGAGGCACTGGCCAGCGCCTGTGCACCGCCGTTGACGTCGTTGACCACTTGCGAGAGTTTGCCCAGCATGACCTTCATCACGTAAAGCAAGCTGGAATTGTCTTTGGCTTGAATATCGAGCTTCATGGTCAGGTCACCTTCAGCCAACCGGGCCACCATCTCACGGGCATAACTTGGCTCGCCACCGAGTTGGCGCATCAAACCACGGTAAGCCAGATAAAGCGCCAGCGCCGACACCACAAACGAGAGGATCAACATGCCAAGCGTCAACTGGAACGCCGTTTGCGCGCCACGCTCTGCCGCCACCACGGCCTGACCGGTGCGGTTGTCAAGCTGCTCTAAAAAGTCATTGACCGGCTTCATGATCTTGGCTTTGTTCTGGTGATACACCGTGTCATGGGTCATTTTTCGGGCCAACTCCAGATCAGGTTCGCCCTTCTTGGTAAATTGGCCCGTGCCGTCGTCATACAAGCCTTTGACAGCGAACATGGCAATGGTTTCAGCCTTGACCAAGCCATCGGAATTGGCAGCGGCTTCCTGGAGTTTTCCCAGTTCTTGTTCCGAGAAGCCGGCTTGCTTCATCAGGTCCAGCAAGGCTGCGGTGTCCCCATCAGGACTTGGCTTGCTGTTGCCAGCCGCCACAAAGTCCCAATAGATGCGTTCAGGATTTTTCGGGCGCGCCTTCTTGCCATTGCGGATGTCGAGAATTTCAAAGTATTGTTTTTCGTACGAGGGATCACCCGTGACCACATAGGTGCGGGCCAAGCGTGTCAGGTCGTCTGAGCTTTGCCGCAATTCGTCAGCCAGCAGATAAGACTGGTAACGCGCACTATTGGCCGCACTGACCTGGCTCTGTGCGTCCAGACTGCGCAGCAAGGCCCACAGCGTCAGACCCGAAAAAACAGCCAGAACGATAAGAAAATAAGCAATGATGCTTTTGAGTTTCAGTTGATTTTTCATGTTTTTTTTGGGGCGATGTTGTCGCCCACCTTTGTAATGTGATAACTCAAACTGCTCTTACACGTGCGTGAATGCTCTGCCCCGTACCGTCATCAACCCGCGCTGGCCACCACATCAGCCTGTGCGGCCACTTGCCCCATCTGGCCGATTTCTTCCATCGACAGCACCTTGGCGACGTTAAGCAAAATCACAAATTTGCCATTCACCTTGGCTATGCCTTCAATAAAATCGGGGCGAATCTTGGCGCCGAAGCTGGGCGCGGGCTCAATCTCACTGGTGGGGATTTCAAGCACGGCCTGCACCGAGTCCACCACCACACCCATGTTCTGGTGTTCACCCTCGGTGGCCGTAGGCACCTCCACAATCACGATGCAACTGCTTTTAATGACCGGCGTGCTGGCCTTGCCAAAACGGTTGGACAGGTCCATCACCGGCACCACCGCACCACGCAGGTTGATCACACCACGAATACACGCGGGCATCATCGGCACCTCCGTGAGGTTGGCGTACCAGATGATCTCCTTGATGCACAGGATGCTGATGGAGAACATTTCACCCCCCAGCATGAAGGTCAGGTACTGCTTGGCTTCCACTGCAGTCTGCGTTGCCACTTGTTTGGTCGACGTTTGTTTGTCGGATTTGACCAGTGCGTTCATGGCAGACCTCGCTTAAAACTTGGTGAACTGGGATTCATCCAGTTCCGAGCTGGCCGCTTGCGTCACTTTGAGACTGGATTTGGGCGCCTTTGGCGCAACGGCTTTTTTGCCACTGGCGGTGCTCTTGCGCACTGCAAACCCGGAGGATGCCGCATGGCCCGAATTGTCAAGTTTGAAGAAACTCATGGTTTGTTGCAACTGCTCGGCCTGGCTACTCATTTCTTCACTTGTGGCCGCCAGTTCTTCAGAACTTGATGCGTTTTGTTGGGTGGTGGTGTTGAGTTGGCCTACGGCTGAGTTGATCTGACCCACGCCACTGGACTGCTCGGTGGATGCCGCCGTGATTTCTTGCACCAAGTCGCTGGTCTTGCGAATGTTGGGCACGATCTCGGCGAGCAATCTGCCGGCTTTCTCGGCCAACTCGACGCTGTTGCCCGCCACTTCACCAATTTCTTGGGCGGCGATTTGGCTGCGTTCAGCCAGTTTGCGCACTTCAGCGGCCACCACGGCAAAACCCTTGCCGTGTTCGCCAGCGCGGGCGGCTTCAATGGCGGCGTTCAAGGCCAACAGGTTGGTTTGGGCGGCAATGTCGTCAATGATACCGATCTTCTTGGCGATCTGTTTCATGGCTTCTACCGTGGCGTTCACCGCCTCGCCACCGCTGACGGCGTCGTTGGCAGCCTTGCTGGCCATGCCGTCGGTGATCTTGGCGTTTTCGGTGTTTTGCGCAATGCTGCTGGTCATTTGCTCAATCGACGCACTGGTTTCCTCCACCCCTGCTGCCTGCTCGCTGGCGGCCTGGCTAAGAGATTGGGCGGTGGCGCTCACCTCTTCAGATGCGCTGGCCAGCGCTTGGGCACCACCGTTGACATCTGTCACCACCTGGTTGAGTTTTTCAACCATGGTTTTCATGGCAAACAGCAAGCTGGAATTGTCCTTGGCCTTTGTCTCCAGCTTCATCGTCAGGTCACCCTCAGAGAGTCTGACCACCATGTCACGGGCATAGTCTGGCTCGCCACCGAGCTGCTTGAGCACGCTGCGGGTAATGATCCAGCCGGTCAAGATGGCCATGATGGCAGCAGCCACCGACAAAATCATCAACAGGTTTGAGGCTGAGTCCGCCATCGCATCGGCGTCTTTGCCAGTCTTGACCATCAGCGCATCCTGAAAGTCAACGAGCTTGCGAATGGCACCGGTGTAGTTGTCCGTCACAGGGCGCATCTCGCCATAAAGCAGTTTCAGCGCTGGCTCACGCTCGCCGCGCTGCACCATGCCAGTGAATTTTTCAAGTTCGGCGACATATTTTGTGCGGGTGTCTTTCATGTCGCCCAGCAGCTTTTTGCCTTCATCCGACGTGATGGTCTTGTCCAGCTTGTCGACGTTATCAGAGATGATTTTCCGTTGATCAACCATACGCACCATTTGCTTTTGCGTTTCAGCCGGGTCAGTGATCAAAAGCAGGTTGCGGTTGAGTTGGGCCACCTGGTTCATGGCCCGAATGATGTCGATCGCATCAATGGTTTTCGGGTACTTGTCGTTGATGATATTTTCGATTTCGCTGTTGAGCGCCCCGAGCCGGGTCACACTGATGACCGCAATCACAATCAACAACAACAAGGTCACACCAAAGCCAATGGCCAGTCTGACGCCAATCTTCATGTTTGCAAACATGTCATACCCCTTAGTAATAGAACGAAAAAATCTAAAAAATAATGATCTCAACCATGACCGCACGCGGTTACTGCGGCTGCCCTGTCTTCACCATGGCCTGGCGCACCAGCTGCGGCACATCCAGAATCAAGGCCACATCACCACTGCCCAAGATCGTTGAGCCGCTGATGCACTTGCTTTGCGCAAACATTTGCCCCAGCGGTTTGATCACGGTCTGAAACTCGCCCAGCAAGGTGTCCACCACCAGCCCGGCTTTTTGCCCGGCATGTTTGAGCACCACAATGTTTTCGCCTTTGGCGGGCTTGCCCGGCACCGAAAACAACTCACGAATGCGGATGAAAGGCAACACCTCGCCGCGCAGGTTGGTGTAGTCATGGCCAGGCTCTGCGCTGTAGGCCACACACTCTTCGATCATGTCGAGCGGAATGGCGTACACCGATTTGTCTACGCCCACCAAAAAGCCGTCGATGATGGCCAGCGTGAGTGGCAGGCGCACCGTCACCGTGGTACCTACACCTTCTTCACTGGTCAGGCCGACCGTGCCGCGCAAGGCGGTGATGTTGCGCTTGACCACATCCAGCCCGACACCGCGGCCAGAGAGGTTGGTGACCTTCTCTGCCGTAGAAAAGCCGGGCTCGAAGATCAATGCATAAACCTCGGTATCGCTCATGTGGTGACCCGCTTCGACCAAGCCGCGCTCAATGGCTTTGGCCAGGATTTTTTCGCGCTTGAGGCCACCGCCATCGTCCTGCACGGTGATAACAATTGCGCCACTGTCATGAAACGCGTTGAGCTTCAAAGTGCCCTGCACCGGCTTGCCACGCGCGGCGCGCACCTCGGCGCTCTCAATGCCGTGGTCCATGCTGTTGCGCACCAGGTGCATCAGGGGGTCGCCAATTTTCTCGACCACGGTTTTGTCAAGCTCGGTGTCTTCACCGTCAATCTCCAGACAAATGTCTTTGCCCAGGTCGCGCGACACGTCATGTACCACGCGCTGGAAGCGGCTGAAGGTGGCACCAATGCGCACCATGCGCAGTTGCAGCGCACTGTCGCGCACCTCTTCCACCAAGGTGGCTAATTTTGAGGTGGACTCGGTCAGCTCAATCACCTTTGAGCGGTGCGCAATCAGGTTGACGCTGGCCCCGGCAATGATCAGCTCACCCACCAGATTGATCAGCTGGTCAAGCTTGTCGGCATCCACGCGGATGGACTTGCTCTCGGCCGCGCCGGTTTCCTTGACCTGCTTTTGCTTGCTCAGCGCCGCCTCTACCACCTCCGGTTGCACCGAGCCTTGCTCGACCAGAATGGTGCCAATGGGTTTGGCGGGGGTGTCCGACTGGGTGTCCAGCGCCATGTCCAGCTCTTGCGGGCTGAGCGTGCCGCAGCGCACCAGCATGTCGCCCAAGCGCGCCGCTTCACCCTGCTGCAAGTTGATCAGGCTGATGTATTCAGTGATCAGGCTGTGCGGCGGCAAGATCACCAGGCGGCAGTCGTCGCGCACAAACTCAAACACTTTCTCGATGGCCGCCTTGTCCACCTCGGTCTGAAACGCCATCTCAAAACCCAGGTAGCACAACTCGGGGTCCATGTGCTCGGCATCGGGCAGCGCATCTGCGATGGTCTCAATGGCAGAAATCTGGCCCATGGTGCCCAGGTAACGAATGAACGACAGCGGGTCCATGCCATTGCGAAGCACATCTGGCCCAAAACGCACCGAGATGTGCCAGTGGTTGGCACCCACGATGTTGCCCTTGATGCGCTGCACCTGCTCGGTGTCGGCGGTGGGCACGTTGCGCGCGTCAGACGTTGGCGCAGCTTGGGCCTTGGGCACCTCCAGATAGGTGCGCAACTGGGCAATGAGCGGCTCGCCCTGTGCCAGCAGCTCAGGCGTGCCGGCGTGTTCGCCACCGGCCACACCTTCAACCAGCGCACCAATATGGTCGCAGCAGGCCAGCAGCAGCACCACCAGCTTGTCGGCCAGTTCCAGCTTGTCGGCCAGTTCCAGCTTGCCGCCACGCACCTTGTCGAGCACGCTTTCCACCACATGGGTAAAGGCCACCACATGGTCCAGGCTGAACAGGCCGCTAGAGCCCTTGATGGTGTGCGCGGCACGAAAGATGGCGTTGACCATCTCGGATTTATCAGCGGCGCCCTCTACTGCCAGCAGCGCGGTTTCCATGTCTTCGAGGAGTTCACGACATTCAACAATGAACATCTCCAGTGCGTCGTCCAGATCCAGATCCATGTCAGCTCCTTGATGTGGCGGTTTGGGTGCGTGAGTCCATTACCAAATGGTCGCCAAAATAGGCGGCCACATTGAGCTGCTCAAACACCTCAATCACCGCTGGGCTGTGGCCGGTGAGCTGGACATCGCGCTGCTGCGCCAAAGCCGTTTTCTTGGCCAACATCAGCAATTGCACGCCGGCGCAGTCAAGATCAGTGACGCCGGAGAGGTCGATGACAGCGATTGGCGGGGTTGCCAAGATGACCGGCTTGAGCTCCATGGCGCGAAAAATGGTGAGCTCGCCTTCGATTTTTAAAATGTTCTGGCTCATGGCAAGCACAGCCGTTGCACGGCGTTCACAAGTTGTTCAGGCTGAAACGGTTTCACCACCCAGGCACGGGCGCCAGCAGCCTGGCCTTCGCGCTTTTTTTCTTCGGCAGATTCAGTGGTGAGCATGATGACCGGGGTGAACTTGTAGGCCGGCATTTGCTTGACAGCTTTCAGAAACGCAATGCCATCCATCACCGGCATGTTCACGTCGCTGATGATCATGTGCACTTTTTGCCCGGTGAGTTTGCCCAGGGCGTCTTTGCCGTCGCAGCCTTCGATGATGTCGTAGCCAGCTCCCTTGAGAGCAATACCGATCACCCGCCGCATGGAGGCGGAGTCGTCTACAACCATAATAAGTTTTGCCATGGCGCGTTTCCTCTAGAAAAAACTGATGTCTGTGGTGTTGCTTTGTGCCACCTGGCCGCCTTCATGGATCACATGCTGGTCGGCCATCACGTAGGTCTTCTTCAGCTCGGCCAGCAGGGCTTGTGCATCCAGCGGCTGCAAGACGTGACTTTGGGCGTATTGCTGATGTTGCTCTTGCAGCACTTGCGGCAAGCGATCCAGGTTCTTGTTCACCTGGGTCATGATCTGGCTGACGCGGTCTTGAAACTGCATTTGCACCAGCGCCTGATTCACCTCGGCCTGAATGCTCATGCTCTCGGCTTGCAGCAGGTCGCTGGAGCCTTGGTAAGCCTCGGTGATGTCCTTGAAGTCGGCCATCACCCGGTTGATGGTGGCCTGCGCGGCCTCCAGCGAGGTGTCTTCAGCCACCACCGATTCACGCACCACAGTGCAGGTGTCCACAATGGCAGCGCTGATGACCTTGACGGTTTCGGCAATCTTGCGGCCAGACTCACCCGACTGGTTGGACAACATGCGGAACTCTTTGGCCACCACCGCAAAGCCTCTTCCAAGCTCACCAGCGCGCGCGGCCTCAATGGCGGCATTGAGCGCCAGCAAATTGGTTTGTTGGGCAATGCGGGCCACGTCTGAGGCCATGTCTTGCAGCTGGGCTATGAACCGATCCAGCCCCTGCACCTTGGCCAGCATGGTTTCCATGTTGCCCATGGCGGCTTGTTGCACGGTAATCAAGGCACCCAGGTCTTGCTCACTTTTTGCAATGACAGCCACCAGGCCAGCGCTGTTGTCAATGTTGTCGGTTTGCTGGGTGGCTGTGCGCAGGGCAACGTCCAGCTTGTCCACAATGCCGCCAAAGCGCATTGACAAGGCATTCACGGCTGTTTCCATCTGGCTACGCGAAGACTCAATGTGGTTCTGCCAGACCGGCACCAGCTCTTCGCCAAACTGGGTTTGGCCCGCCAGGTAGTCCTCAATGGCCTGTTGGGTGGCTTGGCGTTGTGCCACCAATTTGCGGCCCAACAACGCCCCGGCAACAAGCAACACACCGGCCAGTGCACCAGCCAGCACGGTCAACCCGCCAGCCACCAGCACGGCACCAGCACCCAGTAAACCCAAGCCAACGCAGAGGGCAAACTCAGACTGCCGACCTTTGACAAAACTCATAACCTATCCCCAAGCATGTGTGACAACTCCTGCGCCAGTGCGTCTGCCTGGCAGGGTGCCAGGTCGGCCGCCAGGCGGGTGATGATGGGCATCAGATCGGCAACAAAGTTGGCTTTGCCCACCAAACCCAAGGTGCCCAGTTCGCGCGCAGCAGCACGGTAAGACTCGTTGTCGTGCAACGACAAGAAAAGAATCAGTGGCGAGTGCGCCCAAGACTGCATTTGGGCGGCCACTTCCAACCCAGTCATGTGCGGCATCACAATGTCCAGCAGCACCAGATCGGGCTGCAGCACTTGCGCTTGAACCAATGCGTCGGCGCCGCTGTGGGCTTGCCCGACCACGTCGGCCTCAGGCAGCATGGCCAGGCACTGGCTCACAGCGGTCAAAAACGTGTGGTTGTCGTCCACCAGCAAAATCCGCAGGCTCATGATGCGGCCCGCCGGGAGCTTGGCTGAACGGCCTGTGCAGGGTGACGGGCGATGCGGATTAGGGCTGAGACTTCTTGCAACATGAGACAGACTTTAGGCCTGCCCCAGCCCTTTGACCATCAGGCCAACACCCTAGTTTGGACCGGGAAACACCTGAGAAGGCGGATGCGCGCGATGATGTCATGCTTGGCCACCCACTGAGAAGTTGATGGCAAAGCTGGCACCGGCGTCTGTTGCCAGAGCGGTCCCCACGACCAGCGTACCGCCCAGTTGTTGTGCCAGGTCTGAGGCCAGTTGCATGCCCAGTGACTGGGCGCGCCGCACCTCAAAGTCGGCTGGCAACCCCACACCGGTGTCACTGACGCGCAGGCACCACTGCGGCGAACTGCCCACAGCGCCTGGCACAGCATGCAATGCCACCTGAATCTCGCCGCCCTGCCCAGGAGGAAAAGCGTGTTTGAGCGCGTTGGAGATCAGCTCATTGACCAGCAGGCCACACGGCGTGGCCAAATCCATGCTGACCAGCACCGGCTCCAGCAACAAGGTCAGCCGCACCGCACCACTGCCTTGGGCGCGAAAAGCCTGGGTGGCGAGCTGCTTGAGGTAGCTGGCCAAGTCCACCGACGCAAAGGTGCCTGAGCGGTACAGGCTTTCATGCAACAGGGCCATGGCGCGGATTCGCCCCTGCATTTCCTGCAACACCGCCTTGGTGTCGGGCTGGCTGCTGCGCCCGGCCTCCAGCCGCAGCAGGCTGGTAATGACCTGCAGGTTGTTCTTAACCCGGTGGTGCACCTCGTTGAGCAGTGCCACTTTCTCCTGCAGTGAGGCCTGCAGCGCCTGATCAAGCTTTCTTCGCTCGGTGATATCTTCTTTCAGGGCAACATAGTGGGTGACCTTGCCATAGGCGCCGACCACCGGTGCAATCACCACCTGTTCGGTAAAAAATTCACCGCTCTTTTTGCGGTTGACCAGCTCTCCGTGCCAGACCCGTCCGGCTTTCAGGTTGGCCCACATATCGCGGTACACCTCAAGTGGCGTTAGACCCGACTGAAGGATGCGCGGATTGCACCCATCAAGCTCGTCGGCTGCGTAACCCGTGACCTCGGTAAACATCGGGTTGGCATATTCAATGGTGCCCGCGAGGTTGGTGATCACGATGGCCACGGGCGACTGCTCGGTGATGCGCGACAGCTGGCGCAGTTTGTCATCAGCTTTTCTGCGCTCGGTGATGTCGGTAATGAAACCGTGCCACAACACGCTGCCATCTGCAAGCCGCTCGGGCAAAGAATTCCCAAACAGCCAGCGCACCGTGCCATCGTCAAACTTCACCCGATACTCGTGTTGCCAGGGTGTCAGGTTTTGCGCCGATAAGCGGATGGACTCCAACACGCGCGCCAGGTCAGCCGGATGAATATTGGCAACCACTGCTGCCGAATCCTCCAGCACCGACTCTGGGCTGACGCGGTAAATATCGCGAATACTTGGGCTGGCAAACGGAAAACAAAAGCTGCCATCAGGGCGCAACAAGAACTGGTAAACCATGCCGGGAAGCCGGCTGGCAATTTTCTGAAAACGCTCGGAATTGGCTTGGAGCTGGCTTTGTGCGGCCCGCAGTTCGGTCAGCGACGCCGTCAGCGCCGCCGTTTTGGCCACAACCCGTTGGCGCAGCGTATAGCTCCAGCCCCCCAGCAACAGCGCCAGCAGTGCGGCTCCGCCCAGCGCATCACCCACATAGCGCACATAGACCGTTTCAGCATACTGCTCAATGGGCTTTCCAAGCCATTTTTGTTCGATGGCCTGGTACTCGGCCGGCGTGATGCGCCCAAAGCCGTCGTCCAGTAGCTGCAGCATGGCGCCATTCCCCTTGCGCACAGCTCGGTGAAATTCGCCTGTGTACAGCGGAATCGACTGCCGAAAATCTTGCTCCACGCCGCGCTGGTTGAGCAAATGCACGGCCGGCGGCTTGTCCATGCAAAACACCCGCAGGTCGCCCTCGGCAGCCGCTGAAATCACCGCCGCGTAGCTCGGATAGGCCTTGACGGTGTCAACGCCGTGGCGAGTCAGCACCGCCAGGCAGGCATCGCCCGCTTTCACGCCCACGGTGAAGCCTTTCAGCGAAGCCGTATCCACGATGCCGCCGATGCTCTTGTGAAAAAAAATGGACACTTCCAGCTGGGCATACGGCGCGGTGAAATCGTAGATCGCCAAGCGGTCTGGCGTGCGGAATAGGGTGTCGATGACATCAGCCCGACCCGCTTGCATGAATTGCTGCGCGTTGGCCCAGTCCATCGCCTGCAGCTTGACAGCCACGCCAGTGCGGGCCTCCCACAGCGCCCAGGTGTCTTTCAGGATGCCCTGAATTTGGCCCGACGCATCGCGAAACACATAGGGCGGGTAGTTGTCGTCCAGCACCACGGTGATGGTTTTTGGCACGGCAGACAATGCAGCTTGCGCCACCGCCCGTAGGGGCGACAGGCCCAACGCAGAAAATACTATTAATAAAATAGCTATCTGCGCTTGTAATATAAGAGCTACAAGCCTATTTGTCATATAGATAATGTCTCACACATCGGTGGATGGGCAGGGGGGTTGGTTTAGCCTGTCAGTAACTCAACCGGCATGGGCTTGCCAAACAGGTAACCCTGAAAGGCATCGCAATGCAGTTCAGCCAGCATGTAGCGCTGCTCTTGCGTTTCAACCCCCTCGGCGATCACCTTCAAGCCCAGGCTGTGGCCCAGCGCAATCACGGCGTGGGCAATGGCTTTGTCGTTGGGGTCGGTCAACAGGTCACGCACAAACGACCGGTCAATTTTGAGCTGGTCCAGCGGCAGCAACTTCAGGTACGAGAGCGACGAATAACCGGTGCCAAAGTCGTCCAGCGAAAAACTCACGCCAAGCGCCTTGATTTGCTTCATCTTGGCGATCACGGCGGGCACATCACGCACCAGCATGCTTTCGGTCAACTCCAGCTTGAGGCAGGCTGGGTTGGCACCCGTGCTTTGCAGCGCTGCGGCAACCGCGTCGACAAAATCAGGCTGGGCAAATTGCAGCGCACTGACATTGACCGCCATCGTCCAATGCGCCGTCAACGGGTTGACGGCCCAGGCACGCACTTGGGCACAGGCCTGCACCAGCACCCATTGGCCCAGCGGCAGAATCAATTTGCTGTCTTCAGCCAGGACAATGAAGTCGCCGGGCGGCACCAAGCCGCGTGTGGGGTGCTGCCAGCGCACCAGGGCTTCGGCCCCGGTGATGCTGCCGTGGCGGCTGACCTGCGGCTGGTAATACAGCACAAATTCGTTGGCGGCCAGGCCACGGCGCAAATCCGCCAGCTGCTCGGCATGGGCCAGCACGGCGGCTTGCATGGCTGCATCAAAAAACCGCAAGGTATTGCGCCCGCCGCCTTTGGCCTGATAGAGCGCGATGTCGGCTTGTTTAAGCAGGTCGTCAACGCTTTGTGCAGCGCCCGAAAACACCACAATACCAATGCTGGCGGTGCTCTGGCAAGGGTGCTCGCCCAGCGTGTAGGCTTGCGCCAGGATGTGCAGCAGGTGGCGCGCACTGGCCTCGGCCTGGTTTGCGGCGGCGTCCATCTGGTCGCTCAAGTCGGGTAGTAACAACACAAATTCATCGCCCCCTATGCGCGCCAAGGCGTCGCTGGCGCGCACGGTGGCCTTGAGCCGCAAGGCCGCTTCTTTGAGCAACTGGTCGCCGGCCAGCAGGCCCTGGGTGTCATTAATGTGTTTGAAATCATCCAGGTCGAGCAGCAACAGGGCCGCGTACTGGCCGTTTCGCGCCGAATTCGCCAGGGCTTGGGCCACCCGCTCTTTGAACCAGTGCCGGTTGGGCAGGCCGGTGAGACGGTCATAAAACGCCAACCGATGAATTTCCCGGGTGTTTTGCTGCTGCAGGCTCAGGTCACGCAGCATGCCAATGAACGTGGTTTGCCCGCTGCTTTGCAGCTCAGACAAAGTCACACTCAAAGGAAAGTGCGAGCCGTCTTTGCGCAGGCCCTCGACTTCACGCGCAACACCAATCACGTGCAACGGGCCATTGCGCTGGTCATGGTTGATGTAGTTGTCATGCTGATTGCGGTGCTGTTCGGGCATCAAGATGCCTACGTTGTGGCCGATCAGCGCTTGCGCAGCGTAGCCAAAAATACGGCAGGCGGCCGGGTTGCAGCTTTCAATGCGACCCTGGGTGTTGATGGTGACCACGCCATCCGCCATGTTGTCCAGAATGGCCTGGGTGCGTTCAGCGGACTCACGCAGCCGAGTTTGCGCCTGGCATTTGTAGAGCGCCATTTCCAGCACCGTGCGCAGTTCACGCTCGGAAAACGGTTTAAGCAAATAGCCATAGGGCTCAGCCAGCTTGGCGCGTGCCAGGGTGTCGTCGGCATCAAAAGCCGTCAAAAACACCACCGGCAGACACATTTTGCTGCGCAAGGCCTGCGCGGCGGCAATGCCATCCATGGCACCGGCAAGCTCGATGTCCATCAGCACCAGGTCGGGGTGGTGTTGTTCGGCCAGCAGCAGAGCTTCTTCACCGCTGGCGGTGTGGCCAATGGGCTCGTAGCCCAGCAGCACCAATTGTTCACAAATATCCCGCGCGACCAACAATTCGTCTTCAACCACCAGAATTCTGGGCTTGGCGCTTGGCTTGTTGATGGGCATCGTCATGAAGTTGGTGACAAGGGTAAGGCGCGCGGCCTGATGACAGCGCAGCTCAGAAGATAGCTGCTTCATGCGGCTCGCACCATCAGGTGAACACCCTACCCAGCCCCGGAAAAATACCCGAGGTCAGTTGCTCACCAGGCCGGCACGCATGGCGTAGCGCACCAGGCCGGTAACTTCGTGAATGTCAAGCTGCTTCATCAGCCCGCTGCGGTGGGTTTCCACGGTTTTGACGGACAAATCCAGGCGGCGTGCGATTTCTTTGGTGCTCTGCCCCTCGGCAATGAGTTGCAGCACCTCGCGCTGGCGTGGTGTCAGGGGGTCTTGCGCCGGCTCATCGCTGCGCAGCCGCTGCACATAGTCGCTGACCACACCACTCGACACGGCGGGGCTGAGGTAAATCTCACCGCGCAGCACAGCGGCAATGGCCTGCTCCAGTTCCATGGGCGCGGCATCTTTTAGCAAGTAGGCGCAGGCGCCGTGGCGCAGCGCCTGGCGCACGTATTCCTCATTTTGGTGCATGGACAAGATCAGCACGCGAATGGCCGGGCAGCTGCGCGCCAGACGGGCCGTGGCCTCAATGCCGTTCAGGCCGGGCATGGCAATGTCCATCAGGACCAGTTGCGGTTGCAATTGCTCAGCCAGCTTCAGGAGTGTCAGGCCGTCGCCCGCCTCACCCACCACCGTGATGTCAGGCATGGACTCCAGCAGCTTGATCAGCCCCGCCCGCACCAGCGTGTGGTCGTCAGCCAGCAGCACACGCACCGCACTCATACCCGCTCCTCAAGGTTGCGCCAGGGTGCCCTGAGCTGCACGGCGCAGCCCTGCCCCGGCGATGAATCAATGCCAAGCTGCCCGCCAAGCAGGGTGGCGCGCTCCTGCATGCCGAGCACACCCAGACTGCCCCCGGCCACGGCGCGTGCCTGCATGGCGGCCAAATCAAAACCCTGCCCATCGTCTTTCACCGTCAGCAGCAGGTCGGCGCCGTCGCGGCACAGGGTGATGTCAACACGCGTGGCCCGGGCGTGGCGACTGATGTTGGTGAGCGCCTCTTGCACGATGCGAAAACACGCGGTTTCGATCTCGGGTGACAGCCGCACCTGGGTGCGCTCATGGTGAAAAGACACCTCAAAGCCACCCCGACTGGCGCTTTGCTCGGCCACCCATTTCAGCGCCGGGGCCAAGCCCAGGTCATCCAGCATGGAGGGGCGCAGCCCGGTGGCCAGGCGGCGCACCTGTTGCAGGGCCTCTTCCACAATGCGCAGGTTTTCGGTATGCAGCTCAGGTGGCGCCTTGTCTTTGAAACGCTCGCCAAGCTGCAGGTTGATCTTGATGGCGGTGAGCAATTGCCCCAGCTCATCGTGCAGCTCAAGTGCCACGCGGCGCCGCTCTTGCTCTTGCGCTTCAAGCACCCGTCTTGACAAGGCCTTGAGCTGCCGGGTGGTTGCCTGCAGCCGGGCCTCAGCCTGGTGTTTGTACAGCGCCATGGCCAAGACGGTGCTGAGCTCGCGCTCTGAAAAAGGCTTGAGGATGTAGCCAAAGGGCTCGGTGACTTTGGCGCGGGCCAACACATCGTCTGCAGCAAAGGCGGTCAAAAAAACGACTGGCACGGCCAGACGCGAGCGGATTTCCTGCGCCGCCTCAATGCCATCCATGGCACCGGCGAGTTGAATGTCCATCAGCACCAGGTCCGGCAGCAACTCGGCCGCCAGCATGACGGCGTGCTCTCCCAGGTGTGTGGTGCCCACCGGGCTGTAGCCCATATCAAGCAACTGCTGCGCAATGTCACGCGCCACGACCAGTTCGTCTTCGACGACCAGAACGCGAGGTTTGACGCTTGGCATGGCGTTGGGCGGAGTCACTGGGGTTTGCTGAGCTGGCATTTTTGAAGTGTAACGGGATGTTTTTGCGTTGAATGGCTCAAATCTTGCATGATTTAGCCCCATGAACCCACGTTTGCGAATCGTCGTTGTTGCTCCTGATCTGGACGTTGTTGACCCAGACGACGAACACGCCATTGCCCAGGCCGAGCGCTCGCGCAGTTTGCGCATTGGCTTGCTAGAGAACGGCTTCAACCTGGTGGCCAGCCTGCCTGCCGATGTGTTTCTGACCGAGCGCATTGCCCAGTTGCAGCCCGACCTGATCATTGTGGACGCCGAAAGCGATGCACGCGATGCCCTTGAACATGTGGTGATGGCGACACGCGACGCACGCCGCCCGATCGTCATGTTCACCAACGACGACGACACCCGGCACGTGAAACAGGCGGTGGCCGCGGGCGTGTCAGCCTACATCGTGGCGGGCCTGTCACCCGAGCGCATCCGCCCGATTCTGGACGTGGCGCTGGCCCGTTTTGAGCATGAACAAGCGCTTTTGCAAACCTTGGCCAGCACCACAAGTGAGCGCGACGAGCTCAGTGCTGAGCTGCGTGACCGCAAGCTGATCGACCGCGCCAAAGGCCTGCTGATGCAACGCCAGGGTTTGAGTGAAGACGATGCCTTCAAGAAGATGCGCAAAACCGCCATGGACAAAGGCCTGAAGCTGGCCGACGTGGCGCAGCGCATGCTTGATGTGGCAGAGCTGCTGGGCTAGGCCAACGAGCTGAATTGGTGCACCGCACAATTTCAGTGCCTTCTGTCTGCGTTAAATAATTTATGCCAAATCAAGCTGTAGTCCTTATCTATATTGCGTAAAACACTATTAAATTTATAGCAACTAAATCTTACGAATATCTGGCACACAGATTGCTTATAACCAAACAAGACCAGCAATGGTCGCTTGACTGAAGCCATCCAACGGCGGGTGGCCCAGGTTAAACCCGGACAAAGGCGTCCCCACAGGCTCAACACGTGTCACACGTTTTGAGCCTTGTGAGGACGCCTTTTTTGTTTGTTTTTTCTGAAACTTATCCAAAGGACTCGCCATGACAGACCTCCTCAACCCAGGCTTCAGCCGCCGCGCCGTGCTGCAAACCGCTGCCGTGGGCGCCATCGGCATCAGCCCTGCCCTGCGCTCGATGGTGTATGCCGGCGGCTCTGACGCTCCAGAAAAAACCGAAGTCAAGATTGGCTTTATTCCCCTGACCGACTGCGCCAGCGTGGTGATGGCGGCCGAGCTTGGGTTGGACAAAAAATACGGTGTCAAGATCATTCCCACCAAGGAAGCCAGTTGGGCTGGCGTGCGCGACAAGCTCACCACTGGCGAACTTGACTTTGCCCATGTGTTGTACGGCCTGATCTACGGCGTGCATCTGGGCGTTGGTGGGGCCAAGAAGGACATGGCCGTGCTGATGACGCTCAACAACAATGGCCAGGCCATCACCCTGAGCAAAAAACTGGCTGACAAGGGCGCCGTGGATGGCGCCAGCCTGGCCAAACTGATGGCCGCCGAGAAGCGCGAATACACCTTTGCCCAGACCTTTCCTACCGGCACCCACGCGATGTGGCTGTATTACTGGATGGCGGCCAACGGCATCAACCCGATGAAAGATGCCAAGGTTATCACCGTGCCACCACCGCAAATGGTGGCCAACATGCGTGTCGGCAACATGGACGGCTTCAGCGTGGGCGAACCCTGGAACCACCGCGCCATCATTGATGGCATTGGTGTGACCGCCACCACCAGCCAGGATGTGTGGAAAGACCACCCTGAAAAGGTCCTGGGCACCACCGCAGACTTTGTCAAGAAATACCCCAACACGGCGCGCGCCGTGACCGCCGCCATATTGGAAGCCGGCAAGTGGATTGACTCCGGCTTGGCCAACAAAAACAAGATGGCCGAAACGATTGCCTCCAAGAGCTATGTAAACACCAGCGTGGACGCCATCAACCAGCGCATTTTGGGTCGCTACCAAAACGGCATGGGCAAGACCTGGGACGACCCCAACCACATGAAGTTCTTCAACGACGGCGCGGTCAACTTCCCCTACCTGAGCGACGGCATGTGGTTTCTGACCCAGCACAAACGCTGGGGCTTGCTGAAAGACCACCCGGACTACCTGGCCGTGGCCAAACAGATCAACCAGATCGACATCTACAAACAAGCCGCCACTGCCAGCAAAACGCCGGTGCCCAAAGACGTGATGCGCACCAGCAAACTGATGGACGGCGTGGTGTGGGACGGCAAAGACCCGAAGAAATACGCCGACGGCTTCAAGGTCAAGGCGTAACCCATCCACCCACCCACTTCAGGAGCACCACCATGGTTAGCGCCGTTTTTCACTCGCCCCTGGAAGCCACGGGAACAGACCCGAGTGCCTCCAAAGCATCTCAAAATACTATGAAGTCAGTAGCTACTCACGCAAGCTCCACAGTGGCTACAGCCCCAAAAAGCTTACAAAAACAAGCCTACGACTGGCGTGGCCTGTGGCTGGCGGTGTTGCCACCGGTGTTGGGTTTTGGGCTGCTGGTGGGCATCTGGGCGCTGGTCAGCATCAGCACCGCCAGCAGCATTCCCTCGCCTCTTGAGACCTTCAAGCAGGCGGTGGTGATTTTCAGCGACCCGTTTTACAGCAACGGCCCCAACGACCAGGGCGTGGGCTGGAACATTCTGGCCTCGTTGCAACGCGTGGCGGTGGGTTTTGGGTTGGCGGCTGTGGTGGGCATCCCGGTGGGGTTTGCCGTGGGGCGGTTTGAATTCTTAAGCCGCATGTTCAACCCGCTGATCAGCTTGCTGCGCCCGGTGTCGCCGCTGGCCTGGCTGCCGATTGGCTTGCTGGTGTTCAAGGGCGCTGACCCGGCCGCCATCTGGACCATCTTTATTTGCAGCATCTGGCCCATGATCATCAACACCGCCGTGGGTGTGCAACGGGTGCCGCAGGACTACATGAACGTGGCGCGGGTGTTGAATTTGAGCGAGTGGAAGATCGTCACCAAGATATTGTTTCCCTCGGTGCTGCCCTACATGCTGACCGGTGTGCGCCTGGCCGTGGGCACCGCCTGGCTGGTGATTGTGGCGGCCGAGATGCTGACTGGCGGCGTCGGCATTGGCTTCTGGGTGTGGGACGAGTGGAACAACCTGAACGTCAAAAACATCATCATCGCCATCTTCGTGATTGGCATCGTCGGGCTGATTCTGGAATATGCCCTGATCAAAATCGCCACCGCGTTCACATTTGAAGAGGTGAAGTCATGAACGAGAACCAAACCACCAAGTTCATCGACATCGTCGGTGTTGAGCAAACCTTCAAAACCAAAAAAGGCCCGTTTTGTGCGCTGCAAGGCATCAACCTGACGGTGGCCAAGGGTGAGTTTGTGGCACTCATCGGCCATTCGGGTTGCGGCAAATCCACCTTGCTGAACCTGATTGCCGGCCTGACCACACCCACCCAGGGCCACCTGCTGTGCGCCAACCGCGAAATCGCCGGCCCTGGGCCAGACCGCGCGGTGGTGTTCCAAAACCACTCGCTGCTGCCGTGGCTCACCTGCTTTGAGAACGTCTACCTGGGTGTGGAGCGCGTGTTTGGCGCGGCCAACCGCTCCACCGGCGCGGCGTCGGAAACCAAGGCGCAACTGATGGCGCGCACCGATGCAGCGCTGGCGCTGGTGGGCCTGACCCCCGCCGCGCAAAAGCGCCCCGGCGAAATTTCGGGTGGCATGAAACAGCGTGTGGGCATTGCCCGTGCGCTGGCCATGGAGCCCAAAGTGCTGCTGATGGACGAGCCCTTCGGCGCCCTGGACGCCCTCACCCGCGCCAAGCTACAAGACGAGCTGTTGGAGATCGTGGCGCGCACCCACAGCACGGTAGTAATGGTGACGCACGACGTGGATGAAGCTGTGTTGCTGTCAGACAAGATCGTGATGATGACCAACGGGCCGAGTGCCACCATTGGCGAGGTGCTGGCGGTCGACCTGCCGCGCCCACGTTCACGCGTGGCCCTGGCTGACAGCGCGCAGTACCTGCACTACCGCAAGGCCGTGATCGACTTTTTGTACACCCGGCAAGGGCATGTAGAAAAAGCTGCATGACAAGCCCGACATCGACCTACAGGAGAACCCCATGGACATGCGCGTAGCACCCAAAACCAAACTCAAACTCGTGATGGTCGGCAACGGCATGGCCGGTGTCCGCACGCTGGAAGAGCTGATCAAAATCGCCCCCGACCTTTACGACATCACGGTGTTCGGCGCCGAGCCGCACCCCAACTACAACCGCATTTTGCTCAGCCCGGTGCTCGCCGGGGAGCAGACCGTGGACGAGATCATCCTGAACCCGTTTGAGTGGTACAGCGACAACCACATCACCCTGCATGCGGGCTGGCGCGTGACCTCGGTTGACCGCGTGAAACGCCTGGTGCACGCCCAAAGCGCCAGCGGTGAAACCCTCAGTGCCGAGTACGACCGTCTGCTGCTGTGCACCGGCTCCAACCCGTTCATGCTGCCCATTCCCGGCAAAGACCTGGCCGGGGTGATTGCTTACCGCGACATTGCCGACACCCAAGCCATGATCAACGCCGCCACGCAATACAAACACGCTGTGGTCATTGGCGGCGGCCTGCTTGGGCTAGAGGCCGCCAACGGCCTGATGCTGCGCGGCATGACAGTGAGCGTGGTGCACGTCATGCCAACACTGATGGACCGCCAGCTCGATGAGGTGGCGGGCAAGCTGCTGCAAAAGTCACTGGAGGCGCGCGGTCTGAACTTCTTGATGGGCGCGCAAACCCAGGCGTTGCTCAAGCCCGCGGACCTTGGAGCTTGGGTGGCAGAGCGTTCTGCGCAGGTCAAGGAGGAGCCCTCGCAGCGGGCGGGGGACACGGAGCAGAACGCTCTGCCGCCCAGGCTCCTCGTGGATACAGCTGCCGATTGCGTGCCGGATATACAAGCCAAATTGGCCTCTAGCCCAGACCGGGTGTGCGCTGTGCGCTTCAAAGATGGTAGCGTGGTGCCCGCCGATCTGGTGGTGATGGCTGTCGGTATTCGCCCCAACACAGAACTGGCGATGAGCATGCGCCTGCATTGCGACAAGGGCATTGTGGTCAACGACACGCTGCAAACCACCACCGATGCGCGCATCTATTCAGTAGGTGAATGTGCGGCGCACCGGGGCACGGCCTATGGCTTGGTGGCCCCGCTGTTTGAGCAAGCAAAAGTGGCGGCCAACCACCTGGCGCAATTTGGCATTGGGCGTTATGTGGGCTCGCTCACGTCAACCAAGCTCAAGGTCACCGGCATCGATTTGTTCAGCGCCGGCAACTTTTCTGGTGGCGAGGGGTTCGATGAAATCGTCATGAGCGACCCCAAGGGCGGCGTCTACAAAAAGCTGGTACTCAAAGACGACAAACTGGTAGGCGCCTGCCTGTATGGCGACACGGTGGACGGCAGCTGGTACTTCAAGCTGCTGCGCGATGGCCGCCCGATTGCCGACATCCGCGACCGGCTGATGTTTGGCGAAAGCAATGTTGGTGATGTCGGTCACCAGGGCCAGAACAAGGCTGCGGCCATGAAAGACAGCGATGAGGTGTGCGGCTGCAACGGCGTCACCAAGGGCACCATCTGCAAGGTCATCAAGGAAAAAGGCCTGTTCACGCTGGACGAGGTGCGCAAACACACCAAGGCCAGCGCATCGTGCGGCTCGTGCACCGGGCTGGTCGAACAGCTACTGATGTTCACCGCCGGTGCTGACTATTCGGCCACGCCCAAGACCAAAGCCATGTGCGGCTGTACCGACCACGGCCACCAGGCGGTGCGTGATGCCATCAAGGCCAACAAGCTGCTCACGCTGGCCGAGGTCTACCACTTCATGGACTGGAAGACGCCCAACGGCTGTGCGTCTTGCCGCCCAGCGGTGAACTATTACCTGATCAGCACCTGGCCCAAGCTGGCCAAAGACGACCCACAAAGCCGCTTCATCAACGAGCGCTCTCACGCCAATATCCAGAAAGACGGCACCTACAGCGTGATCCCGCGCATGTGGGGTGGCGAGACCACGGCCAGCGAATTGCGGCGCATTGCGGACGTGGTGGACAAGTACAAGATTCCCACCGTCAAAGTCACCGGCGGCCAGCGCATTGACTTGCTCGGCGTGAAGAAGGAAGACTTGGTGAACGTCTGGAAAGACATCGGCATGCCCAGCGGCCACGCTTATGCCAAGGCGCTGCGCACGGTGAAAACCTGTGTCGGCAGCGAGTGGTGCCGCATGGGCACCCAAGACAGCACCCAGATGGGCAAAGACCTGGAGCGTGCCATGTGGCGCATGTACGCGCCGCACAAGGTCAAATTTGCCGTGAGCGGCTGCCCGCGCAACTGCGCAGAGGCGGGCATCAAAGACGTCGGCATCATTGGTGTCGACAGCGGCTGGGAGATGTATGTGGCTGGCAACGGTGGCATCAAGACCGAGGTGGCGCACTTTCTGGTCAAAGTGAAAACAGCGGCCGAAGTGCTGGAGTACACCGGTGCCTTTTGCGAGCTGTACCGCACCGAGGGCTGGTACTTGGAGCGCACCGTGCATTACGTCAACCGTGTCGGCTTGGACTATGTCAAGAAACGCATTGTGGAAGACGCTGCCGGGCGCGCCGAACTGTGGGAAAACCTGCAGTTTGCGCTGGACGGAGAGCCCGACCCATGGTTTGAGTTTGACAAGGCCCGCGTCGACACCCGCCAGTTTGAGGCCTTGAGTGCATGAGTGCTGCTGACACCGATTCCACGGGGTAAATACATGCATTTAATGCCTCTAACCAATATGAAACAAGCGCGAGAAGCTACAAAAGGAATAGCAAAATGAACCAATGGACCGCCATTTGCCACATCGACGACATCCCCGTGCTGGGCTCTCGCCGCGTCTCGCGTGCCCAGGGCATGGACGTGGCCATCTTCCGCAATGACAAAGACGAGGTGTTTGCCCTGCTCGACCGCTGCCCGCACAAAGGCGGCCCCTTGAGCCAGGGCATCGTGTTTGGCACCAGCGTGGCCTGCCCGCTGCACAACTGGAACATTGGCCTGTGCACCGGCCAGGCGGCGGCGCCCGATGAAGGCTGCACGCCTAAATTTGCCGTCAAGGTGGAAGCTGGTCAGGTGTATTTGGACAGCACTGAGCTCGCCAGCCACGCCACGGCGCAGACGCGCCCAGTGGCAGGGCCAGCCAAGCACAGCGCCTGCACGTGACAGCCTGGGTATCCCCCACTCACCTTCGCACCTGAAAGACCCAAGCCATGACTGACACACGTTCCACCTGCCCCTATTGCGGCGTCGGTTGTGGGGTGATCATTGAGTCACAGGGCCATCAAATCACGGGTGTGCGTGGCGACCCTGATCACCCGGCCAACTTCGGGCGGCTGTGCACCAAGGGCTCGACCCTGCACCTCACCGCCAGCCAAACCATCTCCCAGCAAACACGCCTGTTGCAACCCCTGCAACGCCTGCAGCGCGGCGGGGCCACCCAGCCCATGGACTGGGACAACGCGCTGGACATGGCAGCGCAGCGTTTTGCCAGCACCGTCACGACACACGGGCCGGACGCCGTGGGCTTTTACATCTCGGGCCAGTTGCTCACTGAAGACTATTACGTCTTCAACAAACTCGCCAAGGGCCTGATTGGCACCAACAACATCGACTCGAACTCGCGCCTGTGCATGAGCAGCGCGGTAGCCGGCTACAAACAAACGCTGGGCATGGACGCCCCACCTGCCTGTTATGACGACATCGGGCTCGCTGGCACGCTGTTCATCACGGGCTCTAACACCGCCTACGCACACCCCATTTTGTTCAGGCGCATAGAAGATGCCCGCCGCGCCAACCCGGCAATGAAGATGGTGGTGGTAGACACCCGGCGCACCGACACCTCGACACAAGCCGACCTGTTTTTACAAATCCAGCCCGGTACCGATGTGATGCTGCACCACGGCATGTTGCACCTGATGCTGTGGGAAGGCTGGGTGGATCAGGCCTATATAGCCGCCCATACCAGCGGCTTTGAGGCACTGAAAACCCTGGTGCGCGATTGCACGCCTGAGGTGGTGGCGCGGGTCTGCGGCATCTCCAAAGAGGCCCTGATCCAAGCCGCGCAATGGTTTGCCGGCTTGGCTGCGCACGGCCGCACACCCACACTCAGCCTGTACTGCCAGGGGCTGAACCAGTCCAGCAGCGGCAGCGCCAAAAACACCTCGCTGATCAACCTGCACCTGGCCACCGGGCAAATCGGCAAGCCTGGCGCCGGGCCGTTTTCACTGACCGGCCAGCCCAATGCCATGGGCGGGCGCGAAGTGGGCGGCATGGCCAATTTGCTCAGCGGCCACCGTGACTTGGGCAACCCCACGCACCGCGCCGAAGTGGCAGCACTTTGGGGCCTGCCAGAGGTGCCCTCCAGGCCCGGCAAAACGGCGGTGGAGATGTTTCAAGCTGCTGCCGACGGCGAAATCAAGGCCTTGTGGATCGCCTGCACCAACCCCGCGCAAAGCATGCCAGACCAAGCCACGGTGCGCCGGGCGCTGCAACGCGCCGAATTCGTGGTGGTGCAAGAGGCTTTTGCCACCACAGCCACTTGTCGCTTTGCTGATCTGTTGTTGCCTGCCACCACTTGGGGTGAAAAGGAAGGCACCGTCACCAACAGCGAACGCCGCATCAGCCGCGTGCGCGCCGCCGTGCCAGCCGCAGGGGTTGCCCGCCACGACTGGCAAATTGCCACCGATTTCGCCCGACGGCTGGAAGTTCTTCTTGCCCAACAACGAGCGCCAGCCATGGGGGTCGGCCCCGAATGCGGGGCAGAATCGCCGTCAAAAACCACTGACACAGCACAAATTGGGCAAAACCCCGAGTCCATGGCTCTGACCCCGATGACCGGTGCAACCACGTTGTTCCCCTACAAAAACCCAGAATCCATCTGGAACGAACACCGCGAGTCCACCCGCGGCCGCGACCTCGACATCACCGGCCTGAGCTACGCCCAGCTGGACCATTCTCCCCAGCAATGGCCCCTGCCCGAAGGCCAAAGCCAGGGCAAAGTCAGGCTCTATGAAGACGGCATCTTCCCCAGCTTTGACGGCAAAGCCCATTTCATCAGCGCCGCCTACCAACCCGTCGCCGAGCCACGCAGCGCACGCTACCCGTTTGCGCTAACCACCGGGCGCCTGCGCGACCAGTGGCACGGCATGAGCCGCACCGGCACGCTGGGCCGTTTGTTTGGCCATGTCAGCGAGCCCCATGTGCAACTGCACCCACAAGACATGCAACAGCGCCAACTCAAGGACGGCGATCTGGTGCACCTCACCAGCCCACGTGGCTCACTGCTGGTGCAGGTGCAGGCCAGCCACGAGGTCGGTTCGAGTCAAGCCTTCATGGCGATGCACTGGGGCGAGGAATTCATCAGCGGCCAAAGCGCCCAGGGTGAGCGACTGGCCGGTGTCAACGCCTTGACCAGCGGCGTGTTTTGCCCTGACTCGAAGCAGCCCGAGTTCAAACACACCGCCGTCAAAATCCTGAAAGCTGACATGCCATGGCAACTGTTGGCTGTGGCCTGGCTGCCTGAGTCTCAACTGCTCAGTGCCCGCCATGCCTTGCAAAACTTGATGGCGCAATTTGACTTTGCCACCTGTGTGCCGTTTTCCAATGGCGGTGAACGCAGCGGACTGCTGTTTCGGGCCGCCTGCCATGTAGCGCCTGAGGCCAGCGTGCTGGTGCAAGTCGAAGCGCTCATGCACCTGCAAGGCCCGGACGTGCTGCGCTATTCAGACCCCAAGCGTGGCCAGCGCCGCGCGGCCCGACTTTTGGAAACCGACTCACAGACCTCGCTCGACGGTTTTTTGCTAGCCGGCGACACCAGCGCGCAAAGCTGGATCACCACCCTGCTCAAAGAGGCCCTGCCGGCCCACTCGTATGGCCGGGCGCTGCTGGTGCCAGGCGCCACACCGCCGGTGCCAGTGGTGTCGCGCGGCCAGCAGGTGTGCGCCTGCTTCAACGTGACCGATGTGGCTGTCGCCGAGCACCTGCGCGCCTGCAATGGCGCGCCTGACGCTTGGCTGGCCTCGCTGCAAAGCAGCCTGAAATGTGGCACCAACTGCGGCTCATGCGTGCCCCAACTGCAACGCATGGTGCGGCAACACGCCACATCGACCGCCGCCTTGGCCTGATCGGCTGCCTCGCAGGCTCAAAGGCACAAAGGTCCGGCTAAAAAATGTCCGCAGCCATCACGGACAATCCGGCGCTATGAGCATCAGCAAATACATCAAAGACATCGGGCGTGGCAAAGACGGCGCGCGCCACCTCGACCGTGCGCAGGCAGCCGACTTGTTTGGCCAATTGCTTGACGGCACAGCCTGCGACCTGGAGGTTGGCGCGTTTTGCCTGGCCATGCGCATCAAGGGCGAAACACCTGAGGAAATGGCCGGCTTTCTGGACGCCACGCAGACGCGGCTACACGCGGTGCCCACGAACGGCTGCCCCACGGTGGTGCTGCCCAGCTACAACGGTGCACGCAAGTTGCCGGTGCTCACGCCTTTGCTTGCACTGTTGCTGGCGCGTCAGGGCGTGGCAGTGATGGTGCATGGCAGCGCCTCTGAAGACAGCCGTATTTCTACACAAAATGTGCTTGTAGCCCTTGGAATACAAGCGCAAGCAGCTATTACTGATATAGCAATTGGCGAGGTCCGGTTTGTGCCCACTGCACTTCTCTGCCCAGGCCTGGCGCGCCTGCTGGACGTGCGCCGCGTGGTCGGCTTGCGTAACTCGGCCCACAGCTTGGTCAAGCTGATGAACCCATGCGACGGCCCGGCCGTGATCGTGGGCAGCTACACCCACCCGGAATACGCCGTGTCCATGACGGAAACCCTGAAATTGATGAACGCCACGGCGCTGTTGCTGCGGGGCACCGAGGGCGAACCGGTCGCCGACCCACGCCGCATTCCCGCCATGGACGCCATTCAACTGGGCCAATGCACCCGGGTGCAAGAGCCCCAAACCGGCCCATTGGCCCAGCTGCCAGACCTGCCTGCACTGGACGCCGACAGCACCGCCCGCTGGACGCAAGAAGTGCTGAACGGCCAGAGGCCCGTGCCCGTCCCCATGGCCCAACAGGTGGCGCATATCATGGGCCTGGTTGAAAAAACGTGGGTAAACGCATCACAGTGCCAAAGCTAATCGCTATAATCCGAGGCTTTGCTGGCAAACCCCCACTGCCTGATCAACTTTAAAGTGGGGAAAAATCGCATGATGTTCGTCAAATGGCTCGATCTCCCTTTGATAGAAGTCTGCATATTCTGGACAACATTACGTAATGACAACGATCCGTGTAAAAGAAAACGAACCCTTCGACGTCGCTCTGCGCCGCTTCAAACGCACCATTGAAAAGCTCGGTCTTCTGACTGACTTGCGTGCCCGTGAGTTCTATGAAAAACCCACCGCTGAGCGCAAGCGCAAGAAGGCAGCCGCCGTCAAGCGCAACTACAAGCGCATCCGCGCCATGCAGTTGCCCAAGAAGCTGTTCTGATCACTTGCGGGACAGACCAATATTTGCGCAGCAAATTTGCTCTGTCCTCAGCTGATCGAGGCTCTGCAGCCTCAAAAAATGCTCGCCGGGGACGCTCAGGCGGGCTTTTTTTTGCCCAAAAACATTCATAGGAGTAAAAAATGACATTGAAAGACCAAGTCACCGAAGACATGAAGACCGCCATGCGCGCCAAAGACAGCGAGCGCCTGGGCACCATCCGCCTGCTGCTGGCTGCAGCCAAACAAAAAGAGGTCGATGAGCGCGTGGTGCTTGACGATGCCGCCATGATTGCCATCGTGGACAAGCTCATCAAGCAGCGCAAAGACTCGGTTGCCGCTTTCACGCTGGCCCAGCGCATGGACCTGGCCGACAAGGAAAGCGCCGAGATCAAGGTGCTTGAAGCCTACCTGCCGCAACGCCTGAGCGCCGACGAGGTCACCGCCGCCGTGCAAGCCATTGTCACCAGCCTCGGTGCCACAGGCCCGGGCGACATGGGCAAGGTCATGGGCGCCGTCAAGGCTCAATTGGCCGGCAAGGCCGACATGGCACAGGTGTCACAAGCCGTCAAGGCCGCCCTGGCAGGCTGACACCAAAACCGGACAGCCCGACATGCGTCAGCCGCTGCGCGACACACTGCTTTCGCTGCGTGAACTGCTCGTGTCCGCCGGGCCCTTGCTGGCGCTGGCGGCCGGCCTGCTACTCCTGGCCTATGTGTGGCTTGACCCGACCCCGCCCAAGCAGGTCACCTTGGCCACCGGTCCGGCGCAGAGTGCCTACGACGAGTTTGGCAAGCGCTACACCACCGCGCTCAAAGCTTTTGGCATTGAGGTCAAACTGTTGCCCTCTGAGGGTGCAGCGCAAAACCTGCAGTGGCTCACCGAGGGCAAGGTCGATCTGGGTTTTGTCCAAGGTGGCAACGCGCAAGCCACAACCCAAACCACCACCCAGAATTCGCCTGAACTGATGTCACTGGGCAGTTTGTTCGTGGAACCCTTGTGGCTTTTTTACCGCAGCGACAAACCGCTCAAGGCATTGACCGATGTGCGTCACCTGCGCGTGAATGTTGGCACCACCGGCAGTGGCGTGCCGCGCCTGATGGACCATTTGTTTGAACTTAACCGCATGGAGCCAGCATCCCTGCACCTGGCGCATCTGTCGCAGACCCCGGCCACCGTGGCATTCCTTGACGGTGAGCTTGACGCCCTGCTGTTTGCCTCGGCCCCAGAGTCACCGATGGTGCAGATGCTGCTGCAAACACCAGGTGTGCGACTGATGAACTTTTCCCAGAGCGAAGCCTATTCGAGGCGCTTTTCATACCTGACCTCGGTCACGCTTCCCCGCGGTGTGGTCGATCTGGCCAGTGACATTCCGGCGCAGGACATCAAGCTGGTGGCCACCACCACCACGCTGCTGGCGCGCCCGGGTGTGCACCCGGCCCTGCTGCAACTTTTCTCCCAGGCCGCCTTGACCCTGCATGGGCAGGCCGGCTGGTTTAGCCGCACGCGTGAGTTCCCCAATGCGTCGCACACAGAATTTAAAGTGTCAGACGAGGCGCAACGGGTCATCAGCAACGGCATCCCGCTGCTGCAGCGCTACCTGCCGTTTGCCTACGCCAACCTGATCGAGCGCATGTGGCTTGCCTTTGGCGTGATTTTGGCGGTGCTGCTGCCCTTGAGCCGCATCGTGCCGCCGCTGTACCAATTCAGAATTCGCTCACGGGTGTTTCGCTGGTATGGCCAGCTGCGCGACATTGAAGCGCGCGCCAGCCAAAGCACCGAGCCCATTGAGTCACTCTTGAATGAACTCGCCAGGCTGGAGACGCGGGTGCAGAAAATCACGGTACCGCTGTCTTACGCCGACGAGTTGTACGCCCTGCGCAATCACATCCACCTGGCACAACAAAGACTCAAACAACCCTGAGGTCGAGGCTGTTGAGCATGGCGGTTTGCACCACCGCATCGAGCGCGCCGTCCACCATGGACTGCTCTGACAACACGCGCAGCCTTCCGCTGCCGTGCAAGCGCTCCAGCATGCGCTGCGTCATCGACTGGGTTTTACCCTGAACGCTGGTAAACAGGTACATGGTGCGTTGTGGGCTGATCCACGACAGTTGCGTGCGGCTCCAGATGTCGTTGGTCAGAAGTTCGATCCAAGTCCCGACCGACAAGGCACCCAGTTCACCGTACCCCGGTGCCGCCATTTCAAGCAAAGCAGCAGATTTCTCAACCGCTACCGGCTCTTGCGGGCCAGCAAAATCGTCGGGCAGGTCCATGAAACCTGAGGCCTTGGCTTCTGCCGGCGCTACCCAGTGCGCCTGATCACCCAGCAGGCTTGCCGCCAAATCAGGCCGCTCTTGCGTCGCAGGCTTGGCTTGCACAGGCCGAAAGGCTTGCTGGTGCAGTTGCATCAGCACATCAAAAAACACGCTGGTCTTGGTTGCGGGATAGTCAATCAGACGCAGGCCCGCGCGCAAGGTGGGCAACAGCCGCGGCACCAGCCTGGTGAGCTTGTCGATGTTCTTGCGGGTGAGTTCTGGCTGAGCGCTCCACAGCAAGGTGTGAACCAGCGCCTTGTAGCCCCCCGGATCGTCGGCATGCGACTGGTCATTGAGCTGGGCACAGGCCATGACCTGCGCCCAGGGGCCAAACAAAAAATCCAGCAAACTCTGGGGAACCTGCTGCAACTCTGCCATCGACTGCATGCCAGCGACCATTTTGTCAGCCAGCAGATTTCGCGACTCGGCAAACTCAAGCGCAGCCACTGCGGTGTCCATTTGGCTGGAAACATCGGTACGTGCTGCTGCTTGGCTCCACTCAGTTGTCAAACTCTTGAGCGCCAATTCAAACGGCTCAGCGCTGTCAATTTGCATGGACGCCAGCGGACTGACAAAGCGCTGCAACGCCACCAGAAACACGTTGAAATGGGCATCATCAACCGAGCCAAAAGCCAAACCCTTTTGTGCAATCTCTTGCAACAAACGCCGTGCGGGATGCTGCCGGTCACTGAAAAAGCGCGCATCCACCAACACCAGGCGCAGCAAGGCGGGCTCCAGGCGTGAGATCAGGTCCCGGATGGGCAGCAACAAACGGCTGTCTTGCACCAGGTTGTCCACCATCAGGGCCACCACCTCCAGGCTCAAGACTTGGGCCATGCCCTGAGCCTGAGCTTGACGCATGAGTTGCTCGCGCACCGGCAATTCCGCGTTGGGTACACCCTTTGGCGCCAGAGTAAAACCCGGGCGCTGCGCCATGCGGCTCACCAGATGATCCACCTGCTGCATGTCTTGCAGCGCTTCAAGGGCGGCCGGCACGGTCGCCTCAAAGCCGGTATCCACAGGCGGCTGATCGCTGGACACCTCAAACTCCTGGGCAAACTGGCGCGCAAACGCCTCCTTGGGATCGCACGGCTCAGCCGCCAGTTCGCCCGCCATCAAACGACGCAATCGGTCAAGCGTCAGCACCGTCTGGCGATGTTGCGGACTCCAGGGCGCACGTGCGCCGCGGCTAGCCGTCACATGCTGGGGCGTAGATGTCTCGGCTGTGCGACGCACCGAAAACACGGCCGGTTGCACACCCTGCCCCCGCAGTTGCGCTACCCAACTGGCATATTCGGCATTGAGTGCAGCACCCAGTGCGCCTGACACATGCTGCACCCAGGCAGTACGCACCCGTAACGGCAAACCTATCTCATCCATCACCTCTTGCAGCGCTGCCACATAGGCATCCGGCCGCAGGGGATTGCGTGACGCAGTGACCTGTTTGTGTCCCTGCAACGCACACACATAGGTGTTGAACTCTGTCAGCGCACTTTCGGAGATCAACAGCATGTGCTGGATAGCCCGGGCCGTCTCGACTCGCTCGTGCACCTGGGATTCATCCATCAACTCAAGTTGATCCAGCCGCAAGCCCTGGGTGGCGACCACGCCAAGGCGGGACTCAGGCGCATCATGGCGGCGAAAAGCGTCGTCAAGCGCTTGGGGGTACCGCATGCACAACTGTGACGCGTGCGCGTCCAGCAGCTTGACACTCAGCGCCAGATGGTCGCGCGCCAGCAAACCCTGCGCGCGTGTGGCCTCGTCGCGCATCGACTGACGCGCCTGCGCCAGCGCACGCGACAACATGGCCGCACTGCCAGCGCTTGCCTGCGCCAGCAAATCACGGTACAGCGAGCGACTTGACCCAGGCAAGACAGGGCTAGACACGGCGAGAGCGGCTTCTTTTAAGCCTTACTTCAGTGCCTTGAAGCGCATGCGGTGCGGCTTGGCACCTTCCTCGCCCAGACGCTTCTTCTTGTCGGCTTCGTATTCCTGGTAGTTACCGTCATAGAAGAACCACTGGCTGTCGCCCTCACAGGCCAGAATGTGGGTGGCAATGCGGTCCAAAAACCAGCGGTCATGGCTGATGACCATGATAGAGCCGGCGAACTCAAGCAACGCGTCTTCCAGCGCACGCAAAGTTTCAACGTCCAGATCGTTCGATGGCTCATCGAGCATCAGCACGTTGCCGCCTGCGATCAATGTTTTGGCCAGGTGCAAGCGACCACGCTCGCCACCCGACAACGTGCCGACACGTTTTTGCTGGTCTGCACCGTTGAAATTGAAGCGGCCGCAGTAAGCGCGACTGGCCATCTGAAATTTGCCGACGTTCAACATGTCAAGGCCGCCCGACACGTCTTCCCAAACGGTTTTATCGTTGGCCAGGTCATCGCGACTTTGGTCGACAAAGGCCATTTTGACGGTCTGGCCGATCTTGACTTCGCCGGAATCGGGCTTTTCGCGCCCGGCAATCATCTTGAACAGTGTGGATTTACCGGCGCCGTTAGGGCCGATGATGCCGACGATGGCACCCGGGGGCACCTTGAAGCTCAGGTTATCGATCAGCACCCGGTCGCCAAAGGACTTGGTGACGTTGACAAACTCAATCACTTCTTGGCCCAGGCGCTCAGCCACGGGGATGAAGATTTCGTTCGTCTCGTTGCGTCTCTGGTATTCAAAATCAGACAACTCTTCAAAACGCGCCAGTCGCGCCTTGCTCTTGGCCTGGCGTGCCTTGGGATTCTGGCGCGACCATTCCAGCTCTTTCTTCAGGGCCTTGGCGCGGGATTCTTCACCCTTTTGCTCTTGCTCCAGACGTGCCTGCTTTTGCTCCAGCCATGAACTGTAGTTGCCTTTGTAGGGCATGCCATTGCCACGGTCGAGCTCCAGAATCCACTCGGCAGCGTTATCCAAAAAGTAACGATCGTGGGTGATGGCCACCACAGTGCCGGGGTAGCGCTTCAGGAACTGTTCCAGCCAGTCGACTGATTCGGCATCCAAGTGATTGGTCGGCTCATCAAGCAGCAGCATGTCGGGCTTGGACAGCAGCAGGCGGCACAGCGCCACGCGGCGTTTCTCGCCACCTGACAGCACACCCACCTTGGCGTCCCACGGCGGCAGGCGCAAGGCATCGGCAGCAATCTCAAGCTGGTGCTCGGAATCTGTCCCGGCACTGCCGATGATGGCTTCCATCTTGGCCTGTTCTTCAGCCAGTGCGTCAAAGTCGGCGTCTTCTTCACCGTAAGCGGTGTAGATTTCTTCCAGCCGGGCTTTGGCTGTGAACACATCGCCCATGCCCGCTTCCACGCTTTCACGCACGGTCTGATCGGGGTCAAGCTGTGGTTCTTGCGGCAAATAGCCAATGTTCAGGCCAGCCATGGGAATGGCTTCGCCCTCAAACTCCTTGTCCACACCGGCCATGATCTTGAGCAAGGTGGACTTGCCAGAGCCGTTGGTACCCAGCACGCCGATCTTGGCACCCGGGAAGAAACTGAGGGAAATGTCTTTGAGAATGAACTTTTTCGGCGGCACGATCTTGCCGAGGTGGTTCATTGAAAATACGTATTGAGCCATGGGTCTTGTTCAATCCAGCGATATAGAAAGGCGTCATTATCGACGCTCTGCACATGCCCCTTGCCCGCCGCCTCAACCCGATCCCGCGGACCATGCGACAATACGGTCTGTTGCGGGGCTTCAGTTGCCTGCAACGTCAGCACCTTGCTGGGAACCCAAGTGACACTGCGGTTCTGTTTTTGATCCCATCAGCCTTTGACTGAACTGACGCGAACAGCGCCAGAACAGGCCGATGCCCTAGCGCCCTGGACGGGGTGCACCACTAAATGAAATTTGAAGAACTAAACCTGGCTCCGGCCATCATCAAAGCCGTGCTTGAGCAAGGCTACGAAACCCCCACGCCGATTCAGGCACAAGCCATTCCGCTGGTGCTGGCAGGTCATGACCTGCTTGGCGGCGCGCAAACCGGCACTGGCAAAACGGCTGCTTTTGTGCTGCCCATGCTGAACAAACTCAGCGCTACGGAAGCACCTCGCAGCAAGTTCGGTGGCGTTGCCATTCGAGCCCTGGTGCTCACCCCAACCCGCGAACTGGCAGCGCAAGTTGAAGAATCTGTCAAAACCTACGGCAAGTACCTGGAACTAAGTTCCGCCGCCATTTTTGGTGGTGTCGGTATGAACCCGCAAATCAGCCGCATGAAAAAAGGCGTGGACATCCTGGTGGCCACACCGGGTCGCCTGCTGGATCTGATGCAGCAAGGCATGATGGACTTGAGCCAAGTGCAGATTCTGGTGCTCGACGAAGCCGACCGCATGCTCGACATGGGCTTTATCCATGACGTGAAAAAGGTGCTGGCTGCGGTGCCCAAGGCCAAACAGAGCCTGCTGTTCTCAGCCACTTTCAGCGAAGAAATCCGCGAACTGGCTGCCACCCTGCTGAAAGACCCGCAGAGCGTGCAAGTGACCCCGCGCAACACCACGGTGCAGCGCATCACGCAGCTGATTCACCCGGTGGGTCGCGGCAAAAAGAAGGCCTTGCTGGCCCACATCATCGAAGCGAAAAGCTGGAGCCAAGTGCTGGTGTTTACCCGCACCAAATTCGGCGCCAACAATGTGGCCGAGTTCCTGGAAAAGAACGGCATCACTGCCATGGCCCTGCACGGCAACAAAAGCCAATCAGCCCGCACGCAAGCGCTGGCCGGCTTTAAAAGCGGCGAGATGCGCGCTCTGGTGGCCACTGACATTGCTGCCCGCGGCATTGACATCGACGACCTGCCACACGTGGTGAACTACGACATTCCGAATGTCTGTGAAGACTATGTGCACCGCATTGGCCGCACCGGCCGCGCGGGTGCCGACGGCACCGCCGTGAATCTGGTGAGCCTGGACGAAGAAGGCTTCATGCAAGCCATCGAGCGCTACACCAAGCAAGACATTCCGGTGGAAATCATCGCTGAATTCATGCCTGAGGCTGGTGAACACGCCGAGCCGATTGCCATGGGTCGCCAGACCATTTGGGGCGGTGCGGGCAAGCCGCCAAGCCGCGAAGTGATGATGGCCGCGGCAAAATCAGCTCGGACCGAAATGCTGACCCGTGTTCGTGAAAGCAAAGGGCCAGGTGCAGCACGCAGCGGCAATGGTGGTGGCGGTCGAGGCCCTGCGCCAAGTGGTGGCAGAGGCCCGGCACCAGGCGGTCGCGGTGGCAGCCGTGGCGGTCGAGGCGCTGCAGGCGGTCAAGCTGGTAACAGCGGTGCTGGCTACGGTGGCGAAGGCCGCAACGCCAACGCTGGCGGTGACAGCTACGGTGGTGGCCGCGAGGCTGAGCCACGCAGCCACTTGTCAGCCGCTGAGCAAGCCGTTCGTGGCCCAGGTCAGCGCCCGGCGCGCGGTTATGGCGGTGGCAACGGTGGCGGCTATGGTGGACCGGTCAACCCGGGTTCAGGCCCCTCACGCTCAGGTGCCGGTGGCCAACCCGACCCGATGCGCACCAGCGTTGACATGATGGCTGACCGCGGCCCACGCCGCAACAGCTTTGGCGGCGGCAACCGCAACGCCGGCGCGCCCGGTGCCGGCTTTGGTGGTGGCCCCGGCCGCACCGGTGGCGGCAACCGTTCAGGTAGCCGCGGCCGCTCAGGTGGCCCAAGCGGATCGGGCGGCCCACGCTGACCCAGCATGCTCTGCGCCTGGCGCCCTGAACTTCGTTTTATATGAATTTCTGGGCTCTAGCCCTTGTAAATAAAGCGCGAGCTGCTATTTTATAAATAGCAGCTTTTTTATTGCGTTGACTCGCTCACACGCGTCCGTTAAGCGACTTCAGCCACGCACAAACAGTGTCACTAGGGGGTCACTACCTACCTGGCGGCTCCAATGGCCATGTCGCTGTGCATCAAATGCCTCAGCATTTGGCAGCAGGTCTGCCGAATAAAAATGCTCACCCGGTTTAAAAATGCGGGAGCTGCCGTCCTGCAGGCCAATCTCCATTTGCCCGCCCAGGATGAACACCCATTGTGGGTCGGTGGTGCAATGCGGCATGCTGCGAAACCCCACCGGGCTGGTGCGCAACTGAAACCCCCCTGAAGGCATCAGGGTCGACAAGGCGCTCTGCGGCGAACCCTGGTCCAGCACCACCGGTTCTTCTTTGAAACGGGCGAAGCCATCGGTATCAGTGAATAAAACAACTTTGGTGACGTGGGGCATGGGGATTTCCTAGGGCATGTTTTTTTAAAACCAGTGACAGCACAATTTTCTAACCGTTCTGCTGCTTGATTATTCCCTACCGCTTGCGCGGTTTGGCGGCGCGACGACAATGCGCGTCATGAGAATCCTCCACACCATGCTGCGCGTTGGCAAGCTTCAACGCTCGATCGATTTCTACACCCAGGTGCTGGGCATGACCCTGCTGCGCACCTCGGACAACCCGGAATACAAGTACACCCTGGCCTTTGTTGGTTATGGCAGCAACCCAGACCACGCCGAGCTTGAGCTCACCTACAACTACGGCGTAGACCATTACGACCTGGGCACCGCTTACGGCCACATTGCGCTGGCCGTGCCGGATGCCAAAGCGGCTTGCGACAAGATTCGCGCCGCTGGCGGCAACGTGACACGCGAGGCCGGCGCAGTCAAGGGTGGCAGCACGGTGATTGCATTCGTCACCGACCCCGATGGTTACAAGATTGAGCTGATCGAGCGCAAAGACACCGCGTCTGATGCTGGGCTGCGTTAACGCAGACAATGCTACTTTATTTATAGCGTACTACGCTTTAAATACATGGGCTAGCGGCCTAAATTTCTTAAATTTTTGGTTTCACTGGCGAGCCGGGTCACGCGGCCCCAGTCACCTTCTTCAGCGGTACGCACCGGCACCAACCAGGAGCCGCCCACACAGACCACATTGCTCAGCGCCAAAAAGTCCGGTGCGTTTTGCAGCGTGATGCCGCCGGTGGGGCAAAACTTCACATCAAAAAACGGCCCGGCCCAGGCCTTCAGCATCGCCACGCCACCGGCTTGCACAGCCGGGAAAAACTTCAATTCGGTCAAGCCATCTTCGCAGGCAGCCATGATTTCACCGCCGGTGGCCACGCCGGGCAGCAAGGCCAGACCCACATCACGGCAGGCCTGCCCGACCGCTGAGGTGTAGCCCGGGCTGACTGCAAAACGCGCGCCAGCGTTGGCGGCCGCTTGCGCATCAGCACGGCAACGCACCGTGCCGGCACCCACCACGGCTTCGGGCACGTCGCGGGCAATGGCTTCGATACAGGCCAGCGCTTGCGGTGTGCGCAGCGTGACTTCCAGCATGCGAATACCGCCCGCCAGCAGCGCGCGGGCCATGGGCACGGCATGTGCCACGTCGTTCAACACAATCACCGGAATCACCGGGGCGTCTTGCATCACCTGCAAAGCGGTCAAAGGGGTTGGAGTCGTCATGGTGTCTTTCAAAAACCGAGGTTAAAAATCTGCAAGGTCGTCACAGCATTGGAAATGACGGTCAGGTTACAGCCAGCTGCAAGCGCCTTCTTCGGCGGTCAGGGCATTGCGGCGCATGTTGGCAAACAATTCACGGCCCATGCCCACGCCGTTTGCCTGGCGCAAGGTGTCGGGCATCGGCAAAACCTCGCGCGCGGCCCACTCGGACTCGGGCACCAGCACTTGCAGCGTGCCTGTATTGGCATCCAGACGAATCACATCGCCGTCGCGGACACGTGCCAGCGGGCCACCGGCAGCGGCTTCGGGCGACACATGGATGGCCGCAGGCACTTTGCCAGACGCGCCGCTCATGCGGCCATCGGTGACCAACGCCACCCTGAACCCTTTTCCCTGCAACACGGCCAGCGGCGGCGTGAGCTTGTGCAGCTCGGGCATGCCGTTGGCTTGCGGGCCCTGCCAGCGCACCACACAAATCAGGTCGTGATTGAGTTCATCGGCGGAAAAAGCAATGTGCAACGCCTCTTGCGAGTCAAAGACCCGACAAGGCGCTTCAATCACATGGCGGTCATCCGGCACGGCGGAGATCTTGATCACGCTGCGTCCCAAATTGCCAGTCAAAAGCTTCAGGCCGCCACTGGCGCTGAACGGCGCGCTCGCCGGGCGCACCACCGCTTCGTCCTGGCTGGCTTCCGCTGTGACCCATTGCAGGCTGCCGTCATCAGCGGCGTGCGGGATACCGGTGTACTCGCGCAGGCCACCGGCCCGGTCAGTGAGCACATCGGCATGCATGAAACCGCCGTCGAGCAGCTCGCGAATCACAAAACCCGGCCCACCGGCCGCCTGAAACTGGTTGACATCGGCACTGCCGTTGGGGTACACGCGGCTCAACAGCGGCACTACGTCGGACAGGTCCGAGAAATCATTCCAGTCAATCACGATGCCGGCCGCCCGCGCCACAGCCACCCAATGAATCAGGTGGTTGGTGGAGCCGCCCGTGGCCAGCAAGGCCACCATGGCGTTAACGATGCAGCGCTCGTCCACCACCCGGCCTATCGGCGGGCAAGTACCCTTCACGTCTTGGGCCGCGCCGCCAGTCTGCTTGCCGAGCACCGTGCGCAAGGCTTCACGCGTCAACTCATCACGCACCGCGGCACCAGGGTTGATGAAGGCCGTGCCCGGCACATGCAGGCCCATGGCCTCCAACAACATTTGATTGCTGTTGGCGGTGCCATAAAAGGTACAGGTGCCCGGGCTGTGGTAGGCCGCAGATTCAGCGGCCAGCAGCTCCGAGCGGCCCACCAAGCCTTGCGCGGCCTGCTCACGTACCTTGGATTTTTTGTCGTTGGACAGGCCGGTGGTCATGGGCCCGGCGGGCACAAACACGGTTGGCAAATGGCCAAATTGCAACGCACCAATCAACAGCCCTGGCACGATCTTGTCGCACACGCCCAGCATCAATGCACCGGCAAACACGTCATGGCTCAAGGCGACAGCCGTGGCCATGGCGATCACATCGCGCGAAAACAAACTCAGTTCCATGCCCGCTGTGCCCTGCGTGACGCCGTCGCACATGGCAGGCACACCACCAGCCACCTGCGAGGTAGCACCCAGCTTGCGTGCCTCGGCCTTGATCAGGTCAGGGTAGTGTTCGAGTGGCGCGTGCGCCGACAGCATGTCGTTGAAGGCGGTGACGATGCCAATGTTGGGGGCTTTTTCTGCGACCACCCGCAGCTTGTCGTTGCCCGGCAGCGCAGCAAAAGCGTGCGCCACATTGGCGCAGCCCAGGCGCTGAGCGCCCGGCGGGCGTTTTAGCGCCTCATCTAGGCGAGCCAGATAGGCGGTACGGGTGGTTTGGCTGCGCTGGATGATGCGCTGGGTGACCTTGGCCACGGTGTCATGAAGTTTCATGGGTCCAATCTGTTTTGGTAACTAAATTACATGAACAATGGTAACCGTGTTTTGCCTGCAGGGCTGCCCGCCGGGTTACCAATGGGTTACCAATTCAGGCCACACCTCTACCACAATCCCAACTTATCCCCATCGGTCCAGACGCAAAAAAGCCCGAACACATCGGGCTTTTTGGGGTTCAGAGCGGGCAACTACTCAAACGCTACTTCCACCCGGCGGGCCTGTGCGCTGGGGCCAGAGGCCAGAGACTCTTCGGGCTTTTTCAGCTCAACATGGTCTTGCGCCACACCCAGATGCAGCAGTGCATCGCGCACTGCAAAGGCGCGTTGTTTGGCCAGCTCGGCGTTCACGGCGGCATCACCCGTTGCATCATGAAAGCCGCTAACCAACACCTTCTTGCCACTGGCAGCGCCAGAGACCACGGCTGCCAGGGCCTCATTGGCACCGGCTGCAAGCTCAGCCTTGCCTGAGGCAAAGTAAAACTTGACCACTCCGTTTTCGACCACCACCGAGGCGGCGTCCGCGCTGGTGCCAGCTGCCAAGACAGGCGCTGCAGCAGCCACAGCGGCATGACGCTTGTTAACCTGATGCACCGTCAAACCAATCAGTAGCGCGACCACCAAGGCAATCAGACCAAAAACAACGCCCAGAACAACGCCCTGGTTTTCATCAGCTTGAGAAGACATGTATTTCCCTTTGGTAAAAAAAAGTGGGCGCATTTTATAACCCCATCATGAGGCTCAACTGACAAAGGCCAACTGCGGCTGACCCGGCCTGGCACGGGCCCCATCTTTATACTTGTTGCATGACAAATATTGCTGACCTACGTAAAAGTTACGAACGTGCCGAGCTCAATGAAGACGCTTCACACGCTGACCCCCTGAAACAATTTGAGCACTGGTTGAACGAAGCCATCTCAGCCGAGGTGCCAGAGCCCAACGCCATGACCGTGGCCACCGTCGGCAACAATCTGCGCCCGAGCACGCGCGTGGTGCTGATCAAGGGTTTTGACGAGCGTGGCATCGTCTGGTACACCAATTTTGAAAGCCAAAAGGGCCACGAACTGGCGGGCAACCCCTATGCGGCGCTGCAATTCCACTGGGTTGAGCTGGAGCGCGTGGTGCGCATTGAAGGCCTGGTGGAAAAAGTCAGCGACGAAGAAAGTGACGCTTATTACCGCAGCCGCCCGCTGGATTCACGCATTGGCGCCTGGGCCAGCCCGCAAAGCCAAGTGATTTCAGGTCGCGGCGTGCTGGTGGCCAACGCCGCCCGCTACGGTGCCCAGTTTCTATTGAACCCACCACGGCCACCGCATTGGGGCGGTTACCGACTTAAACCCGACAACTGGCAGTTCTGGCAAGGGCGCAAAAGCCGTCTGCATGACAGGTTGCGGTACCGCCTTGCAGACACCTTGGGCGCTGATGTGCTATGGATTCGTGAGCGTCTGGCGCCTTAGGCCAGAAGACTTACCAGCGACATCACCAACGTGATGGTGGCCAGCCCCAGCGCGGTCGACACCGCCATGCTGGCCGTCACCAACTCTTGCGCCACCTGATAACGCTGCGCAAATAAAAATACGTTGGCGCCCATGGGCAGGGATGCGGCCACGATCATCACGGTTAGATTCAAGCCGCGCAAGCCCGACAACCAGCACACCAGCGCTACCAGCAGCGGCAACACCAGGTTTTTCAGCAGGGTGATGCCGAGTGCCGCGCGCAAATGTGGCCCCACCCGCACTTGGGTCAATGTGGCGCCAACCAGCAGCAGCGCCATTGGGCCAAAGGCATTGCCCAACAACTGCAGCGGACGGTCCACCACCTCGGGAATCACCAAGCTGGTTTGGGCAAACAACAAACCCAAAATGATTGGCAAGGGCACCGGGTGAATGATGCCGTTCTTGATGGCCATCAGTACCGTTTGTGCGATGTGGCGCGGTGGCGCACCAGCCGTGGCCTGGGCGGCGCTGAGTTGGCGTGCTTCCATGACTTCCAGCACGATGGTCACTGCCGTCAGCAAGATCAGCGCATGCACCGAGATCAGCGTCAGCAGCATCACCAACGCAGCTTGGCCGTAAGCCAGGCCAATGAGCGGGATGCCAATCATCACGGTGTTGCTGAAAGTAGCCGCCAGACCGACCACCGCGGCGCGCGTGCTACGCCCCTGCGACACGAAGACCACCGCGTACAGGATGCCGATGGCCACAAAATACAGGGCGACCGGTTTGAAGTTCAGTTGTTCAATGTGGACCGAGCTCATGGCTCGAAACAGCAAGGCCGGCGTGAGCACCACAAAGACCAGGTTTGACAAGTCTTTTGTGGCCTCAGCCCTTACCCAACCTACGCGACCAGCTATAAAGCCGATAGCAATCAGTAAAACAACAGGGAGCAGGGAGGAAAGAACGGGGTTGTTCACAGGCGGCAATCAAAAAATTGCCCTGATTTTCACAGGAAAGCCCAGACCGGATTGCGATGACGCTCACAACCGTGCGAAGCGCATCAAACAACCAACTCCGTATGATGGGGAAAGTTCACGGCCCACTGAGCACACGGGCCATGACCTCACTGGAACTGCTTGAGCTCCGGAAAAACCTTACTTACCGGCTTTTCTTTCGCTCTCGGCCATTTTTGATTTCAGCGCCACATATGCCCAACCCATGCCCACAATCATCATGACGATGCCGACGATGCTCATCACGCCGTAGTCAGTCGAGAAAAGGTCTTGTAATGCTTTCATGTCGTGCGTCCTTAAAAAGATAAATCACAGAGTCAAAAATAATCCGTGACCGAACTATGCAACAGGCCCGCATTTTCAAAGCTGACATATATCAAATTACTCAAAAATAAGATGCCTCCCCCAAGGCCCGCACTCAGATGGGGCTATTTCACCAGCACAGCGTCCTTGATGCGGTAGTAAAGGCCATAAGGGTCGTCGGCCAGCACACTCAGGCGGCCGTCCACCACCACCGGCTCCATGGTGTATTTGACGGGGGTTTTGGTGAATACCTCGACCATGCTCTCGGGCCCACCGGGGGTGCAAAACGAACAGGTGAGCGGCACCGAGGTGAGCAAAAAGTGTTTTTGCTTCTCCCCCGGCTCCAACGGCATCATGAAGCCCTGAATGCGCTGTGGCTTGTCGTTCAGGGCTTGCACATCGGCTGAATAGCTGGGCAACAGCCGCTTGTTGACCACACGGGTTTTCACATCGGTCAACACCGACCAAGGCAACACGTCTGCGCGCTGCGGCAAGGGAGCAAACGGGCTGTTGGGGCTGTGCACGCCGGGGCCAGTGCCAGCGGGCGCACCGCCAGCAATAGGCGAACTTAATTGCGCCAAGCTGCCCAATGGCAACAGGCAAGCCGACAACACCAGAGCCAACGCGGCTGATTTGGCGCCACCGGCTGGTTCCCGGGGCTTCTGGCGAAGAAATTCAAATGGCTTCATACAAGGTCCTCAAGAAGCCCGCCATGTTAATGCTGGTGCTTCATGCCGCAGAACTTGCCGATGGCAACACCCTTGCATTCCAGCTGCAACTGCTTCTCGCACACCTCATCAGATTTGCCAGCTTCCAGGCACTTGGCTGCGTTTTCATGCGCCGTGGCCATGACCCGGTGACGCGCAATGTCTTCTTTGGCAGCCTTGTCCAGCTCGGCCGCAGACGCTACTGAAAAAATAGCTGCTGACGCAATCAAAATAAGGGCTAGAGTCAAATTTCTCATATAAATCACTTTCCTTGTAGAAGTTCAAGCACACCAACACGATAAGCCGCCAGTGCCGGCAAAATGGCAGCCACCAGCGACACCCCAAGCGCCACTGCGGGCACCACCCACAACTCGGCTGGCCAGGCCATACCGCCAATGAGCAACGAGTGATCGAGTTGCAGCAGCCAGGCCAAGCCCGCCGCCATGGCCTGGCCGGCCAATACGCCCAACACGGCGGCCACCAGCCCCAGCCACAGGGCTTCTAGCACCAACAGGATCGCCACTTTTCGGGGTGGCGCGCCCAGCATGCGCAGCAGCGCCAAATCACCGCGACGCTCACGCACAGCACTCCACAGGGCGATGAAAACGCTCAGGCCTGCGGTCAACAGCAGCACCCCGGCAAAAGCGCGCAACACATCAGTGCCCAAACCGAGCATGCTCAAGAGCCGGGTGATTTCAAGCGCGGGCGCGGCGGCCTGCATCTCGGTGCTGGTGTTGATATAGCGCGGGAAGCTCACCGCTGCCAGTGGCGACTTGTAGGTGATCAAGGCCATGGTGACTTCGCGCTCGTCCATCATGATCTGGCGGTCTTCGTCGTCCACGGCGGTGTAGTCTTCATGCACCTTCCAGACCGAGGCGGTGTCGGTCAGGATTAACCTGTCGAGCACACTGCCACTAGGCGCGAGGAGGCCGACCACAACATAGGTGCTGTCCCCGTGTGCGTGGCCTCCTTCGCCCAAGCCGTGCGTACCGACAAAAGTGTTGCCCAGCGCCAGCCCCAGCTTGCGCGCAGCCGTGGCACCCAACACCACCTGCATGGGCTCTGTCCACAACTGCCCTTGCGCTAACTTGGCCTGGTAATGGCTGATGTAGTCGGTAGAAGTACCCACGATGCGAAAGCCGCGCAGACTGTCGCCCAGGCTGATCGGGATCACCTGCGCCACCATCGGGTGCTGTTGCAGCGCCTGCACCGCTTTCAGGGGCACGTTGCCGGGTGGCACGTCGATGTGAAACACGCCCGACAAGATCAGCTGCATCGGGCTGCCTTTGGCGCCCACCACCACGTCAATGCCTTGCAGGTCGCGCTCAAAGGCTTTGCTCAACTGACTGGACACCAGCAGCAAAAAAGTGATTGAGGCCAGGCCCAGGCTGAGCAGCAGCAGGTTGAGCGCAGCACCCAATGGGCGCGACCAAAGGTAGGTCCAAGCCAGTGTGAGGGTTTTCATGTGTAACGGTAAATACTACTTTTTAATAGCTGTCTTCGCACTATTTATGGGGGCTAGAGGCTGATTTAATGTAAGAAATGAACTGCCTCGACTATGCCAGGGTCATGACTTCGCAGGGCTGACTTCGGTCAACCAGGTCGGCTGAACCCAACCCTACAAGCGTCCACACCAGCGGGCATGAGCGCTGCCACCCTCGCGTCATGGGTGGCAATGACCAGCGTGGCACCTTGCGCTTGGGCGGTGGCAAGCAGCAGGCCAACGGCATCGGCCGCGGCCTCGTCGTCCAGACTGGCGGTGGGCTCGTCGGCCAGAATCACTTGCGGCCTGAGCAGCACGGCGCGCGCCAGCGCCACACGTTGCGCCTGGCCACCCGAGAGTTGGGCCGGCAAGCGCAGCGCCAACTCTGCCACGCCCAAGGCCGACAGCGCCACCTGAATGGCAGCTTGGTCTTCAGGCGTGCCACTGGCCCATTGCGCCAGCGCCAGGTTTTGCGCCACAGTGAGTGCACCGCTCAGGTGCAATTTTTGAGGCAAAAAGCCGATAGCACCTGCCCTCCATGCGTCAGCAGCTACATTTTCAAGATCATTTAAGGACTGGTCAGCAACCGTGAGCGTGCCCTTTGTGGGCGCCACCAGCGCGGCCACCAGCGCCAGCCAGGTTGACTTGCCACAGCCGGATGGGCCACTGAGCAGCAGCACCGCGCCTTGCGGCACATCCACATCGGGAAAAACAAGCGTTGGGCCCTGCGGGTAGCTGTAGCCCAGGCTCTGGGTGCAGATCATTGCCCGGCACCCTGGGTGGACCTGTCAACCGGCGCTGTCTTTTTGGCCGGCTTTGCCTCGGTGAGGGGCGCTGTTCTTTGTCCAGCAGGCGCTGTGGTGGCGGTGGCGCAGTCCACGCACACACCGCGCACTGCCAAATCCAGGCTCAGGCCCTGGTAACCCAAAGCTTTCAAGGCTTGCAGCGCGCTTTGCGCCGCCACTTCCAGATCCAGCGCACTGCCTTGTAACGTGCCTTGCAGGGGCTGGTCACGGTGGCAGCTTTGGCACTCAAAGTGCGGCAAGGCGTGCACACTGGCCGGCATGGCCTGGTAACGGCGCACCCGGTTGGCATCGACCCGGCACAACAGCAGGCCCACTTGTGTCAGGCGGTCAATCAGGCGGTAGAGCGTGACGCGGTCCAGCGCCACAGGGCCCGCGCCAGCAGAATCGCTCACCCACTGCGGGTTGGCCCCAGCGAGATTGGCAACAGGTTCACCGCTATCAGCTTGCAACGCGCTTTGCAATTGGGCATGGGTGTAGCTAGTGTCGGGGTGCGCCAGCAGCCAGCCCAACACGCGCCGCGAAGCCGCCGTGCGGCGCAAACCGTGGGCCGACAGCAAGGCATCAATCGGATCTGGCGCAAGAGGGATCAGAGGGGTGGACATGGCGTTGATGGGTGAATAATTTTTCAGCTTAAGGCTTAGTGCAATTGAGTTGCGATAAACTCTAACGCAATCCAGTTGCAGTAAACTATACCGCAGTTCAGTTGCACTTTGTTCGCAACCCCATTTTTGCATCACCTATGTCTACCAATTCACCGCAACACTCCCATGCGTCAAGCCATTCGCATACGCATGGCCCGTCGCACAGTCAGCCCCTGCGGGCCCCCTTCCTTCCCAAGCCACGCCGCAGCGTGCTGGCCTGGCCAGCCTGGTTGCGCGCGCTGGCGGTGTTGCCGATGGTGCTGCTGCTGTGGCTGGCCGTGCTGTGGGCCAATGAAGGAGCCGCCCTGTGGTGACGGTCGACAACCTGACGGTAAGTTACCGCCAGCACCCGGCATTGCACCATATCAGCGGCACTTTTGCAGCTGGCTCTCTTAGCGCAGTGATCGGCCCAAACGGTTCGGGTAAAAGCACACTGCTCAAAAGCATCATGGGGCTGCTCAAGCCTGCGGGTGGCGAAGTGCGCACCACCACGCCACGCCAACATATTGCTTACCTGCCACAACTCACCGAGATTGAACGGACTTTTCCCATGCAAGTGCGCGACTGCGTGTTGTTGGGTTGCTGGAGTTCAGTGGGGGTATGGGGTGGCATCAGTCGCAGCATGCAAAGCCGCGCCGATGCAGCCATTCGCACCGTCGGGCTGGAGGGTTTTGAGCATCGCGCCGTGGGGTCGCTCTCAAGCGGGCAGTTTCAGCGCGTGTTGTTTGCCCGCCTGCTGGTGCAAGACGCCCAGCTGATCTTGCTGGACGAGCCGTTTAACGCCATGGATTCACGCACCACCGCTGCCCTGCTGGCACTGGTTCATCAATGGCACACGCAGGGCCGCACCGTGATTGCCGTGCTGCATGACGACGCACAAGTCGCGGCCCACTTTGAGCAAACTGTGCTTTTGGCGCGTGAACTGGTGGCATGGGGGCCGACCGCACAGGTGTTGACGGACCCCAACCTGCAACGCGCCCGCGCCTTGGCCGAGGCCTGGGACGACAACGCCGAGATTTGCCACACCGATGAGGCCGCGGTATGACCGGACTGTGGGATGTGTTGGTCGGACCCTTTGCCGAATTCGCTTTCATGCGCCGCGCCCTGGTGGCCACACTGGCGCTGGCAGTCAGTGCCGCACCCTTGGGCGTATTTTTGACGCTGCGGCGCATGAGTTTGCTGGGCGATGCGTTGACCCATGCCGTGCTGCCAGGGGTGGCGGTGGGGTTCATGCTGTTTGGTTTGTCGCTGCCAGCCATGGCGCTGGGGGGGGTGGTGGCGGGTTTGTTGGTGGCTGCGATGGCGGGCGTGGTCAGCCGCGCGACGGCGCTCAAAGAAGACGCCAGCTTGGCCGCCATGTATTTGCTGGCACTGGCCGTGGGTGTGACACTGATCTCGCGCCAAGGAAGCCAGTTGGACCTGCTGCACATCTTGTTTGGCAGTGCGCTCGGGGTGGATGAGCAGGGTTTGCTGCTGGTGGCGGGTGTGGCCAGCGTCAGCGTGTTGACCTTGGCCACGTGTTACCGCGGCTTTGTGCTGGAAACGTTTGACCCCATGTTTTTAGCGGCTGCGTCCGCTTCAGCCAGCAGCCGGCCCTGGCTGTGGCAACAAATCTTTCTGATGCTGGTGGTGGTGAACCTGGTGGCGGGTTTTCAAACCCTGGGCACGATGATGGCTGTCGGCTTGATGATGCTGCCCGCCGTGTCGGCCCGGCTCTGGCATGAAAGTCTGGCGGCACAACTGGTCAATGCCAGCGTGCAAGCAGCACTGGCAAGTGTGGCCGGGTTGCTGATCTCGTACCACCTTGATACACCCAGCGGCCCGACCATCATTGTCTGCGCCGGGGCGTTGTATGTCACTTCTCTGCTGATTTCACCCGGTGGATGGCTTCCGCAAATCCTTAAACGCCCGCACCGGGTCGCCTAGTTTTTAAACCCTCCATAAGGAAACTCATGAAACGCACAACCCTCAAAATTTTCGCCCTGTCCGCACTGGCTGCCAGCGGCCTCTTTACCGCCCAAGCCAACGCCGCAGAGCCAATGCCCGTGGTGGCCTCGTTCAGCATTTTGGGTGATCTGGTGCAGGTGGTGGGTGGCGACCGGGTTAAGGTCACCACCCTGGCCGGACCTGACGCCGACGCGCACGAATTCACCCCCAGCCCAGCGGATGCCAAAGCCGTGCTGGGCGCGCGCGTGTTTGTGGTCAATGGCCTGAGCTTTGAGCCTTGGGCGCAGAAGTTGGCCAAATCCGCGGGTTACAAGGGCGAAACCGTGGTGGCTTCCAAGGGCGTGAAACCGCGCCAAATGGCGGCCGAAGCCGGCCATGACAAGGGTCACGCCGAGACAGACCCCCACGCCTGGCAAAACCCGCTCAACGTGGTGCAATTTGTGAACAACATTGCCGCCGGTTTGGCCAAGGCCGACCCCACGGGTGCAGCCACTTACCAAGCCAATGCTGAGGCTTATGCCAAGCAGCTGAAAGACTTCGATGCGCAAGCCAAGGCGCAGTTTGACGCCATTGCAACAGTCAAACGCAAGGTGATCACCTCGCACGATGCGTTTGGCTACATGGGTGCGCGGTACGGTATCACCCTGCTCTCGCCAGAGGGCGTGAACACCGACAGCGAACCCAGTGCCAAGCATGTGGCCGAGTTGATCCGCCAAATCAAGCGTGAAAAAATCAAGGCCGTCTTTGTCGAAAACATGAGCAATCCCAAACTGATGGCGCAACTCAGCAAAGACGCAGGCGTGAGCGTGGGTGCCACGCTGTACTCAGATGCCTTGTCAGAAGCCAGTGGCCCGGCACCCACCTACCTGAAGATGATGAACCACAACCTGACGCAATTGATCTCAGGCATGAAGCTGAACTAAAGCCTTTGAAACGGTGAGACCACCCCGCCAAGTTGGGTTTTAACCCAAAAAACCCGGCTGGTGTGACTCACGGGGTGTGCATCACTAAGCAACGCTGCCTCGAAAACCAGAAAAATCTTTCATAGCATCAAGCGCTTGTATGACAAGGGTTGTAGGCTTATTTTTTCTAAAATTTATGGGGTAACACCATGCAAAACACCCGCCTGCCTGTGACCGTACTTTCCGGCTTTTTGGGCGCTGGCAAGACCACCCTGCTCAACCACATTCTGGCCAACCGCGACGGCTTGCGGGTGGCTGTCATCGTCAATGACATGAGTGAGGTCAACATTGATGCCTCACTGGTGGACAGGGGCAAAACCAGCGCATCGTCTTTCAGGGCGTGCACATGCTAATGGGCGCTGAGCTGGGAAGTGATTGGAAGAAGGACGAAACACGCAACTCCAAGATGGTGTTTATCGGCAAAGACCTGCCACAGGAACTTCTTGAAAAAGGCTTAGCCCAGTGCATATTCGGCGCGATTAAGAGCAAGGCGACATGAGGGCCCAAGGCCTCAAGCAGTTTTGATCATGTTTGAGGAAGCTGGTGACTATGACGAGATGGTTCTTGTGCGAAACATTCAACTGGAGGATTCCGATGGAACTGACCCCCATCTACAAACCCGTCATTGGCCTAGATGCTCGTCAGCCTGGTTGTCCCGGGCACTTGAAACAACTCGCCCCGGATGGTTTCGTGGTGGACGGCCACGAGCTCACCTTGTACGGTCAATTTCGGGATTGCGCTGAGCCAACCTGAGCGCCGCTTCTCGACCCTCTGCAAAAGTTGCCTCTGGCAAGCCCTTCAGCAAACCTCAGCTTGCCATTTCAACCCGATTGCGACCATTGGCCTTGGCCGCATAAAGCGCCGCATCGGCAGCAATAAAAAGACTTGATGCATCAACACCATGCGCGGGCATGCCGGCGATGCCGAAACAGCACGTCACACGATCAATTAAGGCGATGCCACTCCAGTCGATCAGCTCAACTCGTCGACGCAGTTTTTCAGCTAACGCCAGCAAATCAGCCAACGGCGTGTCGGTGCAAAGTATCAAAAATTCTTCACCTCCCCATCTGAAAAAATAATCGGTGTTGCGGATTTCTCCTTCAATCACCCGGCACAGGTGTTGCAACACACGGTCACCCACCGCGTGACCCAAGGTGTCATTGATCTGCTTGAAATGGTCCAGATCAAAAAAGCACAATCCCAGCGGGACCTGCAAACGACGGCAAAGCTGAATTTGTCGCTCCAGCACCGTGTCGCACTCGCGCCGGTTCAGGAGTCCGGTGAGCGCGTCGTGAGAAGCGATCTTCAGCAAGGCGAGCTCTCTGGCCTTTTCATCGGTGATGTTGTTAACCATGCCCACCACACGGCTCGGTCTGCCTTGAGCGTCATGCTCACAGACACGGCCACGGTCATGCACCCACAGGTAGTGACCATTGCGGTTACGCAAGCGGTACTGCGCGTCGTAGCGCTCACGCAAGCCAGCAATATGGGCTTGCAGCACACTGTGCACGCGCTGGTTGTCGTCGGGGTGGATGTTGTCGGTCCAGGTTGCCAGCGTCGGCTTCATTTCATGTGGACCATAGCCCATCATGCGCGCCAACTGGGGACTGAAAAAGACTTCGTCGGTACGCAGGTTCCAATCCCAAATCCCGTCAGAACCTTCGGTCAGCGCAAAGCGTAATTGCGCGTCACGGTTGCTCAGGTCTTGCTCCAGGGCCAGACGCTGGTTGATATTGCGGGCAATCGACAAAAAATAGGCTTTGCCGTCATGAACAAAGTGGCTGGTGTTGATTTCCACAGGCATTTCTGCCCCGCTGGCGTGGCGATGCTGGCCAATGAATACAAACCCATCGCTGGCCCAAATGGCCTGTGCAATGCTCGCCCATTGGTCAATGCCCACCACATCTTTTTGCAACGTCAGCACAGAATGGTTCAAAACCTCTTCACGCGGCATGCCGACCTGTTTCAATGCAGCTTCATTGCAATCAAGAATAAACGATGTCTCTGGGTCAATCAAAAAAACCGCATCTGGAAGCGAGGCAAAAATGGCAGCGCAAATTTGGACTGAAGAGGACATTTTTTCTGCTTTTCAAGATCGGGGAACACGTATTTTGCTCCCTGGTTTTTCGTCCAAACACAACAGCCATAAGCGTCACCATGTCCGGTAGCCTAATAATCAATTCTGATAGCTACTTGCGCTTATTTAACAAGGGCTAGAGGCTTAAAACACTTATAACTACTCAAACATTGCTTCAAGCCCTTCGGTCAACTCTGGCAACGGCGGCATCAGGGTGGAATCGTCTTGTGGCAGTTGGTTGGCCAGCGCGCCGGTCCAGCCCGAATCCAGATGCAGACGTCTGGCTACCTCCACCGGGTAACTCGCGGCCTGAGCCTCACGACTCAAACCCAACACCTCGGCGCGGGCACGCCAGGCACCCATGTGCACCCAGGCAGCGGCTTCTGAAAACTCAGGCTCAGCCAGCGGATTGGCCACTTGGCACAGTGCATCAATCAGCGGCTGCGGAAAGTTCCAGATGCGGGCTAACTCGGCTGACACCTGCACATGGTGGAAGCCAAAGATTTGCACCTCAAGCGCGGTGCGCTCTGCGTCCAGCACGCTCATTTGTTTGTCAAGCGGTGCAACCGCCTGGGGCATCACGGCGTGCATTTGCAACTGGCCAATGCCGTGCATCAGGCCCAGCGTAAAAACCAGATCAGAGTTGAAATCAGCTCGGTGCGCCAGCCAGCGCGCCGAACACGCGGTGTACAGGTTGTAGCGCCAAAACTGTTTCAGGTCGATGCCCTGCACTTGTTTGAAAGCAGCCGCCACGCTGTTGCCCAGCACCAGGTTACGCACCATCACAAAGCCCAGCATTTGCAGGGCGGCATCCACCGTACCGATGCTGCGCGACACATGAAAATACGCTGAATTGGCCAAACGCAACAGCTTGGCGCTCAATGCCGGGTCGGCGGTGAGCTGGTTGGCAATCTCGGTGACCGACACGTCTTCAGAGCTGAAACTGGTGATCAATTGCTGGGCCACTTTGGGAATGGTGGGCAGCTTACCGGGTTGGTCGATCAGGGTTTTAAGGTCCATGAGAGGGGCGCTTGCGCTATTTTGGAAAAGGAAATTTCATTATGGCAGTGCGCTTTGCCAGCCAGCCCTGCTGTTGCACCGGAACTTGTCTTACATCAAGATTTGGTGAAATTGAAATCCAGCCACATGAACCAAGGCGGCGCTCTGGCCTATTATGGATAGCCTGTCCGACATACTTTGCTTCAGGTAAACACCATGACCGACCGCACCACCGAAACAGTCCCAACGGCGTCCACCCAGGACTACTTGACCGATGCCGCACAGCGCACCGTGTTGTTCATGGAAACCATGCTCAACCGGGGCAACAATTACCTGGAGCATCTGGACCAGGGCACACCACCGCTGTTGAAATTCGAGCACGAGGTGGTGCTGGACGGCGCCACGCTGGCTGAGCCTTGCAACTACGCCTTGTTGCGGCTGGTGCCGCCGCCCGAGTACGCCGTCAACCCACAGGCGCGCCCGGTGGTGGTGGTTGACCCACGCGCCGGGCATGGCCCCGGCATTGGCGGCTTCAAGCTGGACTCTGAAGTGGGCATGGCGATGCGCGCTGGCCACACGGTTTACTTTGTCACCTTCAGACCAGAGCCTGAAGACGGGCAAACCTTGATCACGGTGATGCATGCCGAGGCGCGCTTTCTTGAAGCAGTGATTGCCCGCCACCCGCAAAGCAAGGCCAAACCGGTGGTCATTGGCAACTGCCAGGCCGGCTGGGCCATGATGGCCCTGAATGCCACCCGCCCCGAATTGTTTGGCCCGCTGATGATCATGGGTGCACCCGTGTCCTACTGGGCCGGCAGCTCCAAACTCAACCCGATGCGCTATGCCGGGGCCTCACTTGGCGGCTCATGGATGGCCTCGCTGGCTGGTGACATGGGCGCCGACCGCTTTGACGGTGTGCATTTGGTGGAAAATTTTGAAAAACTGAACCCGGCCAACACCTGGTGGAACAAGTATTACAACTTGTGGAGCCAGGTTGACACCGAGGCCGAGCGCTTTCTGGAATTCGAGCGCTGGTGGGGTGGCTACTTCCGCATGACTGGCACAGAGATCGAGTCGATTGTCGAAAACCTGTTTGTCGGCAACAAGCTCGCGCGCGGCACCGTCATGGCAGACGGCCAGGCCATTGACCTGCGCCAGATCACCGCACCCATTGTGGTGTTTGCGTCCTGGGGCGACAACATCACGCCGCCACCGCAGGCTCTGAACTGGATCATTGACACTTGGGGCGACGAGCGCGCCATTGCGGCTGCCGGGCGCACCATCATTTACGTGCTGCATGAAAGCGTGGGGCACCTGGGTATTTTTGTCGGCGGTGATGTGGCGCGCAAAGAGCATGACCAGTTGGTGACGTCGCTGGACGTGATTGAAAGCCTGCCGCCGGGCCTGTATGAAATGAAGCTGACCGCAAAGGCCGGCCTGGACGAGCAACGCTGGGACCAACTGGAGCCCGGCGACTACACCGTGCATTACGAATACCGCACCATGGCCGACATCGTGGCATTGAACCCGGAAGGGCGCGACGAAGAGGCCATGTTTTCGACCATTAGCAAGGTGTCTGAAGCCAATGCCCAGTTCTACAAAAACTGGGTCAGGCCGTGGGTCAAACTCATGGCCACGCGCCCGGTGAGTGACGCCATGGGCAAACTCAACAGCATGCGGCTGCAACGCCAGCTGTTTTCTGACAACTTCCCGCTGGCGGGCCTGATCCGGCAACAGGCCGAACAGGCGCGCCAGCACCGTGTGGCGGTGGCTGATGAGCACCCGCTCAAACTGTTGGAAAAGAAAATCTCGGGCCAGATCAACGAGACCCTGAACAAATACCGTGACCAACGTGATGCCGACACGGTGAAATCAACCCGGCAAATGTTTGGTCCTCAGGGTCTCGGGGCATTCATCAAACCAGACGTGCCGGATGCTGACATTGCCCATGCGCGGGCCTTGCTTGAGCTGGCCAGCTTTCGTGAGGTGGCCCTTGCACACATCACCGAAGGTGGTTTTCCCGAGGCGGTGTGCCGCATTGTGCTGGCCGGCATGGTGTCGATTGGTGCGTTTGAGCGGCGCAGTTTGCGCCTGGCGCGCTTGCTGGCGCAATTGCCCGCCAACGTGCGCAGCGGCACCGAGCAGGTCAACTGGATTGCGCTGCTCAAGGCGCAGGCCTGCATCACGGCCGTGGCCCCCATCGAAGCACTCAACGCGCTGGAGCAACTGCTGCCCACACCGGCCAGCCGGGAAAACGCGCTGGCGGTGTCCGCCGCCGTGATGATGATCGAACCCACGCTGACCAACCCGCGCTCGGAAATCATCGAGTTTTTAATGAACACACTGGGCGCAGACCCGGAGCGGGTGATTGGCTTGGCGCGTGAGCTTACGGAAGCACTGGACACGCCCAAAGAAGGCATTCAACCGACACAGCCGATTGCAGCCGCTACAAAAGCCAAACCGGCTGCCAAAAAGCGCAAGGTTTGATTTATTCCTGAAAGGTGATCAATCGCGCACCAAAAGCGCAAAGGTCTTGCGGAACTTGGCCACCTTGGGCGCGGCCACCGCCATGCAATAACCTTGATCCGGGTTGTTCTCAAAGAAATCTTGATGGTAAGCCTCTGCTGGCCAATAGTTGGTTTGCGCCTGCACTTCGGTAACCACGGGGCGTGGATACACGCCGCTTTGATTTAGCTCTTCAAGCATCGCCAACGCCACCTGCTGCTGCTCTGGCGTGCTGAAGTAAATGCCGCTGCGGTACTGGGTGCCATGGTCATTGCCTTGCGCGTCGAGCGTGGTCGGGTCATGGATCACAAAGAAAATTTCCAGAAGCTCGCGCGTGCTGATTTGTGCCGGGTCATACACCAGCTTGACCACCTCGGCGTGGCCGGTGCGGCCACTGCACACCTCCTCATAAGTAGGCTCAAGCGCCTGACCGTTGCAGTAGCCAGACTCGACATCCACCACGCCCTTGACACGCACAAACACCGCCTCGGTGCACCAGAAGCAGCCGCCTCCGAGGGTGAGGGTTTGCAGGTTTGGGTTCATGTCTTGATTCCTTGAAAAATGTACGAAATAGCCTGTCACGCAAGTAGTGCTTGCATGCTAGCCATAAAGCTGTAAACCTGATGCCCAGAGGTCTTTACCCGGAACATGCAAGGCCATTGCACAGGCACTGCCGCTCCATGACGACCGAGTGGCGGTTGAGCGCCGGATCGGCAGCTGCATGGCACTTTGGATTGACAATGCGGGGCTCGAAAGCTATATTAATAACCACCCAGTCATTAACTTCATGCCACGTTCTACCCCCATCGCCCCCCCTTTGCCCAGCGCGCCAACACGTCACGCGCGTCGCAAAGAGGCACGCCCTGGCGAGTTGCTGGCGGCGGCACTGGATTTGTTTGTTGAAAAAGGTTTTGCAGCTACGCGTGTCGACGAGGTGGCGCAACGCGCTGGCGTGTCAAAAGGCACGCTGTTTTTGTATTTCGCCAGCAAGGAAGAACTCTTCAAAGCCGTGGTTCGCGAAAACATATCGGGCCGTTTTGCCGAATGGAATGCCGAGTTTGACCAATTTGAGGGCTCAACCCCGGACATGCTGCGTTACTGTTTGTTCAGCTGGTGGGAGCGCCTTGGCTCCACCAAGGCCAGCGGCATCCCCAAACTGATGATGAGCGAGGCGCGAAACTTCCCCGAACTGGCCAGCTTCTACCAAGCCGAGGTGATGCAGCCCGGCAACAGCCTGATTGAGCGCATCTTGCAGCGCGGCGTGGCGCGTGGCGAATTTCGCGCCATGGACATCACTTACGGTGCGTATCTGGTGCTGGCACCCATGCTGTTTCTGGCCATGTGGCAGCATTCACTGGGCACTTGTTGCAGCACTCAGGCGCAACTTGACCCACAAAAATACCTGAACGCCCAACTTGACATGCTGCTGCAAGGCTTCACGGCGCCGGCGCGTCAACCCTCTGCCCCCACGGAGCACGTACCCACATGAGACCCTGGATGAAATGGGCTGCCATAGGCTTGGTGCTTACCCTGTTGGCAGCAGGCACTGTGCGTACCCTGTCCGCCCGCAAAGCCCGTCAAAGCGCGCTTGAGGCGCAACAAGCCGCCCAAAAAATACAAGTCAGCATTGATTTGGCCGTTGCCGATCTGGTCCAGGTCAAGGCACTTGAGCTGACGCAAAACGTGGCCATCTCAGGCCCCATCAGAGCGGTCAACACCGCCTGGGTCAAAGCCCGGGTGCCCGGCGAGTTACGTGATTTGACGGTGCGTGAGGGCGACAGCGTGCGCGCCGGGCAGGTGCTGGCCCGCATTGACCCGACCGAGTCAGACGCCCGGGTGCGTCAAGCGCGCCAGCAAGCGGCTGCTGCCAAGGCCCAGGTCGATATTGCCCAACGCAGTTTTGACAACAACCGCGCTTTGGTGACGCAGGGTTTTATCTCCAGCACGGCGCTTGAATCATCACAAGCCAATCTGGCAAGTGCCCAGGCCAACTATGCCGCCGCACAATCAGGTGCCGACCTGGCCGCCAAGGCGCTGGATGACACCGTGCTGCGCGCACCCATCACAGGCCAGATTTCCCAGCGTCTGGCACAAACCGGTGAGCGGGTGGCGGTTGAGGCGCGTGTTGTGGAAATTGTCGACAACCGCCAACTCGAACTGGAAGCCAGCCTGAACGCCGCCGACTCGCTGCAAGTCAAAGTAGGGCAAAGCGCCCAATTGCAACTTGACGGCACGGCGCAGGCCCTTCAAGCCAAGGTGGTGCGAATCAACCCCAGCGCGGTGGTGGGCAGTCGCGCCGTGCTGGTCTATCTGGCGCTCGCACCCAGTACCAATCTGCGCCACGGCTTGTTCGCTCAGGGCGAACTGAACATCGGCAACGTCAAGGCCCTGGCGCTGCCCTTGAGCGCCGTGCGCACTGACAAACCCCAGCCGTACGTCCAATTGATCAGCCAGAAACAGGTGCAGCATGTGAACGTGACACTGGGCGCACGCGGCGAACTGGCCGGTGTGGCCATGGTGGCCGTGACGGGCGTGCCTGAAGGCAGCGTGGTCATTGACGGCGCTGTGGGCAGCCTGCGCGCGGGCACATTGGTAACAACTGCAGCGCCTGCACCAGGAACCAAGTAGATGTGGTTTACCCGCGTCAGCCTGAACAACCCGGTGTTTGCCACCATGGTCATGCTGGCCCTGGTGGTGTTGGGGCTGTTTTCAATGCAGCGACTGCAGGTCGACCAGTTTCCCAATGTCGACTTTCCGGTGGTGGTGATCAGCACCGACTACCCCGGTGCCTCGCCCGAGATCATTGAGAGTGAAGTCACCAAGAAAATCGAAGAAGGTGTGAATTCAATCGCCGGCATCAACGCCTTGACCTCGCGCTCGTATGAAGGCCAGTCGGTGGTGATCATCGAATTTGGTCTGCACATTGATGGGCGTAAAGCCGCCGACGACGTACGTGAAAAAGTGGCCGCGATCCGCCCCACCCTGCGCACTGAGGTCAAAGAGCCGCGCGTGATGCGTTTTGACCCATCGAGCCGCGCCATCTGGTCGGTGGCTGTGCTGCCCGATGCCAGCGCGGGTCAGGCGCTGAACGCGGTGGAGCTTACCAACTGGGCCGAGCAAACGCTGAAAAAGCGCTTGGAAAACGTGCGCGGTGTCGGCTCAGTGGCGTTGGTTGGCGGCAACAAGCGCGAGATCAATATTTACCTGAACCCGCAGGCGCTAGCGGCGTTTGGCATCACACCGGAGCAAGTGGCCGGCGCCGTGCGCAACGAAAATCAGGACTACCCGGTGGGCAGCATCCGCTCAATACGCCAAGACCGGGTGATCCAGATTGCCGCCCGTGTGCAGCGCCCGGAGGACTTTGGCCGCATCATCATCACCCGCAAAAATGGTGCGCCCGTGAGGGTTGACCAGGTGGCCCAGATCAGTGACGGGGCGCAAGAAATTGAGAGCCTGGCGCTTTACAACGGCCAGCGCACGCTGCTTTTAAACATTCAAAAGTCGCAAGATGAAAACACCATCGCCGTGGTGGATGGGCTCAACAAAACACTGGTCGAGTTGCAGAAACAGCTCCCGCCGGGTGTCAAGCTGGCGCAAATCACCGATGGCTCACGGCAAATCCGCGTGTCGGTGGCCAATGTGCGACAAACCTTGTTTGAAGGCGCTCTGCTCACTGTGCTTATTGTGTTTTTGTTCTTGAACTCGTGGCGCTCAACGGTGATTACCGGCCTGACGTTGCCGATTGCCCTGATTGGCACTTTCTTCTTCATGAACCTGTTGGGTTTCACCATCAACATGATCACCATGATGGCGCTGAGTTTGTGCGTGGGACTGCTGATTGACGATGCGATCGTGGTGCGTGAAAACATTGTGCGCCACGTGCAAATGGGCAAAGGCACGTTTGATGCGGCGATGGACGGCACGCGTGAAATTGGCCTGGCGGTGTTTGCAACCACGCTGTCAATCGTGGCGGTGTTTTTGCCTATTGGCTTCATGGGCGGCATCATCGGCAAGTTTTTCCACGAATTCGGCCTGACGATTGTGGCGGCGGTGTTGATCTCGATGTTTGTCAGCTTCACGCTCGACCCCATGCTCTCAAGCATCTGGCACGACCCCAGCATTGAAGCCCATGGCAAGCATCATGCACCCCGAAACTGGTACGACAAAACCATTGGCCGCGTCACCGCCCTGTTTGACTTCGGCACCGACGCGCTGGTCGATGTGTACCAAAACATCCTGCGCTGGGCGCTTGAGCACAAGCTCAGCACCGTGGTGCTGGCGCTGGTCGTCTTTGTCAGCAGCATTTTCATGGTGCCGCTTTTGGGCACCGAGTTTGTGCCCAAGTCGGATTTTTCTGAAACCAACCTCACCTTCAACACGCCGGTTGGCTCCTCGCTGGAAGTCACTGAGGCACGTGCCCGGCAAGTGGAAGGTATTCTGCGGTCCTTCCCTGAAGTCAACTACACCCTGACCACCATCAACACCGGCAACGCGCAGGGCAAGATGTACGCCAGCATTTACATCCGACTGGTGGATCGCAAGCAACGCACGCGGGGGGTGGACGACATGTCCACCGTGCTGCGCCAGCGCCTGCGCGAGGTGCCAGGCATCACCGTGACCCACGTCGGGTTGCTGGACCCGGTGGGAGGACAAAAGCAGATTTCTTTCTCGATCCAGGGCGCGGACATGGGTGAACTGTCGCGCTTGAACACGCTGGCGCTGGAAAAAATTCGCGCTGTGCCTGGTTTGGTGGATGTGGACTCCAGCCTGAAACCTGACAAGCCCACGCTGGACGTGCAAGTCAAGCGCGACATCGCCTCCGATCTGGGCTTGAGTGTGGCGCAAATTGGCACTGCCTTGCGCATCCTGGTCGCGGGCCAAACCGTAGGCAACTGGCGTGCGCCAGATGACCAGACCTACGACGTGAACGTGCGCCTGTCACCCCAATCGCGCAACCAGCCCGAAGACTTGAACGCCCTGCCCTTCACGGTGGTTCAGCAGGCCGACGGCAGCGCCCGTGTAGTTCGGCTCGACCAGGTGGCCACCGTGCTTGAGTCCACCGGCAGCAACCAGATCAACAGACGTGACCTGACACGCGAAGTGGCCATCACCGGCAATGTGTCGGGTCGCTCTGCCGGTGAGGTGTCTGCCGACATCAGGACCGCCATGGACAGCATTGCCATGCCGCCAGGTTACAGCTACAAATTCAGTGGTTCGGTGAAAGACATGGCTGAAGCTTTTGGCTACGCACTCTCGGCTCTGGCGATGGCGGTGATCTTCATCTACATGGTGTTGGCCAGCCAGTTCAAGAGCTTTCTGCAACCCCTGGCACTGATGACTGCGCTGCCGTTGACCCTGATTGGGGTGGTGCTGGCGCTGATGCTGTTCAACTCGACGCTGTCAATGTTCTCTGTGATTGGCGTTGTGATGTTGATGGGCCTGGTGACCAAAAACGCCATTTTGCTGGTCGACTTTGCCATTCGCGCCCGCGAGCCCTCTATGGGTGCTGCTGGCCAGCCAATTGCGGGTATGGGTCGCCACGATGCCCTGCTGATGGCGGCCCGCGTGCGGCTGCGCCCGATCCTGATGACCACCCTGGCAATGATTTTCGGCATGGTGCCGCTGGCCTTTGCGCTGTCTGAAGGGTCCGAGATGCGCGCCCCCATGGGCCAAGCCGTGATTGGCGGCGTCATCACCTCGTCATTGCTGACACTGGTGGTGGTGCCCGTGGTCTACTGCTACTTGGATGATTTGGCGCAATGGCTGGCCAAATTTTGGCGTAAACCCGCTGTATCTCCGGCGTCCAGCAAGGCTATTGACGAGCCTGCCCGCTAAAATCAAAAAAGATTGCATTAACATACCCCCCGGAGTACTCATATGAATTTGTCAAACATTGAACAAGCCCGCTTTTACATGATCGAGCAACAGATTCGTCCGTGGGATGTGTCTGATGCTGCGGTGCTGGACCTGCTGGCCACCGTGAAACGCGAAGAATTTATGCCGCTGGCACAAAAATCTCTGGCTTTCGCCGACATGGCCGTAGCCCTGCCAGGTGGCCAAAGCATGTTGCCCCCACGGGTGCAAGCACGGCTGATGCAAGATGCCGCCGTCAGCCCCACCGACAAAGTGCTGGAGATCGGCACTGGTTCCGGCTACATGACGGCACTTCTGGCGCACCAGGCCCAACGTGTCATCTCGCTGGAGATCAACCCCGAGATTGCCGACATGGCCCGTGCCAACCTGCAACGCGAGGGCATCCACAACGCCGAAGTACGTCAAGCTGATGGCAGTAAGGGCGCCCCGGCTGACGCACCGTTTGACGTGATTGTGCTCGGCGGCTCAGTCTTTGAGGTGCCGCAGGCACTGCTGTCGCAACTCAAAGTGGGCGGCCGCCTGGTAGCCATCGTGGGCGAAGAGCCCATCATGCACGCCCAGACCATCACCCGCACTAGCGAAACCAATTTCACAGCTACCGACAAGTGGGACGACAACGCCCCACGTTTGGTCAACTTTCCCCAACCCAACGCCTTCAAGTTTTAAACATGGTTAAACACGTTCGCCCCATTCAACTCAAAGACTGGTTAGAGGCCGTTCGTGGCCATGGCAACCCTGTGGTGCTCGACGTGCGCGAACCCCATGAGTTGCGCACCGCCAGCATCAAGGCCGATGGGTTTGAGCTCATTACCATCCCGATGGGCGTGATTCCGCCTCGCCTGAATGAGCTTGACCCCAATCAGCCCGTGGCCTGCTTGTGCCATCACGGTGGTCGCAGCATGCAAGTGGCTAATTTTCTGAAGGCACGTGGCTTCAAACATGTGGCGAATGTGGCAGGTGGTATCAACGCCTGGTCTTCTGAAGTTGACCCGAGCGTGCCACGCTACTAATTCAGCGCACGACAATCGCGCCCCCTGCCCACCTCCTTTTTGGCAAATTACCTCAGGCACATCATGATGAACTTGCGTCAACTTCCCCTTGCTCTGGCCCTCACTGCCGCCTTTACGCTGCCCGCGCAGGCCCAAAGTCTGGTGGAGTTGTATGACGCTGCTCGCAGCTTCGATGCCAGTTACCAGTCGGCCAAATCCTTGTATGACGCCAATGTTTACAAGGCCGAGCAGGCGAAAGCCGGCTTGTTACCCAATGTCGGATTGGCTATGGGCGTGAACCGCACCAACATCACCAGTGATGTGGCAACGTTTGAGCGTACCTACGGCAACCAAGGCGCCACCCTTAGCGCAAGTCAGCCGCTGTACCGTCCTGCCAACTGGGCGACTGCCGAGCAAGGTAAAAAATCGGTCGATCTTGCACAAGCGCAATTGCGGATAGCTGACCAAGACCTGATCCTCCGTGTGAGCCAAGCCTATTTTGACGTATTGGCCGCAGAGGACAATCTGAACTTTGTCAAAGCCCAAAAATCTGCCGTGTCTGAGCAACTGGCATCCGCCAAACGCACGTTTGAAGTCGGCACCTCAACCATCACAGACACGCGTGAGGCCCAGGCCCGCTTTGACCTGACAGTGGCGCAGGAAATTGCGGTTGAAAACGACTTACGCGTGAAGAAAATTGCCCTAGATCAGCTCACTGGCAAAAACATGGCGACTCCCAGGCCATTGCTGGTACCGCTGGTGATAGCGCCCATCACGCCAGACGATGTGAACCTCTGGGTCACGCAATCCGAAGAATTAAACCCGGCTGTGCGTCAAGCCAAACTGGGGTTGGAAGTGGCCAAACTCGAAACCCAAAAAGCCCAGGCCGGCCACAAGCCCACGCTGGATTTGGTTGGCAGCTATAACGTCACCCAAAACAATGGATCGACAAGTTCCGCACTGGACTACCGCGCGAATGCGGCTTCGGTCGGGTTGAGTTTTAACCTGCCTCTGTTTGCTGGCTTCGCTACGCAGAATCGTATCAAGGAAACGCTGGCCCTGGAAGACAAGGCCCGCAGCGACCTGGATGCCGCAAGCCGCAGCGTCGCGCAAGCCACGCGCACCGCATTTTTTGGTGTGGATTCGCTTTTAAGTCAAGTCAAGGCGCTGGAAGCCGCTGAGGCCTCAAGCCAAAGTGCGCTAGATGCCACCAAACTCGGCTATCAGGTGGGTGTACGCATCAACATTGATGTGCTGAACGCCCAAACCGCGCTGTTCGACACCAAGGCCAAACTGGCCAAAGCGCGCTACGACTTATTGCTGGCCCGCTTGAAGCTGCGTCAAGCCAGTGGTTCATTGGCTGCCGACGACTTGGCAACGATCAACGCCGTTCTAGCCAAATAAGCTGCCTTTGCACTGCGAGCGGCTGGCCCATCGCAGTGCCAAACACGAAAAATCAGTTTTTCATGGCAGTTGGTAAACGTAAGTAATACCAATGAAATTCACGCTTTGATCTGTTTTTTGACCCAGAGTTGTGCCATCGGAATAGGTGTAGGGCACCCCGTTGTAACCCCAGGCCCAGTCGTTGTAAGTTGATTTTTGATGAACAAAATCAACACGTACGGCGGACTTCTTGTCGAGCGCGTATTTGCCGAACAATTTCAAGGCAGTTTGCCTGAACATGATGTCCGGCAGCCCACCACTGGCCGCCAGCGACGCAATGGTGTACGCATCCGCTGAGGTATTGAGGGTTTGGGCATATTTACTGACATCGTCCACATAAGACAAACCGCCACCCAATTCGAGTTGACCGGTTGGCTTGGCGGCAAAACCCACCCCAAAGCTGGTGTTGCGGTTATCAAACGCCGTGACATAACCCGCTTGGCGCGACTGGTTGAAGCTTTGCGTCCCCGTGGACGCATAGCCATTCAGTTGCAACCTGAAGGAAACCGCGTATGACCAATCCACAGAAAATTGATTCAAACCGGCATCGCGCAAGCCATAGACACTTGGCGAACTGTACTTATCGGTGCCATCTTCCGCGCTGAACTGAACTGACCAGTCTTTTGTGGGCATCCAATCCGCATAGATTTTGACCTTGTCGCGCTGACGATCTGCCAGAGTCGGCATGAAGATGCCATTGACAATCGCCGGGTCAGCAAAGTCTGACACTGGCGACACGCCCAAACCACTGTTGTCTTTGAGCCAGGCAGAACCACTTCGTCGACTGCTTGAGACACTGACGGCACCACTCAAAGTGTCCGACATGCGGCGACGCAGTTCGGCCCGCAGGCCGGTTTCGTCAGTGTTTTCGCGCAGTGCTGTGATGCCTGCAGCGGCGCTTGTAGCTGTGAATGCAGCGCGGTCAATCAACTCGTAGTCAGCGCCCAAAGTACCCCGGTAGTCGCTGTTGAACTGCCAACTTGCCTGCAATTTAGCGTTGGTCTTTCGGCTGGAAAGGTTTTGATTCGTATAAGGCGTGACCCCTGCGATGTTGTAAGCAGCAATGGGGGTGTCGTCTTCCTTGTTGAAATACCGAACGTCTGCCGACAGCGCCAGTTTTGGGATGGGGCGGGACGTGACGCCAAATTGTACAAGCGCGGTGTTCGCGCGCCCACCCAAACTCGTCAAGCCCGTGCGACTCACCCCAGCAAATTGGTCATCCTGTGTGGCCGTGGCGTAGGCAAGCTTGAATGTGCCGCGCGTCTTATCTGTAAAGGCATAGTTGCCGGTCAGGTCCAGTTGATGTGCCTGACTGTCTGGCGGCAAAGACACCGCCTGGTTCAGATACCCAAGCAAACCAGGGCTTGCCGGAAAAAGAGAGCCCACCGGGTTGTACAAATTGCCCGCCACATTGGGGTACATGGCCGAGTTGGCGTTGCGATAGAACGAACCGTAATACCCCACGCTCAAACGCAGCTTTTCCAGCGCATAACTCAGCCGCGCATCGATCTGACTGTGGTTTGAGTCAATCGGTTCAGGCAACATCAGGGTGGCCCAACCCACACTGATGCCGGTGGTGCCCAGGCAAGCAGGGTCGTAAGCTGTGGGGCAGTTCATGCCGATGCCAAAAAGCCGTGAGCCTGTCTTGTTTTCGCTTTTCAGGTTGACCGACCACTGCATCCGTGGGTTGATGATTTTGGTGTAGCCCACGCCCATTTGGCTACGCTTGGTCTGCAAATCAAAAATGGCACCGGTCCCTGCGCCGCCCGTCAATGCCGCAACCGTCGGCATCGCAGAGCCCGGGTTGATCAGGCCGGTATTCACTTCATGAAGGTCATTGTGAACCAGGCCGCTGTAGTCTGCGGTGAACTTCCAGTCACCCGCCTTCTTCCAGACCAGGTTCAATTCACGCGTGTCTCCTAGTAGGTCAGAGCCGTGCAGTTCCACCCAGGTGGCAGTGTCTTCCTTGCGCAGGCTGTAATCTATGCCCAGCATACCGGCCACACTGCGGTCTTTTGGCAGGCCGCTGTATTGGTCAAACAAGGCGCGGTCACTGCGCGAACCGTCGACCACTCCGACACCGGCCGAAATGGTGGTCTCGACAAAGTCGGACTGCGCCTGTGCCGGCAAAAATGCTGCACAGACCGCCAAGGCGAGTGCAGACCGTTGAAATTGGATCAATGAAATTGGCTTGGTCATGATGTGTCTCCGTGCTTCAGCGCATCAATGGGTTGGAGATGGACGGGCTGTTGGAACCATGAACCTGCGTGTGGCAGTTCATGCAACTGCGTCCTTGCCACATGTTGATCACATTTTTTCCGTTTGTCATGTTGGTGATCTGGGGAATCGCCTGGCCGGCAGCGGCCGGTCCAAACACACCACTTTGTCCGCCCAACGCGCCCACGGCACCTGAGACGTGAGGTGTGTGGCATTGCTGGCAGAGCACAGGGGGCCGCGCTGTGAGCATACCGGCGACCACACTGCCATGCGAGTTATGGCAGCTGGCGCAATTCTCGGCCACTGGTGCATGCTGCTGCACAAACGGACCGCGCTTTTCAGCATGGCAGGTGTAGCAGGTGTCGTTGATGCTGTCACGCTTCATCAGCTTGGGGCCAGCAGAGCCATGCGTGTTGTGGCAATCAGAACACGCCATCTTGCCTTCAGGGATAGGGTGATGCGATGGTTTGGCCAATTGACTGCGCGTCTCGGCATGGCAGCTGTAGCACACCTCGGTTTGACCGGCTTTGGTCATCACTTTGTCCTTGTTGACGTGTGTTTTATGACAACTATCACAAGCAACATTGGCTGCCTCGTGTTGGCTACCAGACCAAAGCGCACGCTTGTGGTCTTTGTCATGGCAGCTCTGGCAAGCCTGGCTGCGGGTATGCGCATCATTGGTACTGAGCTTGCCAAAGACTTTGCCAAAGGACACATCAACTTTGGGCAACGGGCTAGAACCCGTCTTGTCGTATGCGTGCTTCGTGCTGGGTCCATGGCAACTGATGCAGTCAGGCGCGCGCTTGTCGGCGACAAAGCCGTGTGCTGACCGACTCATGTCTGTCAGGTCTTCGGAGTCATGGCAGGTGACGCAAAACGCCGCACCTGTCGGTTCAGGCTCCGCTGCCCCCGCCACACCCAGTGCGCCGAAAAGGCAAACACTGACAAAAACCAAGGCATCTTTAATACGCATCCCAATTCCCCTGCAGGTCCGATTTTGAAAATTTCCACTACGACACTTTGCCATTGGTCATGAAAAAACGGGAGGGCCCGTGAAAACCCTCCCGCTTGCTCTAACCGTTGCAGCGACTATTGCTGGCCGTGGACGATGTCAACGCCTTTGAAACCACCGCTGGCGTGGCAGTCGTTGCATGTCTCGCGAGGTGCGGCGGCAGAACCCGTCAGACCTGCGACTGCACCTTGCTTCAGATTGCCGAACGATGAACCGCCGAATGCTGTCACGTGGCCAATGGCGGCGCTGGAGTCGTGGCAAGCCGTGCAGCTGGCAGCTTTTGGTGAAATCACCAGCCAGTTACTCGGATTTGTATCGGCAGTTACCGTCAAAGCACCCGCGGCAGACACAGTCGCAGGCCCCTTAAGGACGACAGCACCCAAGGTTCCCTGATCATTCTTGTACGAGTTGTTCACGTGACAAGCGTTGCAGTTCAGGCCAACACCTGGATAAGCAACCTCGGCAGCGTAGTTCTCCAAGCCCGCAACAATTCCCAAGGGTGCGTTTGTCTTGCACAAATCGATGGCCGCCACGGTGGTGCCGGTTGGGTTACAGAATGCGGCCACCACCTTGTTGCCATGTGTAAACGGACTGACGCGCTTCGAGTTGCCGTGAATGCCGTGAATCATGCGGTTGAACTGGTACGACTCATTCATTGCCAACCCATTGGTCATGACCGTCGATGAGGCACGATTTGCATCGTGACACAAAGAACAAGCTTCAACCGTGTTGCGAGCGCCAGAGTGGAAAGCCTCTGCAAGCGTATTGGAACCTGATGTAGACCCGAGCGAACCATGGCACGCATTGCACTTGTCGTTAGACACCACTTGACGGCGCGGATTCATGACGCCTGTCAAGACCACATCCTTGTGGGTGTTTTGCACAACCACATTCACCAGTGCAGCAGGTACGACTGCTGGGCGTGGATCAATCGATTTAAGAATCAACTGTGGCTCTTTGACTTGTCCAATGCTCAGTACACGTGCAGTTCCGGTGGCGACTGACGTGGCAGTGTCCGCAGGCAACGCGATGTCGACCGTGTAATGGTTGGTGCCATCGTTAGTGCCCTTGTAAGCATACTGGTTGGCTCCGCTGCCACCGTTGTTGTACGACGAGAAATCTGTCACGGCCGTTGTCTGCCCGACCATGGATTGGTAAGCCACGTAGAAACGCAGGTTACCAAACTTGGTCGTGGTGGCACACGTGGGGCCGGCTGTGCAATCAGTTGTCACCAAATTGTGTGCCGCATTACCATTGGTTGTGTCAGCCAGGAAATACTTGACAGTGACTTTGCGGGTTGCTGCGTCATAAGTCGCACTCTCGATGTTCATCTTGTACTTGGCAGAATTTTCTTCATTCTGGTTCCAATGCACGACTTCAGGAGAGATGTTGGACCCAGCCTTGTGGCAAGTCACGCATTGTGCATTGGTCAAGCTAGAGGCAGCTGCGCCAGCGCCCACCAATGTGCCCGCATAAACCTTGTGCGTGGTTTCCCATGCGCCGCCGGCTTTGGGTGTATGGCAGGTCAGGCAAGCCTTTGTACTGACGGCAGTTTTCCAGTTGTCACCCTGCGGTGTGGCTGGATTAGCGCCTGAATGGCACTTGGTGCAGTTACGCAGGTCTTGTGGGAAGCCGACTTCAGCGTAATCGTGCTTTGCGTTGCCGTAACCCCAAATGGTGTAGTCATCACCTGTGCTTGCCTTGATTCTGCGACCCGCGTGAATGCTGTGCGTCATGCTGGCCATGTCAAGGCTGTTACCGCTTTCAGGGTCCACCGTGCCAGGGTTGTGGCACATCACACAATATTGCGTGTCCACGCGACCGCCACCGTGCAGTGCCAATTTCTCATGGCAACTGTTGCAAGAGGCCACGTCAGCCATCTTGCGTGTCTTGCTGGCAGCAACTTGCACCGCCTTGCCATCCACAATGGTGAAGTCAAAGTATGGATTGACGAGAACGGTTGCGCCAGCAGCGTTCTTGTAACTCAGCTGGATCGCCACGCGATGCGTCAGCGACGGCTCATAAGTCACACCGCTGGTCTTGGTGATGTCCTTGATATCTGTCTTGAAGGCATAGGAATAGTAGCCGTCTGGGTTGTAGGTCAGCTGACCCACCAGATTGGCTGCAGCCACCTCTTCAAGTGACATTGATCCGTCGGTGGTGGCCTGCTTGGCCACTGCACGTGGAGAGGCTGCGCCACCAGGCCCAATGCCTGCCGCAGCGGTCTTACTCACGCTGATGTAGCTTTTCCATTCATCCGGATTGCCATTGGTGCCGGGCACCAGTTTGGCTAGGGCGAAGCGCACATTCGACAAAACCAGCCCGGTTTTGACGGCACCGTCAGAAAACACTGTGAAATTCACCACGGGTGGGCTATTGATGGTGACAGCCGGAACACCTGCCGCCTGCAACACTGTAAAGGCGGCCGTGGGATTTGTTGCCGTGTCATTCACCGCAGTTGCGGCAGCTGTTGTGATGGCTGCGTTGACCGATGTGCCAGTCGGCGGCTGTATCACCACAGCTGTACCACCACCGCCACCGCCGCAACCCACGATGACCAATGATGCCATCAGCGCCGTACCCCACCGAAATATTGAAGATTTCATTTTCACAATCCTTTTCAACTGTATATGCCTACGCATCGCACCATCCGTTGTCCAGAAACCCATTAACAAAAATTTACCTGGGCTTTACAACACGAGCCCCTTGAATGTTATACCCCTAAAAGTCAAATGGGATGCGACAGTCAATTTATTTGAAATTTTTTGAATTGATATATAAGCCGAAATTTATATCAACAACCGCTACACAAAAGAACTTTCGAACGCGGCTCTGCCCGAAAGGGCAATGAACCCAATCGAACCTCAGAATTGGACTCAGAAAGATCGGCTGACCCTTGGAACAACACAACAGCGGATTTGACTGCAGCAAGCCAAATGGACTGGTAAAACCTTCTACCAATCGTTTTACATCACCACTTGTCGACAACTGACTTCCATCAAGATTGGCCGCCCGGGCTGGCGAAATTGCATCCCAAAACGATAAGCCACACCAGCCCCCAGGAGGATGTCTTTACCGGGCTCTTGGAAATTCTCACATCCAAAGGTCGCATCGCCATGAAAAGTGGCGTGGATCTACTCAGTCATTAATGCGACAAATACCAATCCGCAATGTTTTTCAACTCTTTCGGGTCTTTGGTGTCGATGATCTTGTGTTTTTCTTCGGTGCCGTCGGTCAGTTTGACCATTTGACCTTCGGTCATGTTCTTGATGGCTTTTTCTTGCCCGTCAGGCTTGCCCTTGTACTTGGCGGCAATCTTCTTCATAGAAGGGCCTTTTTTGTCTTTGTCCGCAGCGTGACATTTGAGGCAATCGTTGCTTTTAGCGAGCGCTTTGGCTGCGTCCACGTCGATGGCTGCGTGAGCCGGAGCAACTGCACTCAGTGCAAACAAAACAGAAGCAGTCAGTGCTGACAATGAAAATTTAAACATTTGAAAATTCCTTTGAAAATTCGCTATTTGGAACGGTGACTGTGATTGGAGGACTTGCGCTAGATCAAGTCAAGGGCCATCGCGTGAAACTGCCCATCGTTTGATCTAAATCAATCAAAAATACCATCAGACGCAACACCCCTATGGTTTTGCCTTGTCGTGAACCTCTTCAAAACCAGTGATCATGGCCTTGATGTGCGCAAACCGCGAGTGACCTAACGTGATCAAGTACAGATGCATGAGCAAGAAACCAACAAACACGATGAACATCATCACATGCACGGTCGCCACCACGCGCACCCCACCGACCATGTTCACAAGGCTTGCAAACTGCTGAACATCCCATAACAACAAACCAGACACAAACAAAATGGGCATGCACAGCAGCATGATGATCTGGTACATCATGATTTGTAACGGGTTGAACTTATGGTAGATCGTGGGATGGTGAGGGTTCTCTTCTCCAAGAAAAATGCCATATCCATAAAATTTGAGTTGCCGCCATGAATCCTCAAAATACTTTTTGGCATTCATTTCTGGCAAGTAGACGGTGATCTTGTCGGTAAACAAGTAAAAACCCAACCACAGAAAATAATTGGCAATCAGTGCGAAGCCAATGTAGTTGTGTGCCACCACAGCCGTTCTGAATGAGAGCAACTCAAACATGTCCAGGTAGCGAATTTGCACGCCCGTGGCAATCAGCGCCAGAAAACCCAGCGCGTTGAGCCAATGCCAGATGCGCACAGGAAGCGGATGAATGTAGATTTTTTTCATGGCTGCTACTTGTTATTTAGTTGATGACGACGTCCGCTCAGCCAGCAGTTTGTCGCGCTTGGCCTTGAACAAGCGATGCGCGCTCAGGTGGGCAATCGGTACAACCAACACACCCAGAATCACCAGCACCAGCAAGTAGTCCAGCAACTTGATGCGGGTGCTGCCGATGGCATAAAACCCGCGCAGCGAGCCCAAAGAGGTGACTGACGTCAAGACCTCTTTCTCGACACCCTGGCGCAACGCGCGGCCATCTGGCCCCGCCATGGTGAGCACCACACTCTGAAAAGGCACAGCGCCGTTTTCGTGACAAACCTTACAGTCCTTGAGTGCCTTGTCTTTGGTGCTGAGTTGGTGAGCTTCCAGCCCGGAGCGCAGTTCCAGACGGCCACTCAGAATGGCTTTGTTCCCCGTACTCTCAAGATTGAAGGCCTTGAGAAAGCTGCGCATTTCGCTTTCATCAAAGCCCTGAGCCGTGCCATCGGCCGCTTTGCGCAGACGGTCAAATTGCGGCACACCTTTTTTCTCGACCAGCTGTTTGCCACCCACGCCGTCTACCATACGCAGGTTAACGCGCCGCTGGGCGTTGGGCGCGTGGCACACCTGGCACTCGATGGCCTGGAAATGCAGCTTGGAATTAGGCAACCAGACTTCATGTTTGACGGCAGCGTCCTTATGGCAGTTCAGGCAAGCGTCTCGAATACCGTCACCCAGCGTGGCGGCCTGAATCGCATGCGACTTATGACAGTCAGCACACAAGGGGGCGGACTTGCCCTTGGCAACGCGCTCAAGCCCATGCACATCACCAGAGTACGCTTTGAAAATATCTTTGTGGCAATTGGCGCACGGCACATTGGCAATGGGCTCTACCAGCTTGACCGAGCGCACCGTGTGGGAGTTGTGGCAATCAGAGCAGGTAGGCGCCTTGTCGCTGCCCTCCTTGACCAGAATGGCGTGCACACTGTCTTTGAAGTCAGCCACATTCTTTTTATGACAAGTGGTGCAGGCATCCTGAAATGAGAGCCTGTAGTCACGCTTGCTCTTCATGGGCACAGACACTTTGCCGTGGTCTTTGCCATCGGCATCCTCGTGGCAATCCGTGCAACTGGTCTCGTTGTGCATGGACGCCAGGAGTTCCGGGGTGGAAATTCTCAAAGAAAGTGATTCACCGGCTTCGGTGACCTTAGGTTTGATGTCTTCGCTGTCATGACACTTCTGACACGCCTTGTCTTCCGAACCAAGTTCAGGCGCAGCCTCAGCTGCATGTGCCGCAGACCCCATGAAAGCGAACGCCAGACAGATAAGGATTAAACCCATCAAGCTGTTCTTGACAGACGACAGCGTCCATTTGCTTGTTTTTAAGACATTCTTCATTGGCATGGCTTTCTGGTTGTCAAGCGGCAGAACTGCATCCGAGTCATTCACCGACGACGCACGCAACCCACAGTTCAGTGGAAACCGCGAAATTACTGACTTTTAGAGTTGGCTTTCAGCTCACGCATGGCAATCTGGAACACCTTGCCTGGAAGCAAGACTGCGTACACAAGACCAATAAAGGGTGACGCAAAGAACAGCGCAATATTTTTTAATTTGCTGTTTTTGTTTGGGTTTGACATGGCCACATCTTGCGGTAATTCACTCATGGCGATTGATCCTGATCAAAGTTTTGTGCCTGACGTGAATTCTAAACCCTACAACAGGTAGGCTTTTTATTCAGCATTTGTTTTATTGCGCCAGCCAGTTGCGCCGATGCACCCCCATGCGATCGGGCAAATGACTCTGCCACCTGCCGGGCCGCTGCCAATCGCTCGACATCTGTCACTAGCTCCGCGGCCTGCCGGATGGCATCCGAAAGGTGCGGCGCCCTCAGCGCGGCGCCAACTTGCTCAGCGTGTTGCGCCACTGCCGCAAAATTAAACGTGTGCGGGCCCATCACCACAGGGCAGCCACAGGCTGCGGCTTCAATCAGGTTTTGCCCACCCAGCGGCTCAAAACTGCCGCCTAACAAGGCCACGTCGGCCAAGCCGTAATACAGCGCCATCTCACCCAATGAGTCGCCCAGCCAGATGGTGGGCGGCGCACTCGCGGGTAAAGGAACCGTGGGACTCGCAGGCGCATCAGCGGCCGAGGCGACCGACCCCATTGGCCCGTCCGGTCCCCAACTGCTGCGCCGTTGCACGGCAAAGCCTTGCGATTCGATCAACGTGGCCACCGCGTCAAAGCGTTGTGGGTGCCGGGGCACGATCAGCCAGTGCGCCCCAGTTGCTACTTTTTTAATAGCCACTTGCGCTTTATCCATAAGGGCTAGAGGCTCAAAATGCTTAAGAATTTGCAACAAGGCCAGTTCTTCGCCCTCACGCGAACTGGCGAACATGACCACGGGCTGGGCCAGTTGCGCGCGCCAAGTCCTGCCCAGCGCCAGTTGATCGGCATCAGGCGCAGCATCAAACTTGAGGTTGCCCAACACACCATGCACCTTGGCACCCATGGACTGCAAACGCTCTGCGTCCAATGGCGTTTGCGCCCACACCGCCGTCAACGCCGCAAATGCCGGGCGCGCCAGCCAGGCCAGGCGCTTTGCTTGCCGTAAGGATTTGTCACTGAGTCGCGCATTGGCCAGCACCAGCGGGACGCCCATTTGCTGGCAACCAAACACCAGATTTGGCCAGACCTCCGTCTCCATCAGAATGCCCAGGTCGGGCTTGAAGTTCGTCAGAAAGCGCTGCACGGCACCCGGCGTGTCCCAAGGCTGCCAGGCTTGCAAATCGCCGTCGCCTAGAATTTTCAAGCCTTCAGCGCGCCCCGTGGCGGTGCCGTGGGTGAGCAACAAACGCATGTGAGGCAACTGTTGGCGAAGTGTTGCCACCAGCACCGCAGCCGCGCGGGTCTCGCCTAGCGACACGGCGTGAATCCAGACCATAGGGCCTTGGTGCGCAGGCACGGGCTTGGCGAAATGGCCAAAGCGCTCGTCCATGAACTGCCCGTAACCCGGCTCTTGCTGGCTGCGGCGCAACAGCTTGCGTTTAAGCAAGGGCTGCGCCAGCCACATGAGCGCCGAATAAAGCCCGCGGATCATGGCAAAAAATCAGGCGTGCAACACATCTTGCCAAGCTTGCCAGACTGCATCAACAGTCGGCGTCGGCTGGGCAAACACACTAATTTGGCGTGGTGCCGCATCTTGTGCCGCCAACGGCCCGGTGCGCCAAGCGGTGTCGAAGTTGTAAAGCTGCACATGCGGCAAGTCAAGCGCCACGGCAATGTGGCTCAGGCCGCTGTCGACACCAATCACACCAGCACAGGTGGCCAATGCATCGGTCAACGCGTCCAGCGACATGCCGGGCCAAATCTGGGCATGTTCCAGATCTTGCGCAATCTCTTTTGACATTTGCGCCTCGGCCGGGTTGCCATGCGGCAAGGCGACGCCAAAACCTTGCGCATTGAGCCGCTGGGCCAGATCACGCCAATGCGCCAGGGGCCACTGCTTGTCGGCCCGCGAGGTGCCATGCACCAGCGCCACCATGCCACGAAGGCCGCGCTTGAATGCTACATTTTTAATAGCTGTTTGCGCTTTATCCGTATGGGCTATAAGCCCAAAACTCATAAAAAATGGCAAGGTGTAATGCAGCGCCTGTGCGCATAACTCGCGCGAACGCGTCACGGCATGGCTGTGTGCTGGCAGGGTCACGGCCACATCGGCCACCCAACGCGCCGGGGCTTCAAAGCTGGAACCTTCGGTCTGGTTGGCCAAGCCGTAGCGCTTGCCTGTGACCGTTAACCGGGCCAGCCAGGAAATCAGGGCAGATTTGGTCAAGCCTTGCAAATCGATCACCGCGTCGTAGGTGTCTTGCTGAAGTTCTGCCTTGAAAAGGTGCCAGGCGCGGCGCGTTTCGGCGCTAAAAGGCGCTTTGCGCCAACCCCGCATGTCGCTCGCAATGACCCGGTGCACGCCATTGCAGCGCCGCGCCAGGGGCACAAAACCGCGCTCTACCACCCAGTCAATCTGCGCACCGGGCAACGCGCCCATGATGTCTTGCACGGCGGGCATGGCGTGCACTACGTCGCCAAGCGAGGATAGCTTGACGATCAATACCTTCAATGTGCCGCCTCGTCGGTGACAGCGCCGGGCAGCACCTGGTGCAGCAGCGCCATCATGGCGGTTTGGATGCGTGTCAACGCTTCAGGCGTGTGGCCTTCAAAGCGCAGCACCAGCACCGGCGTGGTG
>NZ_JAQTXM010000084.1 GCF_028688795.1 Rhodoferax sp. | reverse complement strand
CACATTCACGTGGCCGGCATTGGCTGCAGGTGGCCGACTTTGTCGCGCCCTGTGTCCCTACCGGTCTGGCCGCCGGGCGCGTCGGCAACTTTATCAATGGGGAACTGTGGGGCAGGGTGGCCAGCCCCGAACTGCCGTGGGGCATGGTGTTCAGGGGCGCGGGTGAGTTGCCGCGCCACCCATCGCAGGTCTACCAGTTTTTGCTGGAAGGCTTGCTGCTGTTCGTGTTGCTCTGGCTGTATGCCATCAAGGCGCGCGCGCGCGGGCAGGTGGCTGCCATGTTCCTGCTGGGTTATGGCCTGTTCAGGTTCATTGCCGAATTTTTTCGCGAACCAGACGCCCACCTGGGCTTGTTGTCGCTCGGTATGAGCATGGGCCAATGGCTGTGTCTGCCGATGATGGTGGGTGGCCTGGGCTTGTGGTGGTGGGCAGGCGCGCAGCCCCAGCGACTTGGCAAATAACTTCAGACACAACATGCCATCAAGCATCAAGTTCGAACAAGTGGCCGGGGTGGCGCATGTCACGCTGAGTTATCCCAAGCGCTTCAACGCGATGTCGCGTGCGATGTGGCGCGATTTGCGGGCCGTGTTTGAGCGCATCCAGGGCATGACCGAGCTGCGCTGTGTGCTGGTGTCAGGCGAAGGTGCCCATTTTTGTGCCGGTGGCGACATTTCGGAATACCCCGATTTCAGGTTCCAGGAACCTTCGTTGCGCGCCTTCCACGAAGACGCAGTGTGGGGTGCCCTGAGCGCAATGCTGGCGTGTGATGTGCCGATGGTGGCGCGGATCGAGGGCAATTGCATGGGAGCAGGCGTCGAGATCGCAGCTTGTTGCGATGTCCGTCTGGCCGCAGAATCAGCCCGCTTTGGCGCTCCCATTGCCCGGCTTGGATTTCCGATGGCACCGCGTGAAGCCGCACTGGTCGCACGAGAGGCGGGGCTGAGCACGGTTCGCCAGATGCTGCTCGAAGCTGCGGTTTTCGGCGCACCTGACATGTTGCAGCGCGGGTTTTTAAGTCGGGTCGTCGCAGATGTGGCGCTCAGCAAGCTGGCACAGGCCAGCGTGCAGCGCATCTGCCTGTTGGCACCCCAAGCGGCGCGGCAGAACAAACAAACCTTGCGTGCGCTCATGCATGACCAGTTGCCTGCGTTGTTGGTCTCGGCTTACGACTATGCTGACGGCGTTGAGCAGCGCGAGGGCATCAATGCCTTTCTGGAAAAACGACCACCGGCGTTTTGAGATATCGCAGCGCCAAACCACCCAGATTTACTGGAAAAATCGAGGAAACCACCGTGTCTGAAGTCTCTGTCAATCTTTACGCGCACTTGCGCCAGGCATTTCCCGCTGACCTTGACACCGCCGCCGTTGAAACCGATGCGGGTCAGTGTTACAGCTGGCGTGATCTGGAGCGTGGCACCGCCATGTTGGCCAATTTTTTGCAGTCACTGAACTTGCCAGAAGGCGCGCGCATTGCCGTGCAGGTTGAAAAGTCGGTGGAGGCGCTGATGCTTTACTTGGCCACGCTGCGTGCCGGTTTTGTTTTTTTGCCGCTCAACACGGCTTACCAAAGTGCAGAAATTGACTATTTTCTTGGCAATGCTGAACCTGCCGTGGTGGTTTGCAGTGGACAAAACTTTGGCTGGGTCAGCACGCTGGCATTCAAGGCGGGCACGCGCTGGGTCTTGACCCTGAATGACGACCGTACCGGCACCCTGCTGGAGCGTGCTGCCCCTGCATCGGATCAGCATGTCGTGGCCGCCAAAAAGGCCGACGACCTGGCGGTAATCATTTACACCAGCGGTACCACGGGTCGCTCCAAAGGTGCCATGTTGACGCACGGCAATATGCTTAGCAACGCGTTGGTACTGAAAGAGGTTTGGGGCTGGCGCAGCCCGGATCAAGGCGGTGATGTGCTGATTCATGCCCTGCCCATTTTTCATGTGCATGGCTTGTTTGTGGCGATTCATGGCGCGCTAATCAACGGAAGCAAGATGATTTGGCTGGCGAAATTTGATTCCAAGGTGGTGCTGCAACATTTGCCACGGGCGACTGTGTTCATGGGCGTCCCCACCTTGTACGTACGCCTGTTGGCTGAGCCGGGTCTGAACCTGCGTGCAGTGCAGCACATGCGGCTTTTTGTTTCGGGCTCTGCGCCTCTGTTGCTCGATACCTTCAAAGCTTGGCAGGAGCGCAGTGGCCACACCATTCTGGAGCGTTATGGCATGAGTGAGACGGTCATGCTTACCTCCAACCCCTACCGGGGTGAGCGCCGTGGTGGTACCGTCGGCATGCCGCTGCCAGGGGTTCTCTTACGCGTGGTCGACGCGCAGGGCACCGAGCTGGCACCAGGTGAGATTGGCGACATTCAGGTGCAAGGCCCCAACGTGTTTACTGGCTACTGGCGCATGCCCGAAAAAACTGCAGAAGAATTTACCAGTGACGGTTTTTTCAAGACAGGTGACGTGGGCAAAGTGGATGAAAAGGGCTATGTGAGCATAGTCGGTCGCAGCAAGGACCTGATCATCAGTGGTGGCTACAACGTGTATCCGGCTGAGCTCGAGAGTTTCATCAACGACTTGCCCGGTGTGGCCGAGAGTGCTGTAGTTGGTGTGCCGCATGCCGATTTTGGCGAAGTGGGTGTGGCTGTGGTGGTGCCGCGACCAGGGGCGCAATTGGATCCAGCAAAAATTTTGGCAGATCTGAAAGCCTGTGTGGCCAACTACAAGGTGCCAAAACAATGCCATGTAATGGCCGATTTACCGCGAAACGCCATGGGTAAGGTGCAAAAGAATATCCTGCGGGAATGCTTTAACAAGGTATAAATCCGTTAGTATTTTGTCGATCAATTGCAGGAGAGGGCATGCATGTAGTTCAGACTGTTTTTCGGGATGAGTCCCAGCTGACGCAAGATTTTTCCTTGCTTCAATCCTGCTCGCCTCAGCTGCTGCTGGTGTTTGGCTCCGGCAGGTGGCTGAAAAAGCTGATGCAACCGCTGGCAGACGGATTTTCACAGGCTGTCAGGCTGGGGTGCAGCACAGCGGGCGAAATTTCCAAATTGGGAGTCACCGCAGGTTCTTGTGTGGTGACCGCAATTCACTTCGATGCAACCGAGGTGCACTCGGCCTCAACCGCCCTGTCTTCGATGGAGGATTCCTGTGCCGCTGGCATGCGTTTGGCAACGCAGATGCCCGCCCCTGGTCTGCGTGCTGTATTGGTGTTGGGTCAAGGTCTCGCCATCAACGGCAGCGCTTTGATTACCGGGCTAAATCAGGTGCTGGCGCCGTCGGTGCTGATTTTTGGAGGTCTGGCGGGTGATGACGCGGCGTTCATGGAAACTTGGGTACTGGACAATGCGGGGGTTCACAACAATCGCGTCACATGTGTCGGGCTGTATGGCGAAGCTTTGGCATTGGCGCATGGGACCGGAGGCGGCTGGGAGCCGTTTGGTCCGGCCCGAAAAGTAACCCGAAGCATGAACAATGTGCTTTTTGAACTTGACGGCGAACCCGCCTTGGATGTGTACCGGCGTTATCTGGGTGAACACGCAGCAAACTTGCCGGCGTCCGGTTTGCTTTTCCCCTTCGATATGTTGGCAAGCGACCAGTCTGAAGTCGGTTTGATTCGCACCATTTTGGCGGTAGACAAGGTGCAAGGCAGCCTGACGCTTGCTGGCGAGATAGAGCCAGGGGGCTATTTGCGACTCATGCATGCGAGCACCAACGCTTTGGTCGATGGCGCTGAAGCGGCAGCACATGGGGCTTCCATAGCGCTGGCATCGGGACACCACAAGCTTGCCTTGCTGGTCAGTTGTGTTGGTCGCAAATTGGTGATGGGCGGCCGGGTCGAAGAAGAGGTGGAGGCCGTGGCCGACGTATTCCAGACGGGCAGTGTGTTGACCGGGTTTTATTCGTATGGCGAAATCAGCCCCTTCACCGGGGACACAGCCTGTAAGTTGCACAATCAGACCATGACGATCACCCACCTTGCCGAGCGACCCCAAGGCGCTTGAAAGTGAAGTACCCGCACCATGCATAAATTGTTATCTCGCCAAATCAAACGATTACTGGGAGAGGACGATGGCCAGCTGCCCGCTGCCCTGGATGAGCTCGGACAATTGGCGAGTACGCCTGGCATTTCAAAAATGACCGCTGGTTTGTTGTCTTGCCTGGGTCATTTTTTGAGCCAGGTTGAAGAGGCATATGCGCAAAATGATCGGGATTTGGACCTTAAAACCCGGAGTTTGCAGATCAGTTCAATTGAGTTGTCGCATACCAATGATCGCTTGCGCCAGGAGTTGGAGAGCCGTACCCGCGCGATTGATTCTTTGCGACAGACTGCCGCCAGTTTGATGCAGTCCATGGACACTGAGTTGCCGGAGCTGCGAGATGACAACCTCGAATCCTTGTCCAATCTGATGTCCGAATTGGCGCAACAGCGGGAAATGAGCGAACGGGACTTACAA
>NZ_JAQTXM010000048.1 GCF_028688795.1 Rhodoferax sp. | reverse complement strand
AAGTCAGGGGATAGCCAAAACCAGCAATTCAGTACACTTGTCCACAGTTGCCAATTCAAAATTCGGCAACACGCCCTGGCTCAATATTGAATCGGCAGGGTGGCTCAATATTCAATCGGCGCTGACACTCTATGGGGCCGGTTGAAGGTTGGCAGGTTGTACGGCAGGAAGTTCGCCACCCGGCGCGAGGCCATGGATGAAGTCATGGACTGGCTCAACTTTTACAATCACAAGCAATTGCACTCAACGTTGGGCTACGTCAGTCCGATGACGTTTGAGCAACGCTGGACAGCGGCCCAGCAGCAGCAAGACAAGAAGTCCGCATAAATGGTGGCTTAAGGAGTCCGGAAAACGGGGGCAAGATCAGACAACTACCGAAAGGGCGCTGGCGGTGCGTCAATGGCTGCCTTGGTGGAAGCGGTGTCGGGGAAAGCGGAGGTTGCACGCACAAGTGCAACGGTAGAGGAAAAATGTGAATGTGTCCAGCAATTTATGCATTGGCCTATGGGTTCACCGAATACTTACGAACTTGTGTGCCCTGGAATCGCATTGGCGAGGGCAGCAACATACGGTGCGTTGCACTGGATTCGTGTCTTTCAGCCCGTGACTTGGCTTCCATTTTGTATTCGCTCTGCGCGAAGGACGGCCGGTGTGCGGCGCAAATTACGCAGCACGAGTTCTAGTTGTTGCAGGTCACGAACCGCAATAACAAATTTCAAGTCCATGGCACCTTGGTCTGAGTCGTCTGCCATGTCGACATGAGTGATGTCCGCTTCAGCGGCTGCAAGTGCGCCGGCTACCTTGGCTAGCACACCCTTGCCATTGGTCACGGTGACGACCACGCCAGCCTCAAACGACCTGACAGGTTCATCAGCCCACTCGACACTGATAAAGCGCTCACTGTCCTTGCTGTACAGTTTCTGTGCCACATAGCAGTTGCTTGTGTGTAGCGTCAAACCTTCACCTCGACCCAAGTAGCCCACAATGCTGTCGCCTGGAACTGGCCTGCAGCAATGTGCGAACCGTACCGAGGTATTTTCACTGCCATCAATTTGAACGCTGCCTTGTGCAATGGCCTCGCCTGCGCCAAAGCGCTCACGGGTGAGTAGTAGGGCATTGGGTTTTTCACCTGTATCGGCTAACAGTTTCGCCAGCCGTTTGGCCACGATGCTTGCAATGCGTTTGCCCAGGCCAATATCGGTTAGCAGGTCTGCGCGCGTTTTATTGCCGCTGAACCGAAGCAATTTCTCCCATGTGGCCTCGTAGGGTTTTTCATTGTTAGGAAGGTTCTCAATCCCCTCAGCGCGTAGCGCTTGAGCGAGCATTTTCTCTCCCAAATGTTGCGAGTCCGTTTGCGCCATGGTGCGCAGGTTCTGGCGAATTTTTGAGCGGGCTCGTGCAGTCCGCACAAAGCCTAGCCACGCCGGGTTTGGGCTGGATGTTGCATCTGTGATGATTTCAATCACATCGCCGTTTTTGACTTCGGTACGCAGAGGTACCTGTTCGTTGTTGACCTTGGCCGATACTGCATGGTCACCCACATTGCTGTGAATCGCGTAGGCAAAATCGACCACCGTGGCCCCGCGAGGCATGGCCATGATGCGGCTTTTGGGTGTGAACACGTAAACCGCATCGGGAAACAAATCCACTTTCACATGTTCCCAAAACTCGGCTGCGTCCCGGGTTTCATCTTGAATGTCGATTAATGATTGCAGCCACTTCGAGCCCATTCGATCATTGTGAGAGACACCGTCCTGCGCATCGTCCTTGTAAAGCCAGTGCGCTGCTACACCAGATTCTGCGATCAGGTGCATAGCTTCGGTACGCAACTGAAACTCAACGTTGACGCTGGACGGCCCAACCAGCGTGGTGTGCAGTGACTGGTAGCCGTTGATCTTGCTGATGGCAATGTGATCCTTGAACTTACCGGGCACCGGTTTATAGAGCTGGTGCAATAGCCCGAGCGCGGTGTAGCAGTCAATCAGATGCGGCACGATCACGCGAAAACCATAAATGTCCGTGACTTGGGCGAAACTCAGGTTTTTGTCCACCATCTTGTCGTAGATGGAATAAAGCGTCTTTTCCCGACCGGCAATGCGCACGGTCATGCCGTAATGGGCAAAAGTGGCTTCCAGATCAGCCTGTACCTTCTGGATCAGGTCTCGCCGCCGGCCGCGCGCCTTGGCCACGGCTTTAGTCAAGACCGCATAGCGCCAGGGGTGCAAGTGGCGAAACGACAGGTCTTGCAGTTCACGGTAGGTTTGGTTCAGACCCAGCCGGTGGGCAATGGGTGCATAAACCTCAAGGGTTTCGGATGCAATGCGCTGCCATTTTTCGCGCGGCGCATCCGACAATGTGCGCATATTGTGTGTTCGGTCTGCCAGCTTGATCAAAATCACCCGCACGTCCCGCGCCATGGCCAATAGCATCTTACGAAATGACTCAGCCTGGTTTTCCTCGCGGGTGTTGAATTGCAGCTTTTCGAGCTTTGTCAGCCCATCAACCAGTTCAGCCACCGGTGAGCCAAAGCGCTCAATCAAGTCAGGCTTGGAGATATCACAGTCTTCCATGGCGTCGTGGAGCAGTGCGGCCATCAAGGCTTGTGCATCCAGCTTCCATTCGGCGCATTGCGCAGCCACTGCTATGGGGTGGGTGATGTAAGGCTCGCCACTGTTGCGGAGTTGCCCTAGATGCGCTTCGTCTGCAAAACGGTAGGCAAGCCTAACCTGACCCAGGTCTGCGGCACTAAGGTAGTCCAGCTTGCTGGTCAGTCGGGCAAAGCTGGCCGACGCCGCATTGACTTCTGCAGAGCTGGGCGGTTCTGTGGCGGGACTGACTTTGCGTGTGGTCATGGTTTAACTGGGTGTGGGCGGCATACTTGTGCCTTGAATATAGCGCGCGGGCAAGCTGATTTGGAGCAGACAACAAAAAAGCACCGCAAGCGGTGCTTTTTAAGGTGAATTGGTGCCCTTGCTTACAAAGGCACTTTCTTAAGCATTTCAATACCAACTTTACCGGCGGCAATTTCACGCAGGGCCGTCACGCCTGGCTTGTTTTTGCTTTCGACTTTGGCAGTGTGGCCGTGGCTTAGCATGCGCGCGCGGTATGACGCTGCCAGCACCAATTGAAAGCGATTAGGAATCTGCAGCAAGCAGTCTTCAACAGTGATACGGGCCATGAATTCTCCAAAACCAAATGAGGAGCGCTGTCAGAGGTGCAGTGCTTTGAAAGTTTCAGCTCTGGCGCGGCGCTGCGCCAAATACTTGAGGCGTTGTGAATGCACAATTGATTTGAGGTCAAAAACTGCGCGGTCAAACGATTCGTTGATTATAACGAAGTCGAATTGGCTCGCCTGCGACATCTCTTTGGCGGCGTTTTGCAGCCGGACTTCGATCACTTCGGTGGTGTCTTCGCCACGGCGTTCCAGTCGGGATCGCAACTCTTCCCAACTGGGGGGGAGGATGAAAATGGTGACCGCATTGGCAAAAATCTTCTTGATTTGCAATGCGCCTTGGTAGTCAATCTCAAGAATCACGTCTGCGCCCTGGCTCATGCGTTCTTCAATTGCTTTTTTAGAGGTGCCATAGCGGTGATTGTGCACATGCGCCCACTCGACAAAAGCGTTTGCCTGAACCATGGCGTCAAACTCTGCATCGGAGACAAAAAAGTACTCGCGCCCGTGCTTTTCCTGACCGCGCGGTGCGCGCGTGGTGTGTGACACCGAAGGCTGCACATGTGAATCAACTTCCATCAATGCCTTGACTAGACTCGACTTGCCGGCGCCGCTGGGGGCGGCCACCACAAACAGGTTACCGGGGTACTCCATGAACTTCTGCCCTTAGATGGTTTAAAACTGAATTTATTCGATGTTCTGAACCTGCTCACGCATTTGCTCGATCAGCACCTTCATGTCGACAGAAATATGGGTGAGCTCCAGCGCGGCAGACTTTGACCCCATCGTGTTGGCTTCGCGGTGCAGTTCCTGGATCAAAAAATCAAGCCGCTTGCCAATTTCCCCGCCCTTGCTGATGAGGCGCTGCAATTCGTCCAGGTGCGAATCGAGCCGGGTGAGTTCTTCGGCCACATCGATGCGAATGGCAAATGCTGTGGCCTCGGTCAGTGCCCGGTCTTGCGCGGCCTCGGGCACATGGCTGCCATCGGTCAGGCCCATGGCCTCTTGCCAACGGTCCATGAAGCGCTGACGCTGCTGCGCCACCAATTTCGGAATCAGGGGCTGGGCAAGTGCCGCCAGCGCACGAAGTTGTGTGATGCGGTCTTGCAGCATGATCGCCAAGCGGGCGCCTTCGCGTTCGCGGGCGGCCATCAGCGCTTCCAGTGCGGTGTCTGTCAAGGCGATCAGGTCGGCCTGCCAGTCCTTGGTGCTTGGGGCGTCACTGCCTGAGAGTCGAATCACATCTGCCACGCTGAGTGCTGTGGCGCTGGGCAGCCAGGCTTTGACGTTGTCTTGAATCGAATTGAGCCGCTGCAATAGGCGCACCGATGGCTCTGCCACGCCACCGGCGTTGTTGCTTTCAAGGGCGGCCCGCACCTCGACCTTGCCGCGTTTCAGACGCGTCGTCAAACGCTCCCGCAGTGCCGGTTCGCAGGCGCGCAACTCGTCGGGGAGCCGAAAAGACAAGTCAAGAAAGCGGCTGTTAACCGACCTGATCTCCAGCCCGAGGCGGGTGTTGAGGATGGGTTTTGGTTCGCTGTCGGTGGCGTCAATCGCGTTGCTGTGCTGGACGCTGGCGTAGCCGGTCATGCTGTAAACTGACATTTGGATGCTTGTTCAATGAAATGAGTTTAAGAATAACCCGGTTCTGACCCAGTGAGCAGCTCATCTGTTTAAAAAGATATGTCAAAGGTGAAACCTTCTCCCCTGCCGCCAGACGCCCTGATTGGTGGCTATCGGGTGGTTCGCAGGGTGGCTGCAGGAGGTTTTGGCGTGGTTTACCTTGCGGTTGGGCCAGATGGCCAGCAGGTGGCCATTAAGGAATATCTGCCTGCCTCGCTGGTCACACGGGCACCCGGCACCGCTTTGCCCCAGGTGGCGCCCGAGAAGCTGTCCTTGTACCGCTTGGGCCTGAAAAGTTTTTTTGAGGAAGGCCGCTCACTGGCGCAAATTTCTCACCCGGCGGTGGTGAGTGTCATGAACTTCTTCCGAGAAAACGAAACCGTTTACATGGTGATGAATTACCTGGAAGGCGCCAGCTTGCAGGATTTCATCGTGATCGCGCGAGACCTCAAGCAGCCCAAGGTGTTTCGTGAGTCCACCATTCGCTCCTTGTTTGACGAAATTTTGCGCGGGCTTCGCATTGTTCACCAGCACAAGATGCTGCACCTGGACATCAAGCCGGCCAATATCTTCATTTCTGACGACGACAAGGCGGTACTGATTGATTTTGGCGCTGCGCGCGAGGTGCTGAGCAAAGAGGGCAACTTTGTGCGCCCGATGTACACGCCTGGTTTTGCCGCCCCCGAGATGTACCGGCGCGACAGTTCCATGGGGCCGTGGACCGACATTTATGCCATTGGTGCCTGCATGTACGCCTGCATGCTGGGTTTTCCGCCTAACGAGGCACCGCAGCGCCAGAGCAGCGACAAAATGGCGCTGGCTCTGAAGCGTTTGCAGGGCGTGTATTCTGATAATTTGATGGAAGTTGTGCAGTGGTGCATGGCGCTTGACCCACTGGCGCGGCCGCAGTCGGTCTTTGCCCTGCAAAAGCAGCTCAACAAGGGGGGGGAACGCCGCTATTCCAGGATGACGGTGGGTGACAAAGTACGCATGCAGCTTGGCACCATCGTGACCAGCACCAGAAAGTCGGTGCTTAAAAACACCAATATCGGGACCAAATTGAAATGAAATTCTCGGTGTTTCAGGTCAGTCGCAAAGGGGGGCGACAGAAGAATGAAGATCGCATGGGGTATTGCTACACCCGTGCGGCAGCCGTTTTTTTACTAGCCGATGGCATGGGCGGCCACCCTGAAGGAGAGGTTGCGGCGCAGCTCGCGCTGCAGTCCATCTCGGCGCTGTTCCAAAAACAGGCGCGGCCTGAGTTGCCTGATGTACAGGCCTTTTTGTCAGACGCGCTGTTGACCGCGCACCGACAAATATTGCGCTACGCCATGAACCGCAGTTCGCTTGACACGCCCCGCACCACCATTGTGGTGGCTGTGTTGCAGGACAGTCACCTCAGCTGGGTGCACTGCGGTGATTCGCGCATGTACGTGGTGCGTCGGTCCGATTTGCTGGTGCGAACCAAAGACCACTCCCTGATCGAGCAAAATCTGTTGCGCGCCGGGATGGGCGATGCTGCCAGCTCGGCAAACCGCAATGTGCTTTTTTCCTGCTTGGGCTCGCCGACCAAGCCAGTATTCAGTGTCTCGGGGCCCTTGCCTTTGCAGCAAGGCGACCGCATCATGCTGTGCTCTGACGGCCTTTGGTCAAGCGTGTCGGAAGACGACATTGTGTTTGAGCTGTCACAAAAACCGGTGGACGTGGCGGTGCCTGATCTGGTTGAAAAAGCCTTGCGGGAAGGCGGTGCCCATTGCGACAACGTCACCTGCATTGCGGTCGAGTGGGCCTTGCCCGACTCATTGGAGCCGTCGCCCACCAGTGTCTTTACCGACGCCATCAGCGAGGGCATCTTCGCCTCAACGGTGCAAGCAGGCTGGCCAGACATGAGCCATGACGACCTGGACGATGCCGCCATTGAGCGCTCGATCGCAGAAATCAACGCGGCCATCCGTCGTTCTGCCGCCAAGAAAATCTGAATCTTTTTTGTTTTTGAGGGTGTTTCATGACTGAATTTTTTCGCGCCCAGGATCGGGCTGCCAATGCCATGCGCCCCGTGCGCATCACACGCAACTACACCATGCACGCCGAAGGCTCGGTACTGATCGAGTTTGGCCACACCAAAGTGCTTTGCAACGCCTCGGTGCTGGACAAAGTGCCGCCACATCAAAAGGGCAGTGGCCAGGGCTGGGTCACGGCTGAATACGGCATGCTGCCGCGCGCCACCCACAGCCGCAGTGACCGCGAAGCCGCGCGCGGCAAACAAAGCGGCCGCACACAAGAAATCCAGCGCCTGATTGGCCGCGCCTTGCGCTCGGTGTTTGATTTGACCCTGTTGGGCGAGCGCACCCTGCACCTCGATTGCGATGTGCTGCAGGCTGACGGTGGCACGCGCACAGCCGCCATCACCGGCGCGTTTGTGGCGGCGCAAGATGCGGTGAACGGTTTGCTGGTAGCCGGCAAGTTGACGCAGTCGCCGATTCGCGAAGCGGTGGCGGCGATATCGGTTGGCATCGTACATGGCACGCCGCTGCTGGACCTGGAATACACCGAAGACTCAGCCTGCGATACCGACATGAACGTGGTCATGACCGCCAGTGGCCACTATGTGGAAGTGCAAGGCACGGCCGAAGGTGCTGCTTTTAGCCGGGCCGAAATGGACGCGCTGCTGGCGCTGGCCGACAAAGGCATTCGGGAACTGGTTCAATTGCAGTCTGATTCACTACTGAATAAATAGCTGCTTGCGCATGATGCATAAGGTCTAGAGGCATATTTCTTATGAAAATCGTATTGGCATCCAATAACGCGGGCAAGCTGGCTGAATTGCACGCCATGTTTGCGCGACTGGGGTTTGAGCTGGTCACGCAAGGCAGTCTGGGCATTCCAGAAGCTGCCGAACCGTTTCACACCTTCATCGAGAACGCATTGGCCAAGGCGCGCCATGCCGCCCACTTAAGCGGCCTGCCCGCTGTGGCGGATGATGCCGGCCTGTGCGTGGACGCTTTCGGTGGCTTGCCGGGTGTACAAACCGCGTTTTACGCCACGCAATTTGGTTACCCCAAGAGCGACGACAACAACGTGCGCGCCTTGCTGGAGCAGATGCAAGGCGTAGAGAACCGCCGCGCCGCCATGGTCAGCACTTTGGTGGCGCTACGTTCCGCCGATGACCCCGAGCCCTTGGTGGCCGTGGGGCGGGTGGTGGGTGAAATCACCCGCGAGCCGTTGGGAACGAACGGCTTTGGCTTTGACCCGGTGATGTTCATCCCCGAGTTTGGCAAAACCTTTGCCCAGTTGCCCACTGAGGTCAAGAACGCCAATAGCCACCGCGGCAGGGCTGCCAAGGCCATGGTGGCGCTGATGCGCGAGCGTTGGTTGTGATCCCCATCGCATCGGCCCAAGCGCAGGCTGAACTGGCCCAGGCGCGCGACATTACCCACTACATGCGCGCCGGCACCCTGCAGCTGCAAACGCTGCCGCCTTTGTCGCTGTATGTGCACCTGCCCTGGTGCCTGAAAAAATGCCCTTACTGCGACTTCAACTCGCATGAAATGCGCGCCGCCGAGTTGCCAGAACAAAGCTACCTGAACGCCCTGATGGCCGATCTGGAAGCCGCGCTGCCGCTCATCTGGGGCCGCAGCGTGCAAACCGTGTTCATTGGCGGCGGCACACCCAGCCTGTTTTCACCGCAGGCCATTGACCAGCTCATTGCTGGCATCCGGGCCCGTGTGCGGTTGGCCCCCAACGCCGAAATCACGCTCGAAGCCAACCCCGGAACCTTTGAGAAAGACCGCTTCAAGGCCTTCCGCGCGGCCGGTGTCACGCGCCTGTCGGTCGGTGTCCAAAGCTTCAATGATGATTTTCTGAAAACCCTGGGTCGTGTGCACAATCGTGCGCAAGCCCTGGATGCACTTGCGGAAGCAGCTGCTGTTTTTGACACCTTTAACCTGGACCTGATGTACGCGTTGCCGGGCCAGACGCTGGATATGTTGCGCACCGACGTTGACACGGCCTTGGCGCTGGCGCCGCAACACCTGTCGATCTACCACCTCACCATCGAGCCCAACACCTTCTTTGCCAAATTCCCTCCGGCTTCGGTGGACGACGACCTGGCCGCTGACATGCTCGATCTGATCACCGACATGACCGCCGCGGCGGGCATGCAGCGCTACGAGGTCTCGGCCTACGCCAAGCCCGGCCATGCCTGCCAACACAACCTCAATTACTGGCAGTTTGGCGACTACCTGGGCATTGGCGCGGGCGCCCACAGCAAGCTCAGTTTTGCCCACCGCGTGGTTCGCCAGGTTCGCCTGCGCGACCCGGCGCGTTACATGACGCAAGCCTTGGCCGGTCAGGCGCTGGCGCAAGACGATGACGTCAAGCGCCGCGAGTTGCCATTTGAGTTCATGCTCAACGCGCTGCGCCTGGCCGATGGGTTCGACTTGTCCATGTTTGCCGAGCGCACCGGCATGCCGCTGTCTGCCGTGCAAGCCGCGCTGGCTCAGGCGCAAGCGCAAGGGCTGTTGCTGCGCGATGGCGAGCACGTCAGACCCAGCGCCCGTGGCTTTGACTTCTTGAATGATCTGCAGGCCTTGTTTTTGCCGGCTACGCGCCAGGAAAGTAGTCAAAGCTGATCGCTGCTTATTTGGGTTGGGCCACCGTGGCGAATTTGCATTCAGCCGCCACCTGGCGCTATAGTGAAACGGCGCGGTCGCAAAACGCACGGCGAAGGAGAACCCTCGATGTTCATGGTCTACGGCACCTCAGGACAATTGTTCAAAGGCAGCATGGAGCAACTGCGCCAAATCAGCGGGGTGGGCGCCTTGGCCCGTAGCCGCCGCATTTTGCCGGTGGGACGTGATGGGCATGACGTGACCGAGGAGTCTGCGGCAGCCTATGCCGGCCTGGCGCAACACAAACCGGTGGAGCCAGACGCGCCGCGCATCGACCCCCTGGCCGCCTACGCGCCATCACAACAAGGCCCGCAGCAACAGCGCCGCCCACTCACCAGCGTGGCCGACCTGATGAGTCATCTGGCCATCACCCTACCAGACAGCGCCACCGTGCTGCAGGCCTGGCACTTGCTGACAGAGAAAGAAATTGGCCAGGCCCCAGTGGTCGATGCCAACGGCCAGCTGGTGGGTTTGCTCACGCGGGCTGACTTGCTCAAACCCGAGCGCCTGCCCAGCCCCGAGAGTCATGCGCTGGTGTGGCACGCCTTGCTGTTGCAAAACGTCCAGGACATCATGTGGACACCGGTGCCCAGCGTGTCGCCCGAGAGCGACATTCGCCGCGTGGCACAGGTGCTGCTCGACAGCGGCTTGCCGGGCTTGCCGGTGGTGGACGAGCACGGGCGGGTCACCGGGTTTATCTCGCGTTCGGACATTTTGCGGGCAGTGGTGACCGATCCGCCGCTGGATTTATGGGGCTGACCGTCGCTGGCGGTTGTCTTGACGAGGCAGGGAGGCTTTACCCTAGTTTTTTATTTGCCAAAACAGGCTCTAGCCCTTGTGATTCCTGCATCACTAGCTAGCAAATTTGACATTGGTTGGCAGCTGCCGCGCATGCACCAGTCGTAGTCGGGCGTGAACTCTGAGCGGGTCAGGCGCAGCTCTGCGGGTGTTTTGATCAAAGGCGTGTAGACGTACCAGCCATGGCGCAGCACGGCGTCATCGGGCGGTTCCATGCCAGCGGCCGAGCCCTTGATGCGGGCCTGCACGGCGTGCAGCACCGGTTGACGGGTGCTGGCATCCAGCTCAACTGCATAGTCTTCCTCCCAGCGCACTTTCTCGATCGAATGCGTCCAGGCCAGTGTGAATTCAGTCACCGGCACAAACACCTCGGGCGTGCCTTGCAGCGCAGCCGCCAGACTCAGGCAGACACCCAGCGTGGCCGTGCTCAATGGGCAATCACCGGCGTGTGGGTGCGGCTACGCCAGACATGCCAGCCAACAAACAGCGCAATCAGGGCCAACCCCAACTCGTCGGTAAACGGCAAGGCCACCACCAGCAAGCTGGCCGCCAGAATGGCCACCACGCGCTCGGCCAAGCTCAAAGGCGTGATCAGAAAACCGATGGCGCCGGCGCCCCACATGGCAATCGCCACCAACGCCTTGAAGACGATCCAAGTGGTGTCGAGCCAGTCGCCACTTTGCAGCATCAGCGCCGGGCTGTACACCGCCATGAAGGGCACGATGAAGCCCGCTATGGCCACCCGCAGTGCCTGGATGCTGATGGCCAGGCCGCTCACGCCCGCAATCGGCGCCGCGGCAAACGCGGCCAGCGCCACCGGCGGCGTCAAGTCGGCCATGATGCCAAAGTAAAACACAAACATGTGCGACACCAGCAGCGGAACGCCCAGCTTCAGCAGCACCGGCGCTGCCAGCGAGCTGGTGATGATGTAGTTGGGAATGGTCGGAATACCCATGCCCAGCACCAGGCAAATCACCATGGTCAAGAGCAGCGCCAAAAACAGGCTGCTTTCGCCCACGGCAATGATGCGCCCGCCCAGCTCAGCCGCCACGCCAGTCAGGTTGATCATGCCGATGATCACACCCACCAGGGCGCAGGCAATGGCCACGGGGAGAGCGTGACGGGCGCCGTCCACCATGGCCTGAACAGCCAGCTTGCGTGCATCGCCACCCACACGGCGAATCAGGGTGACCGCCACCAGCAGCGCCACAATGACAAAAAATGTGCCCACCCCAAACTTGAAGAACCCTGCGCACGCCAGTCCCAGCAGTGCCCAAAACAACCCGCGCAGCGCCAGTGACGGCACGCCGGTCATCACTGCCGCGCCAAAAATCAGCACCACCGTAAGCGCCAGCCCCACCGTGCCGGAAAACAGCGGCGTGTAGCCGGAAAACAGCAGCACCACCAGCCCCACCAGCGGCAGCATCAGGTACCAGCGGAGTTTGATGGCTGTCCAGGGATTCGGGCACTGGTCTTTGGGCAAGCCGTTGAGTCCCTTGCGCCCGGCCTCCAGATGCACCATCCAAAACGCGGTGACAAAGTACAAAATCGCCGGAATCAGTGCCGCTTTGACGATGGCCACATAGGGCACGTTGATGGTCTCGGCCATGATGAAGGCCACCGCGCCCATCACCGGCGGCATGATTTGCCCGCCCATGCTGGCCGTGGCCTCCACCCCGCCGGCAAAAGCCGGGCTGTAGCCAAAACGCTTCATCAGCGGAATAGTGAATTGCCCGGTGGTGACCACATTGGCCACGCCCGAGCCGTTGATGGTGCCCATCAGACCCGACGAGATCACGGCCACCTTGGCCGGCCCACCACGTGTGTGGCCCACCATGCCCATGGCAAAGTTGGTGAACAGCTCGATCATGCCGGCCTGTTCCAGAAACGCACCAAACAAAATGAACAAAAAGATGTAGCTCGACGACACATAAGTGGGCGTGCCGTAGAGGCCCTCGGTGCCAAAGCCCAGCGTGCCGACGATCTGATCCAGCCCAAACCCACGGTGTGCCAGCACACCCGGCAGGTATTGGCCAAACAAACCGTAGAGCAAAAAGATGCCGCAGATGATGGGCAAGCCCCAGCCCATGACGCGCCGCGCCGCTTCAAACACCAGCACCACCGTGACCACGCCAATCACCCAATCGGAGGTGATGAGTTCGCCAGCGCGCTGCGTCAGGTCGGCCTCAAACACCCAGTGGTACAGGCTGAACAAAAAGCCGGTCAGCCCCAGCGTCCAACCCAGCAACCGGCCCTTGGCCGCATGGCGCGTGCTGAATTCAAACGGCGGATTCAGCGAAAAAATCAGCAGCAGCACAAAGCCCACATGCACGGCCCGCACCACCTGGCTCGACAGCGGGCTGAAGGCGGCCGTGATGAGCTGGAAGCTGGAGAAGGCGAGTGCTATCCAAAAAATAGCTGTTCGCGCTTGCCCTGATTGGGCTGGAGCCTTATTTGTCATATAAAAACCAAACCTTCAAAACAACAGCGATAAGGGGCGTGCGTTGGGTGGACTTGGGGTTTTGCCAAATCAAGGAGGATGATTGGTGCACCCAAGCCGGGGACATTTGCGTAGTCAGGCACCCATCGCGCGCCACGGGTTAAAACCAACCGCGCGCGCACCTTGAACCGTTACTTGATCAGACCAACTTCCTTGTAATACTTGGCCGCACCGGGGTGCAGGGGAATCGGCATGCCCTTGATGGCGTTTTCACTCTTGATCGCCTTGGCAGCGTTGTGGGCTGCGTACAGCGTGTCGATATTTCCGTACATGGTCTTGGTCATCTGGTAAGCCAGCTCGTCAGACACGCCCGAATGCGTCACCAAAAAGTTGGGGATGGCGGCGGTGGCCACCTCTGCCGTTTGACCTGCGTAGGTGTTGGCTGGAATCACGGTGGCCTGGTAGGCCTCATCACCGACTTTTTTCACCACATCGGCTGGCACCGGGATGACGATGATCTTGACCGACGTGGCCAGGTCGCGGATCGAGGCCACGCCCAGCCCGGCGGATTGCAAAGTGGCATCGAGCTGGCGGTTTTTCATCAACTCGACCGACTCGCCAAAGGGCAAATACTCCACCTTGCCAAGGTCAGCGTAGCTCAGGCCGGCGGCCTTCAAGATGGCCCGGGCATTGAGTTCGGTGCCGGATTTGGCGGCACCGACTGAAATGCGTTTGCCTTTCAGGTCAGCCAGGGTCTTGATGCCGGAGTCGGCATTGGCAACGATCTGGATGTAATTGTTGTAGGTGGCTGACAGGCCGCGCAGCTTGTCGAGCTTGGTTTTGAAACCGGCTTCGGCATCGCCCTTCCAGGCGTCCGACACCGAGTCACCCAAAGCCATGGCGAGTTCACCGCGGCCGGCTTGCAGCAGGTTCAGGTTCTCGGCCGAGGCTTTGGTGACCTGGGCTGTCGACCGGGTGTTGGGAATGGCTTTTGCATAAATCTGGCTCAGCGCCACGCCCATTGGGTAGTAGACGCCGCTTTGGCCGCCGGTGAGCACATTGACAAATTGCTGTTGGGCCAGCGCCGTGCTGCTGGCCAAAGCCGTACCCAAACTCAAGGCAAGGCCAATTTTTCTGATCAAACGCATGGGGAAAACTCCTGTAGTTGAAAGTTGAGCAGCTTGGGGTGGCGGTCATTCGCACTCGGCTGTTCATCGGGGGGCAATGCAGATTATTGGCCCATCAGGTGCGTCGGTCTGCTGGTGTTTTCCCCCGAAATGACAACTATTTGGCACCAGGGGCAGCGTTGGAGGGCTCAGCTGGGCTTGCTGCCGGCGCGCAGCGTCAAACCACCGGCCTGGCGCTTTTGTTCGCCCAGTCCAGCCCGGATGATTTGGGTGCTGAAGCGGCTGCGCAGCTCGTGCACCTGGTCGGTCAGGTCTTGTGCATCGGGTATTTTGTCGGCGTAACGGTGCAGCACCAGGTAAGCGGTTTCGATCAGCTTGCCGCTCAAGTTGTCACGGCCGTGCGCCAGCAGGTCTTTGACGGCGGCTTTGGGGTCGCCGCCCATGCTCAGCGACAGGGCGTTTTCGGCCAGCTTCAGAATGTGGGCGTGCGCTGTGTGAACACGTTCGGCATAGTCAGGGTGCACGGTAGCCGCGCCGGCCAGCAGCTCAGCCAGCGCCCGCGTGCCGGCAAAGCGCAGGCCAAGCGCGTCGACCACGCCATCCACCTCGTCGAGCTGGATCGCCTTGTTGGCCAGCTGCGCCAACAGGGCGATCAGGTTGGTGGCTGACTCAAAGTCAAAGGCCGGGTCTTTGACACGTGTGCACAGGTTGCGCACCACCTGCAGCACCTGGGCGTACTGGCTTTGCTCAATGAGTTGAAGCGCATCCACAATGCCCGAGAGCCGCTGCTGGCGTTGGTTGTCAGGGTTGCGCTCAAGCAGGCGGGCAAAGTCATCGCGGCAGCGCTGCAAGCCCTTGCGGTCTTTGGCTTCCAGCCGCACAAAGGCCAGCAGCACCAGCGTTTGGCAGTCAAACATCTTGGAGTCCAGACCCAGCCGGGCGGTGCGGTCGAGGATTTTTTCGGCCTCTTTGCGATCACCTGCGTAGTAGCTCATCATGCCCAGATTTTGCAGCCGAGAGATTGAGGCTGGGGTCAGTGTGCTGGCCATTTTGTAGGTCACCAGCGCGGCTTCAAACTTGCCTTGTTCAAACTGCGCCCGGCCCATCACGTCGTAGGCGTCGGCATAGTTGGGGTCTTCGCTGATCAGGTTTTCAAGCGTGCTGACGGCTCTGCCGGTTTGACCTTCGTCAAGCAATGACCGCGCCACACCCAGCTTGGCCCAGGGCAGGGTCTTGGCCTCTACCACCGCCTGATAGAGTTTTTGTGCCTGGTCAAACTGACCTGTGCGGAGCATCAGCTCAGCCCCGACGCGGGCCGCGTACAGCCAGAATCGGCCACGCGTCTCAAACCGATGAAAGCACAGCTTGGCCGCCGCCGCGTAATCTTCGGCCTCAATGGCGCTGAAAATCTCTTGCAGTGAGAGTTTGCGAATACGCGCCTGGCGCAGGCGCTCACCGAGTTGCGTGGCTTTGTGCGGCTTGAGCAGGTAGCCATCCAGCGCCGATTCGGCGGCCTCGGCCACTTTGGCATAGGTGGCCTCGCCAGTGACCATGATGAACACGGTGGAAAACGGCAGAAGCTGGTTGCGCCGCAGGTCATCGAGCAAATCCTGACCCGTCATGGACTCCAGGGGAAAGTGCAGCTCGCACAGCACCACGTCAAATTTGCGGTATTCCAGTTGCCGGCGGGCGTCCACCAGACGCGCGGTTTGCACCACGTTGCCCATGCCAAAGTCGCGCAACTGCGACACCAGGATTGAGCGCGAGGTGGGGTTGGGGTCTATCACCAGGGCCTGCGAAGTCGACAGGTCGTCTTCAGGCAGGGCCATACAAACCTTGGATCGTCAGGCGGCTGGCACGGTGCTGGGTTGGCAAAACAACGCTCCTCTTTGGGTGAACCACAAAATGTTAGCACCGCGCGGTGGGTGCGCTTTTAAAATGACGCCATGACAACGCCCTCACTTCCAGAATCACCCGCCACCCAGCCACACAATCCTTTGCATGGTTTGACGCTTGAAGCCATTTTGACGGCCCTGGTGGCCTACTACGGCTGGGCTGGTTTGGGTGAGCGTATTGCGGTGCGCTGCTTCACACAAGACCCCAGCATTGTGTCGAGCCTGAAGTTTTTGCGCAAAACGCCGTGGGCGCGCGACAAGGTAGAAGGGCTTTACCTGTTCATGCTGCGCGAGGTGCGCAGAAAAGGCTGAGTGGCCAGCATGTCGCGCCAATACGAATAGCCCTTAATCCGTCTGTGGTTTCATTGCCATTGCGGGAGTGAGCGAGGCGCATATTTCGCCAGACAAGTAGACTCGCGGGCTTTACATCAGCTGAAGCCGCCATGGAACTGCTCACCGACCCGAACATCTGGATTGCTTTTTTTATGCTCGCCGCCCTCGAAATCGTGCTGGGCATCGACAACATCATTTTCATCAGCATCCTGGTCGGGCGCTTGCCCCCTGAAAAGCGGGATCTGGCACGCCGGCTCGGGCTTGGCTTTGCCATGGTGTCGCGCATTGCGCTGCTGTTCAGCCTGGCATGGGTCATGACGCTGACTGCGCCACTGGTGACCGTGCTGGGACAGGAAATCAGTGGCCGTGACCTGATTTTGCTCGGTGGCGGCTTGTTTTTGCTTTGGAAGGCTTCGCATGAAATTTTCATGGAAGTTGAAGCCCACGAGTCCAAAGAGGAGAGCGCTGGGGTTGACAACGTTAAGGCCGGTGCAAAGATGTTTTGGGGCACCATTGTGCAAATTGGCGTCGTTGACATCGTCTTTTCGCTGGACTCCGTGATCACCGCCGTGGGCATGGTGGACAACATCGGTGTCATGGTGGCGGCCGTGGTGGCCTCGGTGGCGGTGATGATGTTCGCGGCCAAACCGATTGGCGATTTTGTCGACAAACACCCGTCCATCAAGGTACTGGCGCTGGCCTTCCTGACCATGGTGGGCACCCTGCTGGTGGCAGAAGCATTTGACGTGCATGTGCCCAAAGCCTATGTCTACGTGGCCATGCTGTTCTCCCTGACAGTGGAGGCGCTCAACATCAGGGCGCGTACCAAACGCCAGCTTGCCAAAACGTCTTGACCGGCGCTGACTCTACCAGGGCAGACGCTCGCCGTTGTAGGCAAAAAACCCGCCCGAGTCCTCAGGCGTCAAACGCTCCAGAATGCCCACCATGTCACCGGCAGCATCTGGCGCGGCCCGGCCAATCTGCTCACCTTTGAATGGTTTTGACAAGGCGGTGCTGACCGTGCCCGGGTGCAGGCTGACCAGCACCGCGTGCGGGTTGCTGCGCTTGACCTCTATGGCGGCCGTTTTCAGCAGCATGTTGAGCGCGGCTTTGGAGGCGCGGTAGCTGTACCAGCCGCCCAGGCGGTTGTCCTCAATGCTTCCCACCTTGGCGGAAATCACCGCCAGCACGCTGCGTTGGGCATCCAGCAGCGGGCAGAAGTGGCGCAGCACCAGAGCGGGGCCAAAGGTGTTGACGCGAAATGTGGCTTCCAGTTGGGCATAGCTCACATCTCCCAGCTTCTTTTCGGGCATGCAGCCCTCGGTGTGCAACAGGCCGGCAGCGTTGATGATCAGGTGAAACTTGCCGCCCCCGCGCAAGGCGTCGGCGGCGCTGGCAATGCTGGTCTCGTCGTCAAAGTCAAGGCGCGGCGCGGAGTGGCGGTGTAGCCCCACGACCTCCTTGCACCGCGTGTTTTCTTGCAGCAATGTCACAAAGGCATGACCAATGCCGCCGCTGGCGCCGATGACCAAGGCGCGAAAACCGTCAGGAAACGACGCTAGGTCAGGCGCGCTGGTTTGGGCGGTTGTGGGGGATGCGGCTGAGGCGGAAGTTGGGGATGGGTTCAGGGGTGTCAAAGCTCGTTCCAAAGAGAATTAAAGGTCGTTGAGTCGTGCACGCAAGACCTGCGCTTGGCTGCGGATGGCATCCCGCTCAGGAGGCGGCATTTTTTCAAGCTGGCGGTAGGCCATGCCAATGCGCGGGTTGCGTTCCAGTTTGTCGGCGTTGCGCTGGTAGAAGTCCCAATACAGCGCGTTAAACGGGCAGGCGGTGTCACCCAGGCGCTGTTTTTTGTCATACGCGCAGCCTTTGCAGTAGTCACTCATGCGGTCAATGTAGGCGGCACTGCTCACATAGGGCTTGGTGGCTAGCAAGCCGCCGTCGGCAAATTGGCTCATGCCCAGCGTGTTGGGCAACTCTACCCATTCAAACGCGTCGATGTAGATGCCCAAATACCAACGATGCAGCGCCTGGGGCTCCAGCCCGGCCAGCAGGGCAAAGTTGCCAATCACCATCAGGCGCTGAATGTGGTGCGCGTGGGCGTTTTGCAGCGAGCCGTTGATGGCGGCCGACATGCAACTCATGCGCGTGTTACCGGTCCAAAACCATTGGGGCAGCGGCGTGGTGTGCTCAAAGTAGTTGCGCTCGTCATAGCCCGGCATTTGTGCCCAGTAGATGCCGCGCACGTATTCGCGCCAGCCAATCACCTGGCGGATAAAGCCTTCGGCAGCGGCCAACTCGACCCGGCCCGCACGCCACTCGGCCTCTACCCGACTGACCACTTCACGCGGGTTCAACAGCTTCACGTTCAGGGCAAACGACAGCAGCGAGTGAAACAACCGCTGCGCCTTGCGGCTCATGGCATCTTCATAGTCACCAAAGTGGGGCAGGGCGTGGGTGATGAAGTGGTCAAGCTGCTGCAAGGCTTCCGTGCGATTGACTGGCCAGCGGAAGTTGGCGGCAGCGGGCTCGCCAAAGCTCTGCACGCCTGCCGTCCGAATGGTGGCCCATAGCGCACTGTGGTCGTGCTGCGGGCGCAGGTCGGGCGGCTCGGGCGGTGTGCCTTTCCAGGGCTTGCGGTTCTCGGCGTCAAAGTTCCACTGGCCGCCTGCTGGTTTGTCGGCCCCATCGATCAGCACGCGGTGGCGTTTGCGCATGTGGCGGTAAAAGGTTTCCATCAGCCACTGCTTGCGCTGGGTGAACAGCTCGGCCACCTCATGGCGCTGGGTGTAAAAGTGTTCGCTGTCCACACAGGAACTGTTTGCGTTTATGTCAAGGTGCTTGCTATCAATGATGGAGCTGCTTGCGCTTATTTCGAAAGGGCTAGAGGCCAAAAAAGCTTGTAACTGAAGGTCCAGCCGGTATTCGTCAGGATCTTGGTATTGAAACACCTGCGCGTCGTAGTGATGGATCAGTGCGCTCAAATTGCCGGTCAGGCTCTGCGTATTGGCGGCATCGTCAATGGCCAGGTAATGCACGCGGTGACCGGCCTCATTCAGTTGCTGTGCCAGTGCGCGCATGCCAGCAAAAACGGCGATGATTTTTTGCGCGTGGTGCAGCACGTAATCGGTTTCCTGGCGCATCTCCATCAGCACATACACCACCTCGGGCTGCACCGTGGCAAACCAGCTGTGCTGCGAATTGAGCTGGTCGCCCAGGATCAGGCGCAGGGTGTGGGCTGGGTTTGGCACCGGGCTATGGGCAAGGGTTGCGTCAACGGTCACGTTCACGTTTGTGCTTTTACTTTGGTTCATCCGAGATTGTTCATTAGGATTTTTTAGCCGAATCTGCGAATGCCAAAGGCTCACCGGCATTGGCCCAAAGCCCCTCAAACCAAGGCCTTCGCTTGCGTGCCACAGCCAGTCGAAACGTCTGCTTCTGCGATTTGTCCATGCTGCTATCCCAGAATGCGCCGACAGCCAGAACCTTGTGATGCAGCGTCGAGAGGGTGTGATGCACGCTGTGGCGCATCACCGCATGGCGAAACACACTCATCAGGTTGTAAG
>NZ_JAQTXM010000023.1 GCF_028688795.1 Rhodoferax sp. | reverse complement strand
GTAAGAATCAGCAGAATTATGGTGAGTTGCAACTTCCAGACATCCGAAGAAAGTCAACATCCATGCGGCTTCCACGCGAAATGCCAAATCAAACTGTTCATAACTGGGAACTGTGCATAAGGGTCTTAACCCGACACAGAAACCTGGCGATCCTTGGCAGTTACCCCACACCATTTCCGTCACGCGTCACTGTGGTTTTTGAAGCGGCGCTTAAATGGCCATGAAGCCCCAGGTGAATGTATGCACGGTCAGCCCACCATCGACGCAATCCTCGCCACGTGCGCCATCAGCGAGCGTTTGGCCACCGGCCACATGCGTTCTGGGACATCGTCGTAGACCCGGGCGACCCAGTCGTCCAAGGTGCCTTCGGGCTGCGCCTGCATGGCGGCCATCACCTTGGCCTCGCGTTGCAGGCGGTGGGTCTTGAGCCGGGTGATTGCCGCCAGGGCCTCGTCTTCAGGCCCGCCAATGACGTAGCCATGCGCGGGCAGGATGAACTTGATGGCGTGCTCGGCGCAGGCACCAGCCAGCACATCCAGCGAATTCAGGTAGTCGTTCATGTCGCCGTCAGGCGGGTCAATCACCGTGGTGCTGCCGTTCAGGATGTGGTCGCCGCTGAACAGCAAGCCGTCTTCCAGCAGCACCAGGCACACATGGTTGGCTGCGTGGCCGGGGGTGTAGATGACTTGCAGGGTGTGGCTTGTTTTATATGAAAAATCAGCCTCTAGCCCTTTTGGAGTAAGCGCAATAAGCTCTTTATTTTGTAGCACTCTGTCGGGCGTGAACGTGCTGTGGGCACGTGCTGAGGCCGCACTGGGCAGGCCCAGAATGGGCGGCGGCGCGGCACACAGGGCCTGCAGCGGCTTGGCCCCGGGGGAATGGTCGGGGTGCGAGTGCGTGCAGACAATCATGCGGATGTCGCCGCCGGCGGCGCGCCACAGTTTTTCCAGGTGCGCGTCATCGGCCGGGCCGGGGTCAATGGCGATGAAGCCGGTGTGGGGGTCGCCCACAAGGTAGCTGTTGGTGCCAGGGCCGGTCATGGCGCCGGGGTTGGGCGCGGTCAGGCGCAGCACGTTTTTCAGCAGTTGCACGGGTTGCTCACTTTGCCAGTCCAGAGGGTGAACGATCTGGCCGTCCGGGCAGACCAGTGCCAATTCACCAAACGGCGAATCGTGTTCCATGTAGCGCGCTTCGCGTCCGGCCAGCAGCCCGGCGCGCGGGCAACTGGTGAACAAGGGTTCTTCAGACACCGCGCATGCCTGCAGCACGGCGTCGACCGTGGCCAGGTCTTTCAGTCGCTCCAGCGTGCGGATGGTCGGGAAAATCATGAAAAAAGTGCCAGCCTGGTGGCGCGCCAAGGCATCACCGGGGCGCACCCACACCGGCTCGAATTGTTCGGTTTCATCCGCCACCGGCGCTTGGTCTGGCGGCACCCGGGCCACCAAAAACGGCACGTCAAAACGTTTGGGCAGGTCGCGGTCGGTGATCCAGCGGGCCAACACATGCATGTCGCTGGCGGCCAGTGTCAGGCCGCGCGCTGCGCACTGCGCAGAAAAATTGCCCTGTCGGTCCATCGCGTCAATCTCGGCTTGCGTGGCCCAGCTGCCGTCTGCATGGCGCGCCAGCAGCACGCCCAGCTCTTCAAAACTCTCACGAATCGCGGCCACGGCTTGTGTCAAGGCCTCATCATTTTGCGTGGCCCGGCGCTGGGCAATGGCGTGGCAGCAGCCGTCTGCCGCATCAATGCCACCGCCCGGAAACACGAAAGCGCCCGGCACAAAGCTGGCTTTGCTGGAGCGCCGCGTCATCAGCACCTCAAGCCCGTCGGGCGTGTCGCGCAGCAGCAGCACGGTGGCGGCGGCACGCAAAGGGGCAGGGGTGCGGGCGGGGTGAAGGAGTTGGTTGGTGCGGGGCATGGGCAAATTATGCAGGCGGGCGTATCGGCAGGGTCAACGCCAGCTCGTGTACCCGCGGGTAACAATGCCAAATAACGCTGATCTATCTCAAGGAAGAACCCATATGGACATTCAATCGCTTCAACAAACCCTGCGTGAATTCGCCGCCGCGCGAAATTGGCAGCCGTTTCACACGCCCAAAAATCTCAGCACCGCGCTGATGGTCGAATCTGCCGAACTGGCTGAAATCTTCCAGTGGATGACCCCCGAAGAATCACAGGCCGCGCACCTTGACCCCGCCACCAAGGAGCGCATCGCCGACGAGGTGGCCGATGTGCTGCTGTACCTGCTGCAAGTGGCCGACCAGTGCACTATCGACCTGCCGAGCGCCGTGGCCAGCAAGTTGGTGAAAAACGCTGTCAAGCACCCCGCCGCAGTGCCGTGTTCATCGCCGCACTTGCCTTCATCGCTCGTCAGCACTCGCGGATAATCCAAACCCATGCACATCTCCTTCACCAAAATGCAAGGCGCCGGCAACGATTTTGTGGTGCTTGATGAGACCCAAACCCGCCACAAGCTGAGCCCTGCGCAATACCGTTTTCTGGCCGACCGCCACTTTGGCGTGGGGGCCGACCAAATCCTCACGGTGCGCCCCTCGCCCGGGCCTGGCATCGATTTTTCTTATGTCATCCACAACGCAGATGGCAACGAAGTGGAGCATTGCGGCAATGGCGCACGCTGCTTCATGAGTTTTGTGCGCAGCCAGGGCCTCACTGCCAAGGACGTGGTCCGGGTGCAGACGATGAACCGGGTGCTGGAGCTGCACTGGCAGCCTGACGGCCGCGTCACCGTCGACATGGAAGCGCCAGACTTTGAGCTGGCGCATGTGCCTTTTGAACCCACTGGGCTTATGCCAAACCTGCAAAATTTATGGGAAATATGGCCTCTAGCCCTTTTAAATAAAGCGCAGATAGCTGCTATTTCAGTAGCAATTGTTTCCATGGGTAACCCCCACGCGGTGACGCTGGTGGACGATGTGGACACCGCGCCAGTTCTCACCCTTGGCCCGCAAATCCAGGCCTTGCCAGCCTTTCCGCGCGGCGTGAATGTGGGCTTCATGCAGGTGCTGGACCGCTCGCACATTCGCCTGCGCGTGTACGAGCGCGGTGCTGGCGAAACACTGGCCTGCGGCACAGGTGCCTGCGCTGCGGTCGTGGCTGGCATCCGGCTTGGTCTGCTCGATGGCACCGTAGACGTTCTTACCCACGGCGGCGTGTTGACCATTTCCTGGGCTGGCGGTGCGTCATCTGTCATGTTGACTGGCCCTGCCACCACCGTGTTTCAGGGCGCCATTGACTTGCCCGATGACCTCCCCAATTTTCTTTAACGTCTGATCCCCATGCCCCATTCAAATTTGCCCAGCGCCATCAGCAACCCCATCACCGAAGACGACATTGCCAACTACCTGGCCAACACGCCTGATTTTTTTGAGCGCCATGCCGAGTTGCTGTCTTGCGTACAACTTAGCAGCCCGCACAACCACCGTGCCATCAGCCTGCAAGAGCGCCAGGCCAGCCTGTTGCGCGAAAAAATCAAGATGCTCGAACTGCGCATCATGGACATGATCCGCAATGTGAATGACAACATGGTGCTGTCAGACAAGCTGTTGCAATGGGCGCGCACGCTGTTTTTGAACACCGACCCAGCTACTTTGCCAGAGCTGATGGCGGCCGAGCTGGCTGACCAGTTTTCGGTGCCGCAGGTTGGCATCAAGGTCTGGGGGGTTGACGCGGCCTATGCGGGCGCCTCGTTTGCGCAAGGCGTGAGCGACGACGCCAAGTCGTTTGTGTCGTCGCTGACTGAGCCGTTTTGTGGCGTCAACAGCGGCCTGGAAGCCATCAACTGGCTGCCCGACCCCAAAGCCGTCGTGTCACTGGCAATTTTGCCGCTGCGCGCCGGGCCTGTGGGCAGCACGGCGCCAGCGTTCGGCTTGCTGGTGCTGGCCTCGCCAGACTCGCAGCGTTTCACCAGCACCATGGGCACCGACTTTCTGGCCCGCGTGGCTGAGCTGGCCAGCGCCGCGTTGTCGCCTCTGCGCTAGTTTTCATCGCGTCAACACGCCTTCGCATGATCCAAAAATGTCGTCATTGCGTGGCTTGCAGTGCCCTGGTAATCCATGCCGCCTGGCGCAGCGGATGGCTTTACGTCGTTTGCCATGACGATGCGCTTCAACTGGCTCGCAGATGACCAGCGCAGATTTATCGGACATTGCTGCGCCCGACCCGCTGGTGCAGCGTTATTTGGACCATGTGCGGTTTGAGAAGCGCCTGGCCGAGCGCACGGTCACGCTGTACACGCTTGACCTCGAAAAACTCGCTGCCTATGCGGCGCAGGTCGGCGTTGGGCTGGTTGCGGTCCAACCCAGCCACATTCGCCGCTGGGTGGCGCAAATGCACAGCGGTGGCCGCAGTGGCCGCGGCATTGCCCTGATTTTGTCAGGCTGGCGCGGGTTTTACATCTGGCTCGGGCGTGAAGGTCAGGTGTCGTGCAACCCGGTGCTTGATGTGCGCGCCCCCAAAGCGGCCAAACCCTTGCCCAAAGCCTTGAGCGTGGACGAAGCGGTGCAACTGGCCAGTTTCGACCAAGCCGAGGCTCACCCCTGGCTGGAGGCGCGTGATGCGGCCATGGTCGAGTTGCTTTACGGCGGCGGCTTGCGGGTGGCTGAACTCACCGGGCTTGATGCTTTGGCCAGTGACCAGGCCCGTGGTTGGGTCGATTTGCAGGCGGCGGAGGCCCATGTGCTCGGCAAGGGCAGCAAGCGTCGCATCGTGCCGGTAGGGGCCAGAGCGGTGCTGGCGCTGCAGGCTTGGCTGCTGCTGCGTGACCAGGCGCTGCCCAAGATGCCCGGGCAACTGGTGGCGGGCGGCACGCCGCAAGCTGCGCTGTTCATCGGGCGCAACGGCACGCGGCTCACCGCCCAGTCGATCTGGCAGCGTGTGCGCCAGCGCAGCCTGCAAGCCGGCTTGGCAGCACCCGTGCACCCGCACATGTTGCGCCATTCGTTTGCCAGCCACCTGCTGCAGTCCAGCAGCGACCTGCGCGGTGTGCAAGAGTTGCTTGGCCACGCCAACATCAGCACCACGCAAATCTACACTCGGCTTGATTTTCAGCACCTGGCCAAAGCCTATGATGCAGCCCATCCCCGCGCGCACCTTAAACCCGGTGGTTCAAGTGGGTCAAAATAGCAAGCTGTGACGATTTCAACCAAGGTGACTTATGCAAAAGCAAATCATTGTGACGCTGGACAAAGGTATTGAGTTTTCTTTTCATGTGCCCGAAGGTGCGCCGCTGGCGCACGATGCGGCCCGCGCCTGGCTCGACCAGCAGTTCACTGCGCTTGACTGCGAGCCCCTGCGCGCCAGTGGCAAGGTGCTCACCGCCGACAAGATTTTGGTGGTGACGCAGGCGGCAGGCAATGCCTTGCTAAGCGATGCCAAGTGGGCGGCCGAGTACGTGGCAGCAGTCAGTGGCGCGTTGGGTAAGCCCATGATTCGTGTCGACGTGCCGTCCATGGCCATTACTTATTGAACGCCACCAGGCCGCCAACACCCTAGTTAAGTTAGTACGCAGCCAGTGGGTCAGGTTTTTGCAAAACTAACCCACTTTTGCCGTTAGAAATACCCCATGAAAATCATTCGTCTGCGCGCGGGTAAGGAGCGTTCGCTCTTGCGCCGCCATCCCTGGATTTTTGAGTCAGCCATTGCCAAAGGCGCAGCCGATGTCGGTGAAACTGTGCGCGTGGAGTCTGACGCCGGCCAATTCTTGGGTTGGGCAGCGTTCAGCCCGGCGTCCAAAATCCGCGCCCGAGTCTGGAGCTTTGATGAAGCACAGCGTGTGGATGCATCGTTTTTTATAGCTGCTTGCGATTATGCTGTAAGGGCTAGAGCCAGATTTGCTATAAATAGCAATGGCATGCGGCTGGTGCATGGTGAATCAGACGGCCTGCCGGGGCTGATCGTGGACCGCTATGGCGACACGCTGGTGGCGCAGTTCACCTCGGCAGGCGTTGAGCGCTGGAAAGAGGACATTGCCGATGCCTTGCTGGCAGCCACTGGCTTGACCAAGCTGTACGAGCGCTCAGATGCCAGCAGCCGCACCCTTGAAGGCTTGCCCGAGGCTACCGGCTGGCTGCGTGGGCAGGGCGATGTGGACCTGATCCTGCAAGAGCACGACTGGCAATTGGCCGTGAACATTGCCGAGGGCCACAAAACCGGCTTCTACCTGGACCAGCGCGACAGTCGCAAAATTTTTGCCGACTATGCCCGCCGCCTCAAGTTTCAACGGGTGTTGAATTGCTATTGCTACACCGGCGGCTTCACCGTGGCGGCGCTCACTGGCGGCGCGGCACACGTCACGTCGATTGATTCGTCTGGCCCGGCCCTGGAAAAAGCCGCGGCCAACGTGGCGCTGAACGGGTTTGAGGCGAGTCGCGCCACGTTCATGGATGCGGATGTGAATGCGTCCTTGCGCAAATTCATCGAGCAAGGCCAGACCTTTGACGCCATCGTGCTGGACCCGCCCAAATTTGCGCCCACCGTGGCGCATGCCGAACGCGCCGCCCGTGCCTACAAAGACATCAACCGCCTGGCCTTCAAGCTGCTGGCACCGGGGGGCGTGCTGTTCACCTACAGTTGTTCGGGCGGCATCAGCGTCGATCTGTTCCACAAAATCGTTGCTTCGGCCGGCTGTGACGCGGGTGTGGACGGCTTCATCCATGAGCGCATGGGTGGCGCGCCAGACCACCCCATGACCATCAATTTTCCGGAAGGCGAGTACCTGAAGGGCTTAGTGGTCATGCGCAAATAGAGCTTGTGCCGGGCTTCGTTAAACTCGCAGCCTTCCAAAAGGTCCATTCATGAGCTTAATCCCCGTCACCATCCTCACCGGTTTTCTCGGTTCCGGCAAAACCACGCTCCTGAAACGCGTGTTGTCTGAAGCCCACGGCCAGAAAATTGCCATCATTGAAAACGAGTTTGGCGAAGAAAACATCGACAACGAGATTCTGGTGACCGACTCCAAAGAGCAGATCATCCAGATGAGCAATGGCTGCATTTGCTGCACCATCCGCGAAGACCTGCGCGAAGCCCTGCAGCTGCTGGCCGCCAAAAAGCGCCAGGGCCTGCTGGCCTTTGACCGCGTGGTGATCGAAACTACTGGTGTCGCCGACCCAGGCCCGGTGGCGCAAACTTTTTTCATGGACGACGAAATTGCCGAGAGCTATTTGCTCGATTCCATTTTGACGCTGGTGGATGCCAAACACGCCAACCAGCAGCTTGACGACCGCCAGGAAGCGCGCCGCCAGGTGGGTTTTGCTGACCAAATCTTCATCAGCAAGACCGATCTGGTAACGCCCGCAGAAGTTGATGACCTGATGCACCGCCTGAGCCACATGAACCCGCGCGCGCCGCAAAAAGCCGTGCATTTTGGCGAGGTGGCCTTGAGCGAGGTGTTTGACCTGCGTGGTTTCAACCTCAACACCAAGCTCGACATTGACCCTGATTTCCTCAAGGAAGACGACCATGGTCATGACCATGCGGGTCATGACCATGCGCCCGGCGAGGCCTGCAACCACCCGGACCATGCCCACGAGCATGAGGCAGGACACGGCCACCACCATGCCCATGATGACGACGTGAAAAGCTTTGTGTTCCGCTCAGACCGTGCTTTTGATCCGGCCAAACTGGAAGATTTTCTTGGCGCCATTGTCAATATCTACGGCCCGCGCATGTTGCGTTACAAGGGTGTGCTGTACATGCAGGGCACCGAGCGCAAGGTGATTTTCCAGGGCGTGCACCAGTTGATGGGCAGTGACCTGGGACCCGCCTGGGGCAAGGACGAAAAACCTTGCAGCAAGATGGTGTTTATTGGCATTGACCTGCCCAAAGACATTTTTCTGCAGGGCATGGAGCAAAGCCTGGTGTAAGTTCACTCACCGATTGCGCACGGAGCATCACATGTTTGCCTCGTTTTTTCAGTTCATGGGGTTCTCGTCGGCGAAACCTGTACACTCGCGCCCCGACGAAGAGACCTTGCCAGTGACAGCCCCTGTGGCGTCCAAGGCGGGCAAAGTCAAAAAGGTGGAGGCAGTTGCCCCCGCGCAACCCATTCAGGAAAAGCCTGCCAGGAGGTCCCCCGTGAAAGCGCAAACCGTTAAGCCCAAAGCCAGCACCGAACCCAGTGCCGTGCTGGCCAAGCCCGTCAAGGCCAGCAAGCCCGCCGGGCCAGTCAAAGCGGTTGACAAAGCCAAAGTGGCCAAGTCAGCCGCCCCGGTGGCCAGCAAGCCTTCTGTCAAAGTGGCGGCTAAAGCCGCTGCCAAACCTGCCCCCGTGAAAAAAGTAGCGGCCAAACCCTCGCCGGCGCCTGCGCCCAAGCCGGTTTTATCCCCCTCCAAAAAGAAGACTGAAGCAGTGACCATTCAAACCCCTGTTGTTTCCAAAACTGCCGCAGTGTCGGCGCCTGTCAAACCTGCGGCGAAGTCGTCGGGCCCAGAGCTTCAAATGACCGCCTCAGGCGTGCCAGTGCGCACTGGCCGGCCATCGTCGCGGTTGGCGCAACTGACCGTGCCGTCGATGGCGCAGTCGGTGGCGTCCACCGCTGCCAAGGCCAGTTTCACCCAGATCACCGCAGTACAGCCCATCGTGCCGCCGCTGGCCTCTGCCACCAAGCGCGACCCCAAGTTGGTGAACAACTGGAAAACCAAACCGGTCACAGAGCTGACCGATGCCGAAGTCATCGCCATGTCGGACGATGACTACATGAACGACACCCAAATGGCGTTTTTTCGCGCCAAACTGGTGACCTTGAAAAATGAAATTTTGAGCAATGCCGGTGAAACCACCGAGCATTTGCGTGAAGACACCGTGGTGGTGCCTGACCCGGCCGATCGCGCCACCATTGAAGAAGAGCACGCGCTGGAGTTGCGCACCCGTGACCGCGAACGGAAATTGCTGAAGAAAATCGAGCAATCCATTGGCCGCATTGACGCGGGTGATTACGGTTACTGCGACGAAACTGGCGAGGCCATTGGTGTTGGCCGCCTGCTGGCCCGCCCGACCGCCACCTTGTCGCTGGAGGCTCAGCAGCGCCGCGAACTCAAGCAAAAAATGTTTGGGGACTGATGAATCGATTGTTTTTGTTTTGGTCTGAAAACGATGGCAACACAGGACAATAGCCCCGGCTTGTTGTCCAAGATGGCCAGGTTTGTGCGCAATCCGACCAAGGATTGGGCTGAACTGGACAAGCCGGCTGTCGCCGAGGACGCAGACCATGGCAAGGAGGCGCTCAAATTGGTCATTGAGCGCAAGCGGCACGACGACGCAATACGCAAGCGCGAGTTCAGCAAGCTGCGCAAATTGCGTCAAGCCTCACCGGTGGCCAAAGCCGAGCTGTCGCAAGGCCTGTCGTCGTTTCGCAGCACCACGGGCGACATTGACACCGACACCCATGAGCGTGCCACAACGCTCAAAAAAATTGACGAAATTGAAGCCCAGATGTCGCACCAGTGGTGGAGAGGCCGCTCCGGTGCGGTGCCGATGGGTTCTGCTGAGCCAACTGTGGCTGCGCCGACACCGGGTATGGCCGATGCCAATGCCCCCGCAGCGCAAGATTCGTTTCCAGCTACCCAGATGTCCCGCCTGTCCCCCACCACGCTAGACCCCACCACGCAGGCTGACTCTGCGGCTGGTTTCGATTTCCGGCCGACCGAACAGGGCGTTGCGCCGATGTCTCAGACGTCGGATGACTATGCAATGTCGCCGCGCAGCGCGTTTTCAATATCCAAAATGGTCTCGGTCGACATGGGACAAAACCTGTCAGACCCTGAAATGGAGGAGGCGGCCATTCGCTACGCCAACGGCGACGACGTCGGCGCCGAGGTCGCGCTGCAGGCCGCTTTGCAAATCGCTGACGCGGCACCTGAGCTGGCCGAAGGTTGGGCGGCTGCGCTGCTGGATTTGTACCGCAGCACGGGGCAACAGGCCAATTTTGAGCGCATGGCCATGGCTTATGCCCAGCGTTTTGGTCGCTCGGCACCCACTTGGTCAGATGCGCCGCCGTCCATGGCGCCCAGTCGCCCGGCGTTGTCGCCAACAGCGGCCGTTTGGCCTGTTGCTGGTGCACGCCAACATTGGGTGAGCCCGGTTGAACTTGATGATGTGGCTGTGGCTCAATTGCGCGACATGGTTTGGTCTGGCACCGTCACGTATGGGCTGGATTGGCGGTTGCTGCAACGCATGTCGGCATCGGCTGCGAAGAGTTTGGCTGAGTTGCTGGCGCGCTGGTGTGAGACACCCCTTTCCCTGCGCTTTGAGGGCGCGGCGACGCTTGCATCAGTGTTGCGCGCCCTGACCCCGCACGGCGACAAGGCGGTGCCAAAGTACCTGTGGCAACTGCGGTTTGACGCGCTTCGCCTGTTGCGGTTGCAAGATGACTATGAGCTGGCGGCGCTGGATTTTTGTGTCACTTATGAAGTTTCGCCGCCCCCATGGCGGGTGCCAATTTGTCAGGTGATGTCTGAGCCGAAAGCCCCTGCGGCTGCTTTGCCTGAACCTGTGGTTTTGCCTGAACTGGCTCAGCAACTGGTCTTGGTTGGTGACGTGACGGGGGATGTCTCTGACATTGTGGCCAGGTGGCAGCGGGTTGGTGGGGAGGACGGCCTCTGGGGGGTGTCTTGCGCGCAACTGACCCGGGTGGATTTTTCTGCGGCAGGCGGTTTGCTGAACTGGGTAGCGCACATGACGGCTGAGGGTCATCGGGTGGAGTTTCGCGAGATGCCTCGCCTGGTGGCTGCATTCTTTAACCTGATTGGCATCAATGAACACGCGCAGGTCACTGTGCGAACCAACTGAATCTCTATGGAACAATTTCACGGAACCACCATCATCAGCGTTCGGCGCAAAACACCCGAAGGCATGCAAGTGGCTATTGGTGGCGATGGCCAGGTCACATTGGGCAACATTGTGGTCAAAGGCACGGCGCGCAAAGTGCGCAAGCTCTACCACGGCAAGGTGCTGGCCGGTTTTGCGGGCGCCACGGCAGACGCCTTTACGCTGTTTGAGCGCTTTGAGGCCAAGCTGGAGAAACACCAGGGCCATTTGGTGCGCGCGGCCATTGAGCTCACCAAAGACTGGCGTACCGACCGTGTGCTGCGTCGCCTGGAGGCCATGCTGGCAGTAGCCGACCTGGACGCGTCCCTCATCATCACGGGCAACGGTGATGTACTAGAACCCGAAAACGGCATCGTGGCGATTGGCTCAGGCGGCGCCTACGCGCAAGCTGCTGCCATGGCCTTGCTCAACCACACCGACCTGTCAGCCACCGACATGGTCAAGAAATCACTGGAAATTGCGGGTGAGATTTGCATCTACACCAACATGAACCACACCATCGAATCGCTCTAACCATGTCTTCTCTTACCCCTCAAGAAATTGTTGCTGAACTCGACAAACACATCGTGGGCCAGCAGCAGGCCAAGCGCGCCGTGGCCATTGCGCTGCGCAACCGCTGGCGCCGCCAGCAGGTGGCGGCCGACTTGCGCGGTGAGATCACGCCCAAAAATATCTTGATGATTGGCCCCACAGGCGTTGGCAAGACCGAAATCGCGCGCCGACTGGCACGCCTGGCGGACGCGCCCTTCATCAAGGTGGAAGCATCCAAGTTCACCGAGGTCGGTTATGTGGGGCGCGATGTGGATTCCATCATTCGTGATCTGGCCGACATTGCCGTCAAGCAAACACGCCAGGCGGAAACCATCAAGGTGCGGGTTCGCGCTGAAGACGCGGCCGAAGACCGTGTGCTGGATATTTTGATTCCACAGCCGCGTGGCGAGTTTGGCGTGGTGACAGCTGATGAGCCGGAAAGCACGGCGCGCCAGACCTTTCGCAAAAAGCTGCGCGAAGGTCAACTCAATGACCGTGAGATCGAACTCGATGTGGCACAAACCGCACCGCAGATGGAAATCATGGGCCCGGCTGGCATGGAAGAAATGACCGAGCAACTGCGCGGCATGTTTGGCCAGATCAACCAGAATAAAACGCAAAAACGGAAACTCAAAATCTCCGAAGCGCTCAAGCTGCTGGCTGATGAAGAAGCCAGCAAGTTGGTGAACGAAGACGACATCAAGACCCAGGCGCTGCAGATGTTGGAGCAAAACGGCATTGTTTTCATTGATGAAATTGACAAGGTCACTTCTCGCTCAGAAGGCAATGGGGCCGAAGTGTCGCGCCAGGGCGTGCAGCGCGACCTGCTGCCACTGGTCGAGGGCACCACCGTGTCCACCAAATATGGCATGGTCAAAACCGACCATGTCTTGTTCATCGCGTCTGGCGCCTTCCATTTGAGCAAACCCAGCGATCTGATTCCTGAGCTGCAGGGTAGGTTTCCGATTCGGGTGGAATTGCAGTCGCTCTCGGTCGATGATTTTGTGGCGATCCTGACGCAAACCACCGCTTCACTGGTCAAGCAATACCAGGCACTGCTGGCCACCGAGCAGGTCACGGTGACGTTCAGTGACGAGGGCATTACCCGGCTGGCGCAAATTGCCTTTGATGTCAATGAACGCACCGAAAACATCGGCGCCCGCCGCTTGTCGACGGTGATGGAACGCCTGCTGGATGAAGTCAGCTTTGGCGCCACCAACCTCAGTGGTCAAACGGTGAACGTAGACGCGGCCTATGTTGAAGCGCGTCTGGCAGAGCTCAGCAAGAACGAAGATTTGAGTCGCTACATCTTGTAGCCCAAACGCGCACGGCCGGCTTGGGGCGCATGGGTGGCCTCAACGCCACTGGTCATTTCGCACGCTTTCGGTGACATCCGGTATCTTCAAGAATCACTTTCAGTGCGTGCGCTAAGTGCTTAATCTAGAACGATTTTGTGCTTTTTTGACTTTCAGAACATCGTCTAAGTCATTGATTTCATTGTAAAAATTTGTTGTAAGCCCGTTTGCAGAGGCTGCTTTTGCTGATACAGTGCAAAAAAGTGCAATTTAGTGGTGAATTGTGCTTTTTCTTCACCGTTATTCGGTTGTTCCATTCATTTAGGGTTTCCAGTCGTGTTTCAAGGGGCTTCCTCATTAAGTCTTGACGCAAAGGGTCGGCTGTCAGTGCCAACCCGGCATCGTGACGTCTTGAGCGCGACGGCAAACGGCCAGCTCACCATCACCAAACACCCGCATGGTTGCCTGATGATTTTCCCGCGCCCCGAGTGGGAGAAGTTTCGGGAACGCATTGGCTCACTGCCCATGTCGGCTCAATGGTGGAAGCGGATTTTTCTGGGCAATGCGATGGATGTCGAGATGGATGGCACGGGTCGCGTTTTGATTTCACCCGAGCTGCGTGCGGCAGCCGGCATCACCAAAGAGTCGGTGTTGTTGGGTATGGGCAATTCTTTTGAGCTGTGGGACAAAGCCACTTACGAGGCTGAAGAAGCCAAAGCGATGCAGGGCGACATGCCTGACGTCTTCAAGGACTTCTCTTTCTGAAGGTCGGCAGTGGAAGCCACATGGACACACACCACGGTATTGTTAAGCGAGGCGGTCGACGCTTTGCTGGGTGCAGCCGAGCCTGGACAGCCGCCTGCTGCCCCTTTATTACCTGATTTAGCGCCAGATTCCGGACCGGTTTTTGTCGATGCCACGTTTGGTCGGGGTGGCCACAGTCGGCTGATTTTGTCCAAGTTGCCCACCGCTGCGCGCTTGATCGCCTTTGACAAAGACTTGGACGCGCTGGCCGAGGCGGCCACCATCACCGATGCGCGGTTTTCCATCAGGCACCAAGGATTTAGCCATCTCGGCGAGTTGCCTGCAGGCAGTGTGGCCGGTGTGCTGCTTGACCTCGGCATCAGTTCCCCGCAGGTAGACAACCCGGCGCGGGGTTTCAGTTTCAGGTTTGAAGGTCCTCTGGACATGCGCATGGACACCACCCGGGGTACTTCGGTAGCCGAGTGGCTGGCGGATGCCGAAGTGGGGCAAATTGCGGAGGTGATACGTGAATATGGCGAAGAACGGTTTGCTGGCCCCATTGCAAAGGCGATTGTTGCGCGCCGACAGGCTCGGGGCCCCCTTTCAACCACCACTGAATTGGCCCAGCTCGTGGCTGACACGGTCAAAACCCGCGAGTCGGGCCAGAACCCTGCAACGCGCACATTTCAGGCTTTTCGGATTTTCATCAATGCCGAGCTTGAAGAGCTGCAACAGGCGCTAGAAGCATCTTTGCGGGTGCTGCAACCGGGCGGACGGTTGGTGGTGATCAGTTTTCACTCGCTGGAAGATCGCATCGTCAAGCAATTCATTGCCAAACATGCCAAAGAGGTGTTTGACCGGCGCGCGCCATTTGCTGCGCCGCATGTGATGCAATTTAACGCACTGGCGCGCATCAAGCCTAGTGCGGCAGAAGTGGCGGCCAACCCACGCTCACGCAGTGCCATCATGCGCGTGGCTGAGCGCACTGCGGCGGCTGTACCGGGTGCGCATTCATGATGCGGCTGAATCTGGTGTTGTTGCTGGGCGTGGTGCTCAGTGGCTTGTATCTGGTGAATGTGCAGTACGAGTCGCGGCGTTTGTACGCCGAGCTCGATCGCACCAAGTCACAGGCGCACCGCTTAGAGGCCGAAAACGAACGCCTGCAGGTGGAAAAGCGTGCGCAGGCCACGTCGGCACGGGTTGAGAAAATTGCCAAGGCGCAACTGCAAATGCGCGCTGCCACACCCGGCATCACCACCTACGTGGCGTATCCGCCATCTGCGGATCTCAGCCCTTCCGCGCAGACCAAGCGTGACGCCACTGCCGTGCAAGGGCGCCTGCCATGAGCCGTAGCATTGCCTACACCTCCAGTCCCTTGCTGGCCAGCCCGACACCACTGTGGCGCAGTAAATTCATTGTGATGGCCATTGCCCTGGGGTTCGCTGGCCTGGTGGGGCGGGCGGTCTACATCCAGGTGATTGAAAACGCATTCTTCCAGCGACAAGGTGAAGTGCGCTTTGCCCGCACCTTGGCGCTGCCCGCCAACCGTGGTCGCATTCTGGACCGCAATGGTGTGGTGCTGGCGTCGAGCATTCCGGTGCCCAGCATCTGGGCCATTCCAGAAGACGTTCCGCGTGATCCGTCCGGGCTGAAAAAGCTGGCCAAGTTGCTCGACATGCCGCTGGCCGAACTGAACAAAAAGCTAGAAGACGAGGACAAAACCTTTGTCTGGCTGAAACGCCAGGTCGACGAGTCGGTGGGCAATGACATCACGGCGCTGGGCCTCAAAGGCATTTACCAGCGCAAGGAATACAAGCGCCAGTACCCTGAAGGTGAAGCCGCTGCCCACGTTGTGGGCTTTACCAATGTGGAAGACAAGGGCCAGGAAGGCATTGAGCTCACATTTAACAAAGACTTGGGTGGCAAAAACGGCTCGCGTCGCGTCATCAAGGACCGCATGGGCCGAGTAGTCGAAGACGTGGGCGAGCAAATTGCGCCGGTGGATGGCCGTGACCTGCAACTCAGCATAGACAGCAAGGTGCAGTTTTTTGCTTTTCAGGCCTTGAAAGAAGCCGTGATCAAGCACAAGGCCAAGGCTGGCGGCATTGTGGTGCTGGATGTGAAGACGGGTGAGGTGCTGGCACTGGCCAACTACCCCAGCTACACGCCTGGAAAACGACAAAACCTCAGCGGTGAGCAGCTGCGCAACCGCACTCTGACCGACAGTTTCGAGCCTGGCTCGACCATGAAGCCTTTTGTCATTGGGCTCTCGCTCAACACTGGGCGGATCACGCCTGAGACCCCGATCCAGACGGCACCTGGCCGCCTGACCATTGGCAGTGCCACCATCAGTGACTCACATGCGCATGGGGTGCTCACCGTCAATGAGGTGATCCAGAAATCCAGCAACGTGGGTACCGCCAAAATTGCCCTGCAAATGCCTGCGCGCGAAATGTGGGAGATGTACAGCAGCGTTGGTTTTGGCCAGAAGCCGCAGGTGCCGTTTCCTGGGGCGGTGAGTGGTCGGCTGCGTCCTTACAAGGGCTGGCGGCCGATCGAGCAGGCCACCATGAGTTATGGCTATGGGTTGTCCGTCAGCTTAATGCAGCTGGCTCACGCCTACACCATTTTTGGCCGCGAGGGCGACTTGGTGCCGCTGTCCATGCTCAAGGTGTCAGCCCCGGCCGCGGGCCAGCCAGTGTTCAGCAGCAAGGTGGCGCACGACGTACGCAACATGCTTCACATGGTGGTAGGCCCCGGTGGCACCGCCCAAAAGGCACAAACCATGGGCTACTCGGTGGGCGGCAAAACCGGCACGGCCAACAAACAGGAAGGCCGCGGTTATGCCGCCAAGAAATACCGCGGTGTGTTCGCTGGCTTGGCGCCCATCGACGCGCCACGCATCTCTGTGGCGGTGATGATTGATGAGCCCACCAATGGCCAGTATTACGGCGGCGACGTGGCCGCACCCGTGTTCAGCCAGGCGGTGCAGCAAACCCTGCGCGTGCTCGGGGTGGCTCCAGACATGTCGGTCAAGCCACAAATCGTGACTGACGCGACGGAAGAAAGCTTCTGATGCTTGCGCAACACCACACCCCTGTTCAAGCTGTCGCTTGGCTGCGCACCCTTGTTACGGGCCGCTTGTGCACCGACAGCCGCCAGATTCAGCCGGGCGACGGCTTTTTGGCCTGGCCCGGCGCTGCCACCGATGCGCGCACCCATGTGGCCGCCGCGCTGGCAGCGGGTGCCAGCGCTTGCTTGGTGGAGCACAGCGGCGTAGACACTTTTGGACTGTCAGATGCACGCATTGCCACTTATCTGAACCTGAAGGCTGCCAGCGGGCTGGTGGCCAGCGTCTGGTTTGGTGAGCCCAGTGCCCGCCTGGCGGTGCTCGCGGTGACCGGCACCAACGGCAAAACGTCCAGCACCTGGTGGCTGGCGCAAGCGCTCTCAAATTTGAAGCAGGCGACACCCATGCCATGCGGGGTAGTGGGTACTTTGGGCGTTGGGGTGCCGCCCAACTTGGTGACCACTGGCCTGACCACGCCCGATCCGGTGGCCTTGCAGGCAGCCTTTGCCGACTTTGCCACGCACGGGCTGACCGCTTGCGCCATCGAGGCTTCTTCTATTGGCATTGAAGAACACCGCCTTGCCGGCACCCACATTCACACCGCCGTGCTGACCAATGTGACGCAAGACCACTTGGATTACCACGGTGACATGGCCGCCTACGCAGCCGCCAAGGCAAAGCTGTTCACCTGGCCGGGCTTGCGCGGCGCGGTCATCAATGTGGATGGCCCCTATGGGTTGGCCCTGGCAACCGAGCTGCAGCACGCGTCATCGACACTCGATGTGTGGACGGTGTCAATGGCCGCAGGCCAAGCCAATCCGGCACGCCTGCAGGCGCGAGACATTTGCTACGAGGCGCAAGGCGTGGCATTTACCGTGGTGGAAGGCACACAGCGCATGTCGTTGGCCACGCAATTGATTGGTGCCTACAACATTGCCAATGTGCTGGGCGTGATAGCCGCCATGCGCACCCTAGCTGTGCCGCTGGATGCCGCGGTGGCTGCCTGCCAGGACTTGACGCCGGTGCCTGGTCGCATGGAATGTGTAAGTGCCATGGGCAAGCCCTTGGTGGCTGTGGATTACGCGCACACCCCGGATGCCCTGGCCAAGGCGCTGGATGCCCTTCGCCCTTTGGTGCAGGCGCGCGGCGGGCAACTCTGGTGCGTGTTTGGCTGTGGCGGTGACCGTGACACCACCAAGCGGCCCTTGATGGGCGCGGTAGCGGGCGCGCATGCTGACCGCGTGGTGGTCACCAGCGACAACCCGCGCAGTGAAGCACCTGATGCCATCATCAGCCAGATTTTGTTGGGCCTGGCAGGGGCAGCTGGCGTTCAGGTCGAGCCAGACCGGGCCCGCGCCATTGCGCAAACCCTGGCCCAAGCGGCCACGGATGATGTGGTGCTGCTGGCCGGCAAAGGACATGAGGACTACCAGGAAATCTGCGGCAAACGACTGCCGTTCTCTGACTTGGCGCAAGTCAAGCAGGTGCTGGCTCAGTGGTCGCTAGAAGCGCCGAGTTCGGTCGCCTTGCAAGTGACCCAATCTGCGAAAGATGCTGGTTTTGGTGACGCTGAATTGCCGCACGCTGCCACGCATGGGCAGATGAGCTTGTTGCAGGCCGCGCAGTGGCTGGCACTGCCAGTGACTGGCATGGACACGGCTGACAGCGCCAACACCACCTTTGCCCGCGTGCACACCGACACCCGCTCCATTGAGCCGGGTGACCTGTTTGTGGCGCTGCGCGGTGAGCGCTTTGATGCCAATGACTTCCTGGCTGAAGCACGGCAAAAAGGCGCTGTGGCAGCCATTTGCCAAGGAGACAACGCAGCAGCCAAGCTGGCGCAGGCTAATCTGCCGGGGCTGGTGGTGCCCGATGCCAAACTGGCGTTGGCCCAGCTGGCCACTCACTGGCGCGCCCAGTTCACGCTGCCAGTGATTGCGGTGACCGGCTCCAACGGTAAAACTACCGTGACACAAATGATTGGCAGCATCTTGCGTGCCTGGCAGGGCAACGCCAGCCTGGCCACCCAGGGTAATTTGAACAACGACATTGGTGTGCCGCTCACGGTGTTGCGCTTGCGCCCCGAGCACCGCGTGGCGGTGGTCGAGCTGGGCATGAACCACCCCGGCGAGATTGCTGGCTTGGCTGCCATTGCCCAACCCACCGTGGCGCTGGTCAACAACGCCCAGCGCGAACACCTTGAATTCATGGCCACAGTAGAGGCCGTGGCGCAAGAAAACGGTGCTGTGATTGACGCGCTGTCAGCCGATGGCGTGGCTGTGTTTCCGGCGGATGATGTCTACAGCGGGCTGTGGGCTGACTTGGCGGGCGCCCGTGCGAGCCTGTGTTTCAGCGCTGGCGTGCCAGCTGGCGTGTACGCCACAAAAGCCGTTTGGTCGGGTGCGGCCTGGCAGGTCAGTGCCATGACGCCAGCAGGCATGCTGCAGTTCGGCTTGCACATTGCCGGCGCGCACAACGTCAAGAATTCACTGGCAGCCGTGGCTTGTGCCTTGGCGGCAGGCGTGCCGCTGCCGGCGATTGCCGTCGGCTTGGAAGCCTTTGAGCCGGTCAAGGGCCGCTCACGTGCATTGCTGGTCAAGGTCAACGGGCGTGCCATCACGCTGGTCGATGACACCTACAACGCTAACCCTGATTCGGTGCGCGCCGCCATCGAGGTGCTGGCTGCCTTGCCGGCGCCGCGCCTGCTGGTGCTGGGCGACATGGGTGAAGTAGGCAACCACGGTCCCGAATTTCATGCCGAGGCCTTGCAGTTTGCCATTGAAAAAAATATAGAAAAAGTGCTTGTAACCGGCGCAGCATCTGCGCAAGCAGCTATGAAATTTAAAAAAATTGAAAGCTACGCCAGCATGGCTGATTTACAAACCGAGGTGTTGGCCGCGCTGCCCCATATGGCCAGCGTGCTGGTCAAGGGCTCGCGTTTCATGAAGATGGAACAGGTGGTGCAGCAGATTTGCGCCGCTGCTGATGTGTCCGACAAGGGAGCTCCCGCATGCTGATCTGGCTTACCCAATGGCTGCAAAGCATGTACCCGGACATGGGTTTCTTGCGTGTTTTTCAGTACCAGACGTTCCGCGCCGTGATGGCCGCCTTGACCGCTCTTTTGATGGGCCTGGCCGCCGGCCCGTATGTGATTCGCCGTCTGGCCGAACTCAAGATTGGCCAGCCGATTCGTGGTTACGGCATGGAGTCGCACCATGTCAAAAGCGGCACCCCGACCATGGGCGGTGTACTGATTTTGCTGTGTATTGCCATCTCGACCCTGCTGTGGTTTGACTGGAGCAACCGGTTTGTCTGGATCGTGCTGCTGGTGACCTTGGGCTTTGGCGCCATTGGCTGGTCAGATGACTGGCGCAAGGTGGTCAACAAGGACCCCGAGGGCATGCCCTCGCGTGAAAAATACCTGTGGCAGTCGCTGATTGGCCTGGTGGCGGCGCTCTACCTGGTGTTCAGCATTTCGGAGAACACCAACTACCGCGTGCTGGAGCTGTTTTTCACCTGGGTGCAGTCGGGCTTTGATTTGAGCCTGCCACCCAAGGCGGGGCTGATGGTGCCGTTTTTCAAGGAAATCAGCTACCCGCTGGGCGTGCTGGGTTTCGTGATTCTGTCGTACCTGGTCATCGTTGGTTCCAGCAATGCAGTGAACCTGACTGACGGGCTGGACGGCTTGGCCATCATGCCGGTGGTGATGGTGGGTGCCTGTCTGGGCGTGTTTGCCTATGTCACCGGCAACACGGTGTTCGCCCGCTACCTGTTTTTGCCGCACATTGCCGGCGCTGGCGAGCTGATGATTTTCTGCGCGGCCATGGGCGGTGCGGGTCTGGCATTTTTGTGGTTCAACACCCACCCGGCCCAGGTCTTCATGGGTGACGTGGGTGCACTGGCGCTGGGGGCCGCTCTGGGCACCATCGCCGTGATCGTGCGCCAGGAAATTGTGCTGGCCATCATGGGTGGTGTGTTTGTGGCTGAAGCCCTGTCGGTGATGATGCAGGTGGTGTATTTCAAATACACCAAAAAGCGCTTTGGCACGGGTCGGCGTATTTTGAAGATGGCCCCGTTGCACCACCATTTCGAGAAAAGTGGCTGGAAAGAAACGCAGGTGGTGGTGCGCTTCTGGATCATCACCATGCTGTTGTGCCTGGTGGGCTTGTCAACCTTGAAGCTGAGGTAGCCGTGTTTTACCTGCAAGACCAACACGTGCTGATTCTGGGCCTGGGTGCGTCTGGCTTGGCGATGGCGCGCTGGTGTGCCCGCTGTGGTGCGCTGGTCACCGTGGCCGACACGCGCAGTGCACCGCCGCAACTGGCCACCTTGCAGCGCGACGTGCCAGCGGCCAAGTTTGTGGGTGGGCCGTTTGACGCTACGCTGGTGCTGGGCACCGACGTGTGCGCCGTGTTCAAAAGCCCAGGTTTGAGTCCGGCAGAAGTAGCTATTGTTTTAGAAGCTGCTAGCGCAATGAATATAAGGTCTGAAGGCGAATTAGGCTTATTTTCTGAAGCCCTGGCACAGCTCAAGACCACACGCGACTATGCGCCCAAGGTACTGGCCATTACCGGCACCAACGGCAAAACCACCGTGACCTCACTCACCGGGCAGCTGGTCGCGCGCGCCGGTAAATCCGTGGCGGTGGCTGGCAACATTGGCCCCACGTTGCTCGACACCTTGTCTGAAAAGCTCGATGCCCAGGCACTGCCAGACGTCTGGGTGCTGGAGCTCTCAAGCTTTCAGCTCGATGGCGAAAAGACCTTTGAGCCCACCGCTGGGGCTGTGCTCAACATCAGCCAGGACCACTTGGACTGGCATGGCAGCATGGCCGCCTATGTACAGGCCAAGAACGCCGTGTTTGGCGCACATGGCCTGATGGTGCTGAACCGGGACGATGCCACCGTGATGGCCATGTTGCCAGCGCCCGTCAAGGTCAAATTGCAAAAGCCGCAAGCGCGTGAGCATGTGACCTTTGGTGGCGACATGCCGCAGCGCCCCGGTGACTTCGGTATTGAAACTGTCAACGGCATGACCTGGCTGGTGCGTGCGCTGGAAGCTGATGAAACCAAGCGCCGGCGCAGCGAAGCGGCTGACGAACTGTTCTTCCAGCGCCTGATCCCCGCCGATGCGCTGCGCATTCGTGGTCGCCACAATGCCATCAATGCGCTCTCCAGCCTGGCGCTGGCCACCGCTGCCGGTTGTGCCCTTGGCCCCATGTTGTATGGCCTGCGCGAATACCGGGGCGAACCGCACCGCGTGCAACCCGTGGGCACGGTCAACGAGGTGGAGTTTTTTGACGACAGCAAAGGCACCAACGTAGGCGCCACCGTGGCCGCGCTGCAAGGCCTGGGCGCTGACCGCAAAGTGGTGGTGATTCTGGGCGGCGAGGGCAAAGGGCAAGACTTCAATCCGCTGGCTGACCCGGTGCGCCGCTTTGTGCGTGCTGTGGTGCTGATCGGGCGTGACGCGCCGCAGATCAGCGCTGCTTTGGCCGATACGCAAGTGCCGCTGCTGAATGCGACCAGCATGGCTGATGCCGTGGCGCTTGGCAACGCCCAGGCCCATGCCGGTGATGCCGTGCTGATGTCGCCGGCCTGTGCCAGTTTTGACATGTTTGACAACTACGAGCACCGCGCCCAAGCCTTTGTGCAAGCGGTGCAAGCGCTGGCGGCAGACGCTGGTGTTGATCTGGAGCCGGGCTTATGAGCGCTGCCGCCGCCCGCCTGTCTGGTCTGTTCGGCTGGTTTGGCCGTTCCAAACGCCCGGTCAGCGATGTGTTGCCGGTGCGCCTGGGTGCCACTCGGTTGTCGGCCACCGGCTCGGCCCCCACGCGCGCCCAGGGGTTTGACCAGCCGTTGGTCTGGGTGACAGTGGCATTGCTGTTGTGGGGCCTGGTGATGGTGTATTCGGCCTCTATTGCCATGCCGGAGAACCCGCGCTTTGCCAAATACACCCACACCTACTTTTTGGTGCGCCACGCCATGTGGCTGGTGATCGCCTTGGTGGCCGCGCTGATCGCCTACCAGGTGCCATTGGCCACTTGGGAGAAATCAGCCAGGCCGTTGTTTGTGTTCTCGCTGGTGCTGCTGGCCATGGTGTTGATTCCGCATGTGGGCAAGGTGGTGTATGGCGCGCGGCGCTGGATCAGCCTGGGGCCGCTGAGTTTCCAGCCTTCAGAGCTGGCCAAGTTCACCGTGTTGCTGTATGCGGCCGACTACATGGTGCGCAAGATGGATGTCAAAGAGCGGTTCTTTCGCGCCGTGTTGCCGATGGGTGCCGCCGTGGCCGTGGTCGGTGTGCTGCTGCTGCTGGAGCCCGACATGGGCGCGTTCATGGTGATCTCAGTGATTGCCATGGGCATTTTGTTTTTGGGCGGTGTCAACGCCCGCATGTTCTTTCTGATTGCCGCCGTGTTGTTGGTGGCCTTCAGCCTGATGATCGCCACCAGCGAATTCAGGCGAGAGCGCATTTTTGCCTACCTCGACCCGTGGAGCGAGAAGAACGCCTTGGCCAAGGGCTACCAGCTCACGCACTCCTTGATTGCCATTGGCCGGGGCGAAATATTTGGTGTTGGCCTGGGTGGTAGTGTGGAAAAACTCAACTGGTTGCCTGAAGCGCACACCGACTTTTTGCTGGCCGTGATTGGTGAAGAGTTTGGCCTGGTGGGCGTGGTCATGGTCATTGGCCTGTTTTTCTGGATCGTGCGCCGCATGATGCACATCGGCCGTCAGGCGATTGCGCTGGACCGGGTGTTTGCCGGGTTGGTGTCGCAAGGCGTGGCGATCTGGATGGGCTTTCAGGCCTTCATCAACATGGGTGTGAACCTGGGCGCATTACCCACCAAGGGCCTGACCCTGCCGCTTATGAGCTACGGTGGCTCCGCCATCCTCGTCAACCTGGTCGCCATTGCCGTGGTGCTGCGCATTGACCAAGAGAACCGCACGCTGATGCAAGGGGGCAGGGTATGAGCACCACCGTCACACGTCAACGCACCGCCATGATCATGGCTGGCGGCACGGGTGGTCACATCTTCCCAGGCTTGGCTGTGGCGCATGCGCTGCGCGACAAAGGCTGGCGCGTGCACTGGTTTGGCGGCACCGGCAACCCGGCGCAACCCAGCATGGAAAGCCAGCTGGTGCCTGCACAAGGTTTTGCCTTTGAATCCATCGACTTTGGTGGTCTGCGCGGCAAGGGCTTGGTCACGGTGGCGCTGTTGCCGCTGCGTCTGCTCAAGGCCTTTTGGCAAAGCATTCAGGTGGTGCGCCGCGTCAAGCCCGACGTGGTGCTGGGCCTGGGTGGCTACATCAGTTTTCCGGGCGGGATGATGAGTGTGTTGCTGGGCAAGCCGCTCATCTTGCATGAGCAAAACTCGGTGGCAGGTCTGGCAAATAAGGTGTTGGCCGGTGTGGCAGACCGGGTGTTCACCGCCTTCCCTAATGTGATCAAAGGTGCCAAGTGGGTTGGCAACCCCTTGCGCACAGCATTTTTGAACCAGCCCGACCCAGCGCAGCGTTTTGCTGGCCGCAGCGGGCCATTGAAATTGCTGGTGGTGGGTGGTAGCTTGGGCGCCAAAGCCCTGAACGACATCGTGCCGCAAGCGCTGGCGCTGATGCCTGCTGAAAAACGCCCCGAGGTCGTTCACCAAAGTGGCGCCAAACAAATTGACGCCCTGCGCGCCAACTACGCCGCAGCCGGTGTGCATGCCACGTTGACCCCCTTCATTGACGACACCGCGCAGGCTTTTGCCGATGCTGACTTGGTGATCTGCCGCGCGGGTGCTAGCACTGTCACCGAGATTGCCGCAGTGGGGGCGGCAGCGCTGTTTGTGCCTTTCCCGTTTGCCGTAGATGACCACCAGACCACCAATGCACGGTTTCTGGCAGATGCTGGGGCGGCTTGGCTGGTGCAGCAAAAGCAGCTGACGCCTGCCTGGCTGGCTGATATGCTATTGAATATGGAGCGTGCTACGCTTGTTAATAAAGGGCTAGAGGCTAAAAACATGCAAAAACTTGAAGCCACCCAAAATATCGTGGCAGCGTGCGAGGCGGTGTGCAAATGACCCCCCTTAATTTGACCCCAATGACTGCAAGGCCCGCACCATGAAACACGCCATCAAACACATCCACTTCGTCGGCATCGGCGGCGTCGGCATGTCTGGCATTGCCGAGGTGCTGTTCAACCTGGGCTACGTCATCTCTGGCTCGGACCAGTCTGACAGCGCCACCTTGCAGCGCCTCAAAACCCTGGGCATTCAGACGCAAATCGGCCACGCCACCAGCAACATCGCTGGCGCAGACGCCGTGGTCACGTCCACTGCCGTGCAAGCTGATAACCCCGAGGTGATCGCTGCCCGCGCCGCCCACATTCCCGTGGTGCCGCGCGCCCTCATGCTGGCCGAACTGATGCGCCTGAAAACCGGCATTGCCATAGCTGGCACGCACGGCAAAACCACCACCACCAGCCTGGTGGCCAGCGTGCTGGCTGAAGCCGGGCTGGACCCGACCTTTGTGATTGGTGGCCGCCTGAACAGTGCCGGTGCCAATGCGCGGCTGGGCAAGGGCGAGCACATTGTGGTGGAAGCCGATGAGTCAGACGCCTCGTTTTTGAACCTGCTGCCGATCATGGCGGTGGTGACCAACATCGACGCTGACCATATGGAAACCTATGGTCATAGCTTTGAGAACCTGAAAAAAGCCTTTGTCGACTTTTTGCACCGCATGCCGTTTTATGGCGTGGCCATTTTGTGCACCGACGATGCCGCTGTGCGCTCGATCGTGTCGCAGGTCACTTGCCCGGTCACCAGCTACGGCTTTGAAGAAGGCGCTGAAGTGCGCGCGGTGGATGTGCACGCCGTCGGTGGTCAGATGCACTTCACGGTGCAGCGGCGCAACGGCGTGGTGCTGCCTGATCTGGCTGTGGTGCTGAATTTGCCAGGCCGCCACAACGTGCTCAATGCGCTGTCTGCCATTGCGTTGGCGGTCGAACTGAGCATCGACGATGCCGCCGTGCTGCGTGCCTTAGCCAGTTTCAAGGGCGTTGGCCGACGCTTTCAGAGCCATGGCGAGCAACCGGTCAGCAGCGCCAATGGCGGGGGTAGTTTCACTTTGGTGGAAGACTACGGTCACCACCCCGTAGAGATGGCGGCCACGCTGGACGCTGCACGTGGTGCGTTCCCAGGCAGGCGCTTGATGCTGGCGTTTCAACCGCACCGCTACAGCCGCACGCGCGACTGTTTTGAGGATTTTGTGAAGGTCATCGGCCAGTTTGATGCCGTGTTGCTGACCGAGGTCTATGCCGCTGGCGAAGCCCCGATCGTCGCCGCCGATGGTCGAAGCCTGGCGCGTGCGTTGCGCGTGGCCGGGCGCGTTGAGCCGGTGTTTGTCGACAACATCGCCGACCTGCCGCAAGCCATTGTGGACACCGCCCGCGACGGTGATGTGGTGTTGTGCATGGGCGCAGGCTCCATTGGCGCGGTCAGCACCAAGGTTGAAGAGATGCTGGAAATGCATCCAAATTCAGAGCTACTTACGCAATAAGGACAAGGGCTATGGGTCAATTTGATATAAATTCTGAAAAAGTGGCGGTGCTCATGGGCGGCGCCTCTGCCGAGCGCGAGGTGTCGCTGATGTCGGGCCACGGTGTGCTGCAGGCGCTGCAAAGCTTGGGCGTGAACGCACACGCCTTTGACCCGGCCGAGCGTGATTTGGGTGAACTCAAACGCGAGGGCTTCACCCGTTGTTTCATTGCCCTGCATGGTCGTTTTGGCGAAGACGGCACAGTGCAGGGTGCGCTGGAACTGATGGGCATTCCCTACACCGGCCCGGGCGTGATGGCCTCCAGCATTGCCATTGACAAATTCATGACCAAGCGCTTGTGGCTGGCAGATGGCCTACCCACACCGGCCTGGCAAAAGGTTGACAGCGCAGCCGCCACACGCGCGGCTTTTGCCGCGTTGGGCAGCCCGATGATCGTCAAGCCTGCGCGCGAAGGCTCCACCATCGGGCTGACCAAGGTCACCGCGCTGGACCAATGTGACGCCGCGTTTGCCGTGGCTGCCGGCACACATGACGAGGTGCTGTGTGAGCAGTTCATTACGGGCGACGAAGTCACCGTGCCGGTGCTCGGCAGTGGTGCCGACGCACGGGCCTTGCCAGTGATTCGCATCAAGGCACCTGACGGCAATTACGACTACCAGAACAAATACTTCACCGATACCACCGAGTACCTGGTGCCCTGTGGTCTGCCCGAAGGCGAAGAAGCCCACATCCAGCAACTGGTGCTGCAAGCCTTCAAAAGCCTGGGCTGCCGCGGCTGGGCACGCGCCGACGTGATGATTGACGCCACCACCCGTCAGCCCTACCTGCTTGAAATCAACACCAGCCCCGGCATGACCAGCCATTCGCTGGTGCCCATGTCGGCCAGGGCGGCGGGTATCAGCTACCCAGAGCTTTGCCTGCAGGTGCTTAAGCTTGCCACCCGGGACTACGCCGCTGTATGAACGCCAGAGCGCCCCTGCCCCTTGACATCAAGCTGATGAACGCCGTAGCCACCGGCCTGTTCGCGGCCTTGCTGTTGATGCTGCTGGGCGTTGCCTTGGCCTGGGCGGTGCGTTTGCCGATGTTTGCCATTCGGGGGGTGAGTGTGGTGGGTGATGTGTCGCACTACAACGCCATCACGCTGCGCGCCAACGTGATGCCGCGCCTGACCGGCAATTTTTTCACTCTGGATGTGAACGCCGCGCGCAAGGTCTTTGAGACCATGCCTTGGGTGCGCCAGGCGATCGTGCGGCGGGATTTTCCGAACCGGCTCAAAGTGCAGTTGCAAGAGCACCAGGCCGTGGCGTATTGGGGCGTGGATGGCGACTCGCGCTTGGTCAACAGTTTTGGCGAGGTGTTTGAGGCCAACGTGGGTGAGCTGGAGCAAGACGACCTGCCGCGCTTGAGTGGTCCCGAGGGCCTAAGCGCGCAAGTGCTTGCCATGCACCGCGCGCTGCAGCCGCTTTTGACCCCCATGGATTTGACGCTGGACCAGCTTGACCTGACGCCGCGCGGCGGCTGGCGGGCCCAGCTTGACACTGGCACCATGCTGGAGCTTGGCAGTGGCAGCACCGATGAATTGGTGGCGCGCCTTGAGCGCTTCGTCAAGACCGTGACGCAGGCCACCTCGCGCTACAGCCGCACCGTGGAGCAACTCGCCTCAGCCGATTTGCGCCATACCGACGGCTACGCGATGCGCCTCAACGGGGTCAGTACGGTCAGTGGTGATGATGTGAAGAAAAAACAGTAATGCAAGTTAACAGGTGATGCTATGGCTAAAGAATACAAAGATCTGGTGGTAGGGCTGGACATCGGCACCGCCAAGGTGATGGTGGTGGTAGCTGAGGTCATGCCCGACGGCCACCTCAAGCTGGCCGGCTTGGGCGTGGCGCCCAGCAACGGCTTGAAGCGTGGTGTGGTGGTCAACATCGACGCCACCGTGCAAAGCATCCAGCAAGCGCTGAAAGAAGCCGAGCTGATGGCCGATTGCAAGATCACACGCGTCTACACGGGCATCACTGGTAGCCACATCCGCGGCATCAACTCGCACGGCATGGTGGCCATCAAAGACCGCGAGGTGAGCGCCGCCGATGTGGCCCGCGTGGTGGAAACCGCCAAGGCCATCAACATCAGTACCGACCAGCGCCTGTTGCTGGTGGAACCGCAAGAATTCATCATCGACGGGCAAGATGTGAAAGAACCCATTGGCATGAGCGGCATCCGCCTGGAAGCCAAGGTGCACATCGTGACCGGTGCACAAAGCGCGGCGGAGAACATCATCAAATGTGTGCGCCGTTGTGGCTTGGAAGTGGAGCAGCTCATGCTGAACCCGCTGGCCAGCAGCCTGTCGGTGCTGACCGAAGACGAGCGTGAGTTGGGCGTGGCGCTGGTCGATATTGGCGCGGGCACCACCGACCTGGCGATTTTCACCAACGGCGCCATTCGTCACACCGCCGTGATCCCGATTGCCGGAGATTTGATCACCAGCGACATCGCCATGGCCTTGCGCACCCCCACCAAAGATGCCGAAGAAATCAAGGTTGAAAACGGTTACGCCAAGCAGTTGCTGGCCGATCCCGAAGCTCAGGTGGAAGTGCCCGGCCTGGGTGACCGCGGCCCGCGCATGCTGAGCCGCCAGGCGCTGGCTGGCGTGATTGAGCCGCGTGTGGAAGAAATTTTCAGCCTGGTGCATCAGGTGATGCGTGAGTCCGGGTTTGAAGAAATGCTCTCCAGCGGCATCGTGCTCACCGGTGGCAGCTGCATCATGCCCGGCATGGTGGAGCTGGGCGAAGACATCTTTTTGAAGCCAGTGCGCCGTGGCATTCCCAAATACACCGGTGCGTTGTCAGACATGGTGGCGCAGCCGCGTGCCGCCACCGTGATGGGTTTGCTGGAAGAAGCCCGCATTGCGCGTTTGCGCGGTTTCAAGGTGTCGCAAAAAAACGGCTCCATGAAAACTGCGTTCAGCGGCATCAAAGACTGGTTTGTGGGGAATTTTTAACCATGACCAAACGACTTATAACGGGCCGCGCAGGCCCCGGAGAGCGATGGCGATGTGTTGACCCACCGCCAAACCCACACAAAACCAATACCGCCATTTTTTTAAATTATTTCTCACGTATCACACCCCAAGGAGCACACCATGTCAATTGAACTCATCGACGAAGAAGCCTTTAACCAAGGCACACAAATCAAGGTCATCGGCGTTGGCGGCGGCGGCGGCAACGCGGTTGGTCACATGATTGCCAGCGCCGTTCAAGGCGTGGAGTTCATTTGTGCCAACACCGATGCCCAAGCCCTGAGCAACAGCGACGCGCACCGCATCATCCAGCTTGGCACCACCGGCCTGGGCGCAGGCAGCAAGCCTGACAAAGCCCGCGAAGCCGCCGAACTGGCAATTGACGACATTCGCGCCGCCATTGATGGCGCGCACATGCTCTTCATCACCGCTGGCATGGGTGGCGGCACTGGCACTGGCGCTGCGCCAGTGATTGCCCGTGTGGCCCGTGAAATGGGCATCCTGACGGTGGGTGTGGTCACCAAGCCGTTTGAATTTGAAGGCAAGCGCCGTATGGACAACGCCGACGGCGGCCTGGCCGAGCTTGAAGCCAATGTGGACTCACTCATCGTGGTGTTGAACGAAAAGCTGCTTGAAGTGCTGGGCGACGACGCCACTCAAGACGAAGCCTTCGCCCACGCCAACGACGTGCTGAAAAACGCTGTGGGCGGCATTGCCGAAATCATCAATGTGCCCGGCCATGTGAACGTCGACTTTGAAGACGTGCGCACCGTCATGGGCGAGCCTGGCAAAGCCATGATGGGTACAGCAGTGTCCGCTGGCCCGGACCGTGCCCGCATCGCTGCCGAGCAGGCCGTGGCTTGCCCGTTGCTCGAAGGCATTGACCTGTCTGGCGCCAAGGGCGTGCTGGTGCTGATCACAGCGGCCAAAGGTTCCCTGAAGTTGAGCGAGTCCAAGCTGGCCATGAACACCATCCGTGCCTATGCCTCGCCCGATGCCCATGTGATTTACGGCACCGCCTACGACGACAACCTGGGCGACCAGATTCGTGTCACCGTGGTGGCCACGGGCTTAAGCCGCGCCCGCCCCAAACTGCAAGTCATGCCGAGCATTCAGCAGCGCACCGGCACGCACGATGTGCCATTTAACCTGCCCTCGCAAGACACCGTGGCAAGCGTCAACCAAACCACCGGCATGATGGCCGGCTCGTCGATAGGTCGCAGCCAGCCCGACTACGGCGCCATGAGCACACCAAGCGTCTGGCGCACCCGTGACCGCACCACCGCAGCCGCCAAGGTCGATGCCCTGTCAAGCGGTGGCATGGATGACTTTGAAATTCCCGCTTTTTTGCGCAAACAAGCGGATTAATGGGTAACAGCCGCCTGCAAATGCTCGTTGCAGGCGGTTATCAGGACCAAGCGGATGTGCCAAACGAGCTGCGCCGCATCAAAGTCGCACCCCGCACCCCGCACCCCGGATTCAGGTGCAGTCATCGCGAGCGTTCGATAGAGCACAGATTGGCAACTGTATCGGCAGTATGGTGGTACTTTTGAAACAAAAGTACCCATGGATTACATAGAACGCTTCACTGATGTCGAGCTCGAAAAGATCATCGAGGAAGGCCTTATTTACATGTGTGCCTGCCCCGCGCAGGTGGCTGACACCCTTCGGAAATTTCGCGAATTACGCCGCTACCAGTTGAACTGCCTGGTCAATCCAAACAACGACCTTCGGGTTCATGAGGCAATTGCGCGCAACAGCGTGCTGGCGCATGCCCAACTTCAAGACTGCCTCGATGAAGTTCTCGAACTTGAGCAGTGGGATCGCCAGACGCTGAGCATGCCAGCTGGCCTGCGCGACAGGCAGGAGAGAGAAATATCGGCTGACTCCAGGTTTTTTGAATTGCCAGACAAGTAAACGCGTTGTTGAAAGAGCGATCTTTCGTACACGCGTCAGCCTTCATCGCCACCTGTGCCCTCAGTTGAGCGCGGGAGCGGCCAGATTTGAGCCGCACGGATATACCTATAAAAAGTAAAATCCAGCGGTGCTTAAACAACGAACCCTCAAAACTTTAACCCGCGCTGTCGGCGTGGGCCTTCACAGCGGCCAGCGTGTGGAAATCACCTTGCGCCCGGCGCAGCCCGACACCGGCATTGTGTTTCGCCGCGTGGACTTGCCTGAGCCGGTGGACATCCCGGTGTCCACTCTGGCCGTCACCGACACCCGCATGGCCTCCACCATTTCCAGCGGCAACGCCAAGGTGCACACGGTGGAACACCTGATGTCGGCCTGCGCCGGTCTGGGTGTGGACAACCTGTATGTCGACATCACGGCCGAAGAAGTGCCCATTCTGGACGGCTCAGCCTCATCCTTTGTCTTCTTGCTGCAAAGCGCTGGCATCGTGTTTCAGGAGGCACCGCGCCGCTTCATTCGTTTGCTTAAACCCGTGGAAGTGCGTCAGGGCGAGGGTGACAACGTGAAATGGGCGCGGCTGGCGCCTTACCACGGCTACCAGCTGAGCTTCGAGATTGACTTCAGCCACCCGGCGGTGGATGCCACCGGCCAGCGCGTGCTGTTTGACATGAGTGTGGATTCGTATTCAAAAGACATTGCACGTGCCCGCACCTTTGGCTTTACCAAAGACGTGGAAATGATGCGTGCCAATGGCCTGGCGCTCGGCGGCGGGCTCGACAACGCCATCGTGATGGACGACTACAAAGTGCTTAACGCGGGTGGCCTGCGTTATGACGACGAGTTCGTCAAACACAAAATTCTGGACGCCATGGGCGACCTGTACCTGGTGGGTAAACCACTGCTGGCCAGTTACAGCGCGTTTCGCTCCGGCCATGCGCTCAACAACTTGCTGCTGCGCGAGCTGCTGAACCACCCCGAGGCTTGGGACGTGGTCACGTTTGACAACGAAAAGCTCGCCCCCAAGGGGTTTGCACAACTGGCGCGAGCCTGGTAGGACAGGGCACCATGCTGCTGTTTCGCTGGCTGGTTTTGTTGATGCTGTTGGCGGCTTTGGTGTCGTTTGGCTTTTACGCTGGCACCGGCGACCCGCGCTTCAAACGTTACGGCTGGGTTGTCTTGAAGTGGGCGCTGCTGTCAGCCTTCGGTTTTTTTGCGATCCTGATTTTGGAGCGTGTGGTTTAGCCATCTATCGGCTGCGTCCCGCTTTGTAAGCGGCTTTTTGCGTCTGGTTTTGTGCCCCGCCAATGCCTTTGGCCTGGTTCAAGCGGGCAATTGAATTGGCCGCATGGGCGTGGGTGATGGCCAGCCCCAGCGCATCGGCCGCATCTGGCCCGGGCAAGCCGGGCAGGGCGAGCAGGCGGCGCACCATTTCCTGAATCTGGGTTTTGTCGGCACGGCCATAACCGACCACCGCCTGTTTCATTTGCAGCGCGGTGTATTCGGCCACCGGCAGGTCACTGGCCACCAACGCCGTGATGGCGGCACCGCGTGCCTGTCCCAACAGCAGTGTGGACTGCGGGTTGACGTTGACAAACACAATCTCCACCGACGCGCAATCGGGCTCATAACGCGCCATCACCTCGCGAATGCCATCAAACAGCACTTTCAGGCGCGCGGGCAACTGGTCTTTTTCAATCTTGGTGGTGCTGATGGTGCCGCTGGCCACATACGTCAGTTCAGAGCCAGCCACATCCACCAGACCAAAGCCAGTGGTGCGCAAGCCAGGGTCAATACCGAGGATTCTCATGCTTTATGGAAATTTATTTTGCTATTTTTAATATAGCTGTTAGCGCATGTTTGATAGGGGCTACAGGCCAAAATACCACCTAACTGAGTGAAAGAATACGGGGGCGGCAAAACACAGCGAGTCGATGCGGTCGAGCATGCCGCCAGCACCGGTCACCGCTTTGCCCTCGCCGCGCCAGATCGGTATGCCGCGGTCGCGCTTCAGGGCTTTCATCACCAGGTGCCCGAGTGAGCCGGCGGCGCAGGCCACAAAGGCCATGGCAAACGCTTGCCCCGGCACAAACGGGGTGATGCCTGCCAGCAACGCGCCCAGCAGGCTGCCCGCCGCCATGCCGCAGGCCCAAGCGCGCCAAGTGAAGCTCTGGCTGATCTGAGGTGCGGCTGGCGTCCATTGTTTTTTGCGCGCCACCAAGTGCTGCGTGACCATGCAGGTTTGCACCACCAGCACCAGAAAAAACACCAAAAACGCGTTTTTCTTGTCGTAGTTAGGGAAGTCCAGCAACAACAGCGCGGGCACATGGCTCATGCCGTAGATGCACACCATGATGCCCCATTGCAGCTTGGCGTTGCGCTCCAGAAAACGCTGCGGGTCATTCGCCAAGGCACTGGCCACGGGCAACGCCAGAAACACATAGACCGGGATGAACACCGTGAACAACTCAAAGTGCTCGGTGCCCACCAGCCAGTATTGAAACGGCAGCACACCAAAAAACGCCAACACCAGGCCGCGGTGGTCGCCCTGGCGCGTGGGTGACAGGGTCAGAAACTCGCGCAGGGCAAAAAACGAACCCACACCAAAAAGCACCAACCGCGCCACGTCACCCGCCAGCCAGGCCACCCAGAAGACAAAAATCAACAGCCAGCTGGTTTTAAGCAACTGGCTCAGGTTGCGGATGGCATCGCTGTGGGCTTGCGCCATTTGCCCATCCTCGTGCTCACGCATGGACAGCATGAAGATCACCACCCCGGCCAGCAGCAACAAGCCGAACACCAGCACAAACAAGGCGCCCACTTGCTGGGTGGCGCTGAGGCTTTTAAGGGTTTGGTACATGCTGGGCTAGATGTCGCGCAGGGCAATCACGGCGCTGCGGGCGCGTTGCAAAAAAGCCTGACGATCTTCGTCGGGTTGCAGTTTCATGGGCGCGCCAAACGTCACCGAGCACAGCACCGGCACCGGCACCACTTCGCCTTTTGGCATGAGTCGCTGCACGTTGGCAATCCAGGCCGGAATCAGTTCGATTTGCGGAAACTTGAGCGCCAGGTTGTACAGCCCGGCTTTGAAGGCTTGCGGTTCGTCCGCGTGGCCGCGTGTGCCTTCGGGGAACAAAATCAGCGAGTCGCCTGCTTCCAGGGCGTCTATCAAAGGCTCCAGCGGGTCTTCATCGGCGAGGCGAGCGCGTGACACATAAATCACGTTGAACACGGCCGAGGTGATCCAGTGCTTGAACGGCGTTTTGGTCCAGTAATCACGCGCGGCCACGGCGCGGGTGCCGTGGCGCAGCTCTTTGGGTAGGGCTGCCCAGATCATCACCAGATCAGCATGGCTTTGGTGGTTGGCAAAGTAAATACGCTGCTCGGCCTTGGGCGGACAGCCCCACCAGCGTGCTTGCGCACCGGTCAGCACCCGGATCAACCCCAGCAAAAAATACCCCATCAGTTTGGCACGCATGGCCAGGATGATAAAGGGATGTTGTGACCACTGTTACTGCGGCAAGGCCCGACCCCGGCTGGTGAAAAATCACCAGTACCCTAGAACCTTCCACCACGCGCCACCCACCAGTACCCAGACCAGCGTATTGACAACACTCATCACCAGACCCACCGTCCACCAGTGCCCCAGTGCCCCAGTGTCACGTAGCCCGAGCCGAAAATGATGGGCGAGGTGCCCGTGGCATAGTGGGTCAGCGTCATCATGATTGACGAGATGGCAGCCAGCAGCAGCGCAAACGGCATGGCCGGCGCGCCGAGCGCAATGCCGGCAGCAAAAAATGCGCCGAACATGGCTGTGATGTGCGCGGTGGTACTGGCAAAGAAATAGTGCGCATACATGTAGATCAGAGTCAGCAAAGTCACGCCCCCGAGCCAGCCCAAGCCCAGTCCCAGGATCCCGGTTTGGACCGATTTGGAAAACCAGGAAATTAAGCCCATCTTGTTCAGAAAAGACGCCATCATCACCAGCGCGGCAAACCAGACGATGGTGTCCCAAGCGCCCTTTTCCTTGAGCACATCGTCCCATTCAAGCACACGAGTGATCAGCAGCAGCGCCAGGCCGCAATGCCGCTGCGGTGGTTGCGTCTACCTCGTATCCCTTACCCATCAGCATGGCGGGAATGCCGGCCCACATCACCAGCAACAACGCAAACACTGCGAGCAATATTTTCTCGTTCGTCTTGACGGCGCCAAGCTCTTTGAGCTTGCCCTCGGCGAATGTGCTTGCGTCTGGCGTGTCCTTGATTTCGGGCGGTGATATCCAATAAATCACCAAGGGCATCAACGCCATGGCCGCCAAGCCTGGCAGCAACATGGCGAGCGCCCAGGTGCTCCATGTCAAAGAAATCTGTGCGCCCGTGGCTTCCGCCACAAACTTGACGATCAGCGGGTTGGGTGCAGTGGCCGTAATGAACATAGCCGACGTGATGGGGTTGGCATGGTAGTTGACCAACGCCAAGTAGCGCCCGATCTTGCCCGAGGTGCCTTCCTCGGGCGATGAATTGAAGCTGCCAGCGATGGAGCGTATGATCGGGTGCATGATGCCCCCGCCCCGTGCCGTGTTGCTGGGCCGCCACTGAAACAATCGAGTCAACGGTTTCCAGCACTGCTGAGAAACACGATCAGGGTAGTTTCTCGTGTCTCTCAAAGTCTGTGCAGTGCCCGACAGACGCGGGCCGCATGTAGTGCCAAACTTAGGCAGGTGCCTTCAGGGCAGCTCGGCGCTTTCCAGACGGCGGGCGATCACGCCGGCGCGGCCTGCCACATAGCTTGAATTGGGCAGTTTCTCGAAATACTTGGGCCGGGGCAACATCACCGCCAGCCGGGCGGCTTCATAGGCGCTGAGCTGTGCGGCGGGCTTGCGAAAGTAGTGCTGCGCGGCGGCTTCGGCACCAAACACGCCTTCACCCCATTCCACGCTGTTGAGGTAAATCTCAAAAATGCGCTGCTTGTCAAGAATGGCTTCCAGCAACAGCGTCAGCACAAACTCCTGACCCTTGCGCAGCAAGGTGCGCTCGCCCGACAAAAACAGGTTCTTTGCCAGTTGCTGGGTGATGGTGGAGCCACCGATCACCTTGGGTCCCTTGACGGGTTTGGCCACCACGGTGGGCGCCGGTTTGGGTGGTGACGCGGGCGTTTTTCTGGTGGCGTTTCTTCTGTCTTCCCGGGCTTGCTGGGCTTGTGCAGCGGCTTCAGCCCTGGCTTGTGCTTTGGCTACCGATTCTTCGGCCTTGGCATTTTTCTGCCAGGCTTTTTCAAGTGCATTCCAGTCCACACCGTCGTGGTTGGCAAAACCGTCGTCCTCGCTGGCAATCACGGCGCGCTTGAGGTTGTTGGAGATTTTGTCGTAAGGCGTCCACTGCTGGCGCCAGCGCAAGCTGCCAGTTTCTGTGAGCACGCGCCAGGCTTCAGAACGCTCAAAGGCGGTGGACTGCGGGTCAATCACCAGCATGGTGGCAATGCGCGCCACAAAAAACAGCTGCAGCAGCACCAAGCCAATGGCCACCAGTGCGAGCCAGCGCAGCACAGGCTTCATCGGCTTAGCCCAAGAGTTTGCGCAGTTCAGCCAGCACCTGGCCAGACGGTGGCCGCACGCCACGCCAGATCAAAAAGGCTTCAGCGGCTTGCTCCACCAGCATACCCAGGCCATCGCGCGGCACGGCACCGTGGGAACTTGCCCAGTCCATGAATCCTTGTGCGCCGGGGCCATACATCATGTCGTAGGCCAATGCGCCAGGCTTCAAAACGTGCTCACTCACGGGCACGCCGTGGCCACCGAGGCTGCTGGCTGTGCCATTGATAATGACATCAAAATCACCCTCTAGCCCTTGTAAATCATGCGCAAGCAGCTCTGTATTTTGTAGCATTGCCAAAGCATGGTGGCGCGCTACCAGTTCGGTAGCTTTGCTCAGCGTGCGGTTGGCCACGCTGATGTGGGCCGGCTGCGCGTTCAGCAGCGGCCCGAGCACACCCGCTGCGGCACCACCGGCGCCAATCAGCAGCAGGCGCAGGCCCTTCAGGGGCAAGCCTGCGTTGCGTTCGATGTCATCAACCAGGCCAATGCCGTCGGTGTTGTCGCCAAGAATCTGGCCGTCTTTGAAGGTCAGCACATTGCAGGCTTGTGCCAGCAAGCCGCGCTCGCTGGTGTGGGTGGCCATCGCGGCGGCTTCAAACTTGAAGGGCACGGTGATGTTGCAACCGCGTCCGCCCTCGGCAATGAAGGCGTGAATGCTGCGGTCAAAGTGGTCCAGCGGGATTTCGCGCTTGTCGTACAGCATGGTCTGGCCAGTGAGTTCGGCAAAGCGCGTGTGAATCCAGGGTGAGCGGCTGTGGCTGATGGGGTTGCCCATCACGCAGTAGTGGTCAAGTGTCATGTGGCGTGGGTTCAGTTGGTGCTAAGTTTGGTTTGCAGGGTGTCGTCGCGGGTGAACTTGAAGCGTGACACCACGGCAATCTGGTCAGCTTGGCGGCGCATGGCGGCATCAAATTTGCCAAACGGACCGGCGCTGCGGGCAATGGCCTGGGCGCGGCGGTCCAGCGCGGCAATGCCCGAGCTTTGAACAATTTCCGTGCCCAGCACGCGCCCGTCGTGGTTGATGTTGACGATCATGGTGAGTTCGCCATACAGTTTTTTGCCACCTTGCTGCGGGAAGTTCTCGGTGCCTTTGTCTTCAATGGCGCGGCGCAGTTTGTCGTAATACACGGCATAGGCAGCTTCGCGCGTGGCCGGGCTGATGTAGCGCTTTTTGGGCCGGGCGTTTTCAAGGTTGATACGCCGCTCAATTTCGGCCAGCAGCTTGACCAACTGGCGCCGCTTTTGCTCGCGTTGCGCCTGCTCGGGCGTGGTGTCGGCCTGCTGCGGGTCGGTCGGCGGCAGGCTGGCCAACATGTTCTTGACCTGGCTGAGGATCAGCGCCTGCTGGGCTTGCATGTCGTGCAACTGGCGCTCCTGGTCGGGCGTGGTGTCGTCCCCGCTCATGTTTACCAGCGCGGGAGGTAGCGGGCTGGTGGCGCGGCCACGCTCGGCTTCCCCGCCACCGGCCATGTTGGCTTGGGCAATGGCCTGGGCCTTAGGTGGCGCCTCGTCGGTTTTGGCGTTGACCAGAATCACTTCCAGCGGGGTGTCCTGAAACACCCGGTTAAACGCCTCTGGGTCAACAAAACGCACTGTCAGCAGGGCCGCATGCACCACAAGGGATGCGCCCAAGGCGATCTGAAGGGTACTGAAGCGGCGCAGGTTCACGGTGCGGCGGTTGCCTCTTGAGGCGCAACGGTGTCGGTAGCTTCAGCCTCCGTGGTGTCCATGGCAATGGCGATGGGGCCAGCCACGGTGTCGTCGTCCAGGTCTTCGTCGGCGTCCAGCGCTTCGGGTTCGGCGTCCAGGCGTTCAATGACGGTGCCGTGAATGTCCAGCGACACCAGGTCGATGTCGCCTAATTTGACCCGCACGCGGGCGCCGCGCGGCAAGCCCTGGGCGCCCATCACCGGCAGCACCAAGGGCAGGTGGTCGGCACGCACCAGGTTGTCCTTGAACAGGCTGGCTTCAATCTCGGTGATGGCGTTTTGTTGCACATACTTGAGCGTCCAAAAGCGCTCAATGGCGTTCTGGTAGCCGTTGTAGGCAAAGTAAGCGGCATCAAAGCTGGAGATCACGGAAAACAGCTCAGCATCTTTGGGCTTGAAAGGTGCCGCCAGGGCGGCAGTTTTGCCGTGCCGCGCGCAGGCAATGATTTGCCACTGGTTGACCAAATCCACGTAGCGGCGCAGCGGTGAGCTGCTCCATGCGTAACTTTTGACGCCAATGCCGGCGTGCGGCAGCGCTTTGGTGCCCATGCGCACTTTGACACCGGGCAACATGGATGCTTGGCTGCGGTAGATGCCGGGCACGCCCAGCTCAGCCATCCAACTGCCCCAGGTGCTGTTGGCCAGAATCATGGCCTCAGAGACGATCAAGTCCAGCGGCGCGCCGCGCTGGCGCACGCTGATCTGCACCTGCTCGGTGCCGTCTGGCTCGCGGCCTTCGTTGCCAACTAGCTTGAAGTTGTAGTCGGGCCGGTTGAAGTTCTCTGGCTTGCCGCGAACCACCTCGCGCTTGGCTTTCAGGTCTTGTGCCAATTTGTATAAAAATGAGAGCTTCTCGCGCTTATGCTGTAAGGGCTTGGGGTCAATATCATGCTCAAAAATTGGGTCTTGCAACCAGTCGAGCGTGACCACGGCGTCCAACTGGTCGTGGCGCAAGTTGGCACCAATGTGCACACGTTCCAGCTTGGTCTCAGATGCCTTGATCTCCAGCGTGGCTTCATCCAGCGTCACATACAAAGACACCGCCGGGCAGTCACGCCCCTCTTGTAAGGTGTAGTTTTGCACCACGTCATCGGGCAACATGGTGAGCTTGTAGCCTGGCATGTAAACCGTAGACAGCCGCATGCGGCCCACCGCATCAACCGGGCTGCCAGTGGCAATGGCCAATGCTGGCGCGGCGATGTGAATGCCCACTAACACGGTGCCGCTGCCCAGGCCTTGCACCGAGAGCGCATCGTCAATCTCGGTGGTGGCCGAATCGTCAATGGAAAACGCCCGGGCGCTCGACAGCGGCAGCTCGTCAATGATGAGTGGTGCGTCCAGCTTCGGAAAGCCAGTGCCCTTGGGGAAGTTTTCCAGCAGAAAGCGTTTCCAGTGAAACTGGTAGGGCGAGTCAATCGCGCCGGCCTTGATCAGCAGGTCCAGCGGGCCCAGGTGCGTGGCGCGCGAGGCTTCCACCACCGCCTTGTATTCAGGCGCATTTTTGTCGGGCTTGAAGAGAATCTTGTAAAGCTGGTCTCGAATCGGCTGCGGGCATGACCCAGAGCTCAAGTCTTTCACCCAGGATTCAATTTGCAGGACGATTTGCTTCTTTTTCTCAATCGCGGCCAGCGCCTGCGCCAGGATGTCAGCAGACGCTTTTTTGAAGCGCCCCTTGCCTGCCCGGCGAAAGTAATGCGGCGCGTCGTACAGCGCCATCAAGGTGCCGGCTTGTTGCTCTAGCGTGGCGTGCTCAGAGAAATAGTCGCGCGCCAGTTCGGCAAAGGCAAAGTCGCCTTCGGGCGCAAATTCCCAGGCCATGTCCAGTTCCATGCCAGCGGCCACGGCTTGCGCGTTGGCCATGAGTTCTGCCGGGGTGGGCTTTTCGAACTTGAGCAACATATTGGTGGCCTTGACCTTGACGCGTTTGCCCGAGTCAAGTTCTACCTGCGCAGAGGTGTCGGCTTCAGAGAGGATGCGCCCGGCCAGGAACTTGCCGGTTTCTTCAAATAATAAGTACATTTCGGAATTGTCCCATGGCTGGCTGGTGTCGAGGCCCAGACCCCGTGTCCGGCGGTTTTTGTCCGGGCATCCAAGACGTGAAAAGGGCGCACCGCGCAAGACGGGCGCATCATGGCCACGCCTGACCAATCGCATCCACTTACCCCTAGGAGGGTTTTATGAAAAAGCAAGCAGTCATTGGTAAAAAGCCTTTGTACATTGTCCTGATCAGTGTGCATGGCCTGATTCGTGGCCATGACCTGGAGCTTGGGCGCGATGCCGACACCGGTGGCCAAACCAAGTATGTGGTGGAACTGGCCCGTGCTTTGGGCGAGCGTGCGGATGTCGAACAAGTGGTGCTGCTGACGCGGCGCGTGGTCGACAGTCAGGTTAGCGCGGATTACGCCGAAGTGCTGGAGCCGCTGTCTGGCAAAGCCAGCATCGTGCGCATTGAATGCGGCGAAGAAAAGTACCTGCGCAAGGAAATGTTGTGGGACTCGCTGGAGAATTTTTCGGACAACGTGTTGGCTTACCTCAAGAGCCAGCCGCGCATGCCTGATGTGATTCACAGCCATTACGCCGATGCCGGTTATGTCGGGTCGCGCCTGTCGCACCAGTTGGGTATTCCCCTGGTGCACACAGGTCACTCATTGGGCCGAAACAAGCGCCAGCAGTTGCTGGCCAGCGGCATCAAGCGCAGCGAGATCGAGTCAACTTACCATATCTCACGCCGTATTGAGGCCGAAGAAACCACGTTGGGCACTGCCGTGCGTGTCATTACCAGCACCCAACAGGAGATTGAGCAGCAATACGGTCTGTACGATTTTTACCAGCCTGAGCGCATGCGTGTAGTGCCACCGGGCACAGACCTCACCCAATTTTTTCCGCCCGTGGGCGATGAAAAGAAGAGTCCGATTGCCCTGGAGCTCAAACGCTATCTGAGTCAGCCCAACAAGCCGATGATTTTGGCGCTGTCACGCCCCGACCCAAAGAAAAACATTGTGGCGCTGATTGAAGCCTACGGTGCGTCCCCGGCCCTGCAGGAGGCTGCTAACCTGGTCATTGTGGCGGGCAACCGCGACGACATTCAAGAGATGGAAAACGTCGCCAAAACAGTGCTCACTGAAATTTTGCTGGCCATCGATAAATACGACCTGTACGGCAAGGTGGCCTACCCAAAACACCACAAGCAAGAAGAGGTGGCCGTGTTGTACCGCCTGGCGGCCGTCTCGCGTGGGGTGTTTTGCAACCCGGCGCTGACCGAGCCGTTTGGACTGACGCTGATTGAGGCGGCAGCCTGTGGTCTGCCGATTGTGGCCACCGAGGATGGTGGCCCGATCGACATCATTGGCAATTGCCACAACGGCCATCTGATCAACCCGCTGGACAAGGAGGCGATGACGGCCACGCTGCTGCAAACCCTCTCAGACCAGACCGCTTGGCGGCGCCTGGCCAGGAATGGTGTTGAGGGGGTGCGGCACTTTTACTCGTGGTCGGCGCATGTTGAAAGCTACCTCTCGGTGATCCGACCGCTGGTGGAAAAAACCGAGCCCCTTACCCGCATGACGTTGCGTCGGCGCGCGGGTATGTTCCGTGACCGGGCAATTTTCACCAGCCTGGACCTGAATCTGATCGGGGACACAGTGTCGGTGGCACCGTTTTTGCAGACCATGCACACGCACCGCAAGTCCATCATTTTTGGCATTGCCACCGGGCGCAGCCTGGACGATGCGCTGATTGCGTTAAAACGTCATCAGATTCCTCAACCCGACGTGCTGATCACCGGGCAGGGCACGCAAATTCATTACGCACCCAACTTGACCGAGGATGCCGTTTGGGCGCGCCACATCGACCACTTGTGGAATCGGCAGGCCGTACGCGAGATTCTTCACGAGGTGCCGGGCCTGACAATGCAAGCCAAGAGCAACCAAAGCGCATTCAAGCTGAGCTACTACATTAATCCTGCGCTGACCAATGCCAACGAGATCCGGCAACTTCTGCTGCGCAATGAACAGGCAGTGAACGTTATTTTTTCTTTTGGTCAATTTCTGGATGTGCTCCCGATGCGCGCGTCCAAGGGCCTCGCCCTGCGCTGGTGTGCCGAGCAATTTGGCTTTTCGCTGGAGAAAACACTGGTCGCTGGTGTCACTGGCGCAGACAGTGACATGCTGCGCGGCAACACGCTGGGGGTAGTGGTAGACAACCGCCACCTTGCTGAGCTGTCCGATCTCGCCAACATCGAGAAAATCTATTTCTCAAAGCAGCCATGTGCCGCAGGCATTCTGGAGGCCATGGCACATTACCAATTTTTCGCCGACGACAACGCGGGGTCAGCTGTATGAGGCGCTTGCTGGTCTGCACCGACCTGGACCGAACGCTGATCCCCAATGGCGCGCAGCCCGCCTCCCACGGGGCGCTGGCGCTGTTTCGGCAACTGGTACGCCGCGATGATGTGGCGCTGGCCTATGTGAGCGGCCGGCATCGTGCACTCATTGAGCAGGCCATGGTCGAGTTCGATTTGCCCACGCCCGATTTCGCCATCGCTGATGTGGGGTCGACGATTTACCGGGTCACGCCAGCTGGATGGGAGCCCAATGATGCTTGGCGTGCGCACATCGCCCCGGATTGGCAGGACCTGACGCATGACGATCTGTGCCGCGTGCTGGGCGTCTTTCCGGCGTTACACCTGCAGCCACTGGAAAAGCAGAATCTTCACAAGCTCAGCTACCACGTGGCGCTGGCAGAAGATTTTCAAAGCTTGATCCGTGAGGTTGATGCCCGCCTGAAACAGGTGCACATCAAAGCTAATCTGATCTGGAGCATTGATGAGCCCGCCCAGCTCGGCTTGCTCGATGTCCTGCCCGCCAGCGCAAACAAGCTACACGCCATTCGATTTTTGATGAAACAAACCGGTTACACCGACCACCAGACCCTGTTTGCGGGCGACAGCGGCAATGACCTGGATGTGCTGCTCAGCGGCATTCCAGCCGTGCTGGTGGCCAATGCCGACGCGCAAGTGAAAAGTTGGGTGGCCGCTGCCAACCCTGACACCCTGTATGTTGCGCAGGGCGGCTACTTGGGCATGAATGGCAATTACAGCGCCGGCATTCTTGAAGGAGTGGCCCATTACCACCCGGACCTGGGTGCCTGGCTGTGCGCGCAAAACTGAACCCTTTTGGAGATCACTGATGTACGAACAAGCATCCCACGCCATGCTCAACGAGATCCTAATGGAGCTCAAGCCCGAGATTGGCAACTTTCGGCTGCGCCACTTCTACACCCGCCTTGGGGCCAACTTTTACGCCATCCATTCCTTGCTTCACTTGCTCTACGGTGATCGGCCCGACTTCAAGACACAAATGGTCAGCCTGGTGGAAACGCTTGCGCTGCGCTATATGGAGCGCAGCCCGCATCTGCGCAAGTCAGACCTGGCCCGGGAGCGGGACTACAACTGGTTTCTGAGCCAGAAGTGGGTTGGCATGGCGCTCTACTGCGATCGCTTTGCCAACGACCTGAAAGGCTTGCGCACCAAGTTGCCCTACCTGCAAGACCTGGGCATCAACATGCTACACATCATGCCCATTCTGGATTGCCCGCCAGACCATGCCGATGGTGGTTATGCGGTCAGGGACTATTTCAAGGTGGACGCCCGCTACGGCACCACGCACGACGTTGAAGCGCTGGCCGCCACATTAAAGAAGCGCGACATGCTGCTGGTGCTGGATGTGGTCGTCAACCACACCTCCAATGAGCATGAGTGGGCCCAAAAAGCACGCCAGGGTGACAAAAAATTCCAAGATTATTACTACGTGTTTGACGATCGCGAGATGCCTGACACCTTTGAAGAAACCATGCCCGAGGTCTTTCCCGACACTGCCCCCGGCAACTTCACCTGGGATGTCGCCATGGGCAAGTGGGTCATGACGGTGTTCAACCAATACCAGTGGGACCTGAACTACCGCAACCCGGCAGTGTTGATCGAGATGATTGACATCATTTTGTTCTGGGCCAACCAGGGAGCCGACATTTTGCGTCTTGATGCGGTGGCCTTCTTGTGGAAAAAGATTGGCAGCACTTGCCAGAACGAGCGCGAGGCGCATCTGCTGTTGCAGTTGATGAAGGACTGTTGCCAGGTCACTGCGCCGGGCGTGTTGTTTATTGCCGAGGCCATTGTGGCGCCCAGTGAGGTGGCCAAGTATTTTGGCGAAGATGCCATTAATGCCAAGGAGTGCGAGATAGCCTACAACGCCACGCTCATGTCTTTGCTATGGGACGGGGTGGCGACCAAAAATGCCGTGCTGCTGAACCAGGGCATCAAGCATTTGCCTGCCAAGCTGGAGCGGGCCACTTGGCTTAACTATGTGCGCTGCCACGACGACATTGGCCTGGGCTTTGACGACAAGGACGTGCGTCTGTCAGGCTATGACCCGGTGCAGCACCGGCGCTTTCTGCTTGACTACTTCACAGGACGGTTTCCCACCTCGGTCGCGCGGGGGTTGCCGTTTGGTGAGAATCCCAAAACCGGCGATGCCCGCATATCGGGCTCGCTGGCCTCGCTGGCTGGTCTTGAAGCAGCGCTGGCCAGTGAAGACCCGGCAGCCATTGAGGCCGCCATCAAAACCATTTTGATGCTGCACAGCCTGATTCTTGCCTTTGGTGGCATTCCATTGTTTTACTACGGCGATGCCATTGGCACGCTTAACAGCCTGGCCTATCTGGCCGACCCCGCTGAGCGGGATGACAACCGCTGGGTGAATCGCTCTTATTTCGACTGGCAAAAGGCTGCCATGCGCCACGAGAGTGGCACGGTAGAGCAACGCATCTTCAGTGCGCTGAAAAAAATGATCACCATGCGCAAGGAGTTGAGTGCGTTTGCAGATTTTGACAATCGACAGTTACTGACCGTGGATAACCCCAACCTGCTGGTGTTTTTGCGCACCGACCTGCACAACCCGCGCAACCGGGTGTTGGTGGCCAGCAACTTCAACAACAGTGCACAAAAGCTCGCACTTGGTGCCTTGCGCCCCTATGGCTTGTTTCAGCAGGATGCCATGCGAGAGTTATGTTCTGGCGAGCGCCTCAAGGTTGAAAACGACGCGGTCACGATCCCTCCGCTTGTTTGTTGCTGGCTGATTGACTGAGTCCAAGTGCGGTCTCGTACTTAAAAAAGCGTGAAAGGGGCAGTAAACCCTCATCGCGCCTGGACCGCAATGATTTGGAAATAAACTGGAAACCCCACTTACCGAGGACCCACCATGAATGACGACGACCGCTGCTGCGGAACCGGCACCTGCATCATTGACGCAAACGGCCATTGCTGGTGCGGACAGCAATGGGATGGCGAAAAAATGTGCCACCCAGACTTGGCATCAGCCCCCGAGCCAAAAACCGAAAAACCAGCCGAGCCAGAACCGCTTGAGCCAACGCAACCGCGCGAGCCGCATTGATTGGATTGAGCTTGGGCCATGTTTATGCCCGCATCAAGCGAGCGGGCTCACGATGCGCGCTCCCTCCAAGGTTTCATCAATATTCATGTCCTCGCTGAATAAAACGCTGCAGCCCGCAAGTTTCTAGTGGCGTTTTGTGCGCCAGCTCAGCTTACCGGGTCATTAATCCGTCATGGAACAGCTCTGCCTTAGTAACCCACGCATCTGCCCTTGCGCAAGCACATGGCCGAGCGCTGCGGCCTTGGCCAGCCACATCACGCCCAAATAATCGTCTTTGGGCACACCCTTGCCACTGACATAGCAGTGAGCCAGCCATTGCATCGCATCGGCGTTGTTTTTGCCGGCGGCTAGCCGAAGCCAATAAAGCGCCAATTTGAATTTGTCAGCGTGTAGAAAAATCTGGCCAAGCTCGTTTTGAGCCTCTGACTCACCGGCGTCAGCGCGCAACACCAAAGCCAGCTCGTCGGCGTCCATGGGGACTGAGATTTCTGGCGCCACATCCGCCCAAGCCAGCATGGCGCGCCCCCGGGCGTCATCCGTCACACGGGTCACCTTGCCCTCGGACAAGTGCCGCCACCAAGTGCTGCGGCTACGGTCGGTGACCGCCACGGCGGTTTCAATGCTGACGGTGAGTGTGTTTGCTTCCATGAGCTGCATGTTAATCACCCTCTGGTGCTGTGACACCCTTGGGTTTGTGTCATTTGGTCAGTGGCACGCAAAAAACCGTGTCATTTCATGCTGGAAATGCTTTTTGAAGGCTGAATTGGACTGAAACGTTGCTGAAGAGGCGAATTCCTACGATCTTTGATGGTTTTTGGGGTGTGGCACGGAATCTGCTGATATGTCTTCGTTCTCAGTGTTCTTATTCTTAACTTTTGGAGCTCAACATGAAGCGTTCTATGCAAAAGGGTTTTACCCTGATCGAGTTGATGATCGTTGTCGCGATCATCGGTATTTTGGCTGCGGTGGCTTTGCCGGCTTATCAGGATTACACGGTAAAGGCTAAGGTTTCTGAAGTGATTTTGGCGGCTTCGGCTTGTCGTACGGGAATGACCGAAGCCATTCAGACAGGAACAGTTGCGCCTTTGGCTGGTAAATGGGGCTGTGAAATTGCCTCGGGCTCTGGCACTAAATATGTCTCGACGGTGACAACCGCTGACGGCATAACTGCAGGCGGGGTTGGCGGTGGCTTGATTACTGTGACGTCTCAAGCTTTGGGAACCGGTATCGATGGCACCATCAAGATGGCTCCGTGTTCGGCTTCAACACAAACCACTTTCGCCGCGTGCGCACAACCAGCGATGGGACTGCCAGTTAACTCTTGGATCTGCGGCCCAGGAACAATGAATGCCAAGTACCTACCTGGCTCATGCAAGGCGCTTTAAATTTAGATACACAAAACAAGCGGCTTCGGCCGCTTTTTTTATGCGCATTTCACGCCCCTACGCTTTCGGGTTACTGTTTTTCACGCTGTCGTGGCTGGCCTATGACCACTATCGGCCATGGGTAAATTTCCACGCTGAGTTGATGGCGCTAATAGGACTTGGTTTCCTTCTTGCTAGCGCCATTCCGTGTCAATCAAACTTTGTTTCGTTGCCACGGGCTTGCGCATGGATTGCGGTTGTGGTGCTGGTACCGTGGTTTCAATATGCTGGCAGTGTCAGTTCTTTTGCGGGTGATGCATTGATGTCATCACTGTATCTTTCGGGCCTTTTGGCTGCAGTTTATGTTGGCTACCACTTGACCAACGTGGACACGCGCAAAACCGACGATGATTTGACCTGGCTGATGTATTGCCTCTGGATCGCAGCTATGGTCTCATCGGTCATTGGCCTGGCGCAATGGCTGAATGTCGATAACCCCTTGGGTATGTACGTTATCCATGCCGATGCTGGTGACCGTGCCATGGGAAACCTGGGGCAACCCAATCAATTGGCAACACTATTGTTGATGGGCATGTCGGCTTGTACTTATGTGTTTGAACGTGGCGCAATTGGCCGCCTCGCTTTTGCGCTTTGTATTGGTTTCATGACCGGGGTGTTGATCCTGACGCAATCTCGCACGGGCATGCTCAGCGTGTTGATCGTGGCTGCTTATCTCATGTGGCGCAAAGGTGCCATCAAGTCGCGCCTGTCCGGCAAGGCAGTGGCTTGTTGGGCAGCATGCTTTCTCATTGGCACACTGGCTTTGCCGTATCTCAATGAGCTTCTGCTGCTGAGTGACGTACGCAGCATCCGGTCGCCAGAGGCCATTAGCGAGCGATTTCGCATTTGGCAACAGATTGGCTACGCCGTGATGCAATCCCCTTGGGTCGGTTATGGCTGGAACCAGACAGCAACAGCCAGTGCAGTGGGGGCAATCGCCTACCCAGGATCGCTCCCGTACACCTACGCGCACAATTTTGTGTTGGACATGTTGGCTTGGAACGGCCTGCCATTAGGGCTTTTGCTGACCGGTGCTGTCGCTTACTGGTTTGTTACTCGCATTATTGCCAGCAAGCGCCTAGATGCCGTTTACGCCATGACTTGCCTATTGCCTCTTGCTGTGCACAGCATGCTGGAGTATCCGTTTGCTTATGCTTACTTTTTAATCACTGCCGGGTTGATGGTGGGTGTGGTGGAAGCGTCTCAGGTTCCAGTCAGGATGATCACACTGAATGTGCGTTGGGCGTGGGGCTTGCTGGCTTTATGGTTGCCAATAGGCAGTTGTCTGACCTATGAGTACTTTTTGATCGAAGAAGACTTTAGGGTGGTAAGGTTCGAAAATCTACGTATTGGAAAAACGTCAGAGACCTATGAAATTCCTGACGTGTGGATGCTGTCGCAAATGGGTACGATGCTCAAATCTAGACGGCTGGTCATTGAGCCTAATATGCAAAAAACAGATTTGGAAACGCTACGCGTTGTGTCGCAGCGATTTGCCGACAATGTGCCGCATTTCCGATATGCGTTGGCTTTGGCTCTTAATGACGATCCTGCAAAGGCAAACCATCAACTGGCCATTATTCGTGGTATGTATGGCAATGCATATTACTTAGCCTGTCAAAGGGAATTGCGGCGTTTAATGAAAGAAAAGTATCCTCAACTTGCCGCCGTTGTTGGTGCGGATTGATAGCTGTTGATACAACTTCCCTACATTTCATCAAGACTAAACGATCATGCAAACCGTAACTTCACTTTTATGGAAAGACCGCCTTCAAGCCAGTGGCATTCACTTGGGGCTCAGCCTTGTTGTTGCGCTACTGGCTGCACTGTTGGTGTTCGGACTTTGGTATCCCTACCCCTACCGGGATATTTCAGGTGGACGTGAACTGTTCTTGCTCTTGGTGGTGGTGGATGTCATTCTTGGCCCCTTGATTACGCTCGCCGTGTTTAACCGTGCTAAACCGTGGGCAGAACTGCGGCGCGATCTGGTGATCGTTGTGGTGATCCAATTGGCTGCCTTGGGCTACGGCCTGTGGACTGTGTTTGCGGCGCGCCCGGTGCACATGGTGTTTGAATACGACCGTTTTCGGGTGGTGCACGCGGTTGACATTCCGGTTGAATTGCTTCACCTGGCACCGCGTGATGTGGTGGCCTTGCCGCTCACTGGCCCGACGCTGCTGTCACTGCGCCCGTTCCGCGATGGCAACGAAAAAATGGCGGCCACCCTGGCTGCGCTAGAGGGTCTTTCATTGAGCGCACGCCCCGACCTTTGGCAGCCTTATGCCGCAGCAAAAAGTGAAATTCGGCAAGCGGCCAAATCGATCGTTGAACTGAAGGCCAAGTTCCCGCTTCAGGCAACTGCAATTGATGCTGTCATCGCCAAGGCAGGCCACGCGCCAGAATCAATGGTTTACACGCCAATGGTTGGGCGCAAATCGTTTTGGACGGTATTTCTTGACCCGGCCACGGCCGAAGTCGTGGCATTCATGCCTTTGGATTCTTTTTAGTTAAACGGCGGGGCTTTTTACTGCGTGTTTTTTGCCATAGAAGAACCCTAATGGCGGGGCCAGGTTCGAACGAAATGGATTTTCTGAAAATTTACCATCAGTGATGTACACTTTTATACATTAAATTGATCAGGTATCTACCATGCACCGTACCCAAATCTACCTGCAAAACGATCTTTATGACCACCTGAAGCTGCGCGCAGCGAGCATGCGAGTCAGCATTTCAGAGCTGATTCGCCGCACGCTTGAAAGCGACATTCACAAAGACCCCGTTGCAGATGCACAAGCGTATTTTGAGCGACTCAAGCCGCTGGAGAGTTTTGCCACCACAGATGCGCAGACCTATGTCAGCAACATTCGCAGCAAAAGCCGCATCTTGCGCCCAAGCGACGCATCATGACGACGCAAAGGATGGTGCTTGATACCGATGTGGTCATTGATCTTTTGAAGAAGAAGCCAGATGTAGTTGCTCAGTTTTTGACATTGGTCGCCTCAAAAACCATGTTCTTGATCAGCCCTGTGGTCGTTGCCGAAATTTACGCTGGTGCGTTTGAGCGCGAGCACAAGTCCATCGAAGCTTTTTTTAAACTGTGCCAGCAGATAGATTTGGATGCTGAGACCGGACGCACAGCAGGGCTTTATGCCAAACGTTTCAGTAAGACGTTCCAAGGCATATCGCTAGAAGATTTTCTGCTGGCAGCAACGGCACGTGTGCATCAATGTCCACTGTGGACCCATAACCGCAAGCATTACCCAATGGACGATGTGGTGCTGTTTGGTGCTTGAATCGATAAAAACGGCAACCCTGCGCAGACAGAGATTTTGGTTTGGTTGTCTTTTTGTCGCCTATTTAGGCGCCTTCGGTGCGGGCAGCAAGCGTTCGCATTCCTTCGTCACAGCGGCATAACACTCGCAGACCCGCGCCTCAAGTTTCGGTCGGTCCACCACGGTGATGCAGCCGCGCGCCACGGCAATCAGGCCGTCTTTTTGCAGTTTGCCGGCGGTTTGTGTGACGCTCTCTCGGCGAATGCCCAGCAGGTGCGAAATCTGTTCCTGGGTGATGGCCATTTTGTTGTTTTGCAGGCGGTCGATGCTCATCAGCAGCCACCTGCAAAAGCGTTGCTCCACGGAATGGTGCTGGTTGCACACGGCAGTTTGTGAGGTCTGGCAGATCAGTGCCTGGCTGTAAAGCAGCGCCAGACTTTGCAGTTTGCCGCCCAATGAAAATTCATGCTTCATGACCTTGCGGCTGAGCCGGTAGGCGCTGCCGGCGCTTTGCACTTCGGTGCTGCTGGGTAAGCTGTCGCCGCCCATGTAGATGGAGATGCCGACCATGCCCTCGTTACCCACCAGCGCCACTTCGCTAGAAGACCCGTCTTCCAGGTCGTAAATCAGCGAGACGATGCCCGAGGTGGGAAAGTGCAAAAAATTCACGTGGTCGCCAGATTCCGACATGGTCCATTTGCGGGGCATGGGCACCAGTTCCAAGTCAGGCAGCAGGCGCTCGTATTCCGCAGCTGGAAGCCGCGCAAGGATTTGATTGAGCTTGGGGTTGGGCGGTGCGGCGCTCACTATTTTTGACATGGTAGTTCTTGGCTGGATCAATCAGTAGGGGTTCTCAAACCCCAGGCGGGCCATGATTTCGCTTTCGCGCAGCTCCATCACTTGTGCGTCTTCGTCTTCATCGTGGTCCCAGCCCTGGGCGTGCAAGGCGCCATGCACCAGTAGGTGGGCGTAATGTTCTTCCAGGGTTTTGTTTTGCTCTTTGGCTTCGGCGGCCACCACGGGCGCGCACAGCACCAGGTCGGCGGTTACCACTGGCTCTTGGGTGTAGTCAAAGGTTAGCACGTTGGTTGCGTAGTCTTTCTGGCGGTAATCACGGTTCAGCGTCTGGCCCTCTTCTGTATCGACGATGCGCACGGTGATCTCGGCGTCGTCTTGCAGGGCGGCGCGCAGCCAGCGGGTGACTTTGTGGCGGGGCAGGGCGGCGCGGTGCAGCGGTGCATCAGCGATCTTGCCAAATTGCAAGGATAGGGTAAGTTGGTTCATGGTCGTTGGTCGGTAAATATATAAGAAAATGGCTTCTAGCCCTTTATTTATATGCGCTATAAGCTATTTAATATATAGCATAATTGAATCATTGAGAAAGCTTGCGAGCGCGGCTACGGGGGGCGACTGGCTCTGTGGCGTCGTCCCTTGGATGCGGGTTGTAGCGCCCGGGTGCGTCATAGGCGTCCACAATGCGCGCCACCAGCGGGTGCCGCACCACATCAGCGCTGGTCAGGCGGCACATGGCAATGCCTTCAACACCTCTGAGTACACGTTCAGCATCAATCAGGCCGCTGAGCTGGGTGGCGGGCAGGTCGATCTGGCTCACGTCACCAGTAATCACGGCCTTGGAGCCAAAACCAATGCGCGTCAAAAACATCTTCATTTGCTCGGGCGTGGTGTTTTGCGCTTCGTCCAGAATCACAAATGCAGTGTTCAGGGTGCGCCCGCGCATGAAAGCCAGCGGCGCGATCTCAATGGTTTGGCGCTCAAAGGCTTTTTGCACTTGCTCAAAACCCATCAGGTCATACAGCGCGTCGTAAAGGGGGCGCAAATAAGGGTCTATCTTTTGCGCCAGGTCACCCGGCAAATAGCCCAGGCGCTCGCCGGCTTCTACGGCCGGGCGGGTCAGCACAATGCGCTGCACGCTGCTGCGCTGCAAAGCGTCTACGGCCATGGCCACCGCCAGATAGGTTTTGCCGGTGCCGGCTGGGCCAATGCCAAAGGTGATGTCGTGGCTGGCAATGTGGTCCAGGTAGTTGGCCTGGTTGATGGAGCGTGGCTTCAGGTCGGCGCGTTTGGTTTTTAGCGACGGGCCCTCGGTGCCATTCACGTCACCATCGCCTGAGAGCATCAGCTGCACGGTACGCGGCTCAATTGGGCGCCCCGCCATCTCGTACAAGGCCTGCAACATTTCCATGCCGCGTTTGGCGTTGGCCTTGAGGCCATCCACCTTGAACTGCTCATGCCGATGCGCAATTTTGACCTGCAAGGCGGTCTCGATGGTGCGCAAATGGGCGTCCATCGGGCCGCACAGGTGGCCCAGGCGGGTGTTGTTGGGTGGGGAGAAAATGTGGCGAAGGATCACGTTGATAATTCCTGATTAAGTTACCCATGATAGGCAAAAAATGATTGGTAAATTAACCGGCACACTCGACACCAAAAACCCGCCGCAGGTCATTGTGGATTGCCACGGTGTGGGTTATGAGGTGTTTGTGCCCATGAGCACGTTTTACAACCTGCCCGAGCTGGGTGGCAAAGTGAGCCTGCTGACGCATTTTGTGGTGCGTGAAGACGCGCAAATTTTGTACGGCTTTGCCACCGCGCAGGAGCGTGAGGCGTTTCGCGAACTCATCAAAATCTCTGGTGTGGGGCCGCGTACGGCGCTCTCAATTTTGTCTGGCATGAGTGTGGCCGAGTTGTCCCAGGCAATCACGCTGCAGGAGGGCGGCCGGCTCATCAAGGTGCCCGGCATTGGCAAAAAAACCGCCGAGCGCCTGTTGCTAGAGCTCAAGGGCAAGCTCGGGCCAGACATTGGTGTGGTGGCCACCGTGGCCAATGATGCGCAGTCTGACATTTTGCAGGCCTTGCTGGCGCTGGGCTACAACGACAAGGAAGCCGCTGCCGCCCTGAAAGCGCTGCCCAAAGAAGTGGGTGTGAGCGACGGCATCAAGCTGGCTTTGCGGGCGCTGGGGAAGTAGCTCTGGTGTGACGCGACAATGCCCACCTGAATTACCATTTGGTGCAATTTATTTTCAACCCCCGACAGGACATTTTGATGAAAACATCTGGTCTCAATGCGCTTCGTTTGACTCTGGCCGCAGCGGCTGCATGCACTTTATTGGCAGGGCCCGCCCTGGCCGCTGACAAGGTTAAGGTTGGCATGCTCAGCACCTTGTCCGGCCCTGGCGCGGGCTTGGGTGTTGACATTCGTGATGGTTTTAACCTGGCTTTGAAGCATTCGGGCGGCAAGTTCGGTGGCTTGCCGGTGGAGGTGATCGTGGCCGACGACCAGGGCAAGCCTGATGCCGCCCGACAAACGGCTGACCGCCTGGTTAAGCAAGACCAGGTCGATTTCATGACCGGTGTGGTGTTTTCCAATGTGATGCTGGCTGTGGGCAAGCCAATATTCGACGCCAAAACCTTTTATATCAGCGCCAACGCAGGCCCTTCGCAGTACGCTGGTGCGCAGTGCAACCCGTATTTTTTCAGCGCCTCTTACCAGAACGACAACCTGCATGAAGCCGTCGGCAAGACCGTGCAAGACAAGGGTTTCAAGAAAGTGGCGCTGCTGGCGCCCAACTACCCCGCAGGCAAGGATGCGCTGGCCGGCTTCAAACGTTATTTCAAAGGACAAATTGCCTCTGAAACCTACACCCCTTTGAGTCAGCTGGATTACGGCTCAGAGCTGTCCAAAATGCGCGCCTCGGGTGCCGACGCGGTGTACATCTTTTTGCCAGGCGGCTTGGGCATCAACTTCATCAAGCAGTTTGTGGGTGCGGGTTTGTCCAAAGACATGACGTTGTTTGGCCCGGGTTTCTCGGCCGATGAAGATGTGATTCGTGCCGTAGGCGAGCCCATGCTGGGCATGTTCAACAGCTCACAGTGGGCGCATGACATGGACAACGCCGCCAACAAGCGCTTTGTGGCCGATTTTCAAAAGGACTATGGCCGCCTGCCCACCTTGTATGCGGCACAAGGTTATGACGCTGCCAGGCTGATGGATGCGGCGGTGCGTGATGTCAAAGGCAAGCTCGACGACAAGGACGCGGTGCATAAGGCGCTGAAAGCGGCCAAGTTTAACTCGGTGCGTGGTGCTTTCAAGTTCAACAGCAACCAGTTCCCGATTCAGGACTATTACCTGCGCGTGATCACCAAAGACGCACAAGGCCGCATCACCAACCGCACGCTGGGCACGGTGTTCAAAAACCATGCGGATGCCTATGTGGGTGAGTGCAAGATGCCAGCCCTGTAAAGGCACGCAGGTCTGATGACGGGTATTTTGGTTCTGGAGCAGTCGCTCAACGGTCTGCAATTCGGTTTGATGCTGTTTTTGCTGGCCGCGGGGCTGACGCTGGTGTTTGGCATCATGGACATGATTAACCTGGCACACGGCTCCATCTACATGGTGGGTGCTTACCTGATTGCCAGCATCAGCCTGGCCAGCGGCTCCTTCTGGCTGGGGCTGGCAGGCGGCATTGCTGCCACGGCTGCACTCGGTGCCCTGCTTGAGGTGTCGGTGCTGCGCCGCCTTTACCAGCGAGACCATTTGTCGCAGGTGCTGGGCACCTTTGCTATCCTTTTGATGAGCAACGAGGCGGTGCGCATGGTGTGGGGCTCGCAGCCGATCGAACTCAATCCACCTGCTGCACTGGCTGGCCCGGTGGAACTGTTGCCGGGGTTCAGTTACCCGGCCTACCGACTGTTCATCATCGCCGTGGGGCTGGCGGCAGCAGCGCTTTTGTATGTGCTGGTGACGCGCACTCGTGTGGGCATGCAGGTGCGGGCGGGGGCTTCTAACCGAGAGATGGCGTTGGCCATGGGCGTTGATGTGCAGCGCTTGTTCACCCTGGTGTTTGCCTTTGGCGCGGGTTTGTGCGCGCTGGCCGGGGGCATGCTCGGGCCGCTGCTGGCGGTGCAGGTGGGCATGGGTGAGAGCATTTTGATTTTGGCGTTTGTTGTCATCGTCATCGGCGGCATTGGTTCTGTGCGCGGCGCACTGCTGGGTGCGCTGCTGGTGGGCGTGGTGGACACGGCCGGGCGCGCCCTGATTCCTTATGCGTTTGAGCGCAGCTTTGGGCCAGAAGTGGCAGCCAACGCAGGGCCCGCGGTGGCGTCGATCCTGATTTATGTGCTGATGGCCGGTGTGCTATTTTTCAAGCCCCAAGGGCTGTTTCCGGCCCGTGGCTGAGTTGGACGCCACACCTGGCAAGCAGCTGGACGCAGCCCGGGCACTTGCGCCCGTGCCAGTGGCAGCCGTTGCGCCCATGCGCTTGCCGCCAGGTCTGCTGGACCAGCCTTTGCGCTGGCGCACCGGTTTGGTTTTGCTGATTGGCCTGGTGCTGTTGCCGCTGCTGGCCCAGGCTGTGGGGCAAACGTTTTATATCGGCGTCGCCAGCCGCATCTTGATTTTTGCGCTGGCGGCCACCAGCCTTAACTTGATTCTGGGTTTTGGCGGCATGGTCAGTTTTGGGCATGCTGCGTTTGTTGGCGTGGGGGCTTATGCCGCGGGCATTTTGATGCAAAGCGGCTTCACCTCGGCCTGGCTGGCATTGCCGCTGGCGTTTGTTGCGGGTGGCTTGTTTGCCTTGCTCATCGGGGCCATCAGCCTGCGCACCAAGGGTGTGTACTTCATCATGATCACGCTGGCCTTTGCGCAAATGTTGTACTACCTGATGGTGTCACTCAAGACCTTCGGGGGTGACGACGGGCTGTCGTTATCGGGTCGTTTTGAGGTCGGATTTGGCCTGGATCTGAGCCAGGACGCGAGCTTTTACCACCTGGTGCTGGCGCTTCTGGTGCTGGTGTTTCTGGCCTTGCACCGGCTGCTGAATTCGCCTTTTGGTCATGCGCTGCAAGCCATTCGTGAGAACGAGACACGCATGGTGGCTATCGGCTTTGCGGTGTACCGTTTCAAACTCATGGCCTTCGTGTTGGCGGGTGCTTGCGCTGGGCTGGCGGGTGCCTTGTTGGCGCAGCAGGGCGGTTTTGTCAGCCCGTCCATGATGCAGTGGAGCGAGTCCGGCATGTTGATGGTGATGGTAATTTTGGGCGGTGTCGGGCACCTTTACGGTGGTTTTGTCGGGGCCGTGGTGTTTTTGGTGCTGGAAGAAGTTTTAAGTGCGTCAACGATTCACTGGCAGTTTGGCCTGGGTGCGGCCTTGCTGGGGGTGGTGTTACTGGCACCCAACGGGCTGCTGAGTTTGAGCAGAAAAAAACCACGCGATGCCCGCTTGCCTGTGGGCGACGCACCCACCAGGCCAACGCCATGACGCACAGCACTTTGTTGCATGTGGACGGGTTGGTCAAACGATTTGGCGGCTTGCTGGCCACTGACCATGTGCAGCTGAATGTGGTGGCGGGAGAAATTCACGCGCTGATTGGCCCCAATGGCGCGGGCAAAACCACTTTGCTTCATCTGATTTCTGGCGCGCTGGCTCCCAGTGCCGGGCGAATCAATTTTGACGGCATGGACGTGACCCGCATGCCCATGCACGCCCGCGTGGGCCATGGTTTGGCCCGCTCGTACCAGATCACCAGTATTTTCGAGCGGCTTTCGGTGCTCGACAACGTCGCCTTGGCAGTGCAGGCACACGCGGGCCACAGCTTGAATTTTTGGAAGCCTGCGCGGCGCGATACCGAGCGCTATGCCTATGCCACCGAGGTGGTTGAGCGGGTGGGGTTGGTGCCAAAGATGCAGCGACTGGCGGGTGCCTTGTCGCATGGCGAGCAGCGCCAGCTTGAGGTGGGCTTGGCCTTGGCCACTCGGCCCAAGCTTTTGCTGCTGGACGAACCCATGGCCGGTATGGGGCCGGATGAGTCCGAGCGCATGGTCAGCCTGTTGCAAAGCCTGCGTGGCGAAGCTACGATTTTGCTGGTGGAGCACGACATGAACGCGGTGTTTCGGCTGGCTGATCGCATTTCAGTGCTGGTGTATGGCCGGGTGATTGCCTGCGGTACGCCTGACGAGATTCGGAACCACCCCGAAGTTCGGCTGGCGTATTTGGGCGACGATGAGGCGGCCACCGTATGAGTGCGCTGCTTGAAGTTGACGAACTGGAAGTCGCGTACGGGGCCAGTCAAGTGCTGTTTGGTCTGAGCTTCTGTGTCAAGGCGGGTGAAGTTGCCACGCTGCTTGGGCGCAACGGCATGGGCAAGACCACCACGCTGCGCGCCATACTGGGCTTGACACCCGCCCTGCGTGGCACGGTGCGTTTTCGGGGCGAACGCATTGACCATTGCTCACCTGATCGCATTGCCCGCATGGGGCTGGCACTGGTGCCCGAGGGTCGGCAGATTTTCCCCAACCTGTCGGTCAAAGAGAACCTGGTGGCATTTGCCGCCAACCGCAGCGGCACGGCCAACCCGTGGTGCCTTGACGGTGTGTTTGAGTTGTTTCCCCGCCTGGCCGAGCGCACGCGCCACATGGGCAACCAGTTGTCAGGTGGTGAGCAGCAAATGCTGGCGATTGGCCGCGCGCTGATGACCAACCCGCATTTGCTGATTCTGGACGAGGCCACCGAGGGTTTGGCGCCCTTGGTGCGTGAAGACATCTGGCACTGTCTGGACAAGTTACGCGCACGAGGGCAGACCATTTTGGTGATCGATAAGTATGTGCAGCGGCTGATCAGGCTGGCAAATCAGCACACCATCATTGAGCGTGGGCAGGTGGTATGGCAGGGGGATTCAACCCAGTTGGCGGCTGATCCAGCGATTTGGCAGCGCTACATCGGGGTCTAAGTCTTTTACTTTTGGAAAGTGACCATGGCAAACCTTTACCGTGAATTTGACGCCCAAGCGCAGATTGACGCGCAGTACAACCCGGCTATCAAGCTCGTTGACCCAAGCGCCCCCGGCAAATATTACGCAGCGCAATCTGCGCAGGCCCGCAATCAATTGCGCTGCCTGCTGGACGTGCCCTATGGCCCAACGCGGACTGAAACGCTGGACATATTCCCGGCAGACACCCCCAACGCGCCGGTGTTTGTGTATTTGCACGGTGGTTATTGGCGGGCCCTGTCAAGCAAAGACTTCAGTTGCATCGCACTGGGTCTGCAGCCGCTGGGCATCACCACGGTGGTGGTGAATTACGCCTTGTGCCCGCGCGTGACCCTTGATGAAATCACGCGGCAAGTGCGCGCTGCTGTCGCCTGGACCTTGCGCAACATTGCAAAGCATGGGGGCGACCCGGCGCGTGTGGCGCTGGGCGGGCATTCTGCGGGTGCGCATTTAACGGCCATGTGCCTGCAAACGCCTTGGGAAGAAGACTACGGTTTGCCGCGAGCCCCCTTGGCGGCGGCGGTGCTGGTAAGCGGCATTTACGATATCTCACCGCTGCGCTACAGCTATTTGCAACCCATGATCCAACTTGACGAGGGTGTGATTCGTCGCAATTCGCCGTTGTTTTCAGTGCGTGCTTGCCACATCCCGATTTGGGTGAATTGGGGCGACGAAGAAACGCCAGAATTTGCCCGCCAAGCCAGCAGCTTTTATGCCGCATGGCAAGAGGCAGGCAACCAGGGCGAGTTGAGCGCGTTACCCGACGCGGATCACTACCGGGGCATTCATGGTTTTGAGAATTCGCGGAGCTCACTTTGCCAATGGCTGGCAAGTCGGTTGGGGGCCTGATGCACACAACTTATGAAGCGTGCAGCCCTGCGGTTTACCCCATCACTGGGCATTGCGCACGGCCCGGCCGTTGACCGGCTGCACCGGCCGCGCATTATTGCTGGGGAACAGTTGCTGGAACAAACGGATTTGTTCGCGGCTGAGTTGGGTTGGCTGTTTCATCACCATCCACAGCACGCCTTCGGTGCAGGGCGGGGTGGTGAGAGAGCCGATGAACTGGTAGTAGCGTTGGTCTTTGGGTAGAAGCTCGTTCATGTCGATGATGCCGCCTGGCAGGCGCACGCGGTCGCTCGTGTCCAGGGGCATGTAGGTCCAGACCTTGTTGATCAAGGTGTTGGCCACACCGGGGTCCAAAAGTACCGCGACCACGGCCAATTGCCCCTCGTTATTTTTATGCACCAGATGCGCCACCATGGCGAAGTTGCGGAAATTCACCTGCTCTTCAGACGGGGTATGAAAGTGAAACTGCACCAGCTTGTAAACCGAGCCGCGCACGGTGAGTGTGTTGTCGCCATACAGGTCAACCTGAATGGTGTGGCCATTGTTGACCACCGAGCCGCTGGAGGCTGTGTAGTTGAACTGCAAGGGTTCTGCCGGGCCTTGCAAGGTGGCGGACTCTTCAATGTTGATGGGTGACTGGCGCTTGCCAATCGCGCACACATTGAAATCGGGTTTGAGCTTGCCCCAATTTTGGGGGCCGTTTTCACCGTCGTAGGCCCAATGCACATCACCGCCGTGGGCATCACCACCGTGGGCGTCCGCACCCGCTGCGGGGGCTTCATGGCCGGTGAGGGCGGCTGCCTTGGCCTTGATGTAGTCGCGGCTGGCGCGTGGGTTGGCCACGACCGGTGCATGTGCTGCGGCGGTGCGATGGGCAACGGCTACCGGCGCACGGGAGGGTGCACGCGCTGGTGCAGGTTCATGCGCGGCAGCCGGTGCGGCTGCGTGTTCTGCCGCGGCTTGCCTGGGTGCAGGCTTGTCCTTGATGACCAAGGTTAGGCTCTTCCTGTCGATGAGTTTGTCGCGCAGTGCGGCCTTGATGTCCACCGCGATGTCTTTGCCTTCCGGGGCAGAGGTGGCCTCAACTGGTTTTTTTACGGCAGTTTTAGCAACTGCCGGGGTGTGCGCGGCCCCGTGGTCGGCCGCCGCGTCTGCTGCATGGCTGGCAGGTATGGCCAGGGTCACCAATGCCAATCCAAACAGGCCAGTCAACAGGGCAGACGTGGCAACTTGTTGCCAGCCGGGAGCAGGCCGCATCACGCTCGCCATGGCAGAGCTGGGTGGATTCAAGGCGTATAGGGTGGTTTTCATGGCAGGGCTGGGGTCAGGTTGTGGCCCGTAAGTGGTCTCTTGTCATGTTATCGGCAGATGTGGCCTGGGGCTTGAGCGCGTGGGGTGGGCATGCAGGGCGCTATAGTGCCACTTTGCCTTGAAACTGAGCTTGCCTTGAGTATCCAAACTGATGACTTTGCCCCAGCGCCGCCGAAACGTGTGGTGTCCAACGCCCCTGCCTCGCCCTTTGAGGAGGCGATTGAGCGCGCTCTGCGGCCCAAGCTGCTGGATGAGTACGTGGGCCAGGTCAAGGCGCGGGAACAGCTTGAGATTTTCATCAGTGCCGCCAAAATGCGCGACGAGGCGCTAGACCACGTGCTGCTGTTTGGCCCGCCGGGCTTAGGCAAAACCACGCTAAGCCACATCATTGCCGCTGAACTGGGCGTGAACTTGCGTCAGACCAGCGGGCCGGTGCTGGAAAAACCGAAAGATTTGGCGGCGCTGCTGACCAATCTGGAAAAAAACGATGTGTTGTTCATCGACGAAATTCACCGCTTGAGCCCGGTGGTGGAAGAGATTTTGTACCCCGCGCTGGAAGACTACAAGATCGACATCATGATTGGCGAAGGCCCGGCGGCGCGCTCCATCAAGCTCGATTTGCAGCCCTTTACCCTGGTGGGTGCCACCACCCGCGCGGGCATGCTGACCAACCCGCTGCGTGACCGCTTTGGCATCGTGGCGCGGCTGGAGTTTTACACCTCCGAGGAGCTGGCGCGCATCGTCAAGCGCAGTGCCGGTCTGCTCAAGGTGCCCACTGATGAACAAGGCGGTTTTGAGATTGCCCGGCGCTCACGCGGCACACCGCGCATAGCCAACCGCTTGCTGCGCCGCGTGCGCGACTATGCCGACGTGAAAGGCGCGGGTGAAATCACGCTCGACATTGCCAACCGCGCTCTGGTCATGCTCGATGTCGACCCGCAAGGTTTTGATTTGATGGACCGCAAGCTGCTGGAAGCCGTGATTCACCGCTTTGACGGCGGCCCGGTGGGCCTGGACAACATTGCCGCCAGCATTGGTGAGGAACGCGAAACCATCGAGGATGTGATTGAACCCTATTTGATTCAACAGGGCTACCTGCAGCGCACGCCGCGCGGCCGCATTGCCACGCTGGCGGCGTACAAACATTTGGGTGTGACACCGCCCGCTAACCAAAGCGGGCAGGGTGGGCTGGACATGTTTGGCGTGTGAACTGAGCGTCAGTTCTGCTGGAACTGCCGCAGGATTTTGCCCATCACATCATTGACGAGATCTGACAGCGGGTCGGCTTGATCCGAGGGTGTGGACTCTGGCTCGGGTGGCGGTGGTGGCCTTGGGCGCGGTATGTCGAATTCGACCTTCGGATCAAGCCAGCGGTTGCGAAACGCCTGCTGGAACACATCGCCCACCATGGGCAGTGCACTGCGGGCGCCTTGGCCCCACGATCCCATCTTCACGCTGCTGTCGTTAAAGCCCACCCTGGCGCCTGCCACCAGCTGCGGATTCATCATGATGAACCAGCCATCGGTGTTGTCCTGGGTGGTGCCGGTTTTGCCGGCCACGTCGGCCTGTATGCCATAGCGGTAGCGAATAGCGGCGCCCGTGCCCCGGTCGATCACACCGCGCATGGCGTTCACCAGGGTCAGGCTGGCTGCGCGTGGCATGGCGGGCTCAAGCTCGGTCACGGGCTCGAACTTTTCCAGCACTTGGCCGTTGCGGTCTTCCACGCGCAACACCATGTAAGGCTGCATGTAATTGCCACCATTGGCGATGGTGCCGTAGGCGCTGACCATCTCAATCAAAGTGACGGGGCTGGTGCCCAGGGCCAGTGAAGGCACTAGGTCGAGCTTGCTCTGGCGCACGCCCATGGCTTTCGCCAGTTGCCCGACGCGTTGCGCGCCGACCTTCTCCATCAGTTGGGCGGTGATGGTGTTTTTGGAATAGGCCAGCCCGTTGCTCAGGGTCATGGGCTCGTAGCTGGGCGATGTGTCGTCGCTGGGCGTCCAAGGCTCGCCGCCCGGCATCTTGATGGACACCGGCTGGTCTATCAAGGTGTAGGACGGATCAAACCCTTGCATGAAGGCCGCGCCATACACAAAAGGCTTGAAGGTGGAGCCGGGTTGGCGCCGCGCCTGGCTCACATGGTCAAACTGCTCCTGGGCAAAGTCGCGGCTGCCGACCCAGGCGCGCACGGCGCCAGTGCGCGGCTCCAGCGCCAAAAAACCGGCTTGCAGCACGGCCCGCTCCGGGTCAGTCTTGCGTCGGCCGTTGGCCAGTTGTTGCAGTTGGCCGAGTTGGCGCGTCACCGCCTGGTTGGCCGCTTTCTGCAGCTTGGCGTCCAGCGTGGTGTACACCCGCAGGCCGTCGGCTTGAAGGTCGTGGTCATGGCGGTCGGCCCAGGCGATCAGCCAGGGGCGCAGGTATTGCGCCACGTGCGGTGCCAGCCCCAGCGGCTCGACTTGTCGCTCAAAATCAAGTCTTAAAGGCCGCTTCGACAGTGTCGCCAGGCGGGTTGGGTCCAGGTTGCCGTTTTTGGCCATTTGCGCCAGCACCAGGTTGCGGCGTTGCACGGCGCGTTCCGGGTTTTGCACTGGGTTGTAGTAGCTGGTGCCCTTGAGCATGCCGATCAGCGTGGCGCTTTCCAGCACGTCAAGCTGGTCGGCTGATTTGTCGAAATAGGTGCGCGCTGCCATTTCGATGCCGAAGGCGTTGTACAGAAAAGGCACCGTGTTGAGGTAGGTCTCAAGAATCTCGCGCTTGGAATACACCACCTCGATTTTCAGCGCCGTGATGGCCTCCTTGATCTTACGCGTGATGCTGGTGGCGCTGCCAATGTCTTTGGGGAAGAGGTTGCGCGCCAGCTGCTGCGTGATGGTGGAGCCACCCTGCAAATCGCCGCCTAAGGTGCGCAGAGCAGCACCTGCCAGACGATGAAAATCTATGCCGTGGTGTTGGTAAAAGCGCCGGTCTTCGGTGGCGATCAACGCATTCACCACATTGGGTGCTATTTTTTCGAGTGGCACCCACTGGCGGTTGATGCGTTTGTACTCGGCCAACACGGTGCCATCAGAGGCCAGCAGCATTGACGGCGCTTCGGATTTGGCACGGCGCAAATCACCAATGCCGGGTGTAAATGGAATCAACAGCAGCACATAAAACAGCATCAGCGCAGGAAGCAGCAACGCTGCCCGCCAGGGATATTGCCTGGCCAGCGCCTTTAAGCGGTGGAATTGGCTGATGAGGAAGGTGCGTGCGCTTTGACGGCTATGGATCATGGCGGGAGTTTAGGCCCGCCGGCACACCTCAGGCGCACCCGTTACACATCCCCACAAGTGGGGTCAGCGCTCTTGTAGTCGGTTGATGTACTCAAGGAGCGTCAGGATGCGCGCGCGCACATACGGCTCTGGGTCGTAGGGCACATCCACATAGTATTCAGCTGCCTTGATGCGGTAATCCTGCCCCCAGATGGGCATGTCGCGCGAGCCATGGCTAGGCACGTTGGCACCCTCGATGGTCTCGTACACCCGGTTCACCGGAAACACCCCGCCATTGGTCTTGGTCAACTGGGTCAGGTCGGGCGGGCTTTTACGAAGAAAGTCCACATAGGGCCCGCCGCCTTTGCCGCTTGGAGCGTGGCACACCGCACAATTTTCCAGGTACTCTTGTTTGCCGAGGTCAAGTTTTGTGGTTTGGGCGTAGGCCACGCCGCTGACCAACGCCAGCGCGATCGCGGCCAGCGCAAACTTTTGGGTTTCTGAATGCTTCATGTTGGGTCTCCTGCTGAGTCAAAAAACACTGCATCAACGCCAATGGGCTTGAAAAAATTCCACCGACGAGCAGCAAAAATGAATGTAGGCAGTTCAGGGCTGCAGCCGTTGATTTTTCGCATGTGAGGCCACAAAAGGCCGGCGGCGGGGCGCCAAGGGACAATGCGCGGGCAGCCATGTCGGTCTGCGTGATGCTTAGTCGGAGCTTTTACCCATGGATATCAAGGCACAACTCGCGCAGGAGTGGACCACCCTGCAGAACAACCACGAGGCTTATGAGCGCAGCGCCTTGGCTCTCAAGCTGGTGGCCACGCTGCTGACGGCGGCTGCCTGGGTGTATGGGCTGGACCCACTGGCGCTTGGCGCGCTGGTGCTGATTCTGTGGGCTCAGGAAGCGGTGTTGAAGACCTGGCAAAACCGGCTGGTTACGCGCCTGGTCGACATCGAGGCGATGTTCAGGCGGGGGGCACAAGGCGGCGACGAGCCGTTTCAGCTGCATTCGCAGTGGCTGGCAACGCGGCCCGGTCTGATGGGCCTGCTGGCTGACTATGCGCGCAGCGCGCTTCGGCCTACGGTGGCCTGGCCCTATGCGGCGCTGCTGCTGTTGTTGCTGCTGGTCTACTTGTAAAAGGCTTCGACCTTGCCCTTGAGCTTGATCAGCAGCGGCTGGCCCTTGCGGTCACGCGCTTTGCCGGCAGGCACCTTGACCCAGCCTTCGCTGATGCAATATTCCTCGACATCGCCGCGCTCCTTGTCATTGAAGCGGATGCCGATGTCGTGTTCAAACACGGCGGCCACGTGGTGGGGACTGCGCGCGTCGGCAGACAGGTGGTCGGGCAGGGCGGGGCGTTGGATGGTGTCAGTCATGGGTATCTAGTGTTGAATGAATGTGAATCTGTGCTGATTTTCCGCGATTTGGCGGGCTGACTGCCCAGGCACTTTCACCGAGGCAATCAGGGCACCAGGCCTTCGGTGGCACCTTCAATTAAGCGCTGCCTTCATCCAGCACGGCGCCTTCCAGGTGGCGCGTATCGGCCCAGCCGACCAGGGTCATGCCCTCGGGTGTCCAGAGCAGGCGGTTGATAGCGGCGTTGCCCAGTTGCCAGCTGCGCGGCGCGTGCAGCTCCTGGCCGGTGGCCAGCCGGTAAAGGATGTCCATCACGCCGCCGTGCGCCACCAGCACAATTTGGCCACCGATGTGTTGTTGTGCCAAGTTGTTCACGGTGCGGGCGATGCGTTCTCGCAAGGTGAGCAGAGATTCACCGCCCGGCGGGGCCCAGTCAGGCACCCGTTTGCGCCACATCACAGATTCCTCTGGCCATTGCGCCTCAATTTCGGCGTAGGTCTTGCCTTCGAACTTTCCAAAACCACGCTCGCGCAAGCCCTGGCTGGGCAGCAGCGGCGCGTCGGTGGCATGGGCGATGGCATTGGCCGTTTGCCAGGCACGCAGCAGGTCACTGGCATAGACGGCGTCAATTGGCTCGTCAGCCAACGCGCGGGCGACTTGCCCAGCTTGCCAGATGCCGTTGTGGTTGAGCGCAATGTCCAGGTGGCCTTGTAGCCGGGTGTCGACGTTCCAGGCGGTTTCGCCGTGGCGGATGGCAATGATTCGTGTGGCTTGCATGAATGTCCGCAACTGATTAGCGAGGGATTTCAATGTTGACGCGGCGCACACCGCTGGGCGGGGTGGGGAAGCTTTTGAGCGCAGCATCCAGCATGGCGGCCAGAATGGCGTCGCTGTCAGCCCAGACGCCCTCGTGGCTGGCGTGGCTCTCAAACACCACGCTACCTGCGGCATTGCGAATGATCAGGCTGACCTGGCGCCAGTAGATGGGTCGTTCGCCCAGCCCCGGAAACAGCGGGCCACGGTTGCTGATGCCAATCGAGCCATGGCCAACGGCCCAGCCCAGGCCCCAGCCAATGTTCACCCCGCTTGGGTTGTAGCTGTATTCCTGGCGCTGCACGGCGTTCACCTGCACGCTTAAAGTGGCGCCGTTTTGGCGCTTCAGGCCGACCTTGGCCAGGGCTTGCTCGGCCAGTTTTTCAAGTTTGGCCTGGCCCACGGGGTCGACCAATTGCGACGGCAAGCGCTCAAACTGGTAGCTGGCACCCGCGGCTACCACTTGTGGCGCAAAGCTGTTGACCTGCGTGTCGACAAGTCGTGTGCTGGCGCAGCCTGACAGCAAGGCCATCAAGATATTTAATGCTATAAAATAAATAGCTGATATCGCTCTATTCATAAGGGCTAGAAGCCTATTTTGTATATAAAACTAAATTTGCACCAAAGGCAGGCCCGCCACGCGGGGCAGCGGGAATTCTTCGGGGTCAAACACTTTGTCGCCGTCCGCATCTTCCACGCCGGTGATTTTCAGGCCTTTGAAGTCGTAGCGATTGACATCCATCAAATGTGAAGGCACCACGTTTTGCAGTGCGGTGAACATGGTCTCGGTGCGGCCGGGGTATTGTTTTTCCCAGTCACGCAGCATCTGGCCGATCAGCTGGCGCTGCAGGTTTTCCTGGCTGCCGCACAGGCTGCACGGAATGATAGGGAATTCACGGTGTGCGGCCCAGCGGATCAGGTCTTTTTCAGCCACGTTGGCCAGCGGGCGAATCACCATGTGGCCGCCGTCGTCGCTCACCAGTTTGGGTGGCATGCCCTTGAGCTTGCCGCCAAAAAACATGTTCAGAAAGAAGGTGGCCAACATGTCGTCACGGTGGTGACCCAGCGCGATTTTGGTGATTTTGAGTTCATCGGCGACGCGGTACAAAATACCCCGGCGCAGCCGGCTGCACAGGCTGCACATGGTCTTGCCCTCAGCCACCACTTTTTTGACAATGCTGTAGGTGTCCTGGGTTTCGATGTGGTATTCGATGCCCAGTTTGCTCAGGTACTCGGGCAAGATGTGCGCCGGAAAACCGGGTTGTTTCTGGTCCAGGTTGACGGCGATGACCTCAAAGTTGATCGGCGCGCGCTTTTGTAGCTTCAGCAGAATGTCGAGCAACCCGTAGCTGTCCTTGCCACCGCTCACGCACACCATCACGCGGTCACCTTCCTCGATCATGTTGAAGTCGATGATGGCCTGGCCCACTTGGCGGCACAGGCGTTTTTCGAGCTTGTTGATCTCGTACGCGACACGTTGCGCCGCGTCGCGCTCGGCTTTGGGGTTTTTGGTGGCGGTGCCAGCCTCTGTGGCGGAGGGCGCGTCCAACACGTCGGTACCGCGATCGGTGTCTGTCCAGGTTGCATTCATGGGTTTAATCCTTGTTCCATTGGCCGGTTTCAATTCGTATCGCCACTTCGCAGTCGACAAAAATCTCAAGCTTGGCAATCTTCACGCGCACACCCTTCACACCAGGCAACTGCATCAGCCGATTGGCCAGCTTGCCGATCAGGGTTTCAAGCAGGTTGACGTGTTCAGACGTGCATTCGTCAATGATGATGGTGCGCACCTTGCGGTAGTCCAGCACATGCATGATGTCGTCATCGGCGGGCAGCAGGGGCTGGTGGCCCAAGCTCAGTTCGGCATCGACCTGGATCGGTTGCGGGGCGGTTTTTTCGGTGTCGAGAATGCCCAGGTTGGCGTCAAAACGCAAGCCGGTGAGGGTCAAGGTTTGCTGGCCGATGGTGTGGCTGCTGGAGTATGTGATCATGAGTTTTCCGGGGTGTGGTCGGGCGCTGGCAACAGCTGTCAACCGTCATGGAAGGAAGGGCGTCTGTAGCTAGGGCTTAAAGCAGCGAGAAGTCGCGCTCGAACTTCATCAGGTGCTGGCCACCGTCCACCAGCAGCGTGGTGCCGGTGATGGACTGGTTTGACAAGGCAAACGCCACGGTGGCAGCCACATCGGCCGCGGTGGATGAATGGCCCAAGGGCGACAACTTGTGCAGCGCCTCAAACTTTTCTGGGGACAGCATGTGGCTGGTGAGTGTCAGGCCAGGCGCCACACCCACTACCCGCACGCGCGGGGCCAGCGCCAACGCCAGCATGGTGTTGGCCGCTTCCAGCGCCGCTTTGGACAGGGTGTAGCTGACAAAGTCGGGGTTGGGGTTCCACAGTTTTTGATCCAGCAGGTTGACCACCGCGCCCAACGCATAACCGCGCGTTTCCAAGTGCGCATGCAAGGCCTGGCTGAGCAAAATTGCCGCCCCGGCGTTGGCGCGCATGTGTTTTTCCATGGCGGCAAAGCTGAAGGTTTCGGGCGTGTCATGCTCAAAGGTGGACGCGCTGTTGACGATGGCATCCACCGGGCCAAACTCTTCGATCACACTGGGCAACAGGTTGCGCACCGCTGTCTCATTTGACAAGTTTGCACGAAATGAGGCGCTAGACCCCGATAGCCTTGCGCAGTCAGCTACAGTTTTGCGAGCATCTTCGACCGAGTCGCGGTAATGCACCGCCACCCGCCAACCGGCTGTGGCCAAGGTCAGGGCGATCTCGCGACCGAGTCGTTTGGCCGCGCCGGTGACCAGCACGGTGCGTTGGTACGGGGGTGATGCAGCGGGTAGCGTAGGGTGGGAGGACATTCGGGGACAATTCCAGGCTATGACAACACCACCCAGTTTAACGAGCGAGCTTTTCCACCACATTGCACAGACCATTCGTGATGCCGGTGGCTGGATTGGCTTTGACACCTTCATGGACCAGGCCCTGTACACCCCCGGCCTGGGTTATTACGCCCACGGCAGCGCCAAATTTGGCGTGTTGCCTTACACCGTGGACGGCGGCGTGCGCGTGGCGGGCAGCGATTTTGTGACCTCGCCAGAGATCACGCCGCTGTTTGGCTGGACGCTGGCGCGCCAAGTGGTGCAGGCGCTGGAAGTGACGGGCACTGGGGAAGTGTGGGAATTTGGTGCAGGTTCTGGCGCGCTGGCGCTGCAAATTTTGCAAGCCTTGCAAGCGCAGGGTGTGCCTTTGCCGCGCTACACCATTGTGGATATTTCAAGCAGTTTGCGCGCCCGTCAGCAGGCCACGTTGGCCGCTTTTTCTGAACAGGTGCGTTGGGTCGATGCGCTGCCTGATGACATGCGTGGCGTGGTGCTGGGCAACGAGGTGCTGGACGCCATGCCGGTGAAATTGCTGGCGCGCGTGGGGGGTGTCTGGTATGAGCGTGGTGTGGTGCTGGATTCTGAGCCCGCCGCTGGGGAGGCCCCCCGTTTTGCCTGGCAAGACCGCGTCACCAATCTGCGGCCCCCGATTGAGGTGCAAGGTGACCACGATTACCTGACTGAAATCCACCCGCAGGGCGAATCTTTTGTGCGCACGCTGGCGGCCAAGCTCACAGCCGGTGCGGTGTTTTTGATTGACTATGGCTTTCCAGAAGCCGAGTACTACCACCCGCAGCGCCACATGGGCACGGTGATGTGCCACCAGGCGCACCAGGTGGACGACGATCCGCTGGCACGGGTCGGCCAAAAAGACATCACCGCGCACGTCAACTTCACCAGTGTGGCGCTGGCTGGCATCGAGGCTGGATTGGGCGTGCTGGGCTACTGCAATCAGGCGCGGTTTTTGATGAATTGCGGCCTGCTGACGCACATGGAAGCGGCTGATTTACCCACACGTGTCATGGCGCAAAAACTGATCATGGAGCACGAAATGGGTGAACTCTTCAAGGTGATCGGTTTTTACAAGGGTGAGCCCTGGCAGGCGGTGGGCTTTGATCTTGGTGACAAAACCCACACACTCTAATTTAAAGGCACGCCCATGTTCCGCTGGCTGATTGTTGTTTTCCTGGCGCTGGTGCTGATCAACGGGTTCACGCCGTGGCTGCAAAAAATTGGTTTTGGCCGCCTGCCGGGTGACTTTCGCTTCAAGCTTTTTGGCCGCGAGTTTTTTATTCCGATCACCACCACCCTCATCCTGAGCATGGTGGCGGCAGCCATTGCCAAATTCCTTTAAGGTCCGTGCTTGAATTGATCGTGTCTGCTGCCATCTACGGCAAAGAAAGGATCACTTATGACCGATTCCCTGCACATTGTTTGCCCGCATTGCCACACCACCAACCGCGTCAGCCGCACCAATTTAAGCAACGCGCCCAATTGCGGCAGTTGCCACAAACCGCTGTTTGATGCCCACCCGGTGATGCTCAATGAAGCCAATTTTGACCGCCACGTCAGTCGCAACCAGATTGCCGTGCTGGTTGACTTCTGGGCGCCGTGGTGTGGCCCTTGCCGCCAGATGGCGCCGGCGTTTGAGCAGGCAGCCGCCCAGCTTGAGCCGCTGGTGCGCCTGGCCAAGGTCGACACCGAAGCCGAGCAAAACCTGGGTGCGCGCTATAACATTCGCAGCATTCCCACCCTGGCATTGTTTGTTGGTGGCCGTGAGGTAGCGCGCCAGGCGGGGGCCATGGGTTTGGCCGACATCGTGCGCTGGACGCAGCAGCATTTACCGCGCTGACGTCGTCGCTTGACGTGGTGGCCACGTCCGCATGGGCAGGGCCTCAGGTTTGCAGCGGGTAATCCATTGGTAATCTGTGCCTGCACAAAGGGATAGTATGCTGGCATCACCACTCAGTCACAAGCCTTATGCAAACCGCCCCGCAAACCATTGTGCGCATCGAACGCACCGAGCGTCCCTGGGGCTGGTATGAAACCGTCTCAGAAGCCCCTGGCCACAAAATCAAACGCATTGGTGTGCTGCCGGGGCAACGCATCAGCCTGCAAAAACACGCCCAACGCGCAGAACATTGGGTGGTGGTGCGCGGCACCGCCAGTGTCACGCTGGGTGAGCAAAGTATCGACTTGACGGTGGGGCAACACTGCGACATTGCCTTGGGGCAAGTGCACCGGCTCACCAATGTCACCACGCAACCGGTTGAAATTGTTGAAGTACAGTTTGGCACTTACCTGGGCGAAGACGACATCACGCGTTTGGGTGACGACTATGGCCGAGCATGACAACAAGACCAACCAACGAGACTTTCCCCATGACTTCCAACATTCTGATTGACGGTTTTCGGCTGCCTGCGGGCTCCGCACCGGTGGCCTGCGTGGACATTGGCGGCACCAAGGTGGCTGTCAATATCGTTGACGCGCAAGGCAGCCGGGGCAAGGTAACCGAGCCTACTGCCACCATTGGGAATAACGATGCGCTGGCACAGCAGATCATCCGACTGATTGCGCAAAGCTGCACGATGGCGGGTGTGCAAACCGAAGATATTGCGCGCGTCGGTGTGTCATCGTGCGGGCCGTTTGTGCTCAAGCAAGGGTTGGTTGAGCTGGCCGCCCCCAACATTTGTGGTGGTTTGGCCGGCAAGGCCCGTGGCCTGCCCAACGACTGGCAAACCGCGCTGCTTGAAGCGCCGCTGCGTGCCGCTTTCAAACACGTGCGGGTAGAAAACGACGGCATTGGCGCGCTGGAGGCCGAACGCCGCTGGGGTGCCTTGCAAACCAACGGGGTACCTATGGCCAATTGCGCTTACGTCACTTGGAGCACCGGCATCGGCACCGGGCTGTGTGTGGACGGTCATGTGCTGCGCGGCAAAAATGGCAACGCAGGACACGCCGGGCACCTGTTTGTCAGCAGCAACGCGGACGCGCTGTGCGGCTGCGGCAACATCGGTGATGTGGAGGGCTTGGTCGCCGGCAACGCCATTGCCCGGCGTTTTGCTGCACTTGGGTATGCGGATGCTGCTGCGCTTTTTGTAGCTTCTTACGCTGGTGATAAAAGGGCTACAGCCTTAATTGATGAATTATGTGAGGTCATGGGCCGCATGCTCTATGACCTGATCGCCACACTGGATGTACAACGCATCAGCATCGGTGGCAGCGTCTATTGGCACCACCGTGACCACTTGCTGCCGCGCCTGCGCGCCTACGTGCAAGGCAAGTTGCCGGCGCTCACAGACGGCTGCGAGTTGGTCAGCGCTGGCTTGGGTGAGCGGGTGGGGGATTTTGGTGCGCTGGCGTTGGTGGCTTGAAATTTAAACGCACTTAGCTTGCGTTTGGTCAAAGATCAGGGTTTGTCCTCATTGTCAGACCCAGTTAATTAATTAACAATTAATTAATTCGTGTGACGTGGTGTCTGCACGAAGCAACCCGCGCCCCCGGTGCCTAATGTGGCTTACCCGGCGGACAAACAGGAGGATCACATGATCAAACTTTCCAAATTGGCCACGGCCGTGGCATTGGTAGTGGCTGGCTCAACCGTGTTGGCTGGTGAAGTTGAAGTGCTGCATTGGTGGACCTCGGGTGGCGAAGCCAAATCGGTCGGCGAGCTGAAAAAAATCATGCAGAGCAAGGGCCACACCTGGAAAGATTTTGCCGTGGCCGGTGGCGGCGGTGACAACGCCATGACCGTGCTGAAAAGCCGCGTGGTTGCCGGCAACCCGCCTGCCGCGGCGCAGATCAAGGGTCCTGCCATTCAGGAATGGGCATCTGAGGGCGTGCTGGCCAATCTGGACGCCACCGCCAAGGCCGAAAAGTGGGACAGTCTGTTGCCCGCCGTGGTGGCTGATGTCATGAAGTACAAAGGCAACTTTGTGGCAGCACCGGTGAATGTGCACCGCGTCAACTGGATGTGGGCCAACAATGCCGTGCTGAAAAAAGCCGGGGTCACCGGTGCACCAAAAACTTGGGACGAATTTTTTGCCGCTGCTGAAAAAGTCAAAAAGGCCGGCTTGATTCCTGTGGCCCACGGTGGCCAAAACTGGCAAGATTTCACAACTTTTGAAGATGTGGTGCTGGGTGTAGGTGGCACCAAGTTCTATCAGGATGCACTGGTCAAACTCGACCAGAAGGCTCTGACTAGCCCGACCATGACCAAGTCGCTTGAAACCTTCCGCAAGATCAAGAGCTACACCGACCCAGCTTCCCCTGGTCGCGACTGGAACCTGGCCACGGCCATGGTGATTCAAGAGAAGGCAGCTTTCCAGTTCATGGGTGACTGGGCCAAGGGTGAGTTCACTGCGGCTGGCAAAGTGCCGGGCAAAGATTACACCTGTGCCGCTGCGCCTGGTACGGCCAACGCCTACACCTTCAATGTCGATTCGTTTGCCATGTTCAAGCTGAAAGATGCTGCTGCTCAAAAGGCGCAGGCTGACTTGGCTGCCGCCATCATGGGCACCGAATTCCAGGAAGTGTTCAACCTGAACAAGGGCTCGATTCCGGTGCGGCTGAATATGGATATGGCCAAGTTTGACGACTGCGCCAAGCTGTCGACCAAAGACTTCGTGGCCACTGCCAAATCTGGCGGGCTGATGCCTTCCATTGCGCACGGTATGGCTGTGAAGCCTGCGGCTGAAGGCGCCATCAAGGACGCGGTCAGCCAGTTCTGGAACGACGACAAGATGAGTGTGGCTGACGGTGTGAAGAGCATCGCCAAGGCGGCTGCGACGAAGTAAGTTGGGTTGATTGCCGTAGCCTGTCATTCCGGATTTGATTCGGGATGCAGGATGCGGCTTCTCAAGAGTGGCGTTTGTTGTTTGAACCCGCAGCAGGGCTGGGGTGCGTGCCAGAGCGAATGTCCCCCGCCTGCGGCTCCTCCTTGATTTCGATCTGACACGCACCCCAGCCCCACTGCTGGATATCTGAGGGTGGCTTACTTGGAGTCCGAAAACCTTGGCGGGACCTGATGGGTTGGTTGTTCCGCGCAGTGAGGTCAAGGAGGAGTCCGAAAGCTTTCTGGCGGGGGACACGAACGTAGTGAAATGCCCGGCCCGTCAGGTCCTTGTGCAGAAACTGAACGTAACGCTTGCGCACAAGTGGCGCAGGCATTCCCGCAAGGGCCATGAAATAAACCAAAGGCAAAGTGTTTATGAAATCTTTTGAAAACGTGTTGCCCAAACTGGTGATCGCTCCGGCCTTTGTGCTCGGCTTTGCCTTCATCTACGGCTTCATGATCTGGAACGGCGTGTTGTCCGTGACCAACTCGCGCATGCTGCCCAACTACGACGAGTTTGTCGGGCTTGAGCAATACGGCAAGCTGTGGGAAATGGACCGCTGGTACGTGGCCCTGAAAAACCTCGGCATTTTCAGCGTGTTGTATGTGGGCGGCTCGATGCTGCTGGGCATGGTGCTGGCGATTTTTCTGGACCAGAAAATCCGCTTTGAAGGCGTCATTCGAACCATTTATTTGTACCCCATGGCGCTATCGTTCATCGTCACCGGCACCGCATGGAAATGGATTTTGAACCCAAGTCTGGGCCTTGAGAAACTTATGCACGACATGGGTTGGGCCAGCTTCAGCTTTGACTGGCTGGTGCAAAGTGACACCGCCATTTACTGCGTGGTGATTGCCGGCATCTGGCAGTCGGCCGGCTTTGCCATGGCGCTGTTTTTGGCCGGCTTGCGTGGCATTGACGACAGCATCATCAAGGCGGCGCAAATCGACGGTGCTTCGCTGCCAAGAATTTACTGGCGCATCATCCTGCCTATCTTGCGTCCGGTGGTGTTCTCGACCATTCTGGTGCTCTCGCACCTGTCCATCAAGGCGTTTGATTTGGTGATGGCACTCACCAACGGTGGGCCAGGCTACGCGTCTGATGTGCCAGCCACCTTCATGTTCACCATGAGCTTCACCCGTGGCCAGATTGGCCTGGGCGCCGCCAGCGCCACCATGATGCTGGCCATGGTGGCAGCCCTTGTGGTGCCTTACCTTTACAGCGAGTTGCGGTCCAAACCGCACGAGCGTTGAGCCGGGAACTACTGATGAACGCTAAAAACATATCCCGTTTTGCCGTGTACGCCGTATTGGGCGTGGCCGCTTTCTTCTTTTTGGCACCGCTGTATGTGATGCTGGTGACTTCGCTCAAGGATGGCGCGCAGATACGCGCTGGCAACCTGCTGAGCCTGCCCACCTCGCTCAACCTAGAGTCCTGGAAGTTGGCTTGGTCCACAGCCTGCACCGGGGTCGACTGCCGGGGGCTCAAGCCCTACTTCTGGAACTCCGTGATGATGGCCGTGCCAGCGGTGCTGATCTCCACCGCTTGGGGCGCCATCAACGGCTATGTGCTTTCCATGTGGAAGTTCAAGGGCAGTGACTTGCTGTTTGGCTTTATCTTGTTTGGTGTGTTCATGCCATATCAGGTGGTGCTGCTGCCGATGAGCCAGGTGCTGGGGTTTCTGGGTTTGTCGAGCTCGATTGGTGGCTTGATCATGGTGCACTGCCTGGCCGGTATGGCCAGTACCACGCTGTTTTTCAGAAACTACTACACCGCCATTCCGCGTGAATTGGTGAACGCGGCGCGGATTGACGGCGCGGGCTTCTGGCGTATTTTTTACCGCATCGTGATTCCCATGTCGACACCGATTTTGATGGTCACGCTGATCTGGCAGTTCACCAACATCTGGAACGATTTCCTGTTTGGTGTGGCCTTCAGCGGTGCCGACAGCAAGCCCATCACGGTCGGCTTGAACAACATGGCCAACACCACCAGCAGCGTCAAAAACTACAACGTTGACATGGCCGCAGCCATCATTGCCGGCTTGCCGACCATGCTGGTTTATGTGCTGGCCGGTCAATATTTCGTCAAAGGTCTCACAGCTGGCGCTGTGAAAGGATAAAACTCATGGCAGCTTCACTTCACATCGCAGGTATTCGCAAGGTTTTTGGCAAGGGCGACAAAGCCGTCGAGGTTCTCAAGAAAATCGACATCGAGGTTGCTCCCGGCGAGTTTCTGATTTTGGTCGGGCCTTCTGGCTGCGGCAAGTCCACACTGCTCAACATCATTGCCGGCTTGGAAGAGCCCACTGAAGGCGAACTCAAAATAGCCGGCAAAAACGTCATTGGTGTGGCCCCGGCCCAGCGTGACATTGCCATGGTGTTCCAGAGCTATGCGCTGTACCCCACCATGACCGTGGCGGACAACATTGGCTTTGCGCTGGAAATGCGCAAGGTACCGCTTGACGTGCGCACCAAGCGCATCCACGAAGTGGCCGCCATGCTGCAGATTGAGCACCTGCTGGACCGCCGCCCGGCGCAGCTCTCGGGTGGCCAGCGTCAACGCGTGGCCATGGGCCGTGCGCTGGCGCGTGACCCGAAACTGTTTTTGTTTGACGAGCCCTTAAGCAACCTGGACGCCAAATTGCGGGTGGAAATGCGCGCCGAAATCAAGCGTCTACATCTGCTGTCGGGTATCACCACGGTGTATGTGACGCATGACCAGATCGAGGCCATGACGCTGGGTAGCCGCATTGCGGTGATGAAGGACGGCATCCTGCAACAAATTGGCACACCGGACGACATTTACCGTCGCCCCGCGAACACTTATGTGGCCGGTTTCATTGGTTCGCCAACTATGAATTTTATAGCTGGTAGCGCAGGTAGGACGGGGGCTACAAGCCAATTTAATTTTGAAGGTGGCAGCTTGGCGTTGCCATGCCCGGCCACTGGCAAGGTGACGCTAGGCCAGCGCCCGGAACACATTCACCTCAGCGACGATGCCTCATGGCGCGGCCAGGTCACGCTGGTGGAGCCCACCGGTGCCGACACCTATGTGGTGGTGAAAACTGCTGTTGGCCTGATTACCGTGCGCACACCGCCGAGCACAGTTGTGACCGTGGGTGACACCGTTGGGATGACGGTCAGCGGTAACCACAACAACTGGTTTGACGCGCAGAGTGGGTTGCGGTTGGGTTAATTCCCGAATAGCTTCTCAAACTCCCCTGCCGGCACGGGTCGCGAATACAAATACCCCTGTGCAAAGTCGCACCCGGCGGCGGTCAGCAAATCCCGTTGATCAGCGGTTTCAACCCCTTCTGCCACCACCTTCATGCCCAGCGCGTGCGCCATGGCGATGATGGCTTGGCACAGCACCAGGTCGGTCGAACCCGCCACCAGGTTGCGCACAAACGACTGGTCGATCTTGACAAAATCAATGTCAAAGCGTTGCAGGTAAGACAGCGATGAGTAACCCGTGCCAAAGTCGTCCAGAGACACGTTAATGCCCACATCCCGCAACTTCAGCAGTTGCTCAACCACGCCACCACTGGTGGACAGCAACAGCCCTTCGGTGATTTCCACCACGATGCAGTCGCCTGGCAGGCCGCGTGCCTGCAGTTGCTCGATCCAGGGCGTATGCGCCGGGTTGGGGCTTTCAAACTGCACGGGCGATTTGTTGACGCTGATCTGAAATTGCGGGTGCAAGTTGGCCCGCCAAGCCTGCACTTGGGCGGCGGCCTGGACAAACACCCATTCGCCCATGTCCACAATCAGCCCGCTGCTCTCAGCCACAGGAATGAACTCGGCCGGGCTGATCAGGCCACGCGTGGGGTGCTGCCAGCGCACCAGTGCCTCAGCCTTGTGAATGGCGCCGGTGGCCAATTCAACGATGGGCTGGTAAAACACCCGAAATTCCTGCCTGGCCAAGGCGGCGCGCAGGTCGTGAGTGAGCTGGGCACGCATGCGCGCTGCCTCTTGCAGAGCTGGTGTGAAGAAGCTGTAGCGGTTGCGCCCGGCACCCTTGGCCACATAAAGGGCCTGGTCGGCGTTTTTCAGCAGGGTTTCAATCTCCAGACCATCGTAGGGGTAGACGGTGACGCCAATGCTGGCGGACACAAACACTTGGTCCAGGCCCAGCTGGAATGACGCGCTCAGGGTTTGCAGCAACTTGGGCAAGATGCCTTGCAGGTGTGTCGCGTCTGCCAGCTCGGAGATGATCACGGTGAATTCGTCACCCCCCATGCGGGCCACGGTGTCGACTTCGCGCAGGCAGATCTGGATGCGCCGACCGGCCTCAAGCAACAACAGGTCGCCGCGGTCGTGGCCGAGCGTGTCGTTAACTTCCTTAAAGTGGTCCAGGTCGATGAACAGCAGCGCCAGTTGCAGGCCATCGCGGCGGCATTTTTTGATCTCTTGTGTCAGCCGCTCCTGCATCATGCGGCGGTTTGGCAGGCCGGTGAGGGCGTCGAAATGGGCCTGTTGCCAGACCTGGGCCTCAGCCTGCTTGCGCTCGGTGATGTCGGTGTGTGTGCCAATCATGCGCAACGGCAGGCCACGGATATCGCGGCTGATGACCATGCCGCGGCTGTGCACCCATTTCCAGCTGCCATCTTTGCAGCGTATGCGGTGTTCGTTGCTGTAGGTTGGGGTCAGTCCATCCAGATGCGCTTGACGGTCATGATGCATGCGTGCCACATCGTCGGGGTGGGTGCGGCCGTCGAGCTCATTCACGCGAAACTTGACATTGGTTTCGCTGTAGCCGTACATGCGCAGCAGTTGTGGCGACAAGTATTCTTCGCCGCTTTGCACCTGCAAATCCCACAAGCCATCACCCACGCTTTGCAGCGCCAGTTTCCAGCGGGCCTCGCTCTCAAACAGCGCCAATTCGGTTTTTTTGCGCTCCGTGATGTCTTGCACGATGGCGGTGCGCTTGGCGGGGCGCCCATTGGCCCATTCGGTGTAGCCACGTGAATGCACCCAGATGTGCCGGCCTTTGAGGGTGGTCATCTCGATCTCAAAGTCATGGTCTTTGGGCTGGTGGTTGGCCTCGGCGTAGGACGCGCTCACGATGGCCCAGGATTTTGGCGTGAAGAGCTGGCGCGTGTTGCTCGTCGTGGGGGTGAACGACTCCGGTGTGGTGTCAAAAATCTGGTACACCTGATCAGACCAGGTCACCAAGTCGTCGCGCAGGTCGATTTCCCAGCCGCCCACCATGGCAATTTCTTGCGTGACGTACAAAAGCTTGTTGGCTTTTTCACGGGCAGCTTCGGTCTGTACATAGTTGGTGACATCGGCAAAGGTACGAACCATGCCGCCATCGGGCACCGGTCTTGAGATCACCTCCAGGGTTCGCCCGGCGCGGGTCACGCGCAAAAACCGCTCGGGCGTGGACAACTTGCCGCCGCTGAGCACGTAGTCGCGGGCATGGTGGTCAACCAGATTGGCGCCTGGCCCGAAGTCGCCCCGCTGCATTTGGTAAGCATTTATTTCTTCCAGCGTGGGCATGGTGTCCAAAAACGCACGGGGCAGGTCAAGTAACTCGCATAGGCGGTTGTTGTAGAGCGTCACATGGTTTGATGCGTCCAGCAAGTAGACGCCTTGGCTGATGCTCTCCAGCACCATGTCCAGCGGGTCGTAGACGGCAGGCGCGACGTCAAAGGGGGCGGGCAGTGTTCTCACAGGCAGCTTTTTACCATCAAAAGGGCCGGTGCGGCTTGATCAATGCCGTGTTCAACCGCACCGGGGCGAGGGCAAGCGCAGCTGCACACGCAGGCCATGCGGCTGGGCCGCAAGCACCAACGCGACGCCGCCGTGGCGCAGGGCGATCTCCGCCACAATCGCCAGCCCCAGGCCGCAGCCACCAGGCAATGTGCTGGCACGCCAAAAGCGCTCAAACACATGCGGTAGCTCATCTGGTGACAAGCCCGGGCCGTTGTCGGCCACCTCCAGCACCACTTGCTGTTCATCGCGTTGCACACTCAAGGTCACTTCGCTGCCCGCGCCGGCGTAGCTCAGGGCGTTGTCAATCAGGTTGCTCAAGGCTTCGCGTAGCAGCAGTGCTTCGCCCGCCACGTTCAGGTGGTCAGCGCCTTCAAAGCCCAGGTCAACACCGGCCTTGAGCGCGCGTGGCGTCCACTCTCGGGCCACATCACGCGCCAGCGCTGCCACATCAAGCGGCTGCAGCTTGACCTCGACCTCATTGCGCGCCAGTGACAGCAATTGGTGCACCAGGTGGGCGCTGCGCTGGGCGCCACTGAGCACCTTGGTGAGTCGCGCGCGCATGGCCGCCGGGTCGGCCTCGGCCAGCGCCATCTCGGTTTGGCTGATCAGGCCTGCCAGCGGCGTGCGCAGCTGGTGCGCGGCATCGTTCAGAAAGCGCTTTTCTTGCCCCAGGCTGCGTCGCACCGTGCTCAGCAACTGGTTCAGCGCGGTGGCCAGGGCGTGCACTTCTTGCGGTGCCTGCGTGAGCTCAATCGGCGACAAGTCTGACAACACCTGCTTGCGCCGGTCGCCCAACTGTGCTTGCAGGCGCGTCAAGGGCTGCAGACCGCGCGAGATGCCGCCGTACACCAGCAGACTCAACACGGCGCCCAGCAGCAGCAGCGGGGCCAGCATGTCGGCAATCAGCTCGGTGGTCAGGCGCTGCTGCACCGCCAGACTTTTGGCCACTTGCACGCGCAGGCGTTGCGGCGCGCTGCTGTCGCCGTAATCGACCTCCAGCAAGGCCACGCGCATGGCTTTGCCATCAACTTGTGCGTTGTAAAGCAAGGTCTCGCCGGTGCCGATCAACTGGTCGGTGGACGGGCTGGGCAGCTTGCCGTTGCCCAACAAAAAGCTGCCGGGCGGGCTCGACACCATGTAGCTCACCCGGTCTTGCGGGTCCTGTTCAATGATGTCTTGCGCCGCCCTGGGAAAATCCACCAGCAGCCCTGAGCCAATCGGCTTAACCTGGCGCGCCAGCGAACGCACGGATTGGGTGAGTGACTGGTCAATGGCTTTTTCGGCGTACTTGAGCGCCACGCGGTAGGCCAGTGCACCACCCACCAAAAACAGCACCAGTTGTGGCAGCAGCAGCCACAGCAGCAACTGGCGTTTCAGGGACAGGCCGTGGGCCTTCGGGTTCATGGGCTGGTGGTTTCCAGCATGTAGCCCAGGCCGCGCACGTTGCGAATGTTCAGGCCGGAATCGGTGAGCTTGCGGCGCAGGCGGTGGATGTAGACCTCCAGCGCGTTGGAGGCCACGCCGCCGGCCTCGATCGGGTCGCTTTGCCAGGTTTCCAGCACATCTTCACGGCTGACCACGCGCCCGGCGTGGGTTACCAGCAGCGACAGCAGCGCCCATTCACGCTGCGTGAGTTCCAGCTCTTCGTCGCCCAGCCAGGCTTGCGGCAGGTGCGCATCAACCCGCAGGTTGCGCGCTGTGCGACTGCCAGCTACCTCCAGCGAGCCGCCAAACGCGGGCAAACGGGCACGACGCAGCAATGAGCCCAAGCGGGCCTGCAGCTCAAGCATCTCAAAGGGTTTGGTGAGGTAATCGTCCGCCCCGGCGTTGAGGCCCTGCACCCGGTCATCGACGCCGTCACGCGCGGTCAGGATCAGCACCGGCAGGGCCGGCAGACGTTTGCGCACCCAGCGCAGCACGTCCATACCACTGATTTTTGGCAGGCCCAGGTCAAGCACCACGCCGTCAAAGCGTTGGGTTTCCAGTAGGGCTTGGGCGGCTTCGCCGTCAGCGGCCGAGGTGATGGTGTGACCGGCTTGGGCCAGCTGCGCGCACAGACCGTCTCGCAGCAATTCGTCGTCTTCAATGATGAGTAGGCTAGACATGCGGTGAGCATACCCGAGGTGAATATGGGTCTATGCCAACTCAGCCCAAGGCCACCTCCACCGCAGCGACCCGTGCCTTGTGAATCAATTCGCCTATTTTTAATCCTGTAGCCCCGGTATTAATTGCACTAGTAGCTATTTCATTAGTAGCAACGCTATGTGCGGCGGCAAGCATCTTCAGCAAATGCGGTCGTTGCGGGTAAGGCGCGTCAGAGTAGCCAAGGCGCCCGCGTGCATCGCATTCGCAGGCCAGCAGCATGTCGGCAAAACGTGCGGGTTTGCGGATGGCATCGCAGCGTTCCAGCAGGCGCATCAGGGCGGCGGCGTCCAGACTGAGTGAGCGGTGAATGTTGCTGTGCTCGCGCGCCACCCCATCGGCCAGTTCGCGGCAGTCGGTGGGCACGCGCAGGCGCTCGCACAAGCCTTTGAGGAGTTGGGCGCTGCGCCCCTCGTGTCCCAAGTGGCGTGGCAGGATGTCGGCCGGGGTGTTGCCCTTGCCCAAGTCATGGCCCAGGCAGGCAAAGCGCACCGTCAAGGGCGCCTGCAGCTGCGCGCTCATGTCCAGCACCATCATCACGTGCACGCCGGTATCGATCTCGGGATGGTAGTCGGCGCGTTGTGCCACGCCCCACAGGCGGTTTACCTCGGGCAGCAACCTAGCCAGTGCACCGCAGTCGCGCAGCACGTCAAACATGCGCGAAGGTTTGGCCTCCATCAGGCCACGGGAAAGCTCTTGCCAGACGCGCTCACTTACCAGGTGGTCGACCTCGCCGCAGTCCACCATCTCACGCATGAGTTGCAGGGTTTCGGGCGCTACGGTGAAGTCGTGAAAACGCGCGGCCAGGCGTGCCACGCGCAAGATGCGCACAGGGTCTTCACGAAACGCCGAGCTGACGTGACGGAACACTTTGGCCTTCAGATCTTGCACACCACTGTAGGGGTCAACCAGGATACCGGCACTCAGCCATTGTGTAGGGGTTTCTGAGATATTTTCGTTAAATTGTCCTCTAACCCTTATGTAATCTGCTCTAATAGCTATTGAATTTATAGTAATGTCGCGCCGCGCCAGGTCGTCTTCCAGTGTCACATCAGGCGCAGCATGAATGGCAAAACCGCGGTAGCCGGGGGCGGTTTTGCGCTCGGTGCGGGCCAGCGCGTATTCCTCATGTGTTTTGGGATGCAGAAACACCGGAAAGTCTTTGCCCACGGGCACAAAGCCCTGAGCGATCATTTGCTCGGGGCTGGCGCCCACCACCACCCAGTCGCGGTCTTTCACGGGCAAGCCCAGCAGGGCGTCACGCACCGCACCGCCTACCAGGTAGATTTGCATGGACATTGGGGTAAATTTGAGCCGGGCGCAGCGCAGGCCGTTGATTAAGCGGATGGCTTGGCAGGAATGACGACTCGCAAGTAATCGTCGGTCAGCTCGAAAATGGCCTCTTTGCCTGAGTATTGCCGTGTCAGGGGCACAATTTTTCGGCGTACCCCCATGCCGCGTGACTCCACGTAGCCGTAGTCGCGCATGATTTCCACCATGATGGGGTTGCGCGGCGAGCGCTGCCCGGCCAGCATTTTTTCAAGCGTCATGGAGTTTTGGAGGACGCCAGGGCTGGTGATTTCCAGCCGGTTTGCGTAGTTCACTACCTCAACCTCGGTGGCTCGTGTCCAGTCGCGGTGCACCATGGCGTTTAGCAAGGCCTCGCGCACTGCATCCATTGGGTATCGATGGTGCGTCTCGCGGCGCAATTGGGCCGTGATACTGGCTGCTTCAGCGGAAATAAAAGGCCGCATGCGGTCCATCAGGCGCTCCATCAGGCCTTCGGCCACCACGCTGCGGCCGCTGCCTGGGCGGCCTTTCCAGAGCGCGACCAGTGGCGCGTCAAGTACAGTGTCGTCTTGTGCCTGGTAGTCCATGGCGTCGCCCGCAAATGACATCCAGCGCACACCCGCTTGCCGCATGCTGCGACGCGGGCTATGACCAAAAAGTACTAAGCCGGCGATGGTGCACACGGCTGACCCTTGCTGGCGCGTGGTCATCAAGCCTAAACCGCACAGTCTTTGTTCCCAGGCAGCCTGATCACCGGGGGCAGATTCGTCACCTGCAATGTTGACCAGGTAGTCGGTCAGGCGTGCCTGGTCCAGATCTTCCAGTTGGGTCCCTGAGACGGGCAGCAGTTCCGCGTGCAACATGCCACCACTCTCGAACAGGCGCGCCTGCTGCTCGCGGGTGGCCAAACGTGAGGTGCTGCCCACGCGGATGTAGATGTCTTCGCGGTCGTTCTGGCGCACCACATAAGGTTTGGCAACGCCTTGCGTGAGCGTGATCACCGCCACGCGTTGGCCGTTGTCCATGGCCACTTCTTCGTAAAACGGCAGGATGAGCGGGTGAACATAGCGTCCAAAAACGGTGTCCATCACCCAGCGTTCAAGTTCAGGGCGCGCAATGCCGCTGACCGTGCCGTCGTCTTCCACGCCCAACAGCAATCGCCCACCCTGAAGATTGGCTAGCGCCACGATTTCTTTGGCGAGCTGCTCTGGTCGCAGGTCATCACGTTTGAATTCAACGCCTGAGTTTTCTCCGTTGGCAATCAGTGCCAGCAATTCAGCTTGCAACATGGCGCGTTTCTTTCTTCATTCAGCTCTGCGGTTAGGTGGTTTGACAGCGCAGGTTCGCGACGCCTGGGTATCAGGCGCGTAGTCGGTAAGGTTCTTCAAAGTCCAGAAAGTCGTGCTCGGCGCGTGCTTCATCGATCCATGCCTTGACCCCGGGCAACGCGCAGACCCGCTGCACATAAGCCAGCATGTCATGCGGCAGTGGCAAGGCGTAGGTGAGCAGGCGGGTGCAGATCGGGGCAAAGTAGGCATCAGCCACGCTGAAGTTGCCAAACAACATGGGGCCGCCACTGGTCTGCAGGCACTGTTGCCACATGTGCACCAGGCGAGCCACGTCGGCCCGCACGCCAGCCTGGTCACGCCAGATCAGCGCGCCAGTGTCGGACAAACTGGCCTCGATGTTCATCGGGCAGGCGCCGCGCAGGGCGGTAAAGCCGCTGTGCATCTCGGCGCACAGGCTGCGGGCGCGGGCACGGGCCGCTTTGTCCTTGGGCCACAGGAGTTTTTCGGGAAACTGCTCGGCCAGGTATTCGGCAATGGCCAGTGTGTCCCACACCACCAGTTCACCATCGACCAGCACTGGCACCTTGCCGGTAGGCGTCAGCGGGTGCATCGTGGCCTTGAACTGTGACTCGGGGGTGAACGCGTCAAAGCGCACCATCACTTCTTCAAAGGGGATGCCAGCCTGTGTCAACAGCACCCAGGGGCGCATTGACCAGGATGAGTAATTTTTGTTGCCAATGTAGAGTTTCATGGTCAGGGAATGTCGCGATTGAGGGGAGCTGCGTCGTTGCGCGGGCCAATCATGCCAAGCCTGGCCTTGAGTGACTGCGTTTTGCCGCTGATCATTGCGGCGTAAATGGTGGTGTTGGCCAGCACTTTCTTGACGTAATCGCGGGTTTCGTTGAACGGGATATTTTCTGCCCAGGCGGCGGCTTCCATCACCGGTGCACCGCTCTGGCCGCGCCAGGCGCGTGGTCGGCCCGGCCCGGCGTTGTAGGCGGCAGCGGCCATGGGCATGGAGCCGGCAAAGTCGTCCAGCACCAGTTTCAGGTAGCCGGTGCCAATGGCGATGTTGGTTTTGCTCTCGGTGATCTGGTACGCCTTGAAGTCAGTCATGCCGATTTTTTTGGCCGTCCAGCTGGCGGTGGCGGGCATCACCTGCATCAGGCCGGAGGCACCCACGCCAGAGCGGGCATCGGTCACAAAACGGCTTTCCTGGCGAATCAGGCCATACACATAAGCCGGGTCCAGCCCGATGTCACGGGTGCGTGCCAGCACCGCTTGTTTGTGCGGCATGGGAAAGCGCTGGGTCAGGTCGACCAGGCTCCTGGTGCGTTCGCTGGTGTTGATGCAGCGGTCCCACACCTCGTGCTGGCAGGCCAGGTCGGCGGCGGCCAGCAGCTCGCGGTCGGCCATGCCGCCGTTTTGATGCAAGTTGGTGGTGTAGTTCCATTCACGCACACCCTCGGAGCGCAGGCCCAACTCAATGGCGGCCAGCGCCCGCTGCAGGCCAGGGTTGGTGCGTGCTGCATTTTTTTCGGATGCGGTGAGTGGCTCAGGGTTGGTGGGCAGAATGATGGGTAGTCCCAATTCTTCTTGCGCCAGCAGTTCGTAAAACCCACGCACGCCGGCAATATCCTGCAGCAGTCGGGTGGCCTCCGCACGGTCGGCCTCGGTCTTGCCGGCGGCCATCAGTGCGCGCGCACGCCAATAGACCCAGGTGCTGTCTTTGCCTTGGCTCTCGCTCATGGCGGCGGTGGCGCTGGCCACTTGTTCCCAATTACCGGCCCGCAGAGCGGCCCGGGCTTTCCAGGCGAGATGGTCGTCGTGCATGAACTGGTCTTGCCCATTCATGAAATAGGCCAGTGCACCACTTGAGAGTCGCAGCGCCGAGCGTTTGCCGATCACGCCCCAAACCCAGCTGCGCTCTTCCTGGGTGAGCTGGGTTTTCCAGCGCAGCTTGTCGACCTCAATGGCTGCCGCTTCAGGGTTAACGACGGCCAGACGGATCAGGGCCAGCGTGACCAGCTCCTTGGTGCGCGGGCGCAGCGCCAGTACACGTCCCGCCAGAAACTGCTCGGGCTTGGCGTAAATGGCGCTGGCAGTGTCAGCCCAGTCGGCGTTCAGCAAGCCCAGCGCTTGGGTTGCCACACGCTGGCGGTCGTTTTCCATGCCAAGGCGCGCGCGCACCCAAGCGCTGTGAGCTTTGAGTTTGCCGGCCTTGAGCTGTTGATCGGCGGCAGCGGCGCAGGCATCATCTGCGTTGGGTTGTGCCAGCCACAAGGTTTCGATCTGGGCGGCTACCTCTTGCTGGCGCCCGTTGAAATCCGCGAGCAGGGCATAACACCTCACCGACCGGTCATCGCCCATGCGGTAGCTGGGGTGTTCGACCATGAAGGTGTTCCAGTCGCGGTTTTGACCGAGCAGCAGCAGCCAGTCGTTGCGCAGGCGGTCTTCTTGATAGGTGCCTTGGTAACGCTTGAGAAAAGCAGTGATCTCCTGCGGGCTGGCGGTCTCAAGGCGAGCACGCAGTTCCCAGTACGCAGCCCATGGCTCCAGCAAATGGCCGCGGGTCTGTGGCAACAGCTCACTCAAACGCTTGGATTGGCCATTTTTATAGGCCTGATTCATCTCCAAAAACACGGTGTCGGCCGTGCCGGGTGTGCTGGCTGCGGCCTGCGCTGTGCCCGATGCCCCGCACAAGGTGCCGATGAGGGCAATCGATGTCAAAATAGTTAGTAACTGCATAGGGACATTATGAATAACTCTGAAGAAAAAAAGGCGCTTGAGAAAAAAGCCTTGCGCCAACAATTGATTCAGCAGCGCTTGCACTTGCCAGACCGCGAACAGCGCATTGCCAACCTTCAGCAAGTGGTGCGTATCTGGTTGGTCGGGCGTCCCGATGCCGTGATTGGCGCCTACTGGCCCATCAAGGGCGAATTCGACCTGCTACCTGCGCTGCACCGCTGGAAGGAAGATGGCGAACTCATCGAGCAACCGCAGCTTCGCAAAATTGGACTGCCGGTGGTCGATAAAGTTCATAAAACTATGACCTTTCACACCTGGTACCCCGGTTGCCCGATGGAAGACGACGCCTATGGCATTCCCAAGCCCAAAGACACCGAGGTGATCGTGCCCACGCTGCTGTTTGTTGCGTGTGTGGGCTACGCACCGGGTGGCTACCGGCTGGGTTATGGCGGTGGCTTTTATGACCGCATGCTGGCCGACCTGTCGCCGCGCCCGTTCACCGTGGGCCTGGGTTTTGGCACCGATTTTCTGCCTGACTTCGAGCCCGAGCCCCATGATTTGCCGATGGATGCCATTCTGAACGACCACGGCGTGGTCTGGCCGGTGTAACCGCGTTCAGCGGTTACCGCTCAGGGCGGGCATGAGCGCCTGGGCGTCCAGTTCGTAGCCCTTCAAGGTGCTTGCCATTTTTTGCCGTTGGGCCAGCGTGGTGCGGTTGTGCAGGGCGGAAAGATTCTCACAGTTATCCTGATTGAGCCGGTCGTTGTTCTGGCGGGAAGCCGCATCAGGTGAGCGCACCAGGCGCGCCAGCAATTGTCTGGTTTCATCTTCGGCGCGTTGCGCGCTCAAACCGCCTCGCGTCAGTGTTTGCGCGGTTTGCCAGACATCTTGGTGGCGGCGCAGCATCTCGGTTTGCATCAGGCCGGCGTTGAATCCGGAGGCTTTCACGTTGCTGCGCACCAAGGCTCGCTGGGCAGTGTCAAGCTGTCCGTAAAACATCTCGCTGCGGTCAATCAGCGCCTCAAACGCCACTGTGCCGCGCTTGGCGTGAGGGGCCAGCCAGGTCAATGTGTCCGTGACGGCGCAGTGCAGCCAGTGCAATTTGCCAATGACTCGGATGCCCGTTTCATCGGCGTGCAC
>NZ_JAQTXM010000083.1 GCF_028688795.1 Rhodoferax sp. | reverse complement strand
CCCTGGATGTGGCACCCGGGTTGCTGTCAGATTACCCCTAACAATCAAGGAGAGTATCGTTGGTTAAGCCGGTTCGCATCCTGTTGGCGGACGATCACCCGCTGTTTCGGGAAGGTGTCGCTGCCTCATTGGCTGCTGCGCCAGAGTTTTCAGTCATTTTTCAGGCCCGCAGCGGCGAGGAGGCGTTGGAACAGGCCATGCAATTGCTTCCTGACATGGTCTTGCTGGATGTCAGCATGGCCGGCATGGGTGGGATCGCTGCAGCAGCGCAGATTGCGGCCAATTTACCGGCAACGCGCATCATGATGCTGACCGTGTCCGAAAACCGGGAAAACCTGTTAGCCGCACTCAAGGCAGGAGCCCATGGCTATGTGCTCAAGGGGGTGTCTGCCTCGGAGTTACGCAGCATTGTCGCTAGTGTGGCCTCTGGAGAGGTCTATGTGACTCCTGCGTTGGCGGCCGAAATGCTGACAGCGTTTTCCCGCCCCAGTACGCCGGATACTTTTTCCATACTTACTTCGCGTGAGAGCGGCGTGTTGAATTTGCTCAGCCAAGGCCTGAGCAACCGGGAAATTGGCGAGCGCTTGCATCTGGCAGAAAAAACCGTCAAGCACCACATGTCGGCTATTTTGCAAAAACTGCAGGTACGCACACGCACGGAGGCCGCGCTCATGGCAGCGCAATACGGGGCCAGGCAACGCTGATGCCAGCCCCCTGATCCAACTTATATCGCGCCTTACACTGCCGTCTTTCGACCGGAACCCAGCCCAGCCACGACCCCGGCCAAGCCCACCGCGAACATCAACAGCAATACCCAGTTCGGCACAAAATAGGTTTGATAGACATTCCAGCCCAATTGGTTCAGCACCGCTGACAGGGCGGACGGCGAACCCAGCAAATGCCCACCCAGCGTGCCAGTGATTGAGGCCAAAATGATGCCGGTGGTGCCCAGGACGAGCATCAGATACCTGCCGGTGCCATTCCAGACGTTTTCTCCCATGCGCCAGCGCAACACCAGGACAACAGACCAGATAACAATGGTCCAAGTCGCCATCAGTATCTTGTTGCGTGCCATTGGACCCGCGACGGCGGCCTCGGTCGGCCAGATCATCAGACCCGTAGCCAATGCACCTAAACCGCCAGCAACACCCGCGGCCAGAACGTAAATCAGCACGGTGGAATCCACACGTCGTACCAACGCATTGCTGGTCAACGAGCGCAGCAAGATCACAAAGAATGCCAGACTCAGCAGCGCAATTGGAAAGTGCGCCATCATGTGGTGGTAGGGAATCATTGCTTTTCTCCTGAAACGATTTTGCGTTGCAGGCGTAACAGACCGAAGCCGACTCCCACAAACATGAATATGCCGGCCAGCACGGTCAAACGCCATTGCTGCTTGATTTCTTCGAAAAACTCCATCTCAACGCCATATTGCGAGAGCTGACGTTCGTTGTGATAGTGTTTGACCGGGATGCCATCCCTGATCATGGCTTGCCCGGGGTGTCGCTTGCTGGTCAGCAGCGGCCAATTGACTTGTCCTGGATAGAACAATTTCGCCTCAAACCACGACTGTGTCCAAGGCGGTGTCTCGCCGGTAAAACGTTGCGCCTTGAAGCTTGCCTCGCGGCCCAATCCCATGCTGACCGGCAGTGAGATGTAATGCCAGCGCCGCCCGGTGGCGTTGCGATGCACCGAAAATGCCAGGTTGTAGATTTTGCCGTCGACAAATGCTTTGTCATTGAGCGCATCCCCAGTGTCCATCTTGCGTGACAAGGTAACTTCCCAATACCCGTCTTTCCAGCGCCCACGCCCACCCACAGTGCGAATATCGGCCATGGAGCCTTCAAAGGTACGCAGGACTCGCAAAGGCAACACGTCACCCTCTTTCCAAGGTTGACTGGGATCAAAGTCGGTTTTGGTCGTGTCAGACAGGTAGTAGGGGTCGTCCTGGCCGACCTTGCCACTGCTCAAGTCCTGCCAGGTGTTGGCAATACGGCCGGTGCGCTTGGGGTCAAACATGTATTTAGGCTGCTGCTTGTCTTTGTCCCAGTTGGTTGTCCAGCCGTTCTTGCCGGGGTCTCCATCGCGTATTGGGCCAATGTTCTGGTCATCGGCAAATTCGAGCACGTTGGAGCGATGGCCCCGCCAATGCCACAGATCCAGAAAATAGCCGGCCTTTTTCAGGGTGTCGAGCCGGTCTTGCGGAACAACCGAACTCCAGTCGTCGGGTTGTTCGCGGGTCAGTGGCAGATATTTGGTGACGGCCTTCTGCTTTTTATTGTTTTTTCCCAGATAGGGGTGGGCATTGATGTCCTTTTCAGTGGCTGAGTTGGTGAATGAGTCCATGCCATTGCCGATGGCCACATAACCACCATAGTGCGCAAATTCTGGCACGCTTCCATCGTCGACCATCATGGCGACCCGGTCTTCCAGGAAAACGTGGTCCTGGCTCCCGGGTTTGTCTTCGCCATACGCTACCCACTTGCCGCCCTCGAACTTGTAGGCATCCATGTGAATGCCCGGTCGCGGCGATGCCCAGCGATACTGAAAAAACATCTTCTCATGGTTGTACGCTGCCCGGACCTGCAAGGGCATCTGGCGTACTTCGGGGATATAGATGTTGCGTTTTGGGTCGTTCTGTATGACGCCCTGACCATTGAAAACCCAGGTGACAACCATGGTCGTCACCATGGCACCTAGCAGGCCAAGAGAGAGAATCTTTCTATTCATCTGCACCACCTGCATGCAAATGACTCATCCTGATGAACCTGGCAAACTTGTACCCATTTCTCATGTCTGTCTCCTTTTTTTATGAATAGGTCAGGCAAGCTGCTGAACTTTGCCCCGCGCGAATATCGCTGATGACAGCCAAGGTTCAACAGATTCCCATTGACCATTGTTCTCCGGTGTCGATGTCTTGCCCTCGGGCATCAGTCGCGATTTAGTTCAGCCATGAGATGGATGTTGTTCAGACTTTGGTCTGAACAAGCATGCGGGCGCTTCCGGGTCGTTGCTTTCCTCGCGGTGCTGCCGCGCAGCGCCTGGGCCACACCGAATGGATTACGGTGCGACAGGAGAATGGGTCACGTCTGATGGCGTCTCAAACAAGAGGCAGTGTTGCGTTCCGCATCCTGCGCCATTGAACTTTGAAGGTTGGGCGGGACACGAAAGTCCGGTAACGCCCTTGTGATGCTTACTTGAAAATCACCGTCTTGTGACCGTTGAGCAGCACGCGGTGTTCGCTGTGCCATTTGACGGCGCGCGCCAGCACCTGGCTTTCGGTGTCGCGCCCCAGGGCGGTCAGGTCTTCGACGGTCTTGCTGTGGTCCACCCGGGCCACGTCCTGCTCGATGATCGGGCCCTCGTCCAGGTCGGCGGTCACATAGTGGGCGGTGGCGCCGATCAGCTTCACGCCGCGGTCATGCGCCTGGTAATAGGGCTTGGCCCCCTTGAAACTGGGCAGGAACGAGTGGTGGATGTTGATGGCCCGGCCTGACAGGCTGCGGCACAGGTCGTTGGACAGAATCTGCATGTAACGCGCCAGCACCACCAGCTCGGCCCCTTCGCTCTCGATGATCTCCATCTGCTTGGCTTCAACCTGCGCCTTGCTGGCCGCAGTCACCGGCAGGTGGTGAAACGGCACGTTGTAGCTGGCGGCCAGCTGGTAGAACTCGCGGTGGTTGGAGATGATGGCGCGAATGTCCAGCGGCAGCAGGCCGCTCTTCCAGCGGAACAGCAGGTCGTTGAGGCAATGCCCCTCCTTGCTGACCATGATGACGGTGCGCATCGGTTCGGCCTGGGCATGCAACTGCCACTGCATCTCGAACGGCTGGGCAAAAGCCGCCAGCTGGGTCTTGAGCTCGGCAAAACTGTGCTGGGCGCAGGCAAACTGCACCCGCATGAAAAACAGGCCGGTGTCGGCGTCGTTGTACTGGGCGGCTTCTTCGATGTTGCCGCTGCGTTCCAGCAAAAAGCCGGACACCGCATGCACCAGGCCCAGGCGGTCCGGGCAGGACAGGGTCAAAATGTAGACAGGGTTCATAGGGACGCTATTGTCGCAGCCGCCAGTGACGCGGCAGGATTGATTTGATTGCTATAACTAGTATAGCTATCAGCCCTTTATTGACGTGGGCTGGAGGTGTTTTTGATGCTTTAGTGGATGACCACCGGGTTTTGCGCCAGCTCGGCGTAGCGCTCCAGCGTGTCTTCCACTTCTTCCTGGGTGGGCGTCTTGAGCTGCCAGGCGGCGATGTGTTGCTGGAAGAGTTCGGCCCAGGAGCCGTCCAGATACACCTCTTTGCCGCTGCGTTTGTCAACAATCTCAAAGCCATGGCGTGCCAGCTGGGGCACGATCAACAGTTGCTCACCGTCTTTGAGCTCCTGGTCAGGCACATCGGCGGCCACGGCGTTGGCCAGCATGTGGGTCACAGAGTAAGTGTCAGAGTCATAGAGCGTGTGCATGGGCAAATTATCCTTGAAACCGATTACTCCTGCAGGTGGTTGCCGTTGGCGGAAATTCAAGGTCGGTCTTGTCATAGGCGGGCACGGCTGGGCCGCGGTCAGTCCGCGCTGTCGGC
>NZ_JAQTXM010000022.1 GCF_028688795.1 Rhodoferax sp. | reverse complement strand
TTTTCACGGCATTGTCGTTTTTACCGGCCATTTTGCTCATGATGACTGGGTTCACACGGATTGTGATTGTGCTGTCATTGATGCGGCAGGCGATTGGTACGCAGGCGGTCCCACCCAATCAGGTGGTGGTGGGTTTGTCATTGTTTTTGACGCTCTTCGTCATGGGGCCAACGCTGGATAAGGTCTATGAAGATGCTTATTTGCCCTACAGCAACAACACGCTGCCGTTTGATCAGGCGTTGGTAAAAGCGGAAGCGCCCATGCGCCAGTTCATGAGCAAGCAGACACGCCAATCCGACTTGGCCTTGTTTGTGAAACTTGCCAAGCTTGATGTTGCAACCACGGCGGCAAACGCCCCGATGCGGGTGCTGATTCCGGCCTTTGTCACCAGCGAACTCAAGTCGGCCTTTCAGATCGGGTTCATGATCTTTATCCCCTTTTTGGTGATTGACATTGTGGTAGCCAGTATTTTGATGTCCCTGGGCATGATGATGTTGTCGCCGGTGCTGGTGGCGTTGCCCTTCAAACTTATGATTTTTGTGTTGGCCGATGGCTGGAATCTGTTGCTGGGTTCGCTTGCGGCCAGTTTTGTGACCTGAGGTGGACCAATGAATTCGCAATTGGTGTTGAGCATGGGGCAGGAAGCCTTGTGGATGCTGTTGATGATCTCAGCCCCGGTGTTGGGGGTGGTGCTGGTCGTAGGCTTGTTGATCAGCTTGTTTCAGGCGGTGACGCAAATCAACGAGGCGACTCTGGCATTTGTTCCTAAACTGATCGCAGCCATTGCCGTATTTGCGTTGGCCGGACCATGGATGCTGGCTTCATTGGTGGACTACATTCGGCGCACCATCGAGGCCATTCCCGCTGCGGTGATGTGAGCCTTTGCCGTGATCACGTTCTCTGAAGCGCAACTCACGGCCTGGCTGTCGCCGCTGATCTGGCCTTTCCTGCGCACCCTGGCGCTGTTCACGTCGGCCCCGGTTTTTTCGTCCAAAGCGGTGCCCGTGCGGGTCCGGATTGCGCTGGCCTTTTTTGTGGCATTGGCTGCGCAGCCAACATTGGCGGGCCAGCCGATGGTCAACATCAATGACCCGGGAGCGTTTGGTGCGGTGCTGCAGCAGGTCGGCGTCGGGTTGGCCATCGGATTTGCCATCAGGGTCGTGTTTGCCGCCGTTGAATTGGCAGGCGAAGTGGTTGGTTTTCAGATGGGCTTGGGTTTTGCGTCATTTTTTGACCCCTCCATGGGCGGCCAATCCAGTGCGGTGGCCCGTTTTTTTGGGCAAATGGCGATGTTGATGTTTGTTGTCATGGGCGGCCATGTGATGGTGCTGATGACGGTCATTACAAGCTTTACCGCATTTCCAGTCGACCAGAATTTTCTGGAGTCGCTCAAGCAGATGAAAATTTACAACCTGGGCACAGACCTTTTTGCCAGTGGCCTGTGGATGGCGTTGCCGATGGTGGGTATGTTGATGTTTGCCAATTTGGCACTGGGCATTGTGTCGCGCGTGGCTCCGCAAATGAACATTTATGCGATTGGTTTCCCGATCACGCTCACCGTTGGTTTGGTTGGCATGGCCGCCACGTTGCCGATGCTGGACCAGCCATTTCTGGCTTTGATGGGGCGCGCCATCGACATCTTTTCGCCCAGATAAACGCTCGGTTCAGACCAAGTCGTTGCGAATGGCGTAAACCGTCAGCTCGGAATTGTTGGTCAGTTTGAGTTTTTCTAGCACGCGTGAGCGGTACACGCTGACAGTTTTGGGGCTCAACATAAGCTCTTCAGCAATGTCTGAAAGCCGCTTTCCAGAAGCAATTTTTAACAAGGTTTGTAGCTCGCGTTCTGACAGGCAGGCATGCAGGCTGGTGTTCTCGGGTGCGCTCAGGTTGTCTACCAGCATTTGCGCCACCCCTGGGGTGACGTATTTGCGCCCTTGTGCCACCGTGCGAACCGCCGCGATCAGGTCGGCCGGATCACCGGCCTTGTTCAAATAGCCTTGCGCGCCTGCTTTCAGACACCGAATCGCATACTGGTCTTCAGGAAACATCGAAACCATTAGCACCTTGATGGGAGAGTCTGTTTCGCGCAGGCTAGACAGCACCTCAAGGCCCCCACGGCCCGGCAAGTTGATGTCGAGCACAAGCACATCGCAGGCGTGGGATCGCATGGCTTCGCGAACCTCGGCGTAGCTCCCGGCTTCAGCCGTGACCTGAATGTCAACCGCCTCCGCCAGTGTGTCGCGAATGCCACGACGCACCATGGCGTGGTCATCACAAAGTATCACGCGAATCATGTGTCAGAGTCTCCTGTGTCATAAGCCGTTGATTTTGTGAGTGGAACAGAAAGAATAATGGCAGTGCCATGCCCCGGCTGAGAGCTTACATCCAACCATCCGCCTACGGTGCGCGCCCTCTCTTTCAGGCCGCGAATACCAAACGAGCTCGCCTTGGCAAGGTCCTCGCTGGTGATGCCCAGCCCGTCATCCGTGACCTCCAGTGTCAACACGCCTTCCGCATCTGATAGTTCAATCTTGACCTGTGTGCATTGAGCGTACTTGCCAATGTTGGTCAATGCTTCCTGTGTGGTGCGATAGGCCGTGAGTTGCACCGACTTGGGGAGACCTTCAATTTTTTGTGGCGCGCGCACGGTCGCGGGCAGGCCTGTGCGTTTGGTAAAACTGGTGGCAAGCCAATTGACGGCCGCGACCAATCCTTGATCCAGCACGGCAGGGCGCAAATTCATCATGATGCGCTGGCTGGCCTCAAGCGCATGCGTCAGCATGTCACTGGCGGCACTCAGGTGGGACTGGGTGGCTGGGTCTGAGCTGTGTCGCGAGATCCATGACAGGTCAAAACGCACGGCGGCCAGTGAGCCACCAATGTCATCGTGGATTTCGCGGGCAATGGCTGCGCGCTCTTTCTCGATGGTGCTTTGCAAATACTCGGCAAAACTGGCCAGACGTTTTTCGGACTGCGCAAGTTCAACATCGGCGGCTTCTTTTTCAAGCTGGATGCGATGCATTTCAATGGCGCGTTCCAGAACTCGCCCGAGTTTGCCGATATCTTCTTTGGGTAGGTAGTCGCTGATGCCGACCTTGATGGCGGCGACGGCCGCTGACTCGCCAATGGCGCCGGACAGCAAGACGACAGGCGTTTTCAGTTGCTTTTGCTGCATGACTTGCCAAGCATCCAGCGCAGTGAATCCGGGCAGCCGGTAATCAGCCAGAATGACATCGAACGTGCATTGTTCAAGTGCCTGAGCAAAGGCATCCAAAGTATCGACACGTTCGACCTCTGTGACGCCACCCGAGCGCTGCAGTTCACGCTTGACCAAGGCATGATCAAGGGGTGAATCCTCCAGATGCAAAATGCGCAAGGGGGTGGGGTTTGGGGGGTGGTTCGTCATATTTGGCGCTATGATTGTCTGTGATAGTAAGGGGTTCTGGTTTGCAATGTGAGCACAGGAGAGTCTATTGGCCATGTCGCCTGATCAAACGCCATTTTTAGTTCCGACGGTTGAGCTGCCTGTGATGCTGGTGGCTGAGGTGCAAGACTCGTTGCTGGTCGTCGTGCATGACTTGAATCGACTTGATGGGTTGCTGGCGCACGCGATGGAAAACCTGATGCAGCGCTTCACCAGTGCCAGTGCCGATCTTGCTGATCCTGCGCTGGTGGCGGTCAAAGAGCTTGAAGGTGTGCGATCTGCCTTGCGCGCAGCGGTGACTGAGTTGCAGTTTCAGGACATGGCCTCGCAGCTGATTGTTCACACGTCAAAGATTCTTCAAGGCTGCGCCTACCGTCTGGCATCTGATGCCATGGGTTATGAAGACGGAGAAGCCGTACCTTTTGTTGAAGACGTCCCCGACCGCCCCAATCCTGTCACACAGGATGAAATGCAGGCCGGATCGATTGAGCTTTTTTAAATATCTGGTGACAGATGGAAATAGTCGGAGTTTTTCATGCCTTTAATACTCACTGTTGATGACTCGCCGTCGATGCGCAAGATGGTGTCATTCACGTTGACGGGTGCCGGTTATCAGGTGGTGGAGGCTGTGGATGGTGTTGATGCCTTTGAGAAGGCGCAGGCGCAGACTTTTGATCTGGTGTTGACTGACCAGAACATGCCGCGTCTTGATGGTTTGGGGCTAACCCGTAAGTTGCGCGAGCATCCCCAATTCAAATCGATCCCCATTCTGATGTTGACCACTGAGTCCAGTGACCTCATGAAGCAAGCTGGGCGGGCCGCCGGTGCAACGGGTTGGTTGGTGAAACCGTTTGACCCGGCACGCTTGATTGAAGTGATCAAAAAAGTCGTCAAATAAATTGCGTTGATTTAACAACCGATCTAATAAAGATACCAGGAGATAGTCATGGCTGAAGTGCATCAAGATGCGGGTGGTTCCGGGGCTGACTTTGACTTGAGTCAGTTTTATCAGATATTCTTCGAGGAAGCCGGAGAAAACCTGGATTTGATGGAGCAAATGCTGCTCAATTTGAATCTGGAAACGGCAGACGACGAAGAGCTCAATGGCATCTTTCGCTGCGCCCACTCGGTCAAGGGTGGTGCAGCCACATTTGGCTTTTCGGACGTGGCCGAATTGACGCATCAGATGGAGTCATTGCTTGACCGTTTGCGTCGGCATGAATTGCAGCCCAATCCAGCCATGGTGGATGTATTGCTGGAGTCAGCAGATGCATCGCGCGGTCTGTTGGCGCGCCATCAGGCCGGCGATACGGGCGAGGGCCCGCCCACTGGCGAGCTGGTTCGCAGAATACGCGCTTTGGTTGCGGGTGAAGCGCTTGCTGCGGCCCCGCCCCCTGTTGCAGCGCCTCAACAAGTCGCTGCGGCAGCGCCCAAGCCAGCTGTTATTGTTCAGCCGGCAGCACAGGCACCGGTCGGCATCGTTGTGGCCAGCGGTGTACGCCACCTAGACATCACCATCAGTCAAATGGAGCGTCAGGATCAAGCTGATTCGTTGATGGAGCTGTTTCGTGACATCCCAGGTTTGGGTGAGATCAAGGCTTTGCCAGTGGTGCCTGGTGGCAGTCGCCAGTTTGAAGTCACGACGACGTCAACCAACGACGATTTGCTGGACTTGTTCGCTTTTCATGTGTCGCGCGAGCAAGTTGTCATCCAGGAAAAAGACGTTAATTTGGCAAGCGGCAGCGAGGTCGCGCAAGCCCAGGTAGAAGCTGAAGCTGAAGCTGCCGCGCCTCCAGTGCCTGCCACTGATGCAACGCACGCGGCTTCTGATTTTGGATTTTTTGACGGTGCCCCAGGTGCCCCAGGTGCCTTGGTCTCCGCTGAAGCTGAGCACAGTGAAGATGCGCAGCCCGTCAGTCAAATGGTTGCGGCCGTTGCCAAAGTCGCGGCCAAACCTGCTGGGGCAGCCGCTGCGCAACCTGAAGCCGCCACGATTCGTGTGGCGATCAGCAAAGTTGATCAGTTGATCAATCTGGTCGGTGAACTGGTGATCACACAGGCGATGTTGGCGCAAAACAGCCGGGCGCTTGACCCGGCGCTGTACCAACAGCTGCTGACTGGTTTGACAGATCTGGATCGAAACACCCGTGACTTGCAAGAGTCGGTGATGTCGATCCGCATGATTCCCATGTCCATTGTGTTCAGCCGGTTCCCACGCATGTTGCGGGATCTTGCTGGCAAACTGGGCAAAAAGGTCGATTTTGTAACTCTGGGCGAGGCAACCGAGCTGGACAAGGGCCTGGTTGAAAAGATCACAGATCCGCTGACCCACTTGGTGCGCAACAGTTGTGACCATGGTATTGAAATGCCGGCCGACCGGATCCGCGCTGGCAAACCGGAATCCGGCAAGATTACTTTGTCGGCGGCGCACCAGGGTGGCTCGATCGTGATCGAGGTACGCGACGATGGTCGTGGCATGTCGCGTGAGAAGATTCTGGCGAAGGCCAGGGAAAAGGGTTTGGACGTGTCAGACACCATGACAGATGGTGAAGTCTGGCAGTTGATTTTTGCGCCTGGTTTTTCAACCGCAGAAGTGGTGACTGATGTATCTGGGCGCGGTGTCGGCATGGATGTCGTGAAACGCAACATCACCTCGCTTAACGGTACGGTCGACATTGAATCGGTTGAAGGTTACGGCATGAAGGTGTCAGTGCGCTTGCCCCTGACCTTGGCCATCATGGATGGCATGTCGGTGGGCGTCGGCAACGAGGTTTATATCTTGCCGCTTTCGTCCGTGGTGGAATCCTTCCAGGTGAAGTCGGGCGCGGTTAGCACCGTGGGCCAGGGGTCACAGTTGGTCAAAGTGCGCGACGAGTATATGCCCGTGATTGAACTTGAGAAAGTCTTTCAGGTGCCACGGTTCGACATGGAAAAAACCAGTGACATCATGGTGGTGATCGAGGCTGAGGGCAGTCGCGTGGTGCTGTTGGTCGATGAGTTGCTGGGGCAGCAACAAGTGGTTGTGAAGAATCTTGAATCCAACTACCGCAAGGTACCCAACGTGTCGGGCGCGACCATTCTTGGCGATGGCAAGGTGGCGCTGATTCTCGACACGGGTGCGTTGGTTCGCCGTTCACGCCATTGAGGCATTGGGTCGATTCAGGAGAAACAAGATGAGTGCGATTGAAAAAATGAATGATTCAGTGGCGGTTGGTGCGCGTGAATACCTGACCTTCAGGTTGGGCCGTGAAGAATACGGCATCGATATCTTGAAGGTGCAGGAAATTCGCGGCTACGAGCCCCCCACACGCATCGCCAATGCGCCACACTTCATTAAGGGTGTGGTCAATTTGCGCGGAACGATTGTGCCGATTGTCGACATGCGGCTGAAGTTCAATTGCGCCAGCGCCGAGTACGACTCTTTCACTGTTGTCATCATTCTTAACCTGCACCACCGCATTGTCGGGATCGTGGTGGACTCGGTCAGCGACGTCATGGAGCTGGCACAGGAAAACTTGCGGGCTGCGCCCGATGTTGACAGCGTGATTGACAGCGACTCCGTGATCGGACTGGGTTCGCTGGGAGACCGGATGTTGATCTTACTTGATATTGAAAAATTGATGTCAACGGTTGACATGGGGTTGGTCTCTGATCTGAGCTGACGCGTCGCAGGCTATAGATTCAGATGGCAGTTTTTCAACCAGGCCAGTTTCAGCAGGACGCTGGCACGCCTGATGTTCAAGGGCGCGAGTTTGCCTGGACCGATGCAGACTTTGACCGGGTGCAGACGCTGATCTACCAACGCGCTGGCATCAGTTTGCACGATGGCAAGCATGCCATGGTGTACAGCCGGCTTTCCAGGCGTTTGCGCGACACCGGGCACCAAAGTTTCAAGGCCTATTTGAGTTGGCTTGAGAACAACGATGGCCCGGAGTGGCAAGAGTTCGTGAACGCGCTCACCACCAACCTGACCTCTTTTTTTCGCGAGCACCACCATTTTGAAATTTTCAATGAACTCCTGAAATCCAACCGCTCGCATGGCGCCTGGCGTGTCTGGTGTAGCGCGGCCTCGACCGGTGAGGAGCCCTATTCCATTCTCATGACAGCCATTGAAGCATTGGGCGCAAATCCGCAACTCAAGCTCATGGCCAGTGACATCGATTCCAAGGTGTTGGCGACTGCGGCTCAAGGTGTGTATCGCCATGAAAACTTGAAAAATGTCAGTGAGAGTCAATTTCAAAAATTTTTCTTGCGCGGCAAGGCAGGCAACAGTGGCATGGTCAGGATCAAGCCGGAACTGCAGCGCCTAGTGGAATTCATCATGGTCAACCTGGTGCGTGACGACTGGCCATTTCGCGAGCCTTTTGACGTGGTGTTTTGTCGCAACGTGATGATTTACTTTGATGCACCGACACAACGCAAGGTGCTGGAGCGCATTCATCGGGTGATGGTGCCGGGTGGCTTGCTGTTTGTCGGACATGCGGAGAACTTCAGTGAGTCGCGCGATCTGTTTGTATTGAAGGGGAAAACTGTCTATGAGCGTCGCTAGAGTTGTCAGCGCTCGGGTGTCAAGAATTGACCATTTCAAGTCGTTGCCGCGCAACCCGGGAGAGGCCTCTTTTTTTTACAGCGACCACCACTTTCAGTACGACGCTGTCAAAGTGTTGCCTGGTGAGTATTTTGTGGCCAGTGAAGACATCATGATCATGACCGTGCTGGGGTCTTGTATCTCGGCCTGCCTTTGGGATGGGCGTGTGCGGGCCGGAGGCATGAACCATTTCATGTTGCCTGACGGTGACAGTGCCGACGGGGGCGGGCGCTACGGGTCCTATGCGATGGAATTGTTGATCAACCAAATGCTCAAACTTGGCGCGCGTCGTGAGTCGATGCAGGCCAAGGTGTTTGGTGGCGCCCAGGTGATGGCAGGTTTTACGACTATGAACGTGGGTGAACGAAACACCAAGTTTGTGCTTGACTACCTCGCGACAGAGCGAATCCCGGTGGTGTCGCAAGATGTGCTTGACATTCACCCAAGAAAAGTCTGTTTTTTTCCGGTCACCGGAAAAGCATTGGTGAAGCGGCTGGCGCATTCACACCCGGAGAGCTTGGTGGTGGAGGAGCGCAAGGGCAATGCACTGTCGGTCGCCAAATCGACCTCTGGTGGCTCGGTAGATTTGTTTTGAGGATTGGGAATTGAAGAAAATACGCGTGGTTGTGGTGGACGATTCGGCGCTGGTGCGTAGCCTGTTGGCTGGCATCATCAATCGTCAAGCAGACATGGAGTGTGTCGGCGCGGCCAATGACCCACTGATTGCGCGGGAGATGATTCGGGAGCTCAACCCTGATGTACTCACCCTGGACATTGAAATGCCACGCATGGACGGCATTGATTTTTTGGGCCGCCTGATGCGTCTGCGCCCGATGCCCGTGGTGATGATTTCAACGCTGACCGAGCGTGGCGCCGAAGTCACCATGAAGGCGCTGGAGCTTGGTGCCGTTGACTTTGTCTCAAAACCGCGCATTGGCGTGTCCGATGGCTTGAGTGAGTTGTCGACCCAAATTGTCGAAAAAATTCGCATTGCTGCTGGCGCACACATCAAGCGCACCGTGCCTGCCACTGCGCGGGTTCAGGACACAAGCGGCCGGCAGGTCGTTGAGCGGCCAACCGCCACCTTGTCCGGGCGAATCTCGACCGAAAAAATCGTCTTTATCGGGGCTTCGACCGGTGGTACCGAGGCGATCAAGGAGGTGCTGGTCAAGCTACCCGCCGACTTTCCGGCCATTGTCATCACCCAGCACATGCCGCCTGGTTTCACCACCAGTTTTGCCGCTAGGCTCGATAGCCTGTGTCGGATATCGGTGCGCGAGGCTGTCAACGGCGAACGGATATTGCCCGGGCATGCCTACTTGGCGCCGGGTGGCAAACAGTTCAGGGTGGATCGCAGTGGTGCAAATTATGTGGCGGTGGTTGATGATGGTGAGCCGGTCAATCGCCACAAACCCTCGGTCGAGGTGTTGTTCAAATCGGGTGCAAAGGTTGCCGGGCGCAACGCCTTTGGCATCATGCTGACCGGCATGGGCAATGATGGTGCCCGGGCCATGAAAGAGATGAAAGACGCTGGCAGCTACAACTTTGTTCAAGATGAAGCCTCGTGCGTGGTGTTTGGCATGCCCAAAGAAGCCATTGCCCACGGCGCCGCAGATGAGGTGCTGCCGCTGGGCGATATTGCCGGCGCGCTGATCGCCAAACTGAACGCCAGCGCTGATCGTTTTCGGGTTTAGACCGCGCCAAAGCGCCGTGAGACCGCACCAAGCCGCTGCAAAAATTCACACCAGCAGCGTGCCCGGGCACTCCAGATAACCGCGCATTTGCTGAATAAATTCAGCGGCGTGCATGCCATCGACCACGCGGTGATCAAACGAGCTTGACAGGTTCATCATCTTGCGCGCCACCACCAGCCCGCCTTTGATCATGGGCCGCTCGACGATGCGGTTGGTGCCCACAATGGCCACTTCAGGGTGGTTGATGACCGGCGTGCTGACAATGCCGCCCAGTGCACCCAGGCTGGTCAGGGTGAGGGTGGAGCCACTCAGGTCGTCACGGGTCGCTTTGCCGTTGCGGGCGGCGTCGCTCACCTTCAGCACGGCGCTTGCCGCTGCCCACAAATCCAGCGTTTCAGCATGGCGAATCACTGGCACCATCAGGCCGCCTGCGGTTTGTGTGGCCAAGCCGAGGTGCACGGCGGCAAAACGCGTCACCACGCCCGCATCGTCGTCATAGCGGGCGTTCACCTCTGGGTGGTCGCGCACGGCCAGCACCATGGCGCGCATCAGAAACGGTAGCACGGTGAGCCGCCCGCGCGCCTGGCCGTATTGCGTGTTGAGGCGGGCGCGCAGGTCTTCCAGCTCGGTCACGTCAATTTCTTCCACGTAGGTGAAATGCGGAATGCGACGTTTGGCATCCTGCATCTTTTGCGCGATCTTGCGCCGCAGGCCAATCACAGGAATCACTTCTTGTGCCTCTAATGGCCTGTAGCGCTCGTCCTGATTGCGTGAGTAGCTATTTATTTCAGAGCTGATGGGTGCTTGGGGTCGTGTTGATGCCGCCTCGGATTTGATGGGCGCTTGGGCTGGCGCTGTGCCTGCCGCATTGGCTGGGGTGAGTGCTGCCAGATCCGCCTGGAAGATGCGTCCGGCCGGGCCGCTGGCCGGCACCTGTGCCAAGTCAATGCCCAGTTCCCAGGCGCGTCGTCGCACGGCGGGTGACGCGATCGGGCGCGATGCTGTGCCTGCCAATGGGGACCCATCGGCCAGCAACCGCTGTGCTAGTGGGGGCACAGCAGCCGCAGGCTTAAGACTTGTCGCCACGTCACTGTCGCTGTCACGGCCGTCACCACTGCGCGCGTTGGGTTGGCGCTGGGGTTTGGGTTGGGCGTCTTGCGGCGCTATTGGCTCAGTTGACCTGGCGTCTGGGACTTCCTTTGCTTCTGCTTTTATTTTTATAGCTGCTTGCGCAATATTTACGTGGTCTATGGCCTGTTCTATATGAATAATAGGTGTGCCAACCGCCACAACCTGACCCACCACTGCGTCCAGTGACACCACGGTGCCCGCCACATGGGACGGGATTTCTACCGTGGCCTTGTCGGTCATCACGTCGGCCAGAATCTGGTCTTCTGCCACCACATCGCCCACCTGCACACGCCAGGCCACCACTTCGACTTCGGCAATGCCTTCGCCGATATCGGGCATTTTGATGCTTTGAATGGTCATGATTTAAGCCTCCATCACACGTTTGAAAGCAGCCGCCACGCGCGCTGGCCCCGGAAAATACGCCCACTCCTGGGCATGCGGGTAAGGCGTGTCCCAACCCGTGACGCGCTCGATGGGCGCCTCTAAATGGTAGAAGCAATGCTCCTGAATCAGGCTTGAGAGCTCGGCGCCCAGACCGTTGGTGCGCGTGGCCTCATGCACGATGACGCAGCGGCCAGTCTTCTTCACCGAGGTCACGAGTGTCTCCAGGTCCAGCGGCCACAGGCTTCGCAAGTCGATGATTTCGGCATCTAAGCCAGACTCGACGGCCGCCGCTTCCGCCACATGCACCATGGTGCCGTAGGCAATCACGGTGACTGCGTTGCCGGGCCGGGTGACGCGGGCGCTGTCCAGCGGCACGGTGTAGTAGCCTTCGGGCACATTGCCCAGCGGGTGTTTGCTCCAGGGCACCACCGGGCGCTCATGGTGGCCGTCAAACGGGCCGTTGTACAGGCGCTTGGGCTCCAGAAAAATGACGGGGTCATCGTTTTCAATCGAGGCAATCAACAGCCCCTTGGCGTCATACGGGTTCGACGGCATCACGGTGCGTAGACCGCATACCTGGGTGAACATGGCCTCAGGGCTCTGGCTGTGCGTTTGGCCACCGTAAATGCCGCCACCACACGGCATGCGGATGGTCAACGGGCAAGTGAAGTCGCCTGCCGAACGGTAGCGCAGGCGTGCCGCCTCTGACACGATCTGGTCCGTGGCCGGGTACACGTAGTCTGCAAACTGGATTTCCACCACCGGGCGCAAGCCATAGGCGCCCATGCCGACCGCCGTGCCAACGATGCCGCCCTCAGAGATGGGGGCGTCAAACACGCGCTGGTTGCCGTATTTTTTCTGCAGCCCTTCGGTGCAGCGAAAGACGCCGCCAAAGTAGCCCACGTCCTGGCCGTAAACGACCACATTCGGGTCACGCGCGAGCATCACGTCCATCGCCGAGCGCAGGGCCTGGATCATGGTCATGGGCGATGTGGCTCCGGTGCCTGGCTCTGCGCCGCCCTGCGTTGCGCTGGTGCGCATGGTTTGGGTGTTCGTCATGGTCAGGCTCCGTGGGCTTGTTGTTCTTGCTGCTGCTGGCGCTGTTGGCGCAGGTGGGTCGGCATGTCTTTGTAGACATCCTCAAACATGTCGGCCACATCAAGCGCGTGGCTGTCAGCCAGGGTGCCGAATTTTTCTGCCTCTTTCTGCGCGGCCAACACCGCAGCCTCGGCCTCCTTTTGTGCTGCGATGTGGGCGGCGTCAGACCACGCCCCCAACCCGATCAAATGCTTTTTCAGGCGCTCAATCGGGTCACCCAGCGGAAAGCGCGCGGCGTCGTTGGCGGGGCGGTATTTGGTGGGGTCGTCCGAGGTGGAATGCGGGCCGGCGCGGTAAGTGACCCACTCGATCAAGGTTGGGCCGTAGTTTGACCGGGCACGCTCTAGCGCCCATTGGGAGGCGGCATAACAGGCCAGAAAATCATTGCCATCGACCCGCAACGAGGCAATGCCGTTGCCCACGCCGCGTGCCGCAAACGTGGTGCCTTCACCACCGGCAATCGCCTGAAAGGTGGAAATGGCCCATTGGTTGTTGACCACATTGATGATCACCGGCGCCCGGTACACGTGGGCAAAGGTGAGTGCGGTGTGAAAGTCGGTCTCAGCCGTGGCGCCGTCGCCAATCCAGGCCGATGCCACCTTGTCGTCGCCCTTGATGGCACTGGCCATGGCCCAACCGACGGCCTGAATCACCTGGGTGGCGAGGTTGCCCGAGATGGAGAAAAACCCTTGTTTTTTGCTCGAATACATCACCGGCAATTGCCGCCCCTTCATGGGGTCACGGGTGTTGCTGTAAAGCTGGCAGATCATGTCCACCATGTTGTTGTCAACGCGCGCCAGCAACAAGCCTTGCTGGCGGTAGGTGGGAAAACACATGTCGCCGTCGCCAATGGCCAGCGCGTGGGCACAGGCAATGGCCTCTTCACCCAGGCATTGCATGTAAAACGACATCTTCTTTTGTCGCTGGGCAATCAGCATGCGGGCGTCAAAGGCGCGGGTCAGCAGCATGGCCCGCAAGCCGCGCTCGATCAAGGCCACGTCCATTTGTGGCGCCCAGGGGCCGACGGCCTTGCCGTCGTCGTCCAGCACGCGAATCAGCGCAAAGGCCAGGTCATTGGTTTGTGCTGCGGCCACATCGACCGGTGGGCGGCGCTTGGCGCCGGCGGCAGACAGGGGCAGGTAAGAAAAATCAGTGTCACTGCCCGGACGCCCGGTGGGCTCAGGCACGTGCAGGTGCAAAGGTTTGCGCTGTGGCATGAAGAGGTCTCCTCGCGGTCTTGTGGTCCGCAACAGAATACGTTGAATCAGGGCTTCTGTGCATTGGGTATTGCACTTAGGCCAAAGTTGCTGCCAGCGCCACGGGATCTCCGCGCGTTTTGGCAGGCGGGGCAGAGCATAACGCAATCGGGCACCACAAATTTTCCTTATGTTTTTTGAATCCGCGGGCTACGGAGAAGCCCCCAAATGCCGTCGGAATTACGAGGCCGTTAAGCTGTTGCCTTTTTCAACCGAGGAGACTTTTCATGCTCAATCAAGACCAGACCCGTGACTTTGACGCCCTTTTGCCAGGCCAATCCACTGCCGATGGGGCCAGTCGTCGCACCGCGCTGAAAGTGGCTTTGGGCGTGGGTTATGCGGCTGCGGCGATGCCCATCATGGCGCAAACCGCCATCAAGACATCTGCCGAAGGCTTGCACACCGGCGAGGGTATTTACGACGTGGAAGGGTTCTCGGTGCCGTTTTTCTACGCGGCTCCTGCGGGCAAGAAAAACCTGCCGGTGGTACTGGTGATTTCAGAAATTTTTGGTGTGCATGAGTACATTGCCGACACCTGCCTGCGTTTCGCCAAAGCCGGGTACCTGGCGATTGCCCCCGAGTTGTATGCGCGCCAAGGTGACCCCAGTCAATATGGCGAAATGGCCAAACTGATGGCTGAGGTGGTGTCCAAGGTGCCAGATGCACAAGTCATGGGTGACCTGGATGGCGCCGTCAAATGGGCCGGTGAAAACGGCGGCAACCTGAAAAAGGTCGGCATCACCGGTTTTTGCTGGGGTGGGCGCATCACCTGGCTTTACGCTGAACAAAGCAAAAACGTGAAAGCCGGTGTGGCCTGGTATGGGCGTTTGGTGGGCACGTCAACCGCGCTGACACCGAAACATCCGCTGGATTTGGCGGCAGAGTTGAAAGCGCCGGTGTTGGGCCTCTACGGTGGGCAAGACGGTGGCATTCCATTGAGCACCATCAACCAGATGAAAGAGGCGCTGGCTGAAGCCGGTGCCAAGGGTAACGCCGCTGCCAAGGCGTCAGAGTTTGTGGTTTACAAGGATGCGCCGCACGCGTTTCATGCGGACTACCGGCCAAGTTACCGCAAGGACGAGGCGGCTGATGGCTTTAAGCGCGCGCTGGCCTGGTTCAAGACGCACGGCGTGGCGTAACCAGACCCGTTGTCAGCAGGTGCCCGGGCCGCTCTAAGGGGTGGCTAGCCTGGCGGCCTCACAAATGGCCTCGACCAACGCGGCGCGTAACGGGTGTGGTGCGGCCACCTCGGGCAGCAGCAGGCTGACCTGAAAGGCAATTGCCACGCTCAGAGGCCGCACCACCAGATCGGGGCCGGCGAGTTCCATGGCCGTTAGCGGGTTGACGATGGCCACGCCCAGACCCTGGCGCACCATCGCGCACACCGCTACCGCACTGGCGGTTTCCAGGCTGGTTTGGCGCTGCACCTGAGCGCTTGCAAACATGTGGTCAATTTGAACCCGGTAGCGGTCGCCTGCGGCCAGGCTGATGAAACGTTCGCCTTCAAAATCCTGCGGCGTCAGCACCGACCTTCGGCACAGCGCATGGTCGCGTGGCAGCACCACAACTTCATTGACCTGCAGGACGGGGCGCAGTTCGACCCCGGCCGGGGCCTCAAGTGTTTCACTCAGGCCCAGGTCAAAGCGTTGCTCGCTCATGGCCTGTTCCAGCCAAGGCGACTCTTCCGGGTAGACACTCACCGCGGCTTGCGGCAGGGCGGCAACAAAGTGCGCCAGCGCCCGCGGCACCAGCGCGTGGGCCAGCGCCGGCAGGCAAGCCAACCGCAGCCGCCCGGTGGCCTGCAAGCGCAGTTCCTGTGCGCGGGCGGCAATCTGCTCCAGCCCGACAAACGAGCGCTCCACCTCCTGCATCAGCGCCAGTGCCCGCACCGTGGGGCGCAGGCGGCCTCGGATGCGGTCAAACAAGTCAAAGCCCAGCAGCTGTTCCAGTCGGGCCAACTCGCGGCTCAGCGTGGGCTGGCTTGATGCGCACGCCTCGGCAGCGCGACTCAAGTTGCCGTGCAGCATGATGGCGCGGAACATGGCCAACTGGCGGTGGGTAAGGGCCGGCGTGATGGGGAGATGGGTAGCGTGCAGCATGCATTAACTATATCCATAGTGAATAGATGTGTGAAGAAAAATGCATTGATTGAATGAATGGCACCGGGCATGATCCAGCACATGAACACCTTTAACCCATCGACCCTGGCCACTTTGGCCCACACCCACGGCACCCCTTTGTGGGTGTATGACGCAGCCACCATTGAGCGCCAGGTTGCCAACTTGCGCCAGTTTGACGTGATCCGCTTCGCCCAAAAGGCCAACTCCAACACCCACATCCTGAAGCTGATGAAGCGCTGTGGCGTGATGGTGGATGCCGTGTCGCTGGGTGAGATTGAGCGTGCGCTGAGCGCAGGCTTCACGCCCGGTGTGCACAGCGGCCATGCCGAGATCGTCTTCACCGCTGACTTGTTCGACCGCGCCACCCTGGCCCGTGTGGCCGAGCTGGGCGTGCCGGTGAACTGTGGCTCGGTCGACATGCTCGATCAGTTGGGCGCGGCCAGCCCCGGCCACCCGGTGTGGTTGCGCATCAACCCCGGCTTTGGCCACGGCCACAGCAACAAGACCAACACCGGCGGCGAACACAGCAAACATGGCATCTGGCATGCCGATCTGCCGCTGGCTTGCGAACGTGTGCGCGCCAACGGTTTGAAGCTTGTGGGCCTGCACATGCACATTGGCTCGGGCGTGGACTACGCCCATCTGCAGGAAGTGTGTGGGGCCATGGTCAAGCTGGTTGAAACCGTCAAAGCACAGGGCATGGACCTGCCGGCCATTTCGGCCGGGGGTGGTTTGTCGATTCCGTACCAGGCTGACGCGCCCACGATTGACACCGCGCACTACTTCAGTTTGTGGGACGGCGCGCGCTCGCAAATTGCCGCGCTGTTGGGCCACCCCGTCACCTTGGAGATCGAGCCTGGGCGTTATTTGGTGGCCGAATCCGGCGTGCTGCTGGCTGAAGTGCGCGCCACCAAGCAGATGGGTCGCAACACGTTTGTGATGGTCGATGCCGGTTTCAGCGACCTGATGCGCCCCAGCATGTATGGCAGCTTTCATGGCATGGAAATCATCCACGCCGACGGCAGCCCGGTCACTGGCGCGCTGCAAGACACCGTGGTGGGCGGCCCACTGTGTGAGTCGGGCGACGTGTTCACCCAAGGCGAGGGCGGTGTGGTGTTGCAGCGCCCGCTGCCCACCGCGCAGGTGGGGGACTTGCTGGTGCTGCACGACACCGGGGCCTATGGCGCGTCCATGTCCTCAAACTACAACACCCGCCCGCTGATCCCCGAGGTGCTGGTGGAAAACGGCACGTCCAGGCTCATTCGGCGGCGTCAGACGGTGGCGGAGTTGCTGGCGCTGGAGGCTGTTTGATCAGCGCGGCAAGAGAAAACTGCCTTCAGCCTTGCGCCACGGGGCGGCTCGGGTCGCTGCACCACTCGCTCCAGCTGCCAGCATAAAGCCCAGTGCGGCCCAGCCCGGCCACTTCCATGGCGATCAGGTTGGGCAGCGCGCTGACACCGCTGCCGCAGTGGTGCACCACCGTGGCGGGGTCGCGTCCAGCCAGCAGGGTCTCAAATTCAGCCCGCAGAATTTCCGGGTTTTTGAAGAAGCCGTTGGCGTCCAGGTTTTGACCAAATGGGCGATTCAAAGCACCGGGAATGTGGCCGGCCACCGGGTCAAGCGGCTCGACTTCGCCGAGAAAACGTGGGTTGGCGCGAGCGTCAACAATGGTTTGAGTTGGTCGAGCCAGATTGCTTACTATATTTTCGGTAGCTACTAGCGCAGTACATACAGGGGCTAGAGGGTAATTTGATGCATGAAGTGGTGGCGTGATGCCAGATTCGACAGTTGCACCGCTGGCCTGCCAGGCTTGCAGGCCACCATCGAGCACGGCACTGGCTTCATGCCCCACCCATTTCAGCATCCACCACAGGCGGCCGCAGTAGTTGGCCCCTTGGCGGTCATACACCACGGCCTGCATGTCGGGTGTGAAACCCACGCTTGCGAGCCAGGCTGCAAACGTTTCGCGCGAGGGCAGAGGGTGGCGGCCACCGCTGGCGGCATCTGCAGCCCCTTTGGCGGCGCTCAAGTGTCGGTCCAGGTTGGCGCGCACGGCGCCGGGAATATGCGCTTGCTGGTATTGCGCATCGCCCGCATCGGGCTGCATCAACTCGAAACTGCAGTCAAACACCATAAAGGGTTGGCCGCTGGCCATCAGGGTTTGCAGTTGGGGGACAGAAATCAGGGTGGTGAACATAAAAAATCCTCAGGTGGTCAATGTTCTTCAGCAGGCGGGTTGGGCAGGGCACGGGTTCGCAGCACGGTGGCGGCCACGCCGCTCGCCACAATCAGCGCCATGCCGGCCCAGCCTAACAAGGCGATCTTGTCATCGAACAGCCACAGGCTGTAAAACGCGGCAAACACAATGCCGGCATATTGCAAATTGGCCACCAGCAGGGTGGCACCACGGCTGTAGGCGCGCGTCATGCACCATTGCCCGCCGGACGCCAGCACGCCAATGGGAACCAACCAGGCAGCGGCTTGCCAGCTCACCAGGTGCCAGGGCGTGAAACCGCTCCAAGCCACCCCCGTCAGACCGGCCAGTGTGGTGCCCGCTGAAAAATAGAACACGGTGCGGCTCTCGGGCTCGCCCACCTTGCCCAGGGCCGTGACCTGCAAATAAGCCATGGCAGCCCCCATGCCAGACAGTAGCCCGACCAGGCCGGCAAACAACTGGTCTTGGTCCAGCGTGGGGCGCAGCATCATCACCACACCGGCAAAACTGGCCAGCACTGTGGCCATGAGTGGACCCTGGCGGCCACCTTGCCCGTAAAGCAGCGCGCCGCCCACGACAACGGCCGCAACCCAGACGCCGCTCATGTAATTCAGTGTCATGGCCGTGGCCAGCGGCAAATGGGCAATGGCATAAAACCAGGTGGCCAGTGAAAACACACCAATCACGGTGCGCCAGGCGTGCATCCATGGCACCGGTGTGGCCAGCGGTGTGCCGCGTGCGCGCAACACCATGGCCATGAAGATCATGCTCACCAGCCCCCGGTAAAACACCAGTTCAGGCGTGCTGAAGCTGTGTGAGGCCACCTTGATGCCCACCGCCATGGTGGCAAAAAAGAAGGCAGCCAGAATCATCCAGAGCGCTTGCATGGTGTCTATTTATATGAATAATCGGGCTCTAGACCTTATTAAATAAGTGCTAGTAGCTATTAAAAGTATAGTATTTTGACGGTTGTCATTACACCTTGCCACCCATCTGCCGACGGTACCACTGGTGAAAATGTTGCATGCCGTCTTCCATTGGGCTTTGGTACGGCCCAACCTCGTTGTCGCCGCGCTGCAGCAAGGCCTTGCGCCCGGCATCCATGCGCTCGCCAATTTCGTCGTCTTCAATGCAGGTTTCCATGTAGGCGGCTTGCTGTGCTTCAACAAACTCGCGCTCAAAAGCATTGATTTCTTCCGGGTAAAAAAACTCAACCTGGTTGAGCGTCTTGTTGGGGCCCATCGGGTGCAGCGTTGACACGGTCAGCACATGCGGATACCACTCGACCATGATGTGCGGGTAGTAGGTTAGCCAAATGGCGCCCCGCTCGGGTGTGGTACCGCCGCGGTACTTCAGCAGCGCCTCATGCCAGCGCTGATAGGTGGGGGAGCCCGGCTTGTCAAAGGCTTTGGACACGCCCACGGTTTGCACCGAGAACTGCTCGCCAAATTGCCAGTGCAGGTCGTCACAGGTCACAAAGTGGCCCAGTCCGGGGTGGAATGGCCCGACGTGGTAGTCCTCCAGGTAGACCTCGATGAAGGTCTTCCAGTTGTAGTTGCACTCGTGCAGCTCGGTTTTGTCGAGCACATAGCCTGAAAAATCAAGCGCGGTGCGCTCACCCATGGCGGCCAGATCCCCCGCAATATCGCGGCCGTTGTCTTCAAACAGCAGGCCATTCCATTCGCGCAAAGGGGTGTTGCTCAGGTTCAGGCAGGGGTCATGAGAGAAGTGTGGCGCGCCTATCAATTTGCCCGCTGGCGTTTGGCCAGTGGCGTCACCCGCGCTGTAAGTCCAGCGGTGAATTGGGCAAACAATGTTGCCTGCAGCGCCGCTTTGCAGCGAGCCGCGCCCCTTGAGCATGATGGCTTGGCGGTGCCGGCACACATTGGAGACCAGTTCGATGCCGGTGGGCGTGTGCACCAACGCGCGGCCCTCGCCCTCATGCGCCAGCGTGGCGTAGTCGCCCACGTTGGGCACACTGGCGGCGTGACCCACGTAGCGTGGTCCCCGCTGAAACAGGGTTTGCAGCTCGCGCTGGTACAGCGCCGCATCAAAATAACTGCTCACCGGCAGTTGCATGCCGAGCGCTTGGTGGACGGGTGTCGCCTGGGTATCAGATAAACGGGCGGGATTTTCGTGACGGGCACGGGGGGTGGTTTTGCACAGTGTTTGCACAACTCGGTCCTTCAAAGATGCAAAAAACCCCTCATGGAGGGGCTTGAAGGGCAGCTACCTTGAGAGCTGCCTGGGTTGTGATTGTAAGGCTTGGCTTGCAACGCCTAAAATCGCGACTTTGTCCCCGGGAGTATCGCGATCTATGGCTACAGCCTCCAAACACAGCGCAACGCCGGCCAGCTACGAGGCCGCGCTGCAAGAGCTGGAACAACTGGTGGTCAGACTCGAATCTGGTGACATGCCCCTGGAGCAATTGCTCACCCAGTACCAACGCGGCGCCGAGCTGCTCAAATTTTGTCGCGACCGACTCGAAGCGGTTGAAAACCAGGTCAAAGTTCTGGACCAAGGCACCCTGAAAACATGGACACCCGATTGAACCCGCCCGCCCCTTTAGATTTAGATGGCTGGATTGCCACCCAGCTTGATCGTGTCGAGCGCGCCCTGGACCGTTGGGTCAGCGTGGACGCCTCAGCAGACATGGAGCACCATGCCCCGGCCGACCTGATGGCCGCCATGCGCTACGCGGTGCTTGATGGCGGCAAGCGCCTGCGCCCGCTGCTGGTGCTGGCGGCGTTCGAGGCCGTCAGCAGTGGCTTGACCCATGACTACCTGCCGGTCGAAGAGGGTGACGAAGAAGTCGCCCGCCGTGGTGCTGCAGATCCAGATTTGTCTGGCTTCATGGCTGGCGAGGCCGCGTTGCGTGGCGCCTGTGCGGTTGAGCTGATTCACGCCTATTCGCTGGTGCACGACGACATGCCGTGCATGGACAACGATGTGCTGCGCCGTGGCAAGCCCACTGTGCATGTGCAGTTTGGCGAAGCCAGTGCCCTGCTGGCCGGTGACGCCCTGCAAGCGCTGGCGTTTGAGTTGCTCACCCCTGAAGGCACCCGGATCGAGTCCGCCAAACAAGCCCATTTGTGCCGCTTGCTGGCGCGTGCGGCGGGTTGTGCGGGCATGGCCGGTGGCCAGGCCATTGACCTCGCCAGCGTTGGGTTGAAGCTCACAGAAGACCAGTTGCGGGAAATGCACCGCCTGAAGACCGGTGCGCTCTTGCAGGCCAGCGTGATGATGGGCGCCGCCTGCGGCGAGTCAACGCCCGCCGTCCAGGCCGCACTGCAAAGCTTTGGGGCTGCCATTGGGTTGGCGTTTCAGGTGGTGGACGACATTCTGGACGTCACCGCTGACTCTGCCGCCTTGGGCAAAACCGCCGGCAAAGACGCCGAGCAAGACAAGCCCACTTATGTTTCCTTGATGGGGCTGTCTGGCGCACGTGCCTACGCGCAAACCCTGCATGGCCAAGCCCTGGCAGCGCTGGGCAGTACTGGTTTGGTTGACACCCGCGTCTTGCGCGGCTTGGCGGCCTTGGTTGTTGACCGAACCAATTGAGGTTGAAACCCGCGAAGTTTTTGGTAAAAAATGCCTGTAGCCCTTATAAACAGTGCGCAAGTAGCTATAAAAAGTAAAGTATATGTTGATGACTAACCCGTATTCCCTGTTGCAGACCATCCAAACGCCGGCTGATGTGCGGCACCTGCAGCGTGAGCAATTGGGCAGTTTGGCGACCGAATTGCGTGCCTATTTACTGGAAAGCGTGGCCAAGACTGGTGGGCATTTAAGTTCCAACCTGGGCACAGTCGAGCTCACCGTGGCGCTGCATTATGTGTTTAACACCCCGAACGACCGCGTGGTGTGGGATGTGGGCCACCAGACTTACCCGCACAAAATTTTGACTGGGCGACGTGACCGCATGGCCAGCTTGCGCCAGTTGGGTGGCCTGAGCGGTTTTCCGCAGCGCGCCGAGAGCGAATTTGACGCCTTTGGCACAGCCCATTCCAGCACCTCGATTTCGGCCGCGCTGGGCATGGCCATGGCTTCCAAAATCAAGGGCGAAGACCGCCACGCCATTGCCGTGATTGGCGACGGCGCCATGACTGCCGGCATGGCCTTTGAGGCTATGAACAACGCCGGCGTGTCTGACTGCAACCTGCTGGTCATTCTGAACGACAACGACATGTCGATCAGCCCGCCAGTGGGCGCGCTGAACCGCTACCTGGCCAAGCTGATGAGTGGCCAGTTTTACGCCGCTGCCAAAAACGCCAGCAAAACCGTGCTCAAGGGCGCGCCGCCCTTGCTTGAATTGGCGCGCCGTTTTGAAGAATCCGCCAAAGGCATGGTCAAGCCGATCACGTTATTTGAGAAGTTTGGTTTCAACTACGTGGGCCCGATTGACGGGCACGATGTGGACACGCTGGTCAGCGTGTTGGAAAACATCAAACACCTCAAGGGCCCGCAGTTTTTGCACGTGGTCACCAAAAAAGGCCAGGGCTACAAGCTGGCCGAGGCCGACCCGGTGGCCTACCACGGCCCCGGCAAGTTTGACCCGGCCATTGGCCTGCAAAAAAGCGTCACACCCGCCAAACCCACCTTTACCCAGGTGTTTGGCGACTGGTTGTGTGACATGGCCGCGGCCGACGACCGGCTGGTGGGCATTACGCCGGCCATGCGCGAAGGCTCGGGAATGGTCGAGTTTCACAAGCGTTTTCCTGAGCGCTACTTTGACGTGGGCATTGCCGAGCAACACGCGGTGACCTTTGCCGCAGGCCTGGCCTGCGAGGGTCTGAAGCCGGTGGTGGCCATTTACTCCACCTTTTTGCAGCGCGCCTATGACCAGTTGATTCATGACGTGGCCATCCAGAACCTGCCGGTGGTGTTTGCGCTGGACCGCGCCGGCCTGGTGGGGGCCGACGGTGCCACCCATGCGGGTGTTTATGACATCCCGTATTTGCGTTGTATTCCCAACATCAGCGTGGCCTGCCCAGCCGATGAAAACGAGTGCCGCATGTTGCTCAGCACCGCGTATGCGCAGTCCACACCGGTGGCCGTGCGCTACCCGCGTGGCTCGGGCGCGGGTGTGCCAGTCACCTGCACACTGGATGCGCTGCCCTTTGGCAAGGGAGAGGTTCGCCGCACCGGTCAGCGCATCGCCATTTTGGCCTTTGGCACGTTGCTGTACCCGGCGCTGCAGGCGGCCGAGTTGTTGGGCGCCACGGTGGTGAACATGCGCTGGGCTAAGCCGCTTGATGTGGACTTGCTGCTGCAAGTGGCGGCCGACCATGAGGCCCTGGTCACGCTGGAAGAGGGGGCTGTGATGGGCGGTGCCGGCAGCGCCGTACTCGAAGCCCTGGCCGCTGCAGGGCTGGCCTTGCCGGTGCTGCAACTGGGCTTGCCCGATAAATTCATCGAGCACGGTGACCCGGTCAAATTGCTGGTGCTGCAGGGTCTCGATGCCCAGGGCATTGAAGCAGCGGTGCGTCTGCGGTTTGCCTCGCTGCTGGTTGCGCATGGCGCTTAGGTTCTGAGTTTCTCCTGCCTTGAATGGCCGCATCGGGCGGCCTTGGTTTGCCGTCATTTAGATCAGGGGAAACCCTGATTTTTTGCTGCCCGATTCCTATAATGACTGTGGACCCGCAAGGGTTGTTGCCACATCTGCTGGCATCTGAGAGTGTTGATCAACGTCTTTAGGAGTGAACCCAATGGATCGCCGTTCTGTTATCAAGCACGCAGGCTTAGCCGGTGTGCTGGCTGCTGCTGTCGCACCCGCTGTACATGCCCAGGGGGCCAATGTGCGTTGGCGCTTGGCGTCAAGTTTCCCCAAATCCCTTGACACCATCTACGGCAGTGCCGAGATGTTTGCCAAGACCGTCAAGGCCTTGTCGGGCGGCAAGTTCGAGGTGTCGGTGCACGCTGCGGGTGAGTTGATGCCCGCCTTTGGTGTGGTGGACGGCATCCAGAACGGCACGGTTGAGATGGCCCAGACCGCGTCTTACTATTTCACCGGGAAAGACCCCATTTTTGCCTTTGGCTGCGCCGTGCCATTTGGCCTGACCGCACGCCAGATGGATGCCTGGATGGACCACGGCAATGGCCGCAAGCTGATGGATGAGTTCTACGCCAAGTACAACATCAAGAGCCGCAGCGCGGGCAACACCGGCACACAAATGGGTGGCTGGTACCGCAAGGAAATCAAGACTGTGAAGGACCTGAAAGGTCTGAAGATGCGCATGGGTGGTGGCTTGTTTGGCGAGGCCATGCAAAAACTCGGTGTGGTGTCACAAAACATGCCTGCCGGTGAGGTGTATGTGGCCCTTGAAAAAGGCACACTCGACGCGACCGAGTTTGTTGGTCCCTATGACGATCAAAAACTGGGTTTCAACAAGGTGGCGCCGTTTTATTACTACCCCGGTTGGTGGGAGGGTGGCGCCGAGCTGGAATTTTTTATCAATACCAAAGCCTACGCGGCGTTGTCGCCAGAATTCCAGGCGATGGTTGATGCAGCCACTCTGGTCGCGGCCCGGGACATGACGGCCAAGTACGATGCGTTCAACCCGATCGCCCTGAAGAAGCTGGTGGCGGTCAAGACGCAACTCAAGCCGTTTTCCAAAGAAATCATGGATGCTGGTTTCAAGGCTTCGATGGAGGTGTTTGCCGAGCACGAAGCCAAATCACCCGAGTTCAAAAAAATTCACCAGGACATGCGGGCCTTTCAGCGCGACCAAATTTTGTGGGAGCGTTTTTCCGAGTCCCGCTTTAGCAGCTATATGACCACGGCCAAGATTTAAGCGCGCCGAGCGCCTGGCATCTGCAGTGCCCCAAGCCGACTTTGTGCGGCTTGGGGCTTTTTTTGGTTTGCGAACTGAATTGTTTTCACAAGGTATGTGAGCAGAATGATTCTCCTCTGAGGTGTGGTCTTTTTACCTGCAGTTCGCCCCACGCCGCAAGGGAAAACCCGAGGCTTTCCCATGGTGCCGCTTCATAAAATATGCGCTGACTCAAATAAGTCATCATCCCGCTTACCGGCGGGGTGAGCTACTCAATATATAACTCTTGGAGTAATTCGATGGATCGTCGTTCCGTAATAAAAAATGCTGGTGTCGCCGGCGTACTGGCTGCAGGCGCTGCACCCGTGGTGCATGCCCAAGGAGCTGCTATTCGCTGGCGCCTGGCGTCGAGCTTTCCCAAGGCACTTGACACCATTTACGGTGCTGCCGAAACTTTTGCCAAAAAAGTTGGCGAAATGTCCGGCGGCAAGTTCACCATCACGGTTCACGCTGGTGGCGAGTTGATGCCCGCTTTTGGCGTGATTGATGCGGTGAAAGACGGCACAGTTGAGATGTGCCACACAGCGCCTTACTACTTCTTTGGCAAGGACGAAACCTTCGCCATAGGCTGTGCCATTCCCTTTGGCCTGAACAGCCGCCAAATGACCGCCTGGATGTACCAAGGCAACGGTGGCAAGCTGATGCGCGAGTTCTATGCCAAGTACAACATGGTCAATTTCCCATGCGGCAACACGGGCGCCCAAATGGGCGGCTGGTACCGCAAGGAAATAAAGTCAGTCAAAGACATCAAGGGCATGAAGATGCGCATTGGCGGTTTCGCTGGCAAGGTGCTTGAGCGCATGGGTGGTGTGCCACAAAACATTCCGGGCGGTGAAATCTACACGGCACTGGAAAAAGGCACGATTGACGCGGCTGAGTGGGTGGGTCCGTATGACGACCAAAAATTGGGCTTCAATAAAGTGGCGCCGTTTTACTACTACCCTGGCTGGTGGGAAGGCGGCCCTGAGTTGGACGTGTTCATCAACCAAAAAGCCTACGACAGCCTGTCAGCAGAAAACAAGGCCATCGTTGAAGCCGCAGCTGCTTTCGCGCACACCGAAATGCAAGCCAAGTACGATGCCCGCAACCCGGCTGCATTGAAGCAGTTGGTGGGTCAAAAGGTCAAGGTTTTGCCTTTCCCCAAAGACGTGCTGGATTTGGCCTACAAAGAATCCATGGCACTTTACGCTGAAGTGGCGGCTAAAAACCCCAACTGGAAAAAAGTGTACGACGACTACTCTGCCTTCCGCAAAGACCAAAACCTGTGGTTCCGCTTCACTGAAGCCAAGTTTGACAGCTTCATGCAGTCACAAAAGCTGTAACCAGTCCCTGACACTGATTTGCTTGAAAAGCCCCGAACTAATCGGGGCTTTTTTTCGCCCGAAGATGCCTGTTTGGCACAAAAGAAAAGGGCCCGAAGGCCCTTTTCTTTGGGTTAAGCAAACCGGGTTACTGTTTTTTTGCAGCGTCCTTGTTGGCTTCTTCCAGCATGGCTTTCATCGGGTCGTTGTCGTCGGGTTTGGCATCGGCCGGACCGGCAGCTGCATCCAGCGCATTTTCAGCACCAGAAGCTGCGTCTGCTGGCGCATCTGCTGCGGGTTCAGCCGCCGGCTCCTCTTCGGTTCCCGGCATTTGCAGTTGTTCCATGATCTGCTCGGCGCTGAGAGTTTCAATTTTTTCAATGCCACCTGTCACTAGATTTGGGAACACCATGATCGCTACCAGCATGGTCAACTGCAACAGGATGAAAGCAATCGAACCCTTGTAGATTTCGGTGGTTTTCACGGCGGCAATGGTTTTGCCAGTCACGCGGTCCTTGTAGTCAAACTTGGCGGCCACGCTGCGCAAGTAAAACAGCGCAAAACCAAACGGCGGCGTCAGGAACGAGGTTTGCAGGTTCATGGCAATGATCACGCCAAACCAGATCATGGCTTGGTCGGGGGTCATGCCAGGGATCAGGCCAGGCAAAATTTTCTCGGCCACCGGGGCCAGCAGCGGGATGACGATGAAGGCAATCTCGAAGAAGTCAATGAACATGCCCAGAAAAAATACCAGAATGTTCACCACAATCAAAAAGCCCCAGGCGCCGCCAGGCATGTCCTTGAACAGGTGTTCCACCCAGATGTGACCGTCAGCAGCGTTGAACGTGAAGCTGAACACCGTGGAGCCAATCAGGATGAACAGCACGAACGAGGCCAGCTTGGCAGTGTTTTCAAGTGCCTGTGTCAATGTGCTCATGCTCAGGCGGCTTTTGCCCTTGGCCAGAATCAGTGCGCCCAAAGCGCCCATGGCGCCGCCTTCGGTTGGTGTGGCGACGCCCAAAAAGATGGTGCCGAGCACCAGAAAGATCAAAATCAGCGGCGGCATCAACACAAAGGTCACTTGTTCTGCCAGCTTGGAGAGCAACCCCATATTGGTGACGCGGTTGACGATTGCCAAGCCCAGACCGGTAAGAGATGCCAGCGTCATGGACAGAATCACAATTTCATCACCGGGTGACTTGGTGGCGCGTTCCAGCCAGCTGGTCATCAGACCGTCATGCACCTGCGCCCAGCTGTAGCCAACTGCCGCACATACCAGCACCAGCACCAGCAACGAGCGGTGGCCCGACTTGCCGTTATCTTCCTTGAAAAGCAGGGCCTCAGGTGGCAGCGCGGGCACCAAGGCCGGTTTGAAGATGGCCGTGGCCACGATGAAAAGAATGTACAAACCCACCAGCAACAGGCCCGGCACAAGTGCGCCGGAATACATGTCACCCACCGAACGGCCCAACTGGTCAGCCAGCACAATCAGCACCAGCGACGGCGGTATGGCTTGTGCCAGCGTGCCGGATGCCGTGATGGCCCCGGTGGCAATGGTGCGACTGTAGCCATAGCGCAGCATCACCGGCAGTGAGATCAAACCCATGGAAATCACCGCTGCGGCAACCACGCCGGTGGTGGCTGCCAGCAGGGCGCCGACCAAAATCACCGCAATGGCGACGCCGCCGCGCACCGGGCCGAACACCTGGCCTACGGTTTCCAGCAAGTCTTCGGCCATGCCGCTTCGCTCCAGAATAATCCCCATGAAGGTGAAGAACGGAATGGCAAGCAGGGTGTCGTTTTGCATGATGCCAAAAATACGCAGTGGCAGCGCCTGGAACATGGCGGCTGGAAAAATACCGGCTTCAATGCCAATCCAGCCAAAGCCCAGTCCGCAAGCGGCCAGGCCAAACGCCACAGGGAAACCTGTCAGCAGCAGTGCAAACAAACCCATGAACATCAGCGGCACAAATTGTTGTGCCAGAAAAGTTGTCTGCATTTATTTGACTCCTGCCAAGGTTTCAGCCAACTTGGCCTCAAGAGCTTCGGCGTTTTTCTGGTCGTCAGACTTGGCGTCTTCGCCACTGAGGACATCGGGCCCGGCCCCGGTCAGGAAGGCCACACGTTTGATCAGCTCTGAGGTGGCCTGCATCAACAACAAACCAAAACCCAGTGGAATCAGGGCGTAGGCTGGCCAGCGGATCAGGCCACCGGCGTTTTGCGACATTTCACCACTGACAAATGCTTGATAGAAAAACGACCAACCGAGTGTCCCGGCGATGACACAAAACGGCATCAAAACCACCACAATGCCGATCACGTCAATCCAGTTGCGGGTGCGCTCCCCGAGCTTGGTAGAAATAAAGTCAATGCGCACATGGGAGTTGCGCAGGAACCCATAACCCGCGCCCAGCATGAACACGGCGGCAAACAAATACCACTGAATCTCAAGCAGGCCATTGGAGCTGCTGTTGAAAATTTTGCGCACCAGTGCGTTGCCAGCGCTGATCAGGGTGGTGGCCAAAATCAGCCACATGGTGAGTTTGCCGACCCCGGTGCTGATTTTGTCAATCAGCCGGGACAGCGAGAGTAGGAAGGGCATGGTGTCTCCATTGTTTGAATTGTTTGCACGGCCACCACGGTAATGGTGTGATGCAGTATTGGGGCCGCCGAAGTTTAGCGGTTCACCCCGGGGCAAAGCCTGAATAATTTTAGGTGGTGGGCTGAAATTATTTGGGGGGTCTTGTGGGTGTTTTCCCTGATGTCAGCGGCTTGATTCCGTGGCCGATTTCTTGTCCGGGAAATCCCACCATGGCAACACCCGGCGCATGGTCAGTACCTCGCCGCTCTGCAACGGTATGTAGCCCGCAATGGCCGCCGCGGCGCGCTGCCATTCGGGGGTGCGCAGCAGTTGCAGCAATTGCACCATGCCCGGCTGGCTCAAGGCTGATTTCAGGCAGACCAAGTGGTAACGCTCATGCACCAGGGGTACAAAGTCAAGCCCCGCACCCAGGGCTGCTGCTTCAATGCCTAGCGCCACATCACTTTGGCCCGAGGCCACCGCATTGGCCACGGCGGCGTGTGACGGCTCGGCGTGCTCATAACCGTTGAACTGAGTTGCAGACAGACCATGCTGCGCCAGCAAGTCGTCCAACACCACGCGCGTGCCGCTGCCCAGCACCCGGTTGACAAAGCGCGCTTGTGTGTGCGCCACATCATGCAGCGATTGCAACCGCAGTGGGTTGCCCTTGGCCACCATCAGCCCTTGCGTGCGCTGGGCAAAGCCGATGATCTTGTGTTGGCCTGGTTGCAACAACGGCTTGTAGGTGCGCTCGGTCAGGGTCTTTTTGCCGGTGTCTTGCAGGGTGTGAAAGCCCGCCATCACGCAACGGCCTTCGTTCAGGGCGCGAATGGCGTCCACGCTGCCGGTGAATCGAATGTCCAGGTGCAGTTTTTCAGGCGTTACCGGGTTTGAGTTTTTTAAACCATTTAAGGCCGTAGATCCCATGGAATAAGCGCTAGCAGCTATTGAATTTGCATTATCCAGGGCATTGCTGCCCGACTGCAAGGCGAATTCTCGTAGGCGGGACAAGGCATCGTCGTGGCTGGCGTAGAGCGTGACCACATGCACGCTGTCGTCAAAGGCCAGCGCATAGCTGCGCTCCAGCTCGGCTCGCAAGGCTTCGATTTGCGGGGCCAACCGGGCCTGTGCCTGGCGTTCGGCCCACATCAGTTTGTTGGCGAATTCGGTCAGCAGTGCGCTTTGGCCTTTTTCCCAGATCACCAGGTTGTTGCCCAGTTCGGTCTCCCAGCGTTTGAGCTCACCCCAGACGTGGCGGTAACTCAAGCCTAGCGCGCGTGCGCCACCAGAAATAGAGCCTTGGCTTGACACAGCTTGCAGCAGGTCAATCAAGGGATTGCGCACCAGCGCCGGGCTGCTGTCGCGTGACAGGGTGTAGTGGAATTGAAGCCTATGCACAGTGGTTCATATGGTCAGTGATTAGATCAATGGCTACGATACCGCAACTTGTAAACGCCCTTGAGTCACCTTTGGCAGACCCATATTTCAACTTCAGCCGCTCTTGCCATTGACTTCCTTCTACGAAAGCGCCGCGACCGCGCTGCAACTCATCACCGACCTGGATTCAGGTTTGCTCACCATCGTGGGTCGCTCTTTGTCGGTCAGCGCCACGGCTTGCCTGATCGCCTGCGGCCTGGGCCTGGTGCTGGGGGCCTGGCTAGGCGTGGCGCGTTTTGCCGGGCGTGGTGCGGTGCTGACGCTGCTCAACACTTTTTTGGCCGTGCCCTCGGTCGTGGTGGGGCTGGTGATTTACCTGCTGCTGTCGCGCACCGGGCCGCTGGGCTATTTGGGCTGGCTGTTTAGCTTCAAGGCCATGGTGATGGCGCAAGCCGTGCTGGTGCTGCCCGTGGTGACGGCGCTCACGCGCCAAGCGGTCGAAGATGCTGAGGGCCTGCACGGTGAACAGTTGCAGTCGCTTGGGGCCAGCCCGCTGATGCGCAGTCTGCTGCTGGCCTGGGACGAGCGCTACGCTTTGCTGACGGTGTTGATAGCGTCATTTGGCCGGGCTGTGTCTGAAGTGGGTGCGGTGATGATTGTGGGTGGCAATATAGACGGTTTCACCCGGGTGATGACCACGGCCATTGCCCTGGAAACCAGCAAGGGTGACCTGCCGCTGGCGCTGGGCCTGGGGTTGATTTTGCTCAGTGTGGTGCTGTTGCTCAATGTGCTGATTGCGTTGGTGCGGCGCTGGCGTGAGCATCAGGAGCTTGGTGGTGCGGCCACCTCGCCGCTTGGGGTGGCGGTTTGAAGCCGGCCGGTTTGATGGGTAAGGATGCCAGCGCATTTGCTGCTGCGCCTGAGCTGCGCCACATGCCTGCATCGGCGCCAGTGTTTGCGTTGAAAGCTGCCAGTGTGCATTTTGGTCAGCCGAACCGTGCCGTACGGGCCTTGTCAGAAGTCTCCCTGACCATTGATTCTGGTGAACGTGTGGCTCTGGTTGGGGCCAATGGCTGCGGCAAGAGCACACTGCTGCGCTTGCTGCATGGCTTGGCCCTGCCCACGGCAGGGCAAATGCACGCGGCAACGGAGCAACGCCAGGCCATGCTGTTTCAAAAGCCGCACCTGATGCGTTTGTCGGTGCAGGCAAATATTGCGTTGGGGCTGTGGCTGCGTGGCACGGCTTGGGGCGCGGCTAAAGCCTTGGCGCTTGAGGCGCTTTCAAGGGTCGGCCTGACCGATCTGGCGCAGCGCAGTGCGCGCCAACTCTCAGGCGGGCAACAGCAGCGTGTGGCCATGGCGCGCGCCTGGGCCTTGCGTCCGCAGGTGTTGCTGCTGGATGAACCCACCGCCAGCCTGGACCCCCACGCCAAGCGCGAGGTTGAGGCCTTAATCGAAGAGTTTTCCAGCGGGCCTGACGCCATGACGCTCATTTTTGCCAGCCACAACCTGGGTCAGGTCAAGCGCTTGGCCAGCCGGGTCATTTATCTGGAGCAAGGCCGCGTGCTGGCCGATTTGCCAGTCAATGATTTTTTTAGCGGGCCGTTGCTGCAGTTGCAGTATCCGGCGGCCCATCTTTTTGTCAAAGGAGAACTTGTATGAAAACTGTGAAATATTTTAAGCTTTTTAGACCTGTAGCGCTTATGCCATATGCGCGAGTAGCTATATTTTCAATAGCCACTTTGGGCGCGACGCTGAGCGTTCAGGCGCAGTCGATTGTGGTGGCATCGACCACCTCGACCGAGCAGTCCGGCTTGTTTTCGGTGCTGTTGCCCGAGTTCAAAAAAGCCAGTGGTATTGATGTCAAAGTGGTTGCTTTGGGCACCGGACAGGCCATCGACATGGGCCGCCGAGGCGATGCCGACGTGTTATTTGTGCACGACAAGGTGGCAGAAGAAAAAGTCGTGGCCGAGGGCTTTGCCGTGAAGCGCCTTGAGGTCATGTACAACGACTTTGTGGTGGTGGGCCCGGCCGCTGACCCGGTGCATGCCAAGGGCAGTGACGTGGTGGAAGCTTTGAAGAAAATCGCTGCAGCCAATGGCCAGTTCATCTCCCGCGGTGACAAAAGCGGCACTCACGCCGCCGAGTTGCGTTTCTGGACGATGGCAGAGCTGACTGACAAACAAGGCACCGGTTACAAGGCCTGCGGCTGCGGCATGGGCCCGGCGCTGAACATGGCGTCCAGCACAGGTGCGTATGTGCTGACCGACCGTGGCACCTGGCTGAACTTCAAAAACCGAGGCGACCTGAAGGTGCTGGTGGAAGGCGACAAACGCCTGTTCAACCAATACGGCGTGATGCTGGTGAACCCCGCCAAACACCCTCATGTGAAGGCCGCAGACGGCCAGAAGTTTGTTGATTGGGTGACGGGTAGCGCGGGTCAAACCGCGATTGCCAGCTACAAAATAGGTGGCGAGCAGCTGTTTTTCCCGAACGCAGCCAAGTAGTGAAGTGAGGGCCGCGCCGTTTTCGGCACTTGCTTAAGGTGCTGGTCTTACGGCGTAACACTTGCCTTCAGGGCTGCTGCGGCATCAGCAGCTTCTAGTTCGGCCAGTTCCTCGGCTGTAAACACCCGTGAACGTGTCAGAAAGCCTTTGCCCTCAGGCGTTTCCAATGAAAAATCACCCCCGCTGCCATCGATCATGTCGATGATCAGCTGGGTGTGTTTCCAGTATTGGTACTGCGCTATGCCGATGTAAAACGAGCAGCCGCCAATCTGACCCAACAGCACGTCGCCCGCACCCATGGTGATTTCACCCAGCAGGTAGCAGTTGGCCGCGCTGTTGTCGCAGCAACCACCCGACTGGTGAAACATCAGATTTGGGCCGTGTTTTGTCTTCAGGAAGGCAATCAGTTCCAGTGCAGCGGGTGTGGCAATGACTTTGTCAACCATGTGGTTCTCCAAAAAAATGGCATAAACGCCCATGAACCGCTCCCCTTGCTTGAGAAATTTCAGGCGATGTCGGGCGGCGTGCGTTGGGTGTTTGACGTAGCGTGCACTTGGGGTTTTGCCAAATAAAGGAGGGGGTTTGGGGCAAGCCCCAAACCCCAAACCGGGGGACATTCGCGTAGTCAAATACCCAACGCGTGCCGCGAGTTAAAGCAAGGTCAGTTAGTTGATCAGAAGAAACCCAGTTTGCTTTCGCTGTAGCTCACCAGCAGGTTCTTGGTTTGCTGGTAATGATCCAACATCATCTTGTGGGTTTCGCGGCCGATGCCGGACTCTTTGTAGCCGCCAAACGCAGCGTGTGCCGCGTAGTCGTGGTAGCAGTTGGTCCAGACCCGGCCGGCCTTGATGGCGCGGCCCATGCGGTAGGCCACGTTGCCATTGCGGCTCCAGACACCAGCACCCAGACCGTACAGCGTGTCATTGGCTTGTGCCAGCGCATCGGCTTCGTCTTTGAAGGTGGTCACGGCCAGTACGGGGCCAAAAATTTCTTCCTGGAACACGCGCATTTTGTTGTGGCCCTTGAGCAGCGTGGGCTGCACGTAATAACCACCGGCCAGATCACCCGCCAGCATGGCTTGGGCACCGCCGGCCAACACTTGTGCGCCTTCCTGTTTGCCGATGTCCATGTACGCCAGGATTTTGTCCAGTTGTACTTTGGAGGCTTGGGCGCCGATCATCACTTCAGAGTCCAGCGGGTTGCCTTGTTTGATGGCCTTGACGCGTGGCAGCACACGTTCCATGAACTTGTCGTAAATGCTTTCCTGAATCAGCGCGCGGCTCGGGCAGGTGCAAACTTCGCCTTGGTTGAAAGCAAACAGCACCAGGCCTTCAATGGCTTTGTCCAGAAAACCGTCGTCCTTGTCCATCACGTCGGCAAAGAACACGTTGGGTGACTTGCCGCCGAGTTCCAGTGAGGCCGGAATCAGGTTGTTGGCAGCAGCCTGGGCAATCACCCGGCCGGTAGAGGTGGAGCCAGTGAAAGCAATCTTGGCAATGCGTTTGCTGGTGGCCAGCGGCATACCGGCTTCGCGGCCAAAACCGTTGACGATGTTGAGCACGCCTGGGGGCAACAGGTCGCCAATAACTTCCAGCAAAATCAAAATGCTGATGGGGGTGGATTCAGCGGGTTTCAGCACCACGCAGTTACCTGCAGCCAGGGCTGGGGCCAGCTTCCAGGCGGCCATCAGAATCGGAAAGTTCCAGGGAATGATTTGCCCGACCACGCCTAGCGGCTCGTGGTAGTGGTAGGCCACGGTGGTTTCATTGATGTCGCTCAACGCGCCTTCTTGCGCGCGGATGCAACCGGCAAAGTAGCGGAAGTGGTCGCTTGACAAGGGAATGTCAGCGGCCAGCGTTTCACGGATGGGCTTGCCGTTGTCTACCGTTTCGGCGTAGGCCAGCAGCTCCAGGTTGGCATCAATGCGGTCGGCAATTTTCAGCAGAATGTTGGAACGGTCAGTGACCGATGTTTTGCCCCAGGCATCCGCAGCAGCGTGGGCAGCGTCGAGTGCCAGCTCAATGTCTTCCGCGCCGGAGCGTGCGGCCTGGGTGTAGACCGTGCCGCTGATGGGGGTGATCACGTCAAAGTACTCGCCCTTGAGCGGGGCCACGTATTTGCCGCCAATGAAGTTGTCATAACGGGATTTGTAGGCGATTTTTGCGCCGACTTGGCCGGGGGCTGCGTAGATCATGTGTGTCTCCTGAATTTTTGCGATGAATGGATAAAAGTTTCCCTTGCGGGCCATGTCATGAGTCAAGTTGCGTGCCAACGCCGCAAGGCCAGCCAAAAGCGTTGATTTCAAACAACTTTTTATAAAGATGTAGATGCCCAAGTGGGGCACTGGGTGTCTTGCTGTGGAACACCTGTCAAGTTCTGTGACAGTCATGGCGCAGGTGCTCTATGCACGCTCTTTCATATCGTCAGGCCATGCTTTGCTGACTACCATTGCGCCAACAAAAACGAGCAGATTAACCCCCTGCACAGGAGACACCACGTTGCGCACCCCGCCCACCGCCCCGGCTTTGCGCCAGGCCCGATTGCACTTTCTGGAACACGGCGACTGTCCGCCTGAGGGACTCGATGCCAGTGTGGCGCGGTCGTGGCAGCGCAGCTTGGCGGCCGGGCTGTTGCCGAATGGGCCGGCGCGTGACACGGCGCATCCCAGCGCCGCTGAACTGAGCCGCATCATGGCCAGCCAGCACGAATTGCTGGTGCATTCACGCCCGGTGATGGAGGTGTTGTTTGAACAGGTGCAGGACAGCCAAAGCATGGTGATATTGGCCAATGCGCAGGGCATTCTGATGCACACGCTGGGCCGTACTGATTTTTTGCAGCGTGCGCAGCAGGTGGCATTGTCAAACGGTGCGTCCTGGCACGAGCAACACCGGGGCACCAATGCCATCGGCACCGCGCTGGCCGAGCGCAGTCACATCGAGATCCATGGCGGTGAACACTTCTTTGAGCGCAATGACTTCTTAACCTGCACCGCCGCGCCCATTGTGTCGGCCACCGGTGAGCTCATGGGAGTGCTGGACATCTCGGGTGACCACTGCGGCGGGCATCCGCACACCTACGGTTTGGTCAGCATGGCCGCGCGGCTGATTGAAAACCGCCTGATGGGGGCCACTTGCCGTCAGCATATCCGGCTTCATCTGCACGCCCAGCGCGAGGGCATTGGCACGGTGGCCGAGGGTATTTTGGCGCTGTCTGGCGACGGCTGGGTGGTGGGGGCGAATCGGGCCGCACTGGTGCAGCTGGGCTTGAGCATTGCCGACCTGGGCGCCGTGCCGGTTAAGACCTTGCTGGATATGTCACTGGACGCACTGCTGCTGCAGCACAAGCGGCACCCGGGCCAACCGGTGCAGGTGCGCCGGCGTGATGGCACGGCACTGTTCGCCCTGGTGCAGCATGATGCAGCCACGCTGGGCTGGCATGGCCTTGCACCACAGTCGCCGGTGGCAACTCAAGCGGCCGGGCAACTGGGTGCTGCGGATGCGTTGGCACAGTTGGACACGGGTGACTTGCGCTGGCGCAGCGCCGCCGACAAAGCCCGGCGCGTGGCAGATAAGCCGATTGCGCTACTGATTCAGGGCGAATCCGGTGTGGGCAAAGAGCTTTTTGCACGGGCTACGCATGACAGTGGGCCGCGCCGCGCCAAGCCATTTGTGGCCATCAACTGCGCCGCCGTGCCCGAGAACCTGATTGAAGCCGAGCTGTTTGGCTACAGCCCGGGTGCCTTTACCGGCGCCCGGCGCGACGGCAACCCGGGCCGCCTGCGGGAGGCCCACGGCGGCACGCTGTTTCTGGATGAAATTGGCGACATGCCGTTGCCCCTGCAGGCGCGCCTGCTGCGCGTGTTACAAGAGCGAGAGGTCAGTCCGCTCGGGGGTGGCCCGGCCGTGGCCGTGGACTTTGCCTTGATTTGCGCTACCCATTGCAAACTGCGTGAGGCGGCAGAGCAGGGGCGTTTTCGCAGTGACTTGTATTACCGCATCAACGGCTTGATGGTGCAGCTGCCGCCGCTGCGTGAGCGCACCGACTTTGCCGTGCTGACGCAGCGCCTGCTGGCCGACCTGAATCCGCAGCGCAAGGTGCATGTGGCCCCCGAGTTGATGGCCCGCCTGGCGCGTCACCCCTGGCCGGGTAATTTGCGCCAATATGCCAACGCCTTGCGCACCGCCAGTGCCATGCTGGAGCCACATGAGCTGAGGATTGACTGGCACCATATGTCGGATGACCTGCTTGAAGAGCTTGCCGCGCAAGCCGCCAAACCGCCAGCTGAAGTGGCGCCACCGACACAACCGAAAACGCCGCAAACACGGTCATCCGTGACCGACGCGTCAACGCAAAACCTGCATCAGTTGTCGCACTTGGCGATTCAACGCGCATTGCACAGCAGTGGTGGCAACATGTCACAAGCGGCGCGCACCCTTGGCATCAGCCGCCAGACGCTCTACCGCAAACTGGGTGAATGAGTGGTATCGGTAGCTATATAAATAATAGCTGCTTGCGATTATTTAATAAGGGCTACAGCCTGATTTTATATAATAATTTGGCGATCAGTGCCTGGTTGCTAGGCGTTGCGCAGCATCACATACAGCGCTGTGCCCGCCAGAATACTCAGCAGCGGCTGCCTGCGCCACCATTGCAATGCCATGACGGTCGCGATGGCAGCCAGTTCAGCCCAAGGCCCGGACGGGTTTTCTTTGGCGCTACCTACCAGCGTGTGAAGCAGCAGCAGCGTCATGATGGCCAGCGGTAAAAAGCGCCCCAGGCGCTGCACCAGCGGGTGACTCTGTAAAAAACGCGCGGCTAAAAAGGGCAGGGCGCGCAGGCCAAAGGTCACCAAGGCCATGGCGGCTATCACACCCAAGGCGTAAGTGGTGTCGATCATGGCGTCACCTCGGTGGCGGCAGACTTTGGCCAGAACAACCCCGCCAGCACACTCAAGGCTATGGCGATCAGCAGCGCCTGTTGCGGCATCACGGCCCAGGCCACACCGTAGCTGACCACCGCCACCCACAGCGGCGCAGTTGAATGCGCGCTGCGCCATTGCTCCACTGCCAGCACGGCAAACAGCGCCGCCAGGGCAAAGTCCAGCCCCACCAGCCCAATTTGCGCTTGCGACCCAATCACCGCACCCAGCAGCGTGCCCAACACCCACCAGCCTTGGTTCATCAGCGCAAGCAGCACCATTTGGCCGGCGCTTGTACCTGGTGGCAAGGTGGTCAGCACAGAATAGGTTTCATCCGTTAACGCAAACACCAGGTACCAGCGCGCCCAGGGCTGGGTGGGTATTTTTTGCAGCAACGACAGGCCGTAAAACATGTGGCGCAGGTTCACCACCAGCGTGGCCAAGGCGATGGAGGCCACCGGCAAACCCATCGCCAGCATCGGCACCATCATGAACTGTGAAGCACCGGCGTAAACAAACACGCTGGCGGTAAGTGCCAGCCACCAGGGCGCGCCTGCCTGCACAAACAAAAAGCCAAACACCATGCCCAGCGGGATGTAACCCATGGCCACGGGCACCGAAAGTGAGAGGACGGAAATGGCGGGGGCGGTTGGCGGTGGCGCGTCAGGAGGTGTGGCAGGCATGAAACAGGAGCAATCGCTAAAGGGGCAGAGCCAAGAATGTAGCAGCCCCACCCTGTGGCAAGTTGGGCGGCTACACGGCAAAGGGCCGGCTGATCTCCCTTGAGCGACTTGCCATGTGCGCAGGATGATGTCTGGGTACCAGCGCGAACATAATGAACGCATGAAAAGACGGCATTGGATGTAGCCCGCCCCCCTGCTGGCTGACATTGCCGCAACCGGAAGAATTTATGCCCGAAGATGTGTTGATCAAACAAGCGGCCACCGTCGTGTGCGCAGTTGAAGCGCACGCCATGAAAAATATCTGTGTCTATTGCGGCTCCAGTCCTGGCCGACTTGATGCCTACGCTGATGGCGCGCGCGCCTTGGCCCAGGCGCTGGTGCAGCGAGACATTGGCCTGGTCTACGGCGGTGCCAGCATCGGGCTGATGGGCCTGGTGGCTGACACCGTGTTGCAACTTGGTGGCAGAGCTGTGGGCGTGATCCCGCACGCCCTGGCACGCAAGGAAGTGGCGCACAAAGGCCTGTCCGAGCTGCACATCACCCAATCCATGCACGAGCGCAAGACCCGCATGGCCGAACTTTCTGATGGCTTCATTGCCATGCCGGGTGGCATCGGCACGTTTGAGGAGATTTTTGAGGTCTGGACCTGGGCCCAGCTTGGCATTCATGCCAAACCCTGTGGTTTGCTGAACGTGGCGGGTTATTACGATGGGTTGACGACGTTTCTAGACCATGCGGCTGCAGAGCAATTTCTGAAACCGCAGCACCGCGGGGTGTTGATCGTTGAGCAGGAACCCGTGGCTTTGCTGGACCGGTTTGCCAGCTACCAGCCGCCAGGCGTGCAAAAGTGGCTGGACAAGGATGAAACCTGAGCTGCTGAGGTTTATAGGGGTTGGAGGTGACCAAAATGTCCACACCCGTGGCGCCAGCGCGGCCACGTCCAGCCCCGGCAAAAACGCTCGGTGTTGCTCAGTGTGCCGGGCACGTCGGGCATACCCAGCGCCCGCGTGGTTTCGTCGTGCAGCGGCAGGCCTTCAGTGATGAGCTGGTCAATCTCGGCGTGGGTGAAGTAAATCATGGGTGGACCACAGTGCGGCGAGCGCCTGGGTCAGATGGGTTGCAACGGTGGGTTGAAGGGGGTATTCACCAACTTGCTAGACTCGCTATTCTATTTTTGAATAACGCGGTATGTGTCAAGCCATGCATCCAGCACCATTCGTTTGATTACTTCCCGGAGACATCCCATGCGCCACACCACCCGTACCCTGTCCATCCTCATGCTGGCCGTGGTCGCCCACGCCAGCACCTTGGCCGCCGAAGCCCAAGTGGCTGTGGCCGCCAACTTTGCCGAGCCCATCAAGGCCATTGCCGCTTTGTTGGAAAAAACCACCGGCCACACCCTCAAGGTCACGCTGGGTGTCACCGGCAAGCTGTACGCACAAATCAAGAACGGCGCACCGTTTGACGTGTTGCTGGCTGCTGACACCAAAACACCAGAAAAGCTGGAGGCCGAGGGCTTGGGTCAACCTGGTAGCCGCTTCACCTACGCCACCGGCAAACTGGTGTTGTGGTCGGCCGATGCCAAGCGCGTGGATGCCAAAGGCGATGTGCTGAAAACCTCTAATCTGGGCAAGGTGTCTTACGCCAACCCCAAGGTCGCGCCCTACGGGGCCGCCACGGTGCAGGTGATGAACAAGCTGGGCCTGACCGCCATCCTCACGCCGAAACTGGTGCAGGGCGAAAGCATTGGCCAAACCTTTACCTTTGCCTCCACCGGCAACGCTGATGTCGGTTTTGTGGCCATGTCGCAGGTGCTCGAAGTCGGCAAACTCAAAAGCGGATCGATGTGGGTGATACCCCAAAATCTTTACGACCCAATCCGCCAAGACGCCGTGGTGATGCAAAAATCGGCCTCCAACGAAGCCGCCCAGGCGCTGATGACGTTGCTGAAAAGCCCCAACATCAAAGACCTGATCCGCTCCTACGGCTACGAGCTTTGAAGTGCGTTGGCCATGTCGATGCCTGCACCCTTAGCCAACCAACTTTGCACTTGCTGACCCATGCTCCTGACTGAATCCGATCTGCAAGCCATCGCGCTGACGCTCAAGGCAGCCATGATGACCACCGGCATACTGCTGGTGCTGGGTGTGCCCATTGCCTGGTGGTTGGCACGCACACGTTCGTGGCTCAAAACCCCCATCACCACTTTGGTTGCGTTGCCAATTGTGTTGCCGCCATCGGTGTTGGGTTTTTACTTGCTGGTGACCATGGGGCCACATGGCCCCGTGGGGCAGTGGACGCAGGCGCTGGGTCTGGGGGTTCTGCCCTTCACGTTTGCGGGGCTGGTGACCGCATCGGTGTTTTATTCGCTGCCCTTCATGGTGCAACCCGTCCACAACGCCATGGAAGCCATGGGCACGCGCCCGCTGGAAGTGGCGGCCACGCTGCGCGCATCGCCGCTTGACACGTTTTTCAGCGTGGTGCTGCCACTGTGTCGGCCCGGGCTGATCACCGGGGCGATCATGACCTTCGCGCATACCGTAGGTGAATTTGGCGTGGTGCTAATGGTCGGGGGCAACATCCCCGGTGTGACGCGCGTGGTGTCGGTGCAGATTTACGACCACGTGGAAGCCGCCGAATACAGCGAGGCCCACCGCCTGGCTGCTGTGATGCTGGTGTTTTCGTTTGGCGTGCTGCTGGCGCTGCACACCTACAACCAGCGTCAACAGCGTGCACTGAAGGGCGCGCCATGAGCAGTGAACTGCAACTGCGTGCCACGCTTGAGCGCGCCGGTTTTACGCTGGATGTGGATTTGAACCTGCCCGGGCGTGGCGTGACCGCGCTGTTTGGGCCCTCGGGCTCGGGCAAAACCACTTGCCTGCGCGTGCTGGCAGGGTTGGAACCGCAGGCCAAAGGGCGCATTAGCGTGGCTGGCGAGCTGTGGCAAGACAGTGCCCAGCGCGTCTTTTTGCCACCGCACCAGCGTGCACTGGGTTATGTGTTCCAGGAGGCCAGCCTGTTTGAGCACTTGAACGTCAAAGCCAACCTGCAATACGGCTTCAAGCGTACCCCTGAGGCCGAGCGCCGCCATGGCTGGGACCACGGCCTGGAATTGCTGGGCATCGGTCATCTGCTGGCGCGCATGCCGCATGAGCTGTCGGGCGGTGAACGCCAGCGCGTCGCCATCGCCCGTGCCTTGGCCGCCAGCCCCCGTGTGTTGCTGATGGATGAGCCACTGGCGTCGCTGGATGCCGCCCGCAAGGCCGAAATCTTGCCGTGGCTGGAACAGCTGCACGAGCGGCTGGACATTCCAGTGGTGTACATCACCCACTCAGTGGACGAGGTGGCGCATCTGGCGGACGAGGTGGTGCTGCTGGACCTTGGCCGCGTGCAAGGGTACGGCCCGGTGATTGACATGCTGACCCGCACCGACTTGCCACTGGCCCATGGCGACAGCGCCTCAGCGCTGGTGGAGGCACGTGTGTGTGGTGCTGCCCCCAGCGAGGGCATGTGTGTCATGGATTTTGATGGTGGTTGCTTGTTGTTGCCGCAAACCCGCGCGGTGGCACTGCTGCCGAACACGAAGGTGCGCATGCGCATCCAGGCACGCGACATCAGTCTGTCGCTGGATTGGCCGCAGCGCACCAGCGTGCTCAATATCTTGCCCGCCACCGTGGTGGATGTGGTGGACGATGGGCTCGCCCAAGTGCTGGTGGGCCTGCAGTTGGGCGATGTCGGGCGCAGTACACGTCTGCTGTCGCGTATCAGCTTGCTGTCGGCCCGCAAGCTCGGCATTGTTCCCGGCTTGCCGGTGTTCGCGCAAATCAAGGGTGTGGCTTTGGTGCGCTGAGGCGTGAGTCGATATTTATATAAAAAATAGCCCTCTAGCCCTTTTGAAATAAGCGCTAGAAGCTATCAAATTTGATGTGACACAATTTCCGTATGAACACTGAAAGCTGCGCCACCCTGAACGATGCCTTGCGTGACCCTGCCAGCGACAAGCGGCTGGAGGTGTTGCGGCTGGTGGGGCAGTCGGGCTCTATCAGCCAGGCTGCGCGTGAGGTGGGTATCAGCTACAAAGCGGCCTGGCAGGCCCTTGACACACTGACCAACTTGAGTGGTGTGGCGCTGGTGGATCGCACCGTGGGTGGCAGCGGCGGCGGTGGCGCGCGTATCACGGTGCAGGGCCAGGCGCTACTGGTGCTGGCCGACGAGCTGGCCGCTGCGCGCCGTCAAGTGCTCTCGCGCTTTGCCGGTGGGGCGGCGCTTATCAGTGGTTTGGGCCTGCGCACCAGCATGCGCAACCAGTTGCCCTGCACGGTGCTGCGTTGTGAGGCGCTGGCGCCGTTTGACCCCATGGCCACGGTGACGCTGCAAACGCCGGGTGGTGCCTTGTTGCAATCCAGCGTGACCTGGGAGAGTGCGGATTTGCTGGGCCTGGCGTCCGGCTTGGCGGTACAGGTGCTCTGCAAGGCGACGGCGGTGCGGGTGCAGCCCTTGGCAGAAATTGGCGCTACTGCGTCGGCGTTGACCGACCCCACAATGCCTGACGATTGCCAGCTTGTTGGCTTGGTGGAGCGTGTGACCCCGGGCCAGGGGCGCGACGAAGTGGTGCTGGCGCTTGAAGGCGGTGGCCACTGGGTGGGTTTTGCCACGCATCCGTTCACCGCAGTGGCGGGACAGAGCGCGGTAGCCCGCATGAGCCCGGCGGCGCTGGTGGTGGGGCTGGCTGGTTAAGCCGGGTCTTTGTCCTTTGGGCCGAGCTTGCGGTACAGCGTGGCACGGCTGATGCCCAGAGCGCGTGCCGCCTGGCCCACGTTGCCGCGCGTGTCTTCCAAGGCTTTGCGGATCATGGCGGCCTCGACATCGCGCAAGCCCAGGGCGGGGTTGGCGTTGACATTGGGGGTAGCTTGCAAGTTTTGCGTTTCATGCGCGCGAGTAATCGCTTGCGCCTGCAGCCGCAGACCGCTCCACAAGGGCAACTCCAGAGCGTGAGCCGGGCGTTTGGCCGCATCAAAGAGTTGCTCAAACGGCAGGCCAAACACTTCGCTGACGTGCACCGCGGCCTCACCAGCGGTGGGCAGGCCCGGCACCATTTGGCGTGCCACCGGGTTGGCTCCGGTGATCCACCCTTCCGCATCCAGACACAAAATGCTGTCGGCATCATTGCCCAGAGCGTTGCCTGGCCAATTCAGCCGCAGCATCAAAACGTGGGGTTGGGCGGTGACCAGGGCGTTTTCTATTTTGCTGGCCGATTGCATCACCAAGTGCTTGAGTTCCGGGCGCTCCTGCGCGTCCACACCAGTCACGTCGAGCATGCCGACACACCTGCCATCCGGGCCAAACAGTGGGGCACCAGCGCAGCTGTAGGCTGACGTGCTGTCAAAAAAATGCTCACCCCGGTGCAGCCAGACCGGCTGCAGCTCGGTCAATGCCGTACCAATGGCGGTGGTGCCAATGCTGTGTTCTGACAGATCGGTGCCCACACGGGTGATCAGGTGCGCGCGCCGGTCGGCGTGGTCAATGGCGCCACAGGCATCCACCACCACACCTTGGGCATTCGTCAAAATGGCAAAGTAACGGGTGTTGACAATGGCGCGGGCCAGGCTTTGCAAAATGGGTTGCGCCGCCTGGATCAAGCCATGATTTGCCTCCAGCGTGTGACGCAGCAGCGGGTCGCTGACCTGATCAAACGCGACCTTGGCGTGCGGCTGCAGCCCCAGCCCAAGGCAGCGCTGCCATGAGCGCTCAACCCAGGGCGCAACCCAGCCGGGCGCGGGTGGTTTGCCTTCAAGCAGGAGAGCCTGCCGTGCCTGGGCAATGCGTGCCAGACGCGGCGACGGGCTCGCCAGGTTTGTTGTGGGGTTGGCTGATTTCATAACGTTTGCGGTTGCACCGAATTTAGCGCATTACGAAAGCGCTGGCTTCAGGGCACCAAACTGACGTTTTGAGGTTGTCTCATTTTGAGATTTTCTGGCCATTGCCCTGTTGCTATCAGGGTTAGCCCTAGGTGGTATCGGGCGCCAAACTCCAACAATCGCTATGTAGAAAATTTCATAGGAACAGCATTGCATAGGTGCTGTTTGGTTTTTTAAATTACTCAGGAGACCTCAATATGCAAAAGGTGTTGCACATCAACGCAGACAAATGCACAGGCTGTCTGCAGTGCGAAATGGCCTGTTCTTTCGAGAACTACGGCACCTTCGCCACAGCCAAATCGCGCATCAAGGTATTTAACTTTCACCACACCGGCAAAAAAGTACCCTACACCTGCACCCAGTGTGATGAAGCCTGGTGCCTGCATGCGTGCCCGGTAGAAGCCATCACAGTGGACAAGCTCACCGGCGCCAAAGTGGTGAATGAAGCCACTTGTGTGGGCTGCAAGGTCTGCACCATCGCCTGCCCGTTTGGCACCATCAACTACGTTCAAGAAACCGGCAAGGTGCAAAAGTGCGACCTGTGCGGTGGCGACCCGGCTTGTGCCGATGCCTGTCCTACCGGCGCCATCACCTTCATTGATGCCAACTGGACGGGTCTGGGCAAGATGGAACAGTGGGCCGACAAGCTTGGCAACCAAGCAACAGCAGTTTAAAAATTTTGTAGGTCAGACCACTTTGCGCAGCAAACGTGCTCTGACCCCGACACTTTAGGAGAAACAATCATGTCATGGGCTGGAAAAATCCTCCGCGTTAACTTGACCGCCGGTACCGTCAAGTCTGAACCCCTCAATATGGACTGGGCGCAAGCCTACATTGGCTCGCGTGGCCTGGGTACCAAGTACCTGGTCGAAGAAGTCGACGCCACAGTAGATCCCTTGTCTGCCGACAACAAAATCATTTGGGCCACCGGCCCGCTGACAGGCACCATGGCCTCCACCGGTGGCCGCTACACCGTCATCACCAAAGGCCCGCTCACCGGCGCCATTGCCTGCTCGAACTCGGGCGGCTACTGGGGTGCCGAGTTCAAGATGGCGGGCTGGGACATGGTTATTTTTGAAGGTAAATCGGCCAAGCCGGTCTACCTCTATGTCAATGACGACCTGGCTGAACTGCGTGATGCAGCTCATTTGTGGGGCAAAAGCGTCTGGGAAACCGAAGAGATCATCAAGAAGGGTCTGCAAGACCCGCTGACCCGCGTGTCAAGCATCGGCAAGGCCGGTGAAAACGGTGTGCTGTTTGCCGCAGTGGTGAATGACCTGCACCGTGCCGCTGGCCGCTCTGGCGTAGGCGCTGTCATGGGCAGTAAAAACCTCAAGGCCATTGCGGTGCGCGGCACCAAAGGCGTGGGCAACATCAAAGACCCGAAAGCTTTCATGGCAGCCACCAAAGCCGCCAAAAAAGTGCTGGCCGACAACGGTGTCACCGGTACCGGTTTGCCTGCCATGGGCACGCAAGTGCTGATGAGCGTGATCAACGAAGTGGGTGGCCTACCTACCCGCAATCACCAGGACAACCAGTTTGAAGGGGCCAAAGACATTGGCGCTGAAGCCATGGCCACGCCACGCAAGACCGACGGCAAAAAGCACCTGGTGACCAACCAGGCCTGTTTTGGCTGCACCATTGCGTGTGGGCGCATCAGCAAGATGGACGAAGGCCACTTCACCATCGAAAACAAGCCGCAATACCGTGGTGCCAACGGTGGCCTGGAATACGAAGCCGCCTGGGCGCTGGGTGCCGCCAACGGTGTGAATGACCTGGAATGCCTGCAGTACGCCAACCTGCTGTGCAACGAAGAAGGCATTGACCCCATCAGCTTTGGTGCCACGGTGGGCGCGGTGATGGAGCTTTTCGGTATGGGCGTGTTGACCAAAGAGCAGATCGGTATTGAAGCGCCGTTTGGCTCGGCTCATGCACTGGCGTTTTTGGCTGAAGAAACCGTCAATGGCCGTGGTTTTGGCAAGGAAATTGGGCAGGGCTCGAAACGCCTGACCGCCAAATATGGTCACCCGGAACTCAGCATGAGCAGCAAGGGTCAGGAATTCCCGGCCTATGACGGGCGCGCCATCCAGGGTATTGGCCTGGCCTATGCCACGTCAAACCGTGGTGGCTGCCACCTGCGCGGCTACACCATTGCCTCCGAGATTCTGGGCATCCCGGTCAAGACCGATCCGCTTGAATCGCAAGGTAAACCTGAGTTGGTCAAAGCATTCCAGGACGCCACGGCGGCGTTTGACTCATCTGGCCTGTGCATCTTCACCACCTTTGCCTGGGGTCTGCAAGACCTGGCGCCGCAAATTTCAGCCGCTTGTGGTGACCAGTACACCATTGAAGAGTTGGCCAAAATTGGCGAACGCATCTGGAACATGGAGCGTGAGTTCAACAACCGTGCTGGTTTTACCAAGGCCGATGACAGCCTGCCCGCGCGCCTGACCACAGCGGCTGAAGCTTGCAAAACCGGCCCGGCCAAGGGCAAGTTCAACGAGTTGGCCACGATGCTGCCGCTGTACTACGAAGCCCGTGGCTGGGATTCTGAAGGCCGCCCAACAGCAGCCACCAAAGAACGCCTGAGCCTGTAGAGCTAAGCAGCGCAGGTTTATTGGCAAAACCCCAAGTCCAGGGGTCGGATCACCGCAGAGAACGAAGCGTGCTCAGACCCCAATAAACCGGACCCCAACGTGTTCAGCACCGAATTGTGTGGACGCTCAGTCACTAGCAACAAACAAGCGGTCTTTAGCGACCGCTTTTTTCTGGAGAAACAACCATGACCCACCACGTCATCCTTGGCGCCGGCCCGGCCGGTGTCATTGCCGCTGAAACCATCCGCAAACAGGCCCCGCTGGACAGCATCACCCTCATTGGTGACGAGCCCGAGCCGTCTTATTCGCGCATGGCCATTCCCTACTTGTTGATGGGCAACATTGACGAGTCGGGCACCTACCTGCGCAAAAGCCCCAGCCATTTTGCTGATTTGAAAATCAAACTGGTTCAAAACCGGGTGAAATCTGTGCAGGCTGCTATCAAAACAGTGGTGCTTGAGAATGGTGAAACCCTGGCTTATGACACTTTGCTGGTGGCCACTGGTTCGCACCCGGTGAGTCCGCCCATTCCCGGCATCAAGTCATCCGGCGTGCACACCTGCTGGACCCTGGCGGATGCCCGCGCCATCATGAAGCTGGCCAAGCCAGGTGCCCGCGTGCTGCAACTGGGTGCCGGCTTCATCGGCTGCATCATCATGGAAGCGCTGGCCGCCCGTGGCGTGAAATTGAGTGTGGTCGAAATGGGTGACCGCATGGTGCCGCGGATGATGGGCCCCACTGCCGGCGGCATGATCCGCGACTGGGTGGATGCCAAAGGTGTGGAAGTGTTCACCAGCACGCGTGTGGAGTCGATTGCGCCGCAAGCCGCTGCCGAACCCAGCCTGCTGGAAAAAATTGCCAGCACGATTGGTATTGGCTCATCTGATGCGGCCGCATCTGCGCCAGTGTTGAATGTCAAGCTCTCCAATGGCACCACCATGCAGGCCGATCTGGTCATCAGCGCCGCCGGTGTGCGCCCGGCCATTGGCTACTTGGAGCATTCAGGCATCACCTGCCTGCTTGGGGTGCTGACCGATGAGCACATGCAAACCAACGTGCCAGGCGTGTATGCCGCCGGTGATTGCGCGGAAGCCCTCGATAAAGTGTCTGGCAAGATGATTGTCAGCGCGATCCAGCCCAATGCGGCAGAGCAAGCCCGTGTGGCGGCGGCCAACATGGTGGCTTATTCGAAGGGCTTGCCACCCACCACCGAGCTCAAAGGCGTGACGCAAATCAACGTGCTCGACACCCTAGGGTTGATCTCGGCCAGTTTTGGTGACTGGCAAGGCGTGCCCGGTGGCGCGCATGTGGAGCTGACAGACAAGGCCGCTGGCCGCCACTTGAGCCTGCAGTTCAAGGACGATGTGCTGGTGGGGTGCAACTCGGTGGGTTGGACTGCCCATGTGGGCGTGATGCGTGGGCTGGTGGAAGGCCAGATCAAACTTGGCGAGTGGGCCGACACCTTGAAAAAAGACCCGACGCTGCTAATGGAAGCCTACTTGGCCAGTGCACAAGGGCAAGGCGACTGGTCGGGCGCACAAGACGAGCGCCGGCGCTAAAGTGATGGGTGAACAAGGTCGGCGTGACAAGTCGCAACGGTCTTGCTGCGTCGTCACATCACCGACTAGTCAACAGCCACACGGCAAGCATCCTTGAAAAAAACCATTAAGCCGACCATGAAGATCACCCTGAAACTGTTCGCTTCTTTGACCGACTACCTGCCGCCAGAGGCCAAGTACACCAATCTGGTGGAGCTTGACATTGCGCCAGACACAAGCATTGGGCAACTGGTGGCGCAGCACCGTTTGCCTGAAAAATTGGTGCACCTGGTGCTGGTCAATGGCACCTACGTGGCCCCAGACCAGCGTGTGACCCGGACACTGGCTGAAGGCGACGTGCTGGCCATTTGGCCGCCCATTGCTGGCGGCTGATTTTATATATCAAATTGGCCTCTATACCAAGTAAAATATGCGTTAGTAGCTATCAAATATGCAGTCTTTTTATCCGGAACGGTTCGAGCGCGATATGTCCTGCACCGAGGCAGATTGGTTGCGTTGGCTGCCCGCAGCCGTGGGAGACCTGCACTGGAAACTGCAACCAGGCACAGCCGGTGTGCGCCTTGGCGACGGTGCATTGGGCCTGAAATGGCAGGTGGGTGAGCCACGGGTGATTGGTCTGGTGAGCCTGCCGCGCTTGCTGGTGAGCTTTCGCTTTGCTGGCGTTGAAGACCTTGCGCGTCACGCGTTCATGACGCGTTTTGATTTGTACATGCAGCGTGGCGGCGGTTAAATTTATAGTAATCCAGCCTGTATCCCTTGTTAATCAAGTGTTATAAGCTATAAAATAAGTAGCAGTCTTGATGCCTGCCACGGTCAGTAGCAGAGAGCCAAACAAGTGCGCGGCAGCGGTGCCAAAAGCCAGCAGGTACCGCTGTTGCCCCAACAGCCCCACCACCTCTGCTGAAAAGCTTGAAAACGTGGTGAGGGCACCCAAGAAGCCGGTGATGATGGCCAGTCGCCAGGCCGGATCCAAATGTGGCATGGCCTGAAAAATGGCCACCGCAATACCAACCAAATAGCCACCAACCAAGTTGGCGGCGAGGGTGCCCAGCGGAATCACCGCGCCTGGGTTGAGCCACAAGCCCAAACCCCAGCGCGCCAGCGCTCCGACACAGGCACCGAGACAAATGGCAAGGACAGACATCATAAGGACCGCATCATACTGAGGTGGGTCGGGCGCACATGAAAAAGCCCGCCGAAGCGGGCCTTTAAGTCACTCAACGTGTGGCTTATTTTTTGGCGGCGCTGGCGGCTGGTTTGGCTGCCTCAGCTTTTGCTGGCGCCTTGGCAGCGGCTTTTTCTTCCTTGGCCTTTTTGTCGGCTTCAGCTTTAACTACTTTTGCGTCGGCCTTCTTGGCGGCTGGCGCCACACCCTTGAAGGCTTCGCCATTAATGGTCATGCCTTCCGCTGAAAACTTGGCGGCGTTGCCTTCGCCCACGCCTTTGACGCGTTCAACCAGATCGTTCCAGTCCTTGAAAGTACCCTTTTTGCGTTCATCAAGAATCTTGGTGGAAATGCCGGGGCCAATGCCTTTGATGCTGTCGAGCTCAGCGGCGCTTGCCTTGTTGACATCCACGGCGGCAAAACAAGCAGCGGCATACAGCATGGCCACGATGGCCAAAATTTTCTTCAACATGAATGAACTCCAGGGGGTTTGAAAGATAAGGGGTTGTGTGTGGCCGAATGCTTGTGCATCTGCCAGCAACTTAACGAGTGTAAGGCGCAGCAGGTTGACAAGGGGGTGAAAAACAGACAACTTTGTCACCCAAAGCGGACTCAGGCCTGTTGCATCAACGACGCGATATAGCTGGCCACGCCCGTTTGTACGTCCGCAAAGGCGTGTTTGCAACCGGTGGCACGCAGGGCCGTCAAATCGGCTTGGGTATAACACTGGTACTTGCCGCGCAAGGCGTCGGGGAAGGGCACATACTCAAGCAGTCCTTGAGCGCTTAACTCTTCAAGTGTCAAAGCGCTCTGTCCGCTGATCTGGCGCATGGCATTGACCACCGAACTGGCCACGTCATTGAAAGGCTGGGCGCGGCCACTGCCGAGGTTGAAAATGCCGGAAATTCCGGGGTGGTCAAAAAACCACAGGTTGACCGCCACCACGTCGTCAATAAAGACAAAGTCGCGCATTTGGGCGCCTGGGGCATAGCCACCGTATTCGCCAAACAGCTTGACCTTGCCCTCGGCCCTGAACTGGTTGAACTGGTGAAACGCCACACTGGCCATGCGGCCCTTGTGCTGCTCACGTGGGCCATAGACGTTAAAGTATCTGAAACCCACCACCTGCATGGTTTTGCCGGCAAAGGCTCGCTGAAACTCGTTGCCACATTCGCGGCGCATGCGCTGGTCAAACAGCAGCTTGGAGTAGCCGTAGACGTTGAGCGGGTGCTCAAACGCGGGGTCTTCGCGGAAAGTATCAGAGCCGCCATAGGTGGCCGCGCTGGACGCGTAGAGCAGGCGCGCACCGCGCTTCTGGCAGGTTTGATACAACTGAACCGAGGTGGCAAAGTTGTTTTGCATCATGTATTTGCCGTTCATTTCCATGGTGTCGCTGCACGCACCTTCATGAAAAACGGCCTCGACCTGACCGTAGGCCCCATCGGTGTAGGCGTCGTAAAACACATCGGCATCGACATAGTCGGCAATTTGCAGGTCAGCCAAGTTGAGAAACTTGTCGCCCTGGGTGAGGTCATCCACCGCGATGATGTCGGTCAGGCCGCGTGCATTAAGGCCTTTGATGAGGTTAGAACCAATAAAGCCGGCAGCGCCGGTGACGACGATGCGTGTCATGTAAATAACTCCTCAAAAGAAACGGTTGCAGTGCCAAATTTTCCCACCACCAGGCCACCCGCCCGGTTGGCCAGCGGCAGGGCCTCACGCATGGAAGCACCCGCAGCCACCAAAGCGGCCATGGTGGCGATCACGGTGTCGCCAGCGCCGGTCACGTCAAACACCTCGCGGGCTTGCGCACTCACATGCAACTGGCCTTGTGCGTCAAACAGCGTCATGCCTTCTTCGCTGCGGGTCAGCAGCACAGCTTGCAAGCCCAGGTTGTCGCGCAGGTTTTGAACTTTGCTTGACAGGTCAGGCTCATCGCGCCAGCCGCCAATGACTTGCTGCAACTCTGTGCGATTGGGTGTGATGACCGTGGCGCCCTGGTAGCGTGAATAGTCGGACCCCTTGGGGTCGATCAAGATTGGTGTGCCCGTGGTCTGAGCACGCGTAATCATGTCGCTCACATGCGCCAAGCCGCCTTTGCCGTAGTCGGAAAACAGCACCGCGTGGTGGCTGGGCAAGAGCTCGGCGAAGGTGGCCGTTTGTGAAGCCAGCACCTCGGTTTGCGGTGTGTTTTCGAAATCCAAGCGCAACAACTGTTGCTGGCGGCCAATCACACGCAGTTTGACGGTAGTTTTAAGCTGTGCATCACGGCCAAAATAGGTTTGGACGCCGGTGTTAAGCATCAAGGCTTCGAGCTTGTGGCTGGCCTCGTCATCACCGACCACGGTCAGCAGCGAGGCCTGCGCACCCAGGGTGACCACGTTGTAGGCGACGTTGGCGGCACCGCCGTTGCGTTCTTCTTCACGGGTGACGCGCACCACGGGTACCGGGGCTTCCGGGCTGATGCGGTCGACCGCGCCGTACCAGTAGCGGTCTAACATCACATCGCCTACCACCAGTACGCGGGCCTGGTTCAAGCGCTCTTTTGAAATGTTCATAACTCTTCCACTCGTCGGGCTGGGTAGCTGTCCCAGGCTTGACAGCCGGGACATTGCCAAAAATGTTGCACGGCTTCAAAGCCGCAGGCGGCACAGCGGTAACGCAGCAGGGGTTTGGTGGCGTGGTCCAGGGCTCGCTGCACTTGGGGGTGAAACTGCTCATGCTCCAGCTTTTCGCCGGCAATCCATTTGGTGGCTGCCACCAGCGAAGGCTCTTTCTCCAGATGGCGGGCGTACCAGTCTCGGGCGCTGGTGCTGGCATTTGCGCTGGAAAGCGTCACGATGGCATCCAGCACGTCCAGCGACGGGTTGCTGGCGTACAGCGCTTGCAGTTGCGCGCAGGTTTCTTCGACGTGTCCGGTGCGTAGCGCCAGGTCAGCCAGGGGCTGCGCAATCAAGGGAATGGCAGAAGGTGAGGCGCCCAAAGCGTCCAACAGGGTTTGCCATGCCTTGTCGGCATCGCCTTTCTTGTCCAGCAAGTGGGCCAGGTCCATTTGCGCACGGGCGGCCTCGGGTGCCATTACGATGGCTTGCCGTAGCAATTGTGTGGCGGCGTCCAAGTCGCCTTGAGTGGCAAGGGTGGCTGCCTGTTCGCACAGGTAGTGGGCTAACCTGGGGCTGAAGTTGCCTTGCCCGGCACGTTCCAATTTTTCTGCAACCTGCGCGGCCAGTGCCCAGTCACGGCTGCGCTCATAGTTGGCGAGCAAGGCCAGTCGTGCCTGGGCTTCAAAGGGCGTACCCTCAAGTTTGAGCAAGGCTTCTTCGGCCCGGTCCAGCAAACCCGCTTTGAGGTAGTCCAGTGCCAACGCGTGTTGGGCACGTTGCCGATCGGCCTGGCTGATGTCACCGCGCGATAACAGGTGTTGGTGCACACGCACGGCCCGCTCGTACTCGCCACGGCGACGAAACAAGTTGCCCAAGGCAAAGTGCAGTTCCGAGGTGTCAGGGTCGTTTTGTACCGCCTCAATGAAGGCATCAATGGCCTGGTCTTGCTGCTCGTTGAGCAAAAAATTCAGTCCTTTGAAATACGCTTTAGGCGCCTGATGGTTTTCCAGGCGAATTTGCCGCAGATCGAATCGCGAGGCCCCCCATCCCAGAATGAACACCAGTGGCAGCCCCAGCAAGATCCAGCTCAGGCTAAATTCCATCGGCGTAACTGGGTGCACCAGTTTGAGGAGCGGGTGACGCATTGGTGTCTTGGCTTGCCGTTTCGGCAGGGCGTGCCGGCGCACGCTGGCGCAACCATCGAGGCAACATACCAAACACGCCCACCGCCACACCGACGGCGAATGCGCTCAGCACGACCAGCACCTGTGGCGCACGCCATTGGTTGCCAAAGAAAAAGTGCACAGTGGTGTCTTGCTGGTTGTTCAGCGCGAAGGCAAACAGGGTAAAAAAAATGGCTGCTTTAAGTACCGACTTAAGCAACCACAGTATGTGTTTCATTTGTATTCCCCAGTGGCCTTGCGATTTTACCGCTGGGCATCTGCTGGTCTATTGATTGTCAAACTACGGCTTGGCAGATTGTTCCAACTCATCCGTGCGTAGGTCAACGGCTTGGCGCAATGCCTTGCCAGGCTTGAAATGCGGCACCCGTTTTTCGGGGATGGCCACGCTCTCGCCGCTGCGCGGATTGCGGCCCATGCGCGGTTGGCGGTGGTTGACAGAAAAACTGCCAAACCCACGAATTTCAATGCGGTGGCCACGTACCAAGGCGTCGTTCATCGCATCCAGAATCGCCTTGACAGCAAACTCGGCATCCCGTTGCGTCAGTTGTGCAAACCGTGCGGCAAGTTCTTCAACGAGGTCTGAGCGAGTCATTATTTTTTCGGATCAAAAACTTAAGAAAAAAACGACCGGTGCACAGGGCAACCGGTCGTTTGTTCAGGCTGACAACAATAAATTAGTTGTTGTTGTCGAGCTTGGCGCGCAACAAAGCGCCCAGGCTGGTGGTGCCAGCATTTTCGCGAGACGATTGCTGCGTGAGCGATGCCATGGCTTCGTTCTGATCAGCGGCGTCCTTGGCCTTGATGGACAACTGGATGTTGCGGGTCTTGCGATCTACATTGACAACCACGGCAGTAACTTCGTCACCTTCCTTGAGCACGTTGCGGGCATCTTCCACGCGGTCACGGGAGATTTCGCTGGCGCGCAGGTAGCCGATGATGTCGTCGCCGAGGTCGATTTCAGCGCCCTTAGCATCCACGGTCTTGACCTTGCCGGTAACCACTTGACCCTTGTCATTGATGGTGGCAAAGGTGGTGAACGGGTCGGAATCCAACTGCTTGATACCCAGGGAGATGCGTTCGCGGTCCACGTCCACAGCCAGCACCAGCGCTTCAACTTCCTGGCCCTTTTTGTACTCGCGCACAGCGGCTTCGCCGGGTTCGTTCCAGGACAAGTCAGACAAGTGCACCAGGCCATCAATGCCAGCAGCCAAGCCGACGAACACGCCGAAGTCGGTGATGGATTTGATCGGGCCCTTAACGCGGTCGCCGCGCTTGGTGTTTTGAGCAAATTCTTGCCATGGGTTGGCCTTGCATTGCTTCATGCCCAAGGAGATGCGGCGTTTGTCTTCGTCGATTTCCAGAACCATGACTTCGACTTCGTCACCCAGGGCAACGATCTTGGCGGGTGCCACGTTCTTGTTGGTCCAGTCCATTTCAGACACGTGGACCAAACCTTCGATGCCGGGTTCCAGTTCCACAAATGCGCCGTAGTCGGCGATGTTGGTGATCTTTCCAAACATGCGTGTACCTTGGGGGTAACGGCGGTTCACGCCCATCCAAGGGTCATCACCCATTTGCTTCAGACCCAGAGACACGCGGTTTTTCTCGGTGTCAAATTTCAGGATCTTGGCAGTGATTTCCTGGCCAGCAGTCACCACTTCAGATGGGTGACGGACACGACGCCAAGCCATGTCGGTGATGTGCAGCAGGCCGTCGATACCGCCCAGGTCCACAAATGCGCCGTATTCGGTGATGTTCTTGACCACGCCCTGAACAATCGCGCCTTCTTTCAGCGTGTTCATCAGCTTGCTGCGCTCTTCGCCCATGGATGCCTCAACAACAGCACGGCGAGACAACACGACGTTGTTGCGCTTGCGGTCGAGCTTAATGACCTTGAATTCAAGGGTCTTGTTTTCGTACGGTGACAGGTCTTTGGTCGGACGGGTGTCAACCAGTGAACCTGGCAAGAAGGCGCGGATGCCGTTGACCAACACGGTCAGGCCGCCCTTGACCTTGCCGCTGGTTTGACCAGTGACAAATTCGCCAGTTTCCAGGGCCTTTTCAAGGGCCATCCAGGAAGCCAGACGCTTGGCGGTGTCACGGCTCAGAATGGTGTCGCCGTAGCCGTTTTCGATAGAGCCAATGGCCACCGACACGAAGTCGCCCACTTGCACTTCGGTTTCGCCCTGATCGTTCTTGAACTCTTCCAGTGGCACGTAGGCTTCAGACTTGAGGCCAGCGTTGACGACCACAAAGCTGTGTTCGATACGGACCACTTCAGCAGTGATCACTTCACCGGGACGCATTTCTGTGCGTGTCAAGGACTCTTCAAATAGGGCGGCAAAAGATTCGGACATGTTTTGATGCGGTGTTAAGCGCAGGTTATTTCACGGTTTGACCCGTGGGGTTACGATTTTTTTGAACCTCATTTGCGGTGCGCTTGAGCAGCGCGAGAAGGCAGATGAGGGCCGGGTGCAAAGGAGTCAGCCCTTGCGGTTTAGCCCTTGAGACTCTTCAAAACGAATTGTCAAAAGGGCTGTTTGCCTTGCCACCAGGTTAAAACAAGATCTACCGATTTTTCAATTGATAGATCCGAATTGTCCAGGAGCTTGGCGTCAGCTGCGGGTTTGAGAGGTGCCACGCTTCGGGACATGTCCCGGGCGTCGCGTGCTTCCAGATCCGCGCGAAGACTGTCGAGTGTAGTTGCATTTCCTTTTGAAATCAACTGACTGAAGCGCCTTTGCGCCCGATGCGCGGCGCTGGCGGTCAAAAATACCTTCAGCTGAGCGTCGGGAAAGATCACGCTGCCCATGTCACGGCCGTCAGCCACCAAGCCCGGTACACGCCGAAAGCTGTGCTGCAGGCCAATCAACGCCGCCCGCACCTTGGGCAGGGCGGATACTTTGGAGGCGTTCATGCCCATGGCTTCGGTGCGGATGGTCTCGGTTACATCCAGGCCGCCGAGGCGCACTTTATCGTCCCTGAATTCAATCTGCAATTGCCCAGCCAAGGCGGCAATCGCGTCCTCGTTGTCGGCATCCAGCGGCAGCTGGGCTTGTGTGGCCGCCAATGCGGTGATGCGGTAAAGTGCCCCAGAGTCAAGCAGGTGGTAGCCTAGTTGGCTAGCTAACTGCGCGGCCAAGGTTCCCTTGCCAGAGGCCGTGGGGCCGTCGACACAGATCACAGGAATGTGCTGTCGTTCGGTTTTCACCAAGGAAAACAGGGCTTCAAAGTAGTCTGGGTAGGTCTTGGCAACGCATTTTGGGTCTTCAATGCGCACCGGTAAGCCTGCTGGGTTAAAGGCTGCCAGCGAAAAACACATGGCCATGCGGTGGTCGTCATAGGTGTGGATGCTGGCGGCGCACCAATTTTGGACGCTGGCGGGTGGTGTGATTTGAATGAAGTCTGCGCCTTCGATTACCGTGGCGCCCAGTTTGCGCAATTCACAGGCCATGGCGGCAATCCGGTCGGTCTCCTTGACGCGCCAACTGGCGATGTTGCGCAACGTGGTGGTGCCTTGGGCATACAGGGCCATCACAGCCAGTGTCATGGCCGCATCGGGGATGTGGTTGCAGTCCAGGTCAATGGCTTTGAGCGGCCAGCTGCCTTTTGACACCTCCAACCAGTTGGCGCCACTCGTGATGTGTGCCCCCATGGCTGTTGCGGCTTCCATGAAACGAATGTCACCTTGGATCGAGTCGGCACCCAAACCCAAAATCTTTATGCTTTTTTGGTCTGTAGCCCCCGTTGCTATTGCGCCAAGAGCTATGAAATAGCTAGCGGAAGAGGCGTCGGCCTCAACATGCAAAGTGCCTGGTGACTGGTAGTTGCTACCCATCGGGATGGTGAAGCGTTGCCATCCCTCTCGCTTCACCTGAATGCCAAAGCGTGCCAGCAGGTTCAGGGTGATCTCAATGTAGGGTCGCGAAATCAATTCACCCACCACGTCAATCACGATGTCCTGTTTGGCCACCAGTGGCAAGGTCATCAGCAAGGCGGTCAGGAACTGGCTTGAGACATCGCCGCGAACCCTGATTGGGGCGTTGATCGCCACCTGTGGCGTACCAATGTGCAGCGGGGGGTAGCCGTCTTGTCCGGTGTAGTCAATCTGGCAACCGAGTTGGCGCAGGGCGTCTACCAAGTCACCAATCGGGCGCTCGTGCATGCGCGGGATGCCACTGAGCTCATAGCTGCCGCCCATCAGGGCCAGTGCCGCCGTCAGGGGCCGAATGGCGGTGCCGGCGTTGCCCATGAACAGCTTGGCTTCTTTTTGTTTGGGCTGTCCGCCAAAACCGTCAATGGTCACGCTGTTGCCGGACTGCTCGATGTTGCAGCCTAAAGCGCGCAGGGCGGTCAGCATGACCCGCGTGTCGTCAGAGTCCAGCACATCGTGCAAGGTGGTGCGGCCCTGGCACAAGGCCGCCAGCAACAGCACACGGTTTGAGATGCTCTTGGAGCCTGGCAAAGTGATGGTGCCACCGGCTGATTGCAGGGGCGGCAGGTCAATGAACGCGGTGGTCAGCATGGTTTGGGGAGTTGTGTCATTTGCCACTGGGCACGTGCCGTGCTGGCTTGTTCAATCATGGTCTCGATGGCTCGCGCGTCGCCGCTCGCCATCAAGGTTTCAAAGGCTTGTAATTGGGCGCGAAATAGCTCGCTTTGCGTCAGTAACTCCTGGCGGTTGGCTAGCAAGATGTCGCGCCAGACATTCGGGTCGCTGGCGGCAATGCGGGTGAAGTCCCGAAAACCTGGCCCGGCCAAGGATAGAAATTCTGCTCCCTGCGGTTGTGTGACGACTGAATTCATCAAGGCAAATGCCAACAGGTGCGGCAGATGGCTGACTGCGGCAAAGGTGGCATCGTGCGATTCGGGCGACATTTGCAGCACCTTGCAGCCCAGCGCCGTCCAGACGGCTTGTGCCTGTTTGAGTTGCGCGGTGAGCGTGCGCTCATTTGGCGTCAGGATGACATGGCACCCGTTGTAGAGGTCGGCATCGGCATGCTCGACACCGGCGCGTTCTTTGCCAGCAATCGGGTGGGCTGGCACGAACGAGCCGATTTGTTCGCGCAATGCGCGCCGCCCGGCCTCAGTCACATCGCCCTTGGTCGAGCCTACGTCCATGATCAGCATTTGCGGCGTGACCATGTGTTTGATGGATTTCAGCGTGGCCTCGGTGGATGCCACCGGCACCGCGATCAGCACGATGTCGGCACCCGAGACTGCCAGCAGTGCCGACGGCGCCTCCACATCAATCACGCCCATGGCCCGGGCGCGCTCGGTGGTTGACGGTGATTTGCTGTAGCCCACAACCCGTTTGACCAGCCCGGCGCGTTTCATCGCCAGGGCGAAAGAACCACCCATCAGGCCGCAGCCAATCAGCCCGAGTTGCTCAAACATCATTCAGCTACCGGGTAGGTGCCAAGCACTTTGTAAAACGCGCACAAACTGCGCAATTCTTCCAGCGCCGCCTGCACGTTGGGTTGTGACGGATGTCCCGCCAGGTCGATGTAAAAATAGTATTCCCACTGGCCGGAGCGCGCCGGGCGTGACTCAAAGCGGGTCATGGACACGCCGTGTTTCTTGAGTGGCACCAGCAGGTCATGAACGGCACCCGGCCGGTTCGTCACCGACACAATCAGGCTGACGCAATCGTTGCCAGTGGCTTGCGGCGCGGCTAGTGTTTGCGGCAGGCAAATGACGGCAAAGCGGGTGCGGTTGAAGGCGTCGTCCTGAATCGCGTAGGAGGCAATGTGCAGGCCGAACTCGCTGCCAGCTTTCTCGCTGGCTATGGCGGCCCAGGCCGGATTGGTGGCGGCAAGCCTTGCGCCTTCAGCATTGCTGGCCGCAGCCCGTCGTTCGGCGTTCGGCAGGTGCGTGGTAAGCCAGTCTTGGCACTGCGCCAGGGCTTGCGGGTGGGCATAGACCGCTTCGATGTCGTGCAGCGATGGCTCCAGGCGCAGCAGGTTGTGCCGCACCAGAAAACTGGTTTCACCGATGATGTGCAGCGGCGAGTTGAGCAGCAAATCCAGCGAGCGTGAAATCACGCCCTCCGACGAATTTTCAATCGGCACCACGCCAAATTCGGCACTGCCCGCGGCGGTGGCGCGAAACACCTCATCAATGCTGACGCACAACACGCGGGACATGCTGCCGCCAAAGAACTGGATGGCCGCCTGCTCGCTGAAAGTGCCCGCAGGCCCTAAGTAGGCCACCCGCTGTGGCGCTTCAAGGGCGCGACAGGCTGACATGATTTCACGCCAGATCAAGCTCAAACTCTGGTCTTTAAGGGGGCCGCCGTTGTGTGACTGCAGGTTGGCAATCACCTGGGTTTCGCGGTCCGGGCGAAACACGGCCGAGCCGTCAATGCGCTTGATCTCGCCCACCTCGTGGGCCAGATTGGCACGCTGGTTGAGCAAGGTCAGCAGGTCCAGATCAAGCGCGTCGATGGCGACGCGCAGCTCAGCAAGGGTTTTGGCCATGGCAAGTTAACGTGAAAGAGTAATCGTCAATGCGAGCGAGGTGTGGCAACTCATGCCATTAGCCACGTTGCACTTCAAAGTCGCGCATGTAAGTGACCAGCGCTTGCACGCCATCAAGCGACATGGCGTTGTAAATGCTGGCTCGCATGCCACCTACCGACTTGTGGCCCTTGAGTTGCAGTAGATTGTGTTCGCGGGCACCCGCCAGGAAAGCCTCGTTGAGGCCCTCATCACGCAGGTAAAACGGCACATTCATGCGTGAACGGCAGTTTTTGGCCACCCGGTTGACATACAGGGAAGAACTGTCGATGGCCTGGTAAAGCAAGCTCGCCTTGGCGATGTTGCGCGCCTCGACCGCCGCAATGCCGCCTTGCGCCTTGAGCCACTTGAACACCAGCCCTGCGATGTAAATGGAATACGTTGGCGGCGTGTTGTACATCGACTGGTTGTCGGCCACGGTCTTGTAATTAAAGGCGCTGGGGCAAATGGCCAGGGCAAGGTCCAGCAGGTCGTCACGCACGGCCACCAAGGTCAGGCCGGCAGGTCCGAGGTTTTTTTGCGCGCCGCCAAAGGCCAGGCCCACGCGGGACCAGTCCACCGGGCGCGAGGCCACGTGGGACGAAAAATCAATCACCAGTGGGGCATCGCAGCCCAGGGCTTTCAGGTCAGGCAATTCCTGATACTCGACGCCATTGATGGTTTCGTTAGAGCAAATGTGCACGTAGGCAGGCTTGCGGCTGAGTTGCCAACTAGCAGGATCGATGAGGGTGGTGTGGCCATCGGCCTTGGTGCTGGCAGCAAGGTGCGCGGAGCAGTATTTGGCGGCTTCAGCGTAGGATTTTTGACTCCAACTGCCGGTAACGACAAAGTCGGCGGTTTCGCCGCGGGAAAGGTTCAGCGGCACGATGGCGTTTTCAGCCAGACCGCCGCCCTGCATGAACAGCAATTGGAAGTTCGCAGGCACGGCCAGCAGTTCACGCAGGTCAGCCTGGGCTTCTGCATAAATCTGGCCAAACTCTTTGCCGCGGTGGCTCATTTCCATCACGCCCATGCCACTGCCATGCCAATCGAGCATGTCGGCAGCGGCTTGGCGCAGCACCTCGTCGGGCATCACAGCCGGGCCGGCAGAAAAATTATAAGGTCGCATGGTTATGATAATTTATAAGAAATCAGGCTCTAGCCCTTGCATATAAAGCACAAGCAGCTATATTAAATATAGCAATTATTCGGCGGCACCATCGGGGGCTGAATCTGTGTCAGTGGGCGTATCCGTGGCATCCTCGCCCTCGGTGGCATCGGTGATGGCCGGAATGGCGTCGTTTTCCACCAGACGCTGCAAACCGCTCAATTTTGAGCCATCGTCTAGGCTGATCAGCGTCACGCCTTGAGTGGCGCGTCCCAGTTCGCGAATTTCACTGACCCGGGTGCGTACCAAGACGCCGCGGTCGGTGATTAGCATGATTTCGTCATCAGCGTGCACCAGGGTGGCCGCTACCACTTTGCCGTTGCGCTCAGACTGCTGAATGGCGATCATGCCCTTGGTGCCACGGCCATGGCGCGTGTACTCAGCGATGCTGGTGCGTTTGCCGTAACCGTTTTGGGTGGCCGTGAGCACACTTTGTGTCTCGTCTTCGGCCACCAGCATGGCTATTACGCTTTGACCATCGTCAAGCATCATGCCGCGCACACCGCGTGCCTGGCGGCCCATGGGGCGCACGTCGTTCTCATCAAAACGCACGGCTTTACCACCATCGCTGAATAACATCACATCATGCTGGCCATCGGTCAGCGCCGCGCCAATCAGGAAGTCGCCGTCGTCCAGGTCAACGGCAATGATGCCGGCCTTGCGCGGGTTACTGAATTCATTCAGAGCAGTCTTTTTGACCGTGCCCATGCTGGTGCCCATGAACACATACTGGTCCGCCGGGAAGCTGCGTTTTTCACCCGTGAGCGGCAGCACCACGGTGACTTTTTCGCCCTCTTGCAAGGGGAACATGTTGACGATGGGGCGACCGCGCGAACCGCGTGAGCCTTGCGGCACTTCCCAGACCTTGAGCCAGTACATGCGGCCGCGGTTGCTGAAGCACAGGATGTAGTCGTGCGTGTTGGCAATGAAAAGCTGGTCGATCCAGTCGTCTTCTTTGGTGGCCGTGGCCTGTTTGCCGCGACCGCCGCGCTTTTGCGCACGGTATTCGGAGAGTGGCTGGCTCTTGATGTAACCACTGTGGCTCAAGGTCACCACCATGTCGGTGGGCGTGATCAGATCTTCGGTGGACAGGTCAAAGGATGAATACTCCACCAAGCTGCGACGCGCACCAACCTTGGTCTGGCCAAACTCGGTCTTGATGGCGGTCAGTTCTTCGCTGATGATGATCGACACGCGCTCTGGCTTGGCCAGAATGTCCAGAAAGTCGTCAATCTCGCCCATGACTTCTTTGTATTCCGCCACGATCTTGTCTTGCTCCAGACCGGTCAGGCGTTGCAGTCGCATCTGCAAAATTTCTTGTGCTTGTGTCTCAGACAAGCGGTACAGGCCATCTTTGCCCATGCCGTATTGCAGCTCAAGGCCATCGGGGCGGTAGTCGTCAGCATTGACCACACCGCCATCGGCGCGAGTGCGGGTGAGCATCTCGCGCACCAGTTTGCTGTCCCATGGGCGGCTCATCAACTCGGATTTGGCGACCGGTGGTGTGGGTGATTCGCGGATGATGCGGATGAAATCGTCAATATTGGCCAGCGCCACGGCCAGGCCTTCAAGCACGTGACCACGTTCGCGGGCTTTGCGCAGGTTAAATACGGTGCGACGCGTGACCACTTCGCGGCGGTGCTCCAAGAACACCTCAAGCAGGTCTTTCAGATTGCACAGCTTGGGCTGCCCATTGATCAGGGCCACCATGTTCATGCCAAAGGTGTCCTGCAGCTGGGTCTGCTTGTACAGGTTGTTCAGCACCACTTCTGGCACTTCGCCACGCTTGAGTTCAATCACCAAGCGCATGCCGGATTTGTCGGATTCGTCCTGAATGTGGCTGATGCCTTCGATTTTTTTCTCGTGAACCAACTCTGCCATGCGTTCTTGCAAGGTCTTTTTGTTGCACTGGTAGGGCAGTTCATCCACGATGATGGCTTGCCGCTGGCCTTTGTCGATGTCTTCAAAGTGGCATTTGGCGCGCATCACGACACGTCCGCGCCCAGTGCGGTAGCCGTCCTTGACGCCATTGATGCCGTAGATGATGCCGGCCGTAGGGAAATCGGGCGCCGGGATGATTTCCATCAGCTCGTCGATGGAGGCCTGTGGGTTGCGTAGCAGGTGCAGGCAGGCGTCAATCACTTCATTCAGGTTGTGTGGCGGAATGTTGGTAGCCATGCCCACGGCGATGCCAGAGGAGCCGTTCACCAACAAGTTGGGAAAACGGGCTGGCATGACCAGCGGTTCGTGCTCGCTACCGTCGTAGTTGGGGCCGAAGTCGACCGTTTCCTTGTCCAGATCAGCCAGCAATTCATGGGCAATTTTGGACATGCGGATTTCGGTGTAACGCATGGCCGCCGCGTTGTCGCCGTCCACGGAGCCGAAATTTCCCTGGCCGTCCACCAGCATGTGGCGCAAAGAAAAGTCCTGCGCCATGCGAACGATGGTTTCATATACCGCGCTGTCGCCGTGCGGGTGATACTTACCAATCACATCGCCGACGATACGTGCCGACTTCTTGTAAGCCTTGTTCCAGTCGTTATTGAGCTCGTGCATGGCAAAAAGCACGCGCCGATGGACGGGTTTCAAGCCGTCGCGAGCATCCGGCAGGGCCCGCCCCACGATCACGCTCATGGCGTAATCGAGGTAGCTGCGGCGCATTTCATCCGCAAGGCTGGTGGGCAAGGTTTCTTTGGCGAACTGGGTCATGGGTGTGACTTGGGATTAAGCAAGATCTAAGTTAGCTGGCGATTTTAAGCTGCCGCTTTGTGGCTGCTTTGCAACGGCTTTGGGTAAATGTTCACACTTACAAGATGAATGGTCTGGCCGCGGCTTGGTCAGTCCTTTAAAAGAATCGGTCTGTGGCACAATAAAACCAACGCTCGATGTGATAGGCACCTTGGGCGTCCGATTTACCGACGCAGCGTTGCTGCGGTTTTTTCCCCTAAGGAGAACCATGAAGAAATTAAATAACGTGGCAATGCTGTTTGCTGCAGCTGCTTTGTCTTTGCCCATGGCTTCGATCGCTCAAAACGTCCAAGCATTTCCCGCCAAGCCACTCGTGAGCCCAACGGCTGATGATTTCAAGTACGCTACCGGTGAAAACCAATGGCGCTCAGCTGACGGCAAGCCCGTCATGAACGGTTCTAACGAACTGTGCTGGCGCAATGCTTTTTGGACACCTGCGACAGCCTACCCAGGTTGCGATGGTTCCATTCTGGCGCCTTTGCCTGTTGCCGCTGCTGCACCAGCACCTGCTGCTGCACCAGCACCGGTTGCTGCACCTGCTCCAGCACCAGCGCCAGCACCTGTGGCTGCCGCCAAGGTGACCTACGCTGCTGATGCATTCTTTGACTTTGACAAGTCTGTGCTCAAGCCAGAAGGCAAAGCCAAGCTTGACGACTTGGTTGGTAAAGTCAAGGGCATCAACCTGGAAGTGATCATTGCTGTCGGTCACACCGATGCTGTTGGTTCAGATGCTTACAACCAGAAGTTGTCGGTACGTCGTTCTGAAGCCGTCAAGGCTTATTTGGTGTCCAAGGGCATTGAAAAGAACCGCGTTTACACCGAAGGCAAGGGCGAAAAGCAACCCGTTGCTGACAACAAGACCGCAGAAGGCCGTTCCAAGAACCGCCGCGTTGAGATCGAAGTGGTTGGTACACGCGCCAAATAATTGGTTCATGTCCTAGCTCTTTGAGCACAACAAAGAACCCGCCTCGGCGGGTTTTTTGTTGTTTGCGAACAAGTGACGCAGGTGGTTTGATCTGATTGTTTGACATACGGATTTCAGGCCTGGTACGGTGGGACGTGTCTCTATTTTTAGGGTAAGGGTTTACCCTAAAATAAACACCTGACCTGACCTTTGCCAATTGAGTGAGCCACGCCACCAGAATGGTGATTGAACTCGTTGGTTTATATTTTTTGGGCGATGCCGCTGGTAATGATGTAAGGGGAACGTTATGCAGATTGACGATGACTTGACGCGACGGTTTCAGGCTTCCATGGAGGCGCTTAACGCTCGCATCGCACGGCTGGCCTTGGCGCTGTGTATCGACCTGAACGAGCGGGCAGTGGTTGATGCGTTGATGGCTAAGCCGCAAATCCAGGCAGTTGCTGAAGATCGCCGCCGGGCTGGTGCTGACGAGCCGCATGTCAGAGTGACCTCAGAGCGGCGACAGGCGCATCAACGTGAGGAGTTGCGCGGCTTGTTGTTGTTGCGCTACCAGATGGAGGTCACCAGCCTGACCGACAACGGTTGGAACGTGACCCGCGATGGAATGAAACAGGCTGAAGAACAACTGGTGCGTCAAGGCTTCAAACCAGGCGCAGATGGCTTGGGTCTGAACGATTTTTTTGACATCACTTGACGTTTGGTAAATTGTTTTTTGAGCAACCTGGACTGTTATGAACTCGCCTCTAGACACTGAATTGATTGAAAACTACACCTTCCCTGAGATCAAGATAGGGCAAAGTGCCCGCCTCTTGCGTACCCTCTCGGTTGAAGATATCACCGCTTTTGCTGCGGTCTCGGGGGACACCAACCCAGCCCACCTGAATTCTGAGTACGCCAATGACACTTTGTTTCATGGCGTGATTGCCCACGGCATGTGGAGCGGCGCCTTGATTTCAGCACTGTTGGGCACCCAGTTCCCTGGCCCGGGCACCATTTACCAGGACCAGGCGCTGCACTTTGTCAAGCCGGTGCGTGTGGGCGACACCTTGACGGTCACGGTGACTGTCACGGCCAAGAATGCCGCCGACAACAGCCTGGAACTTGATTGCCAGGTGATCAACCAGCGTGGCGAGCATGTGCTGAATGGTGTGGCTAAAGTTCTGGCGCCAGTTACCAAAGTGCGCCTGCCCCGTGTGGCCGCCCCGAGGATTCAGTTGTTTGACCCACAAGCGCGCTTTAACAACCTGCTCGCCCTCGGCGACAAGCTCGAAGCGGTGCGCTGTGCCGTGGTGCACCCATGTGACAAAGGCTCTTTGAGCGGCGCCATGGACGCGGCGCGTTATGGGTTGATCATTCCGGTGCTGATTGGCCCCGAAGTGCGCATTCGTCATGTGGCGGCTGAGGCCGGTATCGACTTGACCGGCGTTGAAATCATCGACCAGCCGCACAGCCACGCGGCGGCTGAAAAAGCGGCAGAGCTGGCCGCCAGTTGGGATGTCGAGATTTTGATGAAAGGCAGCCTGCACACCGATGAGCTGATTCACGCCGTGTTGTCCAAACCAGCACTGCGTACCGGCCGGCGCATGTCACACGTGTTTCGCTTTGACGTGCCGCTGTACCACAAGCCCTTGTTGATCACCGACGCCGCGCTGAACATTCGTCCGACCTTGCAAGAGAAAGTCGACATCATTCAGAACGCCATCGACTTCGCCCGCATCATGGGTGTGGCCGTGCCGAAAGTGGCGATTTTGTCGGCGGTAGAAAACGTCAATCCCAATATTCCCTCGACGCTGGATGCCGCTGCCCTGTGCAAAATGGCCGACCGTGGGCAAATCACCGGAGGGGTGCTGGATGGCCCGCTGGCGTTTGACAATGCCATCTCAGCGCATGCCGCGCAAATCAAAAATATTCGGTCCGAGGTGGCAGGCCAAGCCGACATCATGGCCGTGCCTGATTTGGAAAGCGGCAACATGCTGGCCAAACAGCTGGAGTACCTGGCTGGTGCCAGCGGCTCAGGCATTGTGTTGGGCGCCCGTGTGCCGATTGCCCTGACCAGCCGGGCTGATGGGCCCTCTAATCGTGTGGCGTCTGCCTTGCTGGCGCTACTGGTGGCGCACAACGCGCGTCGTGACCAATCTCGTCCAATCTGGTAAAAGGTTCTATATGGCTATTCTTTCTGTCAACGCGGGCTCGTCCACGCTCAAGTTTTCTCTTTATCCCTTGTCAATAGGGCAAGTTCAGGCACAAATCCTCAGTGGCTCCATTGAGGGTCTGGAGCCAGGTGGCCATCCTGAAATGTGCTGGACATTCCAGGGTGAAACCCATCGCAAAACACTGTCGCTGGCGGCTGACCATGTGTTTGCCCAAGCACTGCTGAGCTTGCGTGAATTGTTGACCGGTTTGCCGGGTGCGCCCGCCATGCAGGCCGTGGCGCACCGGGTAGTGCATGGCGGCTCCCAATACCGTGCCAGCGTGGTGGTCACGGACGATGTGTTGGTTGATTTGACGCAGCTCAATTCGTTAGCACCGCTGCACCAACCGCACAACTTGGAAGGCGTACGGGCCTTTGCCAAGGCGTTTCCTGGCGTGCCGCAAGTGGCTTGTTTTGACACTGCCTTTCATGCCACGCTGCCGGAAGTGGACTACCGTTTTGCCTTGCCTGAAGCGCTCTATGAAGAGGGGCTGCGTCGATACGGTTTCCATGGCTTGTCTTACCAGTACGTGATGGGTGTGCTGTTGGCGCGCAGCACGCGAGCCACTGGCAGGGTGCTGATGGCGCACCTGGGCAATGGTGCCAGTCTGTGCGCAGCGCGCGCGGGCCAGAGTTGTGCGACCACCATGGGTTTTTCAGCGCTGGACGGCTTGATGATGGGCACCCGACCCGGGTCGCTGGATTCCGGTGTCATGCTGTATTTGCTGGAGCAGGGCTGGGACCACGCGCGGCTGCAAAAACTGCTTTACAAGCAAAGTGGCCTGCTCGGTGTGTCGGGCAGCTCGGCTGACATGCGCCGCCTGCGCGCGGACACCTCCGTTCGTGCCAAATTGGCCGTAGACATGTTCACTTACCGGGTTCAACGCGAAAGCGGCGCGTTGGTGGCCTGTTTGCAAGGGCTGGATGTGCTGGCCTTCAGCGGTGGCATTGGCGAGCACGACGTGGCCTTGCGCCTTGAGCTTGGCACACGTCTGGCCTGGCTTGGGGTAGTGATTGACCCGGTGCTTAATTTGCAGGCCACGGGTGATCAGGTCATGGCCATTCATGCGCCTGAGAGCGCCATTGAAGTCTGGGTGGTGCCCACCGACGAAGGTGTGGTAGCGGCACGCGAAGCGGCCAGGCTGCTGGTGGCCTGACGGGTCGTAGATACTTACACCATGCAACTTCAAGACATTCTGTATTCCCAAGGCTTTGGCACACGCCGCGTGTGTGCTGGTTTGATTCAGCAGGGTTTTGTTTCTGTTTATGAACAAAATAGCCATCTAGCCCCCGTTAAATTTGCGCAAGCAGCTGCAGAATTTGTAGCAGAAGACTTGCGCTTTCAGGTGCAGGGCGTGGACTGGCCGTATGCCGAAAAGGCCTACATTTTGCTGAACAAGCCCACGGCTACCGAATGTTCACAAAAGCCTTCGACCTACCCCAGCATCTACACCTTGTTGCCATCGCCGCTGCGTTTGCGTCCGCAAAAAGGTGCTGTCCAAGGGGTACAAGCAGTCGGTCGGCTTGACCAGGACACCACCGGACTGCTGCTGCTGACCGACGACGGCAAGTTCATTCACCGCATGAGCTCGCCGCGCCACCACGTGCCCAAGGTGTATGAGGTCACGGTCAAACACCCACTGGATGAGCGTCAGGTGAGCCAACTGCTCTCAGGCGTGGTGCTGGATGACGACCCCAAACCGGTGCGCGCGGCCGCCTGCGAGGCGGTGAGTGAGTTTCACTTGCGCCTGACCCTCACCGAGGGTAAATACCACCAGGTCAAGCGCATGGTGGCAGCGGTCAGCAACCGGGTAGAGGCCTTGCACCGCTCACAAATTGGCGGGCTGGGTTTGCCGGGCGACTTGGCACCTGGCCAATGGCGCTGGCTCAACGCCGGAGATTTGGCGCTGATTCAGGGCGCTTGAGTGGTGTTGGGCAGCTACACTGCCGCAGCTTTTTGCTGCTGTGGGGTGGCCGACCTTTTTTTGTTTGGCTTGACCCACCACCGTGGCTGGGTTTTAACCCGTAATAAACCGGTTATCCATCTTTTACCAAGGCCACACGTGCGTCAATTGCTCTCATTTTTGTTGTTTTTCATCAGCTTCGCCACGGCTGGCTTAGCGCATGCGGTAGCGCCTGTGTTTGTGCTCAACTCACTTGATGCCAGTGTCAGTGTGATCGACCCGGTGAGTTGGACCGAGACAAAACGCATCCCGACCGGCAAGGAGCCGCATCACCTGTACCTCACGCCAGACGAAAAGTCGCTGATCATCGCCAACGCGCTGGGTGACTCGTTGTTGTTTGTCGACCCCAAAACCGCTGCGGTGCAGCGCACCGTGACCGGCATTCTGGACCCGTACCAGTTGCGGTTTTCGCCTGACATGAAGTGGTTTGTGACCGTAGCCAACCGGCTCAACCACGTGGACATTTACCGCTGGGACGGCCAAACCCCAGTGCTAGCCAAACGCATCGTGACCAGCAAAACTCCCAGCCACGTGTGGATTGACAGCACCAGCCGCACGGTGTACGCCAGCATGCAAGACAGCGACGAGCTGGTGGCCATCGACTTGTTCACCCAAGCGCTCAAATGGCGCAGTCCCACCGGGCCGATGCCGGCCGACGTGTTTGGTACGCCTGATGACAAATTTTTGCTGGTGGGGCTGACGGGTGGCCAAGGCGTAGAGGTCTATGACGTGACCGGCCCCGCCCCCAAGTTTGTGCAACTGATCAAAACCGGCGAGGGCGCACACGCTTTTCGCGGAGCCGGTGACAAGCGTCATGTGTTTGTCAGCAACCGGGTCGCCAACACCATCAGCAAGATCGACTACAAAACCATGACAGTGGTGGAGAGCTACCCGGCCCCCAGCGGCCCGGATTGCATGGACGTGTCGCCCGACGGTCGTTTTATCTACGTGGCCTCACGCTGGGCCAAAAAACTCACCGTGATTGACACCCAGAGCCGTACGGTGGTGCGCCAGGTCAATGTTGGCAAGTCGCCGCATGGCGTCTGGACGCTGGACCATGCCGCGCGTCAGTAAATTGGTACGCTTCTCAAATGCTATCTTAGTAATAGCTGCTTGCGCTTATTCTTCGGGGGCTACAGCTCAAAAAGCCTGTGAAAAACAGGTTTACCTGACGTTCGATACGGGGCACATGGACGTGGCCCCGTTGATTGCCGAGGTGCTCAAGCGGCAGTCCGTGCACGTGACTTTTTTTGCTGCCAACGAGCGCACCAAGGTGGGTGACGGCAGCTTGGGCCAGCATTGGGCCTCATGGTGGAAGGCGCGGGCCGCTGAGGGGCATGAGTTTGCCTCGCACACCTATGACCATGTGTACTGGCGCCGTGATTTGCCCGGCGTGAACCCTACGTTTCGGGTGCGGCCTTCGGCTGGTGCGCTGGCCGGGCGTGAATTCACCTGGACGGCGGCGCAGTATTGCCAGCAGTTGAAACAAGCCAGCGAACGTCTGCAAGACATCACCGGAAAGCCGGCGCTGCCGCTGTTTCGCGCGCCGGGCGGTAAAACCTCGCCCAAGCTGCTGGCAGCTGCCAAGGCGTGTGGTTTTGCCCATGTGGGCTGGGCGCCGGCCGGGTTTCTGGGCGATGAGTTGCCGAGCGAAACGTTCAGCAACCAGGCATTGCTGGCCAAGGCTTTGCGCGACATTCGCTCGGGCGACATCCTGGTGGCGCACCTCGGGATTTGGTCGCGCCAAGACCCCTGGGCACCAGCCGTGTTGGAGCCGCTGATCGTGGGCTTGAAGGATCGGGGTTTTTGCTTTGCCACCTTGAGCCAACACCCGAATTACCGCGATGCGATCGCGCAAGCCGTTGCCAACACCCCAAAACCGTAACCCAAAGGACATTGAGTATGCAATGGCTGGCTGATTTGTTTGCTGAATGGCAAGGCACTTTGTTCGAGTTCGTGTTGCAGCCCTTGATGTTCCACGCCGGGTTGGGCAATTTTTTGCCAGATGGATACAACGCCACCGGCTGGTTGTTGGTTGGCTTGCTGCAACTGGTGGTGTTGCTGGTGGTGATTGGGCCGCTACAGCGCTGGCGCCCGGTTCAAGCGGTGACTGATTCTGCAGCCGTGCGCCTGGATGTGATCTACACCCTGATTCACCGTTTGGGTGTGTTCCGCTTGGCCTTATTTTTTACCCTTGACCCCTTGTTTGACCAGTTTTTTGGCCTGTTGCGCGTGGCTGGGTGGCACACTTTTCAGCTGGACAGCATCTGGCCTGGCGTGACGGATTTGCCTTGGGTGAGTTTGCTGCTGTACTTGGTTGTGCTGGATTTTGTGAACTACTGGATTCACCGCGCAGAACACCACTGGACCTGGTGGTGGCAGTTGCACGCCTTACACCACGCCCAAACCCAGGTGACGATGTGGAGCGACAACCGCAATCACTTGCTTGATGATGTGATTCGTGCCGTGATTTTTGTCGTCGTGGCACAGCTCATTGGCATCGCACCAGGTCAATTTGTTGCCATTGTGGCGTTGACCCAGCTCAGTGAGAGTTTTCAACACGCCAATGTACGCATCTGGTTTGGCGAGTTAGGCGAACGCTTGTGGATCAGTCCACGTTTTCACCGCTTGCATCACAGCATTGGCGTCGGGTACGAGCCCAAAGGAAAACACACGCTCGGAGGGCATAACTTTGGCGTGCTGCTGCCGTGGTGGGACATGCTGTTTGGCACGGCCAACTTCGAATTGCGTTATGACGCCACCGGTGTGCGTGATCAAGTAGAGCAAGGGCGCGATTACGGTCGCGGCTTTTGGGCGCAACAGCGCTTGGGGTTCATGCGCTTGCTTGGGCGGGCCTGACGGTTTGCTGCCTGGCGGCATCGCTGCGGTATGCTTGGCCACATGAGTCTTTTGTTTGATTCCTTTTGGCGCGCGGTGGCCTATTGCATCCGCCCTCGCGTGATTTTGCTGTCGTTTTTACCGCTGGTCTTGATGGGCACGGTGTCATTGGGCCTGGGCTACCTTTATTGGGACAACGCACTTGATGCCGTGCGCCAATGGCTTGAAGCGTCCACGCTGATTAGCGGCATTTCCTCATGGCTGCAATCCATGGGGGGCGGCAATCTGAAGTCGGTGCTGGCGCCGCTGATTGTGATTTTTGCGGTGACCCCGTTGATCGTGGTGTCATCTTTGCTGGTGGTGGCACTGTTGATGACGCCCGCCTTGACAGCCTTGGTGGCTGACAGGCGCTTCTCAGCGCTGGCACGATTGCGCGGTGCGTCTTTTATTTCAAGTCTCGGTTGGTCGCTGTTGTCCGCATTGTTGGCGCTGGTGGCTTTGGTGGTGTCGGTGCCTTTGTGGCTGATCCCGCCCTTGATTTTGGTGTTGCCCCCCTTGATCTGGGGTTGGCTGACCTACCGGGTGATGGCCTTTGACGCGTTGGCTGAGCATGCCAGCGCTGAGGAAAGGGCAGAAATATTTCGCAGGCATCGCCTGCCTTTGCTGGGTATCGGTGTTTTTTGCGGCTATCTGGGTGCGGCGCCCAGCCTGATCTGGGCCTCTGGCGCCTTGTTGGCTGCCGCGTTTGTTGTCCTGGTACCGATTGCGATCTGGATTTACACCTTGGTGTTTGCCTTGTCGTCATTGTGGTTTGCACATTACTGCCTAGCGGCTTTGCAGGCACTGCGGGCTGAGCGCGCCGCTGCGCCCGTGCCATCTGAATCCGTCGTCATTGATTCTCCGACCCCGTCGCTTCACCATGAACCCAACACAGCAACCCCTTCCCTCAACTGATTCGCGTCCCCGTTTTGGCCTGATCATCATTGGCGATGAAATTCTGTCGGGCAAACGGGTCGACAAACATTTGCCCAAAGTCATCGAGTTGCTGAAGGCACGTGGTTTGTCGCTTGACTACGCAGAGTACGTGGGTGACGACCCGCAGCGCATCACCGCCACCTTGAAGCGCGCCTTTGCCTCCGGCGATGTGGTGTTTTCTACCGGTGGCATCGGTGCCACGCCGGACGACCACACCCGCCAATGTGCTGCGCGCGCGCTGGGCGTGGCGCTGACTTTGAATGAAGAAGCCAAATTATTTATTGAGCAGCGTATGAAAGACATGGCGCTGGAAAAAGGGCAGGTCTATGTTCCCGATCAGGCTGACAACCTGCACCGCCTGAACATGGGTGTGTTTCCAGAGGGCGCACACATCATCCCCAATCCGTACAACAAGATTCCAGGCTTCTTCTGCACGGGGGGCAGCGACCCGCACGCAGTGGGGGAGGGTGGAGGCGTTTTCTTCGTGCCGGGTTTTCCGGTGATGGCCTGGCCCATGATTGAGTGGGTGCTCGACACCTATTACCGTTCATTTTTTACTGCGCAGGCCTGGCTGGAGCGCTCGGTGATTGTCTTTGGTGCCATGGAGGCCACACTGACACCCCTCATGGAGGCCATTGAGCGTGATCATGTGGGCGTCAAGGTGTTCAGCCTTCCGAGCGTGGATCACCCACAGTTTGGCCGTCATATCGAGTTGGGGGTCAAAGGCGCGCCAGGTCAGGTGGCCGCGGCCTACGCGGCCCTGTTGGCGGGCCTGAAACCATTTAATGTCAAGTTGGGTCCCGAATTGGTGCATTCTTGATGTTTTAAGTTTGTTGGATGCTGATACGCCCTTAATTGGTGCATGTGACGAGCTGACTGCAACGCACAGTCAGTGAAATACTGCGTTGCCATGATTTGTCTGTTTGAAAGCCTACAAACTCAAGGCAAAATATAAGCTTTGACAGATCGCGTCCCAAGCGGCGGGTCTGGCACAAAAACTGCATTCCTTTCCCCTGAAACCCTTTCAACAACAGTTCCTTTGGAGTAATCAATGGCTAAGACCGTCGCAGACGTGATGAAGATGGTGAAAGACAACGAAGTCAAGTTTGTTGACTTCCGCTTCACCGATACCCGTGGCAAAGAGCAGCACGTGACCGTGCCTGTGTCGCACTTTGATGAAGACAAGTTCATCTCCGGTCACGCGTTCGACGGTTCTTCCGTTGCCGGCTGGAAAGGCATTGAAGCGTCTGACATGCAACTCATGCCTGACCCAAATACCGCCAACATCGATCCATTCTTTGAAGAAACCACCATCTTCATGAGCTGCGATGTGATCGAACCCAGCGACGGCAAGGCTTACGAGCGCGACCCTCGCTCGGTAGCGCACCGTGCAGAGGCTTACCTGAAGGCGTCCGGCATGGGTGACACCGCCTACTTCGGTCCCGAGCCAGAATTCTTCTTGTTTGATGACGTGCGCTGGAACACCGATGCCTCCGGCTGTTTCTTCAAGATTGACGACTATGAAGCGCCCTGGAACTCCGGCAAGAAAATTGATGGCGGCAACCGTGGTCACCGTCCCTCCACAAAAGGTGGTTACTTCCCAGTGCCGCCAGTGGACAGCACCCAAGACATGCGTTCCGAAATGTCCTTGATTCTTGAATCCCTGGGCATCCCGGTTGAAGTGCACCATCACGAAGTGGCCGCCCCTGGCCAATGCGAATTAGGTACGAAGTTCAGCACGCTGGTTGAGCGCGCCGACTGGACCCAAGTGTTGAAATATGTGGTGCAAAACGTGGCCAATGCCTATGGCAAGACCGCCACCTTCATGCCCAAGCCCATCGTTGGCGACAACGGCAGCGGCATGCACGTGCACCAGTCGATCTGGAAAGACGGCAAAAACCTGTTTGCTGGCGACGGTTATGCCGGTTTGAGCGACTTCGCCCTGTACTACATCGGCGGCATCATCAAGCACGCCCGTGCCCTAAACGCCATCACCAACCCCGGCACCAACAGCTACAAGCGCTTGGTGCCCGGTTTTGAAGCGCCGGTCAAATTGGCTTACTCAGCCAAAAACCGCTCGGCTTCGATTCGTATCCCTTACGTGGCCAACCCCAAGGGTCGCCGCATTGAGGCACGTTTCCCTGATCCACTGATGAACCCTTACCTGGGCTTCTCGGCCTTGATGATGGCGGGTCTGGACGGCGTAGAAAACAAAATCCACCCTGGCGAAGCAGCCACCAAAGATTTGTACCATCTGCCACCCGAAGAAAACGCATTGATCCCGACCGTGTGTCACAGCCTGGACCAAGCGCTGGAATGCCTCGACGCAGACCGCGCCTTCCTGACCAAGGGTGGCGTGTTCACCGACGGCCTGCTCGATGCTTACATCGAACTCAAGATGGGCGAGGTCACGCGTCTGCGCATGGCAACTCACCCAATTGAGTTTGACATGTACTACTCGCTGTAACGCAGCGCTTCAGGTTGTCCTTGATAACCTGAAGGTAGAAAAAAAGGACGGCCTTGGCCGTCCTTTTTTATTGTGGGAAACTTGGTCGCTGGCGCGTTTGTGCAGTGGCTTACTGTGAGGTCTGTACCGCGCGCTGTTTGAGGAGTTGGTCATTCGTATGAAAAAAACTGTATTCGCCGTTTTGGGTGTCTGGGCCTTGTGTTTTTCAGCACAGGCGCAAGAACGCATCTACCGCTGTGGCAACGAGTACACCAACAACGTGTCGCAGGCGCAGGCCAAGGGCTGCAAACTGGTTGAGGGGGGTAACGTCACTGTGGTGCAGGGCGTGCGCCCAGCCAAGGCGGCGGCGTCCAAGGTGGCTGGCTCGGGCGCTGCGCCGGTTAGTGGCACGGCGCGGGTCGATGCATCCGAGCAAAAGTCACGCGACTCTGACGCCCGACTGATCTTGCAATCCGAACTGACCAAAGCCGAAGCACGTCAGGCCGAGCTGCTCAAGGAATACAACAATGGTGAGCCAGAAAAACGCGGCGATGAGGCTCGCAATTACCAAAAATACCTCGACCGGGTGGCCGAACTCAAAGCCAGTCTGGCGCGCAACGAGAGCGACATTGCCGGTATAAGGCGTGAGCTGGGACGCGTGCCTGCCAATGCGGCGCGCTAGCCCTGTACCAGCGGTGGTTCTGAAATCCAAACCATTGCTTGGGACGGAGACGCCGGGCGCGCCTGCACAGCGTTTCCAGTCTTTTGATTTACTGGCCACGCTGGTGGCCGTGGTGCAAAGTGATGGCGCCGTGCTGTTTGCCAACGCGGCGCTGGAAGACGCGCTGGGCATTTCGCGTCGCTCGATCGTCGGCTCGCATTTTCCAGACAGCTTTACCGAACCCGCCCACTTGATGACCGCGCTGCAAGGTGCTGGCAGCAACGAATTTGCCGCACTGCGTTATGACGCCTGGTTGTTGCGGGCAGCGCGCGAGCCCCTGCCTGTGCATGTGATCGTGACTTTGACCGAGGCGCATGAAATCATCATTGAACTGCTGCCGCTGGAGCAGCAGGCGCGGCAAGACCGCGAGGAGCGGCTGGCCGAGCAGGCGCAGGCCAACAAGGAACTCATCCGCAACCTGGCCCATGAAATCAAGAACCCGCTGGGCGGCATTCGGGGTGCAGCGCAGTTGCTTGAGCTTGAAATGGACTCGCCCGAGCTCACCGAGTACACCCAGGTCATCATCCATGAGGCCGATCGACTGCAGTCGCTGGTAGACCGTTTGTTGGCCCCACACCGGCGTCCGCATGTGGTGGGGGATGTCAATATCCATGAGGTGTGCGAGCGCGTGCGCTCACTTATTCTGGCCGAGTTCCCCAAAGGTTTGACCGTGGTGCGCGACTACGACACCTCCATTCCCGAGTTTCGTGGCGACCATGAGCAACTGATTCAGGCCCTGATCAACATTGCGCACAACGCTGCCCAGGCCTTGTCTGAACGCATCGCGCAGGGCGATGCGCGCCTGATTTTTCGCACCAGGGTGGCGCGCCAAACCACTTTTGGCAAACAACGCTATCGGTTGGCACTGGAATTGCATGTGATTGACAACGGGCCTGGCGTACCAGACGCGATCAAAGACCGCATTTTTTATCCGCTGGTATCAGGGCGGGATGGCGGCTCAGGGTTGGGGTTGACGCTGGCGCAAACCTTTGTGCAGCAACACCACGGCTTGATCGAGTGTGACAGCGAGCCGGGCCGTACTGACTTCAAGATTCTGATTCCACTGCCCTGAGCGCAGGGGCTTCCAGGTTGCACTGCAGGGTGGGCATGGAACCCTGCAGATTTGGGTTTAACCGAAGGCGAGACAACGTGATGAAACCCATTTGGATCGTAGACGATGACCAGTCGATTCGCTTTGTGCTGGAAAAAGCACTGCTGCGCGAGCAGTTGCCGACCCGCAGTTTCACCAATGCCCGTGATGTCCTGACCGCGCTGGGCGAAGACGACAAGGGGCCGCAGGTGCTGGTCAGCGACATTCGCATGCCGGGCGGCTCCGGCTTGGAATTGCTGGACAAGGTCAAGGCTAAGTACCCTGGCTTGCCCGTGATCATCATGACGGCCTATTCAGACTTGGACAGTGCCGTGTCGGCCTTTCAGGGCGGTGCGTTCGAGTACCTGCCCAAACCGTTTGACGTGTCCAAAGCGGTGGAACTGATTCGCCGCGCGATGCTTGAAGGCCAGCGCGAGGAGGTCAGCGATGAAGGCATGGCCGACACACCCGAAATGCTCGGCCAGGCGCCCGCCATGCAGGATGTGTTTCGCGCCATTGGCCGCTTGAGCCAGAGCAATGTCACCGTCATGATCACCGGTGAGTCTGGCTCGGGCAAAGAACTGGTGGCGCGCGCGCTGCACAAGCATTCACCCCGTGCCAACGGGCCGTTTGTGGCCATCAACACCGCAGCCATCCCGAAAGATTTGCTGGAGTCCGAGCTATTTGGCCATGAGCGCGGTGCCTTCACCGGTGCCCAGACCATGCGCCGCGGGCGTTTTGAGCAAGCTGATGGTGGAACGCTGTTTCTGGATGAAATTGGCGATATGCCGTTTGACTTGCAAACGCGTTTGTTGCGGGTGCTGTCAGACGGCCATTTCTACCGGGTCGGTGGCCACAGCGCTGTCAAAACCAATGTGCGGGTGATTGCCGCCACGCACCAGAACCTGGAGCAGCGTGTCAAAGACGGTGTGTTTCGTGAAGACTTGTTTCACCGCCTGAACGTGATTCGTCTGCGTTTGCCGGCCTTGCGTGAGCGCCTTGAAGACATCCCGATGCTGACCAAGCACTTTTTGCAGCAAAGCGCGCGCCAGCTCGGTGTTGAGCCCAAGCGCATCTCAGACGGGGCGCTGGTGTGGCTGTCCAAATTTGCGTTCCCGGGCAATGTGCGCCAGCTGGAAAACATGTGCCATTGGCTGACCGTGATGGCCCCCGCGCAAGTGATCGAGCCGAAAGATTTGCCGCCCGAGGTGGCTGTGGATGAGCGCGCAGGCTTGCCACCCGCGTCCCAGGGTGTCGCGGGTGGCATACCGGCAGTGTCGGCCTCAGCGCCCGATAGTGCACCGGCATCCAGCACGCCGTCATTCGACTCGTCGAGCGATGGTTTTACCCCTACGGCGAACGCGCTGTCTGAGCCGAAATCCAGCGCCCCAAATTCATGGATGTCGGGCCAAACCCTGCAAGACGGCGGCACACCCACCATTCCCCTGGTGCTCAGCAGCTGGGAGCAAGGCCTTGAGGCAGAGGCCAGCGCTTTGCTGGTCACCGATCGCACCGACGTGTGGGATGTGCTGACGGCGCGGTTTGAGGCGCGCCTGATTCTTGCCGCGCTAGCTGCCACCCGGGGGCGGCGCATCGAAGCAGCGCAAAAACTCGGCATTGGCCGCAACACCATCACGCGCAAGATTCAGGAGCTTGGTCTTGAGTAAAATATGCCTCTAGCCCTTATATTTAAATCGCTAGCAGCTATTAAAAATATAGTGTTATTTCATGACCGATGGGCTGCATACGCAAGCCAGTGATGGCAACTCTGTGAAAGCTCCCGAACCGCCGGCAGTGCCCGGATAAGGGTTCATGAGCATAACTAAATACCTCGGTGGCCATGGTGACCTGATGGCCGGTGCGGCGATTTTTGCTGATGCCGAACTGGCCCTGCGCGTGCGTGTGTTTGGCCTGAAAGACATGACCGGCGCGGTCATGTCCGCGCAAGATGCGCATTTGGTGATGCGTGGCCTCAAGACGTTTACAGACGCTCGGCATCCACCTCTTGCAGCGCCTGCAAAATGTCCGCGCCGAGCAGCAGGTTCATGTCGTTGCCCGGTGATTGCCTTTGCACCGAGAGGCGATCCGATTGCACCTCGATGGCGCGCTCGAACACATTGCGCACAAAGCGCCCGTTGGACGCCGTGGCGCCAGTGTTGAAAAGTTGCTCAAAGACCTGCAGCAGGGGTGCGCGCGCGGCGTTTTCCAGCACGTATTCTGATTCCCGGCAGAAGACCATGAAGATGTCGAGCAATTCCTGTGGCGAATAGTCGTCAAATGCGATACGGTGGTTAAAGCGTGAGCGCAGCCCTGGGTTGCTCTGGATGAAGACCTGCATGGGCGCGGTGTACCCGGCCACAATCACCACCAGCTGTTCGCGCTGGTCTTCCATGGCCTTGAGCAAGGTGTCCACCACTTCCGTCCCAAAACTGCCTCCACCGTTGCTGTCGCTCAGTGCATAAGCCTCGTCTATGAAAAGCAAACCGCCCAGGGCGGATTGAATCACGGCCTGGGTTTTCAGGGCGGACTGGCCGACATAGCCTGCCACCAGCCCGGAGCGATCGACCTCCACCATCCGGTTCGAAGGAATGATGCCAAGGCTGCAGTAAAGGTCGGCCAGGATGCGGGCCACAACGGTTTTGCCGGTGCCGGGATTGCCAGTGAAGACCAGATGCTGGGAAAAGCCCAGCGCTGCCTTGCTGCCGGCCTTGGTTCGCGCGTGTTGGGTGCGTACAAAGGCCAGCAGGCGCTGCACCTGTTGCTTGACCTGGCGCAGTCCAACCAGGTGGTCGAGCTGGGCCAGCACCTCGTCATAGTTGGCAGCACTGCCGTCGGCCACCGGCAACGCGTGGCCAAGAGCGCACTCTACATCTGCGACCTGGATACTCTGCAGGTCAACGGTGGAGGGGCGGGGCAGCTTGCAGATCCGCAGGGCTTGCGCCTCGGTCATTTTTTCAAACAGATTCCGGACATGGCGGGCATTGCCGAAGTGACCACGCTGGCGTTGGATCTCGCGGCCGAACAGCGTTTGCAGGCCCGCGTGCATGGCAGGCTCCAGGGCGTAAGACTGCGTGGCGCAGAAACTCAGCAAGATCTGCAGCAGTTCATCAGGTTTGTAGTCCGGAAAATGCAAGTAACGGTTGAATCGGGATGCCAGACCGGGATTGGATTCAAGAAAGCGCTCCATCTCGGCGCTGTAACCAGCCACGATCACCACCAGGTCGTCGCGGTGATCTTCCATCATCTTGAGCAGTGTCTCTATGGCTTCGTGCCCAAAGTCTTGCGCTCCGGAACGGGCCAGCGCATAGGCTTCGTCGATGAACAAGACACCACCCAGAGCCGACTCCACCAAGGTTCGGGTCTTCAGCGCCGACTGGCCGATGTAGGGGGCAACCAATCCGGCGCGATCAGTCTCGACGAGCTTGTCGCTCTTGAGAAGGCCCAGACTCTGGTACAGACCAACGATGATTCGGGCCACCGTCGTTTTCCCCGTTCCCGGATTGCCCATGAAAACCAGGTGGCGAGACGGCCATTTGGGCACCCTAAGACCCTGTTGCGCACGCAGCTTTTGCACATGCATGTAGCTGGCCTGGCGCAGAATTTCCTGGCGCACAACCTCCAGCCCGACCAGGCCAGAAAACGCCTTCTCCAAGTACTCTGTCATGAATGGCTGCTCCGCTGTGGCCTCGTCTGTTGGCGTGAGGCGACTGCTGGCTATTTCGGGGGGAGGGGGCCCCGCAGGATGCGAGTGCCGATGCTGGCGCAGTCGGGCCAGTCGCTCTTTTCCCTGTGCAAATTCCTGCCGCGCCGCCACTTCGTACCAGTGGGCAGCCTGCTCCAGGTCTTGCGTCACACCCAAGCCGTTTTCATACAGCCAGCCCATATTGCTGCAAGCCTCGGCATGCGCCTGCTGTGCCGCCAGCCGGTTCCATTGCACACTCTTTGTGTAATCCACTGGCACGCCCCAGCCGTGCTCATAAATCAGCCCCAGAGCGCATTGGGCATCGGCCATGCCCTGCTCTGCGGCACGCTGGTACCAGTAAATTGCCAGCACTGGGTCAATCGGAATGCCGCGCCCGTTGTCATAGGCAAACGCCAGGTTGTACAGCGCAATGGCATCGCCCTGCTCAGCGGCCATGCGAAACCAGCGCACGGCTTCGTTTTCGTCCTTATTAATGCCGTTGCCGGTCGCGTAGTGGTAACCGATTTGTCGGCGCGCCGGGGCGTCGCCGCGCTCGGCGGCATCACGCAGGCGCCGCATACCCTCGACCGTGTCCTTGTCTACGCCCCTGCCGTTCAAATAGGCAAATGACAGATTGCGCTGTGCTTCAAGGTGCCCAATGTCTGCCGCCATGGCATACCAGTGCGCGGCTTGCCAGTGATCTCTTGCAACACCTGTGCCAGTGGCGTAGCGCTGCGCCAGGGTGAAGCGTGCCAGTGCATCCGGTTTGTGTGTTGTGCTTGCCCGTGCCAAATGGTGCAATTCGGGCACTGTCAACGTGGCGTAGGGAGGAACGGTCATGGGAGGCTTGAAAACGCGCTGGCGCGTCAAGGTTCAGTGGGCACGCTCCAGAATCCAGGAAATCACATGCTGGGGACTGAATGGTTTGATGAAATAGGCATCCGCACCGCGCCGCGTTGCATCCTCGCGGTCCGCCTGCTGGCCGCGCGCGGTCACCATGGCTACCGGAATGTCGCTTGTCTTGGGGTCAGACTTGATGGCGTCGAGTACTTGCAGGCCATCGATCTCGCCTGGCATCATCACGTCCAACAAGACCGCCGCCGGATGGAATTTTCGGATCGCATGGAGCGCCCCCGTACCGTTGTCAGCTTCTATAACTTCATACTGATTGACCAACGTCATGCTCAGCAAACGGCGGATATCGGAATTGTCGTCCACGACAAGTATGTAACGCATGATGCAGTCCTAACTAAGGGCATGTCGAGTGGGTCAACAGCGCATGGCTTCAAAAGTCAAGGATGGACAACCGGCTGAGCATTGACTGGCCAGCAGTTCTGCCAGCACTTGTTCATCGCGGTCGATGATCTGGTCGAGCCTGATCTGGGTCATGCGGGTCAATGCAGGGTTGGCGTACTTCACCCGCCGGTCGGCATCAAACGACACAAAACCGTCGGGACTCAGGTCCAGAATGGCGCGCAGATAGAACTTGCTCAACGTGAGAGCCTCGTTAGCGGCTTGCAGCGCCTGGGTCAGCTCCAGTTCAACTGTGGCCATTTTCAGTGCGCTGATGTCGGTGCGGATGGACAGGTATTTCTCGATGCGACCGTGGGCATCGCACACCGGCGATATCTGGGAGTTCACCCAGTACAGAGAGCCATCCCGGGCCCGGTTGCACACATCGCCACGCCAGACCTGCCCGCTAGAGATGGTTTTCCACATGCCGACCCAAAACGTGGTGTTCTGCACGGTGGATTTAACAATGCGGTGGTTTTGCCCGATCAGCTCTTCGCGGCTGTAGCCACTCAGATTGACAAAATTGTCGTTGACATAGGTGATGCGGCCAGCTAGGTCGGCCATGGACACCAGCGAGTGCTGGTTGATGGCCTGCCAAAGTGGCCCCGACTCAATGGGCAATGCACGTGGAGGGTCTGTCAGTACGGTGGGTATGGCGGGGTGGTACAGAGCCATGGGGTGCTTATTTCAGGTGATTTCTCACCCAGGAGGCAACTTGCAGCGGGCTAAAGGGCTTGATGAAATAGGCGTCGGCGCCGAGGGCACGGCCTTTGTCCTGGTCGGCCAGCTGACCCCGCGCCGTGATCATGGCCACCGGGGTGTTTTTGGTTTTCGGGTTGGTCTTGATCGCCTCGAGCACCTGCAGGCCGTCGAGTTCGCCGGGCATCATGACATCAAGCAGGACCATGCCCGGGCGGTGGTGGCGCACGGCCTCAAGCGCCGCAACGCCGTCCGCTGCCTCAATGGTCCGATGCTCCTTGCCCAGGGTAATGCTGAGGAGGCGGCGTATGTCAGAGTGGTCGTCAACAATCAGGACGACGGGTGCGGCGTACATGATGGGTAACTCCTTGAATAAAAGCCGGTTAATGGTGTGACCTAAGCTGCGTCACAACCGCTGCGCTGGTCTGTGTTTGTAAGGTCAGCGGGAAAAAGCAGCGTGACCGTGGTGCCTTGGCCTGGTGTGCTGTCAATCAGTACCCTGCCATTCATCAGGTCCATCAGTTCCTTCACAATGCTCATACCCAAGCCGGTGCCTGGCGTGTTGCACGATTTGTCAACCCGATAAAAACGCTCATAGATGCGTGCCAGATGCTGTGGTGCCATGCCCATGCCCTGATCCTGAATGGTGATGCCAACCAGACTGGCATCTTTGGCTGCGGCCGACACGGCCCTGGTGATGAGGATGGGGCCACCCTGGCCGGCCGAGTATTTGTAGGCATTTGACAGGATGTTAAGCACAATCTGGCTGACCTTGCGCAAATCGCCGTGGCAATACAGGTCTGGCAAGACAACCAGCGGTGCCTCGCGCCCCTCGGGCAGTATGAAGCTGTCCAAGAGTCCCTGCACGACGTCACGCAAGTTGACACAGGCCAGATGAATGTCTTTGTGACCGCCTGATTCGATTCTGGACAAATCGAGCAACTCGTCCAGAATATCGACCATGCGCTGCGAATTTCTCAGGATCAGGCCATGAAATTCGTTGCGCTCAGCGGTGTCGAAGTCACGCATGTTCAACAACTCGGCAAAGCCCATGACGTTTGTCATGGGCGTGCGCAGCTCGTGGGCTGCCGTGGCCAGAAAATCGGATTTCATTTCCTCCAACTGGGTACTCTGGGTGACATCCCGAAAGTAAAGCACCTGGGTCAGTTGCTTCTCATCGACGATTTTCAGGCTGGTTTGCAGTATCAGGTGGGCCGGCGCAAGCAACTCGACCAACACATGGTCGGGCCCGTCTGTCGAAGCAGACATTTGGCGCAGCATCTCCAATGGGGGGAATGGCCTGTCGGGTGCGCACAAGCCGCTGACCAGCGTCTGAAATCTTGCCGCATCAAGCCCATGTAACATCGCCGGCGCCAAACCGGTCATTTTCTGGAAGGCTGGATTTTGGTAGCTTACCTTCGCATCGGCATCAAAGGTCACATAGCCGTCGGTACTCATCGTGAAGAGGGCGTCGAGTTGCGCGGTGTAGTCCTGGACTTTTTCCGCCAGCAAGCGTTGCATCGTGATGTTGGTTGTCGAGCCTGCCGCGCGCACCACCTTGCCGTTTTGATCAAAACTGGCCTTGCCACGCGCAAAAAACCATTTGTAGCTGCGGTCGGCGCACTGAAAGCGATGTTCGGTACTAAAAATGGGAAGCAGACCCCGACGGTTCTGCATGAACGCGTTGGTCACATCCTGCTGGTCGTCGGGATGAATCATCTGTAGCCAGGCGGACATGTCGAACGTCTCGGCCATGGCCGGGTAACCCAACTCGGCCATGGCCCGTGCCGAGATATAAATCTGGTTGGTGTCGGCGTGCCAATCCCATATGCCGTCGTTAGAGCCCGCCAGTGCAGCCTCCCAACGTTCGTCCTTGACCTGAAGCTCATGCAGCAGTCTCGTTTGCTCGGCCAGATAGTGGTGTCTGCGAATTTCGAAGTAGATCAAAGCCAGGGTCGTCACCAGCATCATGCCGCTGATCAGGAGTCCCAGGCGGATCAGGGCGTTGCGGGCAATCTCTGTGCGAGCCTGAATGTTTTCGGTGGACACCCCGAACATGACAAACAGCGGGTAGCCAGGAACAGTTTGGTAGTAGTAGCTGCGCTCAATGCCATCGGTTTGGCTGCGGAAGACGCCGTAGCCAGAAGACTTTCCTTCGCGCATCTGGGCAATCAACGGCAGCGTGGCACGAACCGTGCCGAGCACCGACACCTTGTCGCGCACCCGCGCCAGAATACTACCGTCCAGCGTTGCCACCATTTGCACACTGCCGGGAAGCAGGTTAGTTGTGAGGAAGTATCGGATGAAGTAGTCAACCGGTACTGCCACCACTGACACACCGTCAAAACCGCCATCGCTACGGCTGATGCGCCGACTGACATGGATCACGGATTTGTCCGAGGGCAGGGTCGGTGGGGTGAATAGCAGCGCGCTCGATGGCTGCGCCTGATGTTGCAGAAAGAAAGCGCTGGTAGAAATATCTGCACCTTGGGCCAGCCAACCGCTGCCTTGTTGCAAGACCCCCTGGGCACTGAAGCGCCCGACCTGTAGCGCCATGCCTTGCTCGGTGCCAGCCAGCAAGTCAAGAAGCTGGGGCAGTGCAGCGCTGTCCTGAAGCTGCATCAGGGTCACCAACCGGTCAGCGGTGGTTTGGACGTATTGGCTGTGGAGCCGCACGATGTTGCCGGCCACCTGCCTGACCTCGCCAAACTGGCGTTTTTGGATGATCTCCAGTATGCCAAACAAGATAAGCCAGCCGATGGTGAGCGCCAGTAGCAGGGTGCCGACGGAGACCGCGATAAATTTCTTGAACGGGGGTGGCGCCTTAGCCGTGTCTGGCTGGAAGAATTTGAGCTTCAATCACTGTACCCCGCACGTGCGCCCGCCAACCATGACGCCATGGATGCCAAAACCTCTGAAGGCCTGAGCAACATCACTGCAGTTGAGTCTGTATCCAGGTCACCAGACTGAGCGGACTGAATGGCTTGGTGATGTAATTGTCAGCACCCAATGACCGTCCCAGTTCGATGTCGGTCTTCTGGCCACGGGCTGTGATCATGACCACAAGGGTGTTCTTGAGTGCGGGATCGGTCTTGATGCAAGATAGCACCTGTAGCCCGTCCATTTCGCCGGGCATCATGACATCCAGCAGGACCATCTGCGGCCTGCTGGCCCGCACTGCTTCAAGCGCCGTCACGCCATCATCGGCTTGTATGATGTCGTACTCCTTGCCCAGGGTGATGGCGAGCAGGCGCCTTAAATCTGCATGATCATCCACGATCAGGATTTTTTTCATGAGCGTCCTTTCAAGGTTGTTGCTGCTGGCGAGTTGCCTTGTGTGGATAGCGGGAACGATATCTCGGCAAGCATCTGAAGTTCTTCATCCTGCAGGCCGGCGCCAATCGGGCTGTGCGGCATAAGCAAAGCCAAGTCATTGGCGAACTGCTCGGCCTGCAGCGTGGTCGGGCAACGTTGGCAAATCAGCGGCAGTTCACCGTTCGCAGGTGTACCCAGCGGCAATATCAGGGTGAAAGACTCGATGCCAGTTGGGTTGGTGTCAGTTTCCTCCTCAGGCATCGCAGTGACAATCAATTGACCACGATGCATTTCTACAATGCGTTGGCTGATCTGCACACCAATGTCGGCGTCCACATGCAGGATCCGGCGCAAACTGTTGCTGGGAGTGAATGGCACAGAAGTGTTTCTGGTCATTTCGTGGCAATAGTGGCTGCTCAGCACGATGTAACTGCCGTTTTGGCGGATACGCAAGGTGACCCGGCTGTAGCTTGGGGCACTGTTGCTGATGCCCTCCAGCAGAACTTGCACGGCGCATTTGAGCCACTGGGCATCGCCGTACAGCGCGCTGCCCACCGGCAACGTCCCCGCAGTTGGGACATCCATCACATAGCCGCATTTGTTTTTTTGCATGCCCTGCAAGACTTCTTCCACCAGGGTTAGCAGTGACAGTCGTTCACCGGCCGAGAAACTGTTGCTCTGGTGCAGTTGTGCAAGTTGGTCAAAGGCCAGCAGCAGCCGGCTCAGCCGGTGTGAGCGTTGGTGCAGGTCTGTGCTGAAGTTATTCTGATCGGTGTCTATTTGGCTCAGCATCTGGCGAAACAGCGTAAGTTCGTGGCGTGTTTCCTTGCCCAGCAATTGAAACAGGTCGGTGTCCTGAGCTTGCAGCGTCAGCGGTAGCGTTGGTAGTGGTGCCTGCGCCACGAAGATCGCGTAGCCTTTGGTATCCGTTGTGCACAGGAAAAAATCCGGCCGGGTTTTGGCGGGCAAGCTCAGTCCCAACTGAGGCATGGCCAGCGGTGTCGTAGCCTGCCCCTGGGCAACGCTGTCAATCAGTTGGCGCAACATGGGAGCCGAATCCAGGCAATGTTTGACCCAAGGCATGGCTGCCTTGTTGAAGTCGGTCATTTGACCCTTGGGGTCAAGCAGAATTACCCCTTCGCTCATGCGCTCTAGTAGTTGGATGTCCAACCCTACAGACATGCTGACACCTGCGATGCAAATTTTGCGAGATTGGGCTGGGGAGTGGGATGCGTAGGGATGAGGAGCATTTGAAGGCAGTCACTATTCTTTTTGGTTCAATTGTGTAAGCCAGGGTCGAGCAAGAGTGAGCCGACAGCGACGAATACTTAGCCGCTAGAGACTAAGTGGAGGTTAAGGTGGGCGGTGTGCTTGGCTTGAAGCGTGCAAAATGAGGGTTTTTCGCCAGCCATGCCCCACCAGAAAATCCTCATCATTGACGACGAAGCAGCGTCCATTGGCCTATTGCTGGCGTATCTGGGTGACCGCGCCGGGCAGATCATGGTGGCTCTGGACGGCACTGATGGCGTCGCCAAAGCGCTCGCAGGTCAACCTGACCTGATTTTGCTGGACCTCAAGTTGCCAGGGATCGATGGCTTTGCCATTTGCCAGCAACTCAAGGCTGACATGCGTACCGCCAACATTCCCGTGATCTTTCTGACAGCCAGCACGTTGTTGCAAGACAAACTCAAGGGTTTTGCTCTGGGTGGGGTTGATTACATTACCAAGCCTTTTATCGAGGATGAGGTGATCGCCCGGGTGGGCGTGCAGTTAACGCTGCGCCAGCAGTTCAACCGGCTGGAGGCGCTGGGCACGTTGCGCACATTGGAGCGGTTTGCGCCGCCGACAGATCGCGACCAGGTGCTGTTACAGCATGCCATTGATTTGCTGGGTGCCGAGATGGCTGAACCGCCTTCGTTGACCGAGCTGGCGCACCGCGTGGGCAGCAATGGACGCAAGCTGACCGATTTGTTTCGCCACCATCTGGGTATGACGGTGTTTGACTATCTTGATGATTTGCGGCTGGAAACGGCGCGCCGTCTGCTGGCATCGTCTTCGCAGGCCATTGGCCGGGTGGCCGATCAAATTGGCTACCGCAACCCGGGCGACTTTACCCGTGCCTTTCGGCGGCGCTACCAGGTCACGCCGCGCGAGTACCGCCAATCCTGTGGGCAGCAGAGCGCTTTGAGCGATGTCTGATCCCCAGGCACAACTGGCACGTCTTGAGGATGTGCTCAGGCGCATTACGCTCTTGGGTCATGACATGCGTGCGCCCTTGAACCATATTTTGGGCTACACGCGCCTGATGCAGCGTGACGCACACCCCCTTGTTGAGGATGAGCGATTGGCTATTGTCGAGCGCAGTGGCGTGACGTTGTTGGGTGTGATCGACGAGGTGCTCTCCCTGTGCCGCTGCGATGCCGCGCCACAGCCGCAGTCCTTGCCTGCCCCGGCTGCCGAGGTGCCCGCCAGGGCGGTTGAAGCGACCCGCACCCCCGAGCCTGCGGGGCATCGATACCGGGCTCTGGTGGTTGACGACGATGCAGATACGCGTCGACTGCTTGAGGTCATGTGCAGTCAGTGGGGTCTGTGGGTTGAGCTGGCACAAAGTGGCGCGCAGGCGTTGGTTGTTTGCAAGCGTGCACAGGCGGGCTTTGATGTGGTGCTGGTGGATCAGCACATGCCGGGGATGACGGGCTGGGACTTTTTGCAAGCGCTGCGTCAGGAGGTCGGCCTGCGCCGGTTGCCAGTCATCCTGGTGTCAGGCAGTGCGGTGCGGCCAGCCGGTTTGCCCGACAGTCTGGACTTTGATGCCGTGCTGATGAAGCCATTCAACCAAGCCAGCCTGTCGTGCATGCTGCAACTGGTGCTGGGCGCGAGCGACACAGCCGGGCCAACGCAGACCGCCCTGCTGCGTCCGCCAGAAGAAAAACTTGCTGTGTTCAGACAGGCGCTGGCGTGGGGTGATGTGCTGGCCGTGCAGCGTTGGGCGCGTGATCTGGCAAGCGCCGAGACCGGGTTTACCCACTTTGCTGCCGAGGTTGATTTGGCCTGTAGGCGCGTAGACCTGAAAGGACTCGCTGCACTGGCAGGGCTGCCACCCGACGCCTTTGGTTGAGCGCATTGGCCCGGTCGCCGGTGCGGCACCTGGCTAGCCCAGTGCCACCACCACCGGCGCGTGGTCGCTGGGGCGCTCATTTTTACGTGGTAACTTGTCAATCGAGCAAGCCACCACGCGGGGTTGCAGCGCCTTGCTGACCAAAATGTGGTCAATGCGCAGGCCGTGGTTGCGCCTGAAGCCGAAGTCCCGGTAGTCCCACCACGAATAACTCTTTGCCGGCTGGGGAAACAGCCGGTGTGCATCTACCAGGCCCAACGCCACCAGGGCGTTCAACTCGTAACGCTCTTCATCGGTGCAGTGAATCTGGTCTTTCATGCCCACCGGGTCCCACACATCGGCGTCGTCAAAGGTGATGTTGTAGTCGCCCATCAGCACCAGGTTGGGGTGCACCAGCAATTCAGCGCGCAACCAGTCGCGCAGGCCTTTTAGCCAAGCCAATTTGTACTCAAACTTGTCGCTGCCGGGCTCTTGTCCATTGGGGAAATAGGCGCCTACGACGCGGATGGTTTGAACGGCACCTCCCGTTGCAGGCGTCGTTTCACCAGCGCTTGCGGGCAGGGTAAAGCTGCCGCTGATGACCCGCGCCAGGTCGTCATCAAAGCCGGGAATGTTGCGCACCACGTCTTGCGCGGGTGTGCGGCTGATCAAGGCCACGCCGTTGTAGGTTTTCTGTCCAAAGCAGACCGACTCATAACCTGCCGCCTTGAAGGCGGCATGCGGAAATTTGTCGTCGGTGAGCTTGAGTTCTTGCAGGGCCAGCACGTCGACCGGGTTACTGCTGAGCCATTCCAGTACTTGTGGCAAGCGCACGGTGAGTGAGTTGATGTTCCAGGTGGCAAGTTTCATGATTTGTTCTATGTTATTGATTTATATTGTAAAAATGAAAATTTAAAGACTTAAATTTTTCCCAGCTACCCATCTAGCTACCCACATGAAGGTGAGAG
>NZ_JAQTXM010000002.1 GCF_028688795.1 Rhodoferax sp. | reverse complement strand
CGCTGGCTGGAAAAGCCATCCTACAACCGGGTGTTTGTCTCGGGCCAGGAAGCCGGAGTGCTGGCGCAGGTCACCCGGGCAGGTACCGCTGGCGATCTGTTGGCACCGATGGTGGTGGATGCCTTGATTACTGAGGCGGCAGTTGCCCGGCAGCGCGGATTGGCAGTTTTGAGTGACACCGGTCGGCAGATTGAGGTCAGCTTGAATTTGCCGGTGCTTTTTGAGACTGGAATCATTGAGCCCGGTGCCTTCGTCCAGTACCGCGACAGCGGTGTTGACCGCATCGGACTGGTGCGATCCACCCAAGTGCAGGCCGGGTTTCCAGAGGTTTGGCAAACCTTGGGAGTGCAGACCTATGCATAACGTCTATGAGCAGTTCAAGCAACTCCTGTCTGATCCACCGTTACAGGTCGGCACAGTGTCAGAGGTTGGCACAGGCGTTGTCACCGTCCAGTTGCCCGGTGGCGGCACGGTCAGGGCCAGGGGCAGCGCAAGCATGGGAGCGCGCGTTTTTGTGCGTGATGGCGTTCTGGAAGCCGTTGCACCCAATCTGAGTCTGGAAATCATTGAAATCTAACCCCTACTGAAAACAATTTTTAACCTGAAACCCGCTTCGGTGTGCATTATGCGCATCTGGCGGGTTTCGCATTTTTGGAGCATGAGAAATGGAAACAAATCAATCTGAGCGACGCAAGATGGTGACGATGCCGCACGACGACTTTGAGCAAATGCTTGAGCGTGCGGCCGAGCGGGGCGCGCGTCACGCCCTGCATGAAGTGGGACTTGATGGTGAGGACGCAGCCCACGACATCCGCGAACTGCGCAATCTGCTCGATGCCTTCAATGAGGCCAAGAAAACTGCTGGTCTGACCATCATCAAGATGGTGGTCACTGGGCTGGTGATGGCGATCCTGACCGGCACCCTGATCAAACTCAAATTGTTTGGAGGTGCCCAATGATCGAAACACTGCTGGGTGGATTGTTGGGTGGGGCGTTTCGGCTGGCTCCAGAATTCCTGAAATGGCTGGATCGAAAGGGCGAACGTGGCCACGAACTGGCGATGCAGGACAAGGCCCTGGAGTTTGAGAAGATTCGCGGCACGCAGCGCATGGCTGAAATTGGTTCACAAGCTGATGCGACATGGAACACTGGTGCAATTGAGGCATTGCGTGACGCGGTGCGCACCCAGGGCGAGAAAACCGGCGTCTGGTGGGCTGATGCCCTGTCGTCAAGCGTGCGGCCAATCATCACTTACTGGCTGATGGCGCTGTACTGCGCGGCCAAGACTGTAGCCTTTGTTGCTGCACTGAACGCTGGCGCTGGCTGGGGCGCTGCCGTGTTGGCGGCTTGGTCGGAGGCAGATCAGGCCCTTTGGGCTGGTGTGCTGAACTTCTGGTTTTTAGGAAGGGTTTTTGATCGGGGTCGCTCGTGATTGCGGTGCCTAAAGCAGCCGTGGAGCTGGCCAAGCGGTTTGAGGGGTTTCACAGGGTGCCGAAAAACGACCCGTTACGCCGAGCCCATCCCTACATTTGTCCTGCCGGGTTTTGGACAGTGGGGTTTGGGCATCTGTGCAAACCAGACCATCCGCCGATCTCAGAGGCTGAAGCCGAAGTGTATTTGGCCCAAGACCTGATGACGGCCCTCACAGCCACACTGCGGTATTGCCCTGTGCTGGCTACGGAGTCTGATTCGAGGCTGGCAGCCATTGTTGACTTCACTTTCAACCTTGGCGCGGGTCGGCTTCAGGCATCGACGTTACGGCGACGAATCAACCAGCAGGATTGGGCCGTTGCTGGGAAGGAACTGCGCCGATGGGTTTACGGTGGTGGGAGAGTACTACCGGGACTCGTTACGCGCCGAGAGGCTGACGTGTTGCTGCTGCTATGACCCGAGCGATTGCAGTGGTGACTCGCACAGCAACAGCAATTGTGATCGAATGTCAGTTGGTGAGGCGGCTAAATCCACGGTGGCAAACCGAATATGGTGACCCTGGATCGCCGCCGTCTCGTCGACTGTCTGGCCGATTGCAGGATGCAGCATCAATCCGCTCGCACAATCCGCCAGTGCATCACCGCGTTCTCCCAAATCCCCTCAGACAAGAAGCGGGGCATTTGATCGTCAGTCCCCCCATAGCTCGCACCGACAAACCAATTTGTAGGCACACCTGACAGTTCATTTTCTATATTCATATCAATCCTTAAATCTATTCGCGCAGCGCCACCAACTGGTTGCTTGGCCCTTCAGAGCGAACTTCAAGCATCGGGCTGTTTGACATCAAGTAGCCGAGAGGTTGTTCTAGTGCAAACGGGTAGATAACCGGCAGGGACTGCAGAGCAGCCAGCGAGACTGCTTTGCCTTGGTAGCGCAAGGCAGCCTCGACAAGCCATGCAATGGCCATGTCCTTTGTTATCGACTTGATGGGCAGTCGGACGAGTCGCTTTCCCTTTTCAACGCGTTCAATGGCACCCCAGTTCGCCTGGGTTTGAATAACGGCTTGCGTTGCCCTTTTCGTGGCCTCGCGATCGCCATACACCTCGCTCATGCGGCGATGAATTTCTGATACTGAGCAATCACCCTGTATTGAGGTCAGTCGCCCCGTAAATTCTGCGATCTTTCCAAAATACGGGTAACTGGCAATGGCAGCACCCCAAGCAAAGGCAGCAATGCCATCGGACTTGTCGCTACTTTTGAAAATGCTCACGCCACGGTCAATGAAGTCGGCAAACTCTGGTCTGGGCTCCAGTCCAAGTGCGTTCAGCTTGGTGCGGGTCTTGGCTCTGGATTCTTTTCCAAGCACAGAGGCTTCCAGTAACTCGCTCAACGCATCCGCGCTGGAGGTGCCTGCGCGAACCTTGATAACGGCTGCAATCCAATCAAGCTGAATGAACCGATCGAACCCGATTTGTGGAACTGATTTCTTCATTCGTTTCCAATCAAATATTTAACTTTCACAAACGGAACGATCAGCTCTTCAACCGAGACTCCACCGTGGACCACCACATGTTCACCATCGGTCACAAATGCCGTTCGTCCGCCTGCAAATAGGGCCATGAAGTTCGCCGGTAGTCCAGCGATGTCCAACTTAACCGTGTTGGAATACGTGGCCACGGAATCTGCCCGCAATGATTCGCTGCGATACACGCGCACACGTTCGCCACGGGTTTCCGGAATCTCTCCCTGAGCAGGGCGTCCCATACCCACCGCTTCAACGTTGCCGTGATCTGCCGTCAGGTAGATGTGAAACCCTCTATCGAGCAGCATGGCAAACAGACGATCAACAAACCCGGTCTTCAACCAGTTTGCAATCCACAGCGCTACGTCTTGTTTTGATCTCTCTTTGTGAATGCGATCATCCACTTCGTCGATCACCAATCCAACCACTTTTGGTCGACGACTCTCAAGAGCCGCTTCCAGCACATCCAGTTGCTCGACTTGACGCAGCGAACGCTGGTACATGGTCTCACTCGGTTTAACGCCTTGCTCCTGCCAATAGGCCTTCCACAGGTATTCTTCCCTGTTGGTGTGCCCAATGGACTCATCAAACTCACGCGGCTTACGACCAGAGAAGATTGCTTGCCGCGAGACTGAAGTCACCGTCGGTATCCATGCGAATGAAGTGCCCTCATCGAAAGCGAATCGCTTCGTTGTCTCAACCAGACGCTCACGAATTTGCACCCATTGATCCAAGGCCAGTCCGTCGAATACCAATAGTGCGATCTTTTCGGCTCCGATCACTTTCCGGCGCGAGCTAAGGTAATCGGGAATCCGATGCACCATCACCGGGCCGTTGTGGAAGGAGAGCGTACTCAAGTCCGCATAGTGCTTGGCCGCAACCCATGCTTGCAGGTGTTGATCCGATTGATCTTGCAGCGTCCTAACAAGGCTGTTAACCTCAGTCATAGCATTTTCGTCATTGGCATTGCCAAGGTTATGTACGCGAGCAAGGATCTCGCCGTATTGCTTGGCGAATTCGCTCCAGGCCTTATGAGTATCAGCAGAAGTTGGAATAGCGTCGATCAGTTTCACGATGCCGTTCTTCACCAACGCACTTCGCGCCGCCGGGTCTTGCACAATCCCGGCCTTGATCCAACTAGGCAGACTGGCGGGCACGTTATGAACGGCCAGCGGATGTAGCGAGCCATTCAAAAACATGGAATCGACAATAGACTGCACATCCGAGTGGTCGAATGGGATGTCGATCTTTTCGATGTAGTCGGGCGGCGTTGGTTCGCCGATACGCGAACCGTCCATTCCCAAACTGGACAAGTAACGGTGCCATGCGTCCTGAACCACTCGCAACAAGGCACTTCGTGAAGCAAGCCAAGTCGCCACGGGCTGCTCTGCAAACAGTCCCTTACTTTTGATGATGCCAGCCGCGTGTTGGGCAAACATCAGTGGCAAGGAACGATTGGCGAAATGCATACGCAAAACATCACGCCAGAAATCGCTCTCGGTCCGAATACTCGATCGTGGGGCGAGTTGATAAACCCGCTCCAGGATGAAGTCCTTGGACTCGTTTTCACCGCGCACGCCCTGCAAATCCGTGTCATGCGCATCCAGCAATGCTGCCAAATGCTCCGGCTCAACCTGCTTGACTACGTTGTACGCCAAGCGAGGAAACAACTGCGCCAAGCCAAGGCTGACCACGCGGCCATAGTGACCAATGTCCCAAGGAAGCTCGCTCGCATCTGCGCCGCGCCAGTGCACGATCAAGGATGCTGTCGGGCCGGGCTCTCCTCGATCCCATGCAGTGCGGTAGCGCTCTTCAAACTCAGTACGAAACACAAAAGGATCTTCGTACAGCATCAACTCAAAGCCACGACTGCGCAACGCTGCCAGCAGGCGCTCATCCAGCAACACGTCGTCCGGATCGCAGGCCACCCAAAGGCGATCTAGGTCTGCCGTAAAGCGACTGAGAATTCGTTCGATCCACTGACTCATGCGGGGCGTTTCCCCATATCGACATCACCGGGCGACACATCGCCAGAGACGCGCACCATCATCACGGCATTTAAATCTGGCACGCTGGCCTCGGCGTCTGCCAGCGAGGCTAAGCGTGCCTCATGTTCTTTTTGCAGCCGCTTGCGGCGATGTTCCCGTACTGCAGGTAAACCGATACGTCCGATGGCCTGCTGCCGCGCCTCAAAGGCATAGACAGCGCGTTCGCGATCTTCCTGTAGACGAGTCCGATGCGCGTCAAGCAATTCGGTAAAGAGGCGTTCGCCCTGTGTCTTTGCGGCCACCAATGCCGCTTCAAACCATTTCGCTGCATCCTCGGCCCCGCTCACGCCGTGAACGTCCACCGTTTCTGTCAGCAGCAAATCCCACACGCGCTTAGCCGTGGGTATAAAAGCGCGACCATCTTCATTGGTGAAGACAGGTAGATAACGCTTGCGGCTCAAGCCTTCCGCTGCAAGGCTGATCTCCCACAACGACCAGATCCCTCGAACCGAATCCGGCAGGCCTGTCACGCTGATCACAGGTAATGGCTGGCCCGTCACAAATCGTGGCAATTCACTGATGACTGCTCGGGCCCTCGGATCTTCCAGCGTCACCCACTCAATCTCGGGGTTCTCGTCAGCAGTGCGCGCGTCAAAACATACCTGTGCCGACTCGCTGCCGTCAGCCCATTTCATGCGCCAAGCCTTGCCGGATTTAGTCGCTGAGCCACCGCGTGCGGTCAACCCTGCCGTAATGGCCCGCTCCAGCCAGAACTGCGCCGGGTGGTCACGCCACTTGCGGGCGTCCTCAGCTTCGAGCTCGTGCGCGTCCGAGAGCAGGTCACTATTCTTCTTCGACTCTGCCAAAGTCTCACGCAACTGTTCCACCACCGCGTCGCACTTCTGTTCGATAGCCTCCGGGTTTTGCAGCCCCTGCACAAACAGCTCATCAAACAATGGCTCTGCCTCGGCGGAATCCATCACGTCGGATGCTTTGTCGACGCCGAATTGCTGCGCGATGACTTCCAGCTTTTCCTCCAGCACTTGGCGTACGCGGTGTTCCACGGTGTCTTCGAGGACAAAGTTGATGGCACGAACCACATGCTTCTGGCCGATACGATCCACGCGGCCAATGCGCTGTTCAATGCGCATCGGGTTCCACGGCATGTCGAAATTGACGATCACGTGGCAGAACTGTAGGTTCAAGCCTTCACCACCAGCATCGGTGGAAATCAGCACGCGCACCTCTTGTGAGAACACCTTCTGTGCCTGCGTGCGGGCATCCAGATCCATGCTGCCGTTGAGCGTGGTCACCGAGAAACCACGGCTTTCCAGATGCTTGGCCAGCATGGCTTGCGTTGGCACAAACTCCGTGAAGATCAGCACCTTCAACGCAGGGTCGTTTTCCTCCTGCTGCAGTTTGTAGATCAACTCCAGCAGCGCTTCTGCCTTGGCATCAGTACCCGAGGCTTCCGTCTCGCGTGCCAAGTCAAGCAGCATCTCCACCTCTGACTTTTCCAGCTCCCAGCCGGTGGCCTGCATAGCCAAATCCACTTGCGATTGGCCGTCTAGGTCTGCCCAATCGTCGTCGCTAGTGTTCTCAAACAGCGATGCCTGCGGCTGCGGCTCCGCGAGCAGTGCCATTCGTTTTTCCAAGGTGGTGCGAATGGCCGCCGTACTCGACGTCACCAAGCGCTGCATCAGAATCATCAAGAACCCAATGTGGCGCTGCTTGGCTGCCATAGCTTGGTTGTAACCATGCCGCACATAGTCGGTCACTGCCTCGTACAAACGATGCTGCGCGTTATGGCGTGCCTGCCAGGCCACCGCTTGCAAACGGGTAACACGCGGTTTAAACAGAGGCAGGCCTTCGGCGTTGATCGACAGCCGTTTCTCCGTGCGGATCACAAATGGGCGCACCCGGTCACGGTTGACGCTGTTCTCGTCCGGGAAGGCTTCGCGGTCGAGCAACTGCATCAAGCGCAGGAACTGGTCGGTCTTGCCCTGGTGCGGTGTGGCCGAAAGCAGCAGGATGTAGGGCGACGCCTCGGCCAGCGCAGCACCCAACTTGTAGCGCGCCACCTGTTCGGTGCTGCCACCCATGCGATGCGCCTCATCGATGATCACCAGATCCCAAGATGCCGAGATCAGATCCTCAAAGCGCTCTCGGTTGTAGTTGTTCAGTTGCTCCAGACTCCAACCACGCCGACTTTCCATTGGCTTGACTGAATCCAGCGAGCAGATCACCTGATCGTGCACGCGCCAGAGGTTTTCTTCGTCATTGCGCCACTGGCGGAAGGCGGCCAGTTCTGCTGGCTCGATGAACTGCAATGTCTCGCCAAAGTGGAGCCGCATTTCAGCCTGCCATTGGCGCACCAGCCCCTTGGGCGCTACCACCAATACACGCTTCACGCGCCCGCGCAGCTTCAACTCCCGCAGCACCAGACCCGCTTCAATGGTCTTGCCCAAGCCAACCTCATCCGCCAACAAATAACGGATGCGATCACGACTGATAGCGCGATTGAGTGCGTACAACTGGTGCGGCAGCGGTACCACGCTGGACTGGATTGGCGCGAGCAGCAGGTTGTCTTCCATTGCATCCATCAGCTTGGCCGCCGCTGTGGTGTGCAGGATTTCCTCCACCGTAGGGCGGACGCTCTCCAGCGGCGCAAGGTCTGAGGCACGCGCCCGCACCACCGCGTCTTTGGCTGGCAGCCAGACGCGGTAGGCACTCTCGCCCCACACGTCCTGCCGCTCGACTACGCGGCAGGGGGTGGCCTGCCGAAGGAACCAGCACCAATCTCCGAGCTCGAAACGTTGGATTGTCCTATTCAAATCCGTCATCCGGCGTCCCTCGACCGAAGTGGAGCCTTGTTCGTAAGCCAATCGACATACTCACCAATCGCCCACTTCCTACGCTGTTTGATGAGGCTCCGAAGAAACTCCTGGCCGCCATCTGCAAACAGCTCACCGACAGCCATTCCCTGTGCCTGTGACCGACTCTGGGCCGCCTTATTTCCGAGAAACTCCTTTGCGAGCTGCTGTCGCTTTCGGTCGAAGTCATCAATATGGCTAATCATCGATCTACTTAGCTTCAGTACCTCTACCTCTTGCATCTCATCCGTATAGGTGACGACATAAGCATCCGTCGAGAGCAACTCTGCCAACTGAATGTAAATGGAGGCTTGGGCAAATCCTCTGCTTAGAAAGGAAAAAAGGCCGTACTCCAAGTCTGCGCTATTTGCCTTTGTGGCCTCAATCAGAGCAACTGGCTCCCCATTTCGAAGCTCAACAAAATCGATATCCATTACGCCTGCTGAAGATGGCATTGCTACCCTGTGCCAAGCGCTGTAGGCTGCAGACGAAGACGCTGTCTCAAATACGAATGGGCTAACGATCGTTTCTGGCTTCTGCTTTAGTACGGTCTTAATGAACTCAGCAGAATCCACCCGAAGACCACTCTTCGCGCCAGGACGCCGATACTCAAATACTTGGAAATTAGAATCGAGATAAACGTCAAAGACCGGGATTTCCTTCAGCAAAACGCCAGCATCAATTAACGAAATGATCGACTTGCTAGAACCATGACTATTAGCCATAGTCCCATTAACGTCATGCCGCGATGAATCCTCGCTCCAACTTGGGAACACCATGGCGTTTATGGTGAAGCGAGGCCAGGACTTGGTTGGCAGCCTCGAGTACTCGACAAAGGGAAGTCCAATGAAGTCGAGGCTAAGATCGGCTCGCCAAAGATCGTAGGCGCGAGTTCGCTCGCCGGTCATCTCGACATTTTTTGATATTTTTTTTGGCGCTTCAGCCACAACAATCCCGTTTCCGTATTTTCAATATTGAAGCCGAGAAGCGCTCCCGCACTCCGCCATACAAGCGGACCACGAGAGCGCTCAACTCCGTTGTTGGTTAAGTTCTTAGTCCACTCCAGCCCTCGTGAGGGCGAGGTCGTACAGGGTCAATAACTTTTCATCCTCCTGTAAAGCATCTTCAGGAATCTTCTGCGCGATTGAGATGATCGCTTTGTAGTCTTTCTCGGCCCAAGCTGAACGGAAACCTGCTCGCAGCGCCTCAAGCCGGAACTCCTTGAGACGACGACCTGTGAAGGCGCGATAGTGATCAAACTCCTTAAGTAGTGCCTTTTCGCGCTTCTTTTCCAGATCCTGAGCCTTGTTCGGGTCGGGCACGTACCAGCGGTCTTTTGCCTTGGCGATCAGTGCCGGATCATCCTTTTCAAGCTTGCGTTGATCTTTATGATTAGAAGACAAATATGCGTGAATCTGACTCGGAACTTCGCCAATCCCGTCATATTGAATGAAGTTGTCTTCCAGCAGTGCTGCCAACTCAGGCTTCGACTCGTGCTTTTTCCAGCCAGCACCAAGCTGACTGATGAAATCCGTATGAACCTCTTGATAGGTGGATGGCCGACGTTTCAAAAAATCGGTTAACCAGTCAATCGCACTGCGCTCGTCAGAAACGAACATTTCCATCTGCGGCGCGACCGCTACCTGTAGTCGTTTTTTGTCGTACTCAGTAACTTGATCGGCCAAGAACACCATTCCATCGCGATCAACAAAACGTTGCGTCAATCCTGCTTGAAACTCATGGGTTGACATTGGAACTGGTGCGTTGTGCCGAATAAACCATGCGATCATTCGATCGAAGATGATTCGAGGGTCTCTTTCCGCGATGAACTCTAAAGCCCCGTTCCTTACTTTCACGGTCGGCAAATATCCCAAGTGCGTCCGGACGAAGTCCCATGCTGAATCTTCACTTCCACCTGTTTGCGCAAAACGGTCCTCCAGACCGTCATTTGGTTTATAGGCAGAAATGACCAAGTCCTGCTTTACAGCAGTGGTCGTCATTACTGCTTTGAAGCTGCCTTGCTTTTTGTCTAAAGCCGACACGTTCGCCACGACAAACCCTGCTTCTTGCAAGGATGTTTGAATAGTGTTCCACACAGATGCCTGTGTATTTGAAAATTCGACAGTCATCCATCGGCCAGGCTTTAATACTCTAAAGAACTCCTTAAAACCATTGGTTAACAGCTGGCGATAATCATCGAGTCCCTTTTCCTGAACTGAGCTAACAATCGCCTCATTCGTTTGCTTGGTTACGACACCGAGCAGAGACTCCCAGAAGAAGTTCAACTCCGAGTAATCAAAATTGCTCCCGAATGGCGGGTCGACAAATATATAGTCGATCGACTTGTCTGCTATCCCATTCAATGCAGTCGAACTCTGCGTGGAAATGACATTGCAACGTGGCATCGAGCGCTGGTATGCGAGGCTAGAAGCAATGGTTTCTGCATTACGCAAGAATGATTTAAGTACATTTGGTGGCGTAATAAGAGAACCAACATATAAGGTTCCTGAGAGAGGCCCGCCTCCCTTTCTGTCAGCTCTAAATCTACGCATTCTTGATGCATATGGCATGCAAGCCGTCAGCGCAAAAAGAAGGGCATGCTGAATAGAAGCATCAGGAACGCCCGCTATATAGCGATGAATTAGTGCAACTGAATACAATTCGCGCGGAGTAAAAAAGTGATGGAGATGTGTGATGCCGCGAGGTACGTTCCGCCGAGTTTCTTTTCCCTGAATTAGCTCAACAACAGGGAATCCAACTGTGCGAAGCTTTGCATCTGCGTCTCGGATTGCAGCAAAGTCATCTTCGTCTGGAATTTTTTCGAACCTACTAGTCCCAACAGAATAATTTATCAATACAGGTACTGTCTTGGCTTCCTTATGAGCCATATTCAAAAGTGGATCAATTCGTGATTCATAGCACGCCTCCCAGCTGGACTCCTTTGCCTCAACGCCACATGATGGGCACTTGATAGAGGAACGCAGCGAATCCTCCATTTCATCGACGGCGATTGAATAAAACGGGTGCTGTGAACCACAATTTGAGCAGGCAACCACATCAGAATATAGGACAAACTCAACAACGCCTTTTAAAGATCCAGGATTCTTGTACTGCTTATGGGCTGCCGTTTTGCGATCCCGTACTTTCCATCCGCTATGATTTGTTTCGTAAAGTCTTTCATCCGACCTTTGTATATCCCTTACGAGTTTTTTTGCAGCGTCTAAAAACGATATGGAATCGAGCGATCCATTTAGGTTACGAGCAATAAAGGTTGCGATCGGCGATAAATCCAATAAGACTGCGCTTCTGCCTTGACCAACATGCGCTGCTGCGACGCCAGTCATTCCCGTGCCACAGAACCCATCTAAAATGACGTCGCCGGGTTTTGTGTAGTGTTCGATGTACCGCATGATGGCTTTATGCGGAACTTTGGTGTGATAGCTATGAGCGTTGTAGATTGGATCATTCTTTCCTTCGCTGACGTCAGCCGCAAATGGTTCCTTGCTATATGGCACAGACGAGTCATAGGCATTGCCGTAATGGCGCAAGAAGTCTTCGATGAATGGGTTCGGGCAAGCGGTGTAGTAAGGCGGATCGGATAGCACCAAGATATCCGCATCGGCACCCACAGGAAACCCCTCTACCTTTCGGAATGCAGGCTCTTTCAGCTTTTCAGCTAGAAGCTTCAAGTAGTGCTCGCGCCGCGCCTCATCACTTGGAAACGTTTGCCCAAGGCATTCAACCGGACCTAATTTGGCCGCGTGGTTTTGGAAAAGATCACTCATCAATTAATTCCTCAAATTCTTCTGTTCATCGCTGGGCGATCGAATACCCATCACTCAATGATGAAGCGCAGTTTTTCTGGGTCTTCCTTGCCCTTGCAGCGCTCTTTCAGGAACGCTTCAAAGCGCTCGCGGACATCTTTGAGCGACGCCGGGGAACCGCCCAGCAACAGGGCCTGCTTGATCTCGTCACTCTTGACCACCACCTTCTCCAAGCCAACCAGCGCCATTTGCACGGCATTGGCGAATTCGCCAGTGACCGGGTCTGGCAGCGCGCGTGAGGTTAGGAAGGCGTTGATCAGCTTCTTGCTGGCGTCCGGCAGCAGGCCAAGGCTTTCCTGCGTGAACGGGTCTTCAAGGTTTTCCAGCAGGGTTTGCTGCCAGTTGGCGACGAGCTGATCCAGATCGTCATCCAGCTTGTGCAGCGCTTTGGCGGCGGGGATGTTCAGTTCCAACTGCTCGGCAGAGGGGCGGTACTGGCAATGCGGGCACACCGCGAACATGTTCAGCGTCGGCTCGTCCAGTGCAGAGCAACTCTTGAGGCCATTGAGCGCATCCTCAAACGAGGTGAGCTGGCTGACGTTCATCATTTCCACACCGGCCAGGACGCGAAGGCCTTGCAGGCGCGGGTCGTTGCGCAGGGTGTTCCTGCTCTTTTCTTCCGACACGCCGAGCCGCGCCTTGGTGTGGCTGGCGATGTAGGCGTTGATGTAGTCCTTCTTGAGCTGGTTGAGCGTTTGGCGGTACTCGCTGGCGTGCTCTGCCGTGCGGTCTTTGCTCAGCTTTTCTTGCATCGCCTTGCGGGCAGCTTCGGCCTGCTTGACCCACTCGTGCCCGGCAGGCAGCACCATTTCGGCTTGCGACAGGTAGGCGGCCGTGCTGCCTAGCTCCACCACCAGATCCAGCATTCGCTCGACGGAGGCCAGGACTTCGATGTTCTTTTTCTGCGCTTCGATGTCTTCGAGGGTGATGCGCAGGTTTTTCAGCTTGCCAACGGTGTTGTACGGTGACAGGTCTTCGGTGAACTTCTTGAGCGAATCCAGCCGGGCGTGCCAGTCTTTGGCCTCTTCATCACGAAGCAGATTTTGGCCCCAAAAGCCCAGCTTGCCTTGCTGTAGGTCCGAACCCGCCTTGAGCACGCGCGGTGTCAGGGCGCTGATGCGGTCTTGCAGTTCACGCACTGAATCAGGGTCGCCTTGTGTGGCTTTCTGCGCCCAACCTGAGGCCAAGCCAAAGAACTCAAACAGCGACTTCAACACAGCAACGTTGATTTCCTTCGGTGCCTCGATGTGTTTGAACTGCTTGAGGTCGTCCAGCGAGCGTTCGGCCAGTTGAACCAATTTTCCGGAGTCGATCTTGTCACCAGTGATAGACAGCACCAAGTCACCGGAATACACTAATCCACCGAGCACGGTGACCAATAGATCCGGCTCCAGTCGGTATTTGATCGGCGCGAAATACTCAACATCGGCCGTGCCGGAAAGCAGTTCGCTGCGGTTGAGCACTTGGCCGTGGCCTTTGTCCTTCAAGCGCTTCAGCACTTCTTGGGCATAGCGGGAGTTGGCCGGTTCGATGCGGTCACCGTCTAGCAACTCCAGTGCGTCGAGGATGGCGGTTGCGTCCTTGGTGCGGTTGCCGCCCGCCAGTGCACGCAGCGCATTGCCGATCAGTTGCTTGCGGTTACCTTCGGTCACCAGCACTGAGAAGGTCGGGTACTCGGGCGCGAGATCGACAAAACGCTGGCCCAGTGCCAAACCAGAGATGATGTTGACCACATCGCGGAAGTTGATGCGTTCATCCGGGCCAAGCCGCGCGCGGTCGCGCAGCGATACGCCTTTAGCCCAGTCTTGCAGGGTTTTTGTCTTGCCCTGATAGGTCACCTCGAAAGCCGTCATCTGCTTTTCCTGGAGCCACTTGCTCATGGCTTTGAGGAAGTCCTGCGCCTTGGACATATAGATGGCTTTGGCTCCGCCGCTGGCAGTGGATGCCAGTTCCTGTGCTGCGGCGTAGGCCGACAGGAGGCGTTTGATGTCTTCGTCCAGGCCTTTCAGGCGGAAGAACACTTCATCCGTGAGGTTGTTGTCGGTGAACTTGGGCTTATCGAATGGCTGGATAAAGTAAACGTAGAAATCACGTTCTGGCTGTGCCGTCGGGCGGTCATTCGGTGCACCGAAGAACAGGTAGCCCATGCGCTCAGCGCGGCGTTCTTGCCACTCGATCTGGTACTGCCAAATCTGAAAGCCGGAAACGTAGCTTGGCTCACTGGGGTTCTCGCGAATGAGCTGCAGCAGCGCCGCGTAATACGCACGGTCGAGTTGGTCATCGTCCAGGCTGCCCGCGCGGTTTTCGATTTGGGCGTCGTAATCGATGTCTTTTTTCAGGTCGAGGTAGTACTGCTCGGTATCCGCTGCCTTGGAGATGAACTGGCCGTTGACCGTTTTCAGCACTTCACGCATCACCGTTTGCACCATCGACAGCAGGTTCTCTGCCGCATCGCCTGGCATGTCTTCTACGCCCGGCTGGAACAGGCACAGCGAATCACGCAGTTCTGCAGCGGTGGGGCCAATCGGTATGTGGATGTCGCCACCCGTGGTCAAGCGGTGCACGGCAAGTGCGTTGATGACGCGCAACGCCATGCCTTTGTAGTTTGGGCGCGTAAACGACTGCTGAACGCGGGACTCCAGCACATCGGAGACGCGCAACACTTCCTTAATGTTGGCATCGGGGCGCAGCGCCGAATTTTTCTTGATGGTCTGCCAGAAGCTCTCATAACTGATGAGCAATGGCCTGTCGGTCGGCACTTCTTGATCGAGAAGTGCCTTCATCGCACTTTCGATGGTGGTGAGCGCACCACGCTTCTCTGCAAAGTGGATCTGCTCGAAGGTTTTCAGGTAGTCAGGGTGAACGGGGAACAGACGGACGTACTCGTCCATGCGCTCGTTCATGGTGCCGTAGAACTTTGCAAACGGCGTTAGGTATTCGCGGATCTTGTTTTGTTGGTCGACGCTCTTTTTGAGCAAACGCGCCGCGACGACAAAGCTCACGTCATTGCGATCGATCAGGATTTGCGTAAAGCGCTCATGGACTCGACGCATGCTGCTTGCGACGTGCTCGAAGCGTGCGCTGTCGAAAATGGCTTCCTGCACACCGGCCACAAAGCGGAACTTCAGATGTTTGGTGACTTCACCAATCTGCCGCAGGATGGCCAGATCCAACGCCAGTTCGTGGCCACGGCGAGAGTCCAGGTATTCAAGAAACTCGTCCACTACCAGCAAGATGCCCTGGCCCGGATAGACATCTTCAAAAGCACCCATCATTTCTTCGAAGGAGTGCTTGTTGTCAAGCTCCTGGTCCGCCGTGGGGAAGATGTAATTGACGCCCAGATTGGCAAGGAACTCTTGTAGCCTACGGGTGATGATCTGGCGCAGCGGCATTTCCAAGCCGCCGACTTCAATACGGAGCACCTTGAACTTGCCCGCGATCGAGGCTGCGGCTTCGGCCACCTTGGGGTGGCGAATCATCGGGGCGTAGGCGGCATCTTGCGCCACCAGCGACAGGACCGACATCAAGTGCGATTTGCCGGTGCCATAGTTGCCGACGATCAGCACACCCTTGTGATCGACGGAATCGTCGAAGCTAAGTTGGGGAATCATGAGCTTGGCGATCCGCTCAGCCATGTCATCCGAAATGACATAGGTCGTCACGAGCTTTTTGGCCTCGTTTGGCCGGTCAGCATCCAGCAGCTGGATAACCGACTCAATCTGTTCGAACTGGATCAGATCACCGTATTTCATCTTATTAGCCATGTTTTCCTCGTTCCCTTAAACTTCAAATTGCCAGTGCAACCACGCCTTCAGCGTCGTAGTCGCGATATTCTGAATGGGTCATTTCGGCGTAATACAGCCGATTCCCGCGCAGCTCGCCGGGCCAGACGGCCACAACGCGCTTTGAGTGAGCCAACCGTTTGATCAGATCAAGCGGGTTGATCTGTAGGCCGCGCTCAAATAACAACTCGATATTGTCGAGCAGCAGCACATCTTCTTTGAGCTGCTTGTCGGCGATATCACGGAGCAGTTGACCCGCTGAAAAACCACGCTCTGCATGGGGCGTAGCTGACAAGCGGCGCCCCAACTCCAAGTTGACGTTCAGCGGCTGGACATTCAGCTTGGTTCCCAACTCTTGCAGCAACTTCGTTTTGCCGCTGTCGCGCGGCCCCGCCAGTACGATGAGTTTCGTGTGCAGTTCGCCAAGCAGGTCTACGTATCGTTCCAGTTTTGTCAACATCAGCAGTCCCTCACTCCGCTTCAGCTTCTGGCCGAAGGTGGTCAGGAGAGCGGTAGCCTGGAGCAAGCAGCGCATTCTTGACGCCATAAAGCGCCAGGTGATCTCGCAACCAAAGTCGATATTCGGGGCCGCGCAGGCTGTGGTCGGGTGAGCAGTCGACGCTCAACTGGCGAAGAATGTACCCAGCAGTGGCAGCTCTGAGCTTCATGCGCAGGACGCCGCGATCCAGTCTGTAGTCCATCTCTGTGATTTCGGGCCGGGGTTGGTCCGGGTGGGGCACCAGTTCGAGTTCGACGATTCGCGTCCACTGGATGTCTTGGTCGCTTCGCTCGGTCACACGGACCTCCGACCCCTTCAACAGCTGTGGTGACTTGATGCGTGTGATAACGAAGTCGCGGAACTCGCAAGACTTTCGGTCATAGGCGCGCACATGCCAACGCAGGCCGTTGTCTATCAGTGCGAATGGAACAATCTCGCGCTCTGACTGGCCGCTACTAATAGAGTAGTACTCAATTTGTAGCGGGCACTCCTGATACATCGCCCGCGTCACGCTTGCCAGCACATCCAGATCGGGATGCGTCAACCTGGTAGGACGCTCGCTGACAACCCAGGCTTTGAGCAACATGGGTTCCCCATCGCCAAACCCCTGAGTCAGCCACGACAGCACACGCTCGGGCGGGAAGTCAAAGACTGACTGGAAGTGAGCACCCAGTACATAGGACTTGCCCTTGGCGTCATAGTCGATGTTTCCAGGGGCCAGCTCTTTGTAAAGGGCCAGGTCTCTGGTGGCGGCGGCGGATTGGATGCCAAAACGCGCCACCAAGTCCTGTCGTCGAATCTCACCGACGAATCGCACGCGTAACTCTACGAATGCGAGGCGGTCTCGTTGCGGTTGGGTCAAATCGGCAAGCTGTTCTTTCAACATCTGTGGGTGCTCTTTTCGATTAACAAATGCTGGTGAGGTCTATTACATGAAGTATATAAGCTGCTCTACAATCCGTGCAAATTATTATTATAAGGTTAATATCCGCTGTATTTTGATTACCTTAATGTAAAATAAGGCATCTATGGCTCTTAGTCGTCGCGTTACCGAACTGCCAAAGGAGGCTCCGTGAGCACATCAATCATCCCGAAAATGCCCTTCGTGTGGCCGGAACCCCGTGTCAGTTCCGGAGTCGGAAGGTACGAGACGGCGCTACCCTTTGAAGTGGCCGCGCGAGCAGCGCTCAGTGTGTTCGGCGTGGTGTCTGCGATCGACGCCAGGGCAGTGGGCTGGATGGAGGGATACCTGGCCGACAATATGGAGACCAAGCTCCGTCTGGTTATCAGCATCCACCCGACGTGCAGGACCTCTGAGTCCGATTTGCAAGACCTGCTTCGGCTCGTCGAACGACACGGCGATCGGGCGGCGTTCAAGGTATTCCCCGAAGCCTCATTGTTCGACCGGTCATCGAACCTCTTGTGCCTGTGTGGTGCAGATGGTAATGTGGCGGTGTCGGTTGGCCCGACCGAAAACATGGGATTTGCGCCTGCGTCGCCTTCTCAAGCCAACCTAGCCGCGATCGTGACAGCAGCAACCTTCGAAGCCTGCCGAAAGTGGTTCGACTACTTGTGGGGCATCGCGGGTCCGCTGCGACCAGATGTCGCATCCATGATGCCGAACCTGGTGCTGCCAGAAGGGGACGTGGAAGCAGCCCGGCTATGGGAAGACTATCGACGGCGCTGCCTTGCGCACGAGTCAGCCACCGAGCCACTGGTGCGGGCCGTCGTCGACCCGGAGTCGGGTGAGGTTGTGTTGGTGGACCAGAACAACGAAGCAGTGCCATCTCCGACCGAAGCCATCGGCGTTCCCAAGCTCGACCCTCTCTCTGACAGTGTGGCGCGGGTTTTTGAACTCGGTGCACTTGTCTCCGTGGACAAGTTAAGCCGGATTCCGCCATTAGAGGCGCCCGTGAAGCCTGAGTGGTTCGGCGTCGACAGTTTTCGTCAGACTGGCATGGTGAAGGCGCAGACCTCATTCAAGGTAGCGCCATTCGATGAATCCACGCTCAAGAAGATCGACCGGTTGCGTCGTGTGTCCGGTGACTTGCTGCCTCGCTATTCGTTCGCGCTCGCTGATGGGGTGCGCTGGATGCCCAAGCAAGCCATTCCCCTTTTTGAAGCAGCATTGACAGCGGCCAACGACGACGCGAAAAAGTTGCTCGGACAGGCCATAGGCGACGACATCGAGGCCTTTCTGGCCTCGCAGCGCGAGCGCATCCGCAGCGACGCGCAGCGTATGTACGAGGCCTATCACCCGGACGGAAAAATTCCGGACAACGCCGTCACCAACATCTTGGATGAGCTCAAGACCCGCCTCGACCGGACCAAAGCCGACAAGCTGATTCCCAAGGTGGCGTACTCGCCCGTGGCATTCAATCCCTCACAGAAGTCGGAGTGGTCGTCGCCCTGGGGCCAAGCGTTCGCGCTCCTGAAGGGTATCGCGGAGTTCCCCCGCGAGGCTATGACCAATCGGTTCTTCTGGCAGGGCATCAGGACTGATGAGGACGCTCTGATCAAAGCTATGAACGTCGCAGGTGACCACATCGTCGAGGAATACGGCAGCCGCAAAGCCAAGCAACGCGCTGAACTGGAACTGGACCTGATCAAGCAACTTGAAGACGCACCGAGCGACGCGCTGGCCAAGTGCCGAGCCCTGTGGTCCTTGATCACGACGGGAAAAGAGGACGCGGTGGTCGCGCTTGTGGATGAAGCGGTCACCAAGACGAAATAAACCGTAAGAAAGGAGCCGGGAATGGAAAACACTGGAAGCCCACTGGTCGCGTTCTCGAAGGCTGCAGCCTTCGCAACCGACAAACACCGCAAGCTGAGCGCCGCATGACCATCGTTCGTGGTGTCCGAATAATGGCAGCGCCGTGTTGTGGCGCGCAATATGCCTTTCCAAGATACGTGTCGATGAACTTTTCGGCATTTGAATACTGGACTGACGGTTGGCGAGAGTACTCGCTCATGCCGAACGACGAAGGCTTGCGACAGTGCAAATGTGGGCAGTTTGTCCTGACAAAGGACATGGTCTCAATTGATAAATCAGAAGCGTCCAATATGGACGAAGATGATTCCAATGATCTGCCTTACATGGATCACGTGCCCGATCAACTTTTGCCCGAGTGCATCTCAAAGGCGAGCAGCGAGGATATGGAGGTCGCCGCAAGACTTGGTTATTGGCGATGTCTCAATCACGAGTACCGGGAGAGATACCGCCAGCACAGGGATGCTGAAGAGGCCGCGATCAAATCAGCCTGGGTCGCGGCCAATCCTGATCGAAGAACCTGGTGGGACAAGTTTTTGCGCCGAAAGCCACCGGAATACAGACGTCCGCCGAACAGTCCGTTCACTTACCCGGCCTTCGAACCAACGGATGCGCAACTTCAAAACATGCAGCGTCTCAGCAAAGTTCTATTTGGCCGGTGGGAAGAATCTCGCAAGGGGTATGTCATCAATCTGGTCGATCTTTATCGGGAGCAGGGTCGATTCGACGAGGCTGAATTGGTGATTTCAGCGATGGATATCAAAACTGACGATGTCACTGGTCAGCTCATTAGAAATAGGCGCGGTGGTTCTTGTTATCGTCTTTGGCACGCACTGGTTGACGAAAAAAGACGAGTCAGAGTCGTTACGTGACCTTCTCGATGCCGTCGAACCCGACCGCAAGAAACTCTCATACCGAATCCTGAGTGACTTTGTGGTGCCGGTTCTCGCAGCAGTAGCTGTTGTGGTTGTGTGGCCAGCCGCCATCTATATGAAAGGTAAGGAAATCTTCTCAAAAAAATGTGAGGATGTGCTGGAAGAAGATCAGAGATTTGCGGTGGATAAACATCAGGAGTTTGCGCTGGAGGAGGAAAAGGAGTTTGCGGTGGAGCACAGCCACCTTCAGGAGCGACTGACTGTTCCGCAGATCGAGGCACGCGAAATGGTTGCGGACCCAATGGGTGCTGTACCAAACGCTCCGTTTGGCCATTTGAATGCAGCTTGGAAGAATTTCATTGAAGGTTTAGACGCAGACAACGATGTCTGGTCATTTGCTGCGTCTTGGGAAACGCCTTGGGGGCGGAAAGAAATCAGATCTGGGTACATTTCAGTTCGGGACGGGGCACCGGGCAAGTACTTTCTCACCATGTGGAAGGCAATCGATGTCGACTGAACAAAAGCCGCAAATTGAAGCATGAATGGGCCAACGTATGCAATTTGACGATGATTCCGATTACACACCACCAACTCTTGATTGGGACGATCAAGTGTGTCAACTGATCTTCAGAGATGCCGAAGGAGGTGACTCGCATGCTCAATTTAACTTGGGACGGATTTACCTAGAGGGTCGCCTGCTCCCTAAATCTTCGATCAAAAGCGCGCATTGGTATCGCCTAGCAGCCGAGCAGGGTGACGCTGCTGCACAAAACAACCTGGCACGACTTTACGAGGCTGGGGACGGAGTTGAAAAAGACCTGACGCGGGCGCTTGACCTATTTAATATGGCTGCGTCTCAAGAGGATGAAGTTGCACAGTTCAACTTAGGTCGTCTCTATCAAAATGGCATTGGAGTAGAAAGAAACGTAACAAAGGCTTTTGAGTGGTTCTTGAAGGCAGCGGAAAAGGAGCAGGTTCAATCACAGCTTGAGATTGGTCTGAAATTTTCAAACGGTGAAGGTGTTGGGCAGGATGCTTCGAAGGCAGTGGAGTGGTACGAGCGCGCGGAAAAAAATGGCAACTCCCATGCAGGTTATCTTTTGGGCATGCGGTACAGCCGTGGAAATGGGGTTGAACGCGACGACATTCGATCTCATGAACTTCTTTCGAAATCCGCAGAGCAAGGTCACCGTCAAGCGCAGCACGAGTTGGCAAAGCAATTCGAGCGAGGTATTGGATGCAAGGAAGATATGGCTATTGCGTTCACGTGGTTCCATAAGGCTGCTAGCCAAGGGCATCATGATGCAGAGTTTCGTGTGGGTCAAATGCTGTCTGGAGAAACTGGATGCAAAAAGGACTTGGTTGAAGCAGCTGAATGGTTTGAACGATCGGCCGCTCACGGTAATATTCGCGCTTTGGTAGAGCTGGGTGATATATATGCGTCTAATGACCCACTGATAAGTTCGAAAGAAAAATCGTTCGCTTGGTATCTGAAAGCAGCAGAAAAGAAACATCCACACGCGCAATATCTAGTTGCACAAATGTATTCTCGCGGAGACGGTGTTTCGAAGGATGATGAGATTGCATTTTCTTGGTACACAGCTGCAGTCGAGAGTGGCCATCATCTTGCGCCCATATCGCTCATTGAATGCTACATATATGGCCGCGGTACTGAAAAGGATACAAGCGAAGCATTCTGTCTTTGTCTTGCTCGCGCAGAAAGTGGCAATGAGCACGCTCAAAGCCGTCTCGGGAGAATGTACATGGATGGGGTCGGCGTGCCTCGTGACTACGTATTTGCGTATTCTTGGCTGAACATAGCTGCAGCTGGTGGCGACGAGCCTGCAAGCGAGTGGAGGGATAAGCTTGAAGTAAAAATGACAAAGACACAAGTTTCCGATGCACAGCGACTTGCGTCACGATGGGAGGTCGGTAATTCAATCACTCGATAAATTACCGGTGATATCTCATCTGGCTTTACTTAATCCAGATTAGTCTATACGCATTTAGTCACAGATATTTGGTTTCCCTAATTCCTCCGCTAGGATATTCGGGCGGTGCTGCCCGAAAAAATGAAAGGCTAAGTTTTCACCAGCCATCCTTTGTAATCACAATAGGCCCAGATAACATGATCCAGCTCTGCAAGATTTTGTGCGGGATAGTCTGAATTTTGTTGTAGCGCGAGTCGGAGTTGTTTTGCGATCCAAATGTATTTCTCGCCAGCACTAAGTCCACGTTGTTTTTCTTTCCAAATGCCGATTTTTTTTAGCCACGTCTCAACTGGCTTATTCCACAAAGGATAGTCATCAGGGAAAAAATGACATAGCATCTCGGTAAGAAATGCTTGTCGAACTTCTACTTCCCCAGATTGTTCCAGTTTGTCGTATTCAGATTGAATAACATGATCGCGCTGCACACTATTGCTATTTATGCTAATTACCAATGAGTTGCAAAGAAGCTGCCAGTTAGTTTTAGTCGATTTGTGACGGAAAATTCCCGCTCCTTGAAATTTCCACTCAGCGCCATTCCAGTTATCGATGAGCCATTGGTAAAAGTGTTGTTGACTGGTTGTGCCCGCAGCACATTCTCTAACTTCCTTTTCGAACTCAATACGAATATCCTCAAAGGCAAAGGCACGCTCTTTTCGTTCGGCAAGTGCTTTGGCAAGCTTGGGGAATAGCGGTAAATTAAATTTAATCAAGCCCGGTGATGTCTTTTTAGATAATTTGGCAGGTTTCTTAATTGGATTTGGTGATTCCTCATAATCATCAATCCACTGAGTTGTAACCGGTATTGATAGTCCAAGAATTTGGGTAATCCAGTTGCTTATCTCTTGGTAGCGCTCTATTGAAATCTTGATACGAATATTGGCCTCGTAGTTACTTTCGAAGGCTGCAATGGTCAAGTTTGAAGATCCAACGATGAGAAAGTAACTTGTATCTTGTTTCCACATTACAAGCTTAGGATGAAAACCTGAAATCTGATCTGCAACAAAAAAATGGCATTTATTCTTGTTTTTCTTCTTCCAAACTAAAGCGTCACGAAGTGCTTTTTTACGGGTAATTCCAAAGTCTTTTCCAACTATTAACGTTGCATTTGTACAGCCATTAGCCAAGGTGAAATTTCGCCAATCGCGCAAAAAAGCTGAAAGAACAAAAATTTCTTCAGCATGATTGAAGGCGTCGTTGTATGCATCGGAAAGTGCATTGTCCGTTTTTGGATGCAGGTAAATCGTCATTGTCAAAATCCTTTGGTAGGTGGGAATCAAGTTCACTGATAGCTGCATCAGCTTTGTGATCAAGTCCAGAACGTATATTTCAACCGTTGCCCAGGTCAACGCATTGCAACATTGTGCATGTCGTCGAAAAGAGGCTGAAAATTGTCAATAGCCTAAACGCATCACGGTTTAAAAAAGTTGGTTCTACCTGTCGCTCCAAAATCTAAGTGGTTGCAACATGTAGTCAATCGGCTTGGAGGCGGGTTTTCAATCTCACGATATGAAAAGGACAATCTCCAAAAGCGGGGACAAGTGACGTAAACTTGCCTCACGGCTTTGGAGATCGGAATTGAACCCGCGTCCGCACTCCACCACCATATGCACTGACTAAGGCCTCCAAGTAGCGATACTCGGAGGCCTTTTTCATTGGTAAATCAGCTAGTTACATGCCAGCACAGTACAAAGGCATACATTGACAGCCAGACCTAAGCGGGGGTACAAATGGGGGGAGAAATAGGAAAAACGGGGGGAAATTGATGCTGTACCCCCATTTGGCTATGTTGCACCCCCACATTCACCCGAGGCCGTACCCCCATGCTGACCGATGCCCAGTGCCGTAATGCAGTTTGTCCAACAGATCGAAAGCAAGCCCGGTTTGCCGACTCAGGCGGGATGTATCTGCAAGTCAGTCCGGCAGGATCAAAGCGATGGTTTCTGAAATACCGCATTGCCGGGACTGAAAAGCAATTGGCGCTGGGCAGTTACCCCGATGTGTCGCTGACGGCTGCACGCAAAGCCCGAGATGCTGCAAAGTTGGAGAGAAGCAACGGCCATGATCCGGTTCAGGTGCGCAAGGTTGAAAAGCTCAAAGCCACGCGAACCGACGGTGACACCTTCAAAGCTATTGCCTTGGAGTGGTACGGTAAACAGTCTCCCCAATGGAGCCCAAGCCACGCAGAGCGGTCATTGCGGCAATTGGAGCGTGACCTGTTCCCGTGGATTGGCGACAGGGCCATGACCGACATTCACGCCATGGAGCTGCTGGCAGCACTGCAAAAAGTAGAAGAACGTGGTGCGATTGAAACGGCTGACAGGGTACTGATGCTGGCGCGGCAGGTTTGGGACTACTGGCTACCCACTGCCCACGTTCAACAACGCAACATCACCGAAGGGCTGAAAGGCCGTTTGACACCCTACCGGGGCAAAATCTTTGCAGCCATCCTTGACCCTGTGCGCATGGGTGGCTTGATGCGGGCCATCAAGGGTTACAAGGGCGGGCCGATAGTGCGCACTGCTTTGCAGCTCACCCCCTACCTGTATCAACGGCCCGGCAACCTGCGCATGATGGAGTGGGCAGAACTAGACCTTGACGCGGCACTGTGGACGATTCCCAGCATGAAGATGAAGCGCACCAAGCTGGAGAAGGAGCAAGGCGAAGATCACACGGTGCCACTTCCCACGCAGGCCGTGGCTCTACTACGCAGCATTCACCCCTTGACCGGACACGGGCGCTATGTATTCCCCGGCGAGCGCAGCCATGACAGGCCCGTGTCTGATAACTCAGTGCGCAGCGCCTTGTACGCGCTGGGATTCGGCAAGGAACAGAGCTGGCACGGATTCAGGGCGAGCGCCAGAACGATGCTTGTGGACGAGTTGGATATTGACTGGCAGGTGATCGAAGCCAACCTTGCACACGCCAAGAAGGACGCGAACGGCACCAGCTACAACCGCACAAAGTACATCACCCAGCGGTTTGCCATGATGCAGACATGGGCGGACTACTTGGACAAGCTGGCCACGGGCGCGGACGTGATCCAGTTCAAAGCAGCATAGACAGTTTTAGACCACGCCTACCTCGACGGAGGGAAAAGCAGTTACCCCTGACTGCCTGGCGCTGGTTCTTTCTCAGGGCGTTTGGGGGGACGGGATGAGCAAATTGTTTAGCCTCAAAGAATGGCTTTCACTTGAAGAAGCGGCAAATTATCTGACGACATGTCTAAACGAGACTGTTACTCAAGCAGACACAATCCGACTTGCAATAGATGGCCATTTGGTTTTATCTGTGAACATTGTGAACATAGCCTACGCTAGATGACCAGTGCCCGGTTCCGGGTCGGCCAAGGTCCCATGGCCCCCCTAAAACACCCGATCGACCACACAGAGGTGAAAGTGCGCATGGCCGTTCAGCCAATTTACCGAGTCTATGTGTCGGGTTTTCTTGCATCACAAATCCTATGCCAAATCAATATTTTGCTAACTTGTTGAAAATATTGAGGAAATCTTCATGAGACATACATGGCACGATTCGTGCTTTATTTTCATCACATTGTGTTGTTAAGGAAAAATTATGAAAACCAAACATATTGTGTCGTCTCTTGTGATGGCTTCGGTATCGCTGTTTACAGGTAGCGCATATGCTGCCAATGTTGTCACATTACCCGCATGCTCGTTTAACAATACCGTAACCTTAACTTCAATGACGGTTACCGGGCAATCAACAAATTTGCTCCCCGGCACCGTCCAAGCGACCAGTTGCTACGGAGTGGCAGACGGGAATAATGTCGCTTCAGAACCCAGTGGGACGAATAACGTTGGAGTGATCGATACCAGTGTTCTTAACGGCGGATCGGTTGGACCAAACACGTACTTTGATCCTTATTACCTGCCTGGCGTTCAAAGTAACTCTCTGGTTCATTTCAATCCAATTTATAACACCCTAACAACGACCAGCGCCTTGGTCGATATGGACGGTGACGACGCTGCTGATGATCCAGGCTGGATCTACTTGGGGAAAAACGGAACTAATTACGGTACTTTAGGTACGCTATCTATTGCAGACTATCTCACCATCAGTATGACTGGTCAGGGTGGTTCATCCGGAAATTGGACATTGGTTTTGAAACCAGAAATAATTGCCGCGGTGAAAAGTGTTCTGGGGCCGAATGCTTTTGACCATCTCGCCATCCTCTTGAAGGCAGGTGACATGTTTGCCGTTTATGACTTTGACTTCAGCATACTGGGTCAGGCGTTGCCGGCTGGTACTTTTGATTTCACAACTGCCTACACCTTTGGCGGCACCTGGAACACGAAGGATTTAGACAATAAATCCATTTCGAACTTGATGCTTTGGGCGCGTGACCCCTTAGTGACAGGCAATGATGTTCCCGAGCCTGGCAGCCTGCTCCTGGTCGGAGTCGCTCTGGCAGCCTTGGCAGTGCGTCGCCGCATCACTTCGTAAGGTATGTCTTTCTTCGCAACAGGGACCTTCGGGTCCCTGTTTTTATTTGGGAGCTTCGTTTACGGTGCTTTGCACACAAGGGTTGGATGCCATTCATCTAGATCGAATGTGCGGGCGATCGCGAATCAATAAGCACGAGCAACAACATTAGAAAGCAACGAAGCACATACGAAATATGCGCGGACAGTTACTGAATTCGTAGCAAATTTAATGTCTCTGTAGTCTCACTTCTATGCCGGCGGAACATCCATCCTGCTACCGTGCTCAACCCCAACATCAACATCAACATCAACATCAACCGCCGTACCGTTGGATACCCAAAGGGATGGTGGTGGATGAATCGATTTGCCGATGTCCGCAGCATCTGTCCACCGCACATTGAATACAACAGCGGGAACACCTTATAGAAGTGGGCCATCAACAACGCCCACACGCAGTTCGCCATTTATATGACAGAACTTTGGCCGGTATCAACCCTTTCGCCAATCGCGATTACAGCTATTGCCTTCTGGAGTCCTCCCCGGTCAAGACCAGAACGGCTCCTATCGCGGCATACCCGACTTACAAAAGTGCCCCGTGGATGACTGCAATGGGTCTTTATGCAGAGCGCCCAGTTATGCCCTCGCATTGCATCAATAGAAGTGTTACCTGGCGCACATGTTGCCTCACCTGAGATGTTGCCGGCGTTAGCACCTGCCATCATGCCTGCTCCACGACTTTGGAGGGACTATGGCTATCAAGATGACGCACGCGGCGCGGGCCGAACTTACCAACGTAGTCCGTACGCGTTATAGGGCTGCAGCAGGCGCCGATAAGAGCAAGATTCTCGATGAATTCATTGCGGTAACCGGCTATCACCACAAGTCGGCGATTCGCGCACTCAACTCGGAGCCGACTAGCAAGAAACGACAGACCCGCGCCCGGCCGGCCCTTTACGACGAGGCGGTTCAGACTGCGCTTATTGTTCTCTGGGAGGCCTCCGACAGGGTATGCGGGAAGCGGCTGAAGGCCCTGTTGCCGATCCTATTGCCGGCCTTGGAGCGCAACGGGCATTTGCATCTCCACGAGCCGATACGCCAAAAAATCTTGACCATGAGCGCCGCGACAATTGACCGATTGCTGCGAGTGCCACGTAGTGCGACTAATTTGAAGAAGCGTCGCCGCGCGATGCCTGAGGCGCGACGGCGTGTGCCGGTGCGTACTTTCGCGGACTGGAACGAGCCGCCGCCGGGGAGCATGGAGATGGACTGTGTCGCGCATTGCGGGGACGCCAATCGCGGCAGCTACGTCAACAGTTTGGTCCTGACTGACATCGCGAGCGGTTGGACGGAGGCTGCGCCCTTGGTGGTTCGCGACAGCGGTCTACTTGTTGAAACGCTCGAACGAATTCGTTTGGGATTGCCATTCGCGCTTCGTGCGCTGGATGTCGATAACGGAAGCGAATTTGTAAACGAGACTTTGATCAATTACTGCCTCAGCCATGGAATCGAACTCACTCGCTCTCGACCCTATCGCAAGAACGATCAAGCTTGGATCGAGCAAAAAAACGGTGCTGTCGTGCGCAAGCTGCTGGGCTACCGTCGGTTCCAAGGCATTGCTTGCGATGGGCAAGTATAGGGTGCTTGTCCCCGCTTTTGGAGATTGTCCTTTTCGGATGGTGAAACTTCGAACTGAACACCAAACTTCACAGGATCAGATAAATAGTCTCTACCGCCGAGCTCGTTTGTAGACCCGAAGATCTTCGGCAGAAAACATCTGGTTGCGTCCCACCGTGTGACAGGGCCGCAATTTATTCGCCTGCACATATCGCCGCAGAGTTGGCAAAGACACCTCTAGATACTCAGCCGCCTCAAACGCTGATAAAGGTTCATGCTGTAAGTGCCCGAACACTTGCTCATGCGTGAAGTCATCATCCCGAAACGCCTGGTTTGCCAGGAGCGAAAAGAATTTGATCCGCTCAGTCGAGGGCATGCGCTTCATCTCCGAGAAGAGATCTTGTGCGGTCAATGCGTGGCTCATTTTGAGGTTCCTTTGGATTTTTCCTGTCGTAGGTACTGTTTCAACTCAGCGTAAAAATTCTCGTGAGCACCCACCTGATAAAAATCAATAACTAAAAACTCCACAGGCACATCTTCCTTTGGAGCGCGATAAGCAATCAAATATTCCTGCCGACTGAAGCGAAACTTGTGCACTCGGATTCCAGCTAGGTCTCCAACCTTCATCTCACCAATTTCAGGATCATCGCAAACGATGTCCACTTCATCTTCAATTGCCAACTGCAGGGGCTTGTGTGCCTTTTTGACATACTGAGCAAACGGCCGTTTGAAGTTGGTTTCCATGCGTCAATTATGCATCGAATTTGATCTCATATCAACTCACACGCTACTTTGCACGCCACTTGGCCAGCAATCGCGCCTGAAGGGACTTGCGCTCGGGCAGCAACACTTCAACATGAGTGATCGGGTTTTATGGAATCAAACGCGGTAGCAGAAGATGGGGCGGATCAGCCCAAACGGTTCCGTGCGGTGGCCGCATCGATGGTGTCACTGGTGAAGATCGCTGCAAACGCCTCCCAGCGGTACTGCAACTGCTCAACCGCCTTGACCAGGATTTCGACCATGAAGATGCCCGCTTTGCGCACGATCTCGAATTTCTCGGACAACCAGGTACCGATTTCCCAACCCACGGCGAACGCACCCAGCACGGCAAACGCTGTCTTGAGCAGGCCGACGCTGGCAATCGCAGCCGTCACTGACAAATTGGCAGTGGCCCACGCCGCAGAGGTGGAGGTGGCAGCGGTGATGGCTGCGGCCCCTGCGGTCTGCCAATCCTTTCGTGGCTTTCACCCATAAGTGCGCAAGACATTTTGGTTCAGTACTTTCACAACCACGACATATCGCATGCCAGTCGGTACGAGAGACGCATTTCATGCCATCAGCAAACACAAACTCGCGGAATGGGTCAGTGTTTTGCTGGCCAAGCAGGAACTGGTCGGTGCCATGGCTGAAGGGTCCAAGTTGGTCAAGTGGCTCGACGTGCCAAACGGACCCGTGGCGGGCGGCGATGCCGTGTTCATCAAAGGGCACTTGAGCCAGTCCAGACCCGGACAGCGGGATGCTTAATGATCTGCCCGACCTGCCTCAATCGTTCCCGGCTTCCCGGTTCCCGCCGGGAACGATTGGGTTCCCGGGAACGATTGCAGCCAGTGTTTATGCGGATTCAATCGTTCCCGGTGGGCATCGTTCCCGAAACGCTGTCGGGAACGATCAAACCCAATGAATACGCCACTTTCCCGGTTCCCGGCCTTTCCTCTCTAAAGAGAGGGTGAGCATCGGGAATGCTCACTCCCTCGTACCCATTGGTGGCTTTGGGAAGGCACATCAATCTTGCCAAATTTTGCCAAGACCTCTAAACTGTGGGCATGAGTACCATGAACATCTCTTTGCCAGACACCCTGAAGTCCTTTGTTGATGAGCAGGTTAGCCAGGGCTCGTATGGAACCAGCAGTGAATACCTGCGCGAACTAATCCGTAAAGACAAAGATCGGCTGCACTTGCGCAGTCTGCTGGTGGCTGGTGCCGCCTCTGCGCCTGCAGGCGTGGCCGATACAGCGTATTTTGATGGCCTACGCGCGCGTGTTCGCAAAGCCACCGCAGTGGGCACGCACGGTTGAAAGTCAAGCCTGTTGTCGCACGCGAGCTGGCCCATCACGATATCGACGAGATCATTGCCTACTATCTGGGCGAGTCTGCCGAGCAAGCCGCCTATGGCTTCATTGATGCACTGGAGGATGCCTACGCCCACATTGGTCGCCATCCTGCGACCGGTTCACCGCGTTATGCACACGAATTGAACCTGCCCGGTCTGCGCTTTTGGCCTCTGACACGCTATCCGCACCTCGTGTTTTACGTCGAACGAGCAGACCATATTGATGTTTGGCGGGTGCTGCATGGCACGCGGGACATTCCGCAGTGGATGGCTACGGTTGATGACATCTGATTTTCATACCAGGTAAAAGGGGTCCTTCCTGACGAAGAACCTATGCGGGGGAGACCAGCGCACGCGTTGCCCACAGTCAGAGTGCAAACCAAGGTTTGCAGGGGTTTGCACCAAGGCTGGTTTGCACCTTGGGCAGCAAAAGGGGGGGGAATTCAATTCACACCCTTTGCCGACGCGGCGGGCGGGTCATGCGGAGATAAGTCAGCAGATTTGCCGCACTTCCTGCGGCGAATGATGTGCTGGCGAAGAAAAAGGGTGTCCGCGCAATGGACACCCTTGTGGCAGTGATCCCGCCTTGAAAGCCGCCTCCAGGGCATCGCGCACGCTCCAGACTGCGACATCGTGGAAGTCAAGGCGGTCTGAGTGGCGTGTTTCCAGGGTGTCGATAAAAAGGTGCTTTTGGGCGATCAAAGCAAAAATCTGGTCGATGGTGGTGGTCATGTCAATCTCCGGTGGGTGTGCTGCGATGCCTCTAGTAAGACGCTGGTTGCTTGAGAAGCCAAGTCCATTTCGATCATTTATTGATGCTTTTAAAGCTGCAAATTTGCACGAGTAATGAGCGCGCAACCTTAAGCAAATTTGCAGTCGGTTCACAGAGGTGCAAATTTGCATGTCTGGCATCCAACGGCACTTTCGGCAAATTTGCCGGAAGTCGGACTCTTGATAACCTCTTTCGTCTGCCTTGTCCGTCAAACCAGCCAAAATGGCATCCAAATTTTCCGTGCGCTCGGTCAACACCAGCACTTTGCGACCTTGATCGAACGCCACCTTGATCTCGTGGCAAATGGCCGTAGTGCGATCCTGATCGGTGACAAGGTTGCGTATTTCAGCGATCGTGGACGTCTGTTTCAACGTGATCGTGGACGGCGTTTCAAGCTGATCGTGGACGCGCAGGGATGCGCGCAAGCGAGGAAATAATGTATCTCAAAGCGCAGTGCTGATCATCGCCAGACACCGTTCGCGAAGCGGGGCTTTGGTTTTTGAATTCTGGAATTGGAATTTTTATTTATCAGGCCCCTGCCAGGGCTGCCGGCAGGCCCCCCCGGTTGTGCACACAAGCGAACATTTGGCCATGGCCACCCAACGCGCAGAACGACTAGCGGCGCGATTTTCAGCGCGCACTGATCCCGAGCCATTCACCGCAATTGTTGAACTAGTAAAGCTACTGACCACGCTTCGCGGCTGAATGCATCGACCAGTATCACGTTCAGAACGTAAAATTGCGTCCGATCGATACCAGAAATAATGAAGAAAGCCTAGCTCAGTGACTACACCTTACAGCGGGCGACCAGCCCACAATTTACCCCAGCACATAATGCGGGATGAGGCTATTGAGAAGAAGCTAATTCGGCATTACTTCGGCAATAAGCGAGGTGGTGTGTTTGTAGAAGTCGGCGCTAACGACCCAACGTCACCAGAGTCGCAGTCATACCATTTGGAAACAGAGTTAGGGTGGAGAGGGTTACTAATTGAGCCAATTCCGTACCTTGCTGAATTGGCCCGCCGTGAACGCCCTAACGCAGTGGTGTGCGAGTGTGCTTGTACATCACCCAAAAAAGTAGGTTCATTGGAATTGTTGATTCCCAAAGTTGGTGCCGAGTTAATGACAGGTCATGCTAGCTTAGAGGCCAACATTGATGAACACAACTACCAAGAATTTGAGAAAGTCAGTGTTGAAGCCATCACTCTCAGTGACCTCTGTGCAAGGCATAATATTCGCAACATAGACCTTCTGTCAATTGACGTGGAAGGAGCTGAACTGGATGTTCTCTTGGGGGCAGATTTGCAGAATATGCAGCCCAAGCTAATCCTATTAGAGGACAAGCATCTGTATCTTTTTAAGCATCGGTTCCTTGTAAAGGCTGGCTATGTTTTGGCTCAACGCCACAACAGGAACTGCTGGTACGTTAAAAAGGGTGAGCCACTACCGCAGGTGACGCTCTCTCAAAAATTTAAACTTTGGAAGCGTATGTACGTGAGCATTTGGGTCAAGAAGATAGCTTATGCCATTCGACATCGCACGTTCAAACCATTCCTAACCTTTTAGCGTGACCTAAGTATTGAAATGCAAAGTCTGCGTTCAGTCTTGAGCCGCCCTTCAATGAAGCGCACCGGATGACCGGCGATGGCACATGACGGGTACTCACTGGTCAACTGTCGCACCGGGGCGCAGCACCGGCTGTCCACAGGATCGCCCTGTGGACAGGACAGTTGTCCACGGCGGGCGGGTTCATCACACGGCGCTGGCACTGGTAAGGCGCGAGGCAGCGGCAAGCAGTGCGGCTTTGAGTATCAGTTGCTCTGGAATGGTCTCGAATGTTTCTTTTCCAATTTCCAAGGTTCGGCACTCCGCGCCGCCACAGGCAGAGTAACAGGTGCTTTTCCCAACGCTTGCGTTAAGCCATTCTTCCAACGAGCGCCCACCAATCCAAATGCGGTTGGACTCTGAAGGCATCCCCTTGAAGGCGTCAGGTTCAATCTCCCGCGTTTCCAGAATAGGCTCAATGCCAAGCGGTCGAAGCGCTTCTTGAAGCTTTGGGACAGCCTTAAATGATGGCGTCTTGTGTGCCGCCACAGCGTTCACATGTATTTCCCTCGGGAGTCACGAGTCGTTGCCAAAGGATTTGCAGTATTTTCATTGTCGTCGCCCCTTCCTTGTCGTCATTTTTCCGCCATCAGGAAATCCATCTGATCGCGGCAAATCAAAAATCCACTCAAAGCTAAGAGAGTTGACCAGCCTGATATTGATAAATATCAGAATATTGACCAACTCCTTTGCCATCTCACGGTGTCCGACTACCCATTTACTTGTATTTTGGTGACGCGAACCTCCGCAGTCCTGAAGTGTTAGTCGCACTTCAGGGCCTTTTTCTTTGTCATTCGCCGGTTCCGCGCTTAAGCCCGGTGCGCTGCGAAAACGCTCACTTATCACCAACTCAGTCCTGTCCCCTGTTCCACGGCACGGAGTTCAATTCCGTCTTGGTAGGTTGATTTTACATCTATCCCAAAATAGGAACAAGGCATATAGCCTATTTCCCGAAATTCATCTCAATGCGATTTATGCGGCGAAAGTCTGGCTGACCTGTCCTGTCTTGCCGATAAGGTGCGATAGCAGGCGGAAGTTCTTCTCTTCATGTCGAAGGCGACCAGCCACGATGGCGGGATGTACGCCGATCTCATCGGCATACGCGATGACATCCTCAGATGCGAGTGTTTGTCGGACTTTGGCTGCGCTCCAACTTTTGTTGGGAATTAATGCCTCCTGTGCCATTGCGTCTGCCTCACCTTCCACTGTTTGCAGGTTGGTGCGATCCAGATCGTCAATGAATACGGGAGTTTCAGGCTTTAGGTGCTTGGAAACGTGAGCCAACTCATGCAACAGCGCAAACCAGAAGTTGTCTACTCGGTCATGCCGCAGGGTCAGTGCAACGATCGGACGATCGTTGTCTAGCATCGCGGCACCATCAAGGAATGTACGCTTGAAATGCTTTTCGATAACGAGAGTGATGCCGTGACGGGCAAGGTGCTCCTTGGCAAGCTTTGGGCCTTCGTCAAAAGCGGACAGCTTAGCCAGTTCACGCAACCACTCCGGAGTGATGGTTCCATGCTTGTATTCCCGCGTTGAAATTACCTCCCTGGCCTTGCGCAAAACACACATGCGCCAAGCCAAGATGGCCATTTCATCGGCTTGACGATCGCCACGCTGATGCAGGGGGGCACGCAGAAAAGCGGGTTCCATGCGTTTGGGCAGAAGATCTTGCATGAACTTTCTGACCAAATCCTCGGCGTAGTCCTTAAGTCTTTGAACGTTTCCTTCAAAGTCGCCGAAGCATCCCCGCTCAAGCATTTCTTTGATTGGGAAGCGCGTGAAATCCATCTCAGGCTCTTGATCGACCAATGAGCTGTCGGTTTCGACATCTTCGATCAGAATGTCCGCAGGGATACCCAGGCCTTGGTTCAATCTACGAATCATGGGCAGGGACAGCGGCCGTTTGCGCGATAACACCTCAGAGACCTTGGAAATTGAACCGATGTAGGGAATCAGTTCCTTACGGGTGAGCTGCATCTGGTCCATGCGGAAAAGGATCGACTCGATTGGGTCGGCCTTTACATGAGGAACTGTTTGACGCTCGAAGTCCTGTATGACCAATGCCAGCAATTCGAGTTCGTTTTCTTCCTTGGAGTTGGGCTTTGGATCAAGCGACATGAGTTCAGACAAGCGCGCCATGTTTGCCTCGTAGTCCTTCGCGCTTTTAATGATCTTTACATTCATTGTCATCTCCATTTATTGCTAGCGCACATCACTTAGATCTGTCTAAAACTTCTTTTTGCTGTACTCGGAGTGAGTCCCAACCCATTCAACTACCACCAGTCCGTTTTGATATCTGACCTTGACAACAAGCCGATATGAATTGCCCTTTATGTCAAAGATGACCCGGTTGTCGGCCAGGAAATCTGCACTTCTGTACCTCTTCTTGATGTCATGTGACGCTTGCCAGGTCTCGCGCTCGACGTCTGTTTGCCACGCATCCAGCTGGCCTCGAGAGGTTGCATGATTTTTTTTGAACGCCTCGAGGATGGGCAAACCCAGAATTCGCATGAAGGAACAGTGTGTGCATAGTCAGTCTCGCATTATATTTCCCAAAAAGGGAAAAATCAAGACTAACAAGAAAAGATTGTGGGAAATGAGCTTAGCCTAGGATCAGAAGCCCGCGTACATCGTGATCAGAATGATGCATCAAGCATTTCCAAGTGGCGTTCGAAGTAGGAACACCATAAAGCAACTGCAAATCAGATTTGAAAACGTACCAAAGTTGATACACTAGACCATGGAAAAAAAGTCCCACCAACTTTAGGCGCACGGTTTTTCAAGACGGATGCCGGTGGCGAGCCGGTTCGTGATTGGCTGAAGGATCTGCCCGTCGTTGAGCGAAAGACTATTGGCGAAGACATTAAAACCGTTCAGTTCGGTTGGCCTTTGGGCATGCCGTTGGTGGCGCATCTCGAAAGTGGCATCTGGGAAGTCCGCACGAGGTTAAGCAATCGAATTGCACGAGTGCTGTTTGTTCTTGATGGGGACGTGATGGTTTTATTGCATGGTTTCATAAAGAAGGAGCAGAAGACTCCCAAACCGGAACTGGATTTGGCAAAAGAACTCCTCAAACTGTTGAAGAGGAAAAAATGAAAAATCAAAACATCGGTAGCGATTTCGATGACTTCCTTGCGGATGAGGGCATGCTGGAAGAGGTGACTGCCGTGGCGGTTAAGAGGGTGATTGCCTGGCAGATTGAGCAGGAGATGTCGGCTCAAAAGATCACCAAGACCGCGATGGCGAAGAAGATGCGTACCAGTCGCGCCTCGCTCAACCGTTTGCTGGACGAAAACGATACCAGCCTTACTTTGACAACCTTGGCGGGTGCGGCAGCGGCTCTTGGTCAACGCATCAAACTTGAGTTAACGCCAGTCTGACGGTTGCCACGATGTGAAACGGACAATCTACAAAAGCGGGGACAAGTGCCGTAAACTTGCCTCACGGCTTTGGAGATCGGAATTGAACCCGCGTCCGCACTCCACCACCACACACAAAAAGCCCAACTGATTTCAGTTGGGCTTTTCTTTTTGGAAATCCTCAATTTATGCCCGCACCCATCCCGATCGCGCTCGCCACGTCCGACGACACCGCGCACATCCGCACTGGCCAGTTTGTTAGCTTTCTGGATTCGCCCTTCGAGTTGTACCAGCCGTACCCTCCGGCGGGTGATCAGCCTGAGGCCATCAACCAGTTGGTGGAAGGCATCAACGATGGCGAGGTGTTTCAGACTTTGCTGGGTGTCACCGGCTCAGGCAAAACCTTCACCATGGCGAATGTGATTGCGCGGCTGGGGCGGCCTGCCATTGTCTTTGCGCCCAATAAGACGCTGGCGGCGCAGTTGTACAGTGAATTCCGCGAGTTTTTTCCGAAAAACGCGGTGGAGTATTTTGTCAGCTACTACGACTACTACCAGCCCGAGGCGTATGTGCCGCAACGTGATCTGTTCATTGAAAAAGATTCCGCCATCAACGAACACATCGAGCAAATGCGCTTGAGCTGTACCAAAAGTGTGCTGGAGCGGCGCGATGTGGTGATCGTCGCTACGGTGTCGGCCATCTACGGCATTGGCCAGCCCGAGGCGTACCACAAGATGGTGATGACCCTGCGCGCCGGCGACAAAATGGGTCAGCGCGACATGATTGCCCAGCTGGTGCGCATGCAATACCAGCGCAATGACGTCGATTTTTCACGCGGTGCGTTTCGGGTGCGGGGTGACACCATCGACATCTTTCCGGCTGAACATTCCGAGATGGCGATTCGTGTCGAGCTGTTTGACGACGAGATCGAGAGCCTGCAGCTGTTTGACCCGCTCACCGGGCGCATCCGGCAAAAGATTCCGCGTTTTACCGTGTACCCAAGCAGCCATTACGTCACGCCTAGAGAGCAAGTGCTGTCTGCGGTGGAGGCTATCAAAATTGAACTGAGCGACCGCGTGAAAGAGTTTGTCGGCCAGGGCAAGCTGGTGGAAGCCCAGCGCCTTGAGCAGCGCACCCGCTTTGATCTGGAAATGCTCAGCGAAGTGGGGCACTGCAAGGGCATTGAAAACTACTCGCGCCACCTGGCTGGCTCGGCGCCCGGCGCGCCTCCGGCCACGCTCACCGACTATTTACCCAAAGACGCGGTGATGTTTCTGGACGAGTCCCATGTGCTGATTGGCCAGTTTGGCGGCATGTACAACGGCGACCGCTCGCGCAAGACCACGCTGGTGGACTACGGCTTTCGGCTGCCCAGTGCGTTGGACAACCGGCCGCTCAAGTTTGAAGAATTCGAGACCAAGATGCGCCAGGCCGTGTTTGTCTCGGCCACGCCGGGCCAGTGGGAAAAAGACCATACCGGCCAGGTGGTAGAGCAACTGGTTCGCCCCACCGGTCTGGTCGACCCGGAAGTGGAAGTGCGCCCGGCCACCACTCAGGTTGATGACGTGCTGCAAGAAATTCGTATTCGTGTCGAAAAACACGAGCGTGTGCTGATCACCACCCTGACCAAGCGCATGGCTGAGCAGTTGACAGACTATTTAAGTGACAACGGCGTCAAGGTGCGTTACCTGCACAGCGACATCGACACTGTGGAGCGGGTCGAAATCTTGCGCGACCTGCGCCTAGGCACCTTTGATGTGCTTGTGGGGATCAACTTGTTAAGAGAAGGCCTGGACATTCCGGAGGTTTCGCTGGTGGCGATTCTGGATGCCGACAAGGAGGGCTTTTTGCGATCTGAGCGCAGCCTGATTCAAACCATTGGCCGCGCTGCCCGAAATCTGGAGGGCAGAGCGATTTTGTATGCCGACAAGATCACCGAGTCAATGAAAAAAGCCATTGGTGAAACCCAGCGTCGGCGCGTCAAGCAGGTGGCGCACAACCTGGCGCACGGCATCACGCCGCGTTCCATTGTCAAAGAAGTGCGTGACTTGATTGATGGCGTATACAGCGAAAAGGCCGGTAAAGAGGCAGAGAAGCTGGAACGCGATGCGATGCAGCGCGCGCAAGTCGAAGACATGAGCGAGAAAGACATCTCACGTGAAATCAAACGCCTGGAAAAACTCATGATGGAACACGCCCGCAACTTGGAGTTTGAAAAGGCCGCCCGGGTGCGTGACCAGCTGGGCATTTTGAAGGAGCAAGCCTTCGGTGCGGCTGGCACCGACAACGTGGTTTCACTGGTAGCCGGCAAATAACCTTAAAAAAATACTGACCAGTCTACTTACCCGACTAAAACGCTCTGGTGTTGGGTATACTTGACCACGTTAGTCGGCTTCAGCCCTTTGATCCACCCCTTAAATGCGGGCCTTTACCGGTTGAATTTGCCTGCTACCCAAGGTGCCGAGTTGTTTGTTTACTTGATCTCAGGAGTTTGCCATGCGTCTTACTACCAAAGGCCGTTTTGCGGTCACCGCGATGATTGATTTGGGTTTGCGCCAATCGGCTGGCCCCGTCACGCTGGCGGCCATCAGCCAGCGTCAGCAAATTTCCCTGTCTTACCTGGAGCAGCTGTTTGGCAAGCTGCGCCGCAACGCCCTGGTCGAATCGACCCGTGGCCCAGGTGGCGGCTACACCCTGGCGCGTTCGCCTGCCGACATCACGGTGGCAGAAATCATCACCTCGGTAGATGAGCCGCTTGATGCCACGCAGTGTGGTGGCAAGGAGAACTGCCTGGGTGAAGGTGCCCGCTGCATGACACACGAGTTGTGGGCGTCACTGAATGTGAAGATGGTGGAGTTTCTGGACTCGGTCAGTCTGCAAAAACTGGTAGACGACCAGTTGGCCAAGGGCTTCCAGATGGAAGAAAAACCCACGCTCAAACGCGCCATTTCCAGCATGCCGGTCATGAAACCGATCCGCATCAACGCACCTAACTCAGTGTTTGCCCTGGGTGCCAGCTACGCCAAGATGTAAATCACACCTCAATTCATCAAGAGATACAAACATGGACAGCACCCCACACTTTCCCATTTACATGGACTACAGCGCTACCAACCCTTGCGACCAGCGGGTGGTGGATGCCATGATTCCGTGGCTTAGAAGCCATTTTGGCAACCCGGCGTCCCGCAGCCATGCTTGGGGCTGGGAGGCCGAAGCCGCTGTTGAAAAAGCCCGCGAGCAAGTGGCTGAACTGATTGGCGCCGACCCACGCGAAATCGTCTGGACATCGGGTGCGACCGAGTCCAACAACCTGGCTTTGAAGGGCGCCGCGCACTTTTACCAAAGCAAGGGCAAGCACATCATCACCGTCAAGACCGAGCATAAAGCAGTGCTTGACACTTGCCGTGAGCTGGAGCGCCAAGGCTTTGAGGTGACTTACCTTGACGTGCAGGCCGATGGCCTGGTGAATTTGGATGCCTTCAAAGCGGCCATTCGCCCTGACACCATTTTGGCCAGCGTGATGTATGTCAACAATGAAATCGGTGTCATTCAAGACATCACTGCCATTGGCAATATTTGCCGCGCGCATGGGGTGGTGTTTCATGTGGACGCTGCGCAAGCCACTGGCCGTGTAGCATTTGACATCAGCAAAATGCCGGTGGACTTGATGAGCTTGACGGCCCACAAAACCTATGGCCCCAAGGGCGTGGGTGCACTGTTTGTGCGCCGCAAACCGCGTATTCGCCTGGAAGCCCAGATGCACGGTGGTGGCCACGAGCGCGGCATGCGATCTGGCACGTTGCCCACACACCAGATCGTCGGCATGGGCGAGGCCTACCGCATTGCCAAAGAAGAAATGGCCGATGAATTGGTCAAGATACAGGCGCTGCACGACCGCATGATTGCAGGCCTGGAAGGCATTGAGCAGGTCTTCATCAATGGTCACTTGACGCAACGCGTGCCGCACAACCTGAACATCAGCTTCAACTATGTCGAGGGCGAGTCCTTGATCATGGGCATCAAGGGCTTGGCGGTAAGTAGCGGCTCGGCCTGCACCTCGGCCAGTTTGGAACCCAGCTATGTGCTGCGTGCCCTGGGCCGTAGCGACGAACTTGCCCACAGCAGCCTTCGCATGACGATTGGCCGCTGGACCACCGAAGAAGAAATTGATTACGCCGTGGGCACCATCAAGGAAAACGTGGCCCGCTTGCGAGAACTCAGTCCGCTGTGGGATATGTACAAAGAAGGTATTGACATCTCCACGATCCAGTGGGCGGCACATTAATTTAACCCAAGGAGAAGCACCATGGCATATTCTGAAAAAGTGGTAGACCACTACGAAAATCCCCGCAATGTGGGCTCGTTCGACAAGGGAGACGACTCGGTTGGCACCGGCATGGTCGGTGCACCAGCTTGTGGCGATGTGATGAAGCTGCAAATCAAGGTCAACCCCGAAACCGGCGTGATTGAAGACGCACGGTTCAAGACCTATGGCTGCGGATCGGCCATTGCCTCCAGCTCGCTGGTGACCGAATGGGTCAAGGGCAAGACGCTGGACCAAGCGGCGGCGCTTAAAAATAGCGAGATTGCTGAAGAACTGGCCTTGCCTCCTGTCAAAATCCATTGTTCGATTTTGGCGGAAGATGCCATTAAAGCTGCGGTCAACGACTACCGTCAAAAACACGCCGAAGCTCAAACTCACTAAAAACGCCAGACCGTCAGCGCTGCAAGGTGCATGGCGGACTGTCACCGACCTGGATTGTTAACAAAATGGCTGTGACGCTGACTGAAGCCGCTGCCCGGCACATCACCCGCTACCTGACCAAACGTGGTCAAGGTGTGGGCGTGCGCCTGGGTGTCAAAACCACCGGGTGTTCCGGCATGGCCTACAAGCTGGAATATGTCGATGAGATTCCCCCGGAAGACATGGTGTTTGAAGGCCACGGCGTGAAGGTGCTTGTGGACCCCAAAAGTTTTGCCTACCTGGACGGCACAGAGCTGGATTTTGTGCGTGAAGGTCTCAACGAAGGCTTCAAGTTCAATAACCCCAAAGAGCGTGACCGCTGCGGCTGCGGCGAGTCGTTTCGGGTGTGAATTTACAGTCGGATGATTTCGAGCTGTTTGGGCTGGAGCAGCGCTTCGCCCAAGACAGGGCAGTGCTTGACGCGCGCTGGAAAGATCTGCAGCGCCAGGCGCACCCCGATAAGTTCACGGCCCAGGGCGCGGCAGCCCAACGCATTGCCATGCAGTGGTCGGTGCGCATCAATGAGGCCTACCAGCGCCTGAAAAACCCGCTCAAGCGCGCCGCTTATTTGTGTGAATTGCACGGTGCACCGGTGAATGCCGAAAACAACACGGCCATGCCGGGTGCGTTTTTGATGCAGCAAATGGAATGGCGTGAAGAACTTGACGATGCCCAAACCGCTGAAGATTTAGAGAAAATCAGCCTGCAGTGCAGACTTGCTGAGCGTGAGGTGCTGCAAAAAATAGAGCAGCTGCTGGACCTGTTGCAAGATTACCCAGCGGCTGTGGCACAGGTCAGGGCGCTGATGTTCATTGAACGCTTTGCTGCCGATGTTGATGCCCGGCTGGACCAGCTTGAGGCTTGAGTGAGTCAAAAATTGCGACCAGCCAATGCTTGAAGTCACATGCCTGACCTGACGTTCGCCGTTGTCATGGCCTCCCCGGCCCGTGCCTAGAGTTGCAACATTCGCAATCCATATTTTCAAAATTGATCATGGCCTTACTTCAAATTTCCGAACCCGGGCAAACGCCCAACCCGCATGAACGGCGCATAGCCATAGGCATTGATCTGGGCACGACACATTCGCTGGTGGCGTCTGTGCGTCATGGTGTGGCTGAATGTTTGCCGGACGCTAAAGGCCAAGTGATCTTGCCCTCGGTGGTGCGCTACCTGGCAGACGGTGGGCGCCAGATTGGCGGGGACGCGGTTGTCAGTGGTGTGGGTGACCCGGAAAACACCATTGCATCGGTCAAACGTTTCATGGGCCGCAGCCTGAAAGACGTGGCGCTGGCCGCCAAGCTGCCCTACCATTTTGTGGATCACCCAGGCATGTTGGGCATCCAGACGGTGCAGGGCGAAAAGTCGCCAGTCGAGGTGAGCGCCGACATTCTGGCGACCCTGCGTTACCGCGCTGAAGACACTTTCAATGATGACTTGTATGGTGCCGTGATCACTGTGCCAGCCTATTTTGACGATGCCCAGCGCCAAGCCACCAAAGATGCGGCACAGCTGGCCGGCCTGAACGTGCTGCGCCTGATCAACGAACCCACCGCCGCAGCCATTGCCTACGGGCTGGACAACGCGGCTGAAGGCGTTTATGCGATTTACGACCTGGGTGGCGGCACCTTTGACATCTCTATCCTGCGCCTGACGCAAGGCGTGTTTGAGGTGGTGGCCACCGGTGGTGACTCGGCCCTGGGTGGCGATGATTACGATCACGCCTTGGCCGACTGGGTGCTGGCGAAGACCGGCGCCGGGTCCATGGACAGCGCCAGCCCGACCGACAAAGCCGCCCTCAAAGCTGTTGCAAGGAACTGCAAGGAATGTTTATCTGCTACTGATTGTGTAGCTTTTGACGCAATGAATACGGGGGCTAGAGTCACATTTGACGTGAAATGTTCTGATTTCGAGTCAGCCACCAGCGCGCTGACTGCTCGTACCCTGAATGCGGTGTGCAAGGCGCTGCGAGATGCCAAGCTCACCGTGCAGGATGTCAAAGGCGTGGTGATGGTGGGTGGCTCCACCCGCATGCCGCAAATCCAGCAGGCGGTGGGCGAGTTTTTTGGTCAGGCCCCGCTGAACAACCTGAACCCCGATGAAGTGGTGGCGCTGGGCGCCGCCATTCAGGCAAATCAATTGGCCGGTAACAACCCCGGGGGTGAGTTGCTTCTGCTGGACGTGATTCCACTCTCCTTGGGCATCGAGACCATGGGCGGCCTGGTGGAGCGCATTGTGTTGCGCAACGAGACCATTCCAACAGCCAAGGCTCAAGACTTCACCACCTACATTGATGGCCAGACCGCGCTGGCGCTGCACGTGGTGCAAGGCGAGCGCGACCTGGTAGCCGATTGCCGCAGTCTCGCGCGGTTTGAGCTGCGCGGCATTCCGCCCATGGCCGCTGGTGCCGCACGTATTCGCGTCACCTTCACGGTCGATGCAGACGGCCTGTTAAGTGTGTCGGCACGTGAGCAGGGCAGTGGTGTCGAGGCGCAAATTGCCGTCAAACCTTCTTACGGCTTGGCCGATGACCAAATTGCCCGCATGCTGGCGGAAAGCTTCACCACGGCTGAGGCCGACATGCAGGCCCGCGCCGTGACCGAGGCACGGGTCGATGCCGATCGCATGATTTTGGCCACGGTCAGCGCCCTGAAGGCTGATGGTGATTTGTTGGATGACGCGCAGCGCGCCGATATTGACCGGCTGATGAAAGACGTGCACGCAGCCCGCACCCTGGAAGACGCCAAAGCCATCGAGGCCATCACGCTGGCGCTTGCCAAAGGCACCGAGGCCTTTGCGGCAATGCGCATGAACCGAGGCATTCAAAAAGCCCTGGCTGGCAAAAACATCGCAACAATATAAAAACTTTGTGGGTCAGACCACCTTGCGCAGCAAACGTGCTCTGACCCCAACTCATTAGCCAATCACCATGCCCATCATCAAAATTTTGCCCCACGCTGAATACTGCCCGCAGGGTGCCGAGCTGTCTGTCCCCGCCGGAACGTCCATTTGTGAAGCCTTGCTGGAAAATCACATCAACATCGAGCACGCCTGCGAGATGAGTTGCGCCTGCACCACCTGCCACGTGATCGTGCGTGAAGGTTTTGAGTCTTTGGCGCCCTCGGACGAAAACGAAGACGATTTGCTTGACCAGGCCTGGGGCCTGCAGCCCAACTCGCGCCTGAGTTGTCAGGCCATTCTGGCGAAAAAAGACCTGGTGATTGAGATACCCAAATACTCCATCAACCACGCCAAAGAAAATCATTGAAACTTTGCGGGACAGATATGTAGCTCTGTCCTCAACTGACCATGCGCCAAATATTTTTAGACACCGAAACCACAGGCCTGTCGGCCGACAACGGCGACCGCATTGTTGAAATTGGCTGTGTGGAGATGCTGCACCGCAAGCTCACCGGCAACAATCGGCATTTTTATGTGAATCCCGGGCGTGACAGCCATGAGGAGGCGCTCAAGGTGCACGGCATCACCACAGAGTTCTTGAAGGACAAGCCCAAGTTTTCGCAAGTTGCGCAAGACCTGATGGACTACCTGAAAGACGCGCATGTGGTCATTCACAACGCGCCGTTTGATCTGGGTTTTCTGAACATGGAACTGGCGCAGCTGGGCCAGCCACCGGTGAAAAATGTGGTGGCCAGCGTGACCGACACACTGGTCATGGCCAAGGAGATGTTTCCAGGCAAACGCAACTCGCTTGATGCCTTGTGCGACCGCCTTGAAGTCGACAACTCGGGCCGCACGCTGCACGGCGCGCTCTTGGACGCAGAATTGCTGGCCGATGTGTACATCAACCTCACGCGCGGGCAAGAAGCGCTGCTGATGGACGACGCCTCTGCGTTGGATGCCAGTGGCAACAAACCACCGGCCATGGATTTGAGTGGTTTTGTGCTATCGGTGATCCAGGCCAGCGCGCAAGAGGCCGTCGCCCATGAAGGTGTGCTGGCGCAAATCGACAAGGACAGCAAAGGCAAAACCGTCTGGCGCATGCTGGAGCCTGTTGCGGCCAGCTGATCCTGTTGAATGTCGACAGAGATGAATGCTCATCGCCAATAAGGTTTGGGTCAGGTTAAGACCCATACCCGACGCTCACCGGAACAGCATGAATCCCGTCGAAATGTGGAAAGCTGACTTCCAATTTCGCCGGAAGCAGTCGCTCATCGGCAGTGCAAAGAACTTGGAAACTGTCAACCAAACAAGGTTGCCAGTTTTCTTACCTGTCCGACTCTTGAGTAGCGTTTAGAGTCGTTCGCCACTGGCAGCTTTCGAGTAAGTCAATTGCGCGATTAATTCGGGGCGAGGTGAAGTCGCTGAGGGAGATCGCCAAGCGCGAAGGTGTCGACAACAGCTACACCAGCCGAATGGTGAATCTGACCACATTGGTACCGGATATTGTTCAGGCGTTTCTGGAATATGAGCAACTCGAAATCAGCAGATGCGGTTGATCGAAAAAGGCAGCTTTCAAGTAACCCGATCCATAGGTTCTTGAAGGTACTACGCAAGTTCATCGCATATCAACACATCACTATTGCGCAACTCAGCCGGAAAACCGGAAGGAATTCTTACCGGATTTCTTGGCAACATACATGGCATCGTCAGCCCGCTTGAGCAGATCAGTTGCCGACATTCCATCATTCTGAAAAGTTGCGATTCCAATGGATGTACCGACATGGACAGTCGTGCCATCAAGATTCATGGGGCCATTTACCACTTCGATCACACGCGAGGCCACCATGGCAATTTTTTCACAACTTTCCGGGTTGTCGAGCAAAATCAAAAACTCGTCACCACCCAGGCGCGCTACTGTGTCTAAGTTGCGAAGCAACCCTAAAAGCCGTGCTGAAACGGTCTTCAAGGCCAAATCACCGACTTCGTGACCATAAGTGTCATTGATGGATTTGAAGCCGTCTAAATCGAGAAACATCAATGCGATGTTTCTCGACTCACGGACCGTTTTGGCGATCAACTGACTGAGTCGCTCCATCAAGAGCGTGCGATTTGCCAACCCTGTGAGGCCATCGTGCAGCGCCATATGCTGCACAAGCTGTTCTTTGTCCCAGTGTTCAGTTATGTCGGCAATTACGCCGACATAGCGACTTACATCTCCGGCTTCGTTGCATATAGAAGAAATGCTGAGTCGCGCTAGAAAGATCGAACCGTCCTTTCGCTTACTCCAGACCTCACCCTTCCACAATTTGGTTGCCTGCAATTGCGCAAACATGTCGCCAAAGAAGGCTGCATCATGGCGGCCGGACTTCAGGATGCGTGCATTCACCCCAACTACCTCCATTGATGTGTAGCCCGTAAGCGCGGTAAATGCAGAGTTCACAGAAACAATCGTTGCGGCTGTATCAGTCACCATGATGCCTTCGGCCGTGGCCTCAAAGACACTGGCAGACAGTCGAATCGCTGCGTCAGCCTCCCTCAGGCCAGTGATGTCGGTCGCAAGCACAAAAAATCCTTGGACTTGACCATTCGGATCAATGTCAGGGATGTAATTGGTCAAGACGTATCCAACAGAACCATCCGGCCGTGCAATTGCGCGCTCGAATTCCTGACGCTCACCGGCCAACACGCCCTGTATATGGGCCAAGTTCTTCTCAAACAGACTAGCGCCTAACATTGTTGAAAGAGATAGGCCCACCATGTCCTGCGGTGTTCGTCCAAACCACTGCAGGAACGGTTTGTTTGCAAATTGACACTGCATCTGAAGGTCCCAGCGTGAAATCAAGCTGGGCAATGCATCTGCAACCGTTCGGATGAATTTGTCGCTTTTGGCAAGTTCAGCAGATATTGCCTCTGCCCTTTGCTTGGCTTCCAGCAACTCCTGCTCATACCGACTGCGCTCGACCGTCACAAAGAAGACCCAGGTGTAGCTGTCAGTCGTCTCAATAGTTGATCTTTGACAGTTCACGAACACTGGAACCCGGTTGCCCGTATCGCCCAAAACTTGCAGACGGATTTCACGGACTTGGCCTTCACGCAGCACCATGGGCCAAACATGGGTTTGCAGGAATATCCGGCTTGCGCCGGGAAACATGAGGTCCATCGGTTTCGAGAACCAGGTGTTTGTGACGCCCCCCACAAGTTGAAGCAAGCTCTGGTTGATCAATTGAACTACACCCGCCCGGTCCGTCACTAAAGCCGGGCAAGGCAGTTGGTCAAAAGTAGGCATGCCTATTCCAATCGCTAGGCAGGCATATCAATAAACTCGCGCATTGCTTCGACCACCAACTGTGGGTCGCTCATGTGAGCGCAGTGGCCATGCACTTCCAACACCTTGAGGGTGCTACCTGCCAAGTGTGTGTGGACGTATTCCCCGACGCTGATCGGGGCGAGCGAGTCTGCGCGATGCTGAAGAATCAGGCAGGGCATAGCAACCTTGGGCAGGTCCTTCCTGTTGTCTGAAAAAAACGTCGTGCGGGCAAAGACTTTTGCAACCATTGGATCGGTCGAACAAAAACTTTCTGAAAGCTCTTTGGTCACCAACCCTTGGCCATCTTGTGCTGATACGACCGGTGCAAGGTAGTTGGCCCAGCCAATGTAGTTTTGATCCATCAGGTCAAGTAGACCATCGAGGTCTTCTTTCTCAAAGCCGCCAACATATGATGGCGGATGATTGACGAAGCAGGGGTTGGCGCCCAACAGAACTAACTTGTCGAAGAGGCCAGGGCGGGCGATGGAAGCCAGTATGCCGACACTGCAACTGACCGAATGACCGACGAAGGTGACGCCACTCTTCAAATCCAAGGCATCGCAGATATCTAGAACGTCTTGCGCATAGCCAGTCAGGTTTGCATATTTGTCTGGATCAAACGCCGATATGTCGGACTTGCCGCTGCCCACGTAGTCGAATAGTACTTGTTGATGCGTAGAAGTGAAGGCTGGCGTCACACGATCCCACATGTTTTGGTTGCAGCCAAATCCATGGGCGTACAAAAGCACCGGACCAGCACCTGCGAGGACTTTGACGTTGTTTCTGGCAAGGATGTTTGGAATTTTTTCTTGATTCAGCATGGACCCCCCATCAATTGTGAAAGCCATTGTCGCCCAATCATGGGGCATTCACTTTGACGTGGAATGGCGCAACTAGCGGCATTGACCCCCCGCTGATCAGCACGACACCCCTCGGTAACTGCGTTTCGCCAACTCAGCCATGAATTCAATGCCATCCTTGTTTGGCATAAAGATGTCACAAATGAGAAAGTCAGGTGCTTGCGCCAGCGCGTCTAAAGCGCGCAGGCCATCTTTACCGTCCTGTGCGACTTGAATTCTGGTGAAACCCAGTTTGCCTAGCGTAAGACGAGCCAGATCCTGACTGTATTCATCGTCATCCACCACCAGAACCGTGGGCTGAGCATCTTGAATTTGTGTGGTTGTCACTTCAACATCCTCTAATTATTTTTTATGGTTCACCCATGGACTCAAATGACACTCACCGCCTCGCCCTGCGGCTTGTTGTCCGCATCGGCCCAACGACTCTGTATGCCAAGAATCTCTGGCAGGATTCGGGTGAACACCGCCACCAGTTCAGGGTCAAAGTGCTTGCCCGCATCGGTCTGGATGTGCGCCATGATTTTCTCGATGGGCCAAGCGTCCTTGTAAGGCCGCTTCATGCTGAGCGCATCAAACACATCGGCCAGCGCCACGATGCGGGCCGATTGCGGTATGTCATGGCCTCGCAACCCATCGGGGTAGCCACTGCCATCCCATTTTTCGTGATGGCGCAAAGACACCTCCGCCGCCAGTTGAAAAACTGGCGCCTGGCTTTTGCTCAAGATATCAAAGCCCACCTTTGGATGGGTGCGCATCACGACCCACTCCTGCGCATCGAGAGGCCCCGGTTTGCGCAAAATTGCTTGTGGCACCCCCAGCTTGCCGGTATCGTGCATGGGGGCGGCGAGTTCCAGTTGGTCACTGCGCTCAATGCTCCAGTCGCATGCCAGTGCCAGCGCACGTGCGTAGGCGGCCATGCGCCAGATGTGGGCACCGGTGTCGGTGTCGTTGTAATGTCCCGCATGTCCCAGCATCAAAATGGCGTCGCGGTAGCTTTGCGCCAATACCGTGGCTTGTACCCGCGCCAAATGGGCGCTCACTCTGGCGCGTACAAGCTGGGGCAACACTGGTTTGACGATGTAGTCCACGCCGCCAGCATCAAAACCAGCTGCTTCATGTGCAGCATCGTTGTAACTGGTGATAAAGATGACTTGCACAGCCTGCGTAGGGTCAATCTGCCGGATCTGTCGGCATAAGTCATAGCCATCGATGTCTGGTAAGCCAACATCCAGCAAAACCAACGCTGGTCGGTGTTTAGCCACCGCCGCCACAGCTTCAGCACCGTTGCGTGCAAATGCCAGCCGGTAACTGGCCTGCAAAATGCCATCCATGATGGCCAGGTTGGCTGGCTCGTCGTCCACGATCAATATTGTTTGTGTTCCCATGATTTACGTCCCTAAATCTGCTTTGTAATAGCTGGCAAGTTGCCTGGTCTGGGCTTCCGCGCCCCGAAAGTCGTAACCCAACACGCTGGCCCAAATAGCGGTCAACGCCTCAGGTGGCAAGTGGTGCGACATCACTGCCAGGCATTTTTTAACAGGCGTTGCATTGTCAGTATCAAGGGCTGCCAGTAGCAGGACCAGCAGTGGTTTGAGCGCTTGCTGCTGTTCAGAGGTCAAAGTCTGCAGGTCCTGCGTGGCAGTATTGGGCACTTCATTGGCATCGGTCGCAGGTGAAGCGTAACGATTAATCTCTGCAACTGTGGCCGCCAGAGATTCACTCAATAGAGTTAGTGTCAGCGCGGGGTCGTTTTGGGTACCCAACACTTGCTCCAGCGCTTGCGCTGCACTGCGTGTGTCGGGCAAGGCCAAGTTGGCAGCGACCCCAGAGAGTTTGTGCGCGAGGGAAGCAGCGCTTTCGCGCTCGCCCCGCGACAGGCAGGTCTGTATCTGCACGCCGACATCGCAGTAATCATTCGCAAAACGGCGCAGATAGGACTGATAGGTTTGGGTGTCGGTCCAAAGATTCAGCCCCTGCGCCACGTCCATAACCTGGACAGTGGCTGATGAATCAGCCCTAACTATTGGCGATGGTTGCGTGGCCTGCGCCAACTGTAACGGTCGGCAGAGCAGTTGAATCAATGCAATGGTGGATGGGATATCAAACGGCTTGCTGACAAAGTGCGTCATGCCCGCTGCCATCGCAGCGTCTTGCTGCGACTTGAAGGCTCCTGCCGTCAGCGCCACGATGGGCAGACCAGCGAATTTGGGCATGCGACGCAATCTGCGGGTTGTCTCCATGCCATCGAGCACCGGCATTTGCACATCCATCAACACAATGTCTACCTCGCCTGCATGCGCCAGCAGCCAGTCAATGGCCTGCTGGCCATCCTCTGCCAGCGTCACAACGGCACCTTCACCGACCAAAATGCGTCGCGCTACATCGCGGTTGATGTCGCTGTCGTCCACTACCAACACCCGCAGCCCTGCCAAACTGTCGCTGGTCGCTTGCATGGCAACCGGCAGAACCTTTGCCGTAGCGGCTCGCCGATTTTGGGTCTCCATCACCGCGTTGTACAAGCCAGATGAAGTCACTGGTTTATGCAGAATGGCATCGACCAGCGCTGCGCCTGGCTGAGCGGCTAGGCCGGTAAGTGAGTGGGCCGTGGCCATGATCACGATCGGGCATTCGTCCGGCGCCACGCCCTCGCGAATCAAACGCGCTGCGGCAAGCCCGTCCAGACCCGGCATTTGCCAGTCCAGCACCACCACATCGGGCAGCTGGCCCTGCTTGCACTCCCGCACATGTGCCAGGGCGGCAGCACCGCAGTCCACAGCGCTCACTTTCCAGCCCAAGCCCTTAGCCGTGTCTGCAATGGCCCGCAAGGCAATGTCGCTGTCGTCGGCAATCAGCACGCTGACAGCGATCATGTTGGCAGGTGAATAGTTCGGACCCTCCGCTTGTAGCAGTGGCACGGTAAACCAGAATTCACTGCCCTCGCCCGGCGTGCTAATGACGCCAATTTCACCGCCCATCAAACTCACCAGTTGACGGCAAATCGTTAGCCCCAGGCCAGTGCCGCCAAAGCGTCGGGTGGTTGACGTATCGGCCTGTGCAAAAGCTGAGAAGATGCCATTTTGCAGCTCGGGCGCAATACCAACTCCGGTGTCTTTTACACAAAAACGCAGGATGCTGAGTGTGTTAACACCGCTGAGAACCTCGGCGAGAACTTGAATGCTGCCGGTCTGCGTGAACTTCGCCGCATTGCTGATCAGGTTGATCAGCACCTGTTCCAGCCGCAAGGCGTCTCCCACTGTATTTGAAACCCCGATTGGCAGTGGTGAAATAACGAGCTCAATGTCTTTCTCGCCAACGGCCACGCCCAAAGCCACGGCCACGTTGTCCATCACATCACCCAACCGAAACGGGGCTTGCTCGATCATCATCTGACCGGCTTCGATTTTGGACATGTCCAGTATGTCGTTGATCAGGCTCAGCAGTGCACGCCCCGAGGCTCTGATATTGCGCACCATGCTGTGTGAATCATGGTCCAGTTTGGATTGCTCCAGCAAATAGGCCATGCCCAAAATGCCATTCAGTGGCGATCGGATTTCGTGGCTCATATTGGCTAAAAAATTGGTCTTGGCCAGATTCGCTGCATCTGCCAGTTTCCTGGCATGAATCAGAGCCAACTCGGCATCCTTGCGCTTGGAAATGTCTGTTACAAACACGATGAAACGTGGTGGCTCGTCTGCAACCTCTGGCAGGAAATAGAGCGTGAGATCGACGGGGATTGTGCGACCCTCTTTAGTTCGATTAGATGAGTCAAAGTGCGCCGTTCCTTGCTGGCGAAAGTCGCCCAACGCCTGAAGAAGCGACTCCTCCGGAAAATTCGGATCAATATCAGACACCCGCAGGCTAAGCATCTCCTCATCAGAATAACCTAGCATTTCTGCGGCGATCTTGTTGACCTGGATAAAGCGGCCTGAATCCGCATCCACCCAGTGGATGCCAATACCGACGCTGTCCATCGCGAATTGGGTCTCGGCCAGCTTGCGATTGACCGTCAAAAGGTCAGAAGTGCGCTCTTTCACGCGCTGTTCGAGGTCTGCATGGCTCTGGCGTAAATTCAACTCGCTTTCGCGTAGCAAATTTTCGTGACGCTTTCGCTCGGTGATATCTCTGGAGGTAACGACATACATGAGCAGTTCACCGGACTCGTCGAATATCGGCACCGAGCTGTCTTCCTTGCAAACAAATGTGCGGGTGTCTTTGCGTCGTACTTGAAGTTCAAGGTCGGTCACAAAATCACCGCGCAAGCCCCGGCGACTCGGCCACTGCTCAGGCGACATCACCTCGCCGTTGGGCTGCAGGATTTCAATCTGCGCCATCACCTCTGCAGGCGGTGTGCTGGGGTCAAACAGCCCGTGCATGCTTCGGCCAACGCGGTTGATGCGCAGAATCTTTCCGTGTTTGTCGAATACAAAAACAGCTTCAGCCAGGTTGTCAAAAATGCCCAACAACTCATTGCGGGCTTGCTTCACCCTTTGCTCAGCATTTTTGAGCGCTGTGAAATCTGCAGCTGCGCCCATCACCCTGGCTTCCAGTTCCTGATTGAGGTGGCTCAGTTCGCTCTTGGCCAGCAACAGTGCATTGCGCTCGCTTTGCAGTTGGGTTTGCTGACTGGACATGCTGTCGCTCAGTCGGTTGAAGCTGGTCAGCAGTCGGTGTACTTCGTTGTCACCGGTCTCCTCCACACGCTGCAGGGGTTCGCGGCCGCTGGACATGGCATCCATCTTGAGTCCCGCTTGCTGCAAGGGCCTTAGCATGCGCTGGGCAAAAAAGAAGGCGGCCAGAATGACCAACAGCGTTGCCAGTAACGCATCTCTTTTTAGCTCACCCACGGTGGTCCGAACGGGGGCGTAGGCAATGTCTGTGGGCAAGCCCAACGCCAGTGCCCAACCGGCGGAGACCACTGGAGCACTGGCATACAGCTTCTCTACGCCAGCGATGTTTTTTGCCACAAAGGCCTTACCGCTGCCGGCCATCAGTTGTTGCACCAAGGGGTTGTCTGGCAGTTGAGACATGACGCGGCTGCCGTCGGTGGACGCAATGAGGACGCGGTCGCGAGTCGATATCAGAAAGAACCCGTTGTTGCCCATGTATTGGGGTGCGGACAGACGCCCAAAAAAGTTAGTCGCCTGCATGTCTAAGTTGCCGCACAGCGCGCCATTGACTTGCCGATCGGCCCCCACTATGGGCACGCACATGCTGATTTGCATGACGTTCAGAAAGCGACCCATAAAGGGCTGGCTGACAGAGGACTTGCCGGTGGCGTAAACGCGCTGCAGATATTCACGATCCGCAAAGTTGCTACCCTTGCGCCCCGCCGCCACCGGATAGTCCCCCAGCGCCGTTCCCGAGCGGTCGTAAATGACGGTGCCGGCAGGAAACATCGGCTTTAGCGCGTACCTTTGGGACAGGTAATCGGTTGCATTTTGGGTACCGGTCAAATCTGCAAGGTCCATGCTGGCAGCAATTGCTTCAAGAATGGCCAACAGATTTTTGATTTTTTCATTGAGTTCATCGGCCTGCAACTTCGTGGCGGACACTTGCTGATCGCCGACAAAATGATGCTGCCGCTCCAGCATCGTCGCTGATGTAAGAAAAATACTGGTCCAAATGACCATCAGTGGCAGCAGCAGCATAAATGTGAGCTTGGCCTGGAAGGATTGGCCCAACATGCGCACCCGTTCGGACATCTGGCGTATGAAATTCATGGTTTCAGTCCAACACATTGACTTTTGACGTCAAGGTACAGGCCCATGCTTGATAAGCCACCCGTGGAACCCGGAGGGATATTTTCTTGAAGATTGATCACTAATCCAACTGGAATCTCTTGCACGCCAGAGTGCTTGGTCGAATAAATCTATCAAGCACAAATTGCAAGTAAGGCGGGTTCTTGGCCTATAAGGCCCGAAACCAGTGTCAAGGGTTAGCGGGAGATGTGGTTGATTCTATAAGCCAGCAGCGATGGTTGGCTGACTGCGTTTGCTTGCGGCCACTGCAATGGGGCGTACGAGAGGTTTTGTGCAAGTTGTTTTGATAGGAAACTGTCGACTTACATTGAGATGATCAATTATTTCTGGCCAAACAGATTGGGCAACCAGAAAGCTGCCATCAGGGAGCACCCGCATTTGGTCGATGGCTGGGGCCTACTTTGACAAAATGGTCGCCACAAAGACGCCGCCCCAACCCATCCCCTGCCACCATAACCGCCCCATTGGTGTCGGTCAACAGTCAATCAAAAGCAGCGGGTCAAAGGCTTCCAGTTGGGCCAGAAATTTCGTCAATTTGCATTCGCCCGGCGGTGTCGTGCGTCCGTCATAATTCATCCCGCTAGAGGTGCCGCCCGGTCGGTCGGCTGAGAAACACTCTTCGAACCTGATCTGGGTCATCCCAGCGTAGGAAAGCGTTCACAACCCAGGTTGTGCTGAAGCGGCCCCCAGATCACAAATAGGAATCTGTCGTGGCTAATCAACTTTTACCTTCTGACCTCTGGGCTGACGTGCTGGCGGTGCGCAAGCAGCACCCCCTGGTTCATTCCATCACCAATTTTGTCGTGATGAACCTCAATGCCAATGTGCTGCTGGCCATGGGTGCCGCACCCGTCATGGCGCACGCGCATGAGGAAGTGGCCGACATGGCCGCCATCGCCCAAGCCCTGGTGCTCAACATTGGCACGCTGGAGCCGTACTGGATCGAGGCCATGAAATTGGCCCTCAAAGTAGCCAAAGAACGAGGCATAAAAACCGTTCTTGACCCAGTAGGGGCGGGCGCTACCAGCTATCGAAACAATAGTATTTCAGCGCTGCTGGATGTGGCCATGCCAAGCGTGATTCGAGGCAATGCCTCGGAGATCATGAGTGTGGCGGGCAGCGCTGCGCAAACCCGGGGTGTCGACAGCGGTGCTGAGGTGGCGGATTCATTGCAATACGCGCGTGACCTGGCTCAACGCACCGGCGGCGTGGTGTGTGTCAGCGGCCCGGTGGACCATGTGCTGGATGCACAAGGCCGCCATGCCAGCCTGGCCAACGGCCATGAGTGGATGACACGCATCACTGGCGTGGGCTGCTCGGCTACGGCCTTGGTGGGTGCGTTTTGCGCCGTGCAGCCAGATGCCTGGCGCGCCACGTTGTCGGCCATGGCTTACCTGGGTGTGGTGGGCGAAGTGGCCACGCAGCAAGTTCAGGCGCATGGCGGAGGCGTGGGCAGCTTGCAAATTGCACTGCTGGACCAGTTGCAGTTGTTGGACGAACCGACCTTTGAGCGCCATTTGAAATTGGAAGTGGCGGCGCATTGACGATGGCTGTCATTCGCTCCTACGCTGCAGGCCCATTTCACATGAATACGTGTCGCCATGGCGATCTAGCCCAAGCCCATTTCCGGGTTCTGCAATGACCGCGCTCTTTTTATCCATTGGGGGCTGAGCAGCCATGTCAGTTAATTTACTTGCCAGCTTGCGCTTGTACCTGGTGACAGACCAAAAAAACCTGCGCGGGCGCAGCCTGACCGACGTGGTGCTGTCCGCTGTGCAAGGCGGTGTGACCTGCGTGCAACTGCGCGAAAAAGACTTGTGTTCGCGCGACTTCGTGGCGCTGGCTCGTGCCATGAAAGACCTGCTGGCACCCACAGGTGTGCCGCTGGTGATCAATGACCGCATTGACGTGGCGCTGGCGTGTGGTGCGCAGGGTGTGCATTTGGGGCAGTCCGACATGCCAGTGGCCTTGGCCCGGCAGCTGTTGCCGCCTGAGGTGTTCATTGGCCTTTCTGTGGAATCTTTGGACGATGTGGTGCGCGCAGCGGGTCAAGCGGTGGACTACCTGGGGGTCAGTCCGATTTATGCCACGCCCACCAAAACCGACACGGCGGCGCCTTGGGGGCTGGCAGGTTTGCGCCAGGTGCGCGCCATGACCGCGTTGCCCCTGGTGGCCATTGGCGGTGTGCATGTGACCAACGCGGCGGAGGTACTGCTGGCGGGGGCTGACGGGCTGGCAGTGGTCAGCGCCATTTGTTCGGCGCCAGACCCAAGCGCGGCAGCGCAGTCTTTCGGCTGGTTGTTTCAGCCGTTCAGTGAAGATGAAAGGTCGGACCCGATCCGGTATCCATGACTTCAGTGGCATGGCTTGTGGCTAAGTTAAAAAATATATGCCTTTTTGGGCTATAGACCTTTATATATAAGCGTGAGTAGCTATGAATACTGAACTAATTTACCACTATGCCCGGGTCTTGTCCATTGCGGGTTCAGACAGCGGCGGCGGTGCCGGCATTCAGGCTGACCTGAAAACCTTTGCTGCGTTAGGCTGCTATGGCATGACGGCCATCACCGCACTCACCGCCCAAAACACCTGCGGCGTGCGCAGCATTCATGGCGTACCGCCTGAGATGCTGCGTGACCAGATCGACGCGGTGCTGGAAGACATTGGGGTGGATGCCGTCAAGGTGGGCATGCTGCATTCGCCCCACATTGTGCGCACTGTGGCCCAGGCAATTGACCGCCACCAGATGCAACGCGTGGTGTTTGACCCGGTGATGGTCGCCACCAGCGGCGCCAAGTTGATTGATGACCCGGCGATTGCCGTGCTGGTGGCCGAGATGTTTCCGCGTGCCATGCTGATCACCCCAAACCTGGATGAAGCGGCTTTGCTGGTCGGGCGGCCATTAAGTAGCCCGCAGGACATGGCGCTGGCGGCGGCTGAACTCATTGGGCGCGGTGCGCGGGCGGTGCTGCTCAAAGGCGGGCACCTGGCCGGTGACACGGTGACGGATTTACTGCTGGAAGCGGCAAAAGAGCCGTTGTGGATGCATGCCCCACGTATTCACACTGCCAACACCCATGGCACGGGTTGCACACTTTCAAGCGCCATTGCCGCGCATCTGGCGCTGGGTGCTGCGCTGCCAGAGGCCGTGCAAAAGGCCCGCGCCTTTGTGCGCCAAGCGCTACAAGCCGGTGCAACGGTCAAAACCGGCCAGTGCAGCGGCCCGCTGAACCATGGGTTTGCGCCGCTGCCGATGCGCCTTTCATAGCGCACGCGTCGCCCGCTCAACCAATCAAGCGTCCGTCCGGCGTGATCATGCTCTGCGTCACATATGCGCCACTGCGGCCCTGGGCATTGAAACTCACCCGGAAACCGTCCAAATCAATCGGCTGGCGCTGCTGAAAAGCCAATAATGCGCTTTGGCGTGTTGGTAGCCCGTCGATGCGTTTGAGTACCGCAGCGGTATAACGGGCGGCAATATAGCCCGCCAGGCTTTGTGGCGTGGGCGGTTCGTCATACAGCCGTCCCAGCGTATCCCGGTAAGCCCTCACCACCCCAAAAGACGCATTGACCATGGGCACCACTTGGGTGGCCATCACCGGTGTGATGCGGCTCGCACCCATTTGCATCATGGTTTGCAAATTGACATCAGCTAGCGCAATGACGTAGCGCTGGCGGGCTTGTTTGTCGATGCCCCGCAGAAACTGAACCAGTTCAGGCGTTCCGCCCAAAAACAACAGGATTCGAGGCGTGTTGACGGTCAGTTTTTTCCCAACAAGTGCCAGGTCACCCGCGGGTTTATAGGTCTGCAGACGAATGTTCAGCGATGCCGCCGCGCGCTCGACATCGCTGCGGTACTGTGTGTACTCTTGCTCTGACGCATAGATGGCTGCCAGCTCGGCAACCCCCATCACGGACAGCTGCTGGAACGCCTTGGCAATTTGTTCCTGGCGTGAGGCAAAGATGGGGAATGTGAATGCATCCCCATCAAGTTCAGAGTTTTGCATCCAGGGCGCAACGTGCGCCATGTTGAATTGGGTTTGTTTCAGCAATCCCACCAGTTGACCGGCGGCACGGTCACCCACCGTGCCAGAAAGCGCCACACAGTGAGCTGTTTTTTTGACGAGGTCCAGTGCGTCCCGAAGACTGCCCGCACTTGCATCGGTTTCTATCACCAGGTGCTCAACCGCATACCCGTTGATGCCACCCTGGTTGTTGACCTCTTGCCATGCCGCACGGCAGCCAATCAGAAAATCTTTGGCCACGTCGGCCTGGCCAGCCGTGTTGTCTACGATTTGTGCAAGAGCCAAGGTGCGTTGCAGGGGGGTCTTTTTTGTGGTCTGTGACCAAGACGACGCTGTACTGAGCGCGGCCAGTCCTGCCGCATTGCGCAAAAGACTGCGGCGTGTCCAATTTTCTTGAGGATTTTGGGTCATCGTTACTAATTTTTTGTTGTGCGTTCAATAACCAGGCCGTTGTTCAACGCTGCGCGTGGGCCTATCCCTTGGTCTAAGGGTTCAGCGAATGTCAGCGGGGACTCATGGTAAGACGCCCACAAGTCAATGAAATGACGATTTGATGACGGCGCAGGGACACAGGCGCCATCTGACGGGATGACCGTAGATCCATTTCAGTCGCTATGCTCATGTTTTTTTGAAAGCGATTGAAATGAGTGACACACAATTTGAAGCTGGCTTGGCCATGCGCAAGCAAGTGATGGGTGAAGACTTTGTGGCCCGCGCTTTTGCGGGTGCGACCGACTTCACGGCCCCATTGCAACAGCACATCACCCGCAACGCCTGGGGCGACGTGTGGCAACGCCCCGGGCTCGACCTGAAAACCCGCAGCTTGGTGACCGTGGCCATGCTCACTGCGCTGGGCAAGCAGCATGAGTTGAAAGGCCATGTCAGGGGTGCGCTCAACAACGGTGCCACCGTGCAGGAAATCCAGGAGGTGTTGCTGCACGCCGCCGTTTACTGCGGTGTGCCCACGTCCGTCGAAGCCTTTCGCAGTGCTGCCGAGGTGGTGGGTGCCGCAGCGGCTTGATCTACCGGGCGGTCTGTCGGTGCAGCTGATGTGCCGTGATGATTCTTTGGAGTTCTGCCGCCTGGGCTTCTGGCTGATCTGCTGCCACCAGCGCCCGCACCACGGCCACTGAGCCGACGCCGCTGGCCAGCACCTCGGGCAGGCGTGCGGCATCGACCCCACCAATCGCCACCGTGCTGTGGTTGCGCAGCAATTGGGCATACATCGTCAGGCGGGCCGGGCCTTGTGGCGGGGTTGCCATGCGCTTGAGCGTGGTGGCATACACCGCGCCCAAGGCGATGTAGCTGGGGCTGACCGCGTCGGCGCGTTGCATTTCGGCATAACCGTGACTGCTTAGCCCCAACCGCAGGCCCGCCGCGCGGATGGCGGCCAAGTCGGCTTTGCCCACGCCTTCCAGGTCTTCCTGCCCCAGGTGCACGCCGTAGGCACCTGTGTCAAGCGCGGCTTGCCAATGGTCGTTGATGAACAACAGGGCGCCAGTGCCTTGAACGGCCTGCACGGCTGCGGCTACTTCGCGCTGAACAGCGGCAGCGTCATCCGACTTGAAGCGCAGTTGCAGCGTGGGCACACCGGCGCGCGCCATGCGGCCGACCCAGGGGGCATCGGGCAGCACCGCGTACAGGCCCAGTTGATGTGGGCACGCGGCAAAAGCATCTTTGCGCGGGAGCGGTCGCAGGCCGAAGTCTTGTGGTTCGCAGGGCCAGGCGGTGGCGTCAAACTGGCCGCTGCGTTCGGTTTGCGATTGCCAGGCGCTGGCGACACATTGCGCATCTGCGTCGATGAAATCGAGCGCGCGGCACGCAGCCCTGACGGCCATTTTGACCGTGTTCGCCTCGGTCAGTACTTGGTCCATGGCCTGTTGCGAGAAGCTTGCTGCGTTATGCGGCAAGCGTTGCAAGGGATCAGGTTGCAGGGCCAGCGGGCTGTGGCAGGCGGTGATCTCTTGGGCCAGGGCGAGCAGGTGTTCAGGTGTGTGCATCAGTATGAACTCTGGTGTTTTATTTGTGGCTGGGCGCAGTTCTGCAGGCTCAGGCTTGATGCCAAAATGGTGTGCCCATCACCGGCGTGCTGGGCTGGGCGCTGTGGTGTTCGGACATCACACCGGACAAAAATGCCGCGCGCCCGGCTTGCGTGGCGTTGGCAAAGGCCCCGGCCATGCGCACCGGGTCTTGCGCTAGCGCCACCGCCGTGTTGAGCAGCACGCCGTCAAAACCCCATTCCATCACTTGGCATGCGTGAGATGGCAAGCCCAGCCCGGCGTCCACCAGCATCGGCACGTTCAGCCGCTCGCGCAGGGTGCGCAAGGCATAGGGGTTGATCGGCCCCTTGCCGGTGCCGATGGGTGCGGCCCACGGCATGATGGCCTGGCAACCCACATCGACCAGGCGTTGGCACAGCACCAGGTCTTCGGTGCAGTAGGGCAGCACCTGAAATCCACTTTTGATCAGGCGACTGGCGGCATCCACCAAGTTCAGTGTGTCAGGCTGCAGCGTGTAGTCGTCGCCAATCAGCTCCAGCTTGAGCCAGGGTGTGCCAAACACCTCCCGCGCCATCTCAGCGGTGGTGATGACTTCTTGCACGCTGTGGCAGCCGGCGGTGTTGGGCAGCACGGGCACGTTCAACTCGCTCAGCATGGCCCAGAAGTGGTTGGGCGTCGCCTCGCCAGTTTGCAGATTCTGCCGCCGCAAAGAGGCTGTCAGCATGGCAGGTTGTGCCAGTCTGACGGCCGCTTGCAGCACATTGGGTGACGGGTAGCGCGAGGTGCCCAGCAGCAGGCGGCTGGCAAAGCGCTGGCCATAGAGCACCAGCGCGTCATCAGCTGTTGGGTTTGCTGCAGCAGTAATTGGCTGGGTTGTGAGCATGTTCATAGGCGTAAAAAAATCAGCCGCCAGTGACCGGTGCGATCAGATCGATGCGGTCGGCCTCTTGCAGCGGTGTCTGGTGGTAGCGGGTGTTGGGCACAAACTGCAGGTTGACGGCCGCCGCAAAAGGCGGCTGAATGCCGAACTGCTTCACTGCATCGGCCAGCGTGGCAGGTGCGCGCAGCGCTGTAGGTATGTCATTAATGCGTACTGTGATGGTACTTGCCGCCACAGCGATTGCTGCGTCGCTCCGCCTCTCGCAAGGACGGCCTGCGTGGTGATTCATGGGTTCAGAAGTCATGGACTGATTCGCTTGTGTTTGTCATGACAGTTGGGGCCGGGGCAGTCACTTGCACATCAAACTGCTCTGCCAGCGCCGAGTCAGCACCCTGCATCAGTTGCAGCACCACGTCCATCATGGCCGGGGCAATCAGGTAGCCATGGCGGTACAGGCCGTTGACTTGCAGGCAGCGCTCGCTCAGGCGGCGCACGGCGGGCAGGTTGTCGGGCAGGGTGGGGCGACACTGCGCCACCAACTCCAGAATGCGGGCCTCGCCAAAAGCCGGGTCTACCGTGTAGGCGGCGCTGAGCAGTTCAAGGCATGAGCGCACGCTCACTGGCGACACGTCGTCGGACTCAATCTCGGTGGCCCCAATCTTGAACATGCCATCTTCCTTGGGCGCGATGTAGATCGGGTACCGCGGGTGAATCAGCCGGGTGGGACGCGACAGGCGCACGTTTGGCGCGAGCAACAGAGCCACCTCACCCCGCACGCCGCGCACTTGCGGCCATTGTGGTTGGGCGCCCAGGCCACGGCAGTCCAACAGCCAGTCGGCTGAGTTGGGCTGTCCTGTGGTGCCGGGGGCAAAGTCGCCGGGTTGACGCGGGCTGTCCCAATGCAGGGTCACGCCTGGATGCTGCTGCAGCGCAAGCAGCAGGGCATCAAGCAATTGGTGGTTGTCCAGCTGGCCTTCACCTGGCAAATACAGGCCTTGGCTAAAACGCTCGGCCAAGCCAGGCTCCAGTTGTTGTAAACCTTGGGCATCTAGCTTTTGCAGCGACGGCAACTGCGGCAACCGTGAATTGGTGGCCTCAAGCTGCAGGGCAAACCGCGTCGCTTCGGCTTGGTCTTGCCGGTGCCAGACCACCATCGTGCCTTGCTGCTGAAAGTACACCGGTTGCTTTAAATTAAGGAGCATTTCAGGCCAGCGTTGCAAGCCATACAGCCCCATTTTTACAACAGAATCTTCTGCCACAGCAGATTCAGCCAGCGGTGCCAGCATGGCTGCTGCCGCCCGCGCCGCCGAGTTCAGTGCCTGTGGGCCACCGGCCTCGAAAACTTCCACAGTATGGCCCGAACGCGCCAACTCGCAGCCAAGCAGGCGACCCATCAGGCCCGCCCCCAGGATGACGATCTTCATGCCTTTTGGCCAACCAGTGCCAGTGATGTGGCAGGGCGTGTCAGCCAGGCCAGCACAAAGGTGGCGCCAAGTGTCGGCAGAGCCGCGCCCCATTGCGGCGCGAATTGCGCCAGCAAGTGGTAGCAGGCAATGCCGCCAAGCCAAAGCAAGGCCGCGCTCCAGTCCACAGCGCGGGCACGGGTCGCTATCGGGTCATTGGCTGTGGCAAGTCGCCCCAAAATCACCCCGTAAAGCGGCACAAATACCGAGCTCAACATCAATAAAAACGGCTCCAGGCTGTGCATGGGCAGCACCAGCGCCAGCCCAGTGCACAACACCGCCAGCCCCATGCCCCATTGGCGCACGCTCAAAGTCGGCTTCAGGCTGTGGCCCGACACTGCGCCCGAGTACACATCGCCATAAGCGTTGTCGATTTCGTCCACCAGAATCAGAGTTAACGCCAGCAAGCCACCCTGGGCCAGCAGCAGCGCTGTCACCAGATCCGTGCCGGGTTGTGCCACAGTGACCACCATCACGCCCAGCGCATAACACCAGATGTTGGCCAGCGCGTAACCTAGCCAAGTGCCGCTCATGGCGCTGCGGCCACTTTTGCCGTAACGCGCGTAGTCGGCCACCAGCGGCAGCCACGACACTGGCATGGCAATGACCAAATCCATGGCTGACAAAAGCCCCATGCTGCCGTCACCCGGGCGCGCCCAAAAAGCTGCTAGCCCTTGCGCTTGGACTTGACCACCAAACTGCCAGGTCAGCCACAACAGCGAGGCAATCACCAGCGGCAGCGCAAAACGACTCACCAGTTTGCGCACACGTTGGGTCATCGAACCCGAGAGCAACCACACCAACACACCGCCCCACAGCAGCGTGGTCAGCACGCGGCCATCGATGCCGTCCAGCCCCAGGCCAAACGATTGCTTGCCAATGGCGGCGGTACCGTCGCGCATGATGACCAGCTCAAACGTGGTCCAACCAATCAGTTGCGCCATGTTCAGTAGCACCGGCAGGCGGGCGAAGGCACTGCCATAGGTGGCGTGCATCAATGCGGCGCTGGACAAACCGGTCTGGCAACCCAGCCGCGCCGTCCAGGCCAATAAACCTGAGCCAATCAAGGAGCCCAGCACGATGGCAATCGCCGCATCACGACTGCCCACGGCGGGCACCAGGTAGGCGCCCACCTGCATCACCAGCAGGCCTACGCCCAAGCTGAACCACAACGAGGCGTGGTTGTGCCAGTTAAAAACCCGCTCGGAATTTGGAACCGGTGACAGCGCCGAATTTGGCGCAGGTTTTGAGGCCGGTTGGTTTGACTCGGAAGGATGTGAAATTGCCATCAGTTTGCTCCATGCAAAAAGTTGGCAGGTCGGCGGTGTCGGCTGGGGTGACGTTCTGGCCAGAGAAGGCGGCCGGAACCCCGAATTCAACATGCTTCCCTGCGCGAGGATTACCTCAATCAGGTTCAAAGGGACTTTCTCAGCCAACTTGCAGCGTGAACTGCGGGTCAGCACCCCTAGCGAATACGCCGTTGTTTTGGCGCGGTGTGGATTTTAATCAGGTCGTTGTTGACGGTGCCAGATTTCTTGGCAGTCGCGTGAGTTGTTTGGGGGCAGAGTGGTCGGCTCTGTTATAAGTCGACAGTGACTGCGCCTCTGTCTGGCGCCATTGCACTTGCGCCAGAAAGGAATCAATTGTGGTAGCACATCACTGGGCCGAGGCCCTGTTGCGAGCCCATCCGGATGGTATTGCGCTGATGGACGATGCCTATATGTTGCAATTTGCAAATCAGAACTACCTGGAGATGTGGGGCTTTTCGGAAAAAAGCGCCTACGGCATGACCGGCAGCGAGCGATTTGAATACCAGCTTGGATTGCTCGCCAAACCCGAAAGCGATGCCTTTGCCCTGCGCCTGTTGAACTACGGGGTGGATGCGCAAACGCCGCGCTACTTTGAGCTCAAAGACGGTCGTTGGTTGGAGCGGATCACCTATCGCCACAAAGCCATTGGAGGGCACGATGGCATTGTTTCCCATTGGCGGGATGTCACTGGTCAACATATGGAGGTCATCGCCTCGCAGCACGAACGGGACTTGATGCATTCCATGATGGACAGTGTGCCCGATCAAATTTTCTTCAAAGACCTGGAGAGCCGTTTCATCCGCATCAACAGCAGCCTGGCCAAACGCTATGGTCTGGATGACCCGGCACAAGCCGTGGGCAAGTCCGATGCTGATTTTTTCTCTGCCGATCATGCGGCGCAAACGCGCACGGAAGAGCTGGAAATCATGCAGACCGGCACCCCCGTCTTCAACCAATTGCACCATGAAGTCTGGAACGACGGCAAAGCCGCTTGGAATGTCTCCATGAAGATGCCGCTGCGTGATGCCAACGGCCAAATCATTGGCACCTACGGTATCGCCCACGACATCACCGAGCACAAAAAGGCTGAAGCCCTCATCTGGCGGCAAGCCAACTTCGACGCACTGACCGGACTGCCAAACCGCCGAATGCTGCGCGACCGCTGGGAGCAGGCCGTCAACAACCACAAGCGCAACCATCAAGGCCTGGCGCTGCTCATTCTCGACCTGGACCACTTCAAGGAAGTTAACGACAGCCTTGGCCACGCCGTGGGAGACGAACTGCTGGTGCAGGTGTCCAAGCGCATAGAAGACTGCCTTCGCGTGACTGACACATTGGCCCGCATGGGTGGCGACGAATTTGCCATCATCCTCACAGATCTGACCCCAGAAACCGATGTGGGCGATATTGCCCACAAGGTAATTGGTTGCCTAGGTGCTGCATATGAGCTGGCTGGCCACACGGTTTTTGTCACGGCCAGCATCGGTGTGACCTTGTTTCCCCAGGATGGCGAGTCCTTTGATGAGCTGCTTAAATTGGCCGACCAGGCCATGTATGAGGCCAAGCGAAACGGCAGAAACGGGTTTTACTTCTTTACCAGTGCGTTGCAAGAGCGTGCCCGTAACCGCTTGCAAATGGCCGAGGATTTGCATGTGGCTTTGCGGGAGCAACAGTTTTATCTGGTGTATCAGCCCATCGTGGATCTGCGCACTGGCGACATCCGCAAGGCCGAAGCACTCATCCGCTGGAGGCATCAGGCCCGCGGCGTGGTGTCTCCGGGCGAGTTCATCCCCCTGGCCGAGTCCATCGGCCTGATTGAGGACATCGGCGAATGGGTGTTCCAAACGGCTGCGCAGAAGGTGCGCGACTGGCGCGCGCAGATTGACCCTGGCTTTCAAATATCCGTGAACAAGTCTCCGCTGCAATTCCAGAGCAAACGGCGGCAGGCGAGTGACTGGGCAGACTACCTGCGTTCCGTTGATTTGACACCAGACGCCATCGTCGTTGAAATTACCGAGGGACTGCTGCTTGACGCATCGGAATGGGTGAAACAGCAATTGCTAAGCACACGCCAGAGCGGCATGCATTTGTCGCTGGACGATTTTGGAACCGGCTACTCGTCGCTGTCCTATCTGCACCGGTACGACATTGATGTCCTGAAAATCGACCAGTCCTTCATGCGCGACCTACACCCGGGCTCCAAGAACCACACCCTGTGCAAAGCCATCATCCGCATGGCTCATGAACTGGGCATGCAGGTGATTGCCGAAGGCATTGAAAACACCCTGCAACGCGACCTGTTGATAGAGGCAGACTGCGACTTTGGTCAAGGCTACCTGTTTGCCAAACCGCTGCTGCCTGCCGAATTTCTGAACCTCGCCCACAAAAAAATTGACCTTTCCTAAAGTGCGATGTGTTGACTTGGTCAAATCAGCGGACACGCGCTTCAAGATGATTGGCCCCGTGCATGGCCATTCGATCAGCTTCAGGCTGGCGTGTCGTCTGCCAAAACCCCAAGCCGTTGCTGCAACAGCGCACTGCTGGTGGTGTACTGCAACACCCCGCTGGCTTGCGGATTCAGGTAGCTGGCGGCGGCAAAGGCGGCCAGCGTGGCTTCGTGGAAACCACAGACGATGAGTTTTCTTTTGCCTGGGTAAGTGTTGACATCGCCCACGGCGTAAATGCCGGGTGCGCTGGTGGCGAAGCTTGCGGTGTCTACCGTGAGTTGCTTGCGCGCCATCGCCAGGCCCCATTGCGCTATGGCCCCGAGCTTGGGGCTGACGCCCATGCACACCAGCAGGGTGTCAACTGGCAGATTGACGGTTTGATCTTCGGGCGTGCTGAGCTCAATGCTGCCCAAGCGGCCATCAGTCACATGGATGCCAGTGACCTGGCCGGCCAGAAATTTGACTTTTCCGGCATCGCGCAAGGTGGCCAGTTGCGCCAGGGCAGCGGCACTGGCTTGCAGCACATCGCGCCGGTGCACCAGCGTGACGCTTTTGGCTGGGTTGGGACCATCCGCTGCCAGCGCAATGGCATTGGCCACTGCGGCATCTTCACCGCCGACGATCAGCACCGTTTTGTCTGCGGTGGCCTCAGGCGGCGCGTTACGGTAAAAAAGTTGGCTGCCCAGCAATGGGGTCAGGCCGTCCAGCTTGAGTTCTTTGGGAGCGAAGGCGCCAACCCCTGCGGCAATGAACAGGGTGCGGGTCAAGAACTGCTGGCCGGCCTGATGGCTCGCGCTGGTTGTCACTCGCCAGCGGCCGTCATCCTGCGCAAGAACTTCGCTAACCTGCTGGTTGAGGTGAAACGCGGGTTTGAATGGGGCAATTTGTTGCAGCAGCCGCTGCGTCAGCTCGCGCCCGGTGCAGCGCGCAATGCCCGGAATGTCGTAAATGGGTTTGTCGGGATAAAGCTCGATGCACTGGCCACCGGGCTCACCCAACACATCCACCACATGGGCGCGAATGCCTTGCAGCCCGAGTTGAAACACCATCCATAGCCCCACCGGACCCGCACCGATGACCACGGCATCGGTTTCAATGGTGGCTAAGCCCTGCATGGATTGCCGCGTTGGGCTCGCAATGACGGGGCTTTTAGCTGCTGCTGTGTGCGGAAAAGGCCGGGCTCAGCGAACCAGCATCGACAGTTTGCCGGTCTTGTCTTTCCAGTCATCTGCATCAGGCAGAGGCGATTTGCGCTTGGTGATGCTTTTCCATGTGGGCAATTTGGCCAGCTCGGCGTTGAGCTTGGTCATGTGGCGCTGATCCTTTGGCACGTCTTCTTCGGCGTAAATGGCGTTCACCGGGCACTCGGGGATGCACACCGCGCAGTCAATGCATTCATCGGGGTCGATGGTCAAAAAATTGGGGCCTTCGCGGAAGCAGTCCACGGGGCAAACGTCGACGCAATCGGTGTACTTGCACTTGATGCAGGCTTCGGTGACGGTATGGGTCATTTTGAAATTTCTTCGGTTGAATGCAAAAGCGGCATTTTAAAGGGTCATGCCCAAACGCTGTCGAGCATAGCGATATGGGCCGGGGTGGGCCTTGATTTGTGTCAATTGATCAGAACTGCGCCTGCGGTTCTGTGGCTGGCAGTGTCCACCAGCACCAACGCACCCAGCACACGTGATTCACTGAACGGCCTTGCGGCAATACCTTCTTGCAGCACCAGTTCCACGTGGCCGATGCTGTTGGCAGGCAGCGAATCGGCATCTTCTTCGGCCAGCGTGTTGATCTCCAGTCGGTGAACCACGCGCTTGACGCGCGCCTTGACCCAGCGGTGGCCATGCAGCGCCCAGTAAACACGCCCAGCCACCAGCGGCTCGTCGTCCATCCAGGCCACCGTGGCACTGAGCTCGCGGCTGGGGGTCAGGCTGATCGGCGCCGGCGTGTCGGCGAAATCGTCGTCTGAAGGGGCTGCGCTGTTTGCCGGTGCATCCAGGGCCAGCAGCCAGTCGCCACGTGACACGTCGACCTCACGGTCAAGCACCACGCCGGCGCTGTGGCCGGCTTGCGCGGTGCCAGGCTTGCGGGTGGTGCCCAGCACTTGGGCCACGGTGGCGGTTTGTCCGCTTGGCAGCACCTTGATGGTTTGTCCCACTTGCGCTGCGCCGGCAGCGACGCGGCCCCAGAAAATGCGGCGGCCTTGCGAGGTGTCGGCGCTGGCAGAAAACTTTTCGACCCATTGCACCGGAAAGGCGAAAGGCAACACGGTGTCTGCCGGGGTGACCGGTAGCAGCGCCAGAATGTCGAGCAAACTGGGGCCGGTGTAGCCGCACCAGCCCTCTTCAGCAGACTCGACCACGTTGTGGCCCTTGAGCGCCGAAATGGGCACGGTGACGGCGACTTCAATGCCAGCTTCCTGTGCAAAAGTTTCCAGTGCGCTGCGGATATGGGCAAAGGCGGTCGTCGCGTTGTCATCCAGTGCGTCGAGTTTGTTCACGGCAAACACGATGCTGGGCACGCGCAGCAGGTGGCACAGCAGGCTGTGGCGGCGAGTTTGGGGCAGCAGGCTCAAAGCGGGGTTGGCCCAGTCGAGCTTCGTGGCATCGATCAGCACCACGGCGGCGTCGGCGTTGCTGGCAGCGGTGACCATGTTGCGGGTGTATTGCTCATGGCCGGGGGCGTCGCCAATGATGAATTTGCGGTCGGCGGTGTTGAAGTAGCGCCAGGCCACGTCGATGGTGATGCCTTGTTCGCGTTCGGCGCTCAGGCCGTCGGTGAACAGGGCCAGGTCGGCCTCGCCGCTTTTGGAGACGTTGGCCAGCTGATCTTGCAGCACGCTTTTGCTGTCAAGCAGCAGGCGGCCAATCAGGGTGCTTTTGCCGTCATCGACGCTGCCGCAGGTAATGAATTTGAGGGCTGATTTTTGGTCGAATTGGGTTGTAGCGCTTGTGGTTGTTGCGTGAGCAGCTATTGATGTTGCAGTGTTCATGGTGGCTTTCGTGATTTGTTTGCAGAGTTTGTGGTGACGGTTTGGTGTCTTGTATGCGGGCTTTTGCAGTTTTAACCCGCAGCGCACGTTGTGCATCTAACTACGCGAATGTCCCCCGGCTTGGGGCACGCCCCAAGCCTCCTCCTTGATTTCGCTACGTTAGATACCCAACGCACGTTGCTTGACGCTGCTGGGGTATTGCCAGATAACGTGGGCTCATTTAAAAGTACCCGTCTTTCTTGCGCTTCTCCATCGACGCCTCAGACGTTTTGTCGTCCATGCGGGTGGCACCGCGTTCGCTCACGTCGGCCGCCAGGGTTTCCAGCACGATCTGCTCGGGCGTGGCGGCCAGGCTTTCCACTGGGCAGGTGCAGGTGATGTCGCCCACGGTGCGAAAACGCACATCGCGCAGCTCGGCCACTTCGCCAGTTTTCAAAGGGGTCAGCGGGGTCACAGGAACGAGCAGACCCTTGCGTTCGACCACTTCGCGTTTGTGCGTGTAGTAAAGCGATGGCAGGGCGATTTGTTCGCGGGCAATGTATTGCCACACGTCGAGCTCGGTCCAGTTGCTGATCGGGAACACGCGGAAGTGCTCACCCGGTTGCAGTTTGGTGTTGAACAAATTCCACAGCTCAGGGCGCTGGTCTTTGGGTTGCCATTGGCCAAAGCTGTCGCGGTGGCTGAAGATGCGTTCCTTGGCGCGGGCTTTTTCTTCGTCCCGGCGTGCACCACCGATGAGGGCGTCGAAGCGGAATTCTTCAATGGCTTCGAGCAGTGTGACGGACTGGTGCACGTTGCGCGATTCGCCCGGGTGGGCCAGTCGCACCGTGCCACGGGCCATCGAGTCTTCAACACTGCGCACAATCAAATCCGCACCCAGTTCTTTGGCGCGCGCGTCGCGGAAATCGGTGACTTCATGGAAGTTGTGGCCGGTGTCGATCATCAACAGCGGGTAGGGAATCTTGCCGCCATTGGCTGGTGAGCCAAAGGCTTTTTCAGCGCATTTCAGCATCACCAATGAGTCCTTGCCGCCCGAGAACAGCAGGGTGGGGCGCTCAAAGGCAGCGGCCACTTCGCGCAGGATGAAGATGGTTTCTTCTTCCAGCGCGTCCAGGTGGGCGTTGCTCAAATGGTCTGGGCGGTGGTGCGTCATGGGTTGCAGCAGGTTGGCGTTGATCGGGGCGTTCATGCGGGGGCCTTTGTGTTGTTTTGTTCTGTGTTGGGCAGGGCGCTGGCTTTCACGTGCAGGCCACACTCTTTGGCGGCTTCGTCTTCCCACCACCAGCGGCCAGCGCGGAAGTCTTCGCCCAGGCTAATGGCGCGGGTGCAAGGGGCGCAGCCAATGCTGGGGTAGAACTGGTCGTGCAGCGGGTTGTAGTCGACCTGGTTTTCAGCAATGTAAAACCACACGTCGCCCCAGGTCCAGTTGGCCAGCGGGTTGAGTTTGGCGCGGGTGGCGTCGCTGGTGTCTATCAAGGGCACGTCGGCGCGCGCGCCGGATTGCTCGCGGCGCAGGCCGGTGATCCAGGCATCCTTGCCTTGGAGCGCACGGGCCAGTGGCTCCATTTTGCGGATCTGGCAGCAGGCTTTGCGCAGGGGGATGCTTTGGTACATCGCGTCTTTGCCCTCGCGTGCTACGAACGCAATAGCCGCTTCGGCCACCGGGGTGAACACCGCTACTTTTGCGCGTGACGTGGCTTTGAGGCGGTCAAGCAAGGCCAGGGTTTCGGTGTGGAGCTGCCCGGTTTCCAGCACAAAAATGCCGATGTTGAGCTGCAGGGCGTTGATCAGGTGGGCAATCACCACGTCTTCGGCGCCCAGGCTGCAAGCCAGGGTGACGCGGGGTTCGTCATCGGCGTTGAGCGGCGCGTAGTCCAGCGCGGCTTGTTGCAGCAGGGCTTGAGTCTGGGCCAGCTTTTGCGCATAGTCGCCAGAGGCGCGGGCGTTCAGGTCAATGGCGCTCATGTGGGGGCTCCGGTGTGGGGTTGGGCCAAGGCGGCCGCAGCGGGTGCGCCGGCGAAAAGCGGTGCAGGCTGGGCGGCGTCGCCCTGGTAAAAATGGTCAAACTGGGTCAACTGGCGTTGCGCATGGGCCAGGCTTTGGTCGGCCCGCAACACGGCTGAGCTGAAGCCGTTGCGCTGCATTTGCAGCAACTGGTCCACCAGCACGTCGCCGGTGGCGCGAATGTCACCGGTGAAACCCAGCCGGCGGCGCAGCAAATAAGCTTGGCTGAAAGCGCGGCCATCGGTGAACTTCGGAAAGTCCAGGTCGATGCGCTCAACCCCATTGAGTGCCAATTCGCGCGGATCGGCGTCGTTTGGAATATTCAAGGCTTGTTGGCTTGTAGCCCCTGCTGAATAAGCGTCAGCAGCTATTAATTTAATTGTATTGTTCATGGTGTTCACGTCTCAGTCAGTCGCGGCATCGGCAGTGGCCAGGTGCACATGCAGCACTTTGCCGCCAGCTTTGGTTTCGTGGCGCACGGCGTTGGCGGCCAGTTTGAAGGGATCGAGTCCGAGGCGGCGTACGCTGTCAATGAAGGTCTCACCACTCAGGCGCTGTTGGCGGTAGGTGTCAAGCAAGGCTTCCACCACGTCGCTGACCTCACTCGCCGCAAACGATGGGCCAATCACTTTGCCGGGCACCGCAATGCCACTGAGGGTGCTGCCGTCAGAGCCGCCCAGCGAGATTTGGTACCACTCGCGGCCGTCTTTGTCGACACCCAGTACGCCGATGTGGCCGGTGTGGTGGTGGCCGCAAGAGTTCATGCAGCCGCTGATGTGCAGGTCGACTGGGCCAATGTCAAACAGCTCGTCGAGGTCTTGATAACGCTCGGTGATGGCGGCTGCCAGAGGCAGAGAGCGGGCGTTGGCCAGCGCGCACAGGTCGCCGCCGGGGCAGGTGATCATGTCGGTGAGCAGGCCAATGTTGGCCTTGGCCACGCCCAAGGCACGGGCGGCCAGCCACAAGGCGGGCAGGTCGCTCATCTGTACCCAGGGCAGCAGCAGGTTTTGCTCGTGTGTGACGCGCACTTCGCCGGCGCTGAAACGCTCGGCCAGGTCAGCGGCGGCGCACAACTGGTCTGCAGTGGCATCGCCGGGTGCATGGCCCAGGCGCTTGAAGGATAAGGTGACGGCGCGCAGTGCGGGGTCTTTATGGGCGCGCACGTTTTGCGCCAGCCAGCGCTGGTATTCGCCAGCCTCTTTGGCGGTGAATTCTGGCGCTATTTTTTTTGTAGCTGCTTGCGCTTTTTCTATAAGGGTTGGAGGCTCAAAATGCTTGGAAACCCGGTCCAGCTCGGCTTGTGGAATGGTGTGGGCTGCGCCGTCATGGCTCACGATGTCGGCAAACTCGGCTTCTACTTCGTCGACAAAACGCTGGCCTTCGGCTTTCACCAGAATCTTGATGCGCGCCTTGTACAGGTTGTCGCGGCGGCCAAAGCGGTTGTAGACACGCACCACAGCTTCCAGATAGTTCAGAATTTGGTCCCAGGGCAAAAATTCGCGCAATGTGCTGGCAATCACCGGGGTGCGGCCCATGCCGCCGCCCACCAGCACCTTGAAACCGATGTGCCCCAGCGCGTTGTGGCGCAGGTGCAGGCCCACGTCATGCCAGGCGGTGGCGGCGCGGTCTTCCAGTGCGCCGTTGATGGCTATCTTGAACTTGCGCGGCAGGTGCGCAAATTCGGGGTGCAGCGTACTCCACTGGCGCATGATTTCGGCATAGGGGCGCGGGTCAATGACTTCATCAGGGGCAATGCCGGCGAGTGCGTCGCTGGTGATGTTGCGAATGCAGTTGCCACTGGTCTGGATGCCGTGCATGTCCACCTTGGCCAGCAAGTCCATCACGTCGGCGCTCTTAATCAATGGAATCCAGTTGAACTGCACGTTTTGCCGGGTGCTGAAGTGGCCGTAGCCCACTGGCAGGTGCGCTGTGCCGAGTTCGGCCTGGGTGCTGCTGGCATGGTCATACACCGCAGCGCTGGGCTGGTCAAAGTCGCGGGCAATTTTGGACAACACACGCAGTTGGCGGCTGGACAACTCACCGTAGGGCACGGCCACCCGCAGCATGGGGGCGTAGCGCTGCACATACCAGCCGTTTTGCAGGCGCAGCGGGCGGAACTCGTCGTCTTTCAGCTCGCCGCTGAGGTTGCGCTCAAGCTGGTCGCGGTACTGGGCGGCGCGGTTCTGGACGAATTGGCGGTCAAAGTCGGTGTATTGGTACATGGTTATTTTTCAGAAAGCGATTAATTTGGTACCGGCATAGGCCAGCAGCACGGACAAGAGTGAGCGGATCACGCGCTCGGGCACACGGGTCATGAAGTGCGAACCCAGCCAGATGCCGGGCAGCGATCCCGCCAGCAGCAGGATCAACATGGACCAGTCGACTGAGCCCAGCGTGGCGTGGCCGGCACCGGCCACCAGCGTCAGTGGCACGGCGTAGGCAATGTCAGCCGCCACAATGCGCGGCAGCGGCAGCAAGGGGTACAGCACCATCAGCACCGTGACGCCAATGGCCCCGGCGCCCACTGATGTGATGGACACCAGCGTGCCAATCAGTGCGCCAAACAGCAGCGGCAAGCTCCAGTGGCGCGGCGTGGTGGCCAGCGTTTCCTGGCCCGCGGCGATGCGGCTGGGGGCAGTTTTGCCACGCAGAGCCTTGTATAAGGTGGCCGCCGCCGTGAGCAGCAAGGCCACGCCCAGGCTGCTGGTCATCAGGTGTTGAATGGCGGCATCGGCCGGACCCACAGTTTTCAGAACCCACAGGGTGATGAGTGCGGCCGGAATGCTGCCAGCGCTTAGGTGCAGCACCACGCGCCACGGCACCAGGCCAGAGCGTGCCATTTTGACCGTGCCACCGAGCTTGGTGAACGCGGCAAACAGCAGGTCGGTACCGACCGCCATGTAGGGCTTCACGCCGAACACGAAGATCAGGATCGGCGTCATCAGCGAGCCCCCGCCCACGCCGGTCAAACCGACCACGATGCCTACGAAAAAACCAGCAAAAATGAAAGCGATGTCATGCATAGGCGCAGACTGTAAAGTCCAAGCGTTAGATATCAAACTACATTATTGTGATTACCATATGCTAATTTAGATATAAAGAATCGTCTGGATGTCGAACAGATAATGGGTGACGCGGCCACATTTTTGCGTCGTACTTTATTTGCGAGATGCCCCATGACCTCTGAAGCTACCGAACTCCTCAAAGACAATGCCAAGCTTGAAATCACGCTGCCCACAGCCCTGGAGCTGACGCAGTTGGGCCTGGCGACGCTGATCGACATCCGTCAAACGTTTGAGGTTGAGATGAAAGGGGCGATTCCCCAAAGCCTGCATGTGCCCTTGTTTGAGGTCAAGGTCATGCTCGGGCATGCCTTGACCGAAGACGAGCAGGACATTCTTGACGCCGGTGAGCCCAAAGACATGGACGCCAAGTCATTTTTCACCATGATCAACCAGTTGCACCACGGGCGCGACCACATGCTGCTGTGCATTTGCAACAGCGGCAAGCGCAGCGTGTCGGCAGCGCAGATGCTGCGTTCGCTGGGCTACCCCAAGGCGCTGTCGGTCATGGGCGGGTTTCAGGCCTGGAAGAAATTGCAGGCGGCCAACGCGGCTGCCGCCGCTGCGGCGGCGGTCACTGCGGCAGACGCCTGATCTGGCGCGAATTGCGGCTGGACTGTATCGGTTAAACCCAGCCTAAAGCACCGGCCAGTGCGCCGGCGCCTAGCAACCACAGCAGGTGCAGCTTAGTACGCCACACCAGCACAGCCACGGTGGCGGTAAGCAGCCAAAGTGGCCAGTGCGCCAAGTCTGCGCCATGCGCGGCTGTCAGGATCCAGCCGGTGGCAATCAGCAGTGCCACCACCACCGGTGCCATGCCTTGCTTGAAGGCGCGTACGGCTCGCAGTTCGCGGTTTTGGTGGCCCCATCGCGAGGCAGCAAAAGTCAGCGTGGTGCTGGGCAACAAAATGCCCAGCATCGACAGCAGCACCCCGAGCAGGGCACTGCCCCAGCCGACCCATCCTGCACCCAAACCCCCACCGGCGTTCAAGCCCACATGCCAGCCCATCAACGCAACAAACAGCACATTCGGGCCAGGTGCGGCTTGGGCGATGGCAATCGAGGCGTTGAACTGGCCGTCAGTGAGCCACTGGTGCTGGTCCACCAGCGTGCGGTGCATGTCGGGCACGGTGGTGATGGCGCCGCCCACGGCCAGCAAGGACAGCGACAAAAAATGCGTTAGCAGCGCCAGCCAGTCGGCCGTGCTCATGGTGATCGCCAGGGCGTTCATGCCGCTTTCTCCAGGCGGCCGAGTTGGCGGTAGGCCCATAAGGCACCCAAGCCCCCCAGGCCCAGCAGCACCCAAATCAAGGGCAGACGCAGCAAGGCAATGGCTACAAAGGTAATAGCTGCCAGCGCATAACATACAAAGGTTCCAAGCACGTTTTGCTTTAAAGCGCCGAACAGCTTCAGACCCGTGGCGACAATCATGCCAGCGGCTACCGCGCCCATGCCACGCAACGCGCCCTGCACCGCTACTGAGTCAGACACTCCCGCAAACAACGCCGCCAGAATCAGCACGATGACCATCGGAAACGTCAGCAGGCCGGCCAGCGCCACCAAGCCGCCACGAACACCAAAGTATCGGTCACCAACCATCAGCGACAGATTCACCACGTTGGGGCCGGGCAGCACCTGGGCCACCGCCCAGTCTTCGACAAATTGGGCGGGTGTGAGCCAGTGTTTTTTGTCCACCAGTTCGCGTTGCGCAATTGCCACCACGCCGCCAAAACCTTGCAGGGCTAGGGCAGTGAAGGCCCAGAACAGTTCGGTCAGGGAATGCGGGCGGGGCTGCGCGAGTGGGGAGGAATCAGCCAGAGGCGCGAGGGTGTCAGAAATCAGGTCAGCCATGTGTTCATTATCGTTGCGCGGTGCCATGCGCGAGGGCTACAGAACCAACCCCGCGCGCGCTATTTGGCCGTTTCAACCTGATTCACAAGCCAGGTGATGACGCCGTCGTCCAGGCACATTTGCAGGTGCCCGATGCCGCTGAACTCGGTGACCGAGGCGCCGTCAAGCAGCTGATCGCTTTGCGGGTGGACGATGTTGTCATGGCGCGTGAACGCCAGGTGCATCAGCTGGCGTATTTGCGGAGTTTCACTCAGCGCAAGCGCTTCTGACCACGCACTGCGCCACTTCATTTGCAGGCCGTTGGGTGTGCTGACCCACTGCGGGGCCTGTGTGCCGTTGTGCGGGGTGCCCAGCGTGATGATTTTGGCAGCACGTTTCGCGCCATAGGTGCGCAACCAGGCCCGAATCGCCACTCCGCCCATGCTGTGGCCCACCAGCACCACTTTTTCAAAGCCGGTCCGGGTGCGCAAATCCGCCACGGCGCGCTCAATCAGCGGTGCGTAATCGTCAATCGAGGCAAAAACCGGTTCCAGGTCAACGGCCAGCACCGTGTGCCCGGACTGGCGCAGCGCAACCACCACGTTGTCCCACACGCGGTGGTTGCACAAGAAGCCATGCACCAGCAGCACCGGCAGTGCGGTTTGGCCTGGCTCAGGGGGGCTAGTGGGGGGCAAGATACCCGGGTTGGACCTGGTCCAGGGCATGCGCAGGCCAAAAATCAGCAGGGCTGCCTTGAACTCACCTGTGGCAGCTTTCAGCCAGGGGCCCAGCGGCTCGTCTGGGCGAGACAAAAACATCGACCACCCAATGATCACGGCCTGCCAAAACACCACCCAGCCAAGTCCGCCCAGCACAATCAGCCCAAGTGATGCTGCGCCCCATTTGGGCGCCATTTCCACCGCGCCCCAAGTGCCAATCAGCGCCCCGGTGAGCACTTGGACAAGGTAAGTAAAGCGGAGCAGACGGGCAAGCATGGCGGGGTTCCTGATAATTGGGTGCTGGCAAGTATGCCTGCCCCAGGGCACTCCAATGCGAGATATCGGCTGGCGTGCACCTTCGGTAACCCCCTTGATTGTTAAAAGAAGCCTTATGACCCAACTTTTAAGCCTGCAGGTTGGTCGCGCGCGGCGCGCCATGATCAACGGCCGCAGCGTGCTCACTGCTATCCAAAAACAGCCAGTGCCTGGCCCGGTGCCCGTGTTGCGTCTGGGGATTCTGGGTGATGAACAGGCTGACTTGTCGGTGCACGGTGGCTTGGACAAAGCCGTTTACGCTTATCCCAGCGAACACTATGCGTTTTGGCGAGATGCCAGGGCACAGATGGGTTTGGGCGGTATCGATGACGCCTTGCCCTGGGGCAGTATGGGCGAAAACCTGAGTATTGAGGGCTTGTCTGAGGCTGACGTGTGGGTCGGCGACGTGCTGCGGTTTGCCCACTGCGCCTTGCGCGTGACGCAGCCGCGCGAGCCTTGTTACAAGTTCAACGCCACCATGGGTTTTGCCATCGCCTCCAAGTTGATGGCGCAGCAGGGCTGTTGTGGCTTTTATTTGGCCGTGGACGAGCCCGGCACACTGCAGGCCGGTGAAGCCTTTCGCTTGGTGCCCGGACCGCGCCGTTTGGGTCTGCCGGAAATGTTCAAGGCCAAGCTGTTCAAGCATTTGCGCTAGAGCGCGAGAACGGCCGCTCTTGATGATGCGGCTTCTTGAATCGCCTTTGACAATTCGCATGCGGCGTCAAGCGCATCCTGGCTACGCTCATTGCACAGGGGCTAACAAGTGAAATCAGCCGGCGAATTGGCCGGCTTTTCAGTGGCCCGGTTCATTTTTAACAGCAGGGAGTTGTCATGACAAAACGCGACGAGTACATCGAAAAAATGAAACTTCAGCTTGATGAGCTGGACAGCAAGATGGACAAATTGGAAGCCAAGGCGGTGTTGGCCAAGGAAGATGTTCGCGCGAAATACAAGGAAGAAATGACGAAACTGCGCGAGCAATCCAAAGTTGCCAAAGGCAAGCTGCAGGAGGTCAAGGCGGCCGGTGAAGACAAATGGGAGGCGCTGGTCTCTGAGATGGAGAAGGTTCGCGACGCCGTCATTCATTCGTTCAATTACTTCAAGTCCCAGCTTTAAGGGCGCAAGCGGTGACCGGGGGCCATGCCGAACCATGGATCAAGCCCGGGGCAGGCTCTGATTTAGCGCAAAATACGCTATATAAAAAATAGCTACGTGCGCATATATTTAAAGGTCTACAGCCTATTTTTTTATAAATTTATGAGTGGCAAGCAGTGTGTCCAGCAATGCGTCTTTTTCGCGCCAAACCTGATTCACCCAGTTTTGACCCAATTCGCGCAGGGCTTGTTCGGGGTTGGGCGTGCCTTGGGCAGGCAGTTGCGGTACCGCCAGGGTGCGGGCCTGCACGATCACCCGTGGCACCCGGCCTTGCAAAAACTGCCAGAAGTTCGGCGCACCATCAGGGTAGGCAATCGTCACATCGAGCACGGCGCCAAATTTCTCACCCATGGCGTCTAGTGCCAGCGTTAGGCCGCCGGCTTTGGGCTTGAGCAAATGCCGGTAGGGCGACTGCTGGCGCGCCTGCTTAGGCAGCGTAAAGCGTGTGCCCTCCAGGAAATTCATCACGCTGGTGGGCACCAAGGCGTATTTTTCGCAGGCCGCGCGGGTGGTGGCAGCATCTTGGCCGCGTGCTTCTGGGTGCTGTTTCAAATAGGCCTCGGTGTGCCGGCGCATAAAGGGAAACTCCAGCGCCCACCAAGCCAATCCCATGATGGGCACCCAGATCAGCTGTTGTTTCAGAAAGAATTTCAGCAACGGAATGCGCCGGTTCAGCACATGCTGTAGTACCAAAATATCGACCCAGCTTTGATGATTGCACACCACCAGGTACCACTGGCGCGGGCTCAAAGCCTCAATGCCGGTCACGTCCCAGTCCATGCGTTGCGTCAAGCGCATCCAGCCGCTGTTGCCAGCAATCCAGGCCTCGGCAATGCGCAGCAGCAGCGGGTCAACCGCCAAACGCACGGGCTTGAAGGGCAGCAGCAGCTTGACAAAGGACACCACCAACAATATGGGCACCCACAGCAGAATGTTCAGCAGCATCAGCACGCTGGCGATCAGGCCAAGCAGGGGCGCGGGTAAAAAAGAGAGCATGGTTTGAAATGTGATTGAAGCGGCTTTGTAACACCTGCGCATATTTTCGAGGATGATTAAGACATGACGACCACTGATTTACCCCAACACCCGGCCCCGCAACCTGCCCAACACCCTGCCTTGCAGGTGGCCTTGATTGGTTATGGCGGTGCCGGCCGCATTTTTCATGCACCGCTGATCTCAGGCGTGCCCGGTCTGCAACTGAACGCCATCGTGAGCAGCCAGCACGCTGCCGTGCTGGCCGACTGGCCTGGCGTGCGCAGCCTGGCCAGCGCCAGTGCGGCGCTGGCTGACCCGGCCATTGATTTGGTGGTGATTGCCACCCCCAATGCCAGCCACTTTGAATTGGCTCAAAGCGCCTTGAACGCCGGCAAACATGTGGTGGTGGACAAGCCATGCACCGTCACGCTGGCCGAAACGGACACCTTGCTGGCCCTGGCAAAAGTCCGGGGCAAGGTGCTGACGGTGTTTCAGAATCGGCGCTTTGACAGCGATTTTTTGGCGCTGCAGCAAGTCATTGAAAGCGGCGCGCTGGGCCGTTTGGTGCAGGTGGACTCGCACTTTGACCGCTACCGCCCGACAGTGCCAGTGCGTTGGCGTGAGCAAAACATGCCGGGCGCCGGACTGTGGCTTGACTTGGGGGCGCACTTGGTGGACCAGGCCCTGATGCTGTTTGGCCTGCCTGATGAGGTGTCGCTGGATTTGGCTGCGCTGCGCGATGGCGCACTTGTGAACGACTGGTTTCATGCCGTGCTGCGCTACACCACGCGCCATGGTGGTTTGCGCGTGGTGCTGCACGCCAGCACGTTGGTCGCAGAACTGGGCCCACGTTGGGCGGTGCATGGCACGCGCGGCAGCTTTACCAAGTTTGGCCTCGACACACAGGAAGACGCGCTGAAAACCGGCGAGCGGCCCCAGCTTGATGACGCGCAAGGCTGGGGCGTCGACGTGGAACCCGGCGCCGTGCTGAGTTTTGAGACCATTGCCGGCGTTGCTGCGCCCCTGTCAATGCGCCGCGCAGCGCCCAACCCTGCAGGTAATTACCTGCGTTATTACGCCCAGCTGCGCGACCATCTGTGGGGCTTGGCGCCCGAACCAGCCGTGACGCCAGCGCAAGTTCGAGCGGTGATGCAAGTCCTGTCATTGGGCGAGCAAAGCGCTGCCACGGGGCAGTTCGTGGCCTTGCGCAGTTAGCGCCATTGATTTGGCCGTGTGTTGCCGGGTAATCTGCATCATGGCTTGCTGATACATTGGGCTCCATGGCGCCATCTCGGCGCAAGGAGCATTTGCTTGAACTACACACAAAAACTGGTTTTGTCCATGCTGGTGCCGACTGTCATGGTGGCTGGGGCTGGGTCTGCCGTGGTCGTTGGTGCCTTGTGGTTGCAGGGCAGGGCACAGGCTGAAGCTTCCCAAGCCATTGTTGAATACCTCACGGTGGGGGCCTGGCTCACCGCTTTGCTGACGGCTATCTGTGTGGTCGCCTGCATTGGTTTTACGGTCTGGATACGGCGCACCGCCATGTCGGTGTTAGGGGGTGACCCATCGGTGGCCAGCGAGGCATTGGCGGCCTTGGCCGATGGCAATCTGGCGGTCAACATTCCGTCGGCGTCAGAGGGCAGCCTGTTGCACTCCCTGAAGCGGCTGTCACTGGCGCTGCAATCGACGCTGGGCGACATTCATCTGGCCACGCAAAGTATTTCAGTCGCATCGAGTGAAATCGCCGCGGGCAACCAGGACTTGAGCGTGCGCACTGAGCAAACTGCCAGCAACCTGCAGCGCACCGCCTCCAGCATGGAAGACCTGACCGGCGCCGTCAGACAGTCTGCAGACGCGGCTCGCCAGGCCAACCAGTTGGCCTCGACCGCCGCTGAAGTTGCGGCGCGCGGTGGCCAAGTGGTGGGTGAAGTGGTGCGCACCATGGATGAGATCAACCAAAGTTCAAAGAAAATTGCGGACATCATTGGTGTCATTGACGGCATAGCTTTCCAGACCAACATTTTGGCGCTCAATGCCGCCGTAGAAGCGGCCCGTGCTGGCGAACAGGGGCGGGGATTTGCGGTGGTGGCAAGCGAGGTCCGAAGCCTGGCCGGCCGGAGCGCCGAGGCCGCCAGGGAAATCAAGGGTTTGATCAGCGCGTCGGTCGACAAGGTGGATTCCGGTTCTCGCCTGGTTGTAGCGGCGGGCAGCACCATGGACGAAATTGTGGCCTCGGTCAACAAGGTGGGCGACATCATTGGCGAGATCATGGCCGCGTCATCTGCCCAGTCCGATGGCATTGGGGCGGTCAACGCCGCCATCACGCACCTGGACCAAATGACCCAGCAAAACGCTGCCTTGGTGGAACAGTCAGCTGCAGCTGCCGAGAGTTTGAAGGGGCAGACCAAAATTCTCTCGAAAGCCGTGGCTGTGTTCAATACCTGAGGGTCTGCGGAGCGCGGTCTGCAGCGCAAAACCATCTGGCCAGCAGGCGGGCTGGCGGGACAGATCAAGCGCGGTGAAATCCGCAAGTACCCCTGCGAACCGTGTAAAAAGCGTCTAAACCTTACACTCGCCCCCTTCCCATTGTGTGAGTTTCCATGAACGCCCTTGTTGACGTCTCCTTCTTTCCGCGTGCCGCCAAGCCCCTGAACAGTTACCGCAAGTTCTGGGCTGCGCGCCTGGGCACGGCGCCCTTTTTGCCGATGAGCCGCGAGGAAATGACCCAGCTCGGCTGGGACAGCTGCGACGTGGTGTTGGTCACGGGTGACGCCTATGTGGACCACCCCAGCTTTGGCATGGCCGTGATTGGCCGCATGCTGGAGGCCCAAGGCTTTCGCGTGGGCATCATTGCTCAGCCTGACTGGCAAAGCGCTGAACCCTTCAAGGCTTTAGGCAAGCCCAACCTGTTTTGGGGCGTGACCGCGGGCAACATGGACAGCATGATCAACCGCTACACGGCGGACCGGAAAATCCGCACCGATGACGCCTACACCCCCGGCGACGTGGGTGGCAAGCGCCCCGACCGTGCCGCCCTGGTCTACAGCCAGCGCTGCCGCGAGGCTTATAAAGATGTGCCGATCATTCTGGGCGGCATTGAAGGCAGCCTGCGGCGCATTGCACACTACGATTATTGGAGCGACAAAGTACGTCGCAGCGTGGTGGTGGATGCCAAGTGCGACCTGCTGCTGTACGGCAACGCCGAACGCGCCATTGTCGAAATTGCCCACCGCCTGAGCCACCGTGAACCCATAGAGAGAATCACCGATGTGCGCGGCACCGCGTTTGTGCGCCGCACGGATGACGACTCGCGCTTGGACTGGTTTGAGATCGATTCAAGCGATGTCGATCAGCCAGGCCCGGTCGAGTCGCACATCAACCCCTACCAGACGACCAGTGAGCAGGCGGCGGGGCAGGGCAGCACTTGCGCCAAAGAAGATGCTGAAAAAGAGGCAGCTTCAAACGCTACTGAAAATATAGCTGTTAGCGCAATGGGTACGGTGGCTATAGGTCAAAAAGACTTAAATTCAGAAAAAGCATCCATCACCCGGCCCATCACCTTCATACACAACCCGGCGTTGCCTTCCCGCGCTGGCAAGCACCTGATGCCGCCGCGCGACCGCACCGTGATTCGTCTTCCTAGCTACGAACAAGTCAAGAGCGACCCGGTGCTTTACGCCCATGCCAACCGCGTGCTGCACCTGGAAACCAACCCCGGCAACGCCCGTGCGCTGGTGCAGGCGCACGGCACAGGTGCCACCGCCCGCGATGTGTGGATCACCGCGCCACCCATTCCGCTCACCACGGCCGAGATGGACCAGGTGTTTGACCTGCCCTACGCCCGGGCGCCCCACCCAAGCTACGCTGACGAGAACGGCAGCCACGACCATGCCACCAAAATCCCGGCGTGGGAGATGATCCGCTTCAGCATCAACATCATGCGCGGCTGTTTTGGCGGCTGCACGTTTTGCTCCATCACCGAGCATGAGGGGCGCATCATCCAGAGCCGCTCGGAAGAATCGGTGATTAAGGAAATTGAAGACATCCGCGACAAGGTCAAAGGCTTCACCGGCACCATTTCTGACCTGGGCGGGCCGACTGCCAACATGTACCGGCTGGGCTGCAAAACGCCCGAGATTGAGGCGGCCTGCCGCAAGCCCAGTTGTGTGTTCCCCGGCATTTGCCAGAATCTTGGCACCGACCACCAGCCGCTCATCAACATCTACCGCCGTGGCCGCGCCTTGAAGGGCATCAAGAAAATCTTGATTGGCTCAGGTGTGCGTTACGACCTGGCCGTGCAAAGCCCCGAGTACGTCAAGGAACTGGTGCAGCACCATGTGGGCGGGTACCTGAAGATTGCACCCGAGCACACTGAATCCGGCCCACTGTCCAAAATGATGAAGCCGGGCATGGGCACGTACGAGAAGTTCAAGACGCTGTTTGACAAGTTCACCCTGGAAGCTGGCAAAAAACAGTTTTTGATTCCATATTTCATCGCTGCCCACCCTGGCACCACCGATGAAGACATGATGAACTTGGCCATCTGGCTGAAGAAAAACGGCTTTCGGGCCGATCAGGTGCAAACCTTCTACCCCAGCCCCATGGCCACTGCCACCGCCATGTACCACACTGATTTGAACCCGCTCAAGGGCATTCACCGCGATGATCGGGCCGAAAAAGTGGATGTGGTGCGTGGTGAGAAGCGCCGCCGCCTGCACAAGGCGTTTTTGCGCTACCACGACCCCAACAATTGGCCGCTGCTGCGTGAGGCGCTCAAAAGCATGGGGCGGGCGGACTTGGTCGGCAATGGCAAACACCACCTGATTCCGACGTTTCAGCCCTTGGTGGATGGCAGCTACACCAGTGCCCGGCGTAAAAACTCAACGGCCGGGCCGGTCAAGGCCGCGCTCGTTCCCAAGTCAGCTCAGGCGCCCAAGCCAGGCCAGTTGCTGACGCAGCACACCGGCTTGCCGCCGCGCGTCACTGGCACGGCGCCTGCCAAGAACTTCAACAACCACCGGCCGCGTTAAGCCAATCTGGCGGTGGCCCGCTGCAGCTTGATGTTGGCGCACAGGCCGCCGCTGTTGGCGTTGCTCAGTTCAAACGTGCAACCCATGCGGGACAGCGTTTTCTCCACAATGGCCAGGCCCAGTCCGGTGCCGTTGGCCGAGGTGCGCGCTGCTTCACCACGAAAAAATGGTGTGGTGAGCTGCTTGAGCTGTTCCGGCGCCACACCCGCGCCGTGGTCGCGTACCCGCAGCAGCACGTTGTTGTCCTGGTATCTGGCCGAAATATCAACCATGGCAATGCCCGTGTCGATGCCCTTGCCATAGCGGGCGGCGTTTTGCAGCAGGTTGTCTATCACCCGCTGCAGCTCCACTGGGTCAGCGTCTACCAGCAGGCCATCTTGCAGCGCCACCTTGAATGTGATGTCCTGGCGCTTGCGCATGGGCGCCAGGCAGGTCTCGATGGTCTGGTTGAGTGACACCGGCTGCAACGTGATGCCACCGGGGCGCGCGTAGTCCAGAAACTTGTCAATGATGGCGTCGAGCTGCTCAATGTCGGCGGCCATGTTGTTGCGGGCCACCGGGTCGGCCACGCTGAGCTCGGCTTCAAGTCGCAAGCGTGCCAGCGGCGTGCGCAGGTCATGCGAGATACCGGCCAGCATCACGGCGCGGTCTTGCTCGACCTTGGCCAGCTTGCGTGTCATTCGGTTAAACCCAACATTCACCGCCCTGATCTCCTGGGTGCTGACGTTTTCATCGAGCGTGCTGGCCTCAAAGTCGCCCTCGCGCACGCGCTGTGCCGCTTTGGACAGGTCTTTCAGGGGACGGTTGATCAGGCTGGCGATCCAGGCGGCGCCCGCCAAGGACAGCGCTGCGGTGGTCAAAATCCAGATCACCCAGGTTTTTGCAGCGGGCTCGTCAAAGCGCGAGCGCTCGGTGCGCAGCCAATATTGGTCGTTTTCAATGCTGAAGCCAACCCACAGCCCCTCAACCTTGTTCACGCTGCGGGCCACGATGGAATCTGCCCCCAGCCTGGCCTGAATCTCTTTCGTGACGTGGAGGTTGATGTCGTCGCTGTCGTAAGGCTCAAACTGGTCTTTGGGCTCACGCAGCTGAATGGTGACGTGTTCCTGGTCCTTCATGGTCTTGAACAGCGACACCCTGGCAATGCCATCGGTGTGCATCACGGCCGCCCGGCTCAGGTTGACCACAGAGGCAATTTGCCTGGCCGCGTGCAAGGCCCTGGGTTCAAATTCCAGTTCGTGCAGGGTTTCGGTCCAGGCCCAGACGCTGCCGGCCAGCAGCACCGAGAGCAGGAAAAACGTCCGCCAGAAAAGGCTGACCCCGGAACGTTTGGTTGCAGACGAGTTACGTCTGGGCGACTGCAATTCAGCGGTCACAGGTTTAGCTATTGTCATCAGGAATGAAAACGTAGCCAACACCCCACACGGTCTGGATGTAACGCGGCACGGTAGCGTCTTCTTCAATGAGCTTGCGCAGGCGTGAGACCTGCACGTCCAGGCTCCGGTCAAACGGCTCAAAGTCGCGCCCACGCGCCAGCTGTGCTAGTTTTTCGCGCGACAGGGGCTGGCGCGGGTGCCGCACCAGTGCCTTGAGCATGGCGAATTCACCGGTGGTCAGGGTCAGCTCTTCCTTGCCTTTGCGCAATTTGCGTGCGCCCAGGTCAAAACAGAAAGGGCCAAAGGTAACGGTTTCGTCTTCGCTGGAGGGCGAGCCAGGGGCTTCCACCGGTGGGCGACGACGCAACACCGCGTGCATGCGCGCCAACAACTCGCGCGGGTTGAAGGGTTTGCACAGGTAGTCGTCGGCGCCCACTTCAAGCCCGACGATGCGGTCAATGTCTTCGCCCTTGGCGGTCAGCATGATGATCGGTGTGCGGTCGTTGGCCGCGCGCAAGCGCCGGCACACCGACAGCCCGTCTTCGCCAGGCATCATCAAATCGAGCACGATCAGGTCCACCGGTTCGCGCAGCAGAACACGCGTCAGCGCCTTGCCGTCTTCAGCCTGCAGCACCTCAAACCCTTCTTGGGTGAGGTAGCGGCGCAGCAGGTCGCGAATGCGCGAGTCGTCGTCGACCACCAGAATTTTGTCAACACGGTCAGGGTTTGCAGCCATACTTACGGTCCAGTCAATTTGTAACAGGGGCGATTTTGCGTGGTTCAATCAACAGTTCCGGCCGATTCTGGTCGACATTCACACGCTGTTACAAATTTATTACTGACAAATTGTTTAATTCTGAGGAAAAAAAGATTGAAAAATACTATTAAATCAATAGCTGCTTGCACTTTATTCATATGGGCTACAGCTTCTTTTTCTCAAAATTTAACACCGCCAGAGTTAAGTCAGCGGGTGACCCTGTCAGCCAGCGCCAGTGTGCAGATTGCGCAAGATGTGCTGACGCTGTCCCTCACCACAACGCGTGAGGGGGCCGATGCGCAAACCGTGCAGACCCAGTTGAAGGCGGCGCTGGATGACGCGTTGACGCTGGCCAGGCGCGAGGCCAAGAGCAGCGCCACCGAGGTGCGGACCGGCCGCTTTGGCTTGTCTCCGCGCTACGACCGCAACGGCAAAATGACCGGCTGGCAGGGCTCGGCCGAGCTGGTGCTGCAGGGTCGTGACTTTGCCCGCATGGGTGAAATCGCCGGCAAGTTGCAAACCCTCACCGTGGCCAGTGCCAGCTTTGGCCTGACGCCGGAGCAACGCCAGGGCGCTGAAACCTTGGCCCAAAGCCAGGCCATTGCGCAGTTTCGCCAACGCGCCAGTGAGGCCGCCAAGAGCTTTGGTTATTCAAGCTACAGCTTGGTTGAGGCCAACATCAACGCCGGCGACTCGGGTGGTGGGCGCCCCCCCATGATGGCGATGAGCGCACGCACGGTGGCGGAGAGCGCACCTGTGCCGCTGGAGGCAGGCTTGACCTCGGTCACCGTCACGGTGTCCGGTTCGGTGCATTTGAAGTAATTGAGCGCAGGAAGATTGTCATGGTTGATTTTTCGCCGCTTGCCACATTGAGGCGCATGACAGCGGGTGGCGCAGACGCCATGCCCGCTAATTTGGGGCGGTTCGAGCTCAAGCGCTTGCTGGGCCAGGGTGCCCAAGCCCAAGTCTGGCTGGCCTTTGACCCCCGGCTGGAGCGCGAGGTGGCGATCAAGCTGATGAAACCCATGAGCGGCCCGGATGCCTCAGCGCTGACCCAATGGCTGGCCGAGGCGCGCAGCGTCAGCCGCCTGACCCACCCCAACATCGTGCCGGTGTTTGAGGCCGATGTGCAAGACCAGCGGCCTTATTTGGTGTTTGAGTATGTGCAAGGGCAAACGCTGGCGCAGCTGCTGGCCACGCAGGGGGCACAAAGGCCCGAGCGGGCGGTGGCGCTGATGGTGGATGTGCTTGGCGCACTGGTGGCCGCACATGCCACCGGTGTGGTGCACCGCGATTTGAAGCCGTCGAACGTGATGCTCGATGCCAATGGGCGTGCTCGGGTGATGGACTTTGGTATTGCCGAGCGCGTCAGTCCTGGCGCCAACCCCAACGCGACCAGCGCCACAGTGGCTGGCACGCCGGCTTACATGGCGCCCGAGGCGGCGCGGGGCGCTCCAGTGTCGCCAGTCATGGATGTGTATTCCGCCGGGCTGATGCTGGCCGAGTTGCTGTGGGGCAAGCCCTTGCAGACCAGTACCGATGCTTACCGCGCGATCTATCGCGCCGCTTACGAGCCGCTGCAACTTCCCGCAGCCTTGCTGGAAGGGCTGGACGACAGCCTTCGCGCCATCGTATTGCGTGCGCTGCACCGTGATGCCGCTCAGCGGTACCCGGCCAGCGATGTCTTTTTGGGCGCCCTGAAAACTTGGGCTGCACAGCAGAGCGAGGCTGCTGTGGGCGCAGAAGCCACAAGCAGCGGCAGCAACACCAGCACGCTGGATTTTTTGCTGCGCCGCATGCGCAACAAGACCGACTTTCCGGCGCTGTCCGAATCGGTGGTGCGCATTCAGAGCATGGCCACCTCCGAGACCGAGAGCATCAGCAGCGTCACCAATGAAATCTTGAAAGACGTGGCGCTCACCAACAAGCTGCTGCGCCTGGTCAACAGTGCGCACTATTCGCGCGGCAGCAGCATTGGCACGGTCTCACGGGCGGTGAGCCTGGTAGGGTTCAATGGCATTCGCAATATGGCGCTCAGCTTGGTGCTGCTTGAGCACATGCAGGACAAAACCAACGCCCACTTGCTCAAAGAAGAGTTTTTGCGCGGGCTGATGGCCGGATCGATTGCCTCGGAACTCTCCAGTACCAGTGCCGAGGGTGAAGAAGCCTTCATTGGCGCCTTGTTTCAAAATCTGGGCCGCATGCTGTCGCAGTTTTATTTTCCCGAAGAAGCGGCCAGCATTCGTGCCATGACCGCCTCAACCAGTGAGCCAACCAGCGAAGCGGCCGCGTCGCACCGTGTCTTGGGTATGAGTTTCGAGGCTTTGGGTGTGGGTGTGGCGCGTGCCTGGGGTTTGCCTGAAAGCATTCAGCGCTGCATGCAGTTACCAGCCGGTGAACCGCCCAGCCGCGTGCCGTTTGAGGCGCAAAGCCGTCTGCGCTGGACCGCGCGGGCAGCCAACGACATGGCCGATGCCATGCTGCATGGCGACCCCAAAGAGGTCGATGCGCACCTGGACAAAGCAGCCAAAAAATTTGGCAAAACACTGGGTTTGTCGGTGACTCAGGTGCAGGCAGCCACCACCGTGGCGCGAAAAAAGCTGGTGGAATTGGCAGCAGCCATGGACCTCAGGGTCAAGAGTAACTCCCGGGCTGCAAAATTGCTCACCGGTTCAGAGGCTGCGGATGTGAGTCACGCGGAATACAAGCAGGAACACCATGATGCTCTGGCGGCCACGGAGCTGCATGCCACAAAAGCCGCAACCGCCAGTCAATTGACCCCCGCTGAAAAGTTGGCACAGCCGTCTTCTGCTCACGTGTCGCAAACCCTGGCTGCGGGCATCCAAGACATCACCAATGTGATGGTGGAAGACTTCAAGCTCAGTGATGTGTTGCGCATGATTCTTGAGGCCATGTTTCGGGCGTTGGACTTTCACCGCATCATCTTCTGCATGCGCGATGCCAAAACCGACACCCTCACGGGCCGCTTTGGCTTAGGCGAAGGTGTAGAAGGCGTGGTGAAATCGTTTTGCGTGCCCTTGAGCGGCGTCGCGGTGCCAGACCTGTTTGCCACCATCTGCACCAAAGGCGCCGACACCTTGATCAGCGATGCCAGCGACCCGCGGCTGGCCGACCGCTTGCCAGGCTGGTATCGCAAGTTGTACAACGCACCGACTTTCCTGATCTTGCCGCTGGCCATCAAAGGCAAACCGTTTGGCTTGATCTACGCCGACAAGGCAGAAAAAGGCGGCTTGAGAGTCGATGAAAAAGAACTGGCCCTGCTGCGCACCCTGCGCAACCAGGCCGTGATGGCGTTCAAGCAATCTTCGTGAATTTATATGTATTTTTAGCTTCTAGACCTTATGAAATAAGCGATAGAAGCTATTTTTTTAGTAGCTAATTTTAAGGCTTAGCGTTGCGCGCGGGGCTCGCCTTGCGCGTTAACCGTCACGGTTGGACCAGGAGGCGTGGTCATTTGCACCCGATGGTCAACACCCCGGAATGTGTAGGTCACATCCCAATACTGTGGCCGCGCCTGGCCGCTCACGTTTTCGCAGCGTTGCACATCACGGGTGGTTGCTTGATCGGTGTTGCCGTTGCGCCCCACGCTGTTGCCAACCGCTGCACCGGCGATGGCACCGCCCACTGTGGCGAGGTCTTTACCGGTTCCGCCGCCCACTTGGTGACCCAGAATGCCGCCAATCAGGGCGCCGGCAATGGCTGCGGGCACGTTGGAATTGCTCTGGGCTTGGGGAATTTGTTCTTTTTCAACCCAGCAGCGTTGTTCGGGTGTGCCGACGACAGCGCGTGTCGATGTCACCGTGGCTTCGTAAAGGCGTTCATTGGTGCGTTGACGGTAATCAGGCGCCATTGCGGCGTTGGGCGCTTCGTTGCTGACCAGTCGGGTGGATGAGATTCGGTTGCTCAAACCCACTGCCGCCAGGGACGGGTAGCGCCCTTCACGCAAGATGGCGCAGCGACCGCCAAACCGGGCGTCTTCACACACCTCCCACTGACCGCCGGTGACCAACACCGATGAGGCGCGGTCATTGAAGTTCTGGGTCTGGAAATTCAGCACACCCTGGCTGGTGCTGAAAGACGGACCGCCAAAATTCTCTTGCTGGTAAAAGGTGACTTGCGTCACGGCTGGTGCAGGTGCATAGCGACGCTCGTCAACGCGGGCGTTGCGATTAATGGCTTTCACGGATGACACGCGGTCGTTCAGGCCCATGGCGGCCAGCGATGGGTATTTGCCGGGCCGCAGCACCACGCAGCGTCCACGAAACTGGGTGTCTTCGCAGACTTCCCAGCGGTTGCCGATCACTTCAACCGACGAGGCGCGGTCATTGAAACCAAAACGCTCAAAATTGTTGATCTGTCGCTGCGTGGTGAACGAGCGTCCCTGAAAGTTGCCCTGCTCGTAAAAGGTGACCTGTGCCGAGGCCTGGGCAGCCATGGCCACAGCGGCCACAGCAAAGAGGGTTTTAACGGATGATGTCATCAAGTGCTCCTGTTGGATTTGTTCAAAGCGGACCGACGTCGTCGGCGCATGCCCTGAACTTCTGAGCCGATGGTAGGTTGGGCAAGCACTATCAGTCTGTGCGTTGTCGCACCCTGTGCCGCTGTTTCTTGCTGCTATTTGGGGGCGCAAAAATCAGAGAGGCCACGTGCTTTCCCATCAACACTCAGCGTTTTGTCAGTTCAGGAAAGATACACTGGGCTGGCCGTCTATTTGTTTCGGTGGAGTTCGCATCTGGAGTCACTCAATCATCATGTTTTTCGCTAGAAAATGCTGTGCAGTTGATTTTTCGGCGTCCTGTAAAAGGCGGGTGATGGGTTGGCTGGCGGGCATGATGCTGAGCTGTCCGACCGTGTCGTGGTCTAGCGGTCATGACGCGATGCCTGACATACCAGACATGCCAGGGATTAGCCTGCATGGTTTTGGCACACTGGGCTTCACCCGATCAAACACCGACAGCGCCCAGTTCGTCCGTGACCTGTCCCAGCCGCAAGGGGCGGGCACCCAATGGACTGCCAAGGTGGACAGCCTGCTGGGTTTTCAGGCCAATGTTCATTTCAGTTCCAGCACAGAGGCTGTGCTGCAAACAGTCAGTCGGTACCATGCCGACGAAAGCTACAAGCCTGAGTTGACCTGGGCTTTTTTGCGCCATGATTTTTCACCTGATTTCTCGCTGCGTGGCGGTCGCTTGGGGACCGAGTTCTACATGCTGGGTGACTCAAGGCTGGTGGGCTATGCCAACCTCAGTGTCAGGCCACCACCAGATTTTTACGGCTCTTTGGTGTTCTCCTACATCGATGGCGTGGATGTCAGCGCTACTTTTCCGGTCGCGACCGGGCTGCTCAAAGGCAAGCTGTTTGCTGGCCGGTCGCCCGAGAAGTCACCTTTTGCGCCGGGTATTTCATGGGAATTGAAGGGCTCGACCCTGGTCGGTGCTTATCTGGATTATTTAACTGGCCCCTGGCAGGTTCGACTGAGCCATGCGCAAGTGCGTTTTGGGCATGAAGCCCCAACAGACACCTTGTTGCAGGCGAGTGGCGATCCACTTGGTGGTGTGCCTTATCTGTCGCTGGTGCCAGACATGGCAATGGCGAACCAGCGCGCACGGTTCAGTTCGCTGGGCGTGGTGTACGACCAGGGGCCGGTCAATATTCAGTTCATGCTGAACCTGATCAGGCACGACAGCCCGGCCTATGCCGACTCCAAAGCGGGCTATGTGCAAGCGGCGTACCGGTTGGGGGCGGTAACGCCTTATATGGGTGTGTCACGCAGTTTCTCGACCATGGGCGCACTGCCCACCAGCGGATTGGCAGGCATTGATGCCATCACGGCATCGCTGGTGTTACATAGCGTTATGGACCAAAACACCTACACCCTGGGTGGACGCTGGGACCTCCAGAAAAATCTGGCCCTGAAAGCGCAAGTGGACGCAGTACGCGGCAAGCCGACATCGGTTTTCCTGATCAAGAACAATCAGCCAGGCTGGGACGGCAACATGACCGTTTTCAGTTTGGCGCTGGATTTTGTGTTTTAGTCCGTCATGAAACCGTTGCTATTGACGCTTTTTTTCATGCTGCTCGCCCTGTGCAAGGCTGTCAGTGCCGAGCCGGTGGTGGTGGTCAATGCCGCCAGCGCCATCAGTGGGCTCAGCCAGGATGACGTTACCAATATCTTTCTGGGGCGCTATCGCAGGCTGCCCAACGGGGGCACGGCAGTGCCGATTGACCAACCCGAAAGCAGCCCGCTCAGAGCCGAGTTTTACCGCAGGCTGGTGAACAAGGATTTGAATGAAGTCAACGCCTATTGGGCACGCCTGATTTTTTCTGGCAAGACCTCGCCGCCGCTGCAAGCAGCGAATTCGGCCGAAACCATCAGTCTGCTGGTCGGCAGCACCAGCAGCATTGGGTACATCGACCGCAGCCAGCTTGACAAGCGATTTCGAATTGTTCTGGAGTTTCCCCGGTGACAAATTTCCCCTGGACGCTGCTTGAACCCCTGCGAATGCGCGGGCTGCTGTGGCGCTCGGTATTGACGGTCATTCTGGCGTCCTTGCTGGCTGGTGTGGTGGCGGTGGCCTACACGGCTCAGGCCACCAGTCAACGCGCCCACCGGGCATCACAAACCAGGCTGAATGAACTGCTCGACACGGTCCAAAGCACGCTGGCGGTGGCCTGTTTCGCCAAGGACCAAACCCTTGCTGCTGAACTGGCGCAGGGTTTGTTGAGCAATTCTGATGTGTTGTCGGTCAGGATCACAAGTGATCAAGAAGTGCTGGCCAACAAGGGCCATGACCGGGCCTTGGGGACCGCCCCCACCCTGTCGCTCAATCGTTTGATTTATTCGCCTTTCAATGGCAAAAAACAGGTGGGTCACATTCAATTGACGCCTGACCCGCTGGTCATTGACGCGGGCATCAGGCAAGAAGTCTGGCTGGCTGCCATTCAATTGAGCTGGCAGTTGGGCATGGTGACTGTGGCCATGGTGGTGATCATGTTGCTTTTTATTGTGCGACCGATCAAGGCCATGTCAGACCGCTTGCACCGCATGGACCCCACGGCTGGCGAGCGCCTGGCCACGCCCCAAGGACACACCAAGACAGAAATTGGCCAGTTGGTCATGGACATCAATGCCCTGTCTGAGCGCCTGGTTAGCGCGTTGGCAACCGAGCATCAATTGCGCATTCAGGGCGAAGTTGACGAGAAAAAGTACCACACCATTTTTGATAATGCCGAGTCCGGGCTGTTTTTGATCGACCGCCAAGGGGTACTGAGTTCCTGGAATCCGGCTTTTGCCCGTCTGTTTGACCTCAGTTTGCAGCCCTTTGGCAGTGACTTGCCTGTGCTCAAGATTCGCCAGTTGCCTTGGCAAGACCCGGATCAGGTGAGCATGCTAGTTCAAACGGCCTTGCAGCAGAACACCGCGGTGACAAAAGACTTGCAGACGCTGATGTCAGGCAGCGAGCGCAGCTGGGTCAACCTGGTGTTGCGCTCAGTGGATGAAAACCTGCTTCAAGGTGTGGTGCACGATGTCAGCCACCTTAAGGAATCAGAAGCCATGGCCAGGCAACTTGCCATCACAGACCCGCTGACGGGCGTGGCCAACCGGCAGGGGCTGGAGGCCCGTTTGCACACCCTGGTTCAAAACTTTGCCACCGAAAAAACCGGTGGCTTTGCCCTGCTGCTGGTCAATCTGGATGAGTTTCGGCGCATCAATGAGGGCATGGGCTTGCCAGCCGGTGACCTGATTTTGCAGACCACTAAAAAGCGGCTGGCGGCTTGCCTCAAAAATGAGGACACCCTGGCGCGGCTGGGTTCGGACAATTTCAGCATCATCCTGAATCACATCACCCAAGGAGACGCGGTAGACCGGGTTGCGAGCCGCATCATGCGGGCCATCCGGCAAACCTGCTTTGTTGACGGTTCACCCATCAGCTTGCATGCCAGCATGGGCATCACGCTGTTTCCCAACGATGGATTTGATGTGCCGCAGTTGTTACGCCAGACGGAACTGGCCATGGACAGCGCCAAATCTGCCGGTGGCGACAAACATGTGTTTTTTGATGCCACGCTGACTGCTGCTGCGGAACACCGCAGGCACATGGAAAGTGACCTGCGCAACGCCATCAGTCGCCGTGAATTCGTGCTGTTTTACCAACCTGTCATCGATCTGCACACCCAGCGCCTGTCTGGGGCAGAGGCGCTGATTCGCTGGCGCCACCCGACGCGGGGTCTGATTTCGCCCGACAGCTTTATTCCGCTGGCGGAAAAAACCGGCTTGATTGTCGATATTGGCCTGTTTGTGGTCGACGCGGCCTGCCAGCAATTGTTGGCCTGGAAGAATCAGGGTCTGGATTACAGCTTGTCGCTGAATGTCTCGGGGCGGCAGATACCGGATGGCCTTGCGCCCGCCAAACTGCTTCAGATCGTGACGCATTACGGCATTGAACCAGCCCAGCTGGCGCTTGAGATCACCGAGGGCGTGATGCTGCGTGATGTTGAAAAAACCTTGCAGTGGCTTAACGCCGTGCACCAGATGGGTTTTCGCGTTTACCTGGATGACTTCGGCACTGGCTACTCCTCGTTGTCTTACCTCAAGATGTTCCCGGTGGACACGCTCAAAGTTGACAAGTCCTTTGTGCAGGACATGCATCATGGCAACAACGATCACACCTTGGTTGGTGCCATCATTGCCATGGGCAACAGCCTTGGGCTGGAAATCGTGGCGGAAGGCGTCGAACTGAAAAGCCATGTGGTGGCGCTTGAGCGCCTGGGCTGCCGGTACCTGCAAGGCTACTATTTCTCGCGGCCCGTGCCCGTGGAAGAGTTCGGCGCCGTGGCAGCCCGTGTGCCCGAGCTGTTGGCCCGGTCAAAAGTGTGACCGACGCAGGATGACGCTTAATTCTGTCTAAGCCGCGACGACCTCGTCGGCCCACACGGTGAACTGGCGCAATTCGTTCTGCCCAAAGGTGCTGGCCAGCGCCACATCGCAGGCATCTCGGCCCCGGGCCATCAGCACACGGCCAATGCGTGGTGTGTTGTTTCGGGCGTCAAAGGTGTACCAGCGGTCGCCCAGGTAAGCCTCAAACCAGCCGGCAAAATCCATCGGACCAGGAATGGGTGGAATACGAATGTCGCCCAGGTAACCCGTGCAATAGCGCGCTGGAATGTTCATGCAGCGGCAAAAGGCAATGGCCAGGTGGGCGTAGTCGCGGCACACGCCCTGGCCTTCGTTATAAGCCTCCAGCGCCGTGCGGGTGCGCCGGGCGTGGTGGTAACCAAATTCAATGTGCTGGTGCACAAAATCGCAAATGGTCTGTACCCGGCCCCAGCCAGTTGGCGCGTTGCCAAACAGTTGCCAGGCCACGTTGGACAACTGGTCGGTTTCGCAGTAGCGGCTGCCCAGCAAAAACACCAGCGTGGATTCAGGCAGTTGCTCGACTGGCACCTGCTGGGCACCCAGGGCAATCGGGTCAGGCTCGCCGCTGTCATGCACCAGCGCGTCGGCGCTTAACACCAATCGCCCCGCAGGCGCCACGATGCGGCTACACCAGTTGCCAAACATGTCACGGTAGGCGACCACAGGCAGGGGCGGATTGGTGACGAGAATGTCCGGGCGTATCAGATCAGGCGCGCGCGAGTGGTGGACGTGCAGCGACAAAATCATGGGTGTCGGGGCTGGGCACTCGTAGACCATTTCGAAGCCAACACGAATCTGCAAGCCTGTGGCCGAGAACTGGGGTGCAATGGCAGCTTGCTGCTGCTCGCTGAAAGCTGGGCGTTGTAAGGTGTGCATGGACATCTCTGGTGGGCATGTGCGGGTTAAGAATTGAATTGACAAGCCGCTTTGGCTGTCGATTTTTCACCATGTTAAGTTGGCATCTGAAACACCGTCTGTGCGATGGCACACCAAGCAAATGGAACGCAAGAAGCAGGCATCAGGCCCACCTCTTGAAATTTATAGAAAATAAGCCTCTAGACCTTATTAAATAAGTGCAAGTAGCTATATTTTATATAGCGTTATTGCGCTACCCAGCCGCCGTCCATGTTCCACGCCACGCCGCGCACATTGTTGCCAGCTGGTGAGCAGAAAAACACTGCCAGCGCACCCAATTCTTCGGGTGTGGTGAACTGCAGCGATGGCTCTTTTTCACCCAGCAACTGATTCTTGGCTTCGTCATTGGAGATGCCAAGTGCTGCTGCTTTGGCATCTACCTGCTTTTGCACCAGCGGCGTCAGCACCCAGCCGGGGCAGATCGCGTTGCAGGTGATGCCCGTTGTTGCATTTTCTAGTGCGGTCACCTTGGTTAGGCCGATCACGCCGTGTTTGGCCGTGACATAGGCTGATTTTTCAGCGGAAGCCACCAAGCCGTGAACGGAAGCCACGTTGATGATGCGGCCCCAGCCCGCGGCCTGCATGGCGGGCAGGGCGGCGCGGGTGGCGTGAAAAGCGCTGCTCATGTTGATGGCAATGATGGCGTCCCAGCGGTCTACAGGAAAGTTTTCGATGCGGGCCACATGCTGAATGCCGGCGTTATTGACCAGAATGTCAATGCGACCAAATTGTTCAGCAGCAAAGGCCACCATGGCTTCAATCTCAGTGGGCTTGCTCATGTCGGCCCCGTGGTAGGCCACTTTGACACCAAGTGCCGCAATTTCAGCTTTGGGGCCTTCCACATCGCCAAAGCCATTCATGACGATATTGGCACCTTGTGCTGCCAGCGCCTTGGCAATACCCAAGCCGATGCCGCTGGTGGATCCGGTGACGAGTGCTGTTTTGCCTTTGAGCATGGGGGTTTCCTTGTGAAATGAATTGAATGAAGCAGACGGCAGCCAAGCCGTCGGCAGAGTTTGAATTAGGATGCTGCCATGTGCCTGACGCAAGCCTTAAGCACATGCCACCTGGTCATTATCCAGCCTTCATTTTGATTGCAGACTTTCCCATGTTTGAACCCACCCTTGAATTTGTCAACTGTCCCGATGCGCAGGGCGGCCATAGCATGGCCTATTGGCAATGGGGCCAGCCTGACAGCGCCCACGTGGTGCTGTGTGTGCACGGCCTGACACGCCAGGGTCGCGACTTTGATGTGCTGGCGCGGGCCTTGTGCCAGCGCGCTGCTGATCGCGGCGAAAACATTCGCGTGGTCTGCCCCGATGTGGCCGGGCGCGGCCGGAGTGATTGGCTGAAAGACCCGGCGTTGTACCAGGTGCCCACTTATGCTGGCGATATGTTGGCGTTGCTGGCACAGCTGCAACCGACCACGCTGGACTGGCTGGGCACCAGCATGGGTGGCTTGATCGGCATGGCTGTGGCAGGGTTCCCCCAAGCCCCGGCGTTTGCCAAGGTGCGCCGACTGGTGCTCAATGATGTGGGGCCGGCGATTGAATGGCAAGCCTTGCAGCGCATTGGCCAGTACCTGGGAAAAATTGGCGTGTTTGACTCCGAGCAGCAGGCCGCTGATGCGCTGTGGGCCATTGCCAGCAGTTTTGGCCCCCACACACCCGCGCAGTGGCTGGCCTTGAGCCGCCCACAACTCAAACCCCTGGCGGACGGCAGTGGCAAATTCACGCTGCGTTATGACCCGGCGCTGGCTGAGCCTTTCAAGGCAATCACCGCAGAGTCTGCGGCCCAGGGTGAGGCCTTGTTGTGGCAGGCCTATGACCAGATCACCGCGCAAACCTTGTTGATTCGAGGTGCCCAGTCTGATTTGCTCTCGGTAGCCACGGCGCAGGCCATGACCCAGCGCGGCCCAAAAGCCCGGCTGCTTGAATTTGCTGGGGTCGGCCATGCGCCGACGTTTGTGGCAGATGACCAAGTGCAGGCCGTGCTTTCTTTTTTGCTGGACTGACCCCGAGCCTCACCTGATGAAAAGCCTCTACATAGACGATTGCGCCAACTCAACCATCGATAAGCCGATGCTGCCAGTGGTGGCCGCCACCGCCAAGAGCTTGCCCGAGCAGGCCAACGCGCTGGCCCGCGCGCGCGCCTTTGCCGAGCCGCTGCTGGCGGGCGAAACGCTCGACACCGGTGAAAACATTCTGGCCCATGCTGATGCCGTGGCCCACATCCTGCGCGGTATTGGGGGCTCAGAGGCGATGCAAGCGGCCAGTTACCTCGTGTATGCCTGCGATCACCTGAACAAGCCTCAAGAGGTGATTGCCAAGGCCTTCGGCGACAACTTTGCCGCGCTGGCCATGGAAACTACCAAGCTGGTGCGGGTGCAGCGGCATGCGCGCCAGACCCGCTTGTCTGGTGATGTCGCCACCCACGCCATGGCGCAAACCACGGCGATGCAGACCGAAAACGTGCGCAAGATGCTGCTGGCGTTTTCGCGTGATTTGCGTGTGGTCATGCTGCGGCTGGCCTCACGCCTGCAAACCTTGCGTTTTTTTGCCGCCAGCAAGCTGCCAGTGACCGAAGGCATTGCCGCCGAAGCCCTACAGGTGTTTGCGCCGCTGGCCAACCGTCTTGGCATTTGGGAACTGAAGTGGGAAATGGAAGACTTGGCCTTTCGTTTTCTGGAGCCCGATACCTACCGCCAAGTGGCCAAGCTGCTCGATGAAAAGCGGGTTGAGCGTGAAACCTATGTGGAGCACATGCGCGCTCAGCTAGAGTCTGACCTGAATGCCAACGGTATCAGTGCCAAAGTGTCCGGCCGGCCCAAACACATCTACAGCATTGTGAAAAAAATGCGTGGCAAGTCACTGGATTTTGAGCAGGTGTATGACGTGCGGGCCATGCGCATCACTGTGGCGACGGTGCCTGAGTGTTATGGCGCCCTGAGCTGGGTGCACAGCCACTTCACACCCATTCCTGAAGAGTTTGACGATTACATTGCCAAACCCAAGGTCAACGGTTACCAGTCTTTGCACACCGTGGTGCGCGACAGCGCTGGCCTGCCAACCGAGATCCAGATCCGTACCCAGGCCATGCACGAACATGCTGAAAACGGCGTGGCCGCGCATTGGGCCTACAAGGAAGCTGGGGCCAAAGGCTACGCGGGGGTGTCGGCCAGCGGCGAATACGATGCCAAGATTGCCGTGTTGCGCCAGTTATTGGCCTGGGAGCGTGACCTGTCAGGCACCCAGACGCAAGGCGTGTTCGAAGACAACATTTACGTGCTGACGCCCGACGCGGCCATCGTTGAGCTGCCCCAGGGTGCCACGGCGGTTGACTTTGCCTACAGCGTTCACACCAGTTTGGGCCATCGCTGCCGGGGCGCGCGGATCGACGGCGTCATGGTGCCGCTCAACACGCCGCTTAAAAACGGGCAGACTGTTGAGGTGACCGTTACCAAAGAGGGCGGCCCGTCGCGTGACTGGCTCAACCCCGAATTGGGCTACTTGGTCAGCCACCGCGCCAAAACCAAGGTGCGTGCTTGGTTCAATGCACTGGCCCTGTCAGAGACCATTGCCAAAGGCCGCGAGGTGGTTGAAAAGCTGCTGCAGCGTGAGGGCAAGACGGCCATCAAACTGGAAGACCTGGCCTCGCAACTCGGCTTTACCTCAGCCGATGCGCTGTTTGAATCGGTCGGCAAAGACGAGTTTTCGTTGCGTCCCATTGAGCAGCTGCTACGCCCCAACGAGCCCGCCCAGTTTGACGCCGAGGCACCGCTGATTCGCAAACCCCGTAGCGGCGACAACCCCAGCAAGGGCGGCCTGCTGGTGGTAGGAGTTGATTCGCTCATGACGCAAATGGCCAAATGCTGCAAACCAGCCCCGCCGGACCCAATCGTTGGCTTTGTCACGCGTGGCAAAGGCGTCAGCGTGCACCGTGCCGATTGCACCAATCTGGCCGAGATGCTGGCCAAAAATGGGGAGCGGCTGATCGACGTGGAATGGGGCCTAAAGCAGGCCGCTGGCAGCTCGGTGTACCCGGTGGATGTGGCCGTGCAGGCGCAAGACCGCACGGGCCTGCTGCGTGATATATCTGAAGTTTTTACCAAAGAAAAAATGAACGTGATTGGGGTGCAAACCCAGTCCATCAAAGGCACAGCCTGGATGACCTTTACGGTGGAGGTGGCCGACTCGGGCCGGCTGCACAAGGTGATGGGGCTGGTGGCTGAGTTGTCTGGTGTACGTTCGGTGCGTCGTAAGTAAAAACAGCCCGTAGCCCTTTTTAAGTAAGCGCATGCAGCTATTTAATATATGGCAAATAATTAATTGATATGTCCATGACCCACACCTTTCTCTGGCACGACTACGAGACTTTTGGCATCAATACCCGACGCGCACGCCCAGCTCAGTTTGCTGCCATTCGCACCGATGCCGAGCTGAACCAGATTGGCGAGGCGATCATGCTTTACTGCCAGCCAGCCAATGACTTTTTGCCTGAACCGCAGTCCTGCCTGATCACCGGTATCACGCCGCAGGAATGTTTGCAAAAAGGCCTGCCAGAGCACCAGTTTGCAGCCCAAATCGAACACGCCCTGGCTTGGCCTGGTACGGTGGGTGTGGGCTACAACACCATCCGCTTCGACGATGAAATCACCCGTTTCATGTTTTGGCGTAACCTGATCGACCCCTACGCCCGTGAGTGGCAAAACGACTGTGGCCGCTGGGACTTGCTTGACGTGGTTCGCACCGCTTACGCCCTGCGCCCTGAGGGCATCCAATGGCCGCTTAACGCCGAGGGCAAACCCAGCTTCAAACTCACCGACCTGACCGCCGCCAACGGCCTGGCGCACGAGTCGGCGCATGACGCCTTGAGCGACGTGCATGCCACCATCGCCCTGGCGCGCCTCATCAAAACCGCCCAGCCCAAGCTGTTTGACTTTTGCTTTGGGCTGCACAAAAAAGACCGCGTCATGACCGAGCTGGGCTTGCCCACCACGTTGACGCATGCCAAGCCTTTTTTGCACATCTCCGGCATGTTTTCACCTGAGCGCGGCTGCATCGCCCTGATGTGGCCGCTGGCCATGCACCCAGGCAACAAAAACGAGTTGCTGGCATGGGATTTGGCCCATGACCCAAGCGAGTTGGCCAGCCTGAACGCCGAAAAAATCCGCCTGCGGTTGTTCAGTAAAACGGCCGATTTACCCGAAGGCATGAGCCGCCTGCCGGTCAAGTCAGTGCACCTGAACAAATCGCCCATGGTGATGAGTAACCTGAAAGTGCTCAGTGCCGAGATGGCGCAGCGTTGGGGCATTGACCTTGAGTCGCAAAAACAAAACGCTGCAAAAGCCCGCGATCTGCCCGACATGAGCGCCATTTGGGTTGAGGTGTTCAAACGTGCTGCCGCTGGCCCGGTCGATGTGGATGAGGACCTGTATGGTGGCTTTGTCGGCAACTCGGACCGGCGCAGGCTCAATGATTTGCGCCAGCGCTCCCCCCAAGAACTTGCCAGCGCAAGGCCAAACTTTGACGATGCGCGCCTGGGAGAACTGCTGTGGCGCTACCGCGCGCGCAATTTTCCACAAAGCCTGACCACCGAGGAGCAGCAACGCTGGGAAGCGCAGCGCGCAGCGCGCTTGTTTGACGGTGATGCTGGCGCCATGACCGTTGACCAACTCTTTGAAGAACTCGACAAGCTGGCCGAGAGCGCGGACGAGCGTGGCGAGGCCATTTTGGGTGCGCTCTACGACTACGCTGAAGCGATTGCCCCGCCGCGCGATTAACCGCACAAGCGCTTTGATGTGGCGCCGATTGGTCCTCTTGGCCAAAGCCTTTGTCTGCTGCGACGTTGCGAATTCTCAACAGGAAAAGGCCCTGTTTCCCTAAAGTCACTCATCTGTTTGACCTACAGCGCGCCCGCTTGGCGCCTGCTTTGCACAGGAGGAGATATGGGGATGAGATCAGATGCAGACTTGAAAGCCGAGTTGATGGAATCACTGGATGCGATTCCAGCCATCAACGGCTCGGACATCGAAGTCAACGTAGAGGGTGGCATGGTCACCTTGTCAGGCGCGGTAGACACCTACCAAACCCGGTTTCAGGTGGAGCGTGCCGCGCGGCGCGTGCCCGGCATGCGCGGCCTTGCCATCAAGGTCAAGCCAACGGCTGGCGTCAAGCACCGGCACCACTAACATCACTTAAAGCAGCGCGACCTGTCTTTGCTCAGGCGCTGCCAGGCCAAGGGCCCCCAGCAAAGCTTCTTCGACGTTGTCGAGGAAGATGAATTCAAGCTGTGCCTTGGCTTGCGCCGGCACTTCTTCCAGGTCGGCGCGGTTGCGCGCTGGCAGCATCACCGTCTTGATGCCTGCCGCCAGGGCTGCCAGCACTTTTTCCTTGATGCCACCCACCGGCAACACCAGCCCCCGCAGGCTGATTTCGCCTGTCATCGCCACATGGCTGCGAACCGGTTGACCGGTGAACAGCGAAGCCAGCGCAATGAACATGGCCACGCCTGCGCTCGGCCCGTCCTTGGGAACGGCACCAGCCGGCACGTGAATGTGCACGTCGGCTTTCTCAAATACTGCAGGCGCCAAGTTGAGCGCCAATGCCCTGGATTTCACCAGCGTCAGTGCCGCTTGGGCAGACTCCTTCATCACGTCACCAAGCTGGCCGGTGAGGATCAGGCGGGCGCTGCCGGGCGTGCGCGTGGCTTCAATGAACAAGATGTCGCCACCCACTGGTGTCCAGGCCAGGCCGGTGGCCACGCCGGTCATGCCGGCACGCAAGGCCACATCACTCTCGAATTTGGACTGACCCAAAATCTCGCTCAGATCGGGCGCATCCACACGTTGTGATTGGGCACTTCCCTCGGCCAGGCGCACCGCCACATGGCGGCAGACCGCGCCAATTTGCCGCTCCAGGTTGCGCACACCGGCCTCGCGGGTGTAGCGGCGAATGATGCCCATCAGGGCCTCGTCGGTGAGCGTGAGCTGCTCTGGCCGCAGGCCATTGGCCTCAAATTGGCGGTGTACCAAGTAACGTTTGGCGATTTCAAGCTTTTCTTCCTGCGTGTAGCCGGCCAGATGCAGCACCTCCATGCGGTCGCGTAGCGGCCCGGGTATGGGGTCAAGCATGTTGGCAGTGGCAATGAAGATCACTTGTGACAAATCAAAGGGCACGGCCAGGTAATTGTCCCTGAAGGTGTTGTTTTGCTCGGGGTCAAGCACCTCCAGCATGGCGGCAGAGGGGTCGCCGTGAATGCCCGTGCCAAGCTTGTCAATTTCATCAAGCATCATGACGCAACCGCGCGTGCCGGCTTTCTTTAATGCCTGAATGATGTTGCCGGGCAGGGCGCCAATGTAGGTGCGTCGGTGCCCCCGAATCTCGGCCTCGTCATGCACGCCGCCCAGGGACACCCGGACAAATTTGCGACCCAAGGCCCGGGCGATGGATTGGCCAAGTGACGTTTTCCCCACGCCAGGTGGCCCAGCCAGGCAAAGAATGGGGCCATGGCCACCGGGTTTGAGCTTGCGTACCGCCAGAAATTCAAGAATGCGCTTCTTTACCGCCTCCAGCCCAAAATGGTCTTCGTCAAGCACCTGGCGTGCCCGGGCCACGTTAATGTCATCAGGGGCTGGGGTTTTCCAGGGTAGCTCCACCAGCCAATCAAGGTAGGTGCGCACCATCGAATACTCTGTGGAGTTGTCCGACATGCGTTCCAGCCGCTTGAATTCCTTCACGGCCTGTTTCTCCACGTCCGCAGGCATGTTGGCCTCATCGATCAATTTTTTCAGGTCATCCAGTTCGGCTGAGTTGTCTGCCCCGCCCTCGCCGAGCTTTTTCTGGATCGTCTTGAGCTGCTCACGCAACAAAAATTCGCGTTCGCGCTCACCAATGCTGGCCTTGGTGCGTTGGTCAATGTCGCGCGACAGGTTCAACACCTCTATACGATGCACCAGCATGTCAATGACCCGGTCAAGTCGCCTGCGCAAGTCAATTTCTTCAAGCAGTTCCTGCTTCTCTGTGGCCTTGATGTCCACATAACCCGCCACCAGGTCGGCCAGCATGCCGGGTGCTTCAATATTTTTTACGGCCTCCAGCATTTCATGGGGTACGCCCGGCAACAGCTGCAGCACTTCAGTCGCGCGCGCCTTGAGTTGCAAAAAGCGGGCCTCGATTTCGCGTTTGTCCTCAGGGCTTATGCCAGCGCTGTCTTCCCTGATGCGCTCCACCCGCGCCACCGTGAAGTCAAAGCCCGGCAAGTAGCCGAGCACACGAAAGCGCTGTTGCCCCTGGCAGATGATGTGGTGTGTGCCGTCTTGCGAGGTCGCGTAGCGCAGGATGGCGGCCACCGTGCCCATGGTGGACAAATCATCAGCCGTGGGGACATCGGCATCCGGGTTGCGCTGCATCAGTATCCCCACGGGGCGCTCTGTTTTGACGGCATACTGGGCCGCGTTGATCGAGCTCTCACGGCCAATGCCGATAGGAACGATCAAGCCAGGAAACATCACCATGTTGCGCACCGGAAGAATGACCATGGCATCGTCTGGCACTGAGGGCAGGGGCTGCGATGCATCCGATATCAACAGCTTTTGGTCGCCATTGGGCGGCGTAGTGGTGTCGTCGGTATCCAGGAGTTGTGGGCTGGTATTCATGGCATTCTCTCAAGCGTGAGTCGCAAACAGCCGTCTCGTAGCAACATGTCAACCATGCGGTAGTCGGCATGGGGCAATTGCACACGGCGCTCAAAGCGACCATAAGGAATTTCTAGCTGAATAATCATGTCAGCGCCAAAGGTTGAGCCCAATGAACGCACGCCGTTCACTACCACCGTTTGCTGCTCCAGCGTAACGTCAAGGCGCTCAGGCGTCACGCCAGGAAGCGCGATGAGCAGACAAAGTGCCCGCTCATCGCCAAACATGTCTACTGGTGGCTCCCAGCGCGGAGAGTCGTCCACCTGCCCCAATTGGAAAAACTGTTGGTGCATCCCGCCTGCACTCCGAAGCAAATCTATGGCTTTGGCCAGCATCCATGCAGGTGAGTCAGTCTTTCGCATTTCAGTCCTCTTTTCTGTCTCGGTGTCGGTTGGCAATGGCTTCGTTGGAGGTTCTTGGGCAGCTCATGACTCAATCGTCAACTGGTTGACCACACGGCTTACACCGGGCGCTGACCAAGTGGCGCCTTCGGCTGCGATGCGCTCGGCCCATGAGTGCACATGACCGTCCAGTGTGACCACGCTGCCATCCACCGACACCTCGATGCGGCGGGCTTCCCGCACGGCCTGACGCGTCAGTGCGTCTTGAATGCGATCTTTCAGCAGGGCGGGTACGGGCAGCGCCTTGAGCTGAATGTTGTCCGTGATGCCAACAACACCCTTGAGCTGGCGAACCGTGCGTTCAACAGCACGGCGCTGAAAATTCCAGTCGAGCTCGCCACTCAGGGTGACCCAGCCTTTTTCTACCGCTACCCTGACGCGGTCCTGCGGCACGGATGTATTCCAGCCCAGAGCATGTTCCACAGCTATTGCAATTTCGGTGTCGCTGCGTTGGTGGGGTCCTTGCACAATCACGTCAAGTTCAACAGCCACCGCTTTGACCCCGTTGACACGCTCGGCGGCGCGCCTTGCGGCTACCTTCTCGGCATAGCTGTCAAGGTGTCCGGTCAGGGTAACCACCCCTTCATTGACTGAGACGCCCACTCTGGTTTCTGACACATGCGGATCCCATAAGAGTTCAGAAAGCACTTCTTTCTTCAATTCAGAATCGGTCTTCATGGCACCTCCTGGTTAAACGCCTTGGTGATCAGGTTTGGCTTGCCAGAATAGCCACGATTTGCGGCCCTGCGTTGCGAATAATCAATTGACAGGCCGGGCACAACAGCACACTTCAACTGCTCAGTCAAGATTTGATTTCACACATGAAAGGGTCATCATGAAGCTAAATAAAACCATGGTTCAGGCTGGTGTTCTGGCCTGTATCACCCAGTTAGGCGGCACCACTTTTGCACAGAGCAGCGTCGATTTCGGCAAGAACGAGTACTTGGCAAGTTGCGCCAGTTGCCACGGTGTGAGCGGTAAAGGCGACGGTGCCATGAAGGTATATCTCACCAAGCCGGCAACAGACCTGACGCGCTTGGCACGTGACAACGGTGGCGTGTTTCCAAACCAGCGCCTCTGGGAGGTGATAGACGGCAGGGCCTACGCCGCTATTGGCTCACACGGCGCTCGTGAAATGCCAGTTTGGGGCTACATCTACCGTGCCGAGGACACCCAGCCTTCTGATTTGCATGCCCGTAACCGCATCACCTCCTTGCTCGACTATCTGGCACGCATCCAGGAAAAATAGCGTTTTTTCAGCATTGAAAAGATCTCACCATGTTCCATGATCGTATTGACGCGGCCCAGCGTCTGGCCGAAAGGCTCATGCCTTACCGCGGCTCCCACCCGCTGGTGCTGGCGATTCCGCGGGGTGCGCTGCCTATTGGCAAGGTGATTGCCGAAAAGCTGGAGGGTGAGCTGGACGTGGTGTTGGTGCGCAAGCTGCGAGCCCCGGCGCAGCCCGAGTTGGCTGTGGGCTCGGTTGACGAAAGCGGCTGGACCTATCTGGCCGATTACGCTTCAGACTATGGGGCAGGCCCGGAATACCTTGCATCCGAGAAGCAGTTGCAGCTGCAAACGATTCGCCAGCGCCGTGCCCAATACACACCCATTCGCCCCGCCATCAACCCGACTGGGCGTACTGTGATTGTGGTGGACGATGGTTTGGCTACGGGCGCGACCATGATCGCAGCACTGCACAGCTTGCGCGCTTCTAAGCCCGCCAAGCTGGTTTGCGCCGTGCCGGTAGCCCCACCCGACACGCTGGCCAAGGTGGCAAGCCTGGCAGACGATGTGGTGTGTCTTGAGGCGCCGCCATTCTTCAGGGCGGTTGGGCAGTTTTACCAATACTTTGATCAGGTGGATGACAGCGAGGTGATCAACATCCTGGGTAAATGCCAACGCACCTGAGTGGGCGCGCAGTGGTCTGTTTGGCTTCAGTCTGCCAAGTAATGGCTGAACCAGGTGGCGGCCTGGCTCGACATTTGTTCCAGTGTGCCGGCTTCTTCAAACAGATGCGTGGCACCGGGCACGATGCTCAGCTTCTTGGTGCACGGAAGCAAGGTATAGGCCGCCTGGTTGAGTTTCAGAACATCGGTGTCATGGCCGCCAACTAACAGCAAGGTAGGGGCTTTTACAGACACCAGCCCAAGGTGCCCCGCCAAGTCAGGCCGTCCGCCGCGCGACACCACAGCCTTCGCCTTGTCGCCCAGAGCGGCAGCCGCCCGCAATGCCGCAGCTGCACCGGTGCTGGCGCCAAAGTAACCAATCGGCAGGTGATGTGTCGCCGTATTGTCTTGCGCCCATTTGGTGGCCAACAGCAGGCGCTGGGTGAGCAGGTCAATGTCAAAACGCACCCCGTAGTTTTGGTCTTCAACCGGTGTGAGCAGGTCCATTAACAGCGTGCCCATGCCTTTTTCATGCAACACGTTTGCTACAAAATTGTTGCGCGGGCTGTGGCGGCTGCTGCCACTGCCGTGCGCAAACAAGACGAGGCCGATAGGTTCGACGGGGAGTGCAAGCAGACCTTCAATGACGGCCTGACCTGCCGGTATCTGAATCAATTGGCTGAGCAACGCAGGTGTTGGCGAACACGCTACCGGGTTTTTGCCTCTGGCGCTGCCGGTCTGGTAAGTTGACTGCATGAAAACCTCCGGTGCCCCAGTCATTACCCGCTTCAGAAGGTCATGGGCAAGCGCACTGTCAGCGACACATCGGGCGTGTCGCGCGTCAAGCCGGCACCCACTGACACATTCAAGCTGGTATTGGGGCTGAACCTATATGAGTAGCCCAGCAGCAAGGTGGCCAGCTGGGTTCTGACCGACCCTGCGACCACTTCACCATTGAGGCGGGTACGCGCCACTGAGCTGTGGTCATAACCCAGGCTGAACGACGACTTTTCGTTCAAGGCGACGCCCATCCCGAAGTTAAAGCCAAGCACGTCGCCAGGTGCGACCGTACCCAAAAATTCACGCTCGCCATCAAGCACCAGGCGGCTGACGTTGTCGCGGGCAAAGTTGTGCATGTAAGTCACGCTGCCAAAAAACACCGCGGGGTCTGAGGGGTAGAGCACGGTCAGGCCCGCTTGCAGAGAATAAAAGCCTGAGCCGCTTGGCAAATCAAGTGGCAAGCCGGTGCCTGTGGTGTTGCCAATGCAGCGCTGTTTGCAATCAGTGACCACTTCAAACGGGTCGGTGCCGGTGCGTGTTTTTACCCGCAAGCTGCCCACGTAAAAAGGCTTGTCTATGCCGCCGTCATTTAATTGGTAGCGTGCGCCCAGCTCCAGGTCACCCATGTGCATGCCGTTGGCTGAGAAGATGCTTTCACTTGAGCTGCCCTGGAAGATTTCACGGCTCACGGTGGAGTCTGTGCGGTAAACGTAGGGGGCCCGAAGCTCCAACTCCAGCCGCCTGCTGACGCCATAACGTGCCGACAACGCCGTCGTTACCGTGTTGCGCTTGACTTCGCGCACGTCAATCAGTCCGATCAGTAACGCCGGAATGATGGTGTAACCCACCAGGGCCACGCGGTTGCTTGACGAATAGCCATACTGCAGCGATGGCTCCAGCACATACTTGCCCTGCGGTGTGAGCACACCCGGTTGTTCAAACAAAGGCGCTACCTCGGGCGGACGGCCTTCAGTTGAGGGCGATTTGCCCACAGGCGCGGGTTCGGTCGGCTGCGCCTGCGCCAGACGTTGCGGCTCACCCACCGTACCCGCGCCACGTTGCGAGGCCAGCACGTCCCAGCTGGCAACGCCGCGCAGGTGATCCAGAAGCTCTTGCTGTTGTGTCACCTGTTGCTCCAGCGACATCAGCCGCTTGCGCTGCTCAAAATACTGTTGCCGAAATGATTCAAGGTCGGCGAGCAGCCTGGCTTGATCTGCCAGTTCTTGGGTCAGGGTGTCGAGTCTGGCGCGCACATCTGGCTCGCTGCCTAAATAGGTTTGGGCGTGAACCGTGCTGCCAATCAACAACACAACAGCGCAGGCTACGGCAGTGAACGATGGCGGTTTTTTGTTCGACATGACAAAGTCCTTTGAGTGAGCTGCCCGTCAAAAAAGTGACGAAGATGCAATCAGCGTTCAGATTGTTCAAGTGGCACCAGACCAGCGCATTGCGAATAATCAATGCCGTTATTGATATGGATTTGAGAGCACATGCCCGGTTGCATGAGCACCGGGTGGGTTAGTACAAACCCGTTGTCACAAGGCTGAGACACTTGTAAAAAGGCACTTAAAAGGCCTGCCGCCACTCAAAGGTATTAAAAATCAAGAGCGATTTTTAGCAGTGTTAATTGAGTTGAACACTGCTTGTTTCGGGTTAGTGAGGGAATGTGTAACGGGCTCGTTACAACATGCTTGCGGCACCGTCAAATTTTTGAAATTTCACGTTAAAAAGTCGAGATTTGTGCAGTTGAAAAAGTAAATTGTTTTATATAAATCAACGACTTACATTCTTAAAAACCAGGTTGGCATTGATTTTGCTGTTTGATGAGCGGATTGGCGTAAAGATGGCGCCGAGCCAAGCAAGTTTCATTCAACTGATTTTCAAAGGAACAACCATGAACAAGACATTATTGGCATCCGGCATCGCACTGGCTTTCGGTATCGCTGGCCAGGCTTTGGCGAATCCGACCAACAATTTAGGTGACGTGACTCTTGCAGTGCCTGCAGTTACTGCAGAGAGTTCAGGGCCCGCACTGCAACAGACGGCGACTGCTGTTTCAGATCAGACCGGTTTGGGCAATATTCAAGCCAACGAAGGCTCCAATGCGACCGATAACAGCACTTGGGCTGACAGCAGTACGAATACCAAAACTGACACCCGGACATACACCAAAAACGACACCGACAACAGCACTCACAGCAAAACGGAGACTGACACACGTACGTACACTAAAAACGACACTGACAACAGTACCTCTACCAAAACTGAGACTGATACACATACTGACACGAGAACCAAAACCAACAGCGACAACTCAGGCGACGCCAAGGCCAAGGACTACGGCACAGCGGCCAACAATGGTGGCGTGGCCACATCCAACTTCAACAACGCCTTCAACAAGAGCGAGGCCATCAATAAAACAGAGTTGAACGGCACGGTGGGCGGCAACACCATTTACGGCATTGGCAATGTGGCCAAGAACTATGGTGGTTCTGCCAATGGTTCTAGTGGCGGTGGCGGTGGTGCTGGAACAGGCGGTGCTGCTGGCAGTGGAACTGGTGGTGCTGGCGGTGCTGGTGGCTCAGGTGGCTCAGGTGGTGCAGGCGGTACATCCAGTGCAAGCAATGGCAGTGCCACATCGGGTGACTCCACAAATGGCAGCGCCACAAATGGCAGCGCCCGTGTCGGCGATGCTGGCAATGGCGGAGCCGCCATGGGTGCCAAAGGTGCCAACGGTGGCGACGCCAAAGCTTACGGCGGTGACGCCACGAACCTCGTGGGCCAAAAGGCATCGGGTTCTGAGTCGAGCGCCAATGCCAAGGGTGGCTCATCCAATGCTATGGACATGACCAAGACCGGTTCTGTTGATAACACCTCTGTGGCCAAAGGTGGTTCCTCTGCCGCGATGGATATGACCAAAGGTGGTTCGTCTTCTGCGATGGACATGAACAAGGGTGGTTCGTCATCTGCAGTGGACATGACCAAAGGTGGCTCGTCTATAGCTGCAGATGCCTCCGTTGGTGGCTTGGCAGCCTCCAAGCAGATGGGCGGCACCGGCGGTGCTGACGCCAACAGCAAAACGATGGCTGGTGGTGCCACTTCAACCAATAGTGCAGCAGGCGGGGCAGGTGGCGCAGGCGCGTCTGATCCTGCGGCTCCTGGCGGCGCCGGTGGCTATGCGACCAATGGACCAACTACTACTCAGTCTGGTGCAGCAACCGGCGCAGCGGGCGGTACATCGGCCACTGGTGCTAACACACAGACAGGTACCAACACGGGTGGTGCTGCCGCAGGTACCGCAACCTCGACAGCTGGCGCTGGTACAGGTACGTCGACTTCTACCGCAGGGGCAGCCACCGGGTCATCAACATCCAACGGCGGCACAGCAACCGGACAGGCCACATCCACTGGCGGTGCCGGTACCACAGGGGCATCGACCGCGACGAGTGGTAACGCCACCGGTGCAGCCACTTCAACGGGTGGCGCAGGTACCGCCGGCACAGCCAGCAGCACAGGTGGCGCAGCCACCAGCACAGCCACAGCGACAGGTGCCGGTGGTACAGCCACTGCCGGCGCTGGCGGCACAGCCAGCAACACCGGTGGTGCAGGTGGTGCAGGTGGGACAGCAACCAATGGCAGCGCAACCAACGGCGGCTCATCGAGCACGGCTTCTAACGGAAGTGCCACCAGTGGCACTTCGCAAGGTGGTGACGGTGCAGTCGGTGCAGTGGGTGCTGCAGGTGGCGTTGGCAACGGTGGCACAGGTGGCGTAGGCTATGGTGCAACTGGTGGTGTAGGCGGCGCAGGTGGCCAGCTGAGTGTGACCACAGGTGCCTTTGATATGTCCAACGCCATGACCAGCATCGGTCAGTCAGCAGCGGGCATCATGGTGATGGCGCAAAACAGCGGCCTGGCTGCCTTGGTGCAACAAAGCGTCAATGTGCAGGCCAACCTGGCTGTAGGCAAGTAAGCGTCTGAGCCGGTCGGTGGGGTAAGCAACCGCGACACCCACCGACCGGCTTTTTCGTTGTTGAGGTGAATTGCCTGTGAGTGGCAGTCAAACAACAAATTGGAGGACAAGATGCAATCCATTGTTTTTGGAGTAAAAGCCACATTGGCCTTGGCCTTGTGTTCGGCAGGCTGGTGCCTGGCTGCGGACGTTAATTCAAGTGATGCGCCCGTCGCAGCCACTGAAGTTTCGGAATCAAGTTTCGGCACACCATTGGCGGCTGCCCAATTGGAAGGCTACCGCGGTGGGTTTGATGTGGTTAAAAATGACATGTTGTTGAGTGGCACGGTTGCCAACAACTCAACGGTGGATGTGCTCGGTGGCAGCAATTACATTGCCAACGGTTCATTCGCCAACTCAAGCGGTGTACCGATGGTGGTGCAAAACTCTGGCTCAAACGTGCTGATCCAGAACGCCACCATCATCAACGTGCAGATGAAATAAATCATGCGTGCGCACCTTGCCTGGATGGTTGCTGCGCTGGCAGCTGTGATCGCACCGGCTCATGCCGATGTGCTGGATTTGGCTGGCATCGGGGGGCGTTACGCGGTCCATGTCACAAGTTTGAAGGAAGCCAGGTTCAAGTCGACCAAGAGGCAAGAACAGGATTTCAGCTGTGGCTCGGCTGCCGTGGCCACTTTGCTCACCTACCACTACAACTACCCAGTGACAGAACAGTCGGTGTTTGATGAGATGTTTGCCCGAGGCGACCAGGCCAAAATTCGCCGCGAAGGCTTTTCAATGCTTGACATGAAAGCCTATTTGGCGGCACACCAATTTCAGGCCGATGGCTTTGAGCTGCCGCTGGACAAATTGCTTGAATCAGGCCTGCCCGCCATCGTGCTGATTTCAGACAAGGGCTACCACCATTTTGTGGTGATCAAGGGCCTGCAAGACGGACGCATTTTGATTGGTGACCCCTCAAGCGGCACGCGGGCTATTTCGCGTGTAGGGTTTCAGTCCATTTGGGTCAACAAGCTGCTGTTTGTGATTCACAACAAGCAAAAGGAGGCCAAATTTAATGCGGCAGAAGACTGGTTGGTAGCGCCCAGGGCGCCTTTGGCGGCGGCTGCCAGTATGGATGGGCTTGGCCGCATCACCATCGGAAAATTTGGTCCAGGCGACTTTTAAGGCTGAACAAAATGAACAATCGTCCAGTCAAGCTGATCCGCGCAGGCCTGTTGCTGCTGGCAGGTGTTGTAGGCTTTTGCAATGGCTTGGGTGCTGGAGAAAAAAAGGCCTTTCTGCCTGACGAATGGACTGCGGTGAGCGAAAAGCAGCTTGACGCCCAGCGTGGCGGTTTTGATGTGGGCGCTGGTTTGGCTGTGTCTTTTGGACTGGTTCGCAACGTCTTGGTGAATGGTGAAATGGTGCATCAAACCAGTTTTAACTTGCCTGACATTGGCCAGATTACGGCTGATCAGGCCCGAGTGGCCAGTGCAGCCATTGCCGAATCGGGCCTGATACAAATCGGGCCCCAAAATTTTGTTGATGCTGGCGCCTTGTCTGGCGGTTTGACTGGCACACTGATCCAAAACAGCCTGAACGACCAGCAAATTCAGTCGCTGACCATCATCAACACTGGTGTGAACAGCTTGGGCATGCTCAAGGCGATCAACATCCAAACGGTATTGAACGACGCGCTGACGGGCGCGCTCGGTAGCCGCTAGCCGCAGGCCTCCTGCAGCCGCCGTGACTGGCGGTACCCATGAGAAATATCAAGCCCTTATTGAGTGCTGCTGCTTAAGCTTGGCAGGCATTCAGTTGTGAATGTGCGATCCGCAATAGGTGCATTTGTGCCCATGCGGACAGGCCGTAAAACAATGCAAAGGGATAAAAGATGTCTAGAACCTTGCTGGTCATCAACCTGGGTGACCCCTCGTTGCTGGCCGCGCCTTCAAATTTGTCGTCATCGTGGGATTTGCATGTGATCAACGACCTGAATGCGGCTCGCAAGGAGCTTGGCCAGCGGGCCAATCAGGTTGGACTACTTTTGTTAAATGACAAAGGCCATGCTGATGTGGCAGAGATTGATGCGTTGCTTGATGCGCATCAGTCGACCCAATGGGTGGGGGTGTTTGATGCCTCCACCATTAAATTGCCCGCTTACAGAAGCTTGATTGTTCAGCACCTGTTCGATTTTCATACCTGGCCCATTGACACCGCTCGCCTGAGCCACACGCTGGGCCACGCCTATGGCTACGCAGAGTTGAGCACCTTACCCGCGATGGACATATCGGGTGAGCGTGATATGGGGCTGGTGGGCCAAAGCGCCATGATAAAGAATTTGCGCCGCCAAATTGGCAAGATTGCACTGACCGACGCGCCGGTGCTTATTTGGGGTGAAAGTGGTAGCGGCAAGGAGTTGGCTGCGCATGCGGTTCATAACCACTCGCGTCGGACCAGTGGCCCTTTTGTGGCGGTGAATTGCGGCGCCATTCCCAGTGGGCTGATTCAGTCCGAGCTGTTTGGCTACGAGCGCGGTGCCTTCTCTGGTGCCGTCAGAGAGAAAAAAGGGCTGATTGAGACGGCCAATGGCGGCACCTTGTTTCTTGATGAAATTGGCGACCTGCCGCATGAAATGCAGGTGAACCTGCTGCGTTTTCTGCAAGAGGCAACCATCAACCGGGTTGGGTCCTCGCAGACCATCAAGGTGGACGTTCGGGTGATTGCCGCCTCACACATGCACCTTGAAGACGCTGTGAAATCAGGCATCTTCCGCGAAGACCTGCTGTATCGGCTGAACGTGCTTCCGCTCACGGTGCCAGCCCTGCGGGAACGAAAAGAGGACCTGGAACTGTTGGCGCAGCACTTTTTCAAGTTGTTTTCATGTGACAAGCATTCAAGGCTCACTGGCTTTAGCAACCGGGCCATGCAGGCCATCAAAGCGTGTGATTGGCCGGGCAATGTGCGTCAACTCATCAATCACATCAGACGCGCCATGGTGATGGCTGAGGGCTATTTGATAACGCCTGCAGACCTTGGTTTGGAGATGCCCAAAGAGGTCAATGGCCAGAATGGACTGCAAAACGGAGAAGCCTTGGTCGATGCGCGCATACGCGCCGAGCGCGATGCCATTCACAGTTGCCTACAAGAAAGTGGCAGCAACGTGAGCCGTGCGGCGCGTGACCTGGGGATTTCGCGCATGACCCTGTACCGGCTGATGGAGAAGCACGGCATCACGCCCTGAAACCGTTTGTCTTGCCGCTGGCGCTGAATGAACCAGCGGTTCACTGGTGTTTGTGCCCGTGGCGTCAGTCTGCACAATTTACTATTATTTATATAGCTTTTTACGCTTTATTTGTAAGGCCTACAGGCTGATTTTCTATAAATATCACTGCGTCCCGAAGATTCGATCACCTGCATCACCCAGGCCCGGCAAAATGTAGCCGTGGCTGTTGAGTTGGCGGTCGATGGCTGCCGTAAAAATTTCCACATCAGGGTGGGCCTCGCGCAGGGCTTTGACGCCCTCAGGGCAAGTCAGCAGGCAAACAAACTTGATTGACTTGGGGCTTAACGCCTTGATGCGCGTGATGGCAGCAATGGCGGAGTGACCGGTGGCCAGCATTGGGTCAACCACCACCACGTCACGCTCCGCCATGTCCTTGGGCATCTTGAAGTAATACTCCACCGCCTGCAGTGTGGCTGGGTCGCGGTACAGCCCAATGTGGCCCACGCGCGCGCCAGGCACCACGGCCAGAAAACCGTCCAGCAGCCCGTTGCCAGCACGCAGAATGGACGCCAGTGCCAGTTTTTTGCCGTCGATGACCTTGGCGGTCATTTTCTCCAGCGGGGTTTCAATCTCGATGTCCTGCAAGGGCATGTCGCGTGTCACTTCGTAAGCCATCAGCATGGCCAGTTCGTTGAGCAGGGTGCGAAAGCTGGTGGTGCTGCCATCTTTGCGGCGCATCAGGGTGAGCTTGTGTTGAACCAGTGGGTGATTGATGACGTGAACCATCGGGTCTTGGAGTGAGGTCATGGGATGGGTCTCAATAAAGTAAAAAAGGATTCCCTTTGAAGGGCGTAGGCGATGTCAGGCCAATTTCAATCGGTAATGTTCGACGGAAGTCGAACACAAAATACCGATGCCGATTCAGCGCTTGGCGCCGCCAAAAATGCCGCCCAGCACACCGCGAATGATCTGGCGGCCTACTTCGCGGCCAATGGAGCTGGCGGCGCTTTTGAACAGTTGCTCGCCCGCAGAGGTGCGCCGCCCGCCACCACCGCCCAGCAGGCTGCCCAGACCGGAAGTGATGCTGTCAAACATGCTGCCACCTTGTGTTGCTGTTGCCCCGTTGCCGCCAGCCGTTTTGCTATCGGCTTGTTCGGCGCGCGCGACGACATGGCCCTTGAGCTTTTCATAGGCCGATTCGCGGTCAAGCGTCTTTTCATAAACCTGGGCCACGATGGATTCAGACAACAACACTTGCCGTTGCTCGGGCGTGATTGGCCCAATCTGGCTCGCAGGCGGCAGCACGTAAACGCGCTCAGTGGGGCAGGGCCTGCCTTTTTCGTCCAGAAAGCTCACCAGCGCTTCACCCACGGCCAGTTCGGTAATGGCCGCGCCCACGTCAAGCCCGGGGTTTGGGCGCATGGTGTCGGCAGCCGACTTCACCGCTTTTTGATCACGTGGGGTAAACGCCCGCAGCGCGTGCTGCACCCGGTTGCCCAACTGGGCCAGCACACTGTCGGGAATGTCCAGCGGGTTTTGCGTCACAAAATACACGCCAACGCCTTTGGAGCGCACCAGGCGCACCACCAGTTCAATGCGCTCGACCAGTACCTTGGGCGCGTCATTGAACAGCAAGTGGGCCTCGTCAAAAAAGAACACCAGTTTGGGCTTGTCGAGGTCGCCCACTTCGGGCAGGTTCTCAAACAGTTCACTCAGCATCCAGAGTAAAAACGTGCTGTATAGGCGCGGTGAGTTCATCAACTTGTCGGCAGCTAGGATGTTGACCATGCCGCGCCCGGAACCGTCGGTCTGCATGAAATCGTCGATGTTGAGCATCGGCTCGCCAAAGAATTTGTCGCCACCTTGCGCCTCGATTTGCATCAGCCCGCGCTGAATGGCACCAATGCTGGCGGCGCTCACATTGCCGTACTCGGTGGTGAAATCACTGGCGTTGTCGCCCACATGCTGGCACATGGCGCGCAGGTCTTTCATGTCGAGCAGCAGCAGCCCTGAGTCGTCGGCAATCTTGAACACCAGTTGCATCACACCTGCCTGGGTTTCGTTCAAATTCAACATGCGTGCGAGCAGCAGTGGCCCCAAATCGCTCACAGTGGCGCGCACCGGGTGGCCTTGCTCGCCAAACACATCCCACAGCGTGGTGGGAAAGGCGCCGAATTCAGGTGTGGGTAGGCCACGTTCAGCAATGATTTTGGCCAGTTTAGGGGTGGCGGAGCCCGTTTGTGAGATACCGGTCAGGTCGCCCTTGATGTCGGCCATGAACACCGGTACGCCCAACTTTGAGAAACCTTCGGCCATGGTTTGCAGCGTGATGGTTTTGCCCGTGCCGGTGGCGCCTGTGATCAGGCCGTGACGGTTGGCCTTGTCAGGGTGCAGCAGGCATTGGGTCTGGCCGTGCTGGGCAATCAGGATGGGCTCAATCATGTCAACCTCAAAAAGTACAATCGAGGCAGTAGCGTAACGAACTTTTGAAGGATTTCACGTGGCAGGACACAGTAAATGGGCCAATATTCAGCACCGCAAAGGCCGTCAGGACGAAAAGCGCGGCAAGATCTGGACCCGCATCATCCGTGAAATCACGGTCGCGGCGCGTGCCGGTGGCGGTGATCTGTCCATCAACCCGCGCCTGCGTTTGGCCATTGACCGGGCCAAGGCGGCCAATATGCCGGCAGACCGTATCAAGTACAACATCGACAAGGCCACGGGCTCGCTTGACGGCATCAGCTACGAGGAAATTCGTTACGAAGGTTATGGCATTGGTGGCGCGGCCATCATTGTCGACACGATGACCGACAACAAGGTGCGCACGGTGGCTGAAGTTCGCCACGCGTTTTCCAAATTTGGCGGCAACATGGGCACCGAAGGTTCGGTGGCATTTCAGTTCAAGCATTGCGGCCAGATCATTTTTGCACCTGGTGTGAGTGAAGACAAGGTGATGGAAATCGCGCTGGAGGCGGGCGCAGACGATGTCATCACAGACGACGACGGCGCGGTGGAGGTGATTACCCCGGTGACAGAGTTTGAAGCTGTTAAAAACGCGTTGGAAGCGGCGGGCCTGACACCCGATGCGGCAGAAGTCACCATGCGCCCAGAAAACCCAATTGAGATGGCTGGCGATGACGCCACCCGCATGCAAAAGCTGCTTGATGCCTTGGAAGATCTGGACGACGTGCAAGCCATCTATCACAACGCAGAACTCGATACCGACGCGCTATGAAAATTCTTGTCATTGGCGGCGGTGGCCGTGAACACGCCCTGGCCTGGAAGCTGGCGCAGTCTCCCAAAACGCACAAGATTTTTGTGGCGCCTGGAAATGGTGGCACCGCCACCGACAGCCATTTTGAAAACATCAATATCACCGATGTGGCCGAACTGACCGCATGGGCAGCTTCTGAAAAGATAGCGCTCACGGTGGTTGGGCCTGAGGTGCCGCTGGCAGCCGGCGTGGTGGACGAATTCCGCAAACAGGGGCTGCGGGTGTTTGGCCCAACCAAGGCTGCGGCGCAGCTGGAAAGCTCCAAGGCGTTTTCCAAGGCCTTCATGAAGCGTCATGGCATTCCTACTGCGGAATACGAAACCTTCAGTGACCCCGTTTTGGCCCATGCTTACATTGACCAAAAGGGCGCGCCGATTGTGGTGAAGGCCGATGGTCTGGCGGCTGGCAAAGGCGTGGTGGTGGCCTTGACCGTAGCCGAGGCTCACGAGGCCGTCGACTTCATGCTGGTCGACAACACGCTGGGCGTGAGCCACAACGAAGGTGGCGCAAGAGTGGTCATCGAAGAATTTTTGGTGGGCGAAGAAGCCAGTTTCATCGTCATGGTCGACGGTAAAAACGTGCTGCCGTTGGCTACCAGCCAAGACCACAAACGCTTGCTCAATGGCGATTTGGGGCCGAACACGGGTGGCATGGGTGCCTATTCACCGGCACCCGTCGTCACGCCCGACGTGCATGCCCGCGCCATGCGCGACATCATTTTGCCCACTGTGCGCGGCATGGAAAAAGACGGCATTGTGTTCACCGGCTTTCTGTACGCCGGCCTGATGATTGATGCGCAGGGCAAGCCCAAGACGCTCGAATTCAACTGCCGCATGGGCGACCCCGAAACCCAGCCGATCATGATGCGCCTGAAGACCGATTTGGTCGATGTGATGCTGGCTGCCACTGAACCCGGGCCTCACGGCAAGCTTGACCAGATTGAGCTTCAGTGGGACCGCCGCACCGCGCTTGGCGTGGTGCTGGCGGCACACGACTACCCCTTGACCCCTCGCAAAGGCGATGTGATCACCGGCATCCCCAAGGAAGCTGAAGACGCTTGCGTATTCCATGCTGGCACTGCACTCAAAGATGGCCAGTTGCTCACCTCAGGCGGGCGAGTGCTGTGCGTCACCGTGCTGGCCGACAACGTGCGTCTGGCGCAACAGCGTGCCTATGAAATCGCGGCAGGCATCACCTTTGATGGCATGCAGTACCGCACTGACATTGGTCACCGTGCCGTGAAGGTTGCCAGCGCATGACGGCCAGCAACTCGCAAGGGCCGCGGGTGGGTGACTATTTGCGTGGTTTACAGGCGCGCATCACCGGCGCCATTGCCGAGCTGGATGGCGCAACGTTTCTGACCGATGCCTGGGAAAAACCACCCGGCGAGATGTTGCAAGGCCGCGGCATCACGCAAATTCTGGAAGGTGGCTCAGTATTTGAGCGGGCCGGTTGCGGCTTTTCGCATGTCACTGGCCCCAAGTTGCCGCCTTCGGCCACGCAACACCGCCCGGAGCTTGCGGGTGCGCCGTTTGAGGCCATGGGCGTGTCGCTGGTGTTTCACCCGCGCAACCCGTATGTGCCCACTGTGCACATGAACGTTCGCATGATTTCGGCCAAGGCAGTCGATGGGCGTGAAGTCTGCTGGTTTGGCGGTGGCATGGACTTGACCCCATATTACGGTTTTGATGAAGATGCCGTGCATTTTCATCAAACCTGCAAGGCGGCCTTGCAGCCGTTTGGCGACGACAAATACCCGCGCTTCAAAACCTGGTGTGACGAGTATTTTTACCTCAAGCACCGAGATGAGCAGCGCGGCATCGGCGGCGTGTTTTTTGACGACTTCTCAGAGTTGGGCGCCGACCAAAGTCAAGCCATGATGCAGGCCGTGGGCGACGCCTTTTTGACGGCCTATTTACCTATTGTGTTGCGCCGCAAAGACGCGCCCTATGGGGAGCGCGAACGGGCGTTTCAGCTGTATCGGCGTGGCCGTTATGTTGAGTTCAACCTGGTGTGGGACCGAGGCACGCACTTTGGATTGCAGTCGGGTGGGCGCAGCGAATCTATTTTGTTGTCGATGCCGCCGCTGGTGAGTTGGGCTTACCAACAGGTGCCGCAAGCAGGTACGCCCGAGGCCGAGCTTTACCGCAAATTCCTGGTACGCAAGGACTGGGTGTCATGCCAGAGGCAGTGACACCGCGGCGTGTTGGTGTGTTTGGTGGTGCCTTTGATCCGCCGCACTTGGCGCATCAGGCTCTGCTGCAGTCTGCCATGGAAGAACTGGCTCTGGATGAACTCCGTGTGATCCCCACCGGGCAGGCCTGGCACAAAACGCGCACCCTGACAGCGCCCGAGCACCGACTTGAGATGGCACAGTTGGCGTTCTCAAGCTTGCCCAAGGTGGTGGTCGATGCGCAGGAAATCAAGCGTGGTGGCCCGAGCTACACCATTGACACCTTGCGCGGCCTGGCCCAGCTTGAGCCACAGGCCGAATTTTTTCTGATCATGGGTGCTGATCAGGCGGCGGCGCTCACCACTTGGCGGGCGTGGCAGGAGATTTTGCAATTAGCTATAATTTGTGTAGCTGATCGCACAGATTCAACAAGGGCCAGCACCTTGCTTGATGCAGAAAAATTATTTCCAGCGCGGTTTTTCCACCTGAAAATGCCCGCCTTGACGATCAGCGCCACCCAGATTCGCGCCACAATTTCAGCACGGCAACCCGTTGATACGCTGGTGCAAGATGGCGTTGCACGTTATATTGCCGACCACCACCTTTACCAATCCATTTGATGACTACCAAAACACCAGCCAAAACCAGCGCGAAAACTGCCGCCAAGCCCGCGATCAAGACCACGGTCAAACCTGCCGCCAAGCCAGAATCCACCACTGTGGCCAAAAAAGACGTGCAAAAACTCCAGCGCGCCATTGTGGACGGGCTCGAAGACGTCAAGGCGCAAGACATTGTGGTGTTTGACACCGAGCACTTGTCATCGCTGTTTGAGCGCGTCATCGTGGCCTCGGGCACATCCAACCGTCAAACCAAGGCGCTGGCTGCCAGCGTGATGGACGCAGTGCGCGAGGCCGGTTTTCAAAAGCCGCGCATGGAAGGTGAAGCCAATGGTGAATGGATCATTGTGGACTGTGGCCAAGCCGTGGTTCACGTGATGCAGCCCAACATCAGAACCTATTACAACCTGGAAGAGCTGTGGGGCGAAAAGCCGGTGCGTCTGAAGCTGGGTGCGGCCAAACCGGTGGCGTCAGCTGAAGCCAAGGTGGTCAAGCCCGTTCCTGTGGCCAAAGATGCAGCCAGCTTGCGCCGCTCCAGCGCTTCCAAAAAAGGCGTGGAAGAAGCTTTTCCTTCACGCGCCCAAATGCAAAAGGCAGTTCAGGCCGAAGCAGCAGCGGTCAAAAAAGCCGCAGCCAAGTCGGTTGCCAAGCCTCGCAGTGCAGCCCCTGCTGCTGGTGCTGCACCTGTGGCCAAGCCTCGTATCAGGACGCTGGTGGTAAATGCGCCTGGCAAACCTGCAGCGAAAAAAGCCGCAGCCAAGAAAGCCGTTAGCAAACCGGCCGTGGCCAGAAAAGCGCCTGTACGTAAAGCCTGACCGTGCGCTTGCTGATTGTTGCCGTGGGTCAGCGCGTGCCTGACTGGGCACAAACGGCTTGGGACGACTATGCAAAGCGCTTTCCCTTTGAGTTAAAGGTCGAACTCAAGGCTGTCAAAACCGAGCCGCGTGCGTCCAAGTCACTTGAGACTTTGTACGCGGCCGAACGCACCCGAATCGAAGCGGCCATTCCCAAAGGTTTCAGAATTGTTGCGTTGGATGAACGCGGCACCACGCTGACCACCATGGCCTTGGCTGGCAAACTCAAAGACTGGCAACTCAGTGGTGACGATGTGGCGCTGGTGATTGGTGGTCCAGACGGGCTTGACCCCGCCTTCAGGCAGGCCGCCCATGAGCGCATTCGCTTGTCTGACCTGACGCTGCCGCATGCCATGGTGCGTGTGCTGCTTGTGGAGCAGTTGTACCGAGCCTGGTCAATTAACGCCAACCACCCGTACCACCGCGAGTGATCGCATTGAGCCGTCAGCTATGAAGAAATTTATTTATCTGGCTTCTCAAAGCCCCCGGCGCCGCCAATTGCTGGAGCAACTTGGTGTGGCCTATGAATTGCTTCTGCCAGAACCGCATGAAGATGCGGAAGCGCTTGAGGTTGTGTTGCCGCACGAAGCACCACTGACTTATGTGGAACGCGTCACAAAGCTCAAACTGGATGCGGCGCTGACACGTCTGGACCGCTTGGGCCTGCCCGCTGCGCCAGTGTTGTGTTCAGACACCACGGTGGCACTGGGGCGGGTCATTTTGGGCAAACCGCTTGACGCGGCCGACGCCACGCGGATATTGACAACCCTGGCTGGCAAGACGCACCGAGTCATGACGGCGGTGGCTGTGGGTACACCAGATCACCGTTGGCAAGCGGTGTCGACATCGCGCGTGACATTTGCGCCGATGACTGCTGCACAAATTGCTACTTATGTGGACACGGGTGAACCCATGGGCAAGGCAGGTGCGTATGGCGTGCAGGGCAGGGCGGCAGCACACATCTCGCGATTGAGTGGGAGCTACACCGGCATCATGGGGTTGCCGCTGTTTGAGACGGCGCAGTTGCTGCGTTTGGCAGGTTTTAGTTGCTAGCATAAATATAGCTTCTTGCGCTTTATTTATAAAGTCTAGAGGCACTTTTCTTATATAAAAAGTAAATTCATGCAAGAAGACATTCTGATCAACTGGTCACCTCAAGAAACCCGTGTGGCGGTGGTGGAAAACGGTGTGCTGCAAGAGCTGCATGTGGAGCGCTCGTTAGAGCGCGGGCTGATGAGCAATGTGTATCTGGGCAAGGTGGCGCGCGTCTTGCCGGGCATGCAATCCGCCTTCATCGATATTGGCCTGGAGCGGGCTGCGTTTTTGCATGTGGCCGATGTATGGCATCCCCCTGCAGAGGGCGAAACCGTCTCGATGGCGCGCAGTTCAGCAGCGCAGATCCCGATTGAAAAGCAGGTGTTTGAAGGCCAGAGCCTGATGGTGCAGGTGATCAAGGACCCGATTGGCACCAAGGGAGCCCGGCTGTCCACGCAGATCAGCATCGCCGGGCGCATGCTGGTGTTTTTGCCGCAGGACGACCACATTGGGGTGTCGCAAAAAATCCCCCAAGCCCAGCGCGATGCCTTGCGCCAGCACCTGCAAACCTTGGTGGGGGACGAGGGTGGTGGCTTTATTTTGCGCACCAACGGTGAGGATGCCACAGAGCAAGAACTTGCCGATGACGTGGCTTACCTGCGCAAAGCCTGGAAGCGCATTCGCGAAGGCGCCACACGTTTGCCACCCAAGTCGTTGTTGCATCAGGATTTAAGCCTGCTGCAGCGGGTGTTACGTGACTTGTCCAGTGATCACACCCAGTTCATCAAGGTTGATTCCCTGGAGCAGTTTGCCGTGATGACGGCGTTTTGTCAGGAGTTCATGCCTGCCACCGGTCAAAAACTGCAGCACTACAAAGGTGAGCGGCCCATTTTTGACCTATATGCCATTGACGAAGAAATCGCCAAGGCGCTCGGACGGCGCGTAGAACTCAAATCCGGTGGCTACCTGATCGTGGACCAGACCGAGGCGCTCACCACCGTGGATGTAAACACCGGGGGCTATGTCGGCGCTCGCAATTTTGATGACACCATTTTCAAGACCAATCTGGAGGCTGCACAAGCCATTGCGCGGCAGCTGCGTCTGCGCAATCTGGGTGGCATCATCATCGTCGACTTTATCGACATGGTGCCGCAAGAGCACCGGGCTGCTGTACTGACTGAACTGCGCAAACAACTGGCCCGCGACCACGTCAAAACCATGTGTGGCGAGTTTTCGCAGCTTGGCCTGGTCGAGATGACGCGCAAACGCACCCGTGAGTCGCTGGCACACATGCTGTGCGAGCCGTGCCCGGTGTGTAGCGGCAAGGGGATTGTCAAAACCGCTCGCAGCGTGGCTTACGACGTTTTTCGTGAGATTCTGCGGGAAGCGCGCCAATTCAACCCCAAAGAGTTTCGCGTGGTGGCGTCGCCCAAAGTCATTGAGCTGCTTCTGGACGAAGAAAGCCAGCATCTGGCGGGCTTGAGCGAGTTCATTGGCAAGCCGGTGTCCTTGCAAAGCGAGAGCGCCATGGGGCAGGAACAGTACGATATTGTGCTGCTGTAGCCAGAGTTGGTAACGATGATGGATACCAGTGCGAACACCTCGCCCATTCCCATCCTGGTCTACCACCAGATCGATATAGCACCGCCCAAGGGTGCAGCTTTCAGAAGCTTGTATGTGTCGCCGAAGGCGTTTGCCAGGCAAATGCTTCTTCTGCAAATGTTGGGTTACCAGGGCCTTTCCATGTCGGATTTGCTGCCCTACCTTAAAGGTGAGAAGCAAGGCAAGGTGGTCGGCATCACATTTGACGATGGCTATCTGAACAACTTGACGCACGCATTGCCAGTGTTGCAACGCCATGGGTTTTCCTCCACCTGCTATGCGGTCAGCCAGCGGCTTGGGCAAACCAATGTTTGGGACGAGGTCCAGGGCATTGCTCAAACCCCGTTGATGGATGCAGCCCAGTTGCGCCAATGGGTGGCGGCGGGGCAAGAGGTGGGGGCACATACGCGCCACCATGTGAATTTGCAGCAGTGCGACCCCGCTATCTGCAGAGAAGAAATGACGTTGGGTCGGGCTGAACTTGAGGCGGCCACCGGCACTGCCGTGGCGCATTTTTGTTATCCCTACGGGCGATATGCCCCTGAGCATGTCACCATGGCCAGGCAGACTGGTTTCTTGACGGTCACCACCACCGAGCGTGGTCGTGTCGCCAGCGGTGCAGACCTGCGCCAGTTGCCACGCGTGCCGGTGCTGCGCGCCACCACGCTGCCGGTGTTTTTGCTCAAGTTGGCCACGGGTTACGAAGATCGCCGCTCGAAATGAAGCAAACAAGTCATTGCGAACACAGCGCTGAAACCCATGAGGGTGCGTTGCAATCACCACAACGGCTACGCATCGCGGTACTGAATCGTCAGTTTTCGCCAACTGGCGGCGGTGCCGAGCGCTATTCAATTGCGTTGGTGGAACACCTGGCCGCACGTCATGACATTCATGTATTTGCCCAGCACATTGGCCACGACTGGCCGGGCGTGACCTACCACAAGGTGTCACAAGCCCTGACGCGCCCGCGCTGGCTGAACCAGCTGTGGTACGCCACCACCACCTGGTGGGCCACGCGGCGTGGTTTTGATGTGGTGCATTCGCATGAGAACACCTGGCACGGCAATGTGCAGACGGTGCATGTGCTGCCAGTGAAGTACAACCTGTTGCATGGCCTCACGGGTTGGCGGCGGGTGGTGCGCTGGGCCAAAATCGTTACAAGCCCGCGTTTGCTGGTGTATCTGGCATTGGAGCGCAGTCGGTTTTCATTGCGCAAGCCCCGTGTGATCGTGGTTACTTCCAACTCGCTGGTGCCACAAATGCAGGCGGCTTACCCCGCGAGTCAAGGCGCCATCAAAGTCATTACCCCGGGCGTGGCGTGTGTGCTGGGCGCTGCCACTGCGCTGCAAAAATCAAAGTCCAGGCGTGAACTGAACTTGCCCGAGAACGGGTTTTGCATTTTATTTGTGGCCAATGACTACCGAAAAAAAGGCTTGCCGACCTTGCTTCAAGCATTGTCAAAGTTGCCCGTGAACGCATACGTGGCGGTGGTGGGCAACCCGGCGCAGATACCGCACTTTAAGACCCAGGCGCAGGCCTTGGGGCTGGTAGACAGGGTGTTCTTTTTAGGTGCGCTGCAAGATGTGACGCCAGCTTATGTCGCGGCTGATTGTTTGGCCCACCCAACGCTTGAGGACACTTTTGCCATGGTGGTGCTGGAAGCCATGGCGCACGGTTTGCCGGTGGTGGTCAGTGCGGCGCGTTATTGCGGTATTGCAGCGCTTCTGAGGCATGACCAGAATGCGCTGGTGCTGAGTGATCCGCTGGATTCATTGGCGCTGGCAGTTGAACTGGCTCGGGTCGCGCAGGATGGGGTACTGCGACATCAGCTAAGCCAAGGTGGGCTGATGTTTGCAGCACATCATCAATGGGCTGCTCTGGCGCAGCAGCAAGAGCAGATTTACCAATATTTGGCGCGAGGCAAGCGGCTGTAAGGGAACTGTCCAGAAGTGACGGTGCATTGACAACATGCAAAAGTCAACCCGCTGAGCTGTCATGCAGTCCCAACCGATAGAGCCGCGCGTACAAGCCGTCCATTTGTATCAACGCCGCATGGTTGCCCATCTCAGCAATGCGCCCATGGTCCAGCACCACAATGCGATCCGCGTGGTGCACGGTGGACAGGCGGTGCGCAATTACCAGCGTGGTTCGGTTTTTCATCAGCCGCTCCAAGGCCTCTTGCACACTGCGCTCTGATTCGGTATCCAGTGCGGAAGTGGCTTCGTCCAGAATCAAAATTGGCGCATCTTTGTAAAGCGCCCGGGCAATCGCCAGGCGCTGGCGTTGCCCGCCAGAGAGTTGCGCGGCGTTGTGCCCCACCAGCGTGTCCAAGCCTTTGGGGAGCGCTTTAACAAATGATTCAAGGTTAGCCGACACCAGGCACTGCATCACCTTTTGCCGATCCATCGGCAAGCCAAGCGCCACGTTGGCCGCTACCGTGTCGTTGATCATCACCACCTGCTGGCTGACCAGAGAAAACTGCGCGCGTAATGCTGGCAACTGCCAGTCACGCAGTTCATGGCCATCCAGAAAGACTTGGCCAGAGTGGATGTCGACAAACCGGGTCAGCACATTGATCAGCGTCGTCTTGCCAGAACCGGAGGCACCTACTAGCGCAACGGTCTCGCCAGACCGAATGCTCAGATCATTTATATTCAAAGCGGGCTCTAGACCTGATGGATAAAGCACAGATAGCTCCGAAAAAGATAGTAATCCAGTTGCGCGTGGGGTTGAAAATGTACCGCTGGATTCATCCGGTGTTTGTTCAATCAGAGCCAGAGCGCGTTCCAGTGCCACCAAACCCCGGGTGATCGGGCTGGAGACCTCGGAGAGTTGGCGCACGGGTGCAATGATCATCAGCATCGCGGTGACAAATGCCACAAAGCCGCCCACCGAAGTGCCGCTACTGGCACTTTGAATCAGCGCGACGGAAATCACGGCGGACAGCGCCACAGCTGCCAGCATTTGAGTCATCGGGGTCATTGCCGCACCAGCCACGGTTGATTTCATGGCGAGGTGGCGCAAGGACTCACTCAGCACGTTGAAACGCTTGGCCTGCGTGGCTTGTGCCGCGTAAAGGCGAATGTCACGATGCGCCAGCACGTTCTCCTCCACCACGTAAGCCAGTTCGTCGGTGGCCTCCTGATTGGCCTGCGTGAGTTTGTGCACGCGCCGTGTCAGCACTTTCATGACCCAAGCCACGGCTGGAAAGATGGCCGCCACAATCAGCGTCAGTTTCCAGTTCAGGTAGAAAAGGTAGCCAGTCAGAGCAATCAGGGTGAGCCCGTTTCGCGTGAGACTTAACATGGCATTCACCAGCATGGTGGCACCGTTTTGCACTTCATAGACCACGGTATTTGACAGGGCACTAGAAGTTTGTTTTGAGAAAAGTTTGAGTTCGGCGGCCAAAATTTTGGCGAACATGGCTTGGCGCATCAACTGCAAACCCTGGTGGGTGATGCGTGTCAGGCCGATTTGTGAAATGTAGCCAGCCAGTCCTCGTACCCCAAACAGCAGCAGCAGCGAGGCGGGCACCGTCCAAATTTCGAGCTGGCCCTGCTGAAAACCACGGTCCAACAAGGGCTTAAGCAGCGCTGGAATCATGGGTTCAGTAGCAGCACCCACAACGGCACTGACGGCCACCAGCGCCCAAGTGCCCGGCAATGTGCCGAAGAAAGGCATGAAGCGACGAATTCGCTGCACCACACCAACAGCCGGCAGCGAACGATGCGCCGTGCTACCGCTAACCTTTTGCTCAGTCACGCCGGAATCCTCAAGTTGGACCTAGAACCAAAATTGATGCCGTTGTCTTTACGCCGAAGCCCCAGTGCCAGCAATAAACCTAACGTGACACTGAAAAAATCACCTATCAATGCGTCATAAAGCGATGAATTGAACATGCACCCCACCACCATGACGGCAACAACTGACAGCGTGGCACGTCGGACGGGTACCTCAAAGTGCAGGGCGTCACGAACCAAAGCGGCAATAAAAATGAGCAACAGCATCATTCCGCCAATGCCGAGCTCAACGGCCCACAACAGAAATTCTTGGTGCGGGTTGCTACTCGGCGAGTTACCAAACACCCGGTTGGCAGCTTCGCCTTCAATGCGCTTGACTGATTGGGTCCAACTGCCAACACCATGGCCGGTCAAAGGCTGCTCGGCGATGGCTTGTAGCGATCGTCGCCAAGCATGCAGACGAAACCCTGATGAACTGGCATTGTCGCCTTGTGTACTGTAGTTATGGCTTTCGCTCATGATCTGCGTCACTTTGCTTTGAAATTTGACAGATCCGACATACATGGCGATGCCAATCAGTGTTGGTGTCAAGACCAAGATTGCCACACGCCACTTTTGTGGAATTTCCCACATCACGGCCAGTGTGAGTACAGCCAAGGTCGAAAGGTAACCAGTTTTCCCTTCCTGTAAAAACAAATTGTTGGTGATGGCGCCAACAGCCAGCGCGATTGCCAACCAACTGGCCGCCTTCCAATACTGACGCAAGTGCCAGAACACGGCAGCAGCTGCAGAAAAAATTAGGGTTTGATCAAGGTATGTGGAATAGACCACGTATTGCATCTGTGGCGTTAGTGCGCTGGTTGCCCATGGCACGCGAAACCCAGAGGCCATGACCCAGGAACTCAGAATAAAAATTGCCTGACTGGCAAAGAACGCAAGCAATGCCATACGTGCCTCGCGCGCATTTCGAATCAAAATGACTAGCATGGCAATTTCAATGAGCTTGCTGTGTTTTGTGAAGGCCAGAAGCGCGATGTCGGGCGGTGCCTCGCTCCATATCAGGCTCAGCGCAAAGGCGCTCAGGATGAATAAGATGATGCGCGCAGACCAGAGTTCGCTAACCACCGCATCAGACACGCCACGCAGTAAAAGGAAAGCAAGGTATGTCAGGCAGCCGATAAACAGAGCCAGTTTGCCAAGGCTGATCCATGCCATAGGCAAACTGACAGACACGGCCACGAGGCAAATAACGAAAAGTCGAAGGCCTGTGGCCGTGCGAGTCAAAGTGAGCATAGATTTGATTTGGAACGATGCGACTTTACAGCACGGCGGTAGTGCCTTGCGTTGTCTCCAAGCTCATCTATGATTGTCAGCCAAATTGCACTTTTCACTTCAGCACATGCTTCTGTCCGTCATCGTCATCACCCATAATGAGCAAGCCAATATTGGCGATTGTCTCAAGCGCCTTGACTTTGCTGATGAAATCATCGTGGTTGACTCTGCCAGCACGGACCAAACGGCAGAAATTGCGCGTGCGTTGGGCGCTAAAGTGCACGTGACCGAAGATTGGCCGGGTTTCGGTCCGCAAAAAAACCGGGCGCTTGCGTTGGCCCAAGGCCAATGGGTGTTGTCCGTGGATGCAGACGAGCGCGTCGATGGCGCGTTAAGGGCGGAGATCATGCATGCGATATCGCGTGAGTCTGGGCCAACTGCTTATCGTTTTCCGAGGCGCTCCAGGTATTGTGGGCAGTTCATGAATCACTCGGGGTGGTCGCCGGATTGGGTTGTTCGCTTGTTTCGACGAGGTAATACCCAATTTTCTGATGACCTGGTTCACGAGAAATTGGTGGTGCAAGGCGCGGTTGGCGCTTTGAATTCACCGTTATTACATTTGAGTTTCCCCGACTTTGAATCTGTGCTGGACAAGGTCAACCGGTATTCCACTGCAGGTGCACAAGCCATGCATATGAAGGGCAAAGGTGCCACGCTTTACGGCGCCATTGGTCATGGCTTTTGGGCGTTTTTTAGAACTTATGTTTTGCGCCTTGGATTTTTGGACGGCCAGTTAGGCTTGGCCTTGGCCATCTCCAATGCCGAGGGCACCTATTACCGCTACGCCAAGCGTTGGCTGATGACCCGTAATGCGGCGGAACTCTGAGCATGCGGATCAAAACCTCCATTGTGGTGCTGACCTACAACCGGGTCGATGCGTTGCTTCAGGTGCTTAGGGCTTTGGTGCCGCAGTGTGACGAGCGACATGAAATTTTGATTGCCGATGACGGCTCCAGCGTAAAAGCGGTTGAGTTCCTTCGGACGAATTTACCGACATTTCGCTGTGCTGTGAAGCACGTCTGGCATCCTGACCGAGGGTTCACTGCGTCACGGGCACGGAACCTTGGCGCAATGTCAAGCGTTGGCAACTACCTTGTGTTTCTGGACGGTGATTGCGTTCCCAATCCAAGGTTCGTCATGGCACATGAGGCGCTTGCGGAAAAAGGTTGTTTTGTCAATGGCAACCGGGTTTTGCTCAGTGAAAGCTTGACGCTACAAGTTACTTCCGGACAAGTCGATTTGACAAGCGCTATTTTTATGGACTGGCTTGCCTGGCGACTCAGGGGTGACATCAACAAATTGGCTCACTTGGTCTATTGGCCGAAGGCGCCCGGCAGGTGCCAAGAGAAATTTCGCTGGAAACAAATTCGAAGTTGTAACTTTGCACTTTGGAAAGATGACTTTTTGGCTGTTAATGGCTTCGATGAGTCATTTGAAGGTTGGGGTCATGAAGACGCCGATTTGGTTTTGCGTCTGCATCACTTAGGCCTGTGTCGAAAAAATGGGTTTTTCAGCACAGAGGTTTATCATCTATGGCATCGGCAAAACAGTAGATCGAGTGAAGATGTCAATCATCAGCGTGTCATAAAGCGCATGCAAACGGACATTGTCAGTGCTGAAAAAGGCCTTGGCGATAATTTATGCGCTAATGAAGTTGTCGTAACCCCTTTGAATTGACCAACCTTCCACCGTGTAAAAATTAATTAATGATGCGAGTTTTTTTAAAAATTTATATCTGCGGCCTTTTTGCGCTGTTTGCTCAAACTAGTTTTGCCCAGTTCCGAATCGAAGTCACCGGCGTTGGCCTGACTCAGGTCCCCGTCACTGTGGCACCATTTCGTGGTCAGGACGCCCTGAGTCAAAAAATTTCCGATATCGCTTTGGCGGACTTGGAACGCAGTGGACAGTTTCGCTCTGTCAAAGCCCCTTCTGGCATGTTTGATGAAACGATCAAACCTGAGCTTTCTGCACTTCGTCAAGCCGGCGCAGATGCGCTGGCCTCTGGCAGCGTCACCAAGCTCGCAGATGGCCGTTTTGATGTTCGTTTTCGGCTTTGGGACGTGGTCAAGGGGCAAGACCTGGGAGGGCAAACTTTTGTCGTCGCAACATCAGACCTCCGCTTGGCCGCGCATCGTGTGGCCGACTATATTTACGAAAAATTGACGGGTGACAAAGGTGTTTTTTCGACACGCATTGCTTATGTGACCAAGTCTGCTCAGCGTTATCAGTTGTGGGTGGCAGATGCGGATGGTGAAAGCGCACAATCTGCGCTGGCCAGCCCCGAGCCCATTATTTCTCCGGCTTGGTCGCCAGACGGTAACCAGTTGGCCTACGTGTCATTTGAATCGCGCAAACCCGTGGTTTATGTGCACAACGTGAGTTCCGGCAAACGCAGGTTGATTGCGAACTTTAAGGGTTCTAACAGTGCGCCAGCGTGGTCGCCGGACGGCAAAACTTTGGCGGTAACTTTGAGTCGTGATGGCGGCTCACAATTGTTTCTTCTTAACGCATCAGGTGGTGAACCGCGCCGATTGATTCAGTCGAGCAGCATTGACACTGAGCCCGTTTTTTCGCCGGATGGACAAAGTATTTACTTTGTCAGTGATCGTGGGGGTTCGCCACAAATTTACAAAGTTTCGGTGACTGGTCAAAGTGTTGAGCGTGTCACATTCGTTGGCTCTTACAACATTTCTCCAGCCATCAGTGCGGACGGTCGTTGGATGGCCTATATTTCCAGAACTGGTGGTGCTTTCAAGTTGCAGGTGATGGAATTGGCGGGTGGGAGTGTGAAGGCCATCACTGACACCACGGCTGATGAAAGTCCAAGTTTTTCACCCAATGGTAAATTGCTGGTTTACGCCACCCAGCAACAGGGTCGGGAAGCGTTAATGACCAGCACGCTCGACGGCAAGGTCAAGGCGCGACTGAACGGACAAAATGGTGATATTCGTGAGCCCGATTGGGGCCCTTTTTATAAACAGTGAATGCTAAGGTTTTGAAATGAAAAACATTTTTTTGATTTTTTGTACGGTTGTTTTGTTGTCGGCCTGCGGGTCAACTGTGCCGTTGGGTGACGTGCCTGTCACCGATGCCGCTCCAAAGACGGTCTTTGGTACAGATGGGGGCGCGAATGGCGCTGGGGTCAAAGGCAGCGGTGTCGCCGCAGTTGATTTGGGTTCTGGTTCAGCATCGGCCATCGCGCCATCTGAGCCTCGAGTGGTGTATTTCGATTACGACAGCTATGTCATCAAGCCGGACTTTCAATCCGTGATTGCGGCGCATGCACGGTTTGTCAAAGCACATCCTGAGCGAAAACTGGCGATTGAAGGCCATACGGATGAAACAGGGGGGCGAGAGTACAACTTGGCGTTGGGTCAAAAACGCGCCGACGCTGTGCGTGATGCGCTTGCCATTCTTGGGGTTTCGCAAACCCAAATGGAATCAGTGAGTTTTGGCAAGGAAAAACCAGCCGTTGCAGGTAACGACGAAGCCGCTTTTTCCAAGAACCGCAGGGCTGAGATTCGCTACCAATGAAGTCAATGCAGCCCACCACCGTGAATTTATATAGGGCTTCCGCCGTCATTCTGTCGGGACTTTTGACCGTTACAGGGGCTGGCGCGGCCTTGTTTGAAGATGACGAAGCGCGTCAGGCCATTCTGGATTTACGTCAGCGCGTAGAGGCTGTTCGCGTAGAGGTTGATTCGTCACGCAAAGCGGCATCTGACGACAACATGTCGCTTGGCAAAAGTTTGCTGGATTTGCAGCGCCAAATTGAGCTCCTGAAAACAGAGTTGTCTGGCGTCCGCGGTACCAATGAGCAACTCATGCGCGAACTCGCCAATGTGCAGCGGATTCAAAAAGATCAAGTGCAAGTGGTTAGTGAACGGCTGTCAAAATTTGAGCCTATCAACGTAAAGCTTGATGGCGTTGAGTTTGTGGCTGAACCTGCTGAAAAACGAGATTTTGATGCTGCGCTTGCAGTGTTTCGCAAAGGTGACTTTTCAGCAGCGCAAAACCTGTTTGCCGGATTTTTGAATCGATACACATCCAGCGGCTACACGGAATCAGGTTTGTTTTGGCTGGGTAATGCGCAGTACGCCACTCGCGGTTACAAAGAAGCCATTGTGAATTTTCGCGCGCTTGTTGCCAAGAACCCTGAGCATATGCGTGCGCCGGAAGCCGTATTGTCAATTGCCAATTGCCAATTGGAGCTTAAAGATGCCAAAAGTGCGCGCAAGACTTTTTCTGATCTCATCAAAGCCTATCCTCAATCTGAGGCTGCAGTTGCAGCCAAAGAGCGCTTGTCAACGTTGAAATGATCATGCTTTCCATGGTCTTTTGTTGCCAATGAGCGATGATCGCCGATTTGGTGGTGTTGAACGCCTGTTTGGACTTGATGGTGCACAACGTATTCGTGATGCCCATGTGGCAGTTGTTGGCATCGGGGGGGTGGGCTCTTGGGTGGCTGAATCACTGGCCCGTAGTGGTGTAGGGCAATTAACTCTGATTGATTTTGACCAAGTGGCGGAGTCAAACATCAATCGCCAGATTCACGCAACCGAGGCTAGTCTTGGTTTGGCCAAGATACATGCCATGCGTGAGCGGATTCATTCCTTTTTCCCCCAGTGCAATGTCACTTGTCTTGAGGAATTTGCTGAGCCTGACAATTGGCCAAGCATGTTGCCAGCGGGTGTGAATGCAGTGGTGGACGCCTGTGACCAAACCAGTGCCAAAACCGCTATCGCTGCATGGGCCATCAGATCCAAAGGCATTCACGTGGCAGTGGGTGCTGCTGGTGGTAAACGGCACGCCCAGTTGGTGACAGTGGCAGACATGGTTGAGGTTACACATGACCCGTTGCTGGCCAAAGTGCGCTATCAGTTGCGAAAAGAACACGCAGCGCCCCGTGAGGGTAAAAAAATGGGCGTGACATGTGTCTTCAGTCGTGAGCTTGTCGCGCCACCCGATGCTTCTTGTGGGATTTTCGGTGATGGGTCGCTCAATTGCCATGGCTTTGGCTCATTGGTAACAGTCACCGCTACCTTTGGTCAGTGTGCCGCGGGTGTTATTTTGAATAAATTGGCAGCAGATTGCTAGGGAATGGGATTAAATTGTTTATAATTTAGAGCTGCCAAACATGAAGTGATTGGCAGAAATGGGATGTTAGCTCAGTTGGTAGAGCAGCGGACTTTTAATCCGTTTGTCGTGGGTTCGACCCCCGCACATCCCACCAGTACAAGCCTTACGGCACAAGGAAAGCCTGCTATTTAAATGATAGTGGGCTTTTTTCATTGCTGGCGCTGGTGACAGTCTGGTGACAGTTTTAGCCTTGATGCCCATACTTATGCACAGGGCAGGGTGGGCTAAAAATAAACGAAAACTCTCAATAGAAGATTTTCTTGAACCGACAAAAGCGTGTGTGAGTTCTGACACTTATCGCGCATCGGCTGACAGTGACCGATTTAACCGACATAACCGATTGCGTAACGGTCACAATGTGAGACACCTAACGTGTCCTGATGGGGTGGCGCATGAATGTCGAAGATTTGGCTAAAGAAGTTGCAGAGTTAACCGCTACTGTCGAGGCGTTGTTTGGACTCGTTATGGCGCAAAAAACTTTGAACGAGTCTATGGGCAGGTTCATCAAGGCGCAAGCTGGGACGTTGGCTGGTCGAACCGCTGTCTCAGAAGCGTTGGTAACGACATTTCTATTAAATAACCCCATAAAACATGAAGTGTTCATCTCTGCTTTGAACGGTCGAGTCTCGGATGTCGAGGGTACTTTGGATGCCGAGTCCCTCCATAATTTCCATACAACCATTGGTAACATAAGGGCATGGGTTGAGGCTGTGAAGTAAGGTCAAGGCGCAGAGTACTGGATGGCTGGCGCTTAAACTGGCGCAAAGAAGCACTTAAATGCAAGCACTGCGGGAGCAAATTGCCAGCTTCGCCCGCACGATGATGCCGCTACCCCTACAAATGTTTTTTAGTCGATGATGAAGTCCATCACGCTCGTGATGGTGCCTCGGTGTACGGCAATAGCGCCTTCGCAGCGCCCAGCCGAACAGTCATCTGGATGCCGTCATGCCGCATCACGGCCAGTAAGAAGTCCAGCGGGTCGGTGCAGTGGGGAATTGACCTTGCAGCAGCGTTTGATGCGACTGTGCGTCGATTTAAAGCGCCACGGGGTCTGCCTGCGCCGGGTCGGTAGCCACCATGCGTAGTTTTAGCCATCTTGATTAATCCTCAATAGGGGTTTTATTCTGCGCGTGCGGTATAGCGTGGTTTCTGATGTCTGTGTTTGCTATAGTTTTGATAGCCCCGGTGGGGTCACTCGATTTCACTCAGGCGTGATTCAAGTTCAGAGACACGCGCCAGCAGAGCATCGATGTCGTCTTGCATGGCGGCATTTTCATCAATGCGTTGCTGTTCCAACTGGCGCAGGTACTCAACCACGGCATTGTGCTTTTGGGTTAACTCTGCGACGGTCATGCTAAGAGCTCGTTGTCGAAGCTGGCACCATCCCAAGGTCGACCAATGGCAGCAGCACTGGCAGCGCCAGCACCACGCGATGACGCAGTTTCAGCCTTTAGTCTGCTCTGCTGGGTCAGGCGCATGGAACGGGCAAACATGGCAATTTTTGCTGATTCGCCCGCTGCCAGCTTGGTTAACTTGTCAAACTCGGGGAGGTCATCCAGCGGGTCAAGACCAGACAATGCGGCTTCAATTTGCGCAGCGCGTGCGACATGGCCGCAATATGCTGTCAGCATGGGAATCTGCTCTGCTGCAAACCAGTCGTCTGGCAGGTTGTCGACGGTCTGATGCCAGACAAACTGCTGCGCCATGCTCAGTGCAGCAGGTGGCTGAAGCCGTAGTTTGTTGAGGTCAGCCATTGCTCTGAAATGCGTCAATTTGGGTTGTTTATAGGTCTTCATAATGTGGAATTTGTCCATGTTGGTTAGAGTGAACCTGACTAGATGGTTTACGGCATGACGTGCTATAGTTTTGATAGCCCCGTGGGGTGGGGCTATCGATCCATGCTTTAGCCCTGCATCGACTCCAGACCGTCAGCCCAAACAGCAAGTGCATCAGGGTTGGCAATCACATAGATGTCTCGCTCGTTCTGCCCGGTGGCGAAGCCTGAGCGTGAAAGGTCGTCACACAGAGCATTCATTGCTTTGTCGGCTTCCAACAGTTCACGCGCTGCGCTCAGGCTGCGCTTGATGGCTTTCTTCACATCGGCTTGCGTCATGCGCTCGATGGTCAACTTGTCGCGCATACGACCGACTTGGTGGTGTGCTTCAGGCAGGCCACGCGCTACCGCATCAAGGGCTTGCTTGGTCGCAATGTGCGCCTGTTGCAGTGCCTTCAAATCCGCATCGCGGGTTTCGGTGGCAGGGTTGCCGTTCAGCGCCTGCATCGCCTTGTCGAATGCTGACTTTTGACTTTGCGTCGGCTGAGTCCATTGCCCAAGCGCAACGCGCTGTGTGCCTTCCAGCGCCCGCAGTTCGTCAACCTTGGCGTGAAGCGCTTGTTCGGTATCAAAAGCGGTGCGGTAGATGGTGTTTTCGTAGATGCTGTTCATGATGGTGTGTCCTTAAAAGTTAAAGTGAAGTTGCGTTGAGTTGTGCGACACGAAGGCGGCGAACGGTGTCGGCTTCGGGTGCGTGGTCGGCAATGGATGCCGATAACTTGGTTTGCCGTAGTCGTTCGTTTTGAACGATGCGAACACGGTCGGCATGGATGCGTGTGCTGTTGGCAGCAAGTGCAGCCATGAATTTGAGTTCAGGTGATGCGCCGGGTTTGGTTGACATCTGCGTCAACACGCTGGCCGGCACGCCCATGATTTGATTTGCTTGGTACATAAAAAGTCCTTTAAAAAGTGATGGTGTGAATGAATAGGGGTGGCCTGCGGTCACGGTGCGCAGGACCATGCTGGGTGTGGTGCGCTACACACGCCAGCGTCCCGGTGTCATGGGTGGCAATGCGGCCAAAGCCCGCAGGTCTGCGCTGTCGACAAATTCAAGGCTGCAAACTTTGATGGTGCGCTGGCCTCGGTGCAACGTAATAGCGCCGGATTTGGATTCGACAACCTCAACGCCTGCGTTTTCAAGTTGCCGCCTGATTTGGTCGCGTTTAGCTTGAATCGGTGTCATGGTTTGCCCCCAAGCAGCGCACCACGCCCGGTGGGTTCGGCGATGCCGCATACGTCAACGCAGCCGAGCCGGGTCAAGCGGCGGCGCAGGAGGTAGCTGGCATCGGCCAATCTCCAAGCAGCACATTCAGGTGCGCCAGCGTCGATAGCCTTTGCAGCAGTGCGCAATAAATCTGCGATCTGGTCGATTGGTGGCAGCGCCAGCAGTTCATCCATTGAATAAATCTTCATGGGGGTGTTCCTTTATTTGTCGGAAAGTTGATGGAGTGCGACGGCGATGCCGTCAAGGGCTGCACAGACGCCAGCGATGTGTTCGTCGCGGTAGTCGCCATCCTCTTGTGCAAAGCTGTTGCGCACTTCCAGCGCCCGTACATGGCGCAGTGCGATCAGGTCGCCCAGACTTACTGCGCAGCGATCTGCGAGTTCGTCCATGAACTCCAGGTCATCCTCAAGTGCGATGTCCCGGTACTGGTGGCGGGTGCGAACGGGTTGTGTTCCTACTGTGGGCATGATGTTTTCCTTTGAAAATATTGAATTGACACTTTGCGCAGGTCGGCTGACGCAGACCGTTAAAAGCGACATAACCGATTGCTCAGACGAAGTCGTCAATCTCTGCTTCAGTGAGTTCGTCACTTTCCGCAGGCTGGCTGGCGCTGGCCGTCAAATCCGATTTCACAAACCAGCGCTCGACTGATGTCGTGCCAGATGCACGTTCAAACTTCATGCCGTCAACGATGCGGCCCTGATGCCGTGACACCCAGCGCCCAAGGCGGCGGCGATTGATCTCGCCACGCTCCTCTGCGATCTCATGCAGCGTCTGGCTGAAGTCGTTGTCGCTGAATAGCGCATAAGTAACAGCGTCACGGACGGCGGTGGGCTTGTCGCCAAATGCCCGGTTCCAGCCATGCAGTAGCTGGCCCAAGGTTTCGCGGTCTGGGTCGTTGGCAAGTTGCTCAAACACGCGCTGCGCCGGGTCAGGCATACCAAGCCACAGCAGCGACTGGCGTACCCACAGACTCCACTGTGCGTAGCTGGCAAGCGGCTGGCATGGTGTGTCTGGTGTAGCCGACACAATCCACGCCCTGATGATGGTCAGCGCCAGCGACACATAGTTTTCACGCCAGCCACGCACTGCCTGAAGTGGGTCAGACTTGAACTGGCGTGTGGCAGGTGTCTCGCACTTGGGGTCGAGGTTGATGGTCACGCAGCGCCGCGCCATATCACGCACAGCGTCGACGTTGTTGCCCGAACTCAAAAACAGAGTTCTGGTGCCGACCGTGGCCGTCTTGCTGACACCCAGAATGCGCCCGGTCAGATGCTCCTCGGTCAACGCACTGCACAGCGATTTGTACGGAATCAAATCGGTCGTCAGGTTGTCAAACATCACACAGCCCGGTGCCGCCATGAGCAGCGCCAGTAGTTGTTTCTGGCACTCCTCATCGGATGCAGGAAAACCAATGGCTGACGGCGATGTGGGGCTGGCAAACGCAGCGATGATGCCGCACAGGTACGACTTGCCGCTGGCGATCTGCGGTGCCTTGACGTGGAACATCGGCGCAGTCGGCAGGCTCGGTCTGATGGCGGCGGTCAGCATTGCCGCCAATGCCGCCGATTCATCATGCCCGTTGGCGAAGGCGAATTCATCCAGCAACACGCGAAGTTCGACCAGCGCCCGCATCGCATCTTCGCGGCTTGGGTGGTCTGGCACGTTGAACAAACGCGCATCAAACACGCCAAACAGACCCGTGGGCGAATCAAATCCAGCCACAGTAACCAAGGTGCCATCGGGCCTCAAATGAGGCTGGCGGGCGATGCCTGCGAGTGCTGGTAGATGTGCATAACTTTCACTGTCAAACAGCACCGCGACGTGGCGTGCAGGCGGGTCGCTGACGACAAAATCTTCAGACCTTGCGTCGTAGCGCATCCACACAGCCACGCCAGACAACGCCCGCAGCAGCGCTGGCTGCGACAGTGGCCTGATGCTTGTTTCGCTGACCTCGGGGTCAGTGGTGACGCTGACAATCAGACCGCCACGCTGGTAATAGCGCTTGGTTTTTGCCAGTTCGAGTTCCGCAGCGTCAGCGATGCGATGCAGTTCGCCAGCAGACACCGTGATGGTCGGCTTGTGCTTGGCAGCACTGACGGTGATCTCCAAGTAATCCAGCAGCGCCCTGATGCGCTTCTGGTCGCCATGCGAGTGCAGGCACTTGTAGCCACCAATGGGGCTGATGTCGCTTGGCTCAAAATAGCAGCTTCCGTGGTCGACACCATCGCTGTGTTCAGCGGCCCACGGACAGGTGATGTCGTGTTTGCCGCTGCCTAAAGGTGCTTTGTACAAACCCCGTGTTTTCAGCGCTGTGACGACCTCGTTTTCGTCAGGTCGGGGTGTGTAGACGCCATCGTCAGCGCCAGCCGTTTTCTGCCCTGCGCCTGATGTCTTGCGGGTGCTGGCGCGGCCTTTTGGCTTGGGTGGTGTCAGTTCCAGCCGATCAACAATGTCTTCGATGCTGTAGCGGCGATCGGGGTGCCACTCGACCAGCCTGCACTGATGTGGCGGGTCGTACTTGGCATTGATGCCCACTGGCAGACGACCAAGCCGTGAGGCTGGCCCTTTTGCGCCCGGGTCACACATTCCAGCCTCGACCAGCGCCTCTTGCAGTGCCTCGACAGCTTTCAGGTCGTCGCTGGGTGTGCCGAACAGGTACGCGGCCTGATAGTTGCCGTCGCTGGTCTGCACCATGTAGCTAGGTGGGCAGGCGTCCAGTCGGCTGCGTGGTAGCGCCTTGGTGCCGACATCATCCAGCATCACGCCATAGGCGCGGCTGAACTGCTCTTTGCGGCGGCGGTAGCTTTTGCCCTTGGGCAGAAAGGTCGACAACGTGAAATAGTTGTTGGCCTGCGCGTTGCCTGCGCCAATGGCCTCGACCAGCGCCTGACCAGCAGGCCAGATGGTCTTGTCATTGATAGCGCCATGCACAGTGACCAGCATCGGACTTTCACCGGGCAACAGGTCTGTGAATACCGCAGTCAAAAACTGCTCGTTGCTGATGGCGCAATCGGTTTCATCGCTTTTGACGGTCTGGTCAGGCCGATCTGCGATAAGTGTCAAATCATCACTTGCCGGGGTTGCTGAAGTAGCGGCCACCATTTAGGCCACCTCTTTCAGCGCCCGGGCGGTATTGATCTCGTGACCCAGTGCGATCATCTTCAGTCCGAGTTCAATCAGACCGTCAGTGCCAATTGGCACACCAACATCATTGAACTCGTCCAGCGACACGCAAAGTTTTGCATTAAAGCGGTCATAGCAAATTTCATAACCATCAGGGTGGCTATATAAATCTGGGAAGTGATGGGCGATCTCAATACGCACTTCAGCGGCGAAGCCTTCAGGGGTTTTCATGTTCATGTTGGTGTGTTCCGAAAAGTTAATCAGGCAGCGCATTTGCTGACGCGAGAGTTAATCCAGCTATCAATGGCGTTTGATTTCCATGCAACAGCTTTCGCAGATAGTTGGACAGGTTTAGGGAAAGCGCCTTGTGCGATCAGCGCATACACGCTTGAACGGGGCAGTCCGGTTTTGGTAATGACTTGTTGCAGTCGAAGCAGGGATATTTCTTCAGGTGTTTTCATGGTGTTTGTCCAATAAAAAAGCCCCGACAGCAGTAATTGCTGGCAGGGCATAGGCGAAAAAAAACCGCAATGAATGCGGCTTGTTGGTTCGGGTTGTTGCTATTGTTTTTGGTGTCTGATATTGCTCCTAGTTAAATTTGGACGAAAAAAAAGCCACCGGGTCAGGGTGGCTGTGTTTTGGACGTGCTTATTCAGGCGAAAGCCTAAATAATCCATGCGTCGGTTGCAATGCGTGAATCATACAGGAAAAAATAAGTCCGTGCAAGTATGTATTTTTCTACGGTTGTCCAAGTTGGTGAATATCTGGTGCTGGTGCCGCAATATCGCAATTAGTAGCCTACGACAGCAGCACCAGTGGTGGTATTTATGCGGCCTTGGCCTGTTCACTATTGAACTTTGCCAATCGTTCAAAAGAAAGTTCCTCTTGAGCTTCGTGGATGCTGCGTGATAGCGCAAACGCCAGCCCTAGCAGTTCCTCCATTACGTGACCGTTGAAGTCACGCTCACCTATTAATACAGTCATCAGGGCGTGCATCTGAGGTATGCCCATTGAAATGCGATCTGCTGGCGCTGGAATATGCCCGTTGCAGCCCAAGGTGAAGCCGGGTTTGAATTCGCTTGATACACTTTTGATAGCCATGATTTTGAAGTCACTTTCAAGTTTGTGGTCAGGCAATGCCAGCGGTAGTAGCACTGGCATTGCCGCCTTTGTTGTCTCTGATAAATGGCGCAGAGACATCGCCAGAATCGGTTATGTCGGTTAAATAGGGTTGGTTCAGCCGATCTGCGGAAAGTGTCAGACTACGCAGCCTTGAGGCGCACCACTTTTCCAGCCTTGACAGGCTTGCCCTCCAGCAGATTGAACATGGTTTCAAGTGCGTGACGCTTTTCGTCTAAGTAGTCGTGGCCGTCATAGTGGCGAGCTTGGACGCCTGCGATGCCGTGACTCTGCAAACGACCGCGAATGTCAGAACTGATGCGCTTTGATGCCAGCAGGGTTTCGACGCCAGACCTGATGCGTTTTGTTTGGAACCCCTGCATATCACTAGCAGCGGCCACGGCCCAATGGCTCAAGGTGATAGCGCTCAAGTGCGTCTTGCCGCCATCCGTTGAAATGGCGTATGCGCCTTTTGGATTGCATTCGCTTAGAGCAGCGGCGGCGGCGGGAATGAGGGGTACTGTGTGCGGTCTGGGTGCCTTGCCGGGCCTGCCTTTTCCGTCAAACAATGTGATGGTGTCTGATGCGACATTCGCAGTCAGCAAACAGCACAGTTGTTCGATGCGCTGCCCACCAGTAAGCAAGTGCAGGCGCAGCACTGCACCAATGAACCCGGGCATGGGCTTGATGACTTGCCAGTAGGCGCGGAGTTCATCGGCGCTAAGTGGGTTTTTGTCGGCCTTGTTTGCAGATTCGTCTGGCACTGTGTCTGCGCCGGGGTTTGACCGCACGTTGTAGGCTTTGAAGTGCAGCGGAATAGATGCCTTTGATCTTGCGGCCAACGCCACTTGATATGCAGCCCTGATGTAGCTGCGCAGCTTGTTTGCGGTGCGGGCTTTGCCATTTTCGATGACCTTGCGCATCATGTCTGCAATCTGTTCACCAGTCACGGTGTTGGCTGGCAGCATCGCTATGTGCGGCCACGCATCTACAACATGGAGTTGAAATATCGAGCGTGCATCACTGTGTGATCTGCGCCCAAGCCCCTCTAGGTAGTCGCAATAGTGAACCAACAGGTTCTTCAGTGTGTACTGTGCCGCTGCCAATGTTGCCGCCTCAGCAGCGCGAAGTGTTTGTTCCTGCGCTTGGGCTGCAATGCGCACAGACTCTGCTTCAGCGTCGACCAAGCCACGGTAGCCACCGATAGCAAGGTTGTCGCGGTGTTTCTGCGCCAAACTTTCAGCGGCACGGATGGCGGCACTGATGCTGTAACCCTTGTTGGTGGGCTTCAGGCTCAGTGGTGGTGCGCTTGAGTCGTATGCGCCGATAGGGGTGCGCTCAGTCTTGCCGTTGATTGTGACGCGCCAATATAGTGCAACACCAGCCGCAAGACGACGCGCCTCAAGTGACCCGGCAGGGGACACCTTGCCAAGTTTGGCAAACGCTCCAGGTGTCAAATCGTTGATGACTTGCCCCGGGGTTTTTGGTGACAGTTTTTCAGGCATTGCTCTAGTCCGTATGTAGCGCCAAACTGTCACGGTGACAGTCTGGTGACAGTTTAGGTCTGAATGAAGTTAGACGCTTACGGACTAGTTTAGACTATGTTTCTATATAAATCAATGACTTAATTTGTTGGTGACAGTCTGAGATTATCTAAGATAACCTATCATTTCGGACTTTTAATCCGTTTGTCGTGGGTTCGACCCCCGCACATCCCACCAAAATTCAAGGGCTTGGTCAAGTTTGATCAAGCCCTTTTACGTTGTGCATTGTCTTTGGAAGCACGCTACCGGATTGCCAAGCCCCGGTACAACATATACGCTGCGAGCAGGTACAAAATACTGGCAAACACTCTTTTAAGTCGCTTAACTGGTAGTTTGTGCGCAGCAGATGCCCCGACCGGTGCTGTAAAAATGCTGCAACTTGCAATCACCGCAAGTCCGGGTAGCCAAATATAGCCCAGAGAGTAGGGTGGTAAGTCCGCAAGGTGGCTACCGCTCAAGACATAGCCCACGGCGTTGGCTAGTGCAATCGGGAAGCCCAATGCTGCCGAGGTTGCCACAGCACGATGAATCGCCACATTGCACCAGGTCATGAAGGGCACGCTGATAAAACCTCCTCCTGCCCCAACCAATCCTGAAATAAATCCGATTACACCGCCAGCTCCCATCAGGCCAGCCCCGCCCGGGATTTGCCGACTCGCCGCTGGTTTTTTGTCTAGGAACATTTGTGTGGCCGAAAAACCGACAAACAGTGCAAAAAACAAGGCCAATGACGACCCTTTAAGCGCAGCAAATACACCCATGCTGGCGATGGCTGCACCAACCACGATGCCAGGAGCGAAGCTTTTTACCAGATCCCAGCGAACCGCGCCGCGCTTATGGTGAGCGCGTACGCTGGAAATCGACGTGAACACGATGGTTGCCATGGATGTGGCAATAGCCATCTTTACCGAGAGTTCGCCACCGACACCGCGTTCGGACAATATGACGGTAATGAACGGCACCATGACCATGCCACCGCCTATACCAAGTAGGCCGGCTAAAAACCCGGAGCAAAGTCCAAGAAGTGCCAGCTCAAGAAGCAGCGTGATTTCAAATTGCATCGGGTTAGGGTAGAGGGTGTCTGCCACGCCACCGAACCGGCATCCTGAACCGGGATTCAGGTGGGCGAGGTCAGTGGATGTTTTGGGTTCATCTAACGCGAGATGATCACGCCAACATCACGATGTTCCAAGCCCGGGCTCTATGAGCATTGGTTCAAGGAAATATAAAGCCCGATGCACGCAGCAGACATAAATATTGTAGGCTTGCCAGCGCAAATTGACAGCGCTTGAACAGTCTAGTTCTAAAAAAAAGCGCTATGCGACACCGTGGAATTCTCAGTTGACCCCGCGGGCGATCTGAACGTAGATTTCGTTGGTCTTGACCATTCCAAGCTCCATGCGCGCCTTTTCCTCAATCATTTCCAGCCCTTCCTTGAGGTCTCGTACCTCGGCAGCGAGCTGATTGTTGGCCAACTGCGCCAGGTTGTTGTGCTGGATTTGTTCAGAGAGTTGAGCACGCAGGTTTGCCACGCTGGCCAAGCTGCCTCGCCCAAACCACAGTTGCCCGTGAAGAATCACGAGCAGGGCAATCAGGGCAAGCGAGACGGTACGTTGGCCCATGGCACCCAGTTAGCGAAGGTTGTAGAAGGCTGCCCGCCCAGGGTAAGTTGCCACGTCACCCAAGTCTTCTTCGATGCGCAACAGCTGGTTGTACTTGGCCATGCGATCGGAGCGGCTCAACGAACCAGTCTTGATTTGCCCCGCATTGGTGCCAACTGCGATGTCGGCAATGGTCGAGTCTTCCGTTTCACCCGAGCGGTGGCTGATGACTGCGGTGTACCCCGCACGCTTGGCCATTTCGATGCAGGCAAAGGTTTCTGTCAAAGTGCCAATTTGGTTGATCTTGATCAGAATGGAGTTGGCAATCCCTTTGTCGATGCCTTCCTTGAAGATTTTTGTGTTGGTGACGAACAGGTCATCGCCAACAATTTGAACTTGTTTGCCCAGGCGGTCAGTCAAAATTTTCCAGCCATCCCAGTCGTTTTCAGCCATGCCGTCTTCGATGCTGATGATCGGGTATTTGTCTACCCAAGTCGCAAGCATATCGGTCCATTGTTGTGCATCTAGCACCAGGCCTTCGCCTTTGAGGTGGTACTTGCCATCTTTGTAAAACTCGCTTGCGGCGCAATCCAAACCAATGGCGATGTGCTCACCGGCAATAAAACCCGCTTTGTCAACGGCTTGCAGGATCAGTTGAATGGCGGCTTCATGGTTTTCCACGCTTGGGGTGAAGCCACCTTCATCGCCCACAGCTGTGCTCATGCCTTTTTCGTCAATAATTTTCTTCAAGGCGTGGAACACTTCGGCACCGTAGCGCAAAGCTTCCCGGAAACTGGGCGCTCCCACGGGAATGATCATGAATTCTTGCAAATCCAGGCTGTTATTGGCGTGGGCACCACCGTTGATAACGTTCATCATGGGCACGGGCAACTGCATACCACCCATGCCGCCGAAGTAGCGGTACAGCGGCAAGCCAGATTCTTCCGCCGCAGCGCGGGCCACAGCCATGGATACCGCCAACATGGCGTTGGCACCGAGGCGGCCTTTGTTCTCTGTGCCGTCGAGGTCGATCAATGTTTTGTCCAGGAAGGCTTGCTCAGATGCGTCCAGGCCAAGCACTGCTTCAGAGATTTCTGTGTTGATGTGTTCAACCGCTTTCAGCACGCCTTTGCCGAGGTAGCGACTTTTATCGCCATCACGCAACTCAATGGCTTCACGGCTGCCAGTAGAAGCACCGGAAGGCACTGCGGCGCGCCCCATGGTGCCTGATTCCAACAATACATCACACTCTACGGTAGGGTTGCCGCGAGAGTCCAGAATTTCACGTCCTACGATGTCTACGATTGCACTCATTGGTTTCTTTCAGTTAAAAAAACAAAGGAAAATTAATACGGTCAGGTTACGACGATTAGGCAGAAAAATTTTCTTCCAGATAACCTTGCCGCTTGGTGACCTGGTCCAATGCCAGCAAGGTTTCCAGCAACGCTTTCATGTGTTTCAGAGGCACCGCGTTGGGGCCATCACTCATGGCTTTGGATGGATCAGGGTGGGTTTCCATGAAGAGCCCCGCCACGCCAACGGCAACGGCCGCACGGGCCAGCACTGGCACCATCTCGCGTTGGCCACCACTGCTGGTGCCTTGGCCGCCGGGCAGTTGAACTGAATGCGTGGCATCAAACACCACAGGTGCGCCAGTGTCGCGCATGATGGCCAGAGAGCGCATGTCGCTCACCAGGTTGTTGTAACCAAAGCTGGCACCGCGTTCACAGGCCATGAAGTTGTCTTCATTCAGGCCTTTTTCACGAGCGGCGGCACGCGCTTTGTCAATCACATTCTTCATGTCCCTTGGCGCCAGAAACTGCCCTTTTTTGATGTTGACGGGTTTGCCAGATTGCGCCACAGCGCGGATGAAGTCTGTTTGCCGACACAAAAAAGCCGGGGTTTGCAACACATCAACCACCGAGGCCACTTGGACAATCTGGTCTTCTGAGTGGATGTCGGTCAAGATAGGTAGACCGAGCTCACGTTTGACCTTGGCTAATATCTCCAACCCTTTGTCAATGCCGGGGCCACGAAATGTGCTGCCGCTGGAGCGGTTGGCTTTGTCAAAGCTGCTCTTGAAAATGAACGGAATGCCCAAGCTCTGGGTGATCTCTTTCAGGGTGCCTGCGGTGTCCATTTGCAACTGCTCGGACTCAATCACACAGGGCCCTGCAATCAGAAAAAACGGCTGGTGCAAGCCAATCTCAAAACCACACAGTTTCATCAGGCCACCGCCTTCACAGTCGTTGCTGGCTTTTTGTGGTCTAAAGCTGCGCGAATGAACGCGTTGAACAGCGGGTGCCCCGCCCATGGCGTGGACTTGAATTCAGGGTGAAACTGCACACCAACAAACCAGGGATGCACGTCTTGTGGCAGCTCCACAATTTCTGTCAGGTGTTCGCGTTGGGTGCGAGCCGAAATGACCAAACCTGCGCTACGCAGTGTGTCAAGGAAATGCACGTTGGCCTCATAACGATGGCGATGGCGCTCGGTGACGACATCACCATAAATTTTGTGTGCCAGTGTGCCCTGTTCAACGTCAGAACTTTGCGCGCCAAGTCGCATCGTGCCACCTAGGTCGGAGTCTTCGCTGCGGGTTTTGATGGTGCCGTCTTCATCCTTCCATTCGGTGATCAGAGCGATCACCGGATTAGGGCTGTTTGGGTCAAACTCAGTGCTGTTTGCGTTCTTCAGACCCGCCACATGGCGTGCGAATTCAATGGTGGCCACTTGCATGCCCAAACAAATGCCTAAATAAGGCACTTTGTTTTCGCGGGCAAACTGAGCGGCGCAAATTTTGCCCTCTACGCCACGAATGCCAAAGCCGCCAGGTACCAAAATGGCATCAAACTTGGCCAACTGTGCCACGTTGTCGGGTGTGATGGTTTCAGAATCAATGTAGTTAATTTTGACCCGCACATGATTTTTCATGCCGGCATGGCGCAAAGCCTCGTTCAAGGACTTGTAGCTGTCGCTCAATTCCACATATTTGCCCACCATGACGATGTTCACATCGCCTTGCGGATGGGCTGTCTCATACACCAGGTCGTCCCAGCGCTTCAGGTTGGCAGGTGGCGTGTTCAGACGCAGTTTGTCGCAAATCAAGCCATCCAAGCCCTGCTCATGCAACATGCGTGGCACTTTGTAGATGGTGTCTACGTCCCACATGGAGATCACGCCCCACAAAGGCACGTTTGAAAACAGCGAGATTTTTTGCCGCTCTTCCTCAGGGATCGGTCGATCTGCACGGCACAGCAGTGCGTCGGCCTGGATACCGATTTCGCGCAGTTGTTTTGCAGTGTGTTGGGTCGGTTTGGTTTTGAGTTCGCCAGCCGCCGCAATCCACGGCACATAACTCAAATGCACAAAGGCGCTGTTGTTGGGGCCAAGCTGCAGACTGAGCTGGCGCACCGCTTCCAAAAACGGCAGCGACTCAATGTCACCCACCGTGCCACCAATTTCAACAATGGCCACATCCACGGCTTCTGCGGTGTCAAAGCCCGCGCCGCGCTTGATGAAGTCCTGGATTTCATTGGTGACATGGGGAATCACCTGCACCGTTTTCCCCAAATAGTCACCGCGGCGTTCTTTTTCAAGCACGCTTTTGTAGATTTGGCCGGTGGTGAAGTTGTTGGCCTTTTTCATGCGCGTTTCAATGAAACGCTCGTAGTGGCCCAAATCGAGGTCGGTTTCGGCACCGTCGTCGGTCACAAAGACCTCGCCGTGCTGGAACGGCGACATCGTTCCCGGGTCAACATTCAAATAAGGATCAAGCTTGATCAAAGTGACTTTGAGGCCGCGCGATTCTAAGATCGCGGCGAGGGAGGCTGAGGCGATTCCCTTACCCAGGGAAGACACCACACCGCCGGTGACGAAGACAAATTTGGTCATGTCAGAGTGAGCTTGCACGCTCAGGGAGCTGGTAAAAGTGGATTATAGGGGCCTTGACCTGTCGCTTCCAAGCGCGGTTTTGCGCTCTGTTACATTGCGGCGGATGAAAGATCTTGCTGGAAAACACATTGTTTTAGCCCTGAGCGGGGGCATAGCCTGTTACAAATCAGCCGAGTTGTGTCGACTGCTGATCAAGGCTGGTGCCACAGTTCAAGTGGTGATGAGCGCCGCCGCTGAGCAGTTCATGACCCCGGTGACCATGCAGGCGCTGAGCCAACGCCCGGTGTTTGGGTCGCAATGGGACGAACGTGCGCCCAACAACATGGCGCACATTAACCTCACTCGTCAGGCGGATGCTTGTCTCATTGCCCCAGCCAGTGCGGATGTGATCGCCAAACTGGCGCATGGGTTGGCTGACGATTTGTTAAGCTTGATGTGTCTGGCGAGACCCGTCATCAAGGTGCCGTTGTTAATTGCACCGGCCATGAATCGCGAAATGTGGCAGCACCCCGCCACGCAGCGCAATTTGACCCAAGTGGCGCTGGATGGTGCGCACGTTTTGGGTGTGGGTTCTGGCGATCAGGCCTGCGGAGAAACTGGTGATGGTCGCATGCTGGAGCCGGTCGAAATTCTGGATGAGGTGATTTCATTTTTTCAGCCCAAAGTGCTTCGTGGTCAGCATGTACTTGTCACGGCCGGGCCCACCTTTGAGGCAATAGACCCGGTGCGGGGCATCACCAACCTGTCCAGTGGCAAGATGGGGTTTGCCATTGCCCGCGCAGCCCGCGAGGCGGGCGCTGATGTGACTCTGGTGGCAGGCCCAGTGAGCTTGCCAACCCCGCGCGGTGTCCTGCGTGTGAATGTGAAATCTGCACTAAATATGTTTGAATCCGTTATGGATAAGACGCCGAAAGCTACTATTTTTATAGCTACATCGGCGGTGGCAGACTGGCGACCGGAATCGACCTCTGAGCGCAAGATCAAGAAAGACGGCAGTGGCCTGCCCCCAAGCTTGCATTTTGTCGAAAACCCGGACATTTTGGCCGCCGTGGCGCAATCGGAGCGTGGCAAGAGTCGTGCGCTTTACTGTGTAGGTTTTGCCGCTGAAAGTCATGATTTGCTCGCCAACGCCCAAGCCAAGCGTTTGCGCAAAGGCGTACCGCTGCTGGTGGGCAACATCGGGCCGGACACCTTTGGTCAGGATGACAATGCTTTGCTGCTGGTTGATGAGGCTGGTGCGCGCGAGCTATCTCGTGACTCAAAACTTTCGCTTGCTCGCAAATTAATAGCTGATATCGCTCAAAGAATAAGGGCAGGAGTCTAATAATGATGAATATTGACGTGAAGATCATTGACCCGCGCATGGCAACTCAATTGCCTGCTTACGCCACGCCAGGCAGTGCCGGGCTGGACCTGCGTGCCTGTCTGGACGCGCCCCTGACCTTGCAGCCCAATGCCTGGCAACTGATACCTACTGGGATCGCTATCTACCTGAATGATCCGGGCTTTGCCGCCATGATCTTGCCGCGCTCCGGTTTGGGTCACAAGCACGGCATTGTGTTGGGTAACTTGGTGGGCCTGATTGACAGTGATTACCAAGGGCAACTGATGGTGAGTGCCTGGAACCGCAGCGATGTGGCCTTCACCATTGCGCCCATGGAGCGCATCGCCCAGTTGGTGATCGTGCCTGTGGTTCAGGCTCAGTTCAATGTGGTGACAGAATTTCCAGCCAGCGAGCGCGGGGAGGGCGGCTACGGCTCTACCGGAAAATCTTGAGCCCGTGGCTTCAGCAGCGCACGGGCGGATATGAAGCAGTGCGGTTATTGCAGCAAATCGTTGCCCGGTGCCATGTTGTGCATCGGCGTGACCTTGAAAAAACCGGTGCCTGCGCTGCCGCAGCCAATTTCTTCTTCGGTGGCCTCGCGCACTGCTCTGACTTGCAAGGTTAAGTTCAGCGCGATCCCTGCCAAGGGGTGGTTGCCGTCCAGCACCACGTGCTCGGGGTAGAGATCGGTCACGGTGTAGAGCGCGTCTTGCGGCATGTCAGCGTTGCAACCTGCGGGCAAGGCCGTGCCCTCAAATGTCATGCCTTCTTCCAGCTCCGGCGGAAAGAGTTCGCGCGGCTCCAGAAAAATCAATTGGTCGTTGAAGTCGCCAAAGCCTTGCTCTGGTTCGATGTGCAGGTTGATGGTGGCACCGACGCTGTGGCCTTGCAGGGCGGCCTCAATCACATCAAACAGATCGTCACCACCGACCAAAAACTCCACTGGTTCATCGAGCACGTCTAATGTTTCGCCCAAAGTGTCTTTGAGCGTCCAGGTTAAAGCCACCACGCATTGTTGAGTAATTTCCATTTGATAATTGTCGCAGACCAAAAAACCACTGGAGAAATTGATGGACATCACCCAACCGCTGCCCTTGCTGGGGGGCTTGAGCCCGCAACAGTTCATGAATACGCACTGGCAGAAAAAGCCATTGTTGGTGCGCCAGGCCATTCCCGATTTCAAGCCCCTGCTGGATCGCGCTGAGTTGTTTGAGTTGGCCGCCAGTGAAGATGTGCAAACCCGCATGGTGATTCAGACACCTAGTGCAACGGCCGGTTGGCACTTCAAGCATGGTCCGTTTGAGCGGCGTGCCTTGCCGCCACTCAAGCAGCCCGGCTGGACGATGTTGTTGCAGGGCGTTGACCTGCACCATGACGCGGTGCACGCGCTGATGAATCAGTTTCGCTTTGTGCCCGATGCGCGACTGGATGACTTGATGATCAGCTACGCCACAGACCAAGGTGGTGTTGGGCCGCACTACGACAGCTACGACGTATTTTTGTTGCAGGCGCACGGCAAGAGGCGTTGGCGCATTGGCCGCCAGAAAGACTTGAGTTTGCAGCCTGATGTACCTTTAAAAATCCTGGCCAACTTCGAGCCTGAAGAAGAGTACCTATTGGAGCCTGGCGACATGCTTTACCTGCCGCCGCTCTATGCCCATGATGGCATTGCCGAGGGAGAGTGCATGACCTATTCAATTGGATTTCGCATTCCCAATCGTGCCGAAGTGGCGCGGGAGCTGCTACAGCGCCTGGCTGAAGATGCAGAAGAGGCAGTGGGGTTGACTTTGTACCAGGATCCCGACCAGATGGCGGTCGCGCAACCCGCAGAAATTCCATCCAGAATGCTTGAATTTGCTAAAGATGCCTTGCGTGACGCATTGGCGGACGATCAAGCATTTGGGCGTGGTTTTGGTGAATACATGACCGAGCCCAAGCCCAGCGTGTGGTTTGAAGGCGTAGAGCCCACGGATGGGCTGGCGGAGTTGCTCAATCAAACGGGCTGTCGGCTGGATCGGCGCACCCGCATGATGTTTGATGCGCAACACATTTTTATCAATGGCGAGAGCTTTACCGCTTCTGGCCGTGATGCCGGCTTGATGCGCGCCCTCGCCAACGGACGCCAACTATCTGCCGATGAAGTTGGCCAGCTCAGCGCCCAAGCCTTTGAGTTGCTGGTTTCTTGGGCTGAATCCGGGTGGGTGCTACCGGGTTGACCAGCCCAATGCGTTGATTTACTTGGCAATTGCACGCGTCTCATCGATGTTTACGCACAACACCTTTGGGCAGTCAAGCGTAAAAACCATAAGGGCAGACCCTATAATGACGGGCTGAGTGAACAACTTAAACATTTGTTTACTTGGTCTTTGTGGGTGACCGCAAAACAATTTCCGGAAATTGTCAATTTTTTATACTGGGTAATTCAAATGAATAAATCTCTCGTTTTGATCGCTGTGATTGCTGCTGCTGCTCTGGCCGCTTGTGGTAAAAAAGAAGAAGCTCCTGCACCAGCACCTGCTGTGGTTGAAGCACCTGCTGCTGTTGCTTCTGCTGCTGAAGCCGCTGCTTCTGCTGTTGCACCAGCCATGGCTGAAGCTGCTGCTTCTGCTGTTGACGCTGTCGGCGCTGCTGCCAACAAGGCTGTTGACGCTGCTGCTGAAGCTGCCAAAGCTGCTGCTTCTAAGTAATCAACTTTTGGTTGATTCAAAAAAGCCACCTTCGGGTGGTTTTTTTACGTCCGGCGTGGACCTACCTGCCGAATTCAAAGATAGTAAATAACGAGGAACCCCAGAAGCAACACCAGCACCCAAAGCGCCATACTTCTCGTTGACCAAGTGCGCGCAAACCGGCCGTCCTGGCGGTGCTGGTAAAGCACCAGTGCGGTCGACTCCGTGATCAGCACATAGGCAGCATGCACCAGCATGTGCCACGCCTTGGTCAACGGCAGACCTACATTACGTAACAAGGCTGGCAACAACAAGCGCCAGACCCAGTCGGCATCTAGGGTGATGGTCAAGGTGCGCTTCAGGTAAGGCAGCAACACAAAAAATGCCAGGCCGGAGAAGAGCAGCAATTGCAACTGCGTCACCACATGGGCACCGGTGTACGGCACAAAGTTCACGGCGTAAGGCAGCAGCGCATACAGTGGCTCGGGCCAGACACCCAGCGCAATACAGAGGAACGAAAAGACCACCATTGCCCAACGCATGCTCATCGGCGGCTCAGCCGGACGTAAACCGGAATCTTTCTGAAAGAACACAAACCAGGGGAACTTGATGCCGGCATGCAAGAAGACACCGGCAGACGCGGCCGTCAACAACAACCAGACCCACATCAAATGGCCGTCAAGCGCTGCCTGGGAGACCATGGACTTGGACACAAACCCAGATGTCAGAGGAAACGCCGAAATGGCCAATGCGCCAATCGTGCCGCACGCTGCGGTCAGGGGCATGGTATGAAACAGCCCCCCCAACTCGGAACACTTACGCTTGCCCGTCATCAAAACCACTGAACCCGCCGACATCAACAGGAGCGCCTTGTAAATGATGTGGGCAAATGCATGGGCTGCGGCGCCATTCAGCGCCATCTCTGTGCCAATGCCAATACCGGCGATCATGAAACCTACCTGGTTGATGATGGAGTAAGACAGGATACGGCGCAGGTCATTTTCAAGCAGCGCATAAATTATGCCGTAAAACACCATGAACAGACCCACCCAGATCAGCAATTCGGTGCCCGGAAAACCACGAATCAACACATACACCGCTGTCTTGGTGGTGAAAGCCGACAGAAACACGGTGCCGCTCCAGGAGGCCTCAGGGTAGGCGTCCGACAACCAGGCAGACAGAGGCGGCGCGCCTGCGTTGACCAGAAAGCCAATCAAGATAAGCCAGTGCGCGGGTGAGTCAAGCGCCATGCGGGTGAAGGTGACATCGCCCGTGTTGACGATGTGACCCGTGACACCCGCAAACAACACCACGCCACCCAACAGATGAATCATCAGGTAGCGTCGGGCCGCGCGGTACGCTGCGTCTGTTCCCTGGCTCCACAACACCAGTGTGGAGCCCACTGCCATCAGTTCCCAAAAAATGAACACCGTGACCAAATCCCCTGCCAAGGCGACGCCAATGGCAGATCCGGCATAAACATAGGCTGCCGGCACTTCAATGCGGCTTTTTTGCGTCATGGCAAACAGGCCACCGCCAGCTGCCATGAGAGAAAAGATGGTGGCAAACAACCTTGAGAGCTTGTCGCCCTGCAAGGGCGTGAGGGTGTAGTCCAGAAAACGCAATTGCCAGGCCGGTCCGTCGGGTACCTGCCACACCAGCCACAGCACAATCAAGGGCAACACCACCACTGCCGTTGAGCGGACCACGCCACGCAGCAAGGGCAACAGAAAGGCCCCGACGATCAGCACCAAGCCTGGATGAATCAAGACCTCAGCCATTGTCTTTGCCGTAATAGGTATCAGGCCGTTTGAGCACCAGGGCCAGGCCCTTGGCGACCACAATCATCAAGGCACACACCAGAAACCCGTACCAGGCGTTAAACCCAAAAATGGATTCAACGGCGAAATGCGGATGCATGGGCACCAGAAATTCGGCCAGCACCGTGAGCAAGAGCACAACTAGGAAACCGCGCCATAACAGCTTGATGTTGCGGGGCTGATCCAGCCAGTGGGGTTTTTCGTCCATTGGGTTCTTTCTCAGGGGTTGAGCATCTGCCGGGCCAGCGCCAGCGGCACGTCAGGAAAGAAAAACAACAACACAGTGCCTGCAGCGGTGGCAGTGAGGGCAATCACCATCAGCAGCGGCGCCTCACCATGCGGATGGCCGTGTGGGTCAGCTGGCGGAGCCACGAAGAATGCGCGGTAAACAATGGGCAGGAAATAGCCCGCATTCAGCAGCGTACTCAAGATGATGACCGACACCGCCAGCCAGTGCTGCGCCTCCATGGCACCAGACAACATGTACCACTTGGAGATAAAACCTGCAGCCGGGGGTAAACCAATCATGGACAGGGCGGCAATCGCAAATGCCCCCATCGTCCAGGGCATGCGGCGGCCGATGCCATCGAGTTGACTCACCTCGGTTTTGTGAGCTGCGGTGTAAATGGCGCCTGCGGCAAAAAACAGGGTGATCTTGCCAACCGCATGTGCCGCAATGTGCATCACGGCGCCGATCAGTGACAAGGGTGCCAGCAACGCGGCCGCCATGGTCACATAGGACAATTGGCTGATGGTGGAGTACGCCAGGCGGCGTTTCAGGTTGTCAGCCGTGAGTGCAACGGCCGAGGCGGCAATGATGGTGAAACCGGCCAAGACCACCAGCCAATCGGTGGCACCCGCCTGCGCCAGGGTATCAATGCCGAATGTGTACACAAGCACCTTGACCACACTGAAGACCCCGGCTTTGACTACGGCCACGGCGTGCAGCAAAGCAGACACCGGCGTCGGTGCCACCATGGCAGCCGGCAACCAGCGATGAAAAGGCATCAGTGCGGCTTTGCCGATACCAAAGACACACAGGGCCAGCAAGATGGCAAGTTCGCCAGGCTTGAGCTTGTCAGCCAGAATGCCACCGACTGTGAAATCTGTGGTGCCGGCAATGTACCAAATGAACACCAGGGCAGGTAACAAAAACAAGGTGGAGGTGCTCAGCAGCAGGCCAAGGTAAACCAGCCCGCCATCGCGTGCTTTTTCCGTGCCATGGTGCGTGACCAGCGGGTAAGTGCTGAGGGTGAGCAGTTCATAAAAGATGAACAAGGTGAGCAAATTGCCTGAAAACGCAATGCCCATGGTGGCCGACAGGGCAAGCGCAAAACAGACGAAAAAGCGTGTTTGATGCGCCTCCTTGTTGCCACGCATGTAGCCTATGGAGTACAACGAGTTGACGATCCACAAGCCTGAGGCAATGAGCGCAAACAGCATCCCGAGTGGCTCAACCCGGAAGTCAACCTGCAAGCCCGGAAGCAGGCTGAACAAAATAACCTGCGGGCGGGCACCCCCCAAAACCACGGGCAGCAGTGTCAGCACAACGCCAAACAATATGACGGCTGTCACCAGCGTGATGGCTTCGCGCAGGTTGGGCGCACGACCGGCCAAATAGATCAGCACAGCACCGGCCAGCGGCACCATCATGGACGCAACAATGGCTTGTTCAGGTGTCAGCATCAGGACCGCCCCCCCAAGAGAGAGGCTGCGGCCTCAGAGGCAGTGCCGATCGTGAACGAGGTGTCCAAGCCAAAATACACGATCGCAATCACCAAAATGGCGGTTGGAATGCTCATCAACCAAGGCATCGCTGCGACGTTCTCGGTGTCTTTGCGTGGCTCCCGAAAATACGCTGCCTCGACGAAACGCCAGACGTAGGCAGCAGCCAGCAAAGATGACAACACAATCGCGAACACCAACCACCACTGACCTTTTTCAAGTGCCGCCAACAGCAAATACCATTTGCTGATGAAACCGGCCGTGCCAGGCACGCCCATCAGCGACAAGCCGCCCACCACAATGCCAAAACTGGTCAGCGGCATGCGCTTGCCCAAACCTTGCACCCGCGCCAGACTGGTGCCGCCCGTGCCCAGTGCCACGCAACCCAGCAGCATGAAGATGGCGCCCTTGGTCACGCCATGGTTGAACAAATGAACGATGCTGGCGGTCAGGCCACTGACCGAGTCAAAGGACATGCCCAAAATGATGTAGCCAATCTGCGCCACACTGGAGTAGGCAAACAGGCGCTTCAAATCGGTCTGGAAAATGGCCAGGGTGGACGCCGCAAACATGCCAGCCAGTGCCAGCAACAGCATCATTTCTTCCATCGGCAGCTTGGAGAAGACAGCAGACTCGCCAAACACCGTGAAATAGAAACGCAGCAACACATAGACTGCCACCTTGGTCGCGGTGGCAGCCAGAAAGGCTGACACCGCCGAGGGCGCAAAGGTGTAGGCATTGGGTAACCACTGATGCAGTGGAAACAGAGCCAGCTTGAGCGACACACCCACGGTGATGAACGCCAGCGCTGCCAGGATGGGTCTTGTGCCCTGCACGGATGCGATTCGTTGCCCCATGTCGGCCAGATTGAGCGTGCCCGTCATCAAATACAACAAGCCAATACCGATGACCAGGAAAGTGGCGCCTATCGAGCCCATGAGCAAATACTGGTACGCCGCAAACAGCGCGCGCCGATCCCGCCCCAGTGCAATCAGAACATAAGCCGACAGCGAAGAAACTTCAAGAAAGACAAAAATGTTGAATGCGTCACCTGTGATGGAGATGCCAAGCAACCCTGTCAAACACAACACAAACATGGTGTAAAAAAGATAATGCTGCTCAGGGGGTACTTCGGATTCGATGCTGGCCCGGCTGTAGGGCAGCACCAGGGCCGCAATGCCCGACACCAGTACGAGCAGCAATGAATTCAGGCGGTCAACGCGGTATTCAATGCCCCAGGGGGCTGGCCAACTGCCAATGGCATAGCTGATGGTGCCGTTATGAGTCACCTGCAGCCACAGCAAAATTGAGATACCAAACGCGGCCCAGCTGGCTAGCAGCGCCACTGTGAACGCCACACTGCGCCGACGTAGCAGCACCGTTAGTGGCGCAGCGATCAAAGGGATGACCACCTGCAAGGCGGGCAGATGCGGGGCCAGATTCATTTTGTTTCCCCGTCGCCTTCTGGTTTGATGTCCCGCTCAAGAATTTCATCCTCCTCGATCGTGTCGTAGGTTTCGCGGATGCGCACGACCAAGGCAAGCCCCAAGGCCAGGGTTGCTACGCCCACGACGATGGCAGTCAAAATGAGCACATGTGGCAGAGGGTTTGAATACACAGTGAAGGCATCGCCCAGAATGGGTGCCGTGCCGCCAATCAATTTGGCAGGTGCAATGTACAAAAGGTAAACAGAGGTCTGAAAGATGCCCAAACCGACCAGTTTCTTGATCAGGTTGCTGCGCGAAATGACGATGAACAAGCCTGCAACCATCAGGAACACCGTGATGAAGTACGTAAAGTGACCGCTCAGAGTCATGGAGGTTGTTGCGCCCGTCATTCTTCGTCTACCTTGCTGCGGTCGGCGAACATGTAAAAAATTTTCAGCATCACGCCTGCGACAGTGGTGGCCACGCCTACCTCAACCCAGAAAATACCGCGATGCTGGCCGTGCACTGGGTTCGGATCGAGCACAAAGTAGTCCAGATAATTACCGCCAAAAAACAAGCCAGCCAGACCTACACCTGCGTATATCAAAACGCCAATGGCCATCATGGATTCCACCAGTGGCTCGGGCACCACTTTGCGTGCGTCCGCCAAACCATAAATCAGCGCATAAAAAATGACGCCGGCTGCCAAAATGACACCCGCCTGAAACCCGCCACCCGGCCCAAAATCACCGTGAAATTGAACATACAAGGCAAACAACAGGATGAACGGAATCATCATCTTGGCGATGACGCGAAGGATCAAATCATTTTTCATGGCTTGCGCCCCTTCCGACGACGTCGCAATAGCGCGATGACACCAGCGCCAGCCGTGAAGACCACAGTGGTTTCTCCAAGGGTGTCGTAACCACGGTAGCTGGCCAACACCGCCGTAACCACGTTGGGCACGTCCACTTCTTTTTTGATTTCATTGAGATAGCGGGGCACCACATGCTGGTGAATAGGCGCGTTGGGGTCAGAAAATTCGGGCAACCCGAGCGTGCCGTAGATCAACATACCACCTACCGACAAGGACACTATCAGCGGGACAAATGGTTTTTTTGGCGCATGGGCTTCTTCGCTTTTGCACAAATAGAGTGCCCCCAGCAGCAACACTGACGAGATACCGGCACCTACTGCCGCTTCGGTCATGGCCACATCCACCGCATCCATGGCAACCAGCACCGTGGCCATCAGAAAGCTGTAAATGCCGCCAAGAATGACAACGCCAAACAAATTGCGGCTGCGCATGATGATCACAACGGTCACCGCCAGCATGACCATCAGCACATTAATGATCAGTGCTTCGATGGTGGCTTCTCCTCGGGTGCAAGCAGGGGCTTAAGCCCGCGAACCATGGCTGCCCGTGCAAGAGCGTGTGTTGCTGTGGGGCTGACAAACAAAATCAACACACCCAGCATAAGCAGTTTGACTGACACCAGCGTGAAACCGGCTTGCAACATCAGTCCGAACAAAATCAGACCCGCCCCAAGCGTTTCAATGACGCTGGCAGCGTGCATCCGGGTGTAAAAATCAGGCATGCGAAGCAGCCCAATGGCACCGATGATGCAAAAGAGCCCGCCCAGCACTAGGCTAAACCAACTTAGGGTCGACAGTAAAGCAGGCATCATTTGGCAGCCTCATCGTCACCTGGGTCACCCAAATCACCGTAACGGAAGTACTTCAAAACGGCAATCGTGCCGATCACGTTGAGCAAGCCGTAAACGATAGCGAGGTCCAGGAATTCAGGGCGACCGTTCAGGAAACCCATCACAGCCAGCAACAGCATGGCGACGGTGCCAATGGTGTTGGCTGCCTGCGCTCGATCGAATACGGTGGGCCCGAGAGTCGCCCGGACGAGCGCCAGGGCCAGCGTAACAAGCAATGCGATAGTCGCTACAGAAAACATCAGGCTTTTCCCTCGCAGGCGCTGACGCGTTGATCCATGTCGCTGTCCACCACCCCGTGGGCGCTGGCTCTGGTGAGTCCGTGCACCAAGAACTCGTTTGCATTTGCTTCAATGGCGATGGTGCCAGGTGTCAACGTGATGGAGTTGGCGTGCAGCACCAGACCCACATCCGTTTTTTGGGTTGGCTTGAAACGCACCAAGGTAGGACTGATCGGGAGTTTGGGGTGCAGAATGATTTTGCTGACTGACCAGGCGGACAAGATAATTTCTTTCAAGAGCCAGGCCCAATAGACCACGGCCCTGGGGCCTAGTTGCACCGGGTGCCCCTCTTGGTCGATCATGTTCATGCGTCGCGCAAACCAGGTCACCATCAACGCGCAGCCAACGCCAGCAGACATTAAAAATGCCGTAAAAAACCCCGACAACAACAGCCAGAACAGGTACAAAAAGATGAACAGGCTGAAGGATCGGATCACGGGTTGTACTAATTAAGTGGGTTTTTTCAAACAATTGTAGACAACTCTTTAACCATATCTTTGTACAAACATAGGACTTAGGAAAAAACGCCCCAGCGTTGTTGCGCCGCCTTGTCGTACAGGGTGTACTGCCTTCGGCGGCCCGCCTAGCCGGACCAATTTTGCGTAAGTCCTGAAACATTTGATTTTGAAGTTACAACCACGCCAGACCTGCAAACGAAGCTTGCCCCTGAATACAGGCTTTGATTTGATGATGGACAATGCAGCCCAAACCTATAGGAGTCCGACGATGCGCCCTCATGTTTTGATTGCACGTGCTGTCTTTCCCCAAATCTTGACGCTGCTGGAGCAGCACTTCGAGGTCACCTCAAACCAGGATGACGAGCTCTGGACCCCGGCGCAATTGATTGAAAAGCTGCAAGGCAAACAGGGCGTGTTCACCACCGGCAGCCAGCGCATTGATGCAACTGTGCTTGGCTCTTGCCCAGACCTCAAAATCTGCGCCAACATGGCGGTGGGCTACAACAATTTTGACCTAGAGGCGATGACAACAGCCGGCGTTAAGGCCACCAACACGCCGGACGTGCTGACCGAGACCACCGCAGACTTCGGCTTTGCGCTGATCATGGCCACTGCCCGGCGCATGGCTGAAAGCGAGCGGTTTTTGCGTGCCGGCTTGTGGAACCGCTGGCGCTACGACATGTTTGCTGGCTCTGACGTGCACGGCAGCACGCTGGGCATTCTGGGCATGGGTCGCATTGGACAGGCCATTGCCCGGCGCGGAGCGCACGGCTTTGGCATGAAGGTGATCTACCACAACCGCTCTCGCCTGGACGCGCCTACCGAGGCCGCCTGCGGTGCGACGCTGGTCAGCAAGCAAGAACTTTTGCAGCAGTCTGATCACCTGATTTTGGTGCTGCCCTACACACCAGAGTCTCACCACGCCATCGGTGCTGCTGAGCTGGCGCAAATGAAGCCCACGGCCACGCTGATCAACATTGCGCGCGGCGGCATTGTGGATGATGCGGCGTTGGCGCTTGCCCTGAAAAATGGGGTGATTGCCGCCGCTGGGTTGGATGTGTTTGAGGGCGAGCCTGCGCTGCACCCTGATTTGCTGACCGTGCCCAATGTGGTGCTGACCCCGCACATTGCCAGCGCCACTTTACCGACGCGCCTGGCCATGGCGCAGCTTGCCGCCGATAACCTGATTGGTTTCCTGTTGCATGGCAAGGCCGTGACAGCGTTGAATTAGCTATATTTATCATAGCTGCTTGCGCTTATTAAATAAGGGTCAGAGCCTGATTATTCATATAAAACTTAAAAGCACCTACTGCGCTGCTCCACAGGCTTTTTGGACAACAATAGCGCCCAAGGAGACTTTGAAACGTGAATGATCGTGTGCTTTGGTTGGTGTTGGGTTTGGGGGTTTTGAACGCGCTATTGCTGGTGCTTTTGCTGCTGTTGGTGTGGTGGCGCAGCGGCCAAAAGAAGGGATCTGAAGCAGATCAATTGGTGCATCAAGCGCTGCTGCTGGACCAGATGCAAGACCAAGTGCAAGCGGCTGCTCAGGTGCGCCAGCAAGAACTGATGCAGCAAGTCAATGTGACCTCAGAACGTATGGAGCGCGGACTGCGCCGTGATGTGCTCGACGCTGCGCGCGACAGCCGCCAGGAACTGGCGCTGAACCTGTCCACTTTTCAGCAAACCCTGGTGCAACAGGGAGCCGAGGCCACCCGCACGCAAAACACGCAAATCGACGCCTTTGGCCAGCAACTCGCTTTGTTGCAAAAAACCTTGCACGACACGCTCACCCACCAACTCTCAGGCCTGAGTGAGTCCAACGCCCGGCGCATGAACGAGATTCGTGAAACGCTTGAAAAACAGCTGGCGCAACTGCAGACCACGAATGCCGCCAAGCTTGATGAAATGCGCGCCACGGTCGATGAAAAGCTGCAAAGCACCCTGCATGCGCGCTTGGGTGAAAGCTTCAAACAGGTCGCCGACCGGCTGGAACAGGTGCACAAGGGCTTGGGCGAAATGCAGACGCTGGCGCAAGGCGTGGGCGACCTCAAACACCTGCTGACCAACGTCAAAACCCGCGGTATTTTTGGCGAGGCGCAGCTGGCATCGCTGCTGGAGCAGGTATTTGTACCCGATCAATATGCGGCCCAAATCGCCACCCGCCCTGGCAGCAAAAACGTGGTGGACTTTGCGATTCGGCTGCCGGGTAGGTCTGACTCAGGCTTGCCGCTGTGGTTGCCCATTGATGCGAAATTTCCCAATGAAGATTACGAACGCCTGCTCGATGCCCAAGGTAGGGCGGATGCGCTAGGTGCCGAGGTAGCGGCCCGGGGCTTGGAGCAGCGCATTCGCCTGGAAGCCAAGTCAATTGCTGAAAAATACCTGGAGCCACCTTACACCACTGACTTTGCCATTTTGTTTCTGCCCACTGAAGGCTTGTACGCGGAAGTATTGCGCCGCCCCGGGCTGATGGAGGCCTTGCAGCGCGACTGCCGCGTGACGCTGGCCGGCCCAACCACCTTGCTGGCCATGCTGAGTTCGCTGCAAATGGGCTTCAGAACCCTGGCGCTGGAGAAGCGCTCCAGCGAGGTTTGGCAGGTGTTGGGTGCGGTCAAGACCGAATTTGGCAAGTTTGGTGATGTCTTGGCCAAGGTCAAATCACAGACTGAGACGGTGCTGAAAACCATTGATGGGGCGCAAACCCGCAGCCGTGCGATGGGGCGCGCGCTCAAAAATGTCGAGGCCTTGTCAGAGACGCAAAGCGCTGCATTGATCGTTCACGACATTGATTTCGACAGCGCAGAAGGGGCTGCTGCACCGTGACAGGCGATGTCGCTCCGCTGGGTTCGGTGGCGCTGACCCGACTGATTGCCGGGCACATCTGCCTGCACGCCTGCATGGCCGGGATGCGCATGGCAGCACCGCTGATGGCCTTGCGCGAAGGGCACAGTGCGCTGGCAGTGGGCGTGTTGTTGTCCTTGTTTGCCTTGACGCAGGTGTTTTTGGCCTTGCCTGCGGGGCGCTACGCCGACCGCAACGGCTTCAAGAGACCCATTGGGTTTTGCGTGCTGAGCGCCTCTGCTGGTGCGGGTTTGGCGGTGGCTTTTCCGATTTTTCCGGTGTTGTGCCTGAGCGCGTTGATGACCGGTGGGTCCATGGGTGTGGCCGCCATCAGCCTGCAGCGCCATGTGGGACGCTCAGCACAGAGCAACACCGAACTCAAACGCATGTTCAGCTGGCTGTCTATTGGCCCGGCGCTGTCCAACTTCATTGGACCGCTGTCGGCAGGATTGCTGATTGACCTGGGTGGTTTTCGTGTGGCGTTTTTTGCTTTGGCCTGCCTGCCCTTGATGACCTGGCTGTGGGTGCGGCACACGGTGGAGTTGCCACCGGTTGAGGTCAAGCCGGGTGCTGCAAAAGGGCGTGCCTGGGATTTGATGCGTGAGCCCATGATGCGCCGGCTGATGCTGGTGAACTGGTTGCTGTCGTCGTGCTGGGACGTGCACACCTTTGTGGTGCCCGTGCTGGGCCACGAGCGGGGTCTGAGCGCCTCGGCCATTGGGGCCATTTTGGGCGGCTTTGCGTTGGCTGCGACCGCAGTCAGAGTGGCTTTGCCGCTGCTGGCGGCCCATTGGCATGAGTGGGTGGTGGTGACTGCGGCCATGCTTGCCACCGCCGTGCTGTTTGCCATCTACCCGTTGATGCCGTCTGCCTTGACAATGGGCATTTGCTCGGCCTTGCTGGGCATCTCACTGGGCTCGGTACAGCCAATGATCATGAGCACCTTGCACCAGATCACGCCCGAGGCGCGTCATGGCGAGGCATTGGGCTTTCGGCTGATGGCCATCAACGGGTCAAGCGTGTTGATGCCCATGCTGTTTGGCAGCGCAGGGGCGGCATTGGGCGTGTCATTGGTGTTTTGGACGGTGGGTGCTGGTGTGGCGTTGGGCGCGCGCACGGCCTGGCGCTTACGCCCGCCGGTTCATAAACCGTAGAACTTCTGAATCACCGCCCAGGCGGCTTCGGGCTCATCCACATACTGAAACAGCTTCAGGTCATCGGCGGCAATCACGCCTTCTTCGACCATGGCGTCGATGTTGATCAGGCGTTTCCAGTAGTCGGTGCCAAACAGCACGATGGGCACAGGTTTTGATTTTCGGGTTTGCACCAGCGTGATCACTTCAAACAGTTCGTCCAGTGTGCCAAAGCCGCCAGGAAAAGCCACCAGCGCCTTGGCCCGCATCATGACGTGCATTTTGCGCAGCGCAAAGTAGTGAAATTTGAAATTCAGCAGGGGCGTCACGTAAGGGTTGGCGCTTTGCTCGTGGGGCAGGGCGATGTTCAAGCCAACGCTCAAGGCACCCACTTCATGCGCGCCGCGGTTGGCCGCTTCCATGATGCCGGGGCCACCACCGGTTGCAATGAACAGGCGTTCCTCGGGCCTGCGGTGCATGCTGTCGCTCGCCACCAGCCTTGCAAACAACCGCGCCTGGTCGTAATAGTGGGCGTTACGCACTTGCTTCTGCGCCAGCGCCAGTGCGCTGGCATCGCCACTGAGTTGTGCCAGGCGCAGGTTTTCCTGGGCATCTTCTGGCGCCCGAAAACGGGCGCTGCCAAACACCACCACGGTGCTCTCAATGCCCTGCTCAGCCTGGTCGAGGTCGGGCTTGAGCATCTCTAACTGGAAGCGGATGCCACGGGTTTCACGCCGCAGCAGAAATTCGGGGTCGGCAAAGGCCAGGCGGTAGGCATCTGCCTTTAATGCGGTGCCTTGGCTGGCGTGGTTTTGCAATTCGGCCCAGGCGTCTGCCAGGCGGGTCTCGGTCAGGAGCGGGGCACGTTTGTCAATATTGTTCATGGTGGCCATTGTCTGGGGGAAAAGGCGGGAAGCTGGCGCTAACCATGATTTTTCGCATTGAAGTTGGTGACGGTGCCACCTAGGATGCGCGGGAGGAGGGCGTTGCATGATGCCGATTTTTGACCTGTTGCGTTTCAGTTCGGTGTCGATGGACGTGCTGGCCTATGGACATGCAACAGCGCAAACGCTTGCTGCGCGACAAAAAAGCCGTCTGGATACTTTGCTTGACGTGGCCCGGCGGGATTCGCGCTTTTACCGCGAGCATCTGCGAGGAGCGACAACTGGCAACACGCCGCTGAGTTGCCTGCCGCCGGTGTCTCGGCGCGAATTGATGAATCACTTTGACGACTGGGTGACCGACCCGCAACTCAAGCTGAGCGAGCTTCGTGCGTTCACAGCAGACCCTCAGCGCATTGGCGAGCCCTACCTTGGCAAATACCTGGTGTGGGAGAGTTCGGGTACCAGCCACATACCAGGTATTTTTGTGCAAGACGCGCAGGCCATGGTCGTGTATGACGCGCTGGAGGCACTGCGGCGCAGCGCACCCAGGCCTCTGCAGCGCTGGTTTGACCCGTTGTCGATGACTGAGCGCATCGCTTTTGTCGGGGCGATCAGCGGTCATTTTGCGAGCTTTGTGAGCATGCAAAGGCTTCGTGCCCTCAACCCCTGGCTCGCACCGTCGGTGCGGAGCTTCTCGATTCTTCAGCCGACCAGATCGCTGGTGGATGAGCTCAATGCGTTTGCGCCAACGGTCATTGCTACCTACCCCACGGTCGCCACCCTGCTTGCCGATGAGGCAGCGCGCGGCGTGTTGCGCTTCACGCCCCGGGAAATCTGGACAGGTGGCGAAACCCTGAGCGCTGCCGCACGCCTGTGGCTGGAACACACGCTGGGTTGCGCGGTACGCAACAGTTACGGTGCCTCGGAATTCATGTCGATTGCCTGGGAATGTGACCAGCGCCGCCTGCATGTCAATTCAGACTGGGTGATTTTGGAGCCGGTAGACCAACGCGGGCGGCCTGTGCCCGAGGGACGACTGTCTTACACCACCTTGCTGACCAACCTGGCCAACCATGTGCAACCCCTTATTCGCTACGACCTGGGTGATCAGGTTTTGTTGCGCCATGAGCCCTGTGCGTGTGGCTCAAGCTTGCCGGTGATTGAAGTGCAGGGGCGACGCGATGATCCGCTGGTCATGGCCGGCTTGGGCGGTCAGCCAGTCACCCTGCTGCCGCTGGCGCTAACTACTGTGCTGGAAGATCTGGCCGGCGTGTTTGATTTTCATGTACGCCAGCGCGACGACCACACCCTGGTGCTTCGCCTTGCCATGCAGGGCGAGGAGGGCGCGGCGGCCATGGCGCGGTGCTGCACCGTGCTCAAAAGCTTTGCTGTTGCCCAGGAACTCAAGCCGATTTGTGTGCTCAGTGAGCTTGGGCAAGCGATTCCCAGGGGGCGCAGCGGCAAGGCGCAGCGCATCGTGGCGTGTCCCAGTCAGCGATCACCTGAACGCTAAGCCGGCGAAGCGTGGCTTTGCGTAAGGGCGGCTGCGAAGGCGTTGGTCATACTGACCACGTTGCTGGGGTGCGCAATGCAGTCGGTGCTCCAGACCTCGCCAACGCCGGCGTTTTGCATGACCTGCAGCGCATCGTCGGCGAATAGGGCGTGTGTCACGGCGACATCGACGGACGCCGCACCTGCGCCTAGCAGCAGTTGGGCCGCGCGCGCGACGGTGTGGCCGGTGCTGGCCACATCGTCCAGCAGTACCACTTGTCGGCCTGCTACCGACATGTCGGGCAGTGCCACATCGACGGCCCGGTCACCATGGCGGTGTTTGCGACACACCGCGTGATCAAAACCGTGGCGCTCTGCAGCCTTGGCAACCCACTGTGCTGATTCTTCGTCGGGTCCGATGAGTAGGGGGTGCTGCCTGCGCGCTGCAATCCAGTCTGACAGCAAGGGCGCGCCACTGAGCACGACAGCATGTGCGACGGGCACGGCCTCTTGCAGGCTGGCGACCCGATGCAGGTGTGGGTCCACCGTGATCAGCGCGTCAAACAGGCCGGCCAAAAATTGGCCAACGATGCGCTGGCTGATGGCCTCACCCGGATGAAAGGCGATGTCCTGGCGCATGTAGGCCAGATAAGGCGCCACCAAGGTCAGGTGGGTGGCACCCAGTGTGCGGGCGGTCTGCGCCAGAAGCAGTAGCTCTATCAACTTCTCATTCGGGTCGTTGAGTGTGCGGAAAATGACCACCTGTGGGGGCAGTGTGTCGGGCAGGCTCAATTTGATTTCGCCGTCAGGAAAACGGTGTCGCTCGACCCGGCTCATGGTCAGGTTGGCCGCTTGGGCCAGGCGCGTTGCGCTGCTCAGTTCTTCGTTAAAGCACAACAGCATGGGCTGGGTGGGCTGGGTAGCCCGGGAAGCCTGGAATATGGGAGCTTGAGGCATCAGAATTCCACAAAAACATGCGGCACTTCGGCGGCTAGGCCAAGGGTGTAACCGGTGGCTTTGTCACAGGCTTGGCGTGCAAAGCCCAGGTCGCTTTGAAAGCTAGCATGCACCCGGTACAACACATCACCCAGCGCTACCACGTCGCCCAGCTTGTGAAACAAGTCAAGGCCAGCGCCAGCCACCTTGGGGGCACCGGCCAACCGCGCAATCCGCGCCACCTGCAAGTTGTCGATGGCTGTCACCACACCAGCTTGGGTTGCGCAGACCTCAAATGTCAAGCGCCCCAGAGGCGGTTTGTTGTAGTCAAACACCTTGGCACCTTGGGCGGCAATGATGTCGTTCATTTTGGCCAGCGCCCGGCCTGAATCCAGAATATCCCGCGCAATCGCGAAGCCGTCCCCGCCCCTGACATCCGGGTGGCATTCAATCAGCCGGCCCGCCAGCCGCAATGATTTTTGACGCAAGTCGTTGGGCGCATCTGGGTCGTTTTCCAGTACCCGCATCACGTCGCGTGCCTCCAGCATCGGGCCAATGCCCTTGCCGACGGGTTGGCGTCCGTCGGTGATGACCACATCCAATGACAGGTGGATGCGGCGCGCCACGTACTCGAAAAGCCGGCGCAAGCGCTGTGCCTCGGGCATGGAACGCACTTTGGCGGTTGGGCCAATCGGAATATCAAGCACCAGATGGGTCGAGCCCGCAGCGATTTTCTTGGACAAGATAGAGGCCACCATTTGCCCTGGTGAGTCAATCGCCAACGGCCGCTCCACGGAAATCAACACATCGTCAGCGGGGGACAAATTGGCCGTGCCGCCCCAGGCCAGGCAGGCGCGGTGCTCACGCACAATGTCTGCCAATTGCTCAAATGGCAGTTGCACGTTGGCCAGCACTTCCATGGTGTCGGCCGTGCCGGCAGGCGAGGTGATGGCGCGCGACGATGTTTTTGGGCAAAGCAGGCCATGCGCCGCCACAATGGGCACCACCAGCATCGACGTGCGGTTGCCGGGTATGCCGCCAATGCAATGTTTGTCCACCACCAAGGGCTCATGCCAGTCAAGGGTTCGGCCGCTGGCCACCATGGCCTCGGTCAGGAAATACACCTCTTCGCGGTCCAGTTCGTCCCGGTTGGTGGCGACCACAAAGGCGGTCAACTCGATTTTTGAGTAATGAAGCTCGGCAATGTCATGCACGATGCTTCGAAAGTCTTCGCGGCTCAGGCGCTCACCGGCAATCTTGCGGTTCAACGCACCAATGGAGGCGGGCGGCTCGGCCTGGGACACAGACACCACATGCCCTTCATCGACGGCGAGCTGCAAAAATGCATCTTCCGACAAACCCAGCTCATGGCAGCCCACGATGGCCACGTCATCCACCACGTTCAGGGTCGCCAGAATGTGCTGGCCGTTGGCGCGAACCTCAACCTTGGACAGCGCCTGAAAACCTTCAGCACGGTAGATTTCGCAGTCGCGGTGCAGGTAAGCCACGTTTTCACGGTAGGTGTCAATGGCCACACGACGCAGGGCGAGTTTGGAAGCTGCAAGTGTTGCAACCGGCTGTGCATCTGATGTCGGGAGGGTCTCAGTGGCTTGTTTCATCAGCGTAGCCTACACCGATTGTTGGCGTTAGTGCGTTGACGCATGTGGGGAAAAGGGTTGTCAATGAGCCAAAAAAGGCTTCCGAAGAAGCCTTTTTGACCGCAAAACCTTGGTAGGCTGGCTGGTTTACACGCGCTTGCGGTACTCGCCGGTGCGGGTGTCGATTTCGACCTTGTCGCCTTGTGCCACAAAAATTGGCACGCCAATTTCAAAGCCTGTGGCCAGCTTGGCGGGCTTGAGCACTTTGCCTGAGGTGTCGCCTTTGACGGCTGGCTCGGTCCAGGTGATCTCGCGTACAACGCTGGTGGGCAGCTCGACCGAAATGGCTTTGCCGTCATAGAACACCACTTCGAGCGGCATGCCATCTTCGAGGTAGCTGAGCGAGTCGCCCATGTTTTCGGCTTCCACTTCGTACTGGTTGAATTCTTCGTCCATGCAGATGTACATGGGGTCGGCAAAGTACGAGTAGGTGCAATCTTTCTTGTCGAGGATCACGTTGTCGATTTTGTCGTCGGCCCGCAGCACAACTTCGGTACCGAAATTGGCGATCAGGCTTTTGAGCTTCATGCGCACGGTGGCAGCACCGCGGCCGCCGCGGGCGTATTCGGTTTTCAGGACGACCATAGGGTCTTTGCCGTGCATGATGACGTTGCCGGCGCGGATTTCTTGAGCGATTTTCATAGTCAGAGAGTGAAAGTAGGCCGCGCATCTGGCGGCGAGGGCGGCTTGAGCTTTGAAGAAAATCAACGCTGTGCCGCACACAGCCTGATATTTTAGTTGGTTTTCAAGGCGAAAGTGATCAGTGCCTGTGCCAGATCATCCTGACCCAGTAGGGTTTGGCGTGCCAGTTCTACGGCTGCTTGCCAATCTGCCAGGTTCTGAGGTGTCAGCCATGGCCGCTGCGGGTCTGCTGCGGCACTTGTGTTGAGTCCGTTCCAAATGTCGTGAGCTCGGCGCAATGAGGGCGGGGCTTGCAGCCAGGTCAGGAAAGCGTCCAGTTTGGGGCCATGGGCGCCATCGTCTTGCGGGTAAATCTGCCAGACGAAGGGCTTGCCAGCCCACAGCGCCCGTACCAGCGAGTCTTCGCCGCGTACAAAATTTAAATCGCATGCCCACAACAGGTGATCAAACTCAGTTTGCGTGAGTTGTGGTAGATATGAAATTAATAGCTTCTCACGCTTGCTCCATAAGGGCTTGAGGCTCATTTTTCTTGAAATTTCTTCGCGCACAGCCTCACTGGCCCGGCCATGGGTCACCAGCAGGCGAGTGGGTTGCGTGTCATGGGCCAAGGTGTCCAGCAGGTCACCCAAACCGGCGGGTTCATAACAAAAGAGTGACACCAGGCGCTCGCCGCGCCATTCGACACCCAGGCCAGCCAGCCAGGCGTCGCGGTCAAATTGCGCCCGGCTTACAAGAAGATTTGGTTCGCGTAAAAGGCCACCCGTGTCCTTGGTAAAGCCTGGGTAAAAAAAATGTTTGGCTAACCCTTCGCCGGGACCAAACATGACGGGTGAGGGCAGGCCATGGCAGCGTGCAGAAAAGTCTTCTGCGCTCAGGTATTCCAGGTTAATCCATATACTTTTTTGGCCTCTAGCTCTTATATTACTTGCGTAGATAGCTATAAATTCAGGTGCAATTCTGCAGCCAAAAGCCTCAATCATCACATCGCCGGGAACGATGCCGGCGAGGTCAAGCGGCGTTGTCCAAGCTCTAACTTCCACCCTTGGTGCCCCGTCTGGTGCCATCCATGCCAGCGCGCTTGCATCGTCCACCCAAAGGCGCACTATTTGGCCGCGCTGGGCCAAATTGCATGCCAGTCGCCAGCAGACACCGATGTCGCCGAAGTTGTCGATGACCTGACAAAAAATGTCCCAACGCAGGGCAGGGTCGGGTATGGAGCAGTGCATGGCTCAATTGTCCACAATACGCACCTATGTCCGAACAAGAACCCTTCAAGTCATTGGCTGAATGCACGCCAGCCAAAGCCACCGCGGCATACCCGGAACAGGTGCTCAGCGATGTGGCCAGCCTGCCCGCGCTGCCCGGTGTGTACCGCTATTTCGACGCGCAAGGTAATGTGCTTTACGTGGGCAAGGCCATCAACTTGAAGAAGCGGGTGTCGAGCTATTTTCAAAAAAACCATGGCGGCACGCGTATTGGCCACATGGTGAGCAAAATTGCCCGGCTGGAGACCACGGTGGTGCGCTCCGAGGCAGAGGCGCTGCTGCTTGAAAACAACCTGATCAAGACGCTCAACCCAAAATACAACATCTTGTTTCGGGACGACAAGAGCTACCCGTATTTGAAAATTGGCGCACCAGCGCCTGTGTCGGATGCTATAAAAAGCAAAGCTGCTTACGCTTTACCCATGAGGGCTACAGGTCAAAATGATATAAATAACCTGACCAAAGTGAACGGCGACTGGTTTCCCCGTGTGTCGTATTACCGTGGCGCAGTTGAGAAGAAGCATCATTATTTCGGCCCTTACCCCAGCGCCTGGGCGGTGAAAGAAGCGATTTTGCTGATGCAAAAGGTCTTCAGGCTGCGCACCTGCGAAGACCCGGTGTTCAACAACCGCACCCGGCCGTGCTTGCTGTACCAGATCAAGCGCTGCTCGGCACCTTGTGTTGGCCATATTTCGGCAACGGCCTATGCGCAGGACGTGCTGGATGCCGAGCGCTTCTTGAACGGTGATGCGCGCGAGGTGATGGCCGAGCTGGAAGCCCGCATGATGGCGCACGCCGACAAGCTGGAATTTGAGCAGGCGGCAGAGTTGCGCAACCAAGTGGCGGCGCTCTCGAATGTGCTGCATCAGCAGTCGGTGGACAACGTGTCGGACCGCGATGTGGATATTTTGGCGGTGAAGGTTCATGGCGGGCGCGCCTGCGTCAACCTGGCCATGGTGCGCGGCGGTCGGCATCTGGGTGATCGACCATATTTCCCGGTGCATGTTGAAGACGCAGCCGATCTGGATGACTCGGATGAGGCAGATGCGCCCAGCGCGGTGCGAAGTGTCGAGATGCAGGTGCTGGATGCCTTCATTGCTCAGCACTATCTGAATGTGCCCGCGCCGCCCTCACTGGTGGTGAGCGTTCCGGTGGACAAGGGTTTACTGAAAGCCTTGTCGGAGCAAACCGGCGTCAAGGTCAGCGCTGTCCACAACCCGCGTGAGCAACGTCGGGTCTGGCTGGAAATGGCGCAGACCAATGCGGGGCTGCAATTGGCAAGATTGTTGGCCGAAGAGGGCTCGCAACAGGCGCGCACCCGGGCGCTGGTTGAGGCGCTTGACCTGCCCATGGAAAGCCTGGATGAACTGCGGGTGGAGTGTTTTGACATCTCCCACACGGCGGGTGAATCGACCCAGGCCTCATGTGTGGTGTTTCATCACCACCGAATGCAAAACGCGGAGTACCGCCGCTTCAAGATCAACGACATCACGCCGGGTGACGACTACGCTGCCATGCGCCAGGTGTTGCTGCGCCGATACAGCAAGTTGGCAGAAACATTGGCTGAGGCCAAACGCTCCGGTGAAACCCCGGCGGGCACGGGCAAGTTGCCCGATCTGGTGTTGGTGGATGGTGGCAAGGGCCAGGTGTCGATGGCACGCGAGGTTTTCGTGCAACTGGGGTTGGACTTGTCCTTGATCGTGGGGGTGGAAAAAGGCGAGGGCCGGCGCATTGGGCTGGAAGAACTGGTGTTTGCCGATGGCCGCGAGAAGGTTTACCTGGGAAAGGATTCGGCTGCGCTGATGCTGGTGGCACAAATCCGCGATGAGGCGCACCGTTTTGCCATCACCGGCATGCGTGCGGCCCGTGCCAAGGTGCGCATGGATGGTGGCAAGCTGGAAGAAATTCCGGGCATCGGCCCGAAACGGCGTGCGCGTTTGTTGCAGCGTTTTGGCGGCGTGCGCGGGGTGGCACTGGCGTCGGCGGATGACATTGCGCAGGTCGAAGGTATCTCGCATGAACTGGCGCAGGAAATTTACCGCGCGCTGCATTGAAGGATGCGGCTGATGCGTTAAACCCCGTGCCACAATTGAAGCATGTTTTGGACCATTCCCACCCTCATGACCTGGGCCCGCATTGTGGCGATCCCCCTCATTGTGGGCGTGTTTTATTTGCCCATTGAGACCACCACGCGCAATGAATGGGCCACGGTGATGTTTGTGGTGTTTGCCGCCACCGACTGGCTGGACGGCTATCTGGCGCGCAAGCTCAATCAAGTGTCGGCATTTGGCGCCTTCCTGGATCCGGTGGCAGACAAGATTTTGGTTTGTGCTTCGGTGCTGGTGCTGGTGCATCTGGGCCGGGCCGATGTGTTTGTGGCGCTGATCATCATCGGCCGTGAAATAGCGATTTCGGCCCTGCGGGAATGGATGGCGCAGATTGGCGCTTCCAAGAGCGTCGCCGTGCACATGGTCGGCAAGCTCAAAACCACAGCACAAATGGTGGCGATTCCGTTTTTGTTGTTTGACGGTGTGCTTTTTGGACTGATCGACACACATGTATGGGGTGTCTGGCTGATCTGGATTGCCGCTGTCCTGACGGTCTGGTCCATGGTCTATTACCTGCAAAAAGCCTTGCCTGAAATCAGGTCGCGCGTGAAGTGACCGTGGCGATTGAGCGGCCCATGATTCGGGTCATGCCGGCGGTGTTTGTGCTGATCTGGAGCACCGGGTTCATCGTGGCGCGTTATGGCATGCCCCATGCCCCGCCTTTTAAATTTCTGGCGATTCGTTACACCTTGTCCATCGCGTGTTTTCTGCTTTGGATTGTGTTGGCGCGCGTCAAGTGGCCGACGCATCCCAAGCAATGGGCGCATCTTGCGGTGACGGGTGTGTTTATGCATGCCTGCTACCTGGGAGGCGTTTGGGCGGCGGTCAAACTGGGCATGGGGTCGGGTCTGTCGTCTTTGATTGTGGGTTTGCAACCCGTGTTGACCGCGCTGTGGCTCGCTTCGACTGGCAACAGAATCTTGCCCAGGCAGTGGATTGGTCTGGTACTGGGTTTTTTGGGTTTGGTGATGGTTGTGTCGCGTAAATTTGGCGCTGGCGGTGAAGCCAACTGGCTCAACATCTCGTTGGCGACGGGCGCGTTGCTCAGCATCACGATCGGTACGCTGTATCAGAAACGTTTCGTCAAATCATGCGATGTTCGCACGGCCAACACGGTTCAACTCATGGCCGCATTGGTGGTGACCTTGCCGCTGGCGGCTCTTGAGCTTGAAGCCATTCGTTGGAATGGGGAACTGATCGGTGCCATAGCCTGGTCAGTGCTGGCGCTCACGCTGGGCGGCAGTTCCTTGTTGTATTTGCTGATTCAAAAAGGCGCTGCAGCGTCAGTTGCCAGCTTGATGTATCTGGTGCCACCGGTGACAGCTTTTATTGCCTGGCTACTGTTTGCCGAGCCCATCACCCTCGCCACCGTCTTGGGCACGATGCTGACAGCTTTGGGTGTGGCGCTGGTGGTGTGGCAGCCCAAATACGGCTGAAACGCCAGCAACGCCTGATTGTTGTTTTGTTTGCAAATCTGAAGGAGCCATGTCATGAGTCAAAAAAGGATTGCCGTGATTGCCGGTGACGGCATTGGCAAGGAAGTGATGCCTGAGGGCATTCGCGTGATGGAGGCAGTGGCCGACAAGTTTGGTATCAAGCTGCAGTTTGATCATTTTGATTTTTCCAGCTGGGATTATTTTGAGAAGCATGGGCAGATGCTCCCCGACAACTGGAAAGACCAGATTGGTGGTCATGATGCCATCTACTTTGGCGCTGTGGGCTGGCCAGAGAAGGTTCCGGATCACGTCTCGTTATGGGGCTCATTGCTGCAGTTTCGTCGTGAATTTGATCAGTATGTCAACCTGCGTCCGGCGCGGCTGATGCCCGGCATCATCGCCCCGGTGGTTCGGCGCGATGGCACAGCGCGCTTGCCTGGCGAGATCGACATGGTGATCGTGCGCGAGAACACCGAGGGCGAGTACTCCAGCGTTGGTGGCCGCATGTATGCGGGAACAGCGCGCGAGATCGTGATCCAGGAAACCGTCATGTCGCGCATTGGCGTGGATCGGGTGTTGAAATTCGCCTTCGAGTTGGCCCAGTCGCGGCCAAAAAAACACTTGACCAGCGCCACCAAATCCAATGGCATTGCCATCACCATGCCGTATTGGGATGAACGGGTGTCGGAGATGGCCAAGTACTATCCTGATGTCAGGGTTGACAAGTTTCATATAGACATCCTGACAGCGTACTTTGTGCAACGGCCTGACTATTTTGATGTGGTGGTCGGCAGCAATTTGTTTGGTGACATCTTGAGTGATTTGGGCCCGGCCTGCACTGGCACCATTGCCATTGCACCCAGTGCCAACCTCAACCCTGAGCGCTTGTTTCCGTCATTGTTTGAGCCTGTGCATGGTTCCGCGCCTGACATTGCGGGTCGGGCCATTGCCAACCCGATTGGTCAGATTTGGAGTGGCGCCTTGATGCTGGAATTTCTGGGATTCAAGGCGGCGCATGACGCGGTGTTGTCCGCTGTCGAGCAGGTGCTGGCGCCGAAAACTGCCGCGCCACGCACGCCTGACTTGGGTGGCTCTGCCAGTACGCAGGATCTTGGGCGTGCCATCGCGGAGCAAATTGCACTTGCCTGAGGTGCGCCATTTGCAAAATTCTGAGACCCTCAAAACAAAAAATGCCACGGGCTGCAGGGTAGGTTGGTCAAAGCAGTCTAGAATCGGTTTTTTCTCTGTGGCGAATTTGAACTGGCTTCAAACACTGTATTGCACTGAGCCGCTTAAGGCTGATCCGCAAAAATCCAAAAAGAGACACCCGGTTGATTTTTTATACCCCATGAGAGGTTTGTTGTGAATAAAAGTGAGTTAATTGATTTCATTTCCAGCAATGCTGATATGTCCAAAGCGGCGGCGGCACGTGCGCTTGAGGCAACCATTGAAGCTGTCAAAACCACCCTGAAAGATGGCGGTTCGGTGTCGTTGGTTGGGTTTGGTACGTTTGCTGCAGGCAAACGCGCGGCCCGCGTTGGTCGTAATCCGCGCACTGGCGCGTCGATTAAAATCGAGGCAGCCAAGGTTCCCAAGTTCCGTCCGGGTAAAGCATTGAAAGATGCCCTGAATTAATTTGTTGTCAGTGGGGTGATTAGCTCAGTTGGTAGAGCGGCGCCTTTACACGGCGTAGGTCGGCGGTTCGAGCCCGTCATCACCCACCACCCCCACTACCCCACATAAAGGCGAACACCATGTTCGCCTTTTTTGTTGCCATGCAGGAGAGTTAGCGTATGTTCGATATCTTCCGAAAGCACACCAAGATCATGATGATGGTTTTGTTCTTGCTGATCATCCCGTCGTTTGTGCTGTTTGGTATCGACGGCTACAACCGCATGAAGGAGTCCGATACGGCTGTGGCGCGCGTTGGCGGCCATGACATCACCCAAAGCCAGTGGGACTCTGCGCACAAGACTGAGGCAGACCGCGTGCGCGCCTCTGCCCCCAATGTCGATGTCAAACTGCTCGATTCTCCGGCGGCACGCTACGCCACACTTGAGCGGTTGGTGCGAGAGCGTGTGATGGCGGTGGCCGCAGAAAAGGCTAAATTGTCGACCAGTGATGCGCGGTTGGCCAGATATTTACAGGAAGATCCCACCATTGCGTCGCTGCGCAAACCCGACGGTAAGATGGACATGGATCGCTATCGCCAGTTGGCAGCGAGCCAAGGATTGACCCCAGAGGGGTTTGAGAACAGTGTGCGGCAAGACTTGTCCAAACAGCAAGTTGAGGCTGGCGTGCGTGGCACCGGTTTCGTTACGCCTGTCGTGGCTGATGTCGCGCTGAATGCGTTCTTTGAAAAACGCGAGATTCAGGTGGTCAACTTTTTGGCGGCCGGTTACGCATCCAAGGTTAACCCGACAGATGCAGAACTCGACGCCTTCTATCAGGCCAACCAAGAATTATTTCAGGCACCCGAGCAAGCGAAAGTTGAATACGTGGTGCTTGACATGAATTCGGTCAAGAAGAGCATCGAAATTCCCGAGGCTGATTTGAAGGCGTATTACGATCAAAACGTGGCCCGGCTCAGCGGCAATGAAGAACGTAGGGCCAGCCATATCCTGATCAATGTGCCCAAAGATGCGCCGGCCGCAGACCGGCAACAAGCACGAACAAAGGCTGATGAGTTGTTGAAGGCCGTGCGCGCGGCACCTGCCAGTTTTGCCGACCTGGCCCAGAAGAATTCGCAAGATACAGGTTCAGCAGCCAAAGGTGGCGATCTTGACTTTTTTGTTCGTGGTGCCATGGTCAAACCCTTCGAGGACGCGGTGTTTGCCATGAAGAAGGGCGATATCAGCGAGGTCGTGGAGTCAGATTTCGGTTATCACATCATCCAGCTGACTGATGTAAAAACTCCCAAACAGCGCAGTTTTGACGAGTTGCGGACCAGCATTGAATCTGACCTCAAGACCCAACAGGCCCAGCGCAAATACGCCGAGTTTGCAGAGATATTCACCAACACTGTGTATGAGCAAGCCGATAGCCTCAAACCAGTGGCCGACAAACTCAAGCTTGATATCAAAACTGTAGACAACGTGACACGACAGTCAGCGCCTGGTGCAATCGGCGTGCTGTCCAGTGATAAATTTTTGGCAACGCTCTTTTCGTCTGACACCATTGACAAAAAACGAAACACGGAAGCCGTCGAGGTCGCTGTTAATCAGTTGGCTGCTGGCCACGTGGTGGCACATCAGCCCGCCCGGGTCCTACCGCTGGTAGAAGTTCGTCAGCAGGTGCGTGATCGAGTTGTCGCGGCCAAAGCCGCCGAGTTGGCAAAAAAAGAAGGGGGTGACAAACTGGCTCAGTGGAAGCGAGACGCTGCGACAGCCAGTCTGCCAGCAGCAGTCACCGTGTCGCGTGACCAGGCTCAAATTGTGCCTGCACCTGTGTTGATTGCAGCACTGCGAGCTGACGCTGCCGCGCTTCCCACTTGGGTGGGCGTTGATCTGGGTGCCACGGGTTATGCCGTGGTCCGGGTCAATAAAGTAGTGCCGCGCAACGAGGCGGTGCAGGCGTCTGCTAAACAAGACCGAGATCAGTACGCCCAGTGGTGGACAGCTGCGGAAGCGCAGGCCTACTACTCGGTGCTGAAAGAGCGCCTCAAAGTTGAAATCTTGATTCCCGCGCCTGTGAGTGCGGCTGTTGCCAAATCGAAATCTGTGGTTCAAACAGCTCCCGCTTCGGCCAATAAATAGACTTCATCCGTTATAATATTAAGCTGCGGTGGCTGTAGCTCAGTCGGTAGAGTCCAGGATTGTGATTCCTGTTGTCGTGGGTTCGAGCCCCATCAGCCACCCCATATAAATCAAGCACTTAGCCCACTTTTCGGTGGGCTTTTTGCTTTCTGATAGCCTCAAATTTCCCACCGTGGGAAATGGCGGTCAGTTTGACGACCTGAATACCTCCGTTGATCGGTCGTAAACGCGAGCCGTCGTCTCCGGGTTTTTATGCAAGTCGGGCAGGGCTCCTGTCACCTTTTTGTGCTTCGTGGCGTAGAAAGCGCGCAGGTCGTGAAAAGTGAAACGGGTGCCTTTCGTCAGGACGCCTTGTTTGATTGCTTCCAGTACAAATCGCTGCCAAAGTGTTTTGAATCCACCGTCGCTGTACTGGTTGTTGTCTCGGGTCGGGAAGACGTGGCGGAAATCGAGCTTGCGGATTTTGTCCAGCCTGGATATCAGTCCATCTAACACTGGGCTGATGTTCACCACCTCAGTAATCTGGCCGCGTTTCTTTCCGCGCTGTTTTGCTCGGATGGTCCTGATTTCGCCGTTGACGCGGTCAATTTGCGGCCCACATAGACAAAGCTCAGCACGTAGCTCAGAAACACGGGTAGCACAGGCCGCAAGGATGCCAGATCTTCGCCGTGAGGCACCATCATCTCCAGCACCATGATGGTAATGATGATGGCCAACACACCATCACTAAATGCCTCAAGCCGGTTTTTTCCCATGTCAGCAAGTATTGTTGTCGGTGTCCAACTACAAGGCCATCGTGGGCCGCTGACCCATCGCCGTTCGCCAGCGCAACAGATGCGGATGGCGCTCATCGGGCCTGACCTTGACGATGCGTGCAAAGTCGACGGTCACGACCGCAGCGATGTCGGCGATGCTGAACTGCTGGGCCGCGATGAAGTCTCGGTCACGCAGGCGTTCGTTCAAGTCCGACAGGAACTGCTGCAGCCTGGCCAATCCACGCTCGGCCAGTTGAGGGATTTGCTCATAGTTCACTGGTCCGGGCAATGCACGGTGCAACATGGCCACGGAATTGTTGCGAAAGGCCTCAGCAATGGGCATAAAGCCTTCAAACTCAATGCGCCAGTGCCAATCCGCGATGTCTGCCTTGTCCAACGGTGTCACGCCCAGCATGGGTGGTTGCGGGAAGCGGGCCTCCAGGTAAGCAGCAATCGCCGCGTTGCTGGTCAACGTAACACCCTCGTTCGTGCGCAAGGCTGGCACGGTGCACAGGGGGTTTATCTTCCTATAAACGTCACCGAGTTGCTCACCCGCTTTCAAATCAACCTGCACAGTCTCGTGGGTGATGCCTTTTTCGGCGAGCAGGATGCGTGCACGACGCGGGCTGGGCGCGGTGGCACAGTCATAAAGTGTGATCATTTTGAATCCTTCAGCTTGTCTTGGGTGCTGGTCTCGAAGTCGCTGGCAGAGTGACGTTCATGCAACTGTGACTCCAGTGGCCCGGTGACGCGGTTGACCATGCGCCCTCGTTGGACCGCCGGACGTTTGGCGATCTCGTCAGCCCAACGGATCACCTGGGTGTACTCATGAACCTGCAGGAATTCACCAGCGTCATACACCAGCCCTTTGACCAGTGCCCCATACCAAGGCCAGATGGCCATGTCAGCAATCGTGTAATCGTCACCACCCACGTAGGGGCTTTCAGCCAAGCGCCGGTTGAGCACATCCAACTGGCGTTTGACTTCCATGGCAAAACGGTCAATGGCGTATTCAATCTTTGTTGGCGCATAGGCGTAAAAGTGGCCAAAACCGCCGCCCAAGTAGGGTCCGCTGCCCATTTGCCAAAACAGCCACGACATGCATTCAGCGCGTCGGGCTGGATCGGTCGGCAGGAACGCGCCAAATTTCTCGGCCAGGTACAACAGGATGGAACCGGACTCGAACACCCGGACCGGCTCGGGTTCGCTGTAGTCCAGCAGGGCGGGAATTTTGGAATTGGGATTCACCTCTACAAACCCGCTGCCAAACTGCTCACCCTGGTTGATGCGGATTAGCCAGGCATCGTATTGGGCGCCACTGTGGCCGAGTGAGAGCAACTCTTCCAACATTACCGTGACTTTGACACCATTGGGGGTGGCCAGTGAATACAGTTGCAAAGGGTGACTGCCTCGCGGCAGCGCTGCCTCGTGCGTTGGCCCGGCAATCGGTCGATTGATGTTGGCGAATTGACCCCCGTTGGCTTTGTTCCAGGTCCAGACCTTGGGTGGGGTGTAAGCGGGCAAATCAGACATGACAGCGTCTCACTTTCGGGTATGGAAAATCGCACATGATATTTCAAGCAATATCTGCAAGCTGGTCAAGAGTTGGGCTTCAGATACGTCGGCATGGTTTCGTAAATCAAGTGGAACTGATCCAACAGGTGACGATTGTCGGTAACCTGCGCTCGAAATTACAAAGCCATGGCCGGAGCGACTAAAGTTGGCGTGGTCAGCGCCATGGTTGCCAACCCCCAGTCCCGTTTCTTCTGCAACCGCATCAAAGGCGAGATGGAGCTTGCCCTTGCCAGCTTGGGGTTGAAAAGCCTGGTGATTGCGCGACCCTCATTGCTGGATGGCGACAGGGCAGCTCTGGGCCAGCCTGAACGTGGTGGTGAGGGTCTTGGCTTAACGCTTATGCGCGGGTTGCGCCCACTTCTACCGTCGAACTACCGTGCCATTCTGGCCAAAGATATGGCCCATGTCCTGATCCGCGTCGTCAAGACAGCCAAACCAGGGGTGGTAAAGCTCCTGTCGGGTGAAATGCAGGGTGGTTGAAATCTAGCTCAAGCCGGCCATTGCTGTGGTTCGGCCGATCCCCGTTTTTAACTGAAACAGACGCAATTAACGAAAGAAAAAATGTTTGATAAAAGCGGCCAGTGGATCCACCTTGAAACCTTCGAAGACTTCGACAACGGGCTGTCAGAGCTCATTGACCTATGGTCCAGCACATCGAAGACTGCCACCAAAGCGGTCAAAGAATCAGCACTCGCCTATTTCAAAGAAGACCTGGAAGCAGCCGTGCTCAATTGGGCCGACAACAAAGCCAAGTCGAAGAAATACGTGGCCATTGGTGCAGAGTTGGCTGAATTTGAAGAAGCACTGAAGGACGGCTCCAGCCAAAAAGGATAATTCTCCGCATGAGAATCAATCTGGTCACCCCTTTCGCAGAAAAAGACGCCGTGAAGGCACTCGGCGCTCGCTGGGATGCCGCAAAGAAGTGCTGGTACATCGTCGATGTGGCGAACCTCACGCCATTCTCTCGGTGGATTCCAGACATGGAGGCCGCCAAGGAAGGGAAGGGCGCTGACGGTGCTATGCTGGCGACGAAGCCAGGGATCTCGCCACCGGTGCCGATCAATGGCCCAGCGCGGCCAGCCAATGCCCCGGCAAAGCCAGCCAATGACGTCGCGGATTGCGGATGCGATGTCCTGGGATTCACTTGCGCGACTCAGGGAAACTGCAGAATGACGATTTTGAACTGCTTTTCAAGCATCCAATTGTTTCAACAGGCTATTTGGCATGGTCCGCATTTATTTTGTCGCCGCAATCAGTCTTTCCAGGCCTCGGGGCAGATGGAAAAAATGCAAGGGTCGACATGTACCTCTGGTGCCCTGCTCAACCACAGCTTCAAATGATTATTGAGTGCGATGGCTACGAATTTCACAGCGGAAAGTCAGAATTCATCGCAGACAGAAAGCGAGACAGAAATTTGCAGCGGGCAGGTTTCGATGTCTATCGCTTTGCAGGCACAGAACTCTTCAATGACATGAAGAAGGTGGCTGACGAAGCTTGGCTGACTGCTATCAACCTACGCTTCGGTTTGGGTTATCAAGAGCCTAATTATTTTGATTCTTGAGTTCTGTTAGCCGCGGAAGTTGGCAGCCGGGGTGCCCGAGGACTGAGGTAGAAGACGCACTCGAATTGTCTGTTCAGATTGGGGTCTGATTGCACATTTTTTGTGACGCAGAATCAATGACACAGAGTTTGAAACTCAACAGGACTGCATGTAGCATGCTTTCGTCAAAGTCCGCAATCAGCTACAGTTGCCATTCGGGCCAGCTCCGGTCGCTGTATCCAACAGCCGCATAGTGGCAGTCAGCGTGAGTACGCCTGGCAACACCCACCGTCAGCACACGCTGCAATTGAGTCCGACATTCTAAAAAAAGTGTCTGGCAGACTCCAAGGTCAGTTATCTGATTTTTGGCAAAAATCGAATGACCGATCTACAAATTATTGAGCACCGGCTTCTGAAGGGCGACGAACTGGGCCACCCTAAAGCTGACGGCCGTGTATGCCAGCATTCAGCCTTAAGCCGTAATAGCGACACAGGCTTCCAGAGGGCAGTTTTTGTGCCGCAAGCATCACTTTGTGTGGCATTTGCTGGTGGGTACCCAACTACAGCATGCCTTATTGCCAGCAACTCAGTCGCGATTCTGTTTTGCATCATGCATGTCTCCGTGTTGGGGATAAATGGGGGATAAACCGGGGGCATTGGGGGGCGTATAGGGGCATGCCGTCATTGTGTGAGTGCTCCATAAACGCTTTTATTTGAGCCGGGGGGATCGGTTCGAGCCCCATCAGCCACCCCAAGTAATATAAAGAAACCCCGCTATTTATAAGATAGCGGGGTTTTTGCATTGATGGCGTTCGCACACTGCTTACAGACTGCGGTAACGTGGCTTCTCTACAAATTGAGCGCCAGAAAAGTAGCCTTTTACCCAGCAATGATATTTTTTGAAGGTCACGAAAATGGCGGCAAGTTTTAGAGAATTCCTCGCAAGTGCTTTGCAGATGGGCGCAGACTCACGTGCTTGCTGATGTTTAAGCAACTGCGGCTGTTCGCATTCAGGATCTGCCCTTGCCAGACAGGGCCAGCGAAGACGAATGACAGTCTGTGCTCGGCTAGGGTAATCAAAAATCCCTCGCATCTTGAACGCGATACAAGGTTGGTTAGCTATTTTTGAGTTTGAATCATTTTCATGGCGGAGGTGATCAGCGTCGATACTTCGGTCATGTTGCTGGGAATGACCAGTGTGGTGGTGGCATCTGCAGCAACTTTTGAGTAGGCGTCGACGGCTTTTTCTGCCACCTTGAGCTGCACCGCGGCGGCACCGCCTGGCTGATTGATGGCAGAGGCAATGCGTTCAATGGCCTGCGCTGTTGCCTCAGCCACGGCCAAGATCGATTGAGCATCACCTTGGGCCTTGTTGATCACCGCTTGTTTTTCGCCTTCAGAGCGGGCAATGAAGGCCTCGCGTTCGCCTGTTGCAATGTTGATCTGCTCCTGGCGGCGGCCTTCAGAGGCTGCGATCAGTGCGCGCTTTTCACGTTCAGCGGTGATTTGCTGTTGCATAGCGTGCAGGATTTCTTTCGGCGGAGTCAGGTCTTTGATTTCATAACGCAACACCTTCACGCCCCAATTCAGGGCCGCCTCGTCAATGGCTTGCACTACTTGGGCATTGATGATGTCGCGCTCTTCAAAAGTCTTGTCCAGTTCGAGCTTGCCAATCACCGAGCGCAAGGAGGTTTGTGCCAGTTGCGAGATGGCCATGATGTAGTTGCTGGACCCGTAGCTGGCGCGCATGGCATCTGTGACCTGAAAATACAAAATGCCGTCCACCTGTAATTGGGTGTTGTCCTTGGTGATGCAGACTTGGCTGGCAATGTCCAGCGGAACTTCTTTCAGCAAGTGTTTGTAGGCCACTTTGTCCACAAACGGCACTAAAAAATTCAGACCCGGCGTCAGTGTGCCGTTGTATTTACCGAGACGTTCAACCACCCAGGCGTGCTGTTGGGGCACGACCTTGACCGACTGGGTGACAAAAATCACTGCAATGACAAATAATACGATGGCAATTTCCATGAGGAGCTTTCGAAGTTAAAGGGGCTGTGGGTTTTTAAGGATCAATCGGCTGCCGATGACTTCTGCAATCACGTAGGGGCCAGGCCTGGCGACCTGACCATCTTGCAAGGCGGCGTCCCAATGGGCACCACGGTATTTGATGCTGCAGGTATGGTCGTCCTGCCAGTGGTCGACTTGCACGGTTTCGCCAACATCCATGTTGACATCGTGGTTGGCCTGTGCCGGTGCGATGGGTGCTAGCGTTTTTTTGTAACGCCGCCAGACAAGTACAGATCCGCCACCTACGACGGCAGCGCACACCCATTGCAAGGGCTGTGAAAGCCCCGCATGGGCGGACAGCGCGGCGGCCACCAACCCAAGCGAAATCATCAGCAGGTAAAAAGTGCCGGTGATCAGCTCTACGGCAATCAGGCCACCTGCGACCAGCCACCAAAGTGTCGAATCAGCCATATCTTCTTTCTACTGTGTTGCGACCACGACATTTTCAGCCGAAAGGGGAAGCGCAGGCCTGAAGTGTCATGATTACTCCTTACACTTCGCGCCTATTTCTCTTATTTACCGTGTGTCGCTGGAGCTTGCCATGAAATTTCGCTTTCCGATTGTCATCATCGACGAAGACTACCGCTCAGAAAATACCTCAGGACTGGGCATCCGCGCGCTGGCGCAAGCCATTGAGACGGAGGGCTTTGAGGTGCTCGGCGTGACCACTTATGGTGATTTAAGTCAGTTCGCCCAGCAACAAAGCCGGGCAAGCACCTTCATCTTGTCGATTGATGACGAAGAGTTCACACCCGGGCCAGACCTGGATCCCGCCGTGGTGAATTTGCGGCATTTCATTGAAGAAGTGCGGCGCCGCAATTTGGATGTGCCGATTTATATTTATGGCGAGACCAAAACTTCGCGCCATTTGCCCAATGACATTTTGCGGGAATTGCACGGTTTCATTCACATGTTTGAGGATACGCCTGAATTTGTGTCGCGCCACATCATCCGCGAGGCTAAAAGCTACCTTGAAGGCGTGCAGCCGCCGTTTTTCAAGGCCTTGCTGGACTATGCTGAAGACGGATCGTACTCATGGCATTGCCCCGGCCACTCCGGTGGCGTGGCGTTTTTGAAGAGCCCGGTGGGTCAGATGTATCACCAGTTTTATGGTGAAAACATGCTGCGTGCCGACGTGTGCAACGCGGTGGAAGAACTCGGCCAACTGCTGGACCACGACGGCGCCATTGGCAAGAGCGAACGCAATGCGGCGCGCATTTTTAATGCAGACCACTGCTTTTTTGTGACCAATGGGACCTCTACGTCAAACAAGATGGTGTGGCATCACACCGTGGCGCCTAACGACGTGGTGGTGGTTGACCGCAATTGCCATGTGTCCATCCTGCATGCGATCATCATGACGGGGGCTATTCCAGTCTTTCTGAAGCCCACCCGCAATCACTTTGGCATCATTGGCCCGATTCCCAAAAGCGAGTTTGAGCCTGCAGCGATCAAGGCCAAGATCAAGATCAATCCATTGATCCGGCAGCATCTGCCAGACATTGATGTGAACCAGATCAAGCCTCGGGTGTTAACGCTCACACAGTCCACTTACGACGGGGTGCTGTACAACACAGAAACTGTTAAGAACATGCTCGACGGCTATGTCGAGAACATTCATTTTGACGAAGCCTGGCTGCCGCATGCGGCGTTTCATCCGTTTTATGGTACCTACCATTCCATGGGGAAGAAGCGTGCGCGGCCCAAGAAAGCCATGGTGTACGCCACCCAGTCGATTCACAAGTTGTTGGCCGGTATCAGTCAGGCCAGTCAGGTGCTGGTGCAAGACTCACAAACCGTCAAGCTTGACAAGCATCTTTTCAATGATGCCTATTTAATGCACACCAGCACCAGCCCACAATACAGCATCATTGCCAGTTGCGACGTGGCGGCGGCCATGATGGAGCCCCCAGGCGGTACCGCCTTGGTGGAGGAAAGCATTGCTGAAGCGCTTGATTTCAGGCGTGCCATGCGCAAAATTGATGACGAATACGGCACCGACTGGTGGTTCAAGGTTTGGGGTCCTGACAAACTCGCCGAAGAGGGCATTGGCCGTGCGAATGATTGGGTGCTCAAGGGTGAGTCGCGCACCAACAAGGGTGGTGTGAACTGGCATGGTTTTGGCAAGATGACGACCGGATTCAACATGCTTGATCCGATCAAATCCACGGTGGTCACGCCCGGCATGGATTTGAACGGCAAGTTTGCGAAGACCGGTATTCCCGCCAGTGTGGTGACCAAATTTTTGGCTGAACACGGTGTCGTTGTTGAAAAAACCGGGCTGTACAGCTTTTTCATCATGTTCACCATAGGCATTACCAAAGGCCGCTGGAACAGCATGTTGACGGCGCTGCAGCAGTTCAAGGACGATTACGACAAGAACCAGTCGATGTGGCGCATCTTGCCGGAATTCTGTCAAAAGTACCCAAAATATGAAAACATGGGCTTGGCCGATTTGTGCCAGCATATTCACCAGCTTTACGCAAAATACGACATTGCACGCTTGACCACAGAGATGTATTTGAGTGACCTGAGTCCGGCCATGAAGCCCAGCGACGCCTACGCGCACATTGCGTTGCGCAAAACCGAGCGGGTTGAAATTGACCACCTGGAAGGTCGCGTTACCGTGGGCTTGGTGACACCTTATCCGCCGGGCATTCCCTTGTTGATTCCGGGCGAGGTGTTCAACAAAAAGATTGTGGATTACCTGAAGTTCTCACGCGAGTTCAACAGCCAGTGCCCAGGGTTTGAGTCTGACATTCACGGCCTCGTAGAGGAGCCCGGTGCAGACGGTAAAGTGCGCTACTTTGCTGACTGCGTGGCCAGTTAAGTGCTATGAAATAAATAGCTTCTCGCGCTTATTCTATAAGGGCTAGAAGCTGTTTTTATCAAGAAGTTGAATCTACCACCGCAACGGCGGTCTGACTCACGCCACAGTCGACATAAGAAATCTGACCGGTCATGCCCGAAGCCAGATCGCTGAGCAAGAAGGCGGCCACGTTGCCCACTTCATCAATGGTCACATTGCGCTTCAGTGGTGAGGCAGCAGCTGAAATGCCCAGCAGTTTGCCAAAGTCTTTGATGCCGCTGGCTGCCAGCGTTTTGATGGCACCGGCGCTCAAACCGTTCACGCGAATGCCCTTGGCACCCACGGCATCGGCCAGGTAGCGCACCGAAGACTCCAGAGAGGCCTTGGCCAGGCCCATGGTGTTGTAGCTCGGCACCACACGTACACCCCCCAAATAAGTCAGCGTCAACAGCGACGCGGTGTTGCTCAGGTAGGGCAGGGCGGCTTTGGCCATGGCGGGAAAGCTGTAGGCACTGATATCGTGGGCAATGCGAAAGTTTTCGCGCGTTAGACCATCCAGAAAGTTACCAGCAATGGCTTCACGCGGGGCAAAACCGATGCTGTGCACAAAGCCGTCAAAGGTCGGCCATGTTTTGGCCAAGTCTTTGAACAGGTTGTCGATTTGCGCATCGTCAGCCACATCACAATCAAAAATTAGGGTCGAGTTGAAATCGGCGGCAAATTCGGTGATGCGTTCCTTGAAGCGCTCACCTACATAGCTGAACGCTAGTTCTGCCCCTTGGGCATGGCAAGCTTTGGCAATGCCATAGGCGATGGAGCGGTTGGACAACACGCCCGTGATCAGAAACTTTTTGCCAGTCAGGAAACCCATATCAACCTCTTTTGTCTTTTAACGTCTGTCGAATCACTGCGGATTTGGCCCTTGAGCTTGGTCATATGCAGTGACAAATGATGCAGAATTGTCGCATGCGCCGCCTGCTGATTTTTGTTGCTTTGTGTTGGGTCAACCCCGGTTGGGCCGCGCACGGCTACGCCTTGTGGAGCGACCTGAAATATCCCGCCGGTTTTGCGCACTTCGACTATGTGAACGCCGACGCACCCAAGGGTGGCGAGTTGCGTCTGGTCAGTAACCTGCGGGTGTCTACCTTTGACAAATACAACCCATTTACGATCAAGGGTTCGGCCCCGGCCTACCTGTCTGATTTGATGTTTGACAGCTTGTTGACTGGTTCACTGGATGAAACCGGCTCAGGTTATGGCTTGTTGGCGCAAGATGTGGTGGTGTCGGCAGATGGTATGAGTGCCACCTTCAAGCTGCGTCCAGAGGCGCGGTTTCACAATGGTGATGCCGTGCTGGCAGCAGATGTGAAGTACAGTTTTGATGCTTTGATGGGCCCCTTTACCTCGCCAGCCTACAAGACCATGCTGGAAGATGTGGGCGGACTGGATGTGCTGGACGAACGCACGGTGCGTTACCGCTTCAAGAAGCCTAACCGCGAACTGCCGTTGACCGTGGGCGGCCTGCCAGTGTTCAGCCGTGCTTGGGGCATGGAAGGCGCCGAGCCCAAACCGTTTGATCAGATCGTGACCGACACACCCATTGGCAGCGGCCCCTACAAAATTGGCCCGGTGCGCTTTGGCAAAGACATTACCTATGTGCGGGACACCACCTATTGGGCCAAAGACCTGAACGTGCGACGCGGCACGGCCAATTTTGATCGCATCACGGTCAAGATTTACAAAGATGCGACAGCCCGGCTGGAGGCACTGAAAGCCGGTGAGTTTGATTTGATGCGTTTTTTCTCGGCAGGTGATTGGGCGCGCCGGGTCAATGGGAAAAAATTCGACACAGGTGAGTTGGTTAAGCGCGAGTACCAACACCGTTTGCCCACCGGCTTTCAAAGTTATGTGCTCAATACCCGCCGCGAGCGGTTCAAGGACGTCCGGGTGCGCCAAGCGCTGGGCTTGGCGCTGGATTACGAGTGGATGAACCGCCAGTTGTTTTACAACGCTTACCAGCGAGTCAATGGTTTGTTCGGCAACACCGATTGTCAGGCAAGCGGATCGCCCTCAGCGCAGGAACTGGTCTTGCTGGAGCCTTGGCGCGAGGTGTTGCCTGCGGACGTTTTTGGCCCCATGACGCAGCCGCCACGCACCGATGCACCATCATCTTTACGGGCTAATTTGCGTCGAGCCCAAGCCCTGCTCAACGCGGCAGGTTGGAACGTTTCAAATGGCAAGTTGCGCAATGCACAGGGCCAGGTTTTCGAGATGGAATACCTGGACAGCAACGAGGGAAGCGCGCGCGTGGTGACACCATGGGCGCGCAACCTTGAGAAATTGGGCATCACCCTTAACTTTCGTCCGGTGGACTTTGCCCTGTACCAACAGCGCCTGCAGACATTTGAATTTGATATGACCTCGCTGGCCTATGGAGGTACGCACAACCCGGGCCAGGAATATGCCGATTTATTTGGTTCCAAGGCAGCAGACCAGGAAGATTCCGGCAACATGTCAGGCATCAAAAGCCCAGCGGTGGACGCCTTGATCAGTGCCATGACGCGGGCGAAATCCAAGGCAGAGTTGTTGCCCGCTTGCCGCGCGCTGGAGCGGGTCATTGCCCACAGCCATGTGTTGATTCCACAATGGTCTGCCCCCACACACCGCATGGTGTTCAATGCCTGGCGACTGGATCAGCCGGCCGCCATGCCTCCCTATTCGCAGGGCGAGGGCTGGGCTATTGACACCTGGTGGGCAAAAGCCCCGCGCTAACCATGCTGAGTTACATCCTCAAACGCGTGTTATTGATGATCCCCACCTTGTTTGGGGTGCTGTTGCTCACCTTTGTCGTGATTCAGTTCGTGCCAGGTGGCCCGGTCGAGCAGTACATGGCAGAGGCCAAAGCGGGCACCGGCAAAGGCGCTGCTGCTGAGGGCGGTGGGTTGAGCTACCGGGGCGCGCAAGGCGTAGACCCCAAACGCATTGAACAAATCAAGGCCTTGTACGGTTTTGACAAACCCGCACACGAGCGGTTTGTACAAATGCTGGGTCAGTTTGCACGGTTTGACCTTGGCAAAAGTTTCTTTCAAAACAAAAGCGTGTCGGATTTGATTTGGGAAAAGCTGCCGGTGTCCATCAGTCTGGGCTTGTGGACATTTTTCATCAGTTATTTGATTGCGGTGCCGTTGGGAGTGGCCAAAGCCGTGCGGGCAGGCTCGCGCTTTGATTTTTTGACCACGTTGCTGGTGCTGTTGGGCTACGCCATTCCAGGCTTTGTGCTGGGCGTAGCGCTGTTGGTAATTTTTGGCGGGCAACTTCAGTGGTTTCCGCTGCGCGGACTCACCAGCAGCAATTGGGACGAACTCAGCTGGGTTGCGCGCGTGGTGGACTACCTGTGGCATATCGCTATGCCCGTCACCGCTATGGTGCTGGGCAGCTTTGCGGTGACCACCATGTTGACAAAAAACGCGTTTCTGGAAGAAATTCGAAAGCAATATGTGGTCACTGCGCGCGCCAAGGGGCTTGACGAACGTCAAGTGCTTTGGAAACACGTGTTTCGCAACGCGCTGATTCCCATCATCACCGGTTTTCCAGCCGCGTTCATCGGGGCATTTTTTACCGGGTCGCTGTTGATTGAAACGCTGTTTTCGCTCGATGGCCTTGGGCTGCTGAGTTATGAGAGCGTGATCCGGCGTGATTACCCGGTGGTACTGGGCACGCTGTATTTCTTTACCTTGATTGGTCTGGTGACCAAGCTGATTTCTGATTTGTCATACGTTTGGGTGGACCCGCGTGTTCGGTTTGACTAAGCCCCCTGCAGCCAGTCTGAGTCCGACCCGTCGCGCCTGGCAGCGCTTCAAGCGCAATCGGCTTGGGTACTGGAGTTTGGTGCTTTTTTGTCTGCTGTTGGGTCTGAGCCTGGTGGCCGAATTGATCAGCAATGACCGGCCACTGCTGGTGCGCTACCAGGGGCAAACCTATTTCCCGATGGTCAAGGATTATTCCGAAAAGACCTTTGGTGGCGACTTCGATACCACGACCGACTACCTGGACCCGTTCATCCGTGAGCGTTTGAGCCAGAACGGCAATTGGGCGCTGTTTGCCCCCAATCCTTACGGCCCCAAAACGCTCAACTACTTTGCCAAGGGCCCCAACCCATCGCCACCGACCCGTGACAACTGGCTGGGCACCGATGACCGGGGACGTGACTTGTTGGCGCAATTGATTTATGGTTTTCGGGTTAGTGTGCTGTTTGCGCTGGCGTTGACCTTTACGGGTACTCTTTTGGGCATCATCACCGGCGCCATTCAAGGATTTTTTGGTGGCAAGACCGACCTGGCCTTTCAGCGCTTCATTGAAATCTGGGGCTCCATGCCTGAGTTGTATTTGCTGATCATCTTCAGCGCCGTGTTTGCGCCAAGTCTGGCGCTGTTGCTGGTGTTGCTCAGCTTGTTTGGCTGGATGGGCTTGTCGGACTACGTGCGGGCCGAGTTCTTGCGCAACCGCCAGCTCGACTACGTGCGCGCTGCCCGCTCGCTCGGGGTGAGCAATTGGCACATCATTACCCGGCACTTGTTGCCCAACAGCATGACGCCGGTGGTGACGTTTTTACCATTTCGCATGAGCGGGGCGATTTTGGCGCTGACCTCGCTTGATTTTTTGGGCCTGGGTGTACCGCCGGGCACGCCCTCTTTGGGTGAGCTATTGTCACAAGGCAAGAACAACATTGACGCCTGGTGGATTTCGCTGGCCACCTTTGCCGTGCTGGTGGTGACCTTGCTATTGCTAACCTTCATGGGCGACGCTTTGCGCGATGCGTTAGACCCTCGCAAGGCGGAGAAATGATGCGCACGCCAGTTGCAAATGGCTCGCCGTTATTGGCCGTGCATGGGCTGTCGGTGTCATTTGCCGGCAACGAGGTGGTGCATGGCCTCAGTTTTTCGATGGCCGTTGGCGAGAAGGTGGCCTTGGTGGGGGAGTCGGGCTCGGGGAAAACGGTGTCAGCGTTAAGCTTGCTGCGGCTGGTAGGCAATGCGGAGATCACTGGCCAAGCGATGTTTCAGGGGAAGGACCTCATCTCCATGCCCGAGCAAGACCTGCGCGCGATTCGCGGGCGTGACATTGCCATGATTTTTCAGGAGCCCATGACAGCACTGAACCCGCTCATGACGGTGGGTGATCAGATTGCCGAAGTTGTGATGCTAAAACAGGGTATAGGCCAAGTAAGGTCTATGCAAGTAGCTATAGATTTGCTAGCGGATACTGGGGTTCCAGAACCGCATCGCCGGGCCAAGGCGTACCCCCACCAACTCAGTGGCGGCCAGCGTCAGCGCGCCATGATTGCCATGGCACTGGCTTGCCAGCCCAAGTTGCTGCTGGCCGATGAGCCAACCACTGCGCTGGATGTGAGCTTGCGCGGACAAATTCTTGAACTGCTGGCCGACCTCCAGCGTCGCTACGGTATGGCGGTATTGATGATCACCCATGACCTGAACTTGGTGCGCCGCTTCGCCGACCGCGTGGTGGTGATGGAGCGTGGCAAGGTGGTCGAGCAGGGTGCAACCCAGGCGCTGTTTGACCACCCGCAACATGCTTACACCCAGCGACTGATGGCCAGCAAGCCGGAGCGCGATCTGCTGGTGTCGCTGCTTCCCCGTCATGACGAGCCGCCGGTGATGGTTGCCAGGCAGTTGCGTGTGGCTTATCGCACGCCCTTGCCGGGCATCAAGGGCTGGTTTGGCCACGGTGAGTATGTGGCAGTGCAGGGCGTTGATTTTGAATTGGTTGGCGGGCAAACGCTTGGCGTCATGGGTGAGTCGGGGTCGGGCAAGTCCACTTTGGCGCTGGCGGCTTTGGGGCTGCTGCCCTTTGAGGGGCATTTGAGCGTGATGGGGTCAAGCTGGGGGACTGATGCCGTTAAAAATCGGGCGCTGCGCCGACAGGTTCAGGTGGTGTTTCAAGACCCTTTTTCATCGCTTTCGCCACGAATGACGGTAGAGGCCATCGTGGGCGAGGGCTTGGAGGTACATGAGCCGCACTTGTCTGCGGCGCAGCGTCGTACCCGCGTGCTGGCAGCCCTGACCGATGTCGGGCTAGGTGATGAATTGGGGGGTGATGCCGTGCAATTGCTGGCCCGTTACCCACACGAATTTTCTGGTGGGCAACGCCAGCGGCTGGCGATTGCCCGGGCGCTGATCGTGTCGCCCAAGGTCCTGGTGTTGGATGAGCCGACCAGTGCGTTGGATGTAACCGTGCAAAAGCAGATCTTGCAGTTGCTCCAGAAACTGCAGCGGGAACATCGCTTGAGCTATTTGCTGATCACGCATGATGTGGCAGTGATCTCCGCCATGGCCCACACGATACTGGTCATGAAGGACGCTGTGGTGGTGGAATCTGGTCCGGTGGCTTCAGTGTTGCTGAGTCCAAAGCACAGCTACACCCAGGCCTTGCTCAGCGCCGTCTGACAAGTCGTTACAAATCAAGGCTTTCTGGCGCGTTTTCGGCTACAATCCGTGGCTTCACGACCAAACGGGCGAGTCATTTCCGCCCGTTTTTTTTGGTCGATTGTTTTTGTTAGATCGAATTTAAGGCTGGGAAATTGGTGGCGCTCAAGGAAATTGTTGAACAAATTGTGACCGGCTTAGGCTATGACTTGGTGGAAATTGAACGTTCTGCTGGTGGTTTGCTGCGCATCACCATCGACTTGCCTTGGGCCAAACCTGTTGATGCTGAATCTGTCGTTGAGCAGTTTGTGACGGTGGAAGACTGCGAAAAGGTCACTCGGCAACTGCAATTTGCGCTTGAGGTGGATCAAATTGAGTACAGCCGTCTTGAGGTCTCGTCGCCCGGTATCGATCGCCCGTTGCGCAACGATCAGGATTTTGAACGTTTTGTCGGTCACACCATTGATGTGACCCTGAAGGCGCCAATTGGCGCAGCAGCATCCGGTCAGGTTAATGCCAATCGCAAGAAGTTCCGGGGTGTTCTGGAGCGTGCTGAGGCTACGCCGGGTGCGACCGAGGCTGCGCAAGCTGAGTTGGCTTGGCAGATCGTCTGGCGTGACGAGATTGATGCAAAACCAGGCCAAAAGATCAGCAAAAAGCGCGTGTTGCCTCCGCTGCAGGCGCTTGGATTTGTATTGAGTGAGATCAAAGAGGCGCGTCTGGCGCCCATCGTCAGTTTCAAAGGCCGCGCGCAAGCGTCTCCATTGGATCTGTCGGAACCCAATTTGAATTGAAACAGGAGAGTCATGGCATGAATCGCGAAATGTTAATGTTGGTGGACGCCATCTCACGTGAGAAAAACGTCGAACGCGACGTGGTGTTTGGTGCTGTAGAGGCTGCGCTGGCCCAGGCCACAAAGAAGCTTTATGTTGGTGAGGTCGACATTCGCGTGTCGCTCAATCGTGACACCGGCGTGTACGAAACTTTCCGCCGTTGGCATGTGGTACCGGATGAGGCGGGCCTGCAATTGCCTGACCAGGAAATTTTGCTGTTTGAAGCCAAAGAGCAAATTCCGGACATCGAGGTGGATGAGTACATCGAGGAAACCATCGAGTCCGTGCCGATTGGTCGCATTGGCGCCATGGCTGCGAAACAGGTCATTCTGCAAAAAATTCGTGATGCCGAGCGTGAAATGTTGCTCAACGATTTCATGTCGCGTGGCGACAAAATCTTTGTTGGCACCGTTAAGCGCATGGACAAGGGTGATCTGATTGTGGAATCTGGTCGCGTTGAGGGCCGTCTGCGTCGTAACGAGATGATTCCGAAGGAAAACTTTCGTACTGGCGACCGTGTGCGCGCCATGATCATGGAAGTTGACCTGACCCTGCGCGGCGCACCCATTGTGTTGTCGCGATCTGCGCCGGAATTCATGATCGAGCTGTTTCGCAACGAAGTGCCTGAAATTGAGCAGGGTCTGCTAGAGATCAAAACCTGTGCCCGTGATGCGGGTTCACGTGCCAAGATCGCCGTGTTGTCGCACGATAAGCGCGTTGATCCCATTGGGACCTGTGTCGGTGTGCGTGGCACGCGTGTCAATGCGGTCACCAACGAGCTCGCTGGCGAACGCGTGGACATTGTGCTGTGGAGCGAAGACCCGGCGCAGTTCGTCATTGGCGCGCTGGCACCTGCCAATGTGAGCAGCATTGTGGTGGATGAAGAGCGCCACGCCATGGATGTGGTGGTTGATGAAGAAAACCTGGCGATTGCCATTGGCCGTGGCGGGCAAAACGTCCGCTTGGCGGCTGAACTCACAGGGTGGAAAATCAACATCCTTGATGCTGCTGAATCTGCCGAGAAGCAAGCCTCTGAGGTTGATGTGAGCCGGCAACTGTTCATGGAAAAGCTTGATGTCGACCAGGAGATTGCTGATCTGTTGATCGCTGAAGGATTTGCCAGTCTGGAACAAGTGGCTTATGTGCCACTTGAAGAAATGCTGGAAATCGAGAGCTTTGACGAGGACACCGTGAACGAATTGCGTACACGCGCCAAAGATGCTTTGTTGACGATGGAAATCGCCAACGAGGAAAGCGTGGGCGATGGGGTGCTTGAGTTGCGTGACCTGCAAGGTTTGACGCCTGAACTCATCGCCAAACTGGCGGAAAATGGTGTCCATACGCTTGACGATCTGGGTGACCTGGCCGTTGACGAATTGACAGAAATTACCGGCCAGTCCGCAGATGAAGCCAAATCTTTGATCATGAAGGCGCGCGAACATTGGTTTTCCAATGACGCATCTTCACAAGAGTCTTGATCATGAATACACAGTTTAAGTAAGGACTCAACACTGCCCGCAGGGCGTGAAAGTCGGAACTAAAGGTTACCCAAAAAATGTCCAGTATGACCGTCGCCGAGTTTGCCAATGAACTCAAAAAATCTACCGATACGTTGCTCGAACAATTCAAGTCGGCAGGCGTGGCTAAAACAGCCGCGTCTGATCATCTCACTGAATCTGACAAGCAGCGCCTGTTGAGCTACCTGCAGGCCAGTCATGGCACTGCAACGGGTGAGCGCAAAAAGATCACGTTGGTCAAAAAATCGACCACCGAGATCAAGCAGGCCGATGCCAGCGGTAAAGCTCGCACGATTCAGGTGGAAGTGCGTAAAAAGCGCACCTTTGTGCGCCGCGACGATACGCTGGATGTGCCTGCGGAGGCGGCTGAACACGAGGTGGTGCAAGATGAAACGCCTGAAATTGATCACGCAGAACTTTCACGTCGTGAAGAAGAAGCCAGTCGCCAGGCTGAACTGATCCGTCACCAGGAAGAAGAATTGGCTGAGCGTCGTCGCCAACGTGAAGCCCAGGAGGCTGCAGCCCAACAGGCGGCTGAATTGGCTGCAACCCAAGCCGCCCAAGCGGCGGAGACCTTGGCACGTGCACGCCAGCAAGCGCTGCAGAGTCAGCCCAAAGTCGCCCCAAGTGCTGCCGATGACAGTGCCGCCCAGGCTGCCAAAGAGCTTGCTGCTGCACAAGCACAGGCCAAGGAAAGTGCCGACCTGCAAGCTCGCGCGGTTGCCAAGGAAAAGGCTGCAGCTGAGTCACAAATCCGCCTGGCTGAGGAGCAAGCGCGCGCGTTGGACTTAACCGATCGCCGACGCAAGGCGGAAAATGAGGCTGCGGCGATTCGCCTGATGATGTCTCAGCCTGGCAAGAAGCTGCCACCCCCGCCAAAACCACCAGAACCAAAGCCGGTCGTCAAGACGGTTGATGCGGCCAAAGCTGGTATCAAGGGCACCCTGCACAAGCCACCAGGTGGCGCACCAGCCAAACCTGCCACCGCTGCCGCACCCGCAGCAGGTGCCGCAGCCGGTGCTGGCAAGGAAGTTAAATCAGCCAAGCTGTCTAGCAGCTGGGCAGGGGACCCGGCCAAGAAAAAAGGCATTCCAACCCGTGGCGATACCGGCGCAGGTGCCGGGCGTGGTGGCAACTGGCGCGGAGGTCCAAGGGGCCGTCGTGGCAGCAATGACCGCGACCGCAATGATCAACATGGCCAATCGGCACCGGCGGAGGTCCGTGTGCTTGAGGTCCATGTGCCAGAAACCATCACAGTGGCCGAATTGGCCCACAAGATGGCGGTCAAGGCGTCGGAAGTGATCAAACACCTGATGAAGCTGGGTCAGATGGTCACCATCAACCAGCCTCTGGATCAAGACACTGCCATGATTTTGGTGGAAGAAATGGGTCACAAAGCCATTGTGGCTGCGCTTGATGACCCCGAAGCGTTTACTGACGATGAAGTGCAGCAACAGCATGCAGAATCGTTGCCGCGCGCCCCCGTGGTGACTGTGATGGGTCACGTCGATCACGGCAAGACGTCATTGCTCGATTACATTCGCCGCACAAAAGTGGCCTCTGGCGAAGCTGGTGGCATCACCCAACACATTGGTGCCTACCATGTGGAAACGACCCGCGGTGTCGTGTCCTTCCTGGATACCCCTGGCCACGAGGCGTTCACTGCCATGCGTGCCCGTGGTGCACAGGCTACCGACATTGTGATTTTGGTGGTGGCAGCGGACGACGGTGTCATGCCCCAAACAAAGGAAGCCATCAAGCACGCCAAGGCAGCTGGTGTGCCGATCGTGGTGGCCATTACCAAAGTGGACAAACCCGATGCCAGCCCTGAGCGTGTCAAAAACGAGCTCGTGGTCGAAGACGTGATTCCAGAAGATTTTGGTGGTACCTCACCTTTTGTCTCTGTGTCGGCAAAAACCGGCCAAGGCATTGACGAGTTGCTGGAGCAGGTGTTGCTGCAGGCTGAAGTGCTTGAACTCAGGGCACCGGTGGATGCCATGGCCAAGGGCCTGGTGATTGAAGCGCAACTTGACAAGGGTCGCGGGCCAGTGGCAACTGTGCTGGTTCAGTCCGGTACCCTCAAAACTGGTGACATTGTGTTGGCCGGCCAAACCTATGGTCGTGTGCGAGCCATGCTGGATGAAAACGGCAAGTCCGTCAAGTCCGCTGGGCCGTCGATTCCGGTGGAAATTCAGGGCTTGACCGAGGTGCCGCAAGCGGGTGACGAGTTCATGGTGCTGACTGACGAGCGTCGGGCCCGTGAAATCGCCACTTACCGTGCCGGCAAGTTCCGTCATACCAAGCTGGCCAAGCAGCAAGCAGCCAAGCTGGAAAACATGTTCACGGATATGACCGCTGGTGAAGTCAAGATGGTGCCGATCATCGTCAAGGCCGATGTGCAGGGTTCGCAAGAAGCTTTGGCGCAGTCGCTGCTCAAGCTTTCCACAGACGAAATCAAGGTTCAACTGGTGTACGCCGCAGTGGGTGGTATCAGTGAATCCGACGTCAATTTGGCGATTGCTTCTAAAGCCGTCATCATTGGCTTCAACACCCGTGCCGATGCCGGCGCGCGCAAGTTGGCCGAAAACAACGGGGTCGACATCCGTTACTACGACATCATTTATGACGCCGTGGACGATTTGAAGTTGGCCATGTCCGGCATGTTGACGCCAGACAAGAAGGAAGAAGTCATTGGTACCGCCGAAATTCGCCAGATTTTCAAGGTCACCAAGATTGGCTCCATTGCTGGCTGTATGGTTACTGCTGGCGTGGTGCGTCGCACCGCACGCTTGCGTTTGCTGCGTCAGAACACGGTGATATACACCGGCGAACTCGATTCGCTCAAACGCTTCAAGGACGATGTCAAGGAAGTGCGCGAAGGCTTCGACTGCGGCTTGAACATCAAGAACTACAACGACATCGAAATCGGGGACGTGTTGGAGTTCTTTGAAATTCGTGAAGTTGCCCGTACCTTGTGATCGCAGTGAGTCAAAGACGTGCCTAAAAAGTCATCTACTCCCAACCGGGCGTTCAAAGTTGCCGATCAGATCCAGCGGGATCTGACTGAACTGATCGCCCGTGAGCTCAAGGATCCGCGCGTGGGCATGGTCACTATTCAGGGTGTTGAAGTAACACCTGATTACGCCCATGCCAAGGTTTTTTTCAGCCTGCTTGCCGGTGATGTGAAGGCCTGTTCTGAGGGGCTGAATCAGGCCGCTGGCTTCCTGCGCAGCGGCTTGTTCAAGCGCTTGCACATTCACACTGTGCCGACTTTGCACTTCATCTACGACCAAACGCCTGAGCGCGCGGCCGACATGAATGCACTGATTGCGCGTGCAGTGGCGTCCCGAGTCAAAGAGGACTGAACATGACAAAAGCGCCACGTGCACGGGTTGCAAGGCGCCCTGTGCATGGGGTGCTGTTGCTGGACAAACCATTGGGCTGGTCCAGCAATGATATTTTGCAGAAGGTGAAATGGCTCTTGCGGGCCGAAAAAGCTGGGCATACAGGTACGCTGGATCCTTTGGCCAGTGGCGTTTTGCCCCTGTGTTTTGGCGCTGCTACAAAGTTTAGTCAGTTGCAATTGGATGCCGACAAGACTTACCAAGCTGTCGTGTGTTTGGGCAAGAAGACCAGCACCGGCGATGCCGAAGGCGATGTGATTGAAACCCGGCCTGTGGCGGTCTCTGCACAAGATGTGTTACAGGTTGCTGATCAATTTACCGGAGTTATCAGCCAACTGCCGCCGATGCACAGCGCGTTGAAGAAAGACGGCAAGGCTTTGTATGAATATGCCAGGGCCGGTATCGAGGTAGAACGGGAGCGGCGGCAGATTACGATTTATGAGTTAAATATGGCTCTAGCCCTTGATGATATTGCGCTACCAGCTATTGATATGATAGTGAAATGCAGCAAGGGCACCTACATTCGTACATTGGGTGAAGACGTCGGCGAAGCCTTGGGTTGCGGGGCGCATTTGAGCGCACTGCGGCGAGTGGCTACGGGCGGCTTTGAAGAGCCACAGTGTGTGACGCTGGAAGCCCTTGAGGCCATGACCGAAGACGAGCGGTTGGCGTGCCTGCTTCCGGTGGACAGTTTGTTGGTGAATCATATGGTGGTCACACTTGACGCTGACAATACCAGCCGATTCTTGAGCGGCGTGCGCCGTCGTGGCGCTTGGCCAGACGCGGTGCAAGTCGCGGTGTATGAAGAAAAAACGAAAGCGCTGCTGGGCACTGCCCATGTGGTAGCAGGTGAGTTAATCCCCGGGCGGCTGCTCAGCCCGATCGAAATTGAACAGATTGCAAATGCATCCCGGACTCAGGCGTGTCCCAACACACCCGATGTTCAACCCATTTAAGAAAGTGAACCATGGCACATAAACAAATACGAAACATTGCGATCATTGCCCACGTTGACCACGGTAAAACGACCATGGTTGACCAATTGCTGCGTCAGTCCGGCACTTTTGCCGAACACGAAAAAGTGGTCGACACCGTGATGGACAACAACGCGATTGAAAAAGAGCGTGGCATTACCATTTTGGCCAAGAACTGTGCCGTGACCTGGGAAGGCACACACATCAACATTGTTGATACACCCGGCCACGCCGACTTTGGTGGTGAAGTAGAGCGTGCCCTGAGCATGGTTGACGGTGTGGTGCTGTTGATTGATGCCCAAGAAGGCCCCATGCCACAAACCCGTTTTGTGACCAAGAAGGCGCTGGCCTTGGGTCTGAAACCGATTTTGGTGGTCAACAAGGTGGACAAGCCCGGTGCACGTCCGCAATTTGTGGTGAACGCTGCATTTGATTTGTTTGACAAGCTTGGTGCCACGGATGAGCAGCTTGATTTTCCGGTGGTTTATGCCTCGGGCATCAATGGTTGGTCGTCAATGGAAGAGGGCGGCCAGGGCGAACAATGGGGTCCCGACATGTCGGCCCTGTTCAACACCATCTTGCAACACGTGCCCCACCAACAGGGTGACCCTGCGGCGCCGCTGCAATTGCAAATTTCGGCGCTCGACTTTTCGACCTTTGTCGGTCGCATTGGCGTTGGCCGCATCAGCCAAGGCACGATCCGTCCCATGATGGACGTGGTGGTCATGGAAGGCACAGATGGCAAGGCCGTCAAGGGCCGGGTCAATCAGGTGTTGACCTTCCAGGGGCTGGAGCGCGTGCAGACCGATGAAGCGGGTCCAGGTGAAATTGTGCTGATCAATGGCCTGACAGACATCGGCATTGGTGTCACCATCACCGATCCAACCAATCCTGCACCGTTGCCTATGCTCAAGGTGGACGAACCCACCCTGACCATGAATTTTTGCGTGAATACCAGCCCATTGGCTGGCCGTGAAGGCAAGTTTGTCACCAGCCGTCAAATTTGGGACCGCCTGCAAAAAGAACTGCAACACAACGTGGCGCTGCGCGTCAAGGAAACTGACGAAGAAGGTATCTTTGAAGTCATGGGCCGCGGTGAACTGCACTTGACCATTTTGCTGGAAAACATGCGCCGCGAAGGTTATGAGCTGGCCGTGAGCAAGCCACGTGTGGTGATCAAGGAAGTCAATGGCGAGAAGCACGAGCCTATCGAAATGGTGACGGTTGACGTGGAAGAGCAACATCAAGGTGGCGTCATGCAAGCCTTAGGTGAACGCAAGGGCGACCTGGTCAACATGGAACCCGATGGCCGTGGCCGTGTCCGCCTGGAATACCGCATTCCAGCGCGTGGTTTGATTGGTTTTACCAACGAGTTTTTGAACTTGACGCGTGGCTCTGGCCTGATCTCGAATATTTTTGACAGCTACGAACCCCATAAGGGTGAAATCGGCGGCCGTAAAAATGGTGTGTTGATCTCCATGGACGCTGGTGAAATCTTCAACTACGCCCTGGGCAAGCTCGATGACCGTGGCCGCATGTTCGTCACGGCAAATGATCCGGTGTACGAAGGCATGATTGTGGGCATCCACAACCGTGACAACGATCTGGTGGTGAATGCCACGCGTACCAAGCAGCTGACCAACTTCCGCGTGAGTGGCAAGGAAGACGCGATCAAGATCACGCCACCGATCCAGTTGACGCTGGAATATGGTGTGGAATTCATTGAAGACGACGAACTGGTTGAAATCACACCCAAGTCGATTCGCCTGCGCAAGCGTCATTTGTCTGAACATGACCGCAAGAAGGCTGGCCGCAACGGCTGATCATCCAGCAGCTTGCTGAGGCATCCGTAAAAACGGGAGCCAACAGGGCGTTGTCACTTCTGCTTGCGCTGAAGTGGCAGCGCTTTTTTCATGTTTGAGTCCAATAGGACGCTTGAAGGTCAGGTTTGAAACTCTCCCATAACCGTGCCGTACTTTTGATGGTGGGTGTGACCCTGATGTGGTCCATCGCGGGCGTGGTGACGCGGCATCTGGAGCACGCGCAGAAGTTTGAGGTGACCTTTTGGCGCAGCTTCTTCACCATGCTTTGCCTGCTGGTGCTGTTGCCGCTTTTCAAAGGGCGTGGCGTCTTCAGGCGCATGCGCCACGGCGGCGCAGTCATGTGGCTGTCTGGCTTGTGCTGGAGCGGCATGATGACCTTTTTCATGGTGGCCCTCATGCTCACCACGGTGGCCAATGTGCTGGTCACGATGGCCCTGACCCCCTTGCTCACCGCCCTGGCTGCACGCATCTTCATCGGTCACCGCATTCCATTGCGCACATGGTTGGCCATTGTGGTTGCGGGCGCTGGCATTGCCTACATGTATGCCAGCCAGTTGGGGCAGGGTGTTAGCCTGGCGGGTACCTTGGTGGCGCTGTGTGTGCCGGTAGCCGGTGCTGCCAACTGGACCATCACGCAACACGCCCATGCACAGGGTCACGACGTGGACCTGGTTCCAGCGGTGTTGATCGGCGCGGCGCTGTCGGCGCTTGTGACGCTACCACTGGCCTGGCCGTTTCAGGCCTCCATCCATGATTTGTGGCTGTTGTCCGGTCTTGGGTTGGTTCAATTGGCGATTCCATGTGTGTTGGTGGTAGTTTGTGCGCGTGTGCTGAAGGCGCCGGAAGTGGCGCTGCTGGGCCTGTTGGAGGTGATTTTTGGAATCTTGCTGGCTTGGGTCGGTGCTGGCGAGGTGCCGGGGCATGACGTGTTCGTCGGAGGCGCGCTGGTGATCGGTGCGCTGGTGGCCAATGAGTTGGTGGCATGGAGGGGCCGGGCATGAGTGATCTGTTGAATGATGTGTTATGCGGGGTGCGCGGGCAGGTGGGTTTCATCACCTTGAACCGGCCGCAAGCGCTCAATGCCTTGACGCTGTCCATGGTTCGGGATTTGACGACCTGCCTGCTGGCCTGGCGCGAGGATGATCGTGTCAGGGCGGTGGCGATTCGTGGCAGCAACAAGGCCGGGCTGTTTGGTGCATTCTGTGCGGGCGGCGACATCCGCTTTTTTCACCAGGCCTTGGTGTCGGGTGACCCAAGCCCAGAAGATTTTTTTACCGAGGAATACACCCTCAACCATTTGATTTACAGCTACCCCAAGCCGTTCATCGCCTTCATGGATGGTGTTGTGATGGGCGGCGGCATGGGCATCAGCCAGGGTGCATCGCATCGCTTGGTGACTTCACGCACCAAGATGGCGATGCCTGAGACCGCCATTGGTCTGTTTCCCGATGTTGGCGGCGGCTATTTTTTGAGCCACTGCCCCGGCTATTGTGGTGAGTGGCTGGCCCTGACAGGGACAACGGTAGGGGCAACCGAGGCCATTGAGCTTGGCTTGGCAGATCACTGTCTGGATGTGGCCGACCTGCCCCAGGCGTGGGATGCACTTGCGGCGCTTGATCCGCATGATTCACTTCAGTTAGCAAACTGGGTTGCTGCATTTAAGATAGCTTCTAACGCTTTTGATATAAGGGCTAGAGACCAAATTTATTACTATTTTTCGCTGGGCTCGGTGCGGGCCATCGTGCAAGCACTGGAAGCGGATGTCTCAGATTGGGCGCAGCAAAGCGCGGCCCAGCTGCGTCAACGGTCACCCTTGATGCTGCATGTAGCGTTTGAGCAGATTCGTCGGGCGCGTCATCTGACAGTGGCGCAGGATTTGCGTATGGAGCGCGACATGATGCGGCACTGCTTTTTCCCGGCGCACTTGAACCGAAGCGGTCGCCAGACCGAAGCTGCCGAGGGGATTCGCGCCTTGGTCATTGACAAGGACAACGCGCCCCGCTGGCAGCCAGCACGCATTGAAGACGTTACGCCTGACATGGTGCAGCCGTTTTTCAGCAGCCCGTGGCCTACCCACAGCCACCCGCTGCGTGCGCTCACCTGATAGGTTTTACAGCTGCTGGTAGACCACTTGCGCCAGTTTCATGAGTGCGTCGCGTGGCAGCTGGCCCGTCAGCGCGTAGCCAAACCCGTGGTCCACCCAATAGAAACTGGGCACACCGGCTTGGGGCTCATATCGAAATGCTGTTTCCTGGCCGGAAAACGGCTTGGCTTTTGCAGGTACTGTTAGCGTTCCCAGATACAGGGTGACCCGGCCACCGGCTGCGTTTTGGAACATGAACTGGGCCCTTGCGCCAGTGTCACCAGGCAACAGCCTGCCGCCCACCAACTCAAACCCTTGCGCCGTCAAATCAGGCACCTTGAGCGGTTTGCTGAGGCGTTTAGAAAGCCACTGCACCAGGTGTGCCTGCTCCAGCGCCGTGACTTCGACGGGATGCCGAACTTCTGGCACATAGACGTTGTGGGCCAGACTGGCCTGACGTACGAAATCATGTTCAAGCTTTGCCCTTGCCAATTTTGGCGCTGCGGCATCAATTGCCCCGGTGCTCTGCCAACTGCTATTGGCCAGCCAGCCCGCGGCAAAAGCCAGCACCACGCTAGCAACCATGCCACCTAGGCGCAAGGTGTGGGTGGCGGTTTCGTGCGCGACACCCGTTTTCAGCGCGGCTTGTGCAAGTGCCGGGGGCACGGCGTCGTCCAGCACCTCGGTGTACAACTTTTGCAGGGCATCTCTTTGATGATGCCATTGGGTCAGGCGGCATTGCCCATCGGGGTCGGTCGCCAGTCGTTGCCGCAGCACAGCCAAAACCTCAGGCGTGCCTTGGCTGTCTGTCAGCGCGTGGCATTCATCGTCAGTCAAGGGGGCGTGGTTTGGTTTGTTCATGGAAGTCAATGGCCTATTTCAAGCGGTGCAGTGCCTGGATCGGGGTCACAGTTGCGCCGTTAGGCGTTGAGTTGTCAGAGGCATGGGCCGGTGCATCCAGCAGCGCCTGCAAGCGGACTCTGGCACGCGACAGCCGTGACATCACCGTGCCTATCGGGACTCCCGTGACCTTGGCAACTTCGGCATAACTCATGTCTTCCATGCTCACCAGCAACAGCACCTCGCGTTGCTCTGGGGGCAGACGCAGCAGGCAGCGCTGCAAGTCCAGTGTCTGGCCCGTGTCTGATTCGGGTGCTTGCAACTCATTGACCACATCGGCAATGTCCACCAGCGTCAAGTGTTGGCCAGCAGCGGTCTGGCGCAACTGGTTGATGAACAGGTTGTGCATCACGCTGAACAACCAGGCGCGCAGATTCGAGCCCACGAGCCACAAACGCCACTTGCTGCAGGCACGCTCCAGCGTGTCCTGCACCAAGTCGTCAGCTGCCCAGGCGTTGCCTGTCAATGCCCGCGCATAGCGGCGCAGCGACGGAATCTGGGCCACCAGGAGTTCAGGGCTCAAGGGCTTGACTCAGGCTTGAGCCGACGTACGGTGCAACGAGACACATGGAGCCGGTGCTGCGTCAGGGTTTTGCGACCTGCCAAACCTTGTTGACGCCATCACCCGTCTTGTCGCCAGGCTTGCTGTCCTTGATCCAGTAATAGACTGGCTTGCCCTTGACAGCCCATTGTTTGCTACCGTCGTCGCGGGTAATGATGCTGTAATCACCATGGGCTGAATCGCTCGGATTTGCAGCCAGCGGCGGCCAATTGGCTGCGCATGGGCCATTGCAGGTGGACTTGCTGCTGCCTGCCACATCCTTGTCAAAGGTGTAAAGCGTCATGCCACTGGGGCCAACCAGCACGCCGTCGGAGACTTTTACGGGGGCCGATGCCATGGAGGCGCAACCGGCCAAAATGGCCAGAGTGACAGATGCAATGAACAGCGCTGGTGATTTGAGTGTCATGGTGAGTTCCTTGATTAGGTGAGCGCAAACAAGCGTTTGCACACCATGAACACCGGAATCAGAGGTTTTATTCCCATCCTTGCAAATAATTTAACTGCGGTGAATTTTCATGGCGCGTTCTACCTCGCGCTTTCCTTCACGGTCTTTGATGGTGTCGCGCTTGTCGTGCTCGGCCTTGCCTTTGGCCAAGGCCACTTCACATTTCACCTTGCCGTTTTTCCAATGCAGGTTGATGGGCACCAGCGTGTAGCCTTTTTGTTCGATCTTGCCGATCAGGCGCTTGATTTCCTCCTTGTGCATCAGTAGCTTCTTGGTGCGCTGCCGGTCCGGGCTGATGTGGGTTGAGGCGGTGCCAAGCGGTTGGATTTGCAGGCCGATGATGAACAACTCGCCATTGCGAATCACCACGTAGCCCTCGGTCAATTGAACCTTGCCTTCGCGTAGCGATTTGACTTCCCAGCCTTCGAGAACAATGCCCGCTTCAAAGCGCTCCTCAAAAAAATAATTGAAGGCGGCTTTTTTGTTGTCGGCAATGCGGCTTGAGGTGTCTGGTTTTTTGGCCATGTCGTGCGTTTGGAGTTTTTGTGAATGCGAACCAGGCTTGACTACAATCCCGCGCAGACCCCTATTCTATGAAAACAGTTAAAAAGTCCGTCTTAATTTGGTACAGCCCGGCCGAAATGTACCGTCTGGTCACTGATGTTGATCAATATCCGCAATTTTTGCCCTGGTGTGATAAAGCGCGCGTGGTGTCGCTGGAAGAAAACGGCATGTTGGCCGAAATTGGCATTGCTTTTTCTGGCATTCACCAAACCTTCACCACACGCAATGCCCACATTCAAGACCGTCAGGTGATCATTGATTTGGTCAACGGACCCTTTTCAAAGCTGGAAGGTGAATGGAACTTTTTGTCCTTGGGTGAGACCGAGCAGCGTGCCTGCAAGGTCGAGCTGGCGTTGACCTATGGTTTTGACAATGCCCTGGGGCGCCTCATTAGCCCGGTGTTTGACAAGATTGCCGGCAGCATGGTCGATGCGTTTGTCAAGCGTGCCAAACAGGTTTATGGTGAGTGAATCCCGCCTGCGCGTGACGGTGGTTTATTCACCAGCGGCACGTGAGGTCGGTGAAGTCTCCCTCGAATTAGCGGCGCCTTGCAGCGTGCTGCAGGCCTTGCAGCAAAGCGGCTTGCTGGCCCGTTATCCGGAAATCGACAACCTGCTCACCACGGTGGGTGTCTGGGGGCGAAAAGCGCCGCTGGACCAATTGTTGCGGGATCAGGATCGCGTGGAGGTTTATCGACCTTTGCGAGTCGACCCCAAGGTGGCGCGCCGGGAGCGTTTCGTCAGCCAAGGCAGCCGAGGCACCGGCCTGTTTGACAAAAAGCGGGCGGGCGCTAAAGCGGGTTATTGAGGCAGGCTACTAAGACGCGGTTGCTCAGGCAACTCACCTTTATGTGCCTGCTGGCACACTGCAAAAGGCTTATTTGCAGTCGCTCTCCACAATGGCCTGGATGCGTTTGGCCTCTGCTGCGCGCGCGGCATCATCCATGATTTCGCGCTCACCCTGGCTGTTGATGCGGCCAATCCGCACGCCTGAATCCAGTCCTTTTTGGGCCAATCTGGCGCGCTGACAGTTGTCAGCTTTGGCCTTGGTGATGCGGTCTTCTTCGGCTTTGCGCAGTGCGGCTTGTGCCTGTTCTTCTTTCTTCTTGCGCTCGGCCAAGTCTTTGTCGACACCGGTTGCATTTGGTTTGCTGCCTTCCGATGTCGGGGCTGAGGTTTTGGTCGCCGGCTCGCCCGCAACAGAATTCAAGGTCAAGTCCTGCGAGGGCAACCGCGCACCAGACCCTGGGCGTTTGAAAATGCTTTTGTCAGGCACATCGGCTGAAGGCGCGCGGTCGCTGAATACCTTGCGGCCATCCTTGTCAGTCCAGGCCCATTGGGCGCTGGCACCCAGTGGGAGCAGGCCGAGAATGACAATAAATAGACAAAGTGAATGCTTCATGGCGTGAGTTTATGCCAGCTCGCTTGGTGGCCGACAGATACAATCGACGATTTGGAGCTCTATCTATGCGCCTGATTGGCAAAGCGCTCACCTTTGACGACGTGTTACTGGTGCCAGCATATTCCCAAGTCCTTCCCAAGGACACCTCCCTCGCCACCCTGTTTACACGTAACATTGCACTGAACCTGCCCTTGGTTTCAGCGGCCATGGACACGGTCACAGAATCCCGACTTGCTATTGCCATCGCCCAGGAGGGCGGCATTGGTATCGTGCACAAAAACATGACCGCACAGCAGCAAGCGGCGAAAGTGGCCAAGGTCAAACGCTACGAGTCTGGCGTGTTGCGTGACCCGGTGGTGATCACGCCGCAGCACACCGTGCGCCAGGTGATGTCCTTGTCCGAGCAATTGGGTGTGTCGGGCTTTCCCGTGATCGACGGCGGCAAGGTCGTTGGCTTGGTCACCGGGCGTGACCTGCGCTTTGAGACGCGTTTTGACTTGCCCGTCAGCCAAATCATGACGCCGCGTGAAAAGTTGATCACCGTGCCCGATGGCACCACCATCACCGAAGCCAAAGTGCTGCTGAACCAGTACAAGATCGAGCGCTTGCTGGTGGTGAACGACGCCTTTGAGCTTAAGGGCTTGATCACCGTCAAGGACATCACCAAACAAACCAGTTTCCCCAACGCCGCGCGTGACGCGCAAGGCAAACTGCGCGTGGGTGCAGCCGTTGGTGTGGGCGAGGGCACCGAAGAACGCGTGGAGCTTTTGGCTCGCGCGGGTGTGGATGCCATCGTGGTGGATACCGCCCATGGCCACAGCAAGGGCGTGATCGACCGGGTGCGTTGGGTCAAACAGAATTTTCCGCATGTTGAAGTGATTGGCGGCAACATTGCCACCGGTGCTGCGGCGTTGGCTCTGGTCGAGGCGGGCGCAGATGCCGTCAAGGTGGGTATTGGTCCTGGCTCGATTTGCACCACCCGCATCGTGGCGGGTGTCGGTGTACCGCAAATTATGGCGATTGACAGTGTGGCGACTGCACTTCGGGGCACCGGGGTGCCCTTGATTGCCGATGGTGGCATCCGTTTCAGCGGCGACATCTCCAAAGCGATTGCGGCCGGTGCTGGCACGGTGATGATGGGCGGCATGTTTGCAGGCACCGAAGAGGCGCCTGGAGAGGTGATTTTGTTCCAGGGCCGCAGCTACAAGAGCTACCGCGGCATGGGCTCGATTGGTGCCATGCAGCAGGGCAGTGCCGACCGTTATTTTCAGGAATCGAGCACTGGCAACCCGAATGCCGACAAGCTGGTGCCTGAGGGCATTGAGGGTCGCGTGCCTTACAAAGGCTCCATGGTCAACATCATTTACCAAATGGCCGGTGGCTTGCGCGCCAGCATGGGTTACTGCGGTTGCGCCACCATTCAGGAGATGCAAGATAGGGCCGAGTTTGTTGAAATCACCACGGCTGGTATCCGCGAAAGCCATGTGCACGACGTGCAAATCACCAAAGAAGCGCCGAATTACCGGGCTGAATAATGCATCAAAAAATCCTCATCCTTGATTTCGGCTCACAAGTCACCCAGCTGATCGCGCGGCGTATTCGTGAAGCCCATGTGTTTTGCGAAGTGCACCCCTGTGATGTGACCGACGACTGGATTCGTGCCTACGCGCGTGATGGCAAGCTCAAGGGCATCATCCTGTCTGGCAGCCATGCCAGTGTCTACGAAGACAGCACAGACAAAGCGCCGCAAGCGGTGTTTGAGTTGGGTATACCGGTGCTGGGCATTTGTTATGGCATGCAGACCATGGCGCACCAACTCGGTGGCATCGTCACAAGCGGACACCAACGTGAGTTTGGTTCTGCCAACGTGCGCGCGCATGGGCGTACCAAATTACTTGATGGCATTCAGGACTTCACCACGCCGGAAGGTCACGGCATGCTGGACGTCTGGATGAGTCACGGCGACAAGGTCACCGAGCTGCCACCGGGCTTCAAGCTGATGGCCAGCACCGACAGTTGTCCGATTGCCGGTATGGCCGACGAAGCGCGTCATTTTTACGCTGTGCAATTCCACCCCGAAGTGACACACACCAAGCGCGGTGCAGCCATTTTGGAGCGCTTTGTGCTCGACATTTGTGGCACCCGCGCCGACTGGATCATGGGTGACTACGTCAGCGAAGCCATCGCGCAAATCCGCGCTCAGGTGGGTGACGAAGAGGTCATTTTGGGGCTCTCCGGTGGTGTCGATTCGTCGGTGGCGGCAGCCCTGATTCACCGCGCCATTGGCGATCAACTCACCTGCGTGTTTGTTGACCATGGCCTGTTGCGCCTGAATGAGGGCGACTTGGTGATGGAGATGTTTGTTGGCAAGCTCCACGCCAAGGTGATTCGGGTCGATGCGGCGGATCAGTTTTTGGGGCATCTCGCAGGTGTCAGCGAACCGGAAGCCAAGCGGAAAATCATCGGGCGTGAATTTGTTGAGGTTTTTAAGGCTCAAGCCCTTGCACTGACTGTGTCAGATGCTTCTAAAATAGGAGCAAAATGGCTGGCTCAGGGCACCATTTACCCGGATGTGATCGAGTCCGGTGGTGCCAAAAACAAAAAAGCAGTGGTCATCAAGAGTCACCACAACGTTGGTGGTTTGCCTGAGCAACTGGGCCTGAAGCTGCTGGAGCCCTTGCGCGAACTGTTCAAGGACGAGGTACGAGAGCTGGGCGTGGCGCTGGGCTTGCCTTACCACATGGTCTACCGTCATCCGTTCCCCGGTCCCGGTCTGGGTGTGCGGATTTTGGGCGAAGTCAAAAAGGAATACGCCGACCTGTTGCGCCGCGCCGATGCCATCTTCATGGAAGAGCTGAACAATTTTGTCGATGAGGCCACTGGAAAAACCTGGTACCAGTTGACGAGCCAGGCCTTCACGGTGTTCTTGCCGGTCAAGAGTGTCGGCGTGATGGGCGATGGCCGTACTTACGATTATGTGGTGGCCTTGCGCGCCGTGCAAACCAGCGACTTCATGACCGCAGACTGGGCTGAGTTGCCCTATGCGCTGCTCAAGAAAGTGTCGAGCCGCATCATCAATGAAGTGCGCGGCATCAACCGCGTCACTTATGACGTTAGCAGCAAGCCCCCCGCCACAATTGAGTGGGAATAACACCGTTCAGATCACTTCCCGGTGGGGAGTGACTGGCGTGGCGCTGCAATAATTGCCCAATGTATTTGCCTCCTCAATTTGTTGCCCAAGACCGGTCTTATGCGCGTGATTTGATCCGTGCGTACCCACTGGCCAGCATGATCTCAGTCGCGGATGACGGCTTGCCGTTTGTGACGCCGCTACCACTTCATTTGCTGGATGAGGGCGATGACTGGTTGCTGTTGGGCCATTGCGCCAAACCCAATCCACACTGGCGCTACTTGCAAGCGCGCCCGCAAGCGGTGGTGACCTTCATGGGGCCGCAGGCCTACATGAGTCCACGTGTCTACCCTGATCTGGCGCGCGTACCCACCTGGAATTACCTGATGGTGCATTGTGTGGTGCAGGCGCGGTTGATTGACACCTTTGAGGATAAAGACCGGTTGTTGAAACACCTGATCGAGGATCACGATCCCACCTACGCCGAGCAATGGCGGGGTCTCGGTGAAGATTTTCAGCACAAGATGATGGCCGGAATCCAGGCGTTTGAGTTGAAGGTGACCCAACTGCATTGCAAGCTCAAGTTGAACCAGCATCGGCCAGAATCGCATGTCGCCCTGCATGCTGCCTATTCAGGTGGCAACGATGATGAGCGCGCCCTGGCCGACTGGATGGAGCGGCTCGGCATGGTGGGCCACGTTCAGGGAGAGGCGTGATGCGCGGATGGTTTGGACTGGTGGGTTTGCTCCTGGCACTGGTCATCGTGGGCACGCTGGTGCGCAAGCAGATGACAGCGGTTCGGGTCACGTTGCCCACGCTGGAAACACCGGCCATTGGGCCAGCAAATGCATCGCCCACACCAGGTAATGTCGCTCAACAAAATCAGCAGATTCAACAGCAGATGAAGCAGGCCGTGGAAAGTGCCATGCAGGCGCGCCCCATGCCGGACGACAAGTGAGCTCGTCTGACGCAGCGACAGATGCGCAGTGGATGCGCATCGCACTGAAGGCAGCGCAGACAGCTCGGGACGCTGGCGAGGTGCCGGTAGGCGCTGTCGTCGTGCACCGCGGTCAAATCATTGGTGCCGGGCACAACGCCCCGATTCACACCCATGACCCCAGCGCCCACGCGGAAATGGCAGCGCTTCGGGCGGCAGCCTTGCATCTGGGCAATTACCGGTTGGATGACTGCGAACTGTTTGTCACGCTAGAGCCATGCGCGATGTGTGCCGGGGCGATGTTGCATGCACGCCTCAAACGTGTGGTGTTCGGTGCATCTGACCTCAAAACGGGTGCTGCCGGGTCGGTGATTGACCTGTTTGCCAACCCTCAGCTTAACCACCACACCCAAGTGCAAGGTGGAGTGTTGGCGCCAGCATGTTCAGAGTTATTACAGGATTTTTTCAGGCAACAGCGGCAACAAAAATCCATCAACGCCAGCCCGCTGCGTGAGGACGCGCTGCGCACCCCGGCGAGCCGATTTGAAGCCTTGACGACCCTGCCCGGCGTGGCGCACCATATCAGCGACCTGCCGGCGTTGAATGGGTTGCGGCTGCACTATGTCGATGCCGGTGCGGTCAATGCGATCCAAGTCACTTTGTGTCTGCATGGCCCTCGCAGTTGGTCGCAGGTGTGGCAGCCTTTCATGGTCGAGCGGGTAGTGCAGGGCGAGCGCGTGCTGGCGCTGGACCTGATTGGCTTTGGCAAGAGCGATAAACCCAAGAAAAAAGCCATGCACACGCTTGCCTGGCATGCTCAAGTTGTTCTGCAATGGATGGAGCGACTGAATTTGATAAACGTGGTGGTGCTGGAGTTGGTGGGTGACGCTCTGTGCGACGATGCGATAAACCAGCATGCTGCGGCCGAGGCGCAGCATGGGTTGCCGCATCAGACACTCGGGCAACTTGTGATGGCGCTGGCGCAGCAGCGAGTTGTTCGATGCGATACGCGCCAACTCCCCCCATTGAAGGCTGACGCCTTGAATGCGCCATACCCTGACGATGGTCACCGTGCGGCCCAGCGCGCATGGGTTCAAAACCCCAGGGCCAAACGCACCACATCTTCTTTCTCTGGCCAGAATACATGAAAAAACACATTTACATCTACTCACCCTCAGGTGCAGTGCGCGACAAGGCCGCCTTCAAGCGCGGCATCAAAAGGCTCCAAGCCTTGGGCCATGAAGTTGAAATTGATGCCGATGCATTGACCAGCTACCAGCGCTTCGCGGGCGATGATGACACCCGCCTGAATGCCATCCACCGGTCAGCTGCCAGTGGCGCTGACGTGGCGTTGATTTCACGCGGCGGCTACGGACTGACCCGCATCCTGCCTGGCATCCATTACAAAAAAGTAGCCAAGGCCATCGACAAGGGCATGCTGTTTGTCGGCATCAGCGACTTCACGGCGTTTCAAAATGCCGTGCTGGCAAAAACCGGCGCCATCACCTATGCTGGTCCGGCGCTGTGTGAGGGCTTTGGCGTGGGCGGTAAGCCTGACACGGTGGGTCATGATGCAGGTGCCAGCTCGGTGCCTGATGACATCATGGAAGCCTGTTTTGATGATTTGCTGCAAGAGCAGGGGGAAGGCACGGGTTGGCGGCAAGCTCTGGAACGCCCACTGGTTGCTACTGATAGTCTAGCTGTCGACGCTTTATATATAGGGGCTACAGCCTCATTTAATGTTAATAATTCAGTTTTATGGGGCGGTAACCTGACCGTGCTGACATCGTTGCTTGGCACGCCATATTTCCCGGATATCAAAGGCGGCACGCTCTTTCTGGAAGATGTGGGCGAGCACCCCTACCGCATCGAGCGCATGCTCACACAGCTGTTACACGCGGGTGTGTTGGCACGCCAGAAGGCGATTTTGCTGGGGCAATTTACCGACTACAAGCTTGTTAGCCACGACCGTGGATTTAAATTGCAGACCGTCATTGATCGGTTGCGGCAAAAGGTCAAGGCACCTGTGTTGACCAATTTGCCGTACGGTCATGTGCAAACCAAGGTGATTTTGCCGGTCGGTGCGAAAGTTGACTTGGGCGTGGATGGGCGTGATGCCTTGCTGGTTTGGGGTCATTTGTAACCAAACCTTGATCAAGTTCACCTAAACTCAGCACACCACTTCAAGAGTTCACTGTTCATGGGCGTTCAATCCACTGTCGTTTTTGCTGACCTGTTTGGTAGCACGGGCGTCTTTGAATCCCTGGGCAACGCCAAAGCCACGGAGGCGGTGACGCAAATCACTGCCTGGTTGGCAGAAAAATTCAAGGCCAACGGGGGCCGTGTCGTCAAGTTTCTGGGTGACGGGGTATTGGTTCTTTTCAAGGAAAACCGTCACGCCCTTGCCGCGGTGGTCGATGTTCAGCGAGCCTATGAGCAGCGCTTGACCTCAGCCGGATCGGGCGTTTACATGCCGCTTCGCATTGGCGTGGCACGGGGTGATGTAGAAATGGTAGAGGATGATTGTTACGGGGATGCCGTCAACATTGCAGCGCGCTTGAGTGAGTTGACGGGGCCACACCAGATTTGGGTCAATGCTGAAGCCATTGGGGGGGGTAAGTTGTCGCCGGATATTCGCTCCCGGTTGCTCGGTCCGATTCATGTCAGAGGGCGAGCGGAACCCTGCACGGTGTACCAGATTGAATGGCAGGAAGATGTCGATTCAGAGTTTTTCACCATCCAGTCGCCGTTGGCCGATGGTTTTGATGCGTCGCAGCGTGATGTTTTGGGCAGTCAGATTGAGTTGTCCTATCTGGACAGCCGCAAAACTTTCAAGGCGTTTGAACTTCCTATGCACATTGGGCGCATGCGCGAAGCGGAGTTTGTGGTGAGTGACCTGCATGTCTCACGAAAACACGCGCGCCTTGACTGGCGCAATGGCAGTGTGGTGCTGACAGACGTCAGCTCTTATGGTTGCTGGGTCAGATTTTTTGGCGGCGGGTCCGATTTGCTGTTGCGCCGTGAAGAGTGTGTGCTGCACGGCCGGGGTGAAATTGCGCTAGGCACACCTTTTGGTGACCTTGGCGCACCCGTGGTTACATTTTCGGTTCGATAGTCTGCGCAGGTGAGGCGACGTCAGTTGCCGAGGATTGAACCCGACGTGCGCCGTCAAAGCGGCGACTCCAGTACGACAAGCCCATGCTTTCCACCCGAACTTCTGCGCCAGGCTTAGGGGCGTGAATGAATTTGCCCTCACCGATGTAAATGCCCACATGGCTGAAGGCGCGCCGCATGGTGTTGAAAAACACCAAGTCACCGGGCCGCAATTCGCCCTGATCGATTTGCTGGGTGGCGGCGGCTTGCTGTTCGGCCTTGCGCGGCAAGATCAACCCAACGGTTTGTTCGTACATGGCTTTGACAAAACCACTGCAGTCAAACCCGGTGTCTGCCGAATTGCCACCGCGTTTGTAGGGCACGCCCAAAAATCCCAAAGCGTTCACCACCAAGTCGGAGGCTTTGTGAGTGACAGATTGACGAACCTGGTCAATTTGACTGAGCAAGCCCTTTTTGGCGAGCAATCGGCCCATGTCATCGGGGATTTCAGGCGGCGCTGCATGTGCGAAGTTAGCCAACAATAAACTCAGAGAGAGGATGGTGGTTCGCAAGGGTTGTAGCATGGCTTGAGTTTACCTGCTTTGCCAGACCAAACTGATTTCTTTGATTTGCACTTAACTTGTTGATTTGTAATTGATTTAAAGGATTTATATGTTCAAGGCATTGCTGTTAGAAAACGCACAGGGCTTTCATGCCAGCTTGACGCAAGTCGATGAATCGCGCTTGCCTACGGGCGATGTGACGATGGCCGTGGCGTATTCCACGCTGAATTACAAGGATGGTTTGGCCATCACCAACACCGGTCCGGTGGTGCGGCACTGGCCCATGGTGGCAGGTATTGACGGTGCTGGCACGGTCATCGAATCAAGCCACCCGAATTGGCAGGTGGGTGACTTGGTGGTGCACAACGGCTGGGGCGTGGGTGAAACCCATTGGGGCTGCCTGGCTGAAAAAGCACGGCTCAAGGGCGACTGGCTGGTGCGCCTGCCAACCGCCTTCACACCGCGCCAAGCGATGGCCATTGGCACGGCGGGCTACACCGCCATGCTGTGTGTGCTGGCACTGGAAGACCATGGCGTGAAGCCGGGCGCAGGTGAGGTGCTGGTGACCGGTGCCACTGGCGGGGTCGGCAGTGTGGCGATTGCCTTGCTGGCCAGGCTGGGCTACACAGTGGTGGCGGCCACGGGTAAGGCCAGTGAAGAGGCTTACTTGAAAACGCTGGGTGCCAGCAGCATCGTGGATCGGGCCACGTTATCTGCGCCTGGCAAGCCGTTTCAAAAAGAACGCTGGGCCGGTGTGGTGGACGCGGTGGGCTCGCACACGCTGGCTAACGCGCTGGCGCAAACCCGCTACGGCGGCGTGGTGGCGGCCTGTGGTTTGGCGCAGGGCTTGGACTTGCCGACCACGGTCATGCCCTTCATTTTGCGTGGCGTCACGCTGGCAGGGGTTGACTCGGTGATGGCGCCGCTGGCCAAACGCCAACGGGCCTGGGACCGGCTGGCGCAAGACCTGGACCTGGCGCTGCTGGAAACCATGGTGCATGAGGTGGCGCTGGACGACTGCATTCCCCAAGCGCAGGCGCTCATGGCCGGGCGGGTGCGTGGTCGTGTCGTGGTGAAAATTCAGGGCTGACACGCACGGTCAAGATGGCCACTCCAAAACATGAAATCGCATTGACCGCGACTAGCGGTGTGCGCTGGGTATCCGACGTAGCGAAATCAAGGAGGAGGCTTGGGCGCAGCGCAAGCCGGGGGACATTCGCGGAGTCGGATTCCCGGCGTGCGCTGCGGGTTACAGCAAGTAGTGTACGCATGGCGGAGGGCCTTTTTACGTATTACTCGAATTCGTTTTATATAAGAAATAGGCCTATAGCCCTTATTAAATAAGCGTAGGTAGCTATTTTTTCAATAGTGTTTTTGATGGGTTAATGTGGATTGACTGCCCTGCGGTTTAATCACGCTTAGATTTGTTCCCTTATTTATAGAAAGCCCGCCATGCTGCTTGATGCTGAACTCTCCCAATTGGTGCTCGTGGATTACCAAGCGCGCCTGATGCCCGCCATTTTTGAGGCCCCGCTGGTGCTGGCAAATGCAGTACGACTGGCGCAAGCCGCCAAATTGCTGCAGGTGCCGGTGTGGGGCACCGAGCAAAATCCGTCCAAATTGGGCCAGAACCCACCCGACATACGTAGCTTGTGCCAAAACACGCTGGCCAAAATGCAGTTCAGCGGGGTTGAAGAAGGTTTGGGCGAATGGTTGCGTCCGCCCATGAAAGCGCCTGCCGGTAATGCGCGCAGCCTGCCCAAGCATTTGCAAAAACCGTCCAACACACCCACCGAGCGCAGCAGCATCGTGATCGCCGGCTGTGAAGCGCATGTGTGCCTGATGCAAACAGCCTTGCATTTGCTCGAAGATGAGTTTGAGGTGTGGGTGGTGACCGATGCCTGCAGTTCGCGTACTGAGCGCAACCGCGACGCCGCGTTTGACCGCCTCGCTGGTGCTGGCGCGGAACTGGTGACCACGGAGATGGTGGTGTTTGAGTGGCTTGGCAGTGCCGAACATCCGCAATTCAAAGCGCTGCATTCTTTGATTAAATAAGGCGCTAGAGCTTATGCTTAAAGCGTGAGTAGCTACTGAATATGAAGCATTTAGCCCTTACCCACACGGGATAAAAATTTTTGAATGAATTAGGCTCTGGCCCTTGTAAATATTGCGCAAGTAGCTATTTAATTCATACTAATTGGCCGTCCACAATCTGAATCTGCCGTATGCAGCGCGCAGCCAGCGCAGGGTCATGCGTCACGATCAGGCAAGCAGACTGTTGCTCACGGTTGATATTTTCCAGCAACTCAAAAATATCGTTGGCGCTGTGGGTGTCGAGGTTGCCTGTGGGCTCGTCGGCCAGGATCAGGCGCGGGGACAAGGCCAGCGCACGGGCGATGGCCACGCGCTGCTGCATGCCGCCCGAGAGCTGTGCCGGGCGCTTGTGCGCTGCGTCCTTGAGACCCACTTGGGTCAGGAGGCGCATGGCATCGTCTTGGGCCCGGGCTGTGGGCCAGCCGTTGTCGATGATGGCTGGCATCATGACGTTTTCCAGTGCACTGAACCCCGGTAGCAGGTGGTGAAACTGAAAAATGAAGCCGATGCTGCGCCCCCGCAAGTCGGTAAGCCGGGCATCATCCATCTCGGATGTGTTCTCGCCATTGATGAACATTTGCCCACTGCTGGCATGCTCCAGCAGGCCAATGATGTTGAGCAGCGTGCTTTTGCCCGAGCCGGATGGGCCCGTCAGTGCCGCAAACTCGCCTTCGGCAATGACCAGGTCAATGCCGTGCAGCACTTCGGTGACCACCGGCGTGCCTTCACCGTAGCTTTTGCGGACTTGTTTTAACTCGACGATGTGGGCCATGTCAGCGATGGGGTGGGTGTGGCTTCAAGGCTTTGTCGTTGGTGGTCACGGGCGTGGGCCAGCCATCAAATGCGAATGGCCTGCACCGGGTCGAGCCTGGCGGCGCGGCGGGCGGGCAGGGCTGCAGCCAGCAGCCCCACTGCCAGCGCCATGGCGCAGGTACTGAGCACCACCGACACATCCAAATCTGGGCTGACCAGTGCCGAGCCATCAGCATTGCGCGTGATTTTGGAGAAAAATTTCAGCAGCCCCAGTGACAGTGCTGAACCCAGTGCCGATCCCATCAAGCCATAAAAGCCACCTTGCAGCAAAAACACTGACATGATGCGCCACGGGCTGGCCCCCATGGCCCGCAAAATGCCGATTTCCTTTTGCTTTTGCACCACCGACACCACCAGCACGCTGGCAATGCCCACCGCCACAATGGCGGTGACAAAGGCGCGGATCAGGTTGTTGGACACGCTCTGGCTTTTCAGCGCCGAGAGCAACTGCGCGTTGGTTTGCATCCAGCTGTCCACACTCAAACCCGTTTGTGCCTGCAAGGGCCGCGCGATGCTTTCGGCATCAAACAAGTTGGCCACGCGTAGGTCAATCTGGGTGATGCCGCCGGGCAAGTCCAGCAGGGTTTGAGCAACTTTGACACTGGTGTAGACCCAGCGCCGGTTCAGGTCGCGGTTACCGATGTCAAAGATGCCGGTGACGCTGAACAGGTCATCGCGGCCATCCATGGTGACCAGCCGAATCTTGTCGCCCACCGTCACGCCCAGGTCTTTGGCCAGCTCCACCCCGATCACGGCGTGCGTGCCACTGACATCAAAGCGGCCTGCCTTAAGGTATTTTTCCATACGCACAATGCGCTGGTAGGCCTGTGCATCGACCCCCATCATGGAAATGGCCTGGCGGGCATCGGCCCGTGTGGCAAAGCCCGCGCCTGAGAGCATGGGTGAGACGGCCAGCACGCCGGGGGTTTGTTCAGCCAGTTTGGCTACTGCCGCCCATTGGTCAATGGACTGCAGGCGTTGTGCGCGGGGTTGGATGATGGCTGCCGTCTGCTCGGATGGCAGGGTGGTGTGGTTCACGGCTTGCGGCGCCTTGAGCACGATGTGGGCCTGGCTGCCCAGAGTCTTGTCGATGATGGACGTCTGCAGCTGGCTGATCAGGGTGGTCAAAAAGATGATCACTGCCACACCGCCAGTCACGCCGGCCAGAATCAGCACCGTTTGCATGCGCCCTTCACGCAAGTAACGCAGGCACACCATCGGGGCAAAGGGCAGGCGCAGCATACGGAAAGTCACCGCATCACAGGCCAGCACACCCGGGTGCTGGCGTCTTGCGATGGCATGAATGGAACGTTGGTCATGCGTTTCTTACTGAGTCAGTCCAGGAATGGGTTGTGCGTTGCCGCGGGCCACAGGCTCGCTTTTCTGGCGTACCTTGTCGCCAGGCGCTGCCGTCGTGGTGGGCAAAATCACACGGTCGCCGACGGCCAGGCCCTTGAGCACTTGCGTGGTGCCGATGCCTTGCAAACCCAGGGTCACGTCCGAGCGCGCCGCACGCCCATCTCGTTCAACCAGCACAAACGCGGCACCACTGGCGTCGCGGCGCAGCGCGTCGGTGCTCAGCATCAGGGCATCGGGCACCTGTGCGGTGATGATTTCCACGCTGACGGTCATGTCGGGGCGCAAAAACTCAAGGGCCTTGTCGACGCGCAGTTTCAGGTCAACCGTGCCGCGCAACGCATCCACGGCAGGTGCGATGGTGATCAAGGTGGCAGGAAATGGCTGCTCCGGGTAGGCATCGGCGTTGGCGCGAGCGGATTGGCCCAGACGGATGTACTTGAGGTTTTTCTCGTCCACACTGGTTTGGATGCGCGTCTCAGCACCGCTGACCAGCGTCAAAATCACGCGCCCGGCTTGTGCGGTGTCGCCAGGGTCGGCGCTGCGGCTGATGACGTTGGCCGCCACTGGCGCGCGCAGGCTCAAGCTGTTGAGCCGGGTGGCTGCAGCGGCTGCGTTGGCAGCGGCTTGTTCAAGGCGGGCCTGCGCGGCCGTGGCTTCAGCGCCACCGGCCTGGTTGCCCTGGGCCTGTGCGGACGCTGCCAGCACTTGGGCCTGGGCACTTTGGGCCAGGCGCATGGCGTCATCCAGGCGGGACTGGGAAATGAACCCTTGCTTGAGCAGGTCTTGCGCGCGGGACAATTCGCGCTCAGCCTGCACGGAGGCGCTGCGCGCTTGCGCCAGTTGCTGCAGGCTCACCGGCACTTGAACTGTCTTGAGTTGGCGCAGTCGCGCTTGGGCCTCGTTCATGGCGGCCTGCGCCAGCTTCAAATTGGCTGCGGCCTCATCGCCCTGCAGGCGCACCAGCACTTGACCTGCTTGCACGGTGTCGCCCTCGCGCACCAAAATGCTGTCAATGCGCGCAGTGGTTTGGCTGGCTATGTCCATGCGCGCCACGCTGTCAATACGACCGCTGGTCACCACCGACTGAACCATTGGGCCTTGCGCCACCCGAACCATGTCTACCGCCTGACCGCGCTGCGTCCATGCGAATACCCCCGCTGCAACGATCAGCAAAGCCCCAGCCCAATAAAAATGTGTGCGCTTGAATGTCATGGCGAGGATTGTGCGGCATGGTGCGCTTGGGGCTTTGTGCGCTTACCCACGAAGAATTGCCGGTCAAAGGCTTTCGGCATGTTGGTAAGCATTTCAACGCAGCCCCATCCTTGCGAGCGTTCAGGATGCTTTTCTGCGACCAAGTCAGGGCCGTGCAAGCTCACCGTTCATAATTATGAATTCAGTTTAAAAATAGCTTAAAGATAACCACCGGAGACAACCCATGACCTCATACGCCGAATTTCACCAACGCTCACTCACCGACCGTGATGGTTTTTGGGGCGAGCAAGCCCAGTTGGTGGATTGGAAGGTTCAGCCCACGCAAATTTGCGATTACAGCAACCCGCCGTTTGCCAAGTGGTTTGTTGGTGGTGTGACCAACCTGTGCCACAACGCGGTAGACCGCCACCTGAAAGACCGTGCCGACCAAGCGGCGTTGATTTTTGTCTCGACTGAAACCAACCAGGAAAAGGTTTATTCCTTCCGTGAGTTGCATGCTGAGGTGCAGCGCATGGCGGCAGTTCTGAAAGAGCTGGGTGTCACCAAGGGTGACCGCGTGCTGATTTACATGCCCATGATTGCCGAGGCCGCCTTTGCCATGTTGGCCTGCACCCGCATTGGCGCGATTCACTCGGTGGTGTTTGGCGGTTTTGCCTCGGGCTCATTGGCGTCACGCATTGAAGATGCCGAGCCCAAGGTGATCATTAGCGCCGACGCGGGTTCGCGTGGCGGCAAGCCCGTGGCTTACAAGCCGCTGCTGGACGAAGCCATCAGTCTCTCAAAATACAAGCCTGAATCTGTGCTGTTGGTGGACCGTGGGCTTGTGCCTATGAATTTGGTCGAAGGCCGTGACAGGTTGTGGGGCCCGCTGCGCGAAAAAAACCTCAGCACGGTGGTCGAATGTGAATGGGTCGACGCGACTCACCCGAGCTACACGCTTTACACCAGCGGTACCACGGGCAAGCCCAAGGGTGTGCAGCGCGACACCGGTGGCTATTGCGTGGCACTGGCCGCCAGCATGAAACACATTTACGCTGGCAACCCGGGCGAAACCTATTTTTCAACCAGCGACATTGGTTGGGTGGTGGGGCACAGCTACATCATTTACGGCCCCTTGATTGGCGGCATGGCCACCATCATGTACGAAGGCCTGCCAACTCGCCCTGACGGCGGCATCTGGTGGAGCCTGGTTGAAAAGTACAAGGTCACCGTGATGTTCAGCGCCCCTACGGCGATTCGTGTGCTGAAAAAACAAGACCCGGCCTTGCTCAGCAAATATGATTTATCGAGCCTGCGTGCGCTGTTTTTGGCGGGCGAGCCGCTGGACGAGCCCACTGCGCAATGGATCAGCGCTGGTTTGGGTAAGCCGATCATTGACAACTACTGGCAAACCGAGACCGGCTGGCCAATTTTGTCGCTGTGCAATGGCGTGGAAAAAGCGGTAAGCAAATTTGGCTCGCCGGGCAAGGCCGTGTATGGCTACGACGTGAAGTTGCTGGACGATCAAACCGGTGAAGAGTTGGTTGGCCCGAACCAAAAAGGTGTGGTCGCCATCGAAGGTCCGCTGCCACCGGGCTGCATGCAAACCGTGTGGCGCGATGACACCCGTTTTGTTGAAACCTACTGGAAGAGTGTGCCCGGCAAGCTGGTCTACAGCACCTTCGACTGGGGGGTGCGCGACGCCGATGGGTATTTCTTTATTTTGGGTCGCACCGATGACGTGATCAACGTGGCGGGACACCGATTGGGTACCCGCGAGATCGAAGAAAGCATTGCGGCCCATCCCAACATTGCCGAAGTGGCGGTGGTGGGCGTCGCTGACCAGCTCAAGGGCCAGGTGGCGATGGCGTTTGCCGTGCTCAAGGACGCCAGCCTGGTGGTGGATGAGGCCAGCGCAGCCAAGCTGGAGGCCGAGATCTTCAAATTGGTCGACCGCGACCTGGGTGCCGTGGCGCGACCGGCCCGCGTCCGCTTTGTGACCGTGTTGCCCAAAACACGCAGTGGCAAGTGCCTGCGACGCGCCATCACCGCCGTGTGTGAAGGCCGCGACCCAGGCGACTTGACCACCATGGACGACCCGGCTGCGCTGCAGCAAATCAAGGATTTGATCAGCGCCTGACCCCAAGACAATCTCTGACTGTAAGAATTGTGCTGCCTTTCAGTGGCACAATTCTGCGGTGTATCAGGCCCTTCCAACGCCACTGTCGCATCCGCCAAACGGTCAAGCCGTGACGCGGGAGGTTAATCAACAATCAGCTTTAACCAGCTAAAGTTTCCCCCAGGGAAATGAAAGTCAGCGAAACATGAGTGAGACAAACACGGTTTATCAAGCCTACCAGGCGAACACCTACCTTTTTGGTGGGAACGCCCCGTACGTCGAAGAGATGTACGAAAACTACCTGGCCAATCCAGGCAGCGTGCCAGACACTTGGCGTGACTATTTTGACGCTCTGCAACACGTTCCGGCCGTAGACGGCAGCAACGCCAAAGACGTCCCCCACCAACCCGTCATTGATGCCTTTGCGCAGCGCGCCAAAGCCGGCGGCACCAAAGTGGTGGTGGCTGCCGGTGCTGACTCTGATCTGGGTCGCAAACGGGTCTCGGTGCAGCAACTGATTGCGGCTTACCGCAACGTCGGCGCCAGCTGGGCTGACCTTGATCCCCTGAAACGCCAGGAACGCCCTGCGATTCCTGAGCTTGAACCGTCTTTCTACGGTTTTTCAGACGCTGATTTTGAAACCGTCTTCAACACCAGCAACACCTTCTTTGGCAAAGAAGTAATGTCCTTGCGTGACCTGCTCAATGCCCTGCGCGAAACCTACTGCAGTTCTATTGGCGCTGAGTACATGTACCTGACCGACCAGACGCAAAAGCGCTGGTGGCAGCAAAAGCTCGAAAGCGTGCGCAGCAAGCCCAATTTCAATGTTGACCAAAAGAAACACATTCTTGATCGTTTGACCGCTGCCGAAGGCCTTGAGCGCTTCTTGCACACAAAGTATGTGGGTCAAAAGCGTTTTTCATTGGAAGGTGGCGAAAGTTTCATCGCAGCCATGGACGAGTTGGTCCAACAAGCCGGTGGCTTGGGTGTGCAGGAAATTGTGATTGGCATGGCTCACCGCGGCCGTCTGAACGTGCTGGTGAACACCTTGGGCAAAATGCCCGCTGATTTGTTTGCCGAGTTCGACCACACCGCGCCTGAAGAATTGCCCGCAGGTGACGTGAAATACCACCAGGGCTTCAGCTCGGATGTCACATCCCTGGGCGGCCCCGTGCATTTGACACTGGCGTTCAACCCATCTCACCTTGAAATCGTTAACCCTGTGGTTGAAGGCTCGGTGCGTGCCCGTATGGACCGCCGTGCTGACCCAACCGGGCGTCAGGTATTGCCGGTGCTGGTGCACGGTGATGCCGCTTTTGCGGGTCAGGGCGTCAATCAGGAAACCCTGGCGTTGGCCCAAACCCGTGGTTACACCACGGCCGGCACAGTGCACATCATCATCAACAACCAGATTGGTTTCACCACCTCTGACCCCCGCGACTACCGCTCCACGCTGTATTGCACCGACATCGTTAAGGGTGTTGAGGCGCCAGTGATGCACGTAAATGGTGACGATCCTGAAGCGGTCGTGATGGCCATGAAATGGGCGCTGGACTACCGCATGGAGTTCCGCAAGGACGTGGTGCTTGACATCATTTGTTTCCGTAAACTCGGCCACAATGAGCAAGACACCCCCGCGCTGACCCAGCCGTTGATGTACAAAAAGATTGCCCAGCACCCAGGCACTCGCAAGCTCTACGCTGACAAGTTGGCTGCGCAAGGCCTTGGCGCCACCTTGGGCGACGACATGTTCAAGACCTATCGCGCTGCGATGGACGCTGGCAAACACACGGTCAACCCGGTGCTGACCAATTTCAAGAGCAAATATGCGGTGGACTGGTCCCCGTTTTTGGGCAAGAAGTGGACCGATGCGGGCGACACTGCCATTCCCATGGCAGAGTGGAAGCGTCTGGCTGAAAAAATCACCACCTTGCCAGCCAGTTTGACAGCGCATTCGCTGGTCAAAAAGGTGTACGACGACCGTGCTGCAATGGGGCGGGGTGACATTCCGGTGGACTGGGGCATGGGCGAGCACATGGCGTTTGCCTCTTTGGTGGCCAGTGGTTACCCTGTGCGTCTGTCGGGTGAAGACTGCGGTCGTGGCACCTTTACCCACCGCCATGCTGTCATTCATGACCAAAAACGCGAAAAGTGGGATGTGGGTACCTATGTGCCGTTGCAAAACGTGGCCGAAAATCAAGCTCCTTTTGTGGTCATTGACTCCATCCTGTCAGAAGAAGCGGTGTTGGGCTTTGAATACGGCTACGCCTCCAACGATCCGAACACGCTGGTGATTTGGGAAGCACAGTTTGGCGACTTTGCCAATGGCGCCCAAGTGGTGATTGACCAGTTCATTGCCTCCGGTGAAGTCAAGTGGGGCCGCGTCAACGGCATCACCTTGATGTTGCCACACGGCTATGAAGGCCAAGGCCCAGAGCACTCGTCGGCCCGAGTTGAGCGTTTCATGCAGCTTGCTGCCGACACCAACATGCAATTGGTGCAACCCACCACAGCCAGCCAGATCTTCCACGTGTTGCGTCGCCAGATGGTGCGCAACCTGCGCAAGCCGCTGGTCATCTTCACGCCCAAGTCGCTGCTGCGTCACAAGGACGCTGCGTCGCCCTTGTCCGAGTTCACCAAAGGCAGCTTCCAGACCATCATCCCTGAGAACAAGGTGCTCAAGGGAGACAAGGTCAAGCGTGTGGTGGCTTGTTCAGGCAAGGTCTATTACGACCTGGCTAAAAAGCGTGAAGAAAGGGGTTCAGACGATGTTGCGATCATCCGTGTCGAGCAGTTGTATCCGTTCCCGCATAAGGCATTTGCAGCTGAACTGAAGAAATACCCCAATGCGACCGAAGTGGTGTGGACGCAGGATGAGCCACAAAACCAGGGCGCCTGGTTTTTTGTGCAGCACTACATTCACGAAAATATGCTTGAGGGGCAGAAGCTGGGTTACTCCGGCCGGGCCGCATCGGCATCACCTGCTGTGGGTTATTCACACCTCCACCAGGAGCAACAAAAGGCGCTGGTAGAAGGTGCGTTTGGCAAGCTCAAGGGCTTTGTCCTGACCAAATAAGACATTGCGCCCATTAAAAACTATTGGCGGCGGGCACATCACCCGCCGCGCACACCTCCAAGAATATTTTTGAAAGAATTGTTATGGCAATCGTAGAAGTCAAAGTACCGCAGCTATCTGAATCCGTGGCCGAAGCCACCCTGTTGCAGTGGAAGAAAAAAGTCGGCGATGCTGTCGCTGTGGATGAGATCCTGATCGATGTTGAAACTGACAAGGTGGTGCTGGAAGTGCCCGCGCCATCTGCTGGTGTGATCATCGAAATTGTGCAGCCCGATGGCAGCACCGTGGCAGCTGAGCAGCTCATTGCGCGCATTGACACCGAAGGTGTGGCCGGTGCTGTGGCTGCACCTGCTGCCACACCTGTGGTGGCATCCGCTGCTGCGCCTGCACCAGTCGCCGCAGCACCCGCTGCTGCCGGCGGTGCAATGGCTGGTGTGGCCATGCCTGCGGCGGCCAAGCTTATGGCTGACAACAGCCTGGCGACAGGGTCGGTGGCAGGTTCTGGTAAAGATGGCCGTGTCACCAAGGGCGATGTTCTGGCCGCTGTTGCTGCTGGTGTAGTTGCTCCCAAGGCAGTAGCTGCTCCTGCAATACCAGCAAAGGCTGCAGCCCCATTGTTGCCACAAGTTGCGGCACCAGCCAGCAGTTTGGCCGCGCAATTGGCAGGTCGCCCTGAACAACGCGTCCCCATGAGCCGCCTGCGTGCCCGAGTGGCTGAGCGTTTGCTGCAATCGCAGTCCACCAACGCCATTCTGACCACGTTCAACGAAATCAACATGGCGCCGGTGATGGACATGCGCAAGCGCATGCAGGAGCGTTTTGAGAAAGAGCACGGCTGCAAGCTGGGCTTCATGAGTTTCTTTGTCAAAGCCGCAGTGCACGCGTTGAAAAAATTCCCGGTGCTCAATGCATCTGTGGATGGCACCGACATCGTTTACCACGGTTACTTTGACGTGGGCATTGCCGTGGGTTCGCCGCGCGGCTTGGTGGTGCCCATTTTGCGCAATGCCGATCAAATGAGCTTTGCCGACATCGAGAAAAAGATTGCCGAGTTCGGCGTTAAAGCGCGTGACGGCAAGCTGGGCATGGAAGAAATGACCGGTGGCACGTTCTCCATCAGCAATGGTGGCACCTTTGGCTCCATGATGTCCACCCCCATCATCAACCCGCCGCAAAGCGCTATTTTGGGTGTGCATGCCACCAAAGACCGTGCCATGGTCGAAAACGGCCAAGTGGTGGTTCGCCCTATGAACTACTTCGCCATGAGTTATGACCACCGCATCATTGATGGCCGTGAAGCAGTTCTCGGTCTAGTGGCGATGAAAGAAGCGCTGGAAGACCCAGCCCGCCTGCTGTTCGATATTTAAGCCTTCCGGTTTGACCCACCACGCGCGGCGCTTTTTCAGTGCAAGCGGTCGGTGGGTCTTTTGGTTTTGAAGAACTTTGCGTGACAGAACTGAGCAACTCCAAGAGTCGTCAGCGCTGTCCTTAACATCTTAGAAAGTGCGAAAAAATGAGCAAGATATTTGACGTGATCGTGATTGGCGGCGGCCCTGGTGGCTATGTGGCGGCCATCCGTGCCGCCCAATTGGGCAAGAACGTGGCGTGTGTGGATGAGTGGAAAAACAGCAAGGGTGGCCCGGCTTTGGGTGGTACTTGCACCAACACCGGCTGCATTCCGTCCAAGGCTTTGTTGCAGTCGTCAGAACATTTTGACCACGCCAACCACCATTTTGCCGAGCACGGCATTGAGGTCAAAGGTGTCAGCATGGACGCGGCCAAGATGGTGGCGCGCAAAGATGCGGTGGTCAAACAAAACAACGACGGCATTCAGTACCTGTTGAAGAAGAACAAAGTCAGCTTCTTTCATGGCCGCGCCTCGTTTGTGAAGGCCGTCGAGGGGGGCTACGAGATCAAGGTATCCAGCGCTGCGGACGAAACACTGGTTGGCCAACAAATCATTGTGGCCACTGGCTCGAATGCGCGCGCCTTGCCTGGCGCACCTTTCGATGAATCGCTGGTGCTTTCCAACGAGGGTGCTTTGGCCATCACGTCAGTGCCGAAAAGACTCGGCTTGATTGGCTCGGGCGTTATCGGTCTGGAAATGGGCTCGGTTTGGCGCCGTTTGGGCTCAGATGTGACGATTCTCGAAGGCTTGCCGACGTTCTTGGGCGCGGTGGACGAACAAATCGCCAAAGAGTCTCACAAGGCGTTTGTCAAACAGGGCCTGAAGATTGAGCTGGGCGTGAAGGTTGGCGACGTCAAGGTGGGGAAAAAGGGTGTTAGCGTGGCTTGGACCAATGCCAAAGGTGAAGCACAGACCCTGGAAGTTGACAAATTGATTGTGTCGATTGGTCGTGTGGCCAACACCATCGGCTTGAATGCCGAAGCCGTGGGGCTGCAACTTGACGAGCGCGGTGCGATTGTGGTTGATGGCGATTGCAAAACCAACTTGCCCGGTGTCTGGGCCGTGGGTGACGTGGTTCGTGGCCCGATGCTTGCGCACAAGGCCGAAGAAGAGGGTGTGGCCGTGGCTGAACGCATTGCGGGTCAGCACGGTCATGTTGATTTCAACATCATTCCCTGGGTGATTTACACCAGCCCCGAGATTGCCTGGGTGGGACGCACTGAGCAGCAATTGAAAGCAGACGGCGTGGCTTACAGGGCGGGTACTTTCCCGTTTCTGGCCAATGGCCGCGCCCGCGCACTGGGCGACACCACGGGCATGGTCAAGATGCTGGCCGATGCGAGCACGGACGAGATTTTGGGTGTGCACATTGTTGGGCCGATGGCCAGTGAACTGATTTCCGAGTGTGTGGTGGCGATGGCGTTCCGCGCCAGCAGCGAGGACATTGCCCGCATTTGCCATGCTCACCCGACCTTGAGCGAAGCAACCAAAGAAGCGGCGCTGGCCGTTGACAAGCGCACGCTTAATTTCTAATCTTATATAAGAAATTGGCTTCTAGCCATTATTAAATAAGCGCTAGAAGCTATATTTAATATAGCGCATCACCTCACTGTGACAGTCAAGAAAATTTATCTGGCCGAGCTAGAAGCACGCGGTTACAGCGCTGACCCGGCGCAATTGCGGGCGGTGCAGGCGCTGGAAACCTGCGCGCGCGAGTGGACGGCATACCGCGAGCAGCGTTCTAACGCCATCAAGAAGCTCATTAACCGTCCGCTCATTCCGCGTGGTGTTTACATGTATGGCGGGGTAGGGCGGGGCAAGAGTTTTTTGATGGACTGTTTCTACAACGCGGTTCCGTTGAAACGTAAGACTCGCTTGCATTTTCATGAGTTCATGCGCGAAGTGCATCGCGAGTTGGCGGCGATGCACGGTACTGTGAACCCGCTGAATTTGCTGGCCAAACGCATGGCTGAGAAATACCGGTTGATTTGCTTCGACGAGTTTCATGTGTCGGATGTCACCGACGCCATGATTCTTCATCGTTTGCTTGCAGCCTTGTTTGAACAGGGTGTGGGGTTGGTGACCACGTCCAATTTCAAGCCGGATGATTTGTACCCCAACGGTTTACACCGTGACCGGATTTTGCCGGCGATTGCCTTGCTCAATTCGCGTCTCAATGTGGTCAATGTTGACAACGGCACTGACTATCGGGGCCGTACCATGGAGCAACTGGCCCTGTATCACACGCCGCTGGGTGAGCCGGCTGCGGCGGCCATGCAGGATGCGTTTGAGCGCTTGGCTGAAACCCAGGATGAGAGCCCGGTGCTGCAAATTGAGGCACGCAAGATCTATGCGCACCGCAGGGCGGGGGGTGTGGTGTGGTTTGATTTCAAGACCTTGTGCGGCGGCCCGCGTTCGCAAAATGACTATCTGGAAATTGCCACGCAGTTTCATACCGTGTTGTTGAGTGACGTGCCGCAGATGCCGCCGCGCATGTCGTCCGAAGCCAGGCGTTTCACTTGGCTGGTCGATGTACTTTATGACCGGCGCGTCAAGCTGATCATGTCCGCGGAAGTGCCTGCGCCTGAGTTGTACGTTGAAGGCATGATGGTCAATGAGTTTGCTCGCACACTGTCGCGCATTCAGGAAATGCAGTCGGCTGAGTTTCTGGCTCTGGAACGTCGTGACGTGGACACCCACCTGACATGAAGATCCTCCGTTTTATATTTTGTTTGATGGCCGTGTCTGTGCCCATGATGGGCCAAGCTGAAAACTCCACAGAAACGCCACTGGATATCGCTGCTCAGCGGGGCCGCATCGCTCAGCAGCGTTCCGAGGCCGAAGCTCTGTATATACCGAAGCAACAAGGCTGCTATGCCCGCTTTGCGGTGTCGGATTGCCTGAGCCGGGTCAGCCGCGAGCGCCGCGCAGCGCTGGAACCACTTCGCCGCCAAGAAGTGCGGCTGAATGATCTGGATCGTCAAGCCAAGGCGCTGGCGCAACGGCAACGGGTTCAGCGCAATTTGTCGCCGGAACGCCAGCAAGGTGAGGCTGACAGAGTCGACTCTTTGCCCATCCCTGTCGGTCAGTGAGCCATAGCCAACCTTCTTAGTTGGTGTTGCTTGCCTCTGGTGGGTTGAGCGGCTCTACCTTCAGGATGACCAAGGACAGGTTGTCTCCCGTGCCTTTCGCCCGCGCCCGCGCTTTTTCAATCAGGAATTCACTGGCCTCCCGGGGCGACAATCCCGAGAGCACCGAGCCAAGTTCCATGTCGCTGAAATAATGCCATAACCCGTCACTGCACGCCATCAAAGTATCGCCCGGTTTGATTTGGGCCATGAAATGACTGGTTACCGATGGCTCTTTGTTGGTGCCCAAACACCCCATCAAAATATTTGATTGAGGGTGAAAATGGGCCTGATCTTCAGTCAGTTCGCCACGGTCAACCAGAGTTTGCACATAGGAGTGGTCCAGTGTGCGATGAATCAACTGTTTGCCGTGATAGTGATAAATCCGTGAGTCACCGGCATGGGCCCAATAGCAGTCTCCGCGCGGGTTAACCATAAAAACCGCGATGGTGCTGTGGGGTTCTTCCTCGGATGAAACGGCCGTGAGACGGATGACGGTGTGCGCTTCCAGCACCATTTGCTTCAGTGTGGCCACCGGGTCGTCAAGTTCGGGTGAGTAGCGGTCAAACAACTGCTTCGCGGTCATCATGACTTGGTCAGAAGCTTTGCGGCCGCCGCTGCGTCCCCCCATGCCATCTGCCAGCACCGCCAGAACACATCCCTTTACCCGCGGATGGCTCAGCAGGACAACCTGATCTTGTTGGTAATCCCGGTCGCCCTTGTGAATGCCAGTCGCAGCACTAAGCCGGTAGCCCTTGGCGCTCATGCACTCACCAAATTTTCCACCAGGGGTCGTTTTTGGGCTTGAAGCCCTGTGTGAGATATGGGGTTTGGGGATAATTTTTCGCCAGCACGCGTTGGGTGTCGTCACGCAGGTCGGTCATGCCGAGTGCATCGTAAGACTTGACCATGATGAAGAGGGCGTCTTCCAGCGCGGGAACGCCGGAATAATCACGAATGGCCGTTTGTGACCGATTGATGGCCGCCAAATAGGCACCCCGTTCGTAGTAATAACGCGCCACGTGAACTTCAGACTGTGCCAGAGAGTTCACAATAAAATTCATGCGTGCAGCCGCATCCGGTGCATAACGCGATGCAGGAAAACGGGCCACAAGTTCTTTGAATGACTCAAAAGACTCTTTGGCCGCTTTTTGATCACGCTCGGCTAAATCTTGGCGCGTGACCGCGGAAAATAGCCCAAGGTCGTCGTTGAAGTTGACAATGCCTTTGAGGTACAGCGCGTAATCAATCGCCGGGCTTGCCGGATGCAACTTCATGAATCGATCCAGCGTAGCCACTGCGAGTGCAGGCTCGCCCGCTTTGTAGTGCGCATACGCTTTGTCGATTTGAGCTTGTTGCGCCAGTGGTGTGCCAGCTGCGCGGCCCTCCAGCTTTTCAAACAAGCGAACAGATTTGTCGTAAGCGCCAGTGCTAAGCTCGTCTTTGGCTTCCGCGTAAATTTTGTTCGGGCTCCAGTCAGCTGTCGGGTCAATGGGTGTCGAGGAACAAGCACTCAACAATAAGGTACCCGCCAGGATGCTTGTGCAGACGACAGATAATTTGGTGCTTCGCATGTAGGACTAGCTTTCTTGAAAAATTCCAAAATGATTATATCGGGGGCACAGGGGTGTGATGACACTGACCCATTGCCAGAGGCAGACGCTGAGGTGGAGTTGCGCCAGTTTGACTTTTCTGCAGCCCAGCATGGTATGCGACTTGACCGAGCATTGGTGGATCTGGTGCCTGAGTTTTCGCGTAGCTACTTGCAACAGTTGATTGAGCTTGGATCGGTCAGCATCAAGGGTCAGACCGTAAAAAAAGCATCGCAAAAAGTCAAGGCCTTTGATGGCGGCAGCATTGAACTTAGACCCACACCGCAAAGCCAGGCCTTTAAAGCCGAGGTCATGGCCCTTGACATGGTTTATGTAGACGAACATTTGATGGTCATCAACAAGCCAGCAGGGTTGGTGGTGCACCCTGCGCCGGGCAATTGGAGCGGAACTTTGATGAATGGTTTGCTGGGGTTTGATGCCCAGGCGTTCAATCTGCCGCGTGCAGGTATTGTTCATCGGCTTGACAAGGACACCAGTGGGTTAATGGTGGTCGCGCGCACTCGTGCCGTCATGGATGCACTGGTTCGAGCGATTGCAGCGCGTGAGGTGAAGCGTCAGTACCTCGCTTTGGCGCATGGCCCCTGGCGCGGTGACGTCCGGCGCGAGGTCCATGCGCCGATTGGGCGCGATCCTGCCAATCGGCTTCGGATGGCCGTGGTGGAATTGGCAACGCATGCAGGTAAGACGGCCAGAACAGACATTGAACTGCTCGCCAACGGTTCGCAGGGCTGTTTCGTGAAATGCACGCTGCACACTGGACGAACCCATCAAATCAGGGTCCACATGGCCTCTATTGCACACCCGCTGGTAGCCGACGCGGTTTATGGTGGGTCTGCCGCTGTTGGTATGCAGCGCCAGTCATTGCATGCTTTTCGTTTGGCATTCACGCATCCTGTGACTGCCAAGGCGCTGGTCTTTGGCGCGGATTTGCCGCTTGATTTGTCGCAAGCGCTGGTTCACTGGGGTCTCCAGTACAATCCGACTTGAATTTATTCTGAACTTCACCTAAGTTCTTGCCCACGCTGCCAATAAGTCTGTTGGCCCACAAGCGTCACCCACATCTTTTTTACCAAGCGCCTGAAGGTGCTTTTTATTGGTGAACCATGAACACGCTGGATGCCAAACGCGTCCTTGAGACTGCCCTGATCTGCTCACAACAACCGATGTCGGTGCGCGACATGCGGACGTTGCTGGGTGAAGAAGTCACGCAGGACACGATCCGTCGTTTGTTGGCTGATTTACAGAAGGAGTGGTCGTTGCGTGGTGTTGAACTTGTGGCGTTAGCAAGTGGGTGGCGGTTTCAAAGTCGACCAGAGATGCGTGTCTTTTTGGATCGTCTGCACCCCGAAAAGCCTCCGCGCTACGCGCGAGCTACGTTGGAAACTTTGGCGATCATTGCTTACCGGCAACCGGTTACGCGGGGGGATATTGAGGATATTCGGGGTGTTACGGTCAACGCGTTGACGCTACGGCAGCTTGAAGAGCGGGGCTGGATTGAAGCGATTGGACACCGCGACACCGTGGGGCGACCTGCGTTATTCGCCACCACGCGTCATTTTTTGGATGATTTGGGGTTGGCGTCTTTGGATCAGCTGCCGCTTCTGGAGTCACCCACCATGGCGACAGATGTGTTTGAAATATTGGCAAATGAGGCTGCTTCGACTCAAGTTTCTGGTGCTGGGCAGCGCAGTATTGGCCTTTTGGCATCCGCCGATACACCTGAATTGAATTGGTCCGCAGATGCATCTGTGGAAATTGACAACCAACAAGCGTCCCCCTCAGGGGAGCAACCATGACTACATCAACTGAAGAGATTTTGCCAAACCTGCAGCCCCCGGCTCCCGCATCTGATGCCATCCGGTTCGAAGATGTGGTGTCGGGGCAGTTTGATGCCGAGGAATCCACACCGGACACGACACCTTTGAAACGTGTGCTGCTTCCCCAGCCGGAGTCCCCCAAGCTGCACAAGGTGCTAGCGCAGGCTGGCATGGGATCCAGGCTTGAAATGGAGCAACTTATCATGGAAGGCCGCATCACCGTCAACAATGAGCCTGCCCACATTGGCCAGCGGGTGCAGTTTGGTGATCACGTCAAGGTCAATGGCAAACCCATCCGTTTCCGGATTGATCCGCCGCCAACCCGGGTACTTGCTTACCACAAGCCTGCCGGCGAGGTCGTGACGCACGATGACCCGCAAAATCGGCCTACCGTGTTCCGAAAACTGCCTAAATTGTTTCAAGGTAAATGGCAATCAGTAGGGCGGCTTGACTTGAATACCGAAGGTTTGTTGTTGTTTACCAGTTCAGGTGAATTGGCCAACAATTTGATGCATCCCCGGTTTGGCCTTGAGCGCGAGTATGCCGTGCGCGTATTGGGTGGACTCAATCCTGAAGAGAAGCAAAAGCTGTTGACTGGTGTACAACTCGGCGACGGTATGGCGCAATTTGGGTCGATTGAAGAGGGCGGTGGCGAGGGTTCCAACTGCTGGTACCGGGTCACCATTTCAGAAGGACGAAACCGTGAGGTGAGACGCATGTTTGAAGCGGTGGGCCATGCAGTGAGCCGCCTGATTCGCATTCGCTACGGTGCCATGGTGCTGCCACGTGGGTTAAAACGTGGTGCATGGATAGAGCTTGATGGGATCGATATTGCGCAACTCACCCGTGCAGCGCTGATTCGGCCCGTGCTGGATTCGGCGTCCGGTGATGACAGGGTGGCGGCTCCCGCCACTGGCGAACGTAGGCCGCGTGGCCCTGGTGCGCCGCTTCGCTCAGGACGACCCGGTGGCCGTGGGCCGGGTGCTCGATCAGGCTCGGCTGGTGTGCCCAGTTCCTCGGGCAATGGACAAAAACAGCCCGGCCGGGCGTCTCAGCCATCACAAGCGCAGCCTGATCCGATGAAAACGACGTTTGGCTACATCGGTGCAGACAGTTTTTCGCGCCAGCGCGAAGAGGCTGGTAAAAAACGTGGCGGCGGTTCAGGCTCGAAAGGCGGTCGTCCGATGACGGGCCGTAGTCGCTGAAAATCTTCGTGAGGCGCCGACTCGGTGTGGCTTTGCCTTTCGGGTCGCCATGAAAGGTTGACCGGTTCAGGTTAAGATCAAAGGCTTTGGCCAATGGGTCAAAATTATATTAATTGCTTAGGAAAACATATGACTATCGAACGCACTCTTTCAATTATCAAACCTGACGCCGTGGCTAAAAATGTCATTGGTCAAATTTACGCCCGCTTTGAAGCAGCTGGTTTGAAAGTCGTAGCCGCCAAAATGGCACACCTGTCGCGCGGTGAGGCCGAGGCTTTTTACGCAGTTCACAAAGCACGTCCTTTCTTTAAGGATCTGGTTGATTTCATGATCTCTGGCCCAGTCATGATTCAGGCGCTTGAAGGCGAAAACGCAATTGCAAAACACCGCGACCTGATGGGCGCAACCGACCCCAAGAAGGCTGCTGCCGGCACCATTCGCGCTGACTTTGCGGACAGCATTGATGCCAACGCTGTGCATGGCTCTGATGCCGCTGAAACTGCTGCCGTGGAAATCGGGTTTTTCTTCGCTGGCATGAACGTTTACTCGCGTTAATTCATAGCATGACGGTCAACCTGCTCGATCTCGACCTCGAGGGCTTGGCCGTTTTTTGCGAACGGCTGGGTGAAAAGCGCTTTCGCGCCGTTCAGTTGTTTCGCTGGATTCACCAAAAAGGTGCCAGCCAATTTGACGACATGAGCGATCTTGCCAAATCTTTGCGCGAGAAGCTTAAAGGCGTGGCTTGCATCCAGCCGATGCCTGTGGTGTCGCAAAACTTGTCAACTGACGGCACCATCAAGTGGCTATTTGATGTCGGTGATGGCAATGCAGTGGAATCCGTATTCATCCCTGAAGACGATCGCGGCACACTCTGTGTTTCTTCGCAGGCTGGTTGTGCGGTGGGTTGTCGATTTTGTTCAACCGGGCATCAGGGTTTTAGCCGAAACCTGACAACCGGCGAAATCATTGCCCAGCTTTGGTTTGCCGAGCATTTCTTGCGCAAACACCTGAAGCGCGATGATCGAGTGATCTCCAATGTGGTGATGATGGGCATGGGCGAGCCGCTTCAAAATTACACGGAACTGTTGCCTGCTTTGCGTGTGATGCTTGACGATCATGGTTATGGTTTGTCAAGGCGACGAGTCACTGTTTCTACCTCGGGCGTGGTTCCAATGATGGATCGTTTGTCGCTTGATTGTCCGGTGGCTTTGGCCGTTTCGTTGCATGCACCTAACGACTTGTTGCGAAACCAGTTGGTGCCGCTAAATCTTAAATACCCATTGGTCGAGTTGATGGAAGCTTGCCAGCGCTACCTGTTGCACGCACCCCGGGACTTCATCACGTTTGAGTACTGCATGCTCGATGGCGTCAATGATTTGGATGAGCATGCCCACGAGTTGATCCGTTTGGTGCGTGCCTACCCCGGTGCTTGGTGCAAATTTAACTTGATACCGTTTAACCCTTTTCCAGCCTCCGGCTTGCATCGATCAAAACCAGACAGAGTCATGGTGTTTTCGCGGATTTTGAGCGCCGCTGGTATCACTACCACGGTGCGCAAGACACGTGGTGAAGACATTGATGCCGCCTGCGGTCAGCTTGCGGGCGATGTGAAAGACCGCACTCGGGCGGTTGAGCGTATGGCGCGCCAACGGACCATTCCGATCCAGCCCTTTCGTCATGCAGCTACTACGACCTTGAAGGCCTGACCGATGAAAACTGTCACGGGTATTGACGCATGGATGCGCCTGGATCGTTGGCTCATCATCATGGTGATGGGGTATTTTTCGGTATTGACCGGCTGCGCCAGCAAAGCTGATCAGTCAGGAGCTTCTGCGACTCGCACTGAAATAGTGACGGAGTCGGACGAGTCAAGTGAGCGCCGGCGCGCCCGGATTCGGGTGGAATTGGCCTTGGGTTACTTTGAACAAGGCAAAACGAACATTGCACTTGATGAGATCAAGCAGGCGATTGCGGCCGATCCCACGTTTGTTGACGCCTACAGTTTGCGGGGTCTGGTTTACATGCGACTCAATGATTTTGGGTTTGCAGAAGATAGCTTTAACAAGGCGTTGTCACTCAAGCCGCAGAATGCCAATGTGTTGCATAACCTGGGTTGGTTGAAATGCCAGCAAGCGCTTTACCCTCAGGCGCTGAAGTATTTTGGTCAGGCTCTGTCAGATCCGCTTTACGGCGAACGAGCAAAAACACTGATGGCTCAAGGTTTGTGCCAATCGCGCGCCGGTATGCGCCAAGAGGCTGAAGCCAGTCTGCTGAAGTCATACGAATATGACGCCGGCAACCCAATCACTGGGTATAACCTGGCATATTTGCTTTACCAAAAAGAAGATCACGTACGGGCGCAGTTTTATGTCCGTAGATTGAACAACAGTGAACTCGCCAATGCGGAGTCGCTTTGGCTGGGGGTTAAAGTTGAAAAGCGGCTTGGCAATAATGAAGCGATGACCCAGCTTGCGACTCAACTGGAAAAACGATTTCCACAATCTCGTGAAGCAGCTGCCTACCATCGAGGTGTATTCGATGAGTGAATCTGCCGTGGAGCCAGTGGAGGTCAACATTGAGCGCCCGGAACCGGGCATCCCGTCCGGTGCGGGTGCCTTGCTTCGGGCGGCGCGTGAAGCACAAGGCTTGCACATTGCCATGTTGGCCGTATCGTTAAAAGTGCCCATCACGAAACTTGAAGCGTTGGAAGCAGAGCGCTACGACTTGTTGCCAGACACGGTGTTTGTGCGAGCTTTGGCTGCCAGCGTGTGCCGGGCCCTTGGGATCGATGCAGCACCCGTATTAGCGGCCTTGCCGCGTTCTGATATGCCCAAAATCAAGGCCAGTGTTGCGGGATTGAACACCACTTTCAATGACGTTCCCCGTGGTTCTGGTCGGGCTCTGTTGTCTCATTTTGGCAAGCCTTTGGGCTTTGCGATGGTGTTGTTGGTGCTGGGTATTCTTGCTATTCTTTTTTTACCAGCTGGCACTTCAAATGAGCGGATATCAGCCATGTTGACGGGTGGGAATTCTTCACTGCTACCAATGGTATCGGTAGCATCAGAACCCAATCAGCAGCCTGTCGTGAGTTCATCGCTGCAGGTTGCCGAGGTGTTACCGCCCCTGGTCGCCAACAATGGTGTTGATTTGCCAGTCAGTGCTGTCAGTCAGGCGCCGCCGCCGGTGCTCAACGCATTGGTCCCTACGCCTGTGTTGCCTCCTGATGTGGTGTTGGGTACCCATGCGGGAGAAGTTCTGAGCTTGCGCGCACTTGGTGCAGCGTGGGTTGAAGTAGTAGATGCAAAAGGCGTCCTGCAATTGCGAAAGACTCTGCTGAAGGATGAAGTCGTCCCGGTGACTGGTGCGCTGCCTTTGGTCGTTGTGCTGGGGCGAGCAGACCTGGTTGCAGTGACGGTGCACGGCCAACCTTTTGATGCGCTCTCCATAGCCAAAGACAATGTGGCTCGATTTGAGGTGAAGTAATGGATACATCCTTGCCCGTGGCTTCTGCCATTGCTATGCCCAGTCGGAGCCGCCAAGCGCGGGTGGTTTGGGGCACTCGCTGTGTCACAGTGGGTGCTGGTGCGCCTGTTCGGGTGCAGTCCATGACCAACACCGACACGGCGGATGTGATCGGGACGGCGATCCAGGTTAAGGAATTGGCTTTGGCTGGGTCGGAGATGGTACGGATCACAGTCAACACGCCGGAAGCGGCGCAGGCAGTTGCTCCCATCCGTGAGCAATTGGATCGCATGGGCATTGATGTGCCACTGGTTGGCGACTTTCACTATAACGGGCATCGCCTGTTGACCGATTACCCGGAATGCGCGCAGGCTTTATCTAAGTACCGCATTAACCCTGGCAACGTCGGCAAAGGTGACAAACATGATCGCCAGTTTGCAGTCATGATTGAAGCTGCCATGCGCTGGAATAAAGCAGTGCGCATTGGGGTGAACTGGGGCAGTCTCGATCAAGAGTTATTAGCTCAACTGATGGATCAAAACAGTCGGCGTCCAATGCCTTGGGATGCCAAGCCGGTCATGTATGAGGCGTTGATTACTTCAGCGATTGATTCGGCTACCCAAGCAGTTGAATTGGGCATGGATCCGAATCAGATCATTCTTTCATGCAAAGTTAGCGGCGTCCAGGATTTGATTTCTGTCTATCGGGAATTGGCAAAACGCTGTAACTATGCGCTCCACCTGGGCTTGACAGAAGCAGGCATGGGGACAAAAGGCACAGTGGCATCCACTGCAGCTTTGTCGATCTTGTTGCAAGAGGGCATCGGGGACACGATCAGGGTTTCCTTGACACCACAGCCAGGCGAATCCAGAACCCAGGAGGTTGTTGTTGCATCAGAGATTTTGCAGGCGCTGGAGCTTCGGTCATTTGTGCCAAGTGTGACCGCATGTCCGGGTTGTGGACGAACCACCAGCACAACATTTCAGGAGCTGACACAGCAAATTGAAGGGTTTTTGCGGGCGCAAATGCCGCAGTGGCGTGCAAAGTATCCTGGGGTGGAAAAGATGAAAGTCGCGGTAATGGGCTGCATCGTGAACGGCCCGGGTGAAAGCAAACAAGCCGATATTGGCATCAGTTTGCCGGGCACCGGTGAAACGCCCGCTGCGCCGGTGTTTATTGATGGTGAAAAACGCTTGACGCTACGAGGTGACTCGATCGCCCAGGAATTCCAGGCAATTGTTGAAAGCTACGTGGAAAAGCGATTTGGTGGCCAAGCAGGCACCATTCTTTGATTTGAATTGTCATGACTGAACCCCTAATTTCTCAAAAAATTGAAAAGCTGACCGCCGTCAAAGGCATGAACGACGTGTTGCCGCCAGACTCAGCCATGGTGGAATGGCTTGAATCAAAAGTACGGCTGTTGATGGCTCGCTACGCTTATCGGAACATTCGCACCCCCATCGTGGAGCGCACGCCTTTGTTCGTTCGTGGTTTGGGTGAGGTCACGGACATTGTTGAGAAAGAAATGTATTGCTTCGAAGATCGGCTCAACGGTGATCCGCTAACCCTTCGTCCCGAGGCGACCGCAGGTGTGGTCCGAGCAGCACTTGAGCATAATTTGCTGTACGACGGCGGCAAGCGGCTGTATTACATGGGCCCCATGTTTCGCCATGAGCGCCCACAAAAAGGCCGCTACCGTCAATTTGATCAAATCGGTGCGGAGGCGCTGGGGTTTGGTGGCGCCGAGGTCGATGCGGAATTGATTTTGATGGCCTGTGCGCTGTGGAAAGAGATTGGTATTGAAGATGTCCGTCTTGAGCTAAACAGCCTTGGACAGCCAGATGAACGATTGGCGCACCGCCAAGCATTGATCGCTCACTTGGAGCAACACGCAGAGGTGCTTGATGAAGATGCCAAAAGACGTCTCTACAGCAACCCACTGCGCATTCTCGACACCAAGAATCCGCACATGCAATCATTGGTGGCGTCTGCACCCAAACTGTTGGATTTTTTGGGTGAGGCATCTCTTTCGCATTTCAATACCCTGACGTCAATTTTGAAGAGCAATGGGGTTGCCTACACCGTCAATCCACGGTTGGTGCGTGGCATGGATTACTACAATCTGACGGTGTTTGAATTCACCACCGATCGCCTGGGATCCCAGGGTACTGTTTGTGCGGGGGGGCGATACGACTATCTTTTTGAGCAGCTAGGTGGCAAGCCGGCCTCGGCGGTAGGTTGGGCTTTAGGTGTTGATCGCGTGCTGGAACTGGCTAAAGGCGCGGGTTTGAAGGATGTTGGCCCCCGTTTGGACGCCTACGCCATCGTGACTGATACGCAGGCGTTACCCCTGGTTCTTTCTGTGCTCCAAGCCTTGCGTACGGCCGGTGTGAGTGTTCAGATGCATGCAAGTACTGGTGACACCATGGGTAGCATGAAAAGCCAGTTCAAACGCGCAGACAGCAGCGGGGCAAGATTTGCTCTTGTATTTGGATCTGACGAAGTGGCCGCTCGCCAAGTCACTGTGAAGCCGCTTCGCGACGCCAGTGCCACTCAGCAAACACACTCGCTCGACGATATTGTCGAATGGGCTACCACCCTACAATCAGCTGCTTAACTGGATACCCCGAATGGCCAATCATTTAGACCTCGAAGAACAAGAACAGCTTGACCAACTCAAGCATTTCTGGAAACAGTACGGCAATATCATCACTTGGGTGTTGATTGTGGTGTTAGGTGCATTTGCAAGCTGGAATTTCTACCAGTATTGGCAGCGCAGCCAATCGGTGCAGGCTGCCGCGCTGTTTGATGAGGTTGATCGAGCGGCACAATCTGCCGATGTGGCTCGCATCGATCGTGTTTTTGCAGATATGAAAGACCGGTTTCCCTCCACTGCATATGCGCAGCAATCAGGGTTACTTGTTGCTCAACAGTACATGTCCCTCGGGAAGCCTGATTCAGCAGAGGCTGCGTTAGCTTGGGTCGTTGAAAAGTCATCTGATTCAGGTTACCGCTCGGTGGCCAGGCTCCGTCTTGCTGCTCTTTTGCTGGAGTCCAAGAAGTTTGACGCAGCTTTGAGTCAGCTTGAGGGCACTTTTGACCCGAATTTTGATGCACTTGTGGCTGATCGCAAAGGCGATATCTACGTCTTAAAGGGTAACAAAGCCAAGGCGGTTGCCGAGTACGAAAAAGCTTACCGCCTGTTTGATCCCCGCACTGAATACCGACGTCTGGTTGAAGTGAAGCTGAATGCACAAGGCGTGGATGTTCCGATGCCTGACCAGATTTCTGTAGTCACAGGAAAGTAGTTGGCCATGACATATAAATATTCAATCAAATCACTCCAAGCTTTAGCTGGAAGCGTGGTTATTTTGGCGTTGTCAGCCTGCGCCAGTGGATCCAGCAGTCCAAAACCAGATGAGCTAGGTCCCAACCCGGCTTTGTTAGGCGCGCGATTGGCATGGTCTGGCAAGATCGGCCCGGTCGATTTTCCTTTGCAGGTCAAGGCCTCTGGCGGCAATGTGTCACTGGCTGGCTCGGATGGCAGTGTGGTGTCCCTGGATGCCCGCACCGGGGCGGAACTTTGGCGTGCCAATGTGGGCGCACCAATCGTTGCTGGTGTTGGCAGTGATGGCCGATTTGCTGCCGTGGTTACCCGCGACAGCGAGCTTGTTGTGATGGACCAAGGGCAAAGCCCTTGGCGTACTCGATTGACCACACAGGTGTTCACTGCGCCATTGGTTGCAGGCGAACGAGTTTTCGTGTTCGGCGCTGACCGAAGCGTCGCTGCGTTTGATGCCGCCACTGGCCGAAAGCTTTGGCAGAATCAGCGTCCCGGTGAGGCCTTGGTACTGCGCCAGTCAGGCTTGTTGATGGCTGTCGGCAACACCCTGGTGGTTGGCCTTTCAGGTCATTTGGTTGGCATGAATCCGATCAATGGCAGTGTCGTTTGGGACGCCCCGGTGGCAACACCACGGGGTACCAACGACATCGAACGACTGGTGGACCTGGTGAGTGGTGCTAGCCGTGAAGGTGATGTCGTCTGTGTACGAGCCTTTCAGGCGGCTGTTGCATGTGTCGACACCGTGCGTGGCGTTGTTAATTGGAAGAAACCAGCATTTGGCTCGGTTGGCTTGCAGGGCGACACTCAACAGGTCTATGGTGTCGAAAGCGATGGACGGCTGATTGCTTGGCGACGGGCTGACGGAGAGCCCGTTTGGACTTCGGATCGTTTACGTTACCGGCAACTGAGTGCCCCGCTGGTGCTTGGGCGCTCAGTGGTCGTGGGTGATGACACTGGGTGGGTGCATTTGTTGTCGCGTTCAGATGGTTCTGCGCTGGCACGCTTGGCGACCGACGGGTCAGCCCTTGGCGCAACGCCAGTGGTTGTCAATGGCACGATGGTGGTGGTCAGCAGTAAGGGTGGCGTGTTCGGGTTTCAGCCTGAATAAACAACGCCTAAAACCAATATAAATAACGGACAACAATCAATGAAACCTGTACTGGCTCTGGTAGGCCGCCCCAACGTCGGAAAGTCGACGCTGTTCAATCGGCTGACCAAGTCGCGCGATGCCATCGTGGCTGATTTTGCTGGGTTGACCCGTGACCGGCATTACGGCAACGGCAAGCAGGGCAAGCTTGAATACATTGTGATCGACACTGGTGGGTTCGAGCCCGATGCAACCACTGGTATCTTCAAGGAAATGGCCAAGCAAACGACACAAGCCGTTGCTGAATCGGATGTGGTGATTTTTGTCGTTGATGCCCGGGCGGGTGTTTCGGCCCAAGATCATGACATCGCCAACTATCTCAGACGTTTGGGCAAGCCGTGCCTGTTGGTTGCCAACAAGGCTGAAGGCATGCTTGAAGGCAGTCAACTTGTTGAGTTTTATGAGTTGGGCCTAGGTGAGGTGATTCCCGTTTCGGCGGCTCATGGCCAGGGCATTCGGCAGTTGGTTGAACAGGCGCTTGTGCCTCTGAATTTGTCTGAGGACGAAAGTGACGAACCGGAACAGCCCGGCGTGATCAAGCTCGCCGTTGCCGGGCGTCCTAATGTTGGTAAATCGACGCTCATCAATGTCTGGCTGGGCGAGGAGCGGTTAGTGGCTTTTGACTTGCCTGGAACAACGCGAGACGCGATCTCAGTTCCGTTTGAGCGCAATGGACAAAAGTTTGAGTTGATCGACACCGCCGGCCTTCGACGTCGAGGCAAGGTATTTGAGGCTATTGAAAAATTTTCAGTGGTCAAAACCTTGCAGGCTATTGAATCTGCCCATGTGGTTTTGTTGTTGATTGATGCCACCCAGGGCGTGACGGATCAGGATGCCCATATTGCTGGCTATATTCTGGAGAATGGTCGGGCTGTGGTGTTGGCCGTTAATAAATGGGATGCTGTCGATGAGTACCAGCGCGAAATAGTTAAACGCTCAATTGAAACGCGGTTGCCATTTTTGAAATTCGCCAACATGCATCTGATTTCGGCCCAAAAGCGTCAGGGTTTGGGGCCGTTGTGGGCCTCGATTGCACAAGCGTACAAGGCAGCGAATTGCAAGATGTCCACGCCTGTGCTGACGCGTTTGTTGCTTGAAGCGGTGCAGTTCCAAAGTCCCAAGCGCGCAGGCATGTATCGCCCCAAGTTGCGATATGCACACCAAGGTGGCATGAACCCGCCAGTGATTGTTATTCACGGTAACTCGCTTGAACATGTGACGGATGCCTACAAGAGATTTTTGGAAGGCCGTTTCCGCAAGGAATTCGATCTGGTCGGCACACCGCTTCGCATCGAGCTGAAAACATCAGCCAACCCGTTTGCGGATAAAGCGGGCTGAATGCGTGCATTTGGGGCTTGACACCGCTTAACTTTATTGTGGAATTGAACTGCTTGAGAAGCGTTTCTTCCCGGGGCTGTGGTATCGTGACCTCTTCTTAAATTTCCAGAACACGGAGAATATCGTGAGCAACAAAGGCCAATTATTACAAGATCCCTTCCTGAACACTTTGCGTCGGGAGCATGTGCCAGTATCTATCTATCTGGTCAATGGGATCAAGCTTCAAGGGCAGATCGAGTCTTTCGATCAGTATGTCGTGTTGCTACGCAACACTGTGACGCAAATGGTCTATAAACACGCCATTTCGACCATTGTTCCCGGTCGCGCCGTGAACTTTTCAGCCGCCGAGGGTGACGAACCTGCCGCCGCCTAACGCCAAGGGCATCCCTACCTTGCTGGTGGGGGTTGATTTCGGGCATCCGCACTTTGACGACAAGTTGGAAGAGTTGGGTTTGCTGGCCCAGACCGCCGGTCTGAACCCTGTGGCCCGGGTTACTTGCAAACGCCGCGCGCCTGATGCAGCCCTGTTCATCGGCAGCGGCAAGGCAGATGAAATCAAGGAACTGGCGCTGCAACTCGGTGTTCAGGAAATTCTCTTCGATCAGAGCTTGAGCCCGGCGCAGCAGCGCAATCTTGAGCGCCATCTTGAACTCCCTGTTAATGACCGCACTCTGTTGATCCTGGAGATTTTTGGGCAACGGGCGCGCAGTCACGAGGGCAAGTTGCAGGTTGAACTCGCGCGCTTGCAGTATTTGAGTACACGCTTGGTGCGTCGTTGGTCACACCTTGAGCGACAGAGTGGTGGTATTGGCATGCGCGGTGGCCCTGGTGAGACTCAGATTGAGCTTGATCGACGCATGATTGGCGACAACATCAAACGTATCAAGGAGCGCTTGAGTAAGGTCAAGCGCCAACGTCAGACTCAGCGTCGTCAGCGAGAGCGTCGTGATGCCTTCAATATTTCCTTGGTCGGCTACACCAATGCTGGTAAGTCAACGCTGTTCAATGCCTTGGTCAAGGCGCGAGCTTATGCTGCTGACCAATTGTTTGCCACGCTTGACACGACCACGCGCCAACTTTACCTGGGTGAAGTGGGGCGCATGGTCTCGTTATCGGACACAGTTGGCTTCATTCGCGACTTGCCACACGGTTTGATCGATGCGTTTCAGGCTACTTTGCAAGAAGCGGTTGATGCCGATTTGCTTTTGCATGTGGTCGATTTCTCAAGCCCTGACCACGTTGAACAAATTGCACAAGTGCAGCGTGTATTAGCTGAAATTGGCGCATCAGACATCCCGCAAATTCTGGTGTTCAACAAGATTGACGCGGTCTCGGCTGATGCGCAGCCTGGTGTGCTGCAAGACACCTATGACCTAGAGGGAATGCAGACGCCACGCGTCTTCATCAGTGCCCAGCAAGGTGCGGGCTTGTCGGCGGTGCGCCAATTGCTTGTGGAGCAGGTGAAGGCTTCAAAATTGTCTTCCGGGCCAGACGCTCATTTCCCTGAAGGCCGTGAGGATGCCCCTTGATTCGGCACAATCCAGATCAAATACATAAGAGTTGAGAGTTGATTAGATGAAACTTCAAATTACCACACCAAGCGCGGCTTGGTTGCCGCAGCGCCTGCGAGGCATGTTCAACCTGAATGACCCGCGTTGGGGACGAAGCGATGACAAGCCTGCAGACACAAATGGTTCAGAGCGGCCGGAGGTAAAGCCGCCGGAGTCACCAACACCTGAAGACCGAGGGCCGCGTCGCAACCCCACTCAGGGGCCGCCGGATCTGGATGAGCTCTGGCGCGACTTCAACCGCAAGTTAGGCGGCCTGTTTGGCAACGTCAAGAACGGTGGTAGGGGTATGCCCCCTGGCGGCGGTAATGGTGGTAATGGTCCGGCTGGTGGTGGATTTCAGCCGGATATGAAAAGTGCTGGCATTGGGGTTGGCTTGGTGGCTGCGGTGGCCGTGCTGATTTGGCTGGGTACTGGTTTTTTCATCGTACAAGAAGGTCAGCAGGCTGTTATCACGCAGTTTGGCAAATACAACTCGACTGTAGGTGCGGGCTTTAACTGGCGTCTGCCTTATCCGATTCAGCGTCACGAGCTCATTTTTGTAACCCAGATCCGATCAGTTGATGTGGGGCGCGATGTGGTGATCAAAGCCACTGGTTTGCGTGAATCAGCCATGTTGACCGAAGACGAAAATATCGTTGAGATCAAGTTCGCGGTGCAGTACCGATTGAACGATGCCCGGGCTTTTCTGTTTGAAAGCAAAAACCCGGCAGACGCTGTGGTGCAAGCCGCTGAGACTGCTGTACGTGAGGTGGTCGGCAAGATGAAAATGGACAGTGCCTTGTCTGAAGAACGTGACCAGATCGCACCACGCGTGCGGGCCATGATGCAGAAGATTCTGGATCGCTACAAAGTTGGCATTGAGGTGGTCGGTATTAACCTGCAGCAAGGCGGTGTCCGCCCGCCCGAGCAGGTTCAGGCAGCGTTCGATGATGTGCTTAAAGCAGGGCAAGAGCGTGAGCGGGCCAAAAATGAGGCTCAGGCCTACGCCAATGATGTGATTCCCCGTGCTGTGGGTGCTGCGTCCCGTTTGAAAGAAGAAGCTGATGCGTACAAGGCACGCATCGTTGCGCAAGCCCAAGGTGATTCGCAGCGCTTTAAATCCGTGTTGACTGAGTACCAAAAGGCACCACAAGTGACACGGGACCGAATGTACATTGATGCCATGCAGCAGATTTACAGCAGTGTGACCAAGATCATGGTGGACTCCAAGCAGGGCTCGAACCTGTTGTATTTGCCACTTGACAAACTCATTCAAATGACTGGCCATGTGGCTGAAGATGTGGCCGCAGTGCCTGCTTTGTCAGCGCCGGGCATTACGCCAAATGCGGCCAACGCTGCGGCTGCTATCTCGGATGCTCGCACCCGTGATGCCGCACGCGCACGTACCCGTGAAACCCGATAGGAGCCGCGCATGAATCGCATAGGTTTTATTTTTTCCAGTCTTCTGTTTGTGCTGGCCATTGCCAGTTCGATGTTGTTTGTGGTGGATCAACGCCAGTTTGGCGTGGTGTTTGCGCTTGGTCAGATCAAGGAAGTGATCACTGAACCAGGTTTGAACTTCAAATTGCCCCCTCCTTTTCAGAATGTGTCATACATCGATAAACGTTTGCTCACCCTTGACAGCACTGATAACGAGCCCGTGCTGACGGCTGAAAAGCAGCGCGTGGTGATCGATTGGTATGTGCGCTGGCGCATTTCTGAGCCCACCGAGTACATCCGGAATGTGGGCACCACCGAGGCCGCAGGTGCCAGTCAGCTTAACCGGGTGGTGCGCAATGCCTTTCAAGAGGAAGTCAACAAGCGTACCGTCAAGGAGTTGTTGTCTGCCAAGCGCGAAGAAGTGATGCAAGACGTCAAAAAAGAGGTCTTGAGTCAAGTCCGAGGCGCCAAACCCTGGGGTGTTGATGTGATTGACGTGCGCATCACCCGTGTGGATTACGTGGATGCCATCACCGAATCAGTTTACCGCCGCATGGAGGCTGAGCGCAAGCGTGTTGCCAACGAGTTGCGCTCCACCGGTTTTGCTGAAGGTGAAAAAATTCGTGCTGATGCTGACCGCCAGCGTGAAGTTACGGTCGCCAATGCCTATCGTGATGCCCAAAAGTTCAAGGGTGAGGGTGATGCCGAAGCGGCGCGCCTGTATGCCGATGCCTTTGGTCGTGATCCGCAGTTTGCGCAGTTTTACCGGAGCCTGGATGCCTACAAGTCATCATTTTCCAAAAAGAGCGACGTGATGGTGCTTGATCCTTCAAGTTCAGAATTCTTCAAGGCCATGCGTGGTGGTGTCGCCGTAACTGCAGCGCCCAAAAAATAAAGCCAGGGGCTCGTTTGGACAGCACCACATTTTGGCTTGCCATGGCGCTTGTGCTGGTGATTGAAGGCTTCATGCCCTTGATGTCACCGGGTACGTGGCGCAAGACGTTTTTGCAGATTCTGCAACTTTCCGATGGGCAGCTGCGTTTTTTTGGTTTGGCCAGTCTGTTGTCTGGTCTCGCATTGATTTGGTGGTTGGCCTGATTCAATACGGTGCTTTAGCCCGGTAAAATCACGGTTTTAACAGCCTCCCATAATCACATGTCTGCTTGGGTCCTGCCGGATCACATTGCCGATGTCTTGCCTTCTGAAGCGCGACACATCGAAGAACTACGTCGAGATTTGTTGGACATGGCGCGCTGCTATGGCTACGAGTTGGTCATGCCTCCGCTGCTTGAACATCTTGAATCTCTGTTGTCAGGTTCGGGCGAAGCGCTCGATCTGCAAACTTTCAAACTCGTTGATCAACTCTCAGGTCGCATGATGGGCTTGCGAGCCGACAGCACGCCGCAAGTGGCTCGGATTGATGCGCACTTGCTCAATCGTGCCGGTGTGACGCGCCTGTGTTACTGCGGGCCTGTGTTGCACACGCGCCCCGGCGCGCCGCATGCCACGCGTGAACCGTTGCAGTTTGGTGCGGAGATTTATGGTCATGCGGGGCTTGAGGCTGACATCGAGGTGTTGACCCTGGCACAGGACTGCCTGCGCGCGGCTCGCCTGGTCGACCCCAGCATAGATTTGGCCGATGCCCGTTTGGTCAAAGCACTGTTGTCCGATGTGCCCGTCAGCCCGCTTCGGCTGGGTCAACTGCATGCTGCATTGGCCGCCAAAGACAAACCTGAATTGCAGTCGCTCACTGCGGAATTGCCAACGCATGTGCGTCAGGGTTTGTTGGCTCTGGTGGGGCTGTATGGCGACAATCGTGTGTTGGTTGAGGCTGAAAAAGCGCTGCCACCCTTGCCAGCTGTGCGTGATGCGCTGCAAAATTTGCAACTTTTGGCAGATCACCTGCAAGGTGTCAATGTCACATTTGACCTGGCTGATTTACGTGGTTACGCTTATTACACTGGTGCGCGTTTTGCGATTTATGCACCAGGGGCCAGTGATGCGCTGGTGCGCGGTGGTCGTTATGACGAGGTCGGTGCTGTCTTTGGGCGCAATCGCCCGGCGGCAGGTTTCAGCCTTGATTTGAAAGCACTTGTTGCCGCTGTGAATCCTCGGCCCTTGCAAGCTGCCATTCGTGCGCCTTGGCGTGACGATGCCAATCTGAGTGCTGCCATTACCTCCTTGCGCTCGCGCGGCGATATTGTGACGTGTGTGTTGCCTGGGCATGAAAGCCAGGTTGATGAATTTTGCTGCGACCGTGAACTCATTGAAGTTGCCGGCCAGTGGGTCGTGCAATCCATTTATTAAAACCAAAAGCGAAGCTAAAAATGACTGCTATCAAAGGACGTAACGTGGTTGTCGTGGGCACCCAATGGGGTGACGAGGGCAAAGGCAAACTGGTTGACTGGCTCACTGAGAGTGCGCAAGGTGTGGTTCGGTTCCAAGGGGGACACAACGCGGGTCACACCTTGGTAATCAACGGTGTCAAAACCGCGCTGCACCTGATTCCCAGTGGCATCATGCGTCCAGGCGTCAAGTGCTATATCGGCAACGGCGTGGTGTTGTCGGCCGCCAAACTGTTTGAAGAAATTGCCGGGCTTGAGAAGGTTGGCGTCGACGTGGTGTCCCGCCTGCGCATCAGTGAAGCCTGTCCCTTGATTTTGCCGTTTCATGCGGCCCTTGATGTAGCGCGCGAAGCCGCCCGGGAGCAGGGTGGTAGCGAAAAAATTGGCACTACAGGGCGTGGCATTGGCCCGGCTTACGAGGACAAGATTGCACGGCGCGCCTTGCGCGTGCAAGACCTGAAGTATCCCGAGCGTTTTGCCAGCAAACTGCGCGTGCTGCTGAGCCTGCACAACCATGTGTTGACTACTTTCTTGGGTTCGAAGGCGTTTGACTTTGGCCCTGGTTTGTCGCCTTATATGAAAGATGGCGAAGTACAGTTTTACGCCGTCTACGACGAAGCCATGCGCCACGCCGAGTTGCTCAAACCGATGATGGCTGATGTGTCACGCGAGTTGAATGATGCCCACCTCAAAGGTGAAAACCTGCTGTTTGAAGGCGCACAGGGTACGTTGCTCGATGTGGATCACGGCACTTATCCATTCGTGACATCCAGCAATTGCGTGGCTGGCAATGCGGCTGCCGGTGCTGGGGTCGGTCCTAATTTGTTGCACTACATCCTCGGTATCACCAAAGCCTATTGCACGCGTGTTGGCGGTGGCCCTTTTCCCACCGAACTTGACTGGGAAGTGGAAGGCACGCCAGGCTGGCACATGAGCACCGTGGGCGCCGAAAAAGGCGTGACCACAGGGCGCAGCCGTCGCTGTGGTTGGTTTGATGCGGCGCTGCTCAAACGCTCAGCACAGGTCAACGGTTTGACAGGTTTGTGCATCACCAAGCTGGATGTGCTGGACGGTTTGAAAGAGCTCAAGCTTTGCACCAGCTATGAGCTTGACGGTGAAATCACCGACATTTTGCCCATGGGCGCGGATGACATTGCACGCTGCACCCCGATCTACGAAACGCTGGAAGGCTGGAGCGATTGCACGGTAGGTGTGACGCAATATGACAAGTTGCCCACCGCGGCACGTCTTTACCTGCAGCGCATTGAGCAAGTCACCGGTGTGCCAATCCATGTGGTGTCTACCAGCCCTGATCGCGATCACACCATCATGATGCGCCACCCATTTCTAGCTGACTAAATCTTGTATTTATATATAAAATTGGCCTATAGCCCTCTATTTACTTGCGTGAGTAGCTATTAATTAAGGAGCATATTCATGTTGACAGAAGACGGCAAACACTTGTACGTGAGCTATGACGAGTACAACAACCTGATAGAAAAATTGGCCATCAAAATTTTTCAGTCAGGCTGGGAGTTCGACACCATTTTGTGTCTCGCGCGTGGCGGTATGCGCCCAGGTGACATTCTTTCACGCGTGTTTAACAAGCCGCTGGCGATCATGTCGACCAGTTCTTACCGCTCTGACGCTGGCACCGTGCAGGGCAACCTTGACATCGCTCATTACATCACCACGCCTAAAGGTGAAATTGCTGGCAAAGTGCTGCTGGTAGATGATTTGGCGGACTCGGGGCACACCCTGAATGCTGTGATAAAGCAGTTGAAAAACAACTACAAACCCATCACCGAACTGCGAAGCGCGGTGATCTGGACCAAAGCGGTATCAACTTTTTTACCCGATTATTGCGTGGATTTTTTACCCACCAACCCGTGGATTCATCAGCCTTTTGAGAGCTACGACAGCTTGCGTCCAGAGCAACTGATCACCAAGTGGAGCGTTTGAGTCAAAGGCCGTAATAACATCATGACTGAGCTTGTCACAACGCTGATTCATCACTCGTATCAGCCACCCGCTGGCTTTGGTGCGCCCCAACCCGGTGTTTTTAAAGCATCGACGGTGTTTTTTCCCAGTGTGACCGCGATGCGCGAGTTTGACTGGAAGGACAAAACTGCCTACACCTATGGACTGCACGGCACACCGACCACTTACACGCTGGAAGAGCGCTTGTGTACGCTGGAAGGTGGTGCGCAGTGCCTGCTGGCACCGAGTGGTTTGGCGGCAATTGCCACGGTTGCGTTGGCGCTGCTGAGGTCGGGTGACGAAGTGCTGATTCCTGACAACGCGTATGGTCCATCCAAGGCGCTGGCTGAAGGCGAACTCAAGGCCTGGGGCATCACGCATCAATACTTTGACCCGATGGTTCCGGCTGACCTGGCCGCCAAAATCACACCGAAAACCCGGCTGGTTTGGCTGGAAGCGGCGGGATCGGTCACCCTGGAGTTCCCGGATTTGTGCGAGCAAGTGCGCATCTGCAAGGCGGCTGGCGTTTGGTGCGCGTTAGACAACACCTGGGGGGCTGGGCTGGCTTTCAAGCCTTTTGACCTGGTGCCTGGCGCGCAAGCAGCGCTTGGGGTGGACATCTCCATCCATGCCCTGACCAAATACCCCAGCGGCGGTGGCGATGTGCTGATGGGCAGCATCACCACGCAAGACGACAAGCTGCACATGATGCTCAAGTTGTGCCACATGCGTTTAGGCTTGGGTGTTGGCGCCAACGATGCAGAAGCAGTGCTGCGTGGCTTGCCCAGCCTGGCGCTACGCTACAGCGCGCATGACGCCTCCACCCGCCTACTCGCCGAGTGGGCTCTGCAGCGCTCTGAATTCGCCCAGGTGCTGCATCCGGCCTTGGCACAGTCACCTGGCCACGCGCATTGGCAGGCCTTGTGTGAAAACGCTGCGGGCGGCGCGGCAGGACTGTTCAGCGTGGTCTTCGCTCCCCGTTATTCCCAGGTGCAGGTCGATGCTTTTTGTGATGCCCTCAAGCTGTTCAAAATTGGCTACAGCTGGGGTGGACCGGTCAGTTTGGTGGTGCCTTATGAGTTGTTGAAGATGCGCCAAAGCTGGCCAACACACCTCAAGCAAGGCATCTTGGTGCGGTTTTCCGTGGGCCTGGAGGCGGCTGTAGATTTGCAGGCAGACCTGGAGCAAGCGCTTTTTTCGTCTGGTCTGAGTGCATGAATCAGGCAGATTGATGTTGACACGACGCTGGCGGGTAAAATCGCGGCCTTAACTTGAAAGTACACCTTGGCAACACCTAATTACGGCTACGAAAAACGTCAGAAAGAACTGGCGAAAAAGAAGAAAAAAGAAGAGAAACTCAAAGAGAAAGCTCAGCGCAAAGTAGAGGATGGCTCGCCTGACACCGGTGAAGAAAATCCACCCAACGATGCGCAGCCTGACGCTGCGGCTTGAAGCGACTCAACATTTGAATCCTATGGGGCTTGACAAGCCCGGGCTGGCTTGAACGGTCAAGCCTCGCCCGAACTCCCGGGCAGACTCATGATTTGTCCGGCCAATTGCGCCATCGCCGCCGTAGACCGATCGGTTGCCGCGATGTGTTGCACTTCACCAAACTGCAAAAAATTTCGTTGCATCGACTGCAGGTAGGCTGGGTCGTAATGGTTATTCAGAAGATCCAGCACCACGGGCGCAAACTGTCCGCCGCGTGCCTGGGTTTGCCACGAGGTCACCACGGCGCGACCCTTCAAGGGAATCAGCACGGACAACCGGTCACAAAAATAGTCCACGTCTTGCATCAGGTAGACATAGTCTTCCATCAGCAAGGCCACGCGCTCGTTGTCAGAGAGTTGCAGGTTCAGGCAAGGGCTGCCGCGCATCGCGTCCATCAACGCGACAGGAACGGCGAGGTTACCGACCTTTTTGCTCTCGCTCTCCACAAACACGGGACGTGAGGCGTCAAAGCTGCGCAACTGATTCCAGATCAGTGTGTCGAAGCGCTTTTGTGTCGGCTGCGCCAATCCTGGCATAGCGCCCAGCACTGAGCTTCGGTGGTTGGCCAGGGCTTCCAAGTCGATTACCTGGGCTCCTTGCGCGGCCAAGGCTTGCAACAGACGGGTTTTGCCGCTGCCGGTTGGGCCACAGATCACTCTGAATCGCAGGCCTTGGGTCAGTCGTGCAATGTCTTGCACCACGGCGGCGCGAAACGCCTTGTAGCCGCCTTCTACCAAGGTGACGCGAAAACCAATCTGACTCAGGATCAGCGACAACGAGCCGCTGCGCTGGCCGCCCCGCCAGCAGTAGGCCAACGGCTTCCAGTCCTTGGGTTTGTCGATGACCTCACGGTCAATGTGCGCGGCAATGTTGCGCGCGGCAATGGCTGCGCCGCGTTTGCGCGCCTCAAACGGGTTCACCAGTTTGTAAAGCGTGCCAATGTCGATGCGCTCGGCATTGTTGAGGGTTGGCCAGTTGATCGCCTGTGGCAAATGGTCTTCGTCAAACTCCGCCTCGCTACGGGCATCAATGATGCTGTCAAAGTCAGCCAACCGCGTAATCACGTCAGTGGCGCTCATGGGGGTCAGGCTCATTGCAGTCCTTTTTTCAGTTCGGGCCAAACGTTGGCCAGAATCAGCGGGTGCGCTTCTTCCTTGGGGTGAATCCGGTCGGCCTGAAACCATTTCAGGCTGTCAGGCGCATCGGCAATGCCCTTGAGCATGAACGGCACCAAGGCGGCCCGTGTGGTTTTGGCAACGCCTGCGTACATGTCGGCAAAACGCAAACCGTAGTCGCGGCCGTAGTTGGGTGGCATTTGCATGCCCAGCAGTAACACCTTGGCCCCGGCTTTCTGCGCCAGCAGGGCCATGGCCGTCAGGTTGTCCTGCGTCAAGGCAATGGGTAGCCCGCGCAGCGCATCGTTGGCGCCAAGCTCAATCACCACAAGGGTTGGGCGGTGTTTGGCAAGAAGCGCGGGCAAGCGAGTGCGTCCGCCAGAGGTGGTATCGCCACTGATGCTGGCGTTGGTAACCGTGGCTGCAATTTTCTCTGCGCCGAGTTTTTGTTCCAGCAGCGCCACCCAGCCACTGCCACGCTTGAGCCCATATTCGGCGCTCAGCGAGTCACCCAAAACCAGCACGTTAGCTTTAGATTTTGTTCCCGCTGCAGTGGCTGCCCCAGCCGGGTTCAACCCCATAACTGCCAGCCCAATGCCCAGCGCGATACAGTTGCGGCGATTCATCCAACGTTGTTTTGAAAAGAAGTTCATGTCTGATTGCATTATTTCGGTCGATCATGTGTCCAAAAGTGTGACCGACTCCACCGGCACATTGGACATTTTGCGCGATATTGATTTCTCCCTGGCGCCCAAGGAAACAGTTGCCATTGTCGGTGCCTCCGGTTCGGGCAAAAGCACGCTGCTGTCAATCATTGCGGGTCTGGACACGCCCAGCAGCGGCACGGTGCGCCTGGCTGGTCAGGACATCTTTGCGATCAACGAAGATGCCCGAGCTGCCTTGCGGGCAGAAAAAGTAGGTTTTGTCTTTCAGAGTTTCCAGCTGCTGGGCAACCTGACCGCGCTTGAAAACGTGATGCTGCCACTGGAGTTGGCTGGCAGGCGCGACGCGCGTCACGCCGCCACAGAGATGCTGGCGCGTGTTGGCCTCTTCCAGCGCCTGGGTCACTACCCCAAAGTGCTATCCGGCGGTGAGCAGCAGCGGGTAGCCCTGGCTCGCGCCTTTGTCGTACAGCCCGCCTTGCTGTTGGCAGATGAACCCACTGGCAGCCTGGACTTTGCCACTGGCGAAACGGTGATGGAACTCATGTTTGACTTGAACCGTGAACTGGGCACCACCTTGGCCTTGGTGACGCACGACCGCGCTATTGCCGCACGTTGCCAGCGTGCCATCACCATTGAAGCGGGACGCATGGTCTGAATTGAGGGTGCCAAGCCCGATAATCAGGGCATGTCTACCCCTAAAACCCTGTTCGGCTTTCATGCCGTGGGTGTGCGTCTGAAGACCGCGCCCAAATCCATCATTGAAATTTACATTGACCCGACGCGTCGCGATGCACGCATGCGCCAGTTTGTGGAGCGTGTGCAAGAAGCCGGTGTTCGCCTGCTGGAGGCTGATGGCGTGCGCCTGGCGCGCATGTCTGGTAGCCATGGCCACCAAGGTGTTGCGGCTCGCGTGCATGAAATTGCCCAGGTCCATTCGCTTGATGAATTGCTGGAAAACCTGGAAGCAGCCAACGCGGCCTTGCCGGCTGCAGAGCGCACCCAGCCGCTGATTCTTGTGCTGGATGGTGTCACCGACCCGCACAACCTGGGCGCTTGCCTGCGCGTGGCCGATGGCGCAGGCGTGCACGCCGTGATTGCGCCCAAAGACCACGCGGCGGGCATCAATGCCACCGTGGCCAAGGTGGCCAGTGGCGCCGCCGAGACCGTGCCGTATTTCATGGTGACCAACCTGGCGCGCACCTTGAATGAACTGAAAGAACGCAACATCTGGGTCATTGGTACCAGTGACCAGGCGACGCAAACGCTGTATCAGGCCGACCTGAAAGGCCCCATTGCCTTGGTGCTGGGTGCCGAAGGCGATGGCATGCGAGCGCTCACGGCCAAAACCTGCGACCAGTTGGTGAGTATTCCGATGTGCGGCGCGGTCGAAAGCCTGAACGTGTCGGTGGCCAGTGGCGTGTGTTTGTATGAGGCCGTGCGCCAGCGTGGCGTGGCGTAAGCGGCCCAAGCGGTATGACGCATCTTTCGTCAATCATCTGACAGCCAGACTACCCGCCCATGTGGTTTGGGTGGGCTATTCCTTGTGAGTCATTCGGAGCATCTTATGAAAAAATTAAAATTGAGAGCCACTTGCGCTTCATTGGCGGGAGTCGCAGCTGTTTTTCTTCTTGCAAGTTGCACCCAGGAGCAGCAGAACAAGATCAACCGAGATATTCAAAACTGGACCGGTACCAACGGCGTTTTGGAGTTTTACGCAGGCGACAAAGTGGTGCGGCGCTTCATGAAAATCGACAAACTCTCCACCGCTTTGGGCACACAGGACAACGTGCCACGCCCCTACCGCTACGGTTATGGCGTGATGGACGAAAACCTGAATTTCATCGCTGACCCGAATGAAAAGAAGGTGTACTTCGAGATCAGCGACTACGCGTCCAACTACCTGTTTTTTGAAAACCCACACTGACAGCCCGTTGCCTGGCAGCCGGTCACAGCAGCCATGAAGAAGCAGCCTAAAAAGCAGGCGTAAAAAAAGCGGCACACAGGCCGCTTTTTTTATGCAACAAAGGTCTTATTCAACTTTGGCCTTGGCGCGGAGTTCGTCTTGGTACTTGGTCAGTTTTTGCTGTTGCAGTTGTTGCGACACTTGAGGTTTCACGTCTTCAAGCTTGGGCAACTGGGCATCACGCACGTCGTCCAGGCGGATGATGTGGTAGCCAAACTGTGATTTGACTGGGGTTTCGGTGGTTTTGCCTTTGGTCAATGCCGTGAGGGCGGTGGCAAATTCAGCCACGTAGTTACCAGCGGGCGCCCAATCCAGATCGCCACCTTTGGCCCCGGAGCCTGGGTCTTTGCTGGATTTTTTGGCGATTTCGTCGAACTTGCCACCTTTTTTGAGTTGGGCAATGATGGCGTTGGCTTCAGCCTCTTTCTCAACCAGAATGTGGCGCGCCCGGTATTCCTTGCCACTGTTGGCGGCTGCAAACTTGTCGTATTCGACCTGGATGTCGGCATCGGTCACGGGATGGGTTTTTTGGTAATTGGTGAACAATTCGCGAATCAGAATGGTCTGGCGTGCCAGCTCCATTTGTGATTTGAAGTCTTCCGAAGTGTCAAGCCCCATTTTTTGGGCTTCCTGCATGAAGATTTCGCGGGCGATGACTTCGTCCTTGATTTGTTGTTGCATCTCAGGCGTGACCTGGCGACCTGAGCGGGCCACTTGCTGACTCAGGGCTTCGACACGTGCCAAAGGCACAGCCTTGCCGTTCACAATGGCCACGTTCTGCGCGATTGCTACGTTTGACAAGCTGCCCATCAGGGCAACAAAAGCAATGCTCGACACAAGTTTGTATTTCATGCAAATTTCCTGCGAATCAATGTAAAAAAGGGGTTTTGGGGTTTCGGCCGACTACCCTTAGGCAGCCGGCGACTGGGCTTCAATGGCCAGCGCGTGCAGGCCTTGATCCATGAAATCTTGGAGCGCATCATACACAAGCCTATGCCGGCTTACGGCGGACTTGCCGACAAAGGCCGCAGTTGTGATACGCACCCTGAAATGGGTGCCAAAACCGGTGCCATTGGCCCCGGCATGACCATGGTGTTGGGCGCTTTCGTCAATCACTTCAAGGTGGGTTGGTTGCAGCACCTCTTGCAGGCGTTGCTGAAGCTGTTCGGCGGTTGGAGTGCTGGTCGTCATGGTGTGGGTGTGTTGGATTCGTCAGCCGTCAAATAGCGCGAAATGTAGAAACCTTGCCCGACGATGAACACCAGCGGAAAAGCGTAGCCCCAGAGCTTGAAGTTCACCCATGCTTCTGTGGTGTAGTTGGCTGCCACATAGGCATTGATGAGCGCCATGAAGGCACTGTAGATGACCCAAAGCATGTTCAGCCGCATCCACACTGGTTCGGGCAGGGTCAGCTGGCTGCCCAGCAGCATTTTCAAAAAGTTCTTTTTGTAGACCCAGACGGCAATCGCCAGCGCGATCGCCATGGCGGCATACAGCACAGTGGGTTTCCATTTGATGAAGCGGTCATCGTGCAGCACCAGCGTGAGTGTGCCAAACACCAAAATCAGCGCCAGCGTGATTTTGTGCATCATCTGCAGTTTGCGGTCAATGCCGTAAATCAAGGCCATTTGCAGCACGGTGGCCGCCATCAGTACGCCAGTGCCGATGTAGATGTCGTACATCTTGTAGGCACCAAAAAACAGCAGGATGGGGAAGAAGTCGATCAGTATTTTCATGTTGGGGTGAAGTTTAACGAAGCCGAGTTCATGCAGTAGCGCAAACCGGTGGGCGCGGGGCCATCGTCAAACACATGGCCCAGATGGGCGCCGCATTGGGCGCAGACGGTTTCAACCCGGGCCATGCCGTGGCTGCGGTCGGTGATCTCATTGATGGCGCCCGGCACTGCCAGCGAAAAGCTGGGCCAGCCGCAGTGCGCGTCAAACTTGGTGTCGGCGTCAAACAGCTTGTTGCCGCAACAGATGCAGTGGTAGCTGCCGTCAGCCCAATGGGCCGCGTATTTGCCCGTAAAAGGGCGCTCGGTGCTGGCATGCCGGGTGACGGCGAAGGCGCCGGGTTCGGCCCCTTTTTGGGCCAGCAGGGCTTGCCACTCGTCGTCTGTCTTGCTGATGGGGTAGGGCATGAAGGCCTCCGTTTGAATGGATAAAAATGTGGCGCTAAGAAATGTCGCGCTAAGAACTGCAACTGATGGCAATGCTGGCGGCCCAGTCAGGTGGAAAACCGGCCCAAGGCTCATGCTCAGGGTGCTCGTCAAAGGGCCGCTCCAAAACTTTTAGCAAGTCCGCTAGCACAGTGAAGTTCTTGAGCTTGGCAGCTTGGATGGCTTCTTCACCCAAATAGTTTCGCAACACAAACTTGGGATTGTTTTTATACATTAAACCGGCCGATAGCCCTTTATTAGTAAGCGTAAGCAGCTCTAAATATCGTAGCATCCAGGCATCGAAGATAGGTCGCTGCAAAAACAGGTCGCGCACCGGGTCAAACGCGTCGGTGGCAACGGCGGTGCTCAAACGCCGCCAGAACAGGGTGTAGTCGACCCGGTCTTGCGCCATTAGATTCAGCAGGTCTGCCAGAAGGGTCTGGATCAGCGCTTTGTGGCTCTCAGAGCCAGCGGTGGATGTATTTGAGTGACTGTTTGCCGAAGTTTCGGTCGTCCCCAGCGGCTCGTTCACTGCACCCGCAGCATCTACCAAACCTAGCTTGGCACGCATCAGTTGGTACAGCTTGTCTTTGAAGATCGCCTCGAACGTTGCCAAGGCCTGCAGGGCAAGTGGCTGGTCTTTGATCAAGGGCATCAGCGCCTGCGCCAGCGCATACAGGTTCCAGTGGGCAATTTCTGGCTGGCGCTCAAAGGCGTAGCGGCCACCGCGGTCGGTGTGGTTGCAAATGTGGCCGGGCTCAAAAGCATCCAGAAACTGAAACGGGCCGTAGTCCATGGTCAGACCCAGAATGCTCATGTTGTCGGTGTTCATCACGCCGTGGCAAAAGCCCACGGCTTGCCAGTGCGCCACCATGACGGCGGTGCGCTCGGTCACTGCCTGCAGCAGATTGGCATAGGGGTTGGCATCTAAGGCTTCGGTGGTGAGGCAGGCCGGGTAATAGCGCTCAATCACGTAATCAGCCAGCGTTTTCAGCGGGGTCAACTGGTTGCGCGCGGAAAAGTGTTCAAAATGACCAAAACGAATGAAGCTGGGGGCTGTGCGGGTCACCACAGCTGAGGACTCAGGCGTTTCGCGCCACACTTCATCGTCGGAGCCGGTAACACACAAGGCACGTGTGGTGGGAATGCCCAAAGCCTGCATGGCCTCGCTGCACAAAAATTCGCGAATGCTGCTTCGCAACACGGCGCGGCCATCACCCATGCGCGAATAAGGTGTTAGGCCCGAGCCCTTGAGTTGCACCTCAAGGCCGTTGGCCTCGCCCAGCAAACAAGCTCGGCCGTCGCCCAATTGCCCGGCCCAGTTGCCAAACTGGTGGCCGCTGTAGACGCTGGCCAGCGGCTGGGTGCCGCTGATGGGCAAGTTGCCGGACAAGGCCTGCAGCAGGTCATCTGTGTTTAATTGGCTGCGCTCCAGCCCCAGTAAATCTGCCACGGCGTTAGAGCGCCCCACCCAGTAGGGCGCACCCAGAGGCTGAGGTGCCAGCGGGGTGTAAAAGTCACGCCCTAACTGGTGAAAACGGTTGTGCCACGCCAATTTGGTGTGGACGATTTTAGGGATTTCGCTGGCTGCATTCATCACCGAATTGTGGCGTGTCGGGTACAAACTCAGTGTGGGCAGGGACAAAACCGGTATTCACCTCGTACCATTAGGGTTTTTGTTGGTGTCCGCGCAGGCCTATGTTTCTTGATCGCTTTCAGTTGCAGTCACTTAAAACCCGTGTTTCCCTGTTGACACTGCTTGTGTTCGGGTTGAGTTTCCTGTCGCTTGCTTTTTATACCAATGCACTGCTTCGCGACGAACTGTTGCGCTACACCGGAGAGCAACAGCGCTCGGCCCTCAACTTGCTCACCGCTGAAGTCAATCAGGGCCTGCAAGACCGGCTGAGCGCGCTCAAGAACGAGGCCTCTCTGGTCTTGCCGGCGCAGCTGGGCGATCCGGCTGCGGCCAAAGCTTTTTTGGCTGAACGTGCGTTTCTGTCCGGTCTGTTCAACGGTGGCCTGTTGATGTGGAGCACGCCAGGCTTGCCACAGGCCGAGATGTTTTTTTTGAAGGATGGGTTGGGTGCCAGCGGATTGACGCCACCGGAACTTGCCAGGGTGCTGCAAAACGGCGAGCCTGTAGTTGGCAGTATTCAGTCCCATGCCTCCCTGAAAACGCCGGTGTTCACGATGGCGGTACCCATTCGCGACCCAAAGGGCGCCGTCATTGGGGCATTGGCCGGTGCGATTCGGCTTGATCAAGCCAATTTCTTGACCCAATTGGCGTCCCATCGTTATGGAAAGACTGGAAACTTTTTCCTGATTGATGCCAGCCAGCGACTGATCTTTGCCACGTCTGACGCACCGCGCGTGATGGAGGTGTTGCCTGGCCCAGGTATCAGCCCCTGGATTGACCGGTTTGTTGAAGGTTTTGAGGGGACGGCGCGGCTTATTAATCCGCATGGGGTTGAGGTGTTGGTCAGCATCCAGCAAATCCCTTTGGCGAACTGGTACGCGTCGGTCACGCTCACGCCTGAAGAAACCTTTGCGCTGATTGACGCCATTAAGCCAAACGCACGCCTGGCCGCGCTGCTGCTGGCGCTGGTGAGTCTGGCGTTGATCTGGTGGTTGTTGCGTAGGCAACTGGCACCCATGACGGCGGCACTGCAAACGCTGGATGGGTTTGTACGCCATGACCAGCCGCCGCAAGCCTTGCCCGTGGTTCGGCAAGACGAAGTGGGTCAATTGGTGGGGGGCTTTAACCGTCTGCTTGACACCTTGCTGCAGCAGCAAAAAGTGTTGCAGGACAGCGAGACACTCAAGCAGGCAGTGCTCAATTCGGTCACCGCTGAAATCGCTGTGTTGAGCCATGATGGCCTGATTCTGGCCACCAACGATGCTTGGCGGCGTGCACAGGAAGCCACGCCAGACCAAGGCCAAAACATGCCGGGGGCAGGTGCGCCTGAAGGTGCTGATTTCCTGGCGATCTGCCAGGCCGCCGCTTCAGAAAAAGAGCCAGGCAAAGAGACCGGTAAAGAGCCGGGCGACGCCATGCCCATCACGCGCGGGATTCGGGAGGTGCTTGATGGCCGTTTGCCACGCTTTTACGTGGAATACCAAAGCCGATCGACGCCACATCAACGCTGGCTGAGCATGAGCGTGACAGCGCTGGAAAGTCAGGCACTGCGGGGCGCGGTGGTGTCGCTGGAAGACATTACCGTGCGCATGCTGATGGCGCAACATGTGCGCCAGTTGGCATTTAATGACCCGCTGACGCAGTTGCCCAACCGTCGCTTGGCGTTGGAGCGGCTGAGCCAGCAGCTGGTGCGCGCGCGCCGGACCAAATCGCGGCTGGCCCTGTTGTTTATCGACCTCGACAAGTTCAAGCCGATCAATGATGAGCTGGGGCATGAGGTGGGTGATTGGCTGCTACAGGCCGTGGCACAGCGTATTTTGAGTTGCGTGCGCGCCTCTGACACCGCCGCGCGCATGGGCGGTGACGAATTTGTGGTGCTTCTGCCAGACCTTCAGACCAGTGATGACGCCTTGGCCGTTGCTGAAAAAATTCGCAGCCTGCTGGCGCAGGAATTTGTCACCAGCCAAGGCGTGGCCCTGAGTATTTCGTCGAGCATTGGCGTGGCGTTGTACCCAGACCATGGTGACACCGATAAAGACCTGCTGCGCATGGGCGATGAGGCCATGTACCGGGCTAAAAAAGGTGGGCGAAATGCCGTCATGTTGTGCCCGCCGATCGCTTCGCAAGATGCTGCGGACATTGCACCAAGCGCACGCCCGTCTTACGTCCATTTGCGCTGGAAGGTGGCCTTTGAATGTGGTCTCCCGGAGATTGACGACGAGCACCGGCAGTTGTTTCAACTCGCCAACTCGCTGCTGGATCAAGTGCCACTGACTGACCAGCAGCCGCTGGCCTTTGATGCCGCGTTTCACCATCTGCTAGACCACGTGAAAGCCCACTTTGCGCATGAGGAAGCCATCCTCTTGGCGCATGGTTATGACCAACTGGCGGTGCACGCGCTACAGCATCAGGCGCTGATCACACAGGCTAATGCCCTGTTTATGGCAGCTCGGGCAGGCGGCGGGCAAGCCGCTGCTGATGGCAAATTGGTCCATTTTTTGGTGAATGACCTGGTTGCATGGCACATGCTGCATGCTGACCGGGCATTTTTTGCGACCTTGGCTCGTTCGCTCTGACGCCTTGATCGGTTGCCACGCGTCGCACAGGTGACGGCAAGTCCGCGCTGCGCATGGTTTGGCAGTACGATGCTTTTCTGCATAAAAACCCAAAGGAGACACCCATGCTCGGACTGATGCAAAACCAACAGCTGTCGATTTCGTCACTCATCGAATTTGCCGCGCGCCACCACGCTGAGGGCCAAATCGTGTCGCGCCGGGTCGAGGGCGACATCCATCGCTACACCTACCTTGAGGCGGCGCAGCGCTCGCGCCAATTTGCCAATGCGCTTGACACCTTTGGCCTGAAGATGGGTGAGCGCGTGGCATCTATCGCCTGGAACGGCTACCGCCACCTTGAGATGTATTTTGGTGTCAGTGGCTCGGGCCGTGTGCTCCACACCATCAACCCGCGCATGTCGCCTGATCAAATCACCTGGGTGATGCAGCATGCACAAGACCAGATGGTGTGTTTTGACATGACCTTCCTGCCCATTGTTAAAGCCATTCACAGTAAGTGCCTTGGCGTGAAACACTGGGTGGCGCTGTGTGATGCGGACAAGCTGCCTGCAGATACGGGCATACCCAACCTGCTCAGTTACGAAGCCCTGCTGGCGGCGCAACCCACCAGCTATCAATGGCCTGAACTGGATGAAAACACGGCGTCAAGCATGTGCTACACCAGTGGCACCACGGGCAACCCCAAGGCGGCGCTGTACAGCCACCGCTCCACCGTGCTGCATGCGTATGCGGCGGCCTTGCCCGATGTGATGGGCATCTCGGCGCGCGATGCGATTCTGCCGGTGGTGCCCATGTTTCACGTCAACGCCTGGGGCATTCCGTATTCGGCCGCGCTCACCGGGGCCAAGCTGGTGTTTCCCGGCGCGGGTATGGATGGTAAATCCATTTACGAACTGATTGAGCTGGAGCAGGTGACCTATGCTGCGGGCGTGCCCACCATTTGGCAGATGCTGCTGGGCCACATGGAGCCCAACGGCTTGCATTTTTCCAGCCTCAAACGCACGGTAATTGGTGGCTCGGCCTGCCCACCCGCCATGATCACCGCGTTCAACGACAAATACGGCGTGGAAGTGCTGCACGCCTGGGGCATGACCGAGATGAGCCCGCTGGGCACGCTGTGCACCCTTAAAAACAAACACCTCAGCCTGTCTGACGACGACAAGATGAAGGTTCGCCTCAAGCAGGGCCGCGCCATTTATGGCATTGACATGAAAATTGTCGATGGCGAAGGTAAAGAGTTGCCGTGGGACGGCAAAACCTACGGCGATTTGCTGGTCAAAGGCCCTTGGGTGTTGCGCGAATACTTTCAGGGGGTGGGCGACGCGGCACCGGTCATGCCCTTGGTGGATGGCTGGTTCCCCACCGGCGACGTGGCCACCATTGACGCCGACGGCTACATGCAGATCACCGACCGCAGCAAAGACGTGATCAAGTCGGGCGGCGAGTGGATCAGCTCGATTGACATCGAAAACATTGCTGTGGCGCATCCCGGCGTGGCCATGGCCGCCTGCGTTGGCATGGCGCACCCCAAGTGGGATGAACGCCCGATTGTGGCGGTGGTGAAAAAGCCCGGGGCCGAGTTGACGCGCGAAGAATTGTTGGCCTTTTACGAGGGCAAAGCCGCCAAATGGCAGATTCCCGACGACGTGGTGTTTCTGGACGCGATTCCCATGGGTGCCACCGGCAAGATGCAAAAAAGCAAGCTGCGCGAGGTGCTCAAGGACTACCAGTTGCCAGATTTGCGCTGATGGTCCGGGAGTGATTGTTGGCCGGTAGATACGGCCGAAGCCACCACGTTATCTACCAGACACAAAATGCACGCACTCATAGTCCGTCCTGAAATCTGGCGTCGGGATCTGGGCGTTCGACGAGGCCTGACACTCTGACTCGGTTGCAAAGGTTTCCGGAAACCTTTGCAGTTCGATTTTTTCATTCTGGGCGTTGCTGGTTTGCCAGGCCCCGTAATAGTAGTCGGCTCCACTTCCGCCACACGCAAAAAGCATCGATGTTACCAAGGCAAGGGCAAGTAGTTTCATGATGATCCACCCGGTTGAAATTCAAACTTGGGCGCGATGCGCATGACGCCCTGAATGCTTTGGATGTCGCAAGTTCGACTTGGGTCCAGGCGTTCAGGGTATGTTGCCAGGCGCTCCGGCGAAGGTCAGGCGCGTGTCTCTGGGCGGCGCCGCCGACTCAGCCCGAAACCAATGGCGCAAGCACCCAGCAGCGACAGCATCGAGGGCTCCGGCACCACGTTACCAGTCAGATGCCAAAGCCCGTTGAGTTGCCAACCATCCGCTGTGGCGCTCTCGAAGTTCTCTGCAAACCGAGTAGCCCCACCATCGGTTACCAGAATGTCGTCAACACGCACACCGGGAAAGTTGTTGTTGACATCGTCCAGCGGGTCAAAGCTGAAGGCCAGCCGGATTGATTGATTGGCGAAGGCGCTCAGATTGACCGTGATGCTGGCGTAACCAGGTACGCCGCCCCATTCGGGCACCAGAACGCCGCCTAGCGAAGGCGAGGAAGATGCCAGAATGTCGTAGCCGAGGGATGCCCCGTCTGTTGAGGCCCATAGCGAAAATTGGTCATACTCGTCGGGTAATGCATCCGGGCCGTATTCATCACCCACGAAAACCTTGAATGTCAAGGTTGACGCCGCCCCTATGGCAATTTCTGGGCTGAAGGCCAGAAACAATGTGGGATCAGCTACGTAGGCGTTGTAGTCAATGTTGTAGTCGCCATTGGGCACGCCTCCAGCGGTTTCGTTTTGCACGAAGCCGAGGGCATAACTGGCATGGGCTGGTGCCGCAGCACTCAGACACAAAGCGGAAGCAATTGCAAGACGGGTCAGGGTCTTGCGCATTTGGATAGAGGTTTTCATCATGGGCTCCAAGGTGTTGCCTGCCGAAGCTTGTGTTCGACCTTCGGCCTCAGGCAACGTTAAGTTGAACTGGCTTGACTCATTTCACCGTTCCGTTGCGGAAATAGACGTCGGTCACCACCCCTTCCTGCTGCATCCACAGCGACTGCAGGTTCTTGCCGTTTGGCGAAGAACGCAGTTGGGTTTCAGATTGCCGCGTTACGCCGCCCGCCAGCAACTGCTTGACCTCAAACGTGCTGCCAAAGTTGGTGGTGCGTGTCAGCCAGATGTCCAGTGACTCCGACACTGCGCTGTTGGTTTCCGTGCCATAAGAGGCGAAAAATACATCGGGTGCCTGCACATCGGCCGAGTCGCCGGTTGCGGTGTTGTTCGGATTCAAAATTGTCCCCGGTGTACCCACAATGCGTGGCTCCACCACCCGGATGGTGTTGCTGCGAATGCCTGAGATGTTGGAGGGCGCAGCCCAGGTCACCCCGCTGTCTTTCGAGACCGTGACGTAGAAGTTGTAGGTGCTCGTGGGTGGCACGGCAACTGACGCCAGCATGTTGGGCGTGTAGTCGAAGCCAACAGCGATATTGCCGCCACGCAGAACACCACGTTGCGCCAAGGCGTTGTCAGTGTCTTTAGCGCCCAGCAGGTTGCTGAGATTTTTGGCTGCGCTGAAAGGCTCAATGTCTGAGGGACGAAGACCTGTCGAGGCTGGATCAATCACGGTGTTCTTCAATCCGCGTTGCATGATGACGTTGGACTCGGCGCCGGGCGTATTGACATTGGTCTGGCGGTACAGCAACACCACCCGCAGGGGTGACGTGCCAGCTGACGCATCACCCTGGGACAGGAAACGCACGCGACGTGAATTGAGCAGCGGGTCAGACATCACCGTGCCAGCACTGTTGGTATCAGGTGCGTTGTAGGCGAAAGAATGGTAGATGATCTGCTTGCCAAAGAGTTCGGAGTCACCCTTGGTTTCTTCGTAGGCAACGATGGCTGTACCACCCACGATGGCCAGATTGGGCCGCGAGGCGCCACGCGTGTTGGTGATGGGATCGTTGTCTGAGAGTGGCACGCTGGGAGTCGGAAACTTCGTTCCATTCTCGAAGTCTGCTTTTGTGAGAAAGCTGTACCAGACATTGGTGCCTTTGCTGACGGATGCGCCTGAAGCGCCTTCTCCGGGCCCTTCAGCCTGACCCTGCTTCAGGCCAGCTGGATCTGCTTGCCAGACGATGCCAAAGCCGCCAGTCAAAAGATTGGTTGTGGTAAAGCCAGCTGGCACGTCTTCGTCAATGTCCATGGCACCATCGGTGATCTGCTGTGTGATCCAGGTGGCTCCGCCATCGGTCGTCCTGGCTGACCATAAGCACTTGTAAGGCTCGGGGCCGGTGGTCAAGTTCAAGTTGACTTTTTGCACTGAACTGGGCTGCGTGGGGTCGGCCAGGTCGCGGCAGTAGGAGCTACCCCAGGTCACCAGCGTGTTGGCGCCTTTACCGCTGGCGATGGCGCCGGTGGCTGGGGCAAAAATGTTTGGTTTGCCGTTGGTTGTGGGTAGGGTGTAAACGAGACTGTCGGGCCCGGTGAGCGTCACTGACGTTCCAGCATTGTTGGTCAGTGCCGTGTGGCTCCAGGTCGCGCCGTTGTCGATGCTGCGGGCGATCCAGATATTCTGGCCGGGTGCTCCCGAGTAGTTGTCCGCATAGACCATGAGCGTGGCGCGCACGTCGTAGGTTGCGAGCGCGGTTGACGACTTATAGGCCTGCCCGACCATCTTGGCTTTGAAAGCATTGGACCAATCCGGCACTTGGTTTGACACCAAGGTTGGCGTGGCCAAAACCAAGGCTTCCGCAGCTACCAATGCGCCGTGGTAACCCGAGGTGGTGGCAGCAAACAAGGCTGCTACTGCAGCTAGCTTCTGTTTTTTTAACATGATATCCCCTAGATAAATGGTATGGGTCATCCACGCTGTTGCGGACTGCATCACCATCTTCAAGGCGCCCGGCCCGTTAACCGCGTGGCCTAGGCCTGAGCACTAAATATGCCCATGAAGGTGCAAGGGGTAAAAGCATTGATTAATCAATGACTTATAAAAGTGCGTGGTTTTTTTGACAAAAAATTGACGACAACTTGTCAAGTTTCCTGACACGCCAGGGTCATTGCTGGCTAAATGATTTTGAAATTTCAGCCACTAGCCGAAGGTCAATTGAGAATGCGCAATTAGTCGTTGCTTTGGTAGAGTTTGACTTTGTAAAGGCCTCCTTCAATTGCCGGCGTCAATCGAACGGTCGTTCAAAAATAATCAAAAAAATGATCAAATTTGTTTAAAAAATCTCCTCAAATGGAGGCGAGATTTTTTGGGCTGTAAGTTTTTTCGACATATTTTCATTACTGAGTCAGTTTCCACTTCATTTTTTTCCAGCCGGCATGAGCTTTTGTCCCATCCGCGACAAACCTAGGGCTTGTCCGTAGTCATGCTGTCATCAACACTTCCTACAATTAAACGAACGATCGTTCTATTTTTTGAAAAAGGAAAGCACCATGACCGCTGAATACGCCGTGCAGGGCAATGTTGCCGTGATCACCCTGAACAACCCGCCCGTGAACGGCTTGGGGCTGACGACCCGCGTGGCGCTGACTGATGCGCTGGCCAGGGCGCTTGCGGATGGGGCTGTCAAAGCCATCGTTCTCACGGGCGCTGGCAAGGCCTTTTCAGGCGGGGCCGACATCACCGAATTTGGCTCGCCCAAAGCCTTTCAGGAGCCGAACTTGCTCAGCGTGATTTTGGCCTTTGAGGCCGCCACCAAGCCGGTGATAGCCGCCGTGCACAGCGTGTGCATGGGTGGCGGGTTGGAGCTGGCGCTGGGCTGCCACTTCCGCATCGCCGCACCTGGCTGCAACGTGGCGCTGCCCGAAGTCAAGCTGGGCCTGCTGCCCGGCGCCGGTGGCACGCAGCGCTTGCCGCGTGCGCTGGGTGTGGAGCCCGCGCTGAACATGATTGTGAGCGGCGAGCCGGTCAAGAGCGAACTGCTTTTCTCACTGCCAGGGCAAAAGCTGTTTGACAAACTGGCCACGTCACCCGACACCTTGCTGGCCGAAGCTCTGGCGCTTGCGCAGGACGTGGCCGATGTGCGCCCCTTGCCACTGGTGCGCCAGCTGCCGTGCATCCACCCGCAGGGCGACGCGTATTTTCAGTTTGCCCGCAACATGGTGGGCGGCATGGCCAAACATTTCTCGGCGCCGCTCAAATGTGTCGACGCCGTAGAAGCTGCCACCAAACGCCAGTTTGACGATGGGCTGCGTTTTGAGCGTGACACCTTCGTCAACTTGATGTGGACCCCCGAGAGCCGTGCCCTGCGGCACATCTTCATGGCCGAGCGTGCAGCGTCAAAAATACCTGATGTGCCCGCAGATACAGCGCAACGTGCTATTAAATCTGTGGCAATCATTGGCGCTGGCACGATGGGCAGCGGCATTGCCATGAATTTTCTCAACGCCGGTGTGCCGGTCAAAATGCTGGAGTCGCGCCAGGACGCGCTCGACCGCGGTGTGGCCACCATCCGCAAAAATTTTGAAGCGCAAGTCAAAAAAGGCAAGCTCAAGCAAGACAAGTACGAGCAGCGCATGGCGCTCCTGTCAACCACCTTGAGCTACGACGACCTCAAAGATGCTGACCTGGCCATTGAAGCCGTGTTTGAAGACCTTGGTGTGAAACAAGCCGTGTTCAAGGAACTCGACCGAGTGATGAAGCCCGGCGCCATTTTGGCCAGCAACACCTCCACGCTTGACATCAACCAAATTGCCGCTTTCACCCAGCGCCCGCAAGACGTGCTGGGCCTGCATTTCTTCAGCCCGGCCCACGTGATGAAACTGCTGGAAGTGGTGCGCGGTGAGCAAACTGCCAAAGATGTCCTGGCCACGGTGATGGCCCTGGCCAAAAAGATCCGAAAAACTGCCGTGATGTCAGGCGTGTGCGACGGCTTCATTGGCAACCGCATGATCGACCCCTATGGCCGCCAGGCCGGCTTTTTGTTGGACGAGGGATGCACCCCGGCGCAGGTGGACAAGGCGATGGAAACCTTTGGCTTCGCCATGGGGCCGTTTCGCATGAGTGACTTGGCGGGCAACGACATTGGCTGGGCCGTGCGAAAGCGCCGTTACCTTGAGGCGCCTGACCTGAAATACAGCAAGACTGCCGACTTGCTGTGTGAGCAAGGCCGCTTTGGCCAAAAAACCAGCGCCGGCTGGTATGACTATGTGCCAGGCAAGCGCGACGCTGTGCCCAGTCTGGAGGTGGTCAACATGATCGAAGACCACCGGGCCAGCCTTGACATCACCCCGCGCAAAATTTCAGACGAAGAAATTGTGCAGCGCTTGGTGTTTGCGCTGATCAACGAGGGCGCCCGCATTCTGGAAGAAGGCTTCGCCGCACGCGCTGGTGACATCGACATGGTGTATTTGCTGGGCTACGGCTTTCCACTTTGGCGCGGCGGCCCGATGAACTACGCCAACGAGGTCGGCCTGTTCAACGTGGTGCAGGCCATGCAGCGTTTTGCCCAGAATCCGCTTGACGATGCGGCTTTTTGGCAGCCAGCGCCGCTGCTCGCCGAGCTGGCGGCTGAAGGTAAAACATTTAGCTAAATGTGCCCTCTAGACCTTATAAATAAAGCGTAAGTAGCTATTAATTCAGGAATAAATATGACATCCGCCCTCATCGTTTCCACCGCCCGTACCCCCTTGGCCAAGAGTTGGAAGGGCGCTTTCAACATGACCCACAGCGCCACGCTGGGCGGCCACGCCGTGCAACACGCCTTGGCCCGTGCCGGCATTGACGCCGCAGAGCTTGAAGACGTCATCATGGGGTGCGCTTTTCCCGAAGGTGCCAATGGCTACAACATTGCGCGCCAGATTGCCTTGCGCGCCGGTTGCCCGGTGTCGGTGCCGGGCATGACGGTGAACCGCTTTTGCTCATCGGGCCTGCAAACCATTGCACTGGCCGCGCAGCGCATCATGGCGGGCGAGGGCGACATTTACGTGGCGGGCGGGGTGGAAAGCATCTCATGTGTGCAGCAAGAGATGAACCTGCACATGCTGCGCGACCACGAGTTGATGAAGACCAAGCCCGAGGTTTATATGAGCATGCTGGAAACTGCCGAGATCGTCGCCAGGCGTTACGGCATCACTAGAGAAGCCATGGATGACTATGGCGCGGCCAGCCAGCAAAAAGCGGCCGCTGCCCTGGCGGCGGGTTTGTTCATGGCCGAGATTGCGCCCATCAGCGTCACCATGGGTGTGGCCGACAAAACCCGGGGCTTGATCACCAAGCAGGTGACTGTCAGTGTTGATGAAGGCATTCGCCCCGGCACCACTTATGAGGGCATCAAGGATTTGCGCCCTGCATTGCCCGGAGGCGTGGTCAGCGCGGGCAACGCCAGCCAGTTTTCTGACGGCGCTGGCGCCGTGGTGGTGATGGACGAGCGCACCGCCCAGCGCAAGGGTTTGAGCCCGTTGGGCCGGTTTTTGGGCTTTGCGGCAGCCGGTTGTGAGCCCGATGAAATGGGCATTGGCCCGGTGTTTGCCATCCCCAAAGCGCTGGCCCGCCTGGGGCTCGAGGTGGACGACATCGATCTGTGGGAAATCAACGAAGCTTTTGCTGTGCAAGTGATTTATTGCCGCAACAAGCTGGGCATTGACAACGCGCGCCTGAATGTAAACGGCGGTGCCATTGCCGTGGGCCACCCTTATGGCGTGAGCGGCCAGCGCCTAGCGGCCCATGCACTGATCGAAGGCAAACGTCGCGGCGCCAAACGTGTGGCAGTCAGCATGTGCATTGGCGGTGGCATGGGGGCGTGCGGGGTGTTTGAGGTGTTGTAAGACCTTGCGCTGACTCCCATTGTTTTGGTATATTGGTGTTTTAGCACCAATGTGAGGTATCACCATGAGCCGTTTGACCATTACGTTGTCCGAACCACGCTATCGCGCGCTGAAAGAAGCGGCGGCCCAGCGCGACAAGACCATTGGTCAGTTGATTGACGAAAGCCTAGACTTTTACGGCATCAAATCACGCGAGCAAGCGCAAAACTTGGTCAGCAGGGCGCGCACACGCAGTAGTCTGAGCGATGAGCAGGCCATGTCGCTGGCACTCGATGCGCAACACGCCGTGCGCCACGGACTGTGAGCCAGTTTTTCATCATTGACACCAACATTGTGGTCGCAGGTGTGCTTACCGCGCACTCAGATTCGCCGGTGGCGCGAATTCTGGACGGCATGCTTGGCGCAGCTTTTGGTTTTGTTTTGTCTGAGCCGCTGTTGTCTGAGTACCGAGCCGTGCTGCTACGGCCGCATTTACAAAAAATGCATGGTTTAACTGAGGTTGATATCGACACCGTTTTAATCGATTTGGCCCGGCACGCCATTGTGTTAAACCCGGTTGCTGACGCAGTGCTGCCCAGGGCACCTGACCCAGGCGACCAGTTCCTGTGGGATTTGTTGTGCAGCCGCACGGATCTGGTGCTGGTCACTGGTGACAAATTGCTGTTAGCAGATACTTCAATGCAGCCCCGCGTGATGTCGGCCCAGACGTTCGTTGCGCAGTTGTGGCACTGATTCGCTATCAAAGCCTCACCATATTGCGCAATTAATTAAAGGACTAGAGGCCAATTTGCGTGTGTAAACGCGCTTCGCCTTGCTGCTGTCTGGTCAAGCCGTACACCTGCACCGAGTTGCTACGCAACGTGCGTGGGGATTAGCGGTCTGACTCGCCCCGTGGCAGCTTGAACACAGCCAGCGCATTGGTCAGCCGCTCAGTCTGATCGGCCAGATTTCCCGCGGCTGCGGCCGCTTCTTCAACCAAGGCCGCGTTTTGCTGGGTCACGGTGTCCATCAGGCCCACCGCTTGGTTGACTTGGGCAATGCCCAGGCTTTGCTCGCGTGTGGCTGCGGTCATTTCCATCATGATCAGGTTCACCCGTGCGGTGGCGTCAATTACCTCTTGCATGGTGTTGCCTGCCTGCGCTGTTAGCGCTGTGCCGGCTGCCACTTGCTGCATGGAGTTGCCGATCAGGGTCTTGATTTCTTTGGCTGCTGAGGCACTGCGTCCGGCCAGGTTGCGCACCTCCGCGGCCACCACGGCAAAGCCGCGACCTTGCTCGCCCGCGCGGGCGGCTTCCACGGCAGCGTTGAGCGCCAGGATGTTGGTCTGGAACGCAATGCCGTCGATCAACCCAATGATGTCGACAATTTTGTGCGAGGCCACATTGATGTCGTTCATGGTGCTGACAGCCTGCCCCACGATGTCCCCACTTTTGTTGGCTGCTTCCGAGGCCTGGGCACCCAGTGCGTTGGCTTGCGCCGCATTGTTGGCGCTTTGCTGCACTGTGCCGGTGATTTGCTCCATGCTGGCGGCGGTTTCTTCCAGGCTGGAGGCTTGGGACTCGGTGCGGTTGGACAGGTCCATATTGCCGCTGGCAATCTCGTGGGTGGCCATGCGAATCGACTCAAAATTGCTGCGCACATCGCCAATGATGCTGCACAAGTTGACATTCATCTGGCGCAACGCGTTTTGCAACTGGCCGACTTCGTCTTGTCCTGCCGCGGTCATTTGCTGCGTCAAATCGCCTCCGGCCAGAATCCGTGCCGAATGGGTTACCTGGCGCAAGGGGGTAAGCACCTGGCGCTGTACGCTGACCCCGGCAAACAGCGTGGCCAGCAGCCCCACTGCGGCGGCGGCCAGCGGCCAGGCTGCTGCACCGGACAACAGCGAGTTGATGCCCAGCAGCACAAAGGCCAGCAGCACCAGCGCAAAGCTCATCCGCAACCAAGTCACTAGGCCCACGCTTTTCAGCTGACCCAACAGACCGGGGTGCACCACCCCCCCGTTTTCAATGCGCAGTTTGCGCGGGTTTCCCTGGCGGATTTCCTTGTAAGCTGCATCCGCTTGCTTCACTTGGTCGCGACTGGGCTTGGTGCGCACCGACATGAAGCCTACGGGCTGGCCACCCTCGTAGACCGGGGTCACGTTGGCTAGCACCCAATAAAAGTCGCCAGCATAAGTGCGGTTTTTGACCATGCCGGTCCACGGGCGGCCAGCCTTGATGGTGGCCCACAGGTCGGCAAAGGCCTCTGCTGGCATGTCGGGGTGGCGCAAGATGTTTTGTGGTGCACCAAGGAGTTCATGTGTCGGGTAGCCGCTGATTTCCACGAAATATGGGTTGGCGTAGGTGATGTTGCCCTGCAGGTCCGTGGTGGAAACGATGGAAAACTTGTCGCTTAAAACGACTTCTGCATGGGTGACAGGTAAATTGGTACGCATGAAACCCTTTTTTAAGTAAATATCATTAATTTATTTGTTTCTAATATTGTGTATGCAAATTCGCATCACTTGTAGTATTTTTATCGGGTATAAGGTTTCGGTTTCAATTTCTTGGTCACGGCCTCAGTGCGACTCTTACCGCTACAGCGACAGCGTGAACAGGCTTGCACCTGATTTCCTGCAAAATGCCTTGATCGGCCCCGCCAGGCCAATTCAGGAAGCCGCTTTTATGTCTCGCACCACCCAACAACTCTTCAACCTCACCGGCAAAACCGCGCTGGTTACCGGTGGCTCACGCGGGCTGGGCTTGCAAATGGCGCATGCGTTGGGCGAGGCGGGCGCGCGTGTCATGCTGGCAGCGCACAAGGCGGACGAACTCGAAATTGCCTGCGCTGAGCTGCAAGACGCGGGCATTGACGCCCGCTGGGTGGCCGCAGATTGCGCCGTTGAGCAAGACCTGCAGCGTCTCGTCACCGAGACGCTGCACCGCATGGGCGACATTGACATTCTGGTCAACAACGCCGGTGCCACTTGGGGGGCGCCTGCGCAAGAGCACCCCATAGAAGCCTGGGACAAGGTGATGGCCCTGAACGTGCGTGGCTACTTTGTGCTCAGCCAGCTGGTGGGCAAACACAGCATGATCGGACGCAAAGGTGGCAGCGCCGGGCGCATCATCAACGTGGCATCCATTGCCGGGCTGGGCGGCAACCCGGTCGGGCTCAATACGCTGGCGTACAACACCAGCAAGGGCGCGGTGATCAACTTCACCCGCGCGTTGGCTTGCGAATGGGGCCCCTACGGCATCAATGTGAATGCGATTTGCCCGGGCTTTTTTCCCAGCAAGATGACTGCCGGCACACTGGCGGCGCTGGGTGAAGAACGCTTGGCAGCGGCTGCCCCGTTGCGCCGTTTGGGCGACGATGAAGACCTCAAGGGCATCACGCTGTTGTTTGCCAGCGACGCCGGCAAACACATCACCGGCCAGTGGCTGGCGGTGGATGGTGGCGTGAGCGCCGTGGTGGGGGCTTGAGCATGACCACCACCCACAACATCACCTTGCCGACCACCGACTTTGGCAAAACCAACCCCTTCATTGCACACCTGGGCTTTGTGCTCACAAAGTTTGACAACGGCCAGTCTGAGTTGCACTACACCGCCAAGCCCGAGCACCTTAATTCATACAGCGTGACCCATGGCGGCGCGGTAATGACGCTGCTGGATGTGACCATGGCCATGGCCGCGCGCGCCGACCACGCTGATCTTGGCGTGGTCACCATCGAGATGAAAACCAGCTTCATGCGCCCCTCGCACGGCCCGTTGATTGCGCGTGGCAAACTGCTGCACCGCACCGCCACGCTGGCCTTCACCGAGGCCACCGTGTTTGACGAGCATGGCAAGGCCTGCGCGCACGCCACCGGCACGTTCAAGTACATCCGCCGTTTGCCTGTTGGGCCCAAAAGCAGCCACCCGTTGAATGGGTCTGTGGACGATGCTGTGGGGTCGATCTCAATCGACCAGGCCGATTGAATTTGCCGCTGCGATACACCGCGTAGCTTTTTTTAAGTTAAATAAGCCTCCAGCCCTTGTAAATAATGCGTAAGTAGCTACTTTATTTATAGTAAAAATTTGCCAACACATGGAGACGCCAAGATGCCTTTGAATGCCCAAATCCTGCTTGACAACCGCCCGGTGGGCGAAGCGGTGGCCAGCAATTTCAAACTGGTCAGCAACGAAACGCCAGCCTTGCAAGACGGCCAGGTGCTGGTGCGCCATCATTTCCTGAGCCTTGACCCTTACATGCGCGGCCGCATGAACGACAGCAAGAGCTACACGGCAGCCCAACCCTTGCACGAGGTCATGGGCGGTGGCACGGTGGGTGACATCATCGAATCCAGACACCCCAAATTCGCCGTGGGCGACCAGGTGGTTGGCATGGGCGGCTGGCAGCAATACAGCGTGGTGAGCGCCAATGAGCCGGGCGCGTTGCGTAAGGTTGACACCACGCACATTCCCCTGGGCGCCTACCTCGGCGCAGTGGGTATGCCGGGTGTGACGGCCTGGTATGGGCTGGTCAACATCATCGCGCCGAAAGCCGGCGAAACCATGGTGGTGAGTGCCGCCACCGGTGCCGTGGGCAGCGCCTTTGCGGCTTTGAGCCGGGCACGCGGCTGCCGCACAGTGGGCATAGCTGGCGGGCCAGACAAATGCAAATACGCGGTTGATGAACTGGGCTTTGATGCCTGCATTGACTACAAGCTGCACAAAGACGCGGCATCGCTTTCCAAAGCGCTTAAAGCGGCGTGCCCGAATGGCATTGACGGCTACTTTGAAAACGTGGGCGGCATGGTGCTGGACGCGGTGCTTTCGCGCATGAACGCCTTTGGCCGCATCGCGGTGTGCGGCATGATTGCCGGCTACAACGGCGCGCCGCTGCCTCTGGCCAACCCGGCGCTGATCTTGATCAGCCGCCTGAAAGTGCAGGGCTTCATCGTTAGCGAACACATGGAGGTTTGGCCCGAGGCCTTGAAAGAACTCGGCACGCTGGTCGCCACCGGCAAGCTGCGCCCCCGCGAGTCGGTAGCGATTGGCTTGGCGGGGGCGCCCGAGGCGTTTTTGGGCTTGCTCAAGGGCAAGAACTTTGGCAAGCAGTTGGTTAAATTGATTTGAAACAGGAGACAAGCACATGACTTTCAAACTCTGGTCGATTGGCCGCCATCCCGCGCAAGAAGCGGTGCCGGTGTGGCGCCTGATGTCGTTTGACGACCTGCGCGTGCTTGAGCTTTATGAGGTGTTGCGCCTGCGCAGCGAGGTGTTTGTGGTGGAGCAGCAATGCGTCTACCAGGACATGGATGGGTTCGACGGCCAAGCCATGCATTTGCTGGGTGTGCAGGGCGGCGAGCTACAGGCCTACGCGCGCTGTTTTGCGCCTGGCGTCAAATTTGCCGAAGCCACCATCGGCCGGGTGCTGGTGCGCAAGAGCGCGCGCGCCACGGGCCTTGGCCACACCCTGATGGAGCAGGCGATTCTGGCCACCGGACAAGTTTGGGGGCCGCAGGCCATACGCATTGGTGCCCAGGCGCATCTGGCCGGGTTTTATGCCCGGCACGGTTTCAAGGACGTGGGCAAACCCTTCGTTGAAGACGGTATTGCGCACCTTGAAATGCTGCGTGAGGCCTGAAAATCGCCATGCTGGCTGGTGCCCGCCTCAAGGTGGCATGGTGCGCGGGGCGTTGACGCTGGGCAGCAAAACGTCAAAACGCGTGCCTGTGGCGTCACACTTGAAGCTCAGGTGGCCGCCCAGGGCTTCAATTAGGCGGTTGATTTCTGCCAGGTTTGGTGCAGCGGCATCACTGCTGTTGGCACTGCTTGTCGGGGGCTCATGCAGCTGGGCTGCCATGGCTTGCGCTGAGCTGGTCGTCGTGTCTGACACACTCAGGGCGACGAATTTTGCGCCGTGCCGGTAAGCCAATGCCCCCGTGCTAACCGTCAGTTCGCCACTTTTTGGCATGCGTTCAAAGGCATGGCGAATCAGCAACAGCGCTACCAGCTGCACCATCTCAAAAGAGCCACGCACCAAGGGAGCCTGATTTGCCAACTGGCTATGGAGCTTGATGTTGTCTGGCAGCAAGCGGCTGACTTTGAGTTTTTGCAGCAGTGCGCTCACGGCGCTACAGGGGTCGCTGGCGCCCAACGGGCTGGCGGCCTTGTTCAGGGCCAGTGCCAGCTTCATTAGCCCCAGCCGCTGCTCCTGTCTTGAGATCACCGACAGGGTCTCGGAGCTCATGGTGGCCTGGCGACGACGCGCCAGCGCCAAACCCGCATAGATGCCAAAGGCCTGCAGCAGCGGTGTTTGGCTGCGCATGTGGCGGCTCAACTCCGCTGGCACGGCAGCGGCCAGCAGGCCCAGGCAATTGCGCGCCGAGATCAGCGGAATCAGCACCAGCTCATCTGCCGCCAGAACGTTGAGCAGCGCGATGGCGCAGCGGCTGTTGCGCCCGGTAAACACCACTTTACGGGTGGCAACGCAGCTGGCAAAAATAGCGTCGTTTGCCACGTCGTAGGTCAGTTGCGCGGCGGCTTGGTGGTGTGCGTTCATGGAAGCCGGCACCAGTTGCTGCTGGTTGCTGCGCAACAGCATGACCACCACGTCTTCCAACTGCAGCAAGGCGCTGGCATGCTGGCGCAGCTGCGTCAGGGCGTCGTTATTGCTGCCCTGTGCAATCAGGGTCATGGCCATTTCATTGAGCACGCTGCGGTCAAAAAGCTCTTGGACCAATTGCGTCTGCAAGGCATCCGCTGGCGGGCTTGAGGCGGCGGGCGCAAGCGCCGCCGAGGGCTGATCTGACTCAGAAATGTCAATGCCCAGGTCGCGCGCCATTTGCTCAAGCTGACCGGCGGCGCGCTCAGTCACAGCCAACAAGTCAGCCGCCGGTAACCCCTGGTCGGAGGTGAAATCCTTGAAGGCGTCAGATGCGGTGGCGGTGTCAGCTGCGTCAGGCACCTTGCCATGGGCCATCTGCAGTGCCGCCAGGCGGTGCGCCAAATGCACCAATTGGGTCAAAGGCTGCGCCCCTGAGAGGCTTGCGCTGTCGTCGTGGTGGTGCAGCACGCTCGCAATGAGCGGCTCGCTCAAATGCCAGCGGCCCAGCAGCCAGGCGCCTGCCGCCGCGTGGGCCAGTCCGAAGGCTTGATGCTCTTGGGCGCACAAGGCGTCGTCGTCCGCCACCAAAAACAGCGGCTGTGCCTGCTGCGGCGCGGCCACCAGCAGCGCCAGCCGGCCAATGTCGTGCAGCAAACCAGCTAGGTAGGCTTCTTCTGCCAAGGGGTAGTCGAGCCGTGCTGCCAGCTCGCGGGACAGCAGGGCCACGCCCAGGCTGTGTTTCCAGAAAGCGCGCAGATCAACACCGCCGGAGGGCGTGAAGCCGTTAAAGGTCTGGGTCACCATGACGCTGAGCGCCAGCACTTTGATCAGTGCCGTGCCCAGCCGGCTGGAGGCTTGCAGCAGCGTCAGCGCCTGGGCATCTGCCGCGTGGTAGGCGGCGCTGTGGGCCACCAGCAGCACTTTGGCCGACAGGGCAGGGTCGCTGGCAATCAGCTCAACCAGTGCCCGGATGTCAACGTCTTCCTCCTGGCACAGGCGAAGCAGCTTGAGCAAGGTTTGCGGTGGGCTGGGCAGACGGGCCGCCAGCAGGCGGCTGCGAATGTCCATGGCGGTGTCGGTGTTCACAGGTGACTTTGAGTTTTCGGCAGGGGTTTTCTGGCGATTACATGTGTTGTCGGCTATTTTGGGGCGGGGCTGAGGCCTTGTCTTGGCGCAATTGGGCCAGAATCGTAAGCAATTGTTAATCAGGGCCTGTGGCACACTCGCGGCCTTCTATGTTTTGAGTCGCTTGACGCCCGCGGGATATGCAAAAAATCATCAGTCAAATTGCCCATGAAATCAGGGTCAAAGAGCAACAAGTACAGGCCGCCGTCGACCTGCTGGACGGTGGCGCCACGGTGCCCTTCATTGCGCGCTACCGCAAAGAGGTGACCGGTGGTCTGGATGACATTCAACTGCGCGAACTTGAAGCGCGCCTGAGCTACCTGCGTGAGCTGCGCGACCGCCTAGCCACCGTCACCAAAGCCATTGACGAGCAAGGCAAGCTCACCCCCCAGCTGCTGGCCGCGCTGCACGCGTGCGCCACCAAACAAGAGCTGGAAGACCTTTACCTGCCGTTTAAGTTGAAACGCCGCACCAAAGGCCAGCTGGCCCGCGAAGCCGGCTTGGAGCCACTGGCCGACGCGCTGTTTGCAAACCCTGCATTAGTGCCGGCCGATGAGGCCCAAAGCTACCTGATTCCGTTCACCGAAGCGGCGCCTGGCGAAGACAAAAAGCCAGATTTTTCAACCGTGCAAGCGGTGTTGGATGGCGTGCGCGATTTGCTCAGTGAACGCTGGGCCGAAACCCCCACGCTGGTGCAAGACCTGCGCGAATGGCTGTGGGCCGAGGGCCTGCTGCAAAGCAAACTGATGGACGGCAAGAACGAAAACGACCCCGATGTCGCCAAGTTCCGTGATTATTTTGACTACGATGAGCCGATTCACCGAGTGCCGTCGCACCGGGCGCTGGCGGTGTTTCGCGGGCGTAGCCTGGAGATTCTGGATGCCAAGCTTGTGCTTCCAGAGCTAAATCAGCCTCTAGCTCATGTAGAGCAAGCGCAAGCAGCTACAAAATCTAGAGCGGCACCGGCAGTGTCGCTGGCCGAAGGCCGCATTGCCCTCAAGCTGGGCTGGCACCACCAAAGCCGCCCGGCCGACGATTTGATTCGCAAATGCGTCGCCTGGACCTGGCGCGTCAAGCTGAGTTTGTCGACCGAGCGCGACCTGTTCACCCGCCTGCGTGAAGACGCCGAAAAAGTCGCCATCAAGGTGTTTGCTGACAACCTGCGTGATTTGCTGCTGGCCGCCCCCGCTGGCCCGCGTGTGGTGCTGGGCCTGGACCCCGGCATTCGCACCGGTGTGAAGGTGGCGGTGGTGGACGCCACCGGCAAGCTGGTCGACACCAGCACGGTGTACCCGCACGAGCCCCGCAAAGACTGGGATGGCTCGTTGCATATTTTGTCCAAACTGTGCGAAAAACACGGCGTGAACCTGATCGCCATTGGCAACGGCACCGCCAGCCGCGAGACCGACAAACTCGCTGCTGATTTGATAAAAATTATGGCTAAAAAGGCTGAAACCCATGCGGTACAAGCGCAAGTAGCTATTGAAAAAGTAGTGGTCTCAGAAGCTGGTGCGTCCGTCTATTCAGCAAGCGAGTTCGCCAGCCAAGAAATGCCCGACGTCGACGTGAGCCTGCGCGGTGCCGCCAGCATTGCGCGGCGCTTGCAAGACCCGCTGGCTGAGCTGGTCAAGATCGACCCCAAAAGCATTGGCGTGGGCCAGTACCAGCACGACGTGAACCAGAGCGAGCTGGCCAAAACGCTTGAAGCCGTGGTGGAAGACTGCGTGAATTCTGTGGGCGTTGACCTGAACATGGCCAGCGTGCCGCTCTTGAGCCGTGTTTCAGGCCTGAGTGGCAGCGTGGCCAAGGCCGTGGTGCGCTGGCGCGAGGCCAATGGCGCCTTTGGCAGCCGGCAAGATTTGCTCAAAGTCACCGGGCTAGGCCCCAAAGCGTTTGAGCAAAGTGCCGGCTTTTTGCGCATTCGCGGCGGCAGCAACCCGCTGGACATGACGGGTGTGCACCCTGAAACCTACCCGGTGGTCGAGCAAATCATGGCCAAGACCGGCCAGCCCGTTGCCGCGCTCATGGGCCGCGCCGACATGCTCAAAACCCTGCGCCCCGAGTTGTTTGCCAACGACAAGTTTGGCGTGATCACTGTCAAGGACATTCTGGGTGAGCTGGAGAAACCCGGCCGTGACCCTCGCCCTGACTTCAAGGTGGCGCGCTTCAATGATGGCGTCGAAGACATTCGCGACCTGAAAGAGGGCATGGTGCTGGAGGGCACGGTGAGCAATGTGGCTGCCTTTGGCGCCTTCATCGACCTCGGCGTGCACCAGGACGGCTTGGTGCATGTGAGTCAGCTCAGCCACAAGTTTGTGACCGACGCGCGTGAAGTGGTCAAAACCGGCGACATCGTGAAGGTGCAGGTGGTGGAGGTGGATGTGGCGCGCAAACGCATTGCACTCACCATGAAGCTGGGTGCAGCCCCGGCGCGCAGTGCTGGCGACAACCGTTTTCAGAGTGCCAACCCGCAGCAACGTGGCCGCTCTGGTGGCCCGGGCTATGGCAGTGGTGCAGGGCAGGGCGCAGCATCAGGCAGCCATGCGCCACAATCCAACGCTATGTCATCTGCATTTGCCAAACTCAAAGGCCTTGGGAACTAGCCGCCATGGAACTGGCTGCCCTGTTGACCCAGCGTTTTGTCATGCCCAGCGTGCCCCGCGTGGTGGCGCTGCTGCTGACCGAGCTGGGTGCAACGCAGCCCGATTTGCGCCGCATTGACCAGCTGCTGTGCACCGACCCGGCCCTGGGCTTGCGCCTGTTGCAAGCCGCCAACGCCCCCTTTTTCAAGCTGCCTGGGCAAATTCACAGCGTGGCCGAGGCGCTTGCCGTGCTGCGGCTGGGCCAAGTGCAGTCCATGGTCAGCCAGGCGGCGGCCCAAGCCTCGTTCAAGACAGTGCCGGGTTTGCCGCTGGCCAAATTCTGGGCCTGCAGTGTGGATGCGGCCCGCATGGCGCGTTCGCTGGCGGGGCTGTTGCGACTCAACCAGCAAGCGGCTTACACCCTGGGTTTGATTCATGCCATGGGCGAGCTGACCATGCGCGCGGTGATGCCACAGGTGGTGGCGCTGGATGCCCAGTGCGGGCCGCTGGAACTCAAGCGCGCGCGGGCCGAGCGCCAGATTTTTGGCTTTTGCTACACCCAGGTCAGTGCCGGTTTGAGCGCGCAATGGCATTTGCCGCAGGTCATCACGGATGCCCTGAATTTTGCGCATGCCCCGTTTGACAACGACGCCTATGAGCCGCTGGCTGGCGTGCTGCATTTGGCCATCTGGCGTGCCCGCGCCCGCCAGGCTGGCTTGCCACCGAATGCGCTGGCGGTGACTTTTCCGTCGCTGGTGGGGGAGGTGCTGGGCCTTGACATTGACATGGTGCTGCAACAAGACCCGCTGGACTGGACCCGTCAAGTGCCCGGCCAGACCTTTGCTGACCTGGCCGCCAGATAGCCTGCCAATCCGTCACCTGATGCCATCAACGCAATGACATCTGGCCATGCGATGCGCCCAGGCACCCTGACGCCGGTGTTGCTGGGGGTGTTGCTGGGGTCGATGGTGCAAATTGGCCAGGCTGAGTTGTCGTCGGGCTCAATTTATATGCTATTTGTGGCTCTAGCCCTTATGGGTATTGCGCTAGCAGCTATTAAAAGAATATCGCGTCCCCTTCGCTTTGGTGCACTTGTCATGGCCTTTGCTGTGCTGGCCTTCGGGTTGACTGGCCTGCGTGCCAGTGTTTTCATGGGGCAAGCACTGGCGCCGGCGCTGGAGGGGCGCGACATCGCCATCAGTGGTGTGGTGGCCGCCATGCCGCAGCGCAATGAAAGCGGGCTGCGCTTTCGTTTTGATGTGGACACCGTGCTGCTGGACTCCCAAGCGGTGCGCTTGCCCAAGCGGCTTGAACTGGCCTGGTACAGCGGCGTGTTTGCCCGGGGCGACGGCCCGGGGGAGTTGCTGGGTGAGCTGCAGCGTGCGCCCGCAGCGCTGCAGGCCGGGGACCGCTGGCAATTCACGGTGCGCCTGAAAGCACCGCATGGCGCGATTAACCCGCACGGGTTTGACTACGAGTTGTGGCAGTGGGAGCAGGGCGTGCAAGCTACCGGCTATGTGCGCGCCGGCGTCAAAGACCCTGTGCCCGAGCACTTGGGAAGCAGTTGGCAGCACCCGGTGGAATGGGCTCGCGGCCAGTTGCGAGAGCGCATTTTTGAGCATGTCACTGAGCCAAAAGCTGCTGGCCTGATCGCTGCACTCGTGGTGGGCGACCAAGCCGCCATCGACCGCGCCGACTGGGATATCTTCAGGGCCACCGGCGTGGCCCACCTCATGAGTATTTCAGGCCTGCACGTGACCATGTTTGCCTGGCTGGCTGTGGCATGGGTGGGCTGGTTGTGGCGCCGCTCAAGCTGGCTGTGCCTGCGGGTGAGTGCCCCCAGCGCCGCCTTGGGCGGTGGTATTTTGCTGGCCGCAGCCTATGCCTTGTTCAGCGGCTGGGGCGTGCCGGCGCAGCGCACGGTGTTGATGTTGGCCGCCGTGGGGGCCTTACGTTTGCTCGGCCAGCGCTGGCCATGGCCGCAGGTCTGGCTGCTGGCCTGTGCCGTGGTGGTACTGGCGGACCCCTGGGCGCTGCTGCAAGCCGGGTTCTGGCTGAGCTTTGTTGCGGTGGGTGTCTTGTTTGCTACAGACTCAGAAGCTGCTCGCGCAAACAGTGCGGGGGCTAGAGGTCGATTTGTTGCAATATGGCGGGAGCAATGGGTGATCACGCTGTCGCTGACACCTTTGACGCTGCTGCTGTTTGGCCAGGTTTCGCTGGTTGGTTTGCTGGCCAATGCCGTGGCGATTCCGTGGGTAACCTTGGCTGTAACGCCGCTGGCCATGTTGGGCGCTGTGTGGCCCGCGTTGTGGGGCGTGGCGGCTTGGGCCATTGATGTGTTGGGTGGTCTTTTGGCTTGGCTGGCGGCTTGGCCGTGGGCCACCGTGTCGACAGCACAAGCGCCCGTGTGGGCCGGTGTGGCTGGGGTGTTGGGTGGTGTGTTGCTGGCCCTGCCTTGGCCTTGGCGCTGGCGTTTGATGGGTGTCCCGCTGCTGCTGCCGGTGTTGTTGTGGCAAGCACCGCGGCCGCCCTTGGGCCAATTTGAGTTGCTGGCAGCCGACATTGGCCAGGGCAACGCCGTGCTGCTGCGTACCGCAAACCACACGCTGCTGTATGACGCCGGCCCGCGTTTCAGCCGTGAAAGTGATGCCGGCTACCGCGTGCTGGTGCCGCTGTTGCGTGCGCTGGATGTGCCGCTTGACATACTGGTGCTGAGCCACCGCGACAGCGACCACTCCGGTGGTGCGCAAGCCGTGCTGATGATGCAGCCCCAAGCCACGCTGCTGAGTTCAATTGAGCTGGAGCATTCGCTGCAAAGCCTGCGACCAGCACAACGCTGCCAATTGGGGCAGCGCTGGCGTTGGGACGGCGTGACGTTTGAGGTGTTGCACCCACAAGCCTCTGATTACGACGACAAGCGCAAGACCAACGCCATGAGCTGCACCCTGCGCATCAGCAATGGCACACAAACGGTGCTGCTGGCAGGGGATATCGAGCAGGCGCAAGAGGCGCAGTTGGTGGCGCGGGCAGCGGCAGGGGCTGCGGTTGGCGCTGGTGCAGACACGGCTGATGCTGGCAAAGGTGCGGACTCAGGCTCAGGCTTGAGCAATGCTGGGCTTTTGCGTGCTGATGTGTTGCTGATGCCGCACCATGGCAGCAAGACTTCCAGCAGCGCGGTGTTTCTGGACGCGGTGCAACCCCGCTTTGCGCTGGTGCAAGCCGGTTACAGAAACCGCTTTGGGCATCCGGCTAGCCCTGTTTTGGTGCGTTATGCCGAGCGCCACATCACGGTGATTGATTCGCCCCGTTGTGGTGCGGCTGGCTGGCAATCGTGGCGGCCAGACAGCATGCGATGTCAGCGGGAACTGGATCGGCGGTATTGGCATCACCTGGTGCCTTGAAGTCTGGGTCCAGGGTCAGGGTTCCGGGGCAGACTTCCTAAGTCAAGCTTCCAAATTCAAACAATCGGCCCCCACCCTATCCAAGCCCTTTCCTGTCCGGTGGGTGGGCGAAATGGATTGGGGGATAGGGGGGGTGACAGCAAGAATACAAGGCCGCGAAAGAACTGATGGATTTTCGCTGGGGTTAGCGCAAGGTATTGCGTAATAAGCTTGACGCACCCTCGTGACACCCACTGTTACGCGTCAAACATGGCCCAAAGCTTGCTATGCTGTATTCAGGAGTAAAAAATGATGCAGAAATTCGACGAGATGTACACCAAGTTGCCCTACGAGTTCTTTACTCACGGGGCGCAAATTCGGGACCATTACAAAATTTACGACGAATGGCTGGCGCGCCAGCCCGGCAACATGATGGCCAAGCGCCGTGAAGAAGCCGAAATGATCTTTCGCCGCGTCGGCATCACCTTTGCGGTGTACGGCGAAAAGGACGAAGATGGCGCCGGCACTGAGCGCCTGATTCCGTTCGACTTGATCCCCCGCATCATCCCGGCCAACGAGTGGCGCAGCATGGAGCTTGGGCTGACACAACGTGTCACCGCCCTGAACCGCTTTCTGCATGACATCTACCACGACCAGGAAATTCTCAAGGCGGGCTTGATTCCGCGCGAGCAGATCGAGCAAAACGCCCAGTTCCGCCCACAAATGATGGGCATTGACCTGCCCAACAACGTGTATTCACAAATCTCTGGCATTGACATCGTGCGCGCTCCGGATGCCAAGGGCAACGGCGAGTACTACGTGCTGGAAGACAACCTGCGTGTACCTTCCGGAGTGAGTTACATGCTGGAAGACCGCAAGATGATGATGCGGCTGTTCCCCGACCTTTTTTCAGCCCACCGCGTCGCGCCCATTGCGCATTACCCCGACTTGTTGCTTGAAACTCTGCGCCAAAGCAGTCCGGCCACCACCGCCGAGCCAACCGTGGTGGTGCTGACACCCGGCATGTACAACAGCGCTTACTTTGAGCACGCCTTTCTGGCCCAGCAAATGGGCGTTGAATTGGTCGAAGGGCAAGACCTGTTTGTCAAGGACAACTTCTGCTACATGCGTACCACGCGCGGCCCGCAGCGGGTGGATGTGATCTACCGCCGGGTGGATGACGACTTTTTGGACCCCAAGGTGTTTCGCCCTGGCTCCACACTGGGCTGCGCCGGGCTGCTTGATGTGTACAAGGCGGGTCACATCAACATTTGCAACGGTGTCGGCACCGGTGTGGCAGACGACAAGTCGATCTACCCCTACGTGCCCAAAATGATCGAGTTTTATCTGGGTGAAAAACCCATTTTGAACAACGTGCCGACCTACATGTGCCGCAACAAGGACGAGTTGTCTTACGTCATTGCCAACATGAAAGACCTGGTGGTCAAAGAGGTGCATGGCGCTGGCGGCTACGGCATGCTGGTGGGGCCAGCTGCCACCAAAGCCGAGGTCGAAGACTTTAAGAAAGCCGTGCTGGCCAACCCGAGTGGCTACATTGCACAGCCCACCTTGAGCCTGTCAAGCTGCCCCACGTTTGTGGAAAGCGGCATTGCCCCGCGCCACATCGACCTGCGCCCGTATGTGTTGTCAGGCAAGACTGTGCAAATGGTGCCGGGCGGCCTGACCCGCGTCGCGCTGAAAGAGGGCTCACTTGTCGTCAACTCGTCACAGGGTGGCGGTACAAAAGACACCTGGATTCTGGAAGACGATGCCGCAGCCGTGGCGCGAGTCGAACTGGCCGCAGCGGCAGAAGCGGCCGCCGCCGAAGAGGCTGATCGGATTGAGCCTGCTGCACCCAAGGCGCAGTCACAGACGCAGTCATAGCCAGTCACAGGCCCAGTCAAAAAAATTCCGGAGAACCTTATGCTTTCAAGAACCGCCGATCACCTCTTCTGGATGAGTCGCTACACCGAGCGTGCCGAAAACACCGCACGTCTGCTGGATGTCAATTACCAAAGCTCGCTGCTGCCCCAGTCCGAGGCGCTGGCGCGCGCTGGCTGGCAAGGCTTGCTGTCCATCAGTGAGTTGCTGCCCCTTTACAAAGAAAAGCACGACGATATTCAGGCCAAAGAAGTGATGGACTTCATGGTCAAAGACGAAGAAAACCCGTCCAGCATCGTCTCTTGCCTGAGCGCTGCCCGTGAAAACGCCCGTGCTGTGCGCGGTACCCTCACCACCGAGGTTTGGGAAACCCAAAACCAGACCTGGCTTGAAGTCAAGCGCATGATCAAGCAGGGCGACTTTGAGGCTGATCCGTCGCAGTTTTTTGAATGGGTCAAGTTCCGCTCGCACCTCTCGCGCGGTGTCACCGTGGGCACCATGCTGATGGACGAGTCGCTTTACTTCATGCGCTTGGGCACTTTTCTGGAGCGTGCTGACAACACCGCCCGCCTGGTGGATGTGAAGTTTCATGCGGTAGACAAAGACTTTTACGGCACCGCCAACGGTAAGGAACAAGAGTACGACTTCTACCACTGGAGCGCGATTTTGCGCAGCGTCAGCGGCTTTGAGGTGTACCGCAAGGTTTACCGCGATGTGATTCGGCCCGAGCGCGTGGCCGAGTTGCTGATTCTTCGCCCCGACATGCCGCGCAGCCTGCACGCCAGCCTGAACGAAGTGGTGGGTAATTTGAAGATGATCGCCAACGACCAGTCAGGCGAGACCCAGCGCCGCGCCGGCAAGCTGCGCGCCGAGCTGCAATATGGCCGCATCGATGAGATTTTGGCAACAGGTTTGCATGCCTACCTGACGCAGTTTCTGGACCGCGTGAACGATTTGGGTGCCCACATCAGCCGAGACTTTTTGGTGCCCGTGCCGGTTTAAGTTCGCGCGATATCGGCAAGTCTGGCAACCAAGCGGATGAAATTTTTCGGTCCTCTTGTATCCTGGCTTGGTGGTTTGAGTGTGAGCCGCAAGCTCACGCTGATTTATCTGCTGGATTTGACCACTGTCATCTTCATTTCAGGTATTTTGATCCACGAAAAATACCTCGCCATAGACTTCACCCGCAAGGAAATTGTTGGCACCGCTTACAGCGACAGCGTGCGCGACATGCTGCTGCCCAGCCTGATTGACTGGCCGCATCCGGTTGAACAAACCCGGCTGGCTTTGGCCAGGTTTGACAGCCAACGCGAGGCCCATGATGCCGACCTGAAGACGGCTGAGGCGTCTGCCGGTCTGCTGCGGTCTTGGCAACGGTTTGCTGATTCGAACGCAGTGACGGTGGCTGGTCGCAGCCAGCTCATCAGCGACGCGCGCAGCCTGTTGACAACAGTGGCCAACCAGTCCAATCTGATTCTTGACCCTGATCTGGACAGTTATTACTGCATGTCTTTGGTGGCGCTGCGCTTTCCGGAGCTGCTTGAAGTCATCGATGAGACTGCGGCTGCCATGCACGGTGCGCACGGCAAACCAGTAGATGCGGGTTTACAGGCCACCAGTCTGCTGATCTTGGCGGGCCGCTTGGATGCCATCCGCCAAGGCATCAGCGCAGATTACCTGCAGGCCTACACCGCAGGCGCTCCCGCACTGCGGGCAAGCCTGAGCGCGAATGAAAATGTGCTGACGGTGCGCTTGAACGACATGTTGAAGCTGGTCCGCGACGCTGCACAGCAACATGCCGGGGCGGATGCTGCGGCTTTTGATACCCAGCATCGCCAAAGCCTGCAGGCATTGGCCAATGCGTGGGGCCAGACCTCGCAGGCGCTTGACATGCTCCTGAAGGCGCGGGCAGATGGCTTGTTTGCACGCATGTGGCTGCATTTGGGCACGGCGCTTTTGCTGCTGCTGGCCATTTTGGGACTGGTGTACGTTGTGGCCCGCCAGATTTCCCGGCCGCTCAAGCAGCTTGCAAGTGTTGCCGAAAAAGTGCGCCAGAGCAGCAACTACGCCTTACGCGCACGCTGGAGCAGCCAGGATGAAATTGGCCACTTGGTCACGGCATTCAATGGCATGCTGGGCCAGTTGGACCATGACCGGGTGGTGCAGCAAGAACTGGCTGCCAGTGCTCGCGCGGCGCAAGCGCAAACCGAGCTGGTAGAAGCCATGCCGATTGCCATGGTGGTCACCTCCATCCCCGACCACCAGGTGTTGCACGCCAATGAGCCGGCCAAACCCTGGCTGGCCGGGTGCACGGTCGACCCCTGGGTGCGCGGTCTGGAGCCAGGTGTGCGTGCGCGATTTTTTCAGCACCTGGCAGACCATGACCGGGTGGACGAGTTCGAGGTGCGTTGGCTGCGCGGCGCCGAGCCGTCCTGGGCGGTGTTGTCGGCTCGGCGCATCCGGTTTCAGGGGGTTGACGCGGTGCTGACCAGTTTCACGCCCATCAATGTGCTCAAGCTCATGGAGCAGCGCTTGCAGTTGTGGGCCAAGGTGTTTGAGGCCTCCAGCGAGGGCATCATCATCATGGACGCCCAGCAAAAGATCCTCAGCGTTAACCAGGCGTTTTGCAAGGCCACCTCGTATGATTTTTATGAGGTGCTTGGCGAGCAGCTGTCAAGTCTGCTGGCTGGCTCGCCCGAGGTCAGCGGATCTGCCATCGGACAAGAGATTGCCGCGGCCATCCAGCGGCGCAATGAATGGCAGGGTGAGGTGCGGCTGACCACACGCAGCGGCCATACCTATCCGGCCCTGTTGATGATTTCAGCGGTGCGAGACGCCGCACGGCAAGAAACCGTGTCGCACTACATTGGCATTTGCATCGACATCACGGACCGTAAAAAAGCCGAAGACCGGGTGCAGTTCCTGGCCCACCATGATGTGTTAACCGAGTTGCCCAACCGCTCCTTGTGCATCGATACGCTGGATGCCGCCCTGGCTCAGGCACGCCGCACCGGCGAATGCATTGCGGTGCTGTTCATTGACCTGGACCGCTTCAAGCTCATCAATGACACGCTGGGGCACCACATAGGCGACGGGTTGTTGCGCTCAGTGGCCAAACGATTGCAGCAGGCCGTGCGCAGTGGTGACTTTGTCAGCCGTTTGGGCGGCGATGAATTTGTGGTGATTCTGCGCGGCCTCAAAGATGCCGCGCAGGCCCATCAGCATGCCGAGCAGCGCATCATCCCGCTGATTCGCCAGGCCCATCAGGTGCAGGGCCATGCGCTCAATGTGTCGTGCAGCGTGGGCGTGGCCACTTACCCACAAGACGGCGCTGACCGCGACGAACTGATGCGCCGCGCTGATTCCGCCATGTACACCGCCAAGGCCACCGGACGTGACGCTGCCTGCCTGTTTGACCCATCTATTGACCAGGCACTGCAACAACGTCAAACGCTGGAGCGGAACCTCAAGCTGGCATTGGAACGCCAGGAATTCTCGCTGCACTACCAGCCCAAGATAGACGCCAAAACCCGCCAGATGGTCGGTGTGGAGGCCTTGCTGCGCTGGCACAGCCCGGAGCTGGGGCAGGTGTCGCCCGCGCAATTTATACCGGTGGCAGAAGAAACAGGGCTCATTAAACCGATTGGCACCTGGGTGCTGCAGCAGGCGTGTGCGCAGTGGGCGGCCTGGCGCGATGCGGGTTTGGGTCACTGGGCCATGGCCATCAACTTGTCGGCCCTGCAGTTGGCCGACCCCGGCTTGCTGGACTTGATGCACACCTGCATTGAGCAAAACGGCTGTGACCCAGGCAAATTGGAGTTCGAAATCACCGAATCGCACCTGATGCAAAACTCAAGTTCGGCAGCGGGCACGCTTGCGGCCATCAAAGCCCTTGGGGTTCAACTGTCGATTGACGACTTTGGCACCGGCTATTCCAGCTTGGCCTACTTGAAGCGCTTTCCCATTGACAAGCTCAAGATCGACCAATCTTTTGTGCGCGACATGCTTGATGACCCGGCCGATTTGGCCATTGTTCGCGCCACCATTGCCCTCGCGCATGAGCTGGGCTTGCAGCTGGTGGCTGAGGGGGTAGAGACGCTGGCCCAGGCCGAGCAATTGACCACACTGGGTTGTGAGGAGCTGCAAGGGTACTTTTTTGCGCGGCCGCTGGACCCGGTGGCGCTGGTAGCCTGGGCTGGCCAGCAACGCTTGCTGGAGGCCCCAAGCTTGTACTGATAATAGGGTGCAGGAGACCCATGCATGAAAGCCCAAGCCATCAACCGTGAACTTGACTACGCCCGCGACGCCGGTCCGGTCAAGCACATCGTCATTCCACCCTGCCCACAACTGCTGGTGCAGCTGCAAACCGAGCTGAGTCAGGCCGACCCCGATCCGCAAGTGGTGGCCGCCATTGCCGGCAGCGACGTGGCCATGACAGCCGCCTTGATTCGCATTGCCAACAGCCCCGTCTATGCACGCCGCGAGCCGGTGAGTTCTGTCGCACAAGCCATCTCGATGCTGGGCATGAAACCCACTGCAACTTTGCTCACCGGCTTTTTGCTGCGCAACACGATCCACATCGACCCCACGCTGATCGAGCATTTTTGGGAGTCATCCACCAGGCGTAGCCTGGCCATGGCGCACATCGCCCGGCAAATGTATGGCGTCGACGTGGAAGTGGCCCGAACCTGTGGCCTGTTTTTTCATGTCGGCATTCCGGTGATGCTGCAAGGATTGCGTGGCTACAGCGGGACGCTGGTCGAAGCCATGGCCCGGCAAGACCGAAGCTTCATTCAAACTGAAAACGCCGCCCACCGCACCGACCACGCCGTTGTGGGCGCCATCGTGGCCCGCACCTGGCGACTGCCCCAGGTGATATCACATGCGGTGCGGCTACACCATGATTTTGCGGTGTTGAGCGACACCGGCGTCGAGCTAGACGTGCGCAACCTGGTGGCCATCGCCGCCATTGCCGACCACCTGGTGGCCAACCATGAAGGCCTGGAGATTCAGCGCGAGTGGCAGCGCCACGGGGCCGACTGCCTGGCCTTTTTGCAAGTGGGCGAGGCCGAAGTAGAGGCCTGGGTGGACGCGCTTTACCCGGCGTTTGAGGGCGTGGTGGTGGCGTGAGCCAGGCGGGCGTTAAGCACTTCAATCAGGGTAGTCACCCTGCGGATGATCTGAATTAAATCGCTCGGACCAGTAGTTGGGTTCACGGTGCAAATGCGCAATGCCGACAACCACTATGTCATCACCAACTTGAGCATAAATCACGCCGTAGGGGAATCGCTTCAAGCGACAACGGCGAGTGTTTGCGCTGAGGGGATGCCAAGCGCTGGGAAATTGCCGAATCAATTCAAAGGCGTGAACTACCTCACCCAAAAAACGATCGCCCAAGCCACCCGATTGAGTTTCATACCACTGAAAAGCATCGTCTAACTCTGCCTGCGCGTCAGGTATCAGGCTGAAGTTCATGACACGCGGTATTTGGCCATTACCTCAGACAGCGGTACGGCCTTTGCTTGTCCCGCCTTGTAAGCCGCAAGCCGACTTTCTGCCTCGTTGGCCCATAAGGCATCAAGAGATTTGTCGGGCGCGTCCAAGCCCTGCAAGATATCTTCGACCAAGGCAATGCGGTCCAACGCTGGTAGCTGGGCTATTTGTCGCTGAAGTGCTTGTGTGTTTGACATGGTGGCTCCTGGCTGAATGGTCACTTTACTTGTTCATCGTTAATTTTGCACTAAGCTTTTGCTTTTGCTTATCGGCGGGCAGCAGGCTGGTGAGTTTTTGGTACAGCTCAAACAGGAAGGCGACGCGCTCGGCGTCGCTCTTGTAGACCTTTTTGCCGCCACTGGCCTCATAGGCCTTGTCGACGTCGGCGTCGAGTTTTTGATGCGCTTTGAGCAACTCGGGTGGCATGGTGAGCGGGTCGTACAAGTCCGCCAGCGTTGCAGCTTGTTTGCCTGCGGCGTCGGTGGCCTGGAATTTGGCGCGCACGTCGAGCACGGCTTGTGCTGCGGTTTCTATAGCTGCTTGCGCTTGATTTACTTGGTCTATAGGCTGATTTTGCTTAAAGTCTGTAACTACTCAGCTTAACGAGCAAAGCTGGGCTGAATTATCTGGCGGTTAAACACGCTGACCAAACAGTCAAACAGATTGTTTTTCTGCTTGGTCATGGTTGCCAAGTAGGAGCGGATGGTAAAGA